>JBMOMB010000043.1:0-28493 GCA_049325215.1 Acidobacteriota bacterium
CCAAATGGGGAGCGCCGAAGCGGCTGCGGTGCGACAACGGGCCGGAATTCAGGAGCCGCCATTTTCTGGCCTGGTGCGAGAGGCAGGGCATCGAAGTCGTCCACATTCAGCCGGGGCGGCCGATGCAAAACGGTTGTCTGGAGAGCTTCAACGGCCGGCTGCGCGACGAGTGCCTGAATGCGAACTGGTTCGCGAATCTGGCCGAGGCGAAGGAGAAGATCGAGGCGTGGAGAAAGGAGTACAACACCGAGAGGCCGCACAGCAGCCTGGGGTATCGCACGCCGGGGGAGTTTGCACGGCAGTGCTCAGAGCCCACCAGCAGGATGGAGGCCATCCCGCCGGGCCGCCCGCAGGAGTGGATGGATCGCACGGCGGTGCTCGCCGGCAAGGGTACGCCGATGGCCGCGCCCTGAGGGCGCGCCCTTGCCTGCTGCGCGCCGCTGTGCAGGAAAGAGATCACGCGACGGGCGGCTCCGGCGGGATGGCAGGACAGGTAGAATGAAACCCGGCTTTCCAAATTACGACTGGCAGAGAAAAAGGGGGCAGGTCAGGCGAAGCCCACCACAATCCATCGTACTCCGGCCCCAGATCAAACCTTCCGCCCCAGGGAAGGCTGATATCGTTGATGCCGGCGGTGATGCCCGTTCGGTTGAAGAATTCCTCACAGATTTGCTGAATTCTGTATACGGTCGCAAAGGTTGCCCAGTGGGACAACGGATGCGCCCACTTGCTTCCAACCTTCTTATAGACGTGATAATTTGGCAGCTCCATGAGTTCTGGGCCGAAGACGCGGACGTAAACAATGAAGTAATCAAACACGTACCCGCCGGAAGGGAATGCATTAGCCTAGACCCTGTATTCGCCTGCAACGTCCGTGGCGTAATACACGCCCTAAGCGCATCCGTCCGGCCCCGTTGCCGATCCCGCCGCTGGGCTGATACTCCCAGGATGTCGTATGGGGTCATTGTGAGCATGCCAGCCGGAAAACGGCTCTGCTGAGGCGCTCCAATTCACGGGTTGATTCGCGATCGGGTTTCCCACATCATCGTATACGCAGCTACAAAACGCAATGACCGCTCCCGGCTGGGCCCTGAAGGAGGTTGCTCCCATCGATGAAGCCGCCGCCAATACCATCCAGGCAAACATCCAGATGACACGTTTTCGCATGCCGTAATCCTCCATGCTCCAAAGTGTGATTATGTGACTTTCGGCCACAGCTCAGAAAGGAGTTTACCCCCCTGAAAATTGTCAAGATGTCTGGTGAACATATTTTGTCTAAACGTTGAGTCACATGGCGCTTGAAGGAATCACAGTGAAAGCGCCCTAAAACTGCTTGCACCCATGCATCATGTGCAGATAGCTCGCTCTTGTTTGATCTGGCTCCAAGGGAGGAGAGAGGCGAAATACCGATGATCACAACTCGCCACTCGTTGGGCCCCTGCATCTGTAGAATCCTCGGGAAACCCGCCTCATGTCATGCCGGATTCCCGGCTCTTCAGGCCTGCCCGCCGCCTGTAGAGCAGCCACGACGCCGCCAGCGCGGCGGCGGCCGCTGGGGGCCACCACCAGGAACGCGGCAACTCCGCCTCCACTGACCGCAACAGCAGTTCAGACTCCTGCATGGCGAGGGAGGCGTTCTCTTCTTCGCTCAGGATTTCCATCTGGAGCAACTCCGCGCCCGCGGGCAAGACAACGGTCCGCAGCACGCTGCGGCGGCCGTCGGGTTCGACGAAATGCTCGGTCCATTCGGCGCGGCGGCGCGCCGTGCCCGCCGGGGCGCGGCTCACAATGGCGAACCAGCGGAGATCTTCCGGCCCGGCGACCGCCAGTTCCCGGCCTTCGATCCGGTTGCCGGAGGCTTCCAGAAACCGGCGCATATCCGCACCCTGAACCGCAATCATGGAATCGGGAAGCAGCAGGCTGACACCTTCGCCCAGCGGCAACCGCAGCGGTCCGTGCCGCCAGGCGATGCGCGGGAAATCCTCGGGGCGGTAGCCGGATGGCATGGGCCGGCTTCCATTTTCGCTTTCGACCGTTTCCGATGGAAGCACCCCGGCCGCAGGCGTCTGCTACCATAACCACCGATGCACCCCGCACAGCCGCAACCCGTGGTCCGGATTGAAAACGGGCCTGATTATCGCGAAAACTATTCCAATAGCGTGCAACTGCGCATGAGCCTGTGGGATTTCCTGTTGACCTTCGGCCTGATGCGGCAAACCGGGCCGGAAACCGTGATGATCCAGAATTTCCAGGGCATCTACCTGAGCCCCCAGCAGGCGAAAGCGCTGATGAACGTGCTGATCACCAATATCCAGCAGTACGAAGCCGCCTTCGGCGAAATACGCCTTGAGCCGCAGACCGGCGCCGGCCCGGTGCAGTGAAAGAAGGGGGGACAGGAACACAATCCCCCCTTTTCAGCGCCGCTACTGAAGGGGGCGCGGCCCCGGAAGGAGCGGTCCGCAGCTTGGGCGCCTCCGATCGCGCGGTGGCTCCGGATCATGACGCGAAGAGAACCGCAAGCAGAGCAACCGGGCAACCCGCGTCTCGATCCAACCCTGCAACCTGAAAACTTTACGGCACAAATTCCAGCGGCGAGGCAAGGAATTTTAGGGAGTCCCCGAGGGACCGCCCCAGAGTTCAACTCAACTCCCCGCCGGCCGGATCCGCGTGCCCGGCCGGATCTCATCCGTCGCCCGGAGGAGCACTTTGTCACCCGGCTTCAAGTTGCCGAAGACTTCGACGAGTCTTCCCTCGGTGGCGCCCCGCCGCACCTCGACCCACTCGGCGACGCCCCCCGCAACGCGAATCACGAAGATTTTTTCAGTCGTGGCCTTGACCGCAGTGGCAGGAACCAGGAGGCTCGTGCGGCCCCGGCCTGCCGGCCAGGCGACTTCGGCATACATTCCCGGCGCGAGGCGGCCGTCGCGGTTTGAGACGTCAAGCTCGACCGGCATGGTCCGCGTCTTCCGGTCAAGCGACAGCGCCGGGCGGGCCACCAGGCCGGAGAAAGTCTCGCCCGGATGGGTAGATACAGTGAACTCGATCCGCGCTCCTTTCCGGATTGAGCCGACCAGCGCCTCGGGTACCGACGCCACGAGCCGGAGGCGGTCGATCTGTTGCAGGCGGAACATCGGCGAGACACTCTTGCTCTCCGGCCCCACGAAACTGCCCTCGTGCACCAGGCGCTCGGTCACGACTCCGTCAAAGTCGGCGGTGACGCGCAAGTAACGGCGCATCTGGTCGGCGGCTTTGACGGCCGCCCGGGCGGCCTCCAGCTTGCCGGCAATCGAAGCGACGCGCGAACGGTCCGCTTTGACCGCCTCTTCGGCCTGCACCAGGTCATTGGCGGCCACCACGCCCGGAGTCCTCGTGGCCTCGCGCAAGCGGGCGAGCGTGCTTTCGGAAGCGGCCAGGCGGGCCTCGGCCTCGATACGCTGCGCCTCGGTGTCCGACACGCGCGCCTGCGCCTCGGCGAGCGTGGCGTCGAGCTCCGGGGCGCTGACGGCCGCCAGCAGATCGCCTCGCCGGACGCGCGAGCCGCGGTCAACCTCTACCGATTCGACGAATCCTGAGACGCGCGCATAGACGTCCACTTCACGAAAAGCCCGCAAGTCGCCGGGCACGGTCGCCGTTCCTCCGATAGGCCTGGCCACCACTTCGACGATTTCGGCGTTCACGGCGGGCGCCGGCGCCTCCTGCGCCGCCCAGAGCGCCGCGCCGGCAGCCAATGCTGCGATCAACGAGGTCATGATTGGATCCTCACTGCGGAACCGTCCCATCATAATAGGCCCCCGCCGGGTCATCCGGGTCGAGCGAAGCGGAAGCGGTCCCCGCCCGGCCCTCGAGGATCGCGAACAGGGAAGGGATAGCCAGCAGCGTCGTCAGCGTGGCCGCCGCCAGCCCTCCGATCACTGCGATTCCCAGGGGCGCGGTCTGCGCAGCGCCCAGCGCCAGCGGGAGCATGCCCGCAATCATCACAAGGCTGGTCATCAACACGGGACGCAGACGCGTCCGCGCCGCTTCGGCCGCCGCTGCGGCCGCGGGGGCGCCGCGCCGGCGGTACTGGTCGGCGAACGTGCACAGCAGGATCGTGTTGGCGACCGAGATGCCGACCGCCATCATGGCGCCCATGAACGACTGGATGTTGAGCGTCGTCCGCGTGACCGCCAGGGCCAGCGTCACTCCCGCCAGCACCGACGGAATCGCCAGCAGGACCACGAAGGCCACGCGGATGGATTGGAAATATGCCGCCAGCAGCAGGAAAACAGCCACGCCCGCAAGCGTCAGGCCGAGCCGGAGGTTCTCCGCCATCAGCGTCATCGGCGCCACCTGCCCCCGCACAGACACCGTGAGGCCGCGCGGCGGCGCCGGCAGCTTCCCAAGCACGGAGGAAATTCGAGAGGCCGCCGCGCCGAGATCCGTCCCGGCGATGTTCGCCGTGACGGTAATCATCCGCTGCATATTGAAGCGATGGTATTCACCCAGCATTTTGCCCTCGGTGACCGCGGCCACATCCCGAACGAGCGTCGTCCCGCTCCCCTGGTTCTTCACGGGGATGCTGCCGAGATCCTCGATCGAGGCGATCCGCGCCTGTGGCAGCTCGACCTGAACCTGATAGGCGATGCCTGACTTTGGATCGGCCCAGTAGACAGGAGTGGTGAAGCGGCTGGACCATGTCACTGGCCCGAGCGCCCGGCCGACCTCGGCGACCGTGACGCCAAGCTGCGCCGCGCGCTCCCGGTCCACGCGGATGTCCACAGTCGGGTAGTCGAGCAATTCGCCGAGCTGGACGTCCCGCAGTTCGCCCAGCCGGGCCAGCCCCGTCATCACCTGGCCGGCGTAGTTCCGGTTCGCCGCCAAATCCGGGCCGGCGACCGCCACCTCCACCGGGGTTGGAGCGCCAAAACTCATCACCTGGCTCACCAGGTCGGCGGCTTCGAACGACACCGTCGTCCCGGGAGCGATTCGGGGAATCCGCTCCCGCAGCCGCTCCTGGAGCTCGGCGGCCGTCACGCCCGCCCGGGGCTTGATTGCCACCCGGACAACCGCCTCGTGCTGCCCGCTCGTCCACAGGAAGATCAGGTTCACGGGGTAGGTCGAGGGCTGCACCCCGACGAAGGCAAGCGAGCTTTCCACGTTCTCTTCACCCACCTGGCGCCGGATCTCTTCGAGTGCGGCCTGGGTGATACGCTCGGTGCGCTCGACCCGCGTGCCGGTGGGCGCGCGCAGCCGCATCTGGATCTGGCCGGTATCAACCTGGGGAAAGATATCCGTGCCCAGACTTCCGCCCACCAGCCAGATCAGCGCCCCCGTCCCGGCCATGTAGAGCGCCGCGACTGTCCAGCGCCGGCGGATCAGACGCTCGGAGAGCCGGCCGAACAGCTCGCGGAAGCGCTCGAAACCGGCCGCCTGCCGCACCGCTGGCGCGCCGCCGCGGCGCCTATGCAGCCAGCTCTCGAGGATCGGCACGAAGCTGCTCGCCAGAAAATACGATGCGATCATCGAAAACGCCACCGCCAGCGCCAGAGGGACGAAGAGAGCGCGCGCGACGCCCGTCATGAAGAACGACGGCGCGAAAACGGACACCACCGAGAGCATCGCCAGCAAGCGCGGTACGACGACTTCGCGGCTGGCATCGAGCACCGCCCGGGCCACGTTCTTGCCCAGCCCCAGGTGTGTGTGGATGTTCTCGACCGCCACCACTGACTCGTCCACCAAGATTCCGATCGCCAGCGTCAGCCCGCCCAGCGTCATCAGATTCAGGGTCTGCCCCGTGGCCCACAAGGCTACGATCGCCGCCAGCAGAGCCGCCGGAATCGTGGCCACCACCACCAGCGAGGTCCGCAGACTGCGCAGCATGAGGAGGATCATCAACCCGGTGAGAAAGGCTCCGATCAGCCCCTCCTGGAGCAGGGCGCGCAGGGCCCGGGTGACATAGAAGGACTGGTCGAACTCGAACGACACCCGGATGTCCTCCGGGACCGCTGCCTGGAACGACGGCAGCGCTTGCCGGATGTTGCGCACCACCTCGAGCGTCGAAGCGTCCGCCCGCTTGGTCGCCGGGATGTAGACCGCGCGGCGGCCGTTGACGAGCGCGTAACTGGTGAGGATGTCGGCGCTATCTTCGGCATAGCCGATATCGCGGAGGTACACCGTGGGACCAGGCCCACGGCGGATCGGCACGTCGTTGAGTTCTGCGGCTCCCTGCACCGTGCCGTTGAGCGGCGCCATGCGGTTCAAATCCCCGATGCGAACATTGCCCGACGGCGCCAGCGTGTTCGTTTGCGCGATGGATTGAACGACCTCGTCGGGCGACATGTTGTAAGCCCGGAGCTTGTCCGGGTCCACGCGCACCACCAGCGTCCGCGCCGTGCCCCCGAACGGTGGAGGCGCAGACACACCCGGCAGCCGCGAGAACATGGGCCGGACCCGGAACAGGGCCAGGTCGGAGATCTCATCGGCGCTCCGCGTCTGGCTGGAAAAGACCAGATAGCCGACGGGCACGCTGCCGGCATCGAACCGCATCACGAACGGCGGCACCGTGCCCGGCGGCATGAAGGACCGGGCGCGATTGACGTAAGCGACGGTTTCGGCCAGCGCCTGCGCCATGTCGGTGCCCTCGTGGAAGTGGAGCGCCATGATCGCCGCGCCCTGGATCGAGCGCGATTCGACGTAATCGATGCCGCGAACGTACAGGAAATGGTACTCGTAATAGTTGACCAGGTAGCCTTCCATCTGCGCCGGATCCATGCCGCCGTAAGGTTGCGCGACGTAGATCACTGGCGTGCCCAGGTCCGGAAAAATGTCCGCTTTCATCCGGCGCAGCGCGAGAATCGAGCAGAGGGCCACTCCCAAAATCACCATCAGGATGGTGATCGGGCGGCGCATCGCAACGTGGATCAGCCACATGCTTCCTCCCCGTCAGCGGCCGCTCCGCCTCACGAGCTCTTCCAGGTTCCCCTCGGCCGCGGCCACGGCGAACAGCGCCCGCCACACCCCCAACCGAGCCAGCGCGTCGTCGGTTTCGGCCTGCCGCAGCAGGCGCTGAGCCTCGGCCACCTCTACGACAGTGCTCAGCCCTGTGCGGTAGCGCGTTTCGGCCTGCATCACCAACTTTCGCGCCGCTTCCACTTCGAGAGGAGTATCGGCCGCGATGCGGCGGGCCGCCTCGAGCTGCGCGCGGGCTTTCCCGGCCTGGGTTCGCAGGTTTCGGACCACTGCCTCCCGACGCGCCGATTCCCCGCGCCGGTGGTGCTCCTCAATCTCCCGGCGAACGTGTGTCTCCCTGTATTCCATCAGAGGAAACTTCACGCTCAGCCCCGCCGCCCAGTTCCCTGTCGAGGGCGCCAGACCCGCGGCGCCCCCTTCGAAGGTGCCATCCAGACTGGCGCCAGTCCCGCGCCCGTAAACGGCCGAAAGGATCTCGAAGCGCGGCCGCCAGGCTTTCTCAAGCGAACGTTGCCTGGCCTCGGCGACCTCAACGGCCGCATCCTGCCGCTGCACCAGCGGATGCCGGGCCACATCGCCGGCCTCCACTTCGGCGGGAGGCTCGCCCAGCAACGCCCCGGGATCCAGGCGCTGAGGAGTTGCGTCCACCCATTCGGCCAGAGCCGCCCGCGCCTGCTGCTCCTGGCCTTCGGCTCCGGCCAGTTCGGTGCGTGCCCGGATGAGTACCGCCAGCGAGCGCGATTCGTCAGCACCTGGCCGCAGCCCGCTGGCCACCAGCGCCCGGACCGTCCGGTGGAACACCTCGAGCCGCTCCACGTCGGCCCGCGCCGCGGCCACCGCCTGCCCGGCGGCAAGCGCGCCGACAAACGCCTCGACGACAGCCAGGGAGACCTCGTATTCGGCGGCGGCGACAGCGGCCTGTGCCTCGCGCTCGAGCGTGCGCGAGAGCGCCACGTTGGCCTTCCGCAGCCCGAAGTCGAACGGCTCCCAGGAGAACGCCAGGCCTGCGGCGCTGCCCCACGTGCTCGTGATTGTGGCCGCTTCACGCACCGGCCCGGAAATGGGCGGGATGACGCTATTCGAAAAGATCAGACCGAAGACATTGTTGCGCGTGGCGCGATTCACTTGGGAGTACAGATCGGCTCGCGGCAGGTAGGCTGTACGCGCCAGGTCGACGCCCGCGGCGGAGGCCCGCAGGTCCGCTCGAGCTGCCTGCACGGTTGGGTGTTTCTTGGCCAGCTCCAGGGCCTGCTCAAGACTCAGAACGGCGGGGCCTTGCCCCTGGGCGGAGACCGCGCACAAAACGGCCACCATCCGCATCGCGTCTCTCCGGACTCGCACACGCCCTCCCTCTCAGCGCCTTACGCCGCCGCTCATTTTCATTTCCGGCTGACCTTCTGCGTTTTCGGCGCCCAGGGCCTCGGGCGGGTAGATCAGGCGGCGCACTGGCCCCGAATCTCGCTTGTTTCGGCCAGAATAACACAGGTGCAAATCAGCCTGAACGCACCCGGCCGGGCGCCTCCAGGGACTGCATCAGCTTGGGCGCGCCAGCCGCGCCCCCTGGCGGCCGTTGAAGATCTTCTGGGTTTTTGGATCGGACTGGATCGGGCGCCAGGGACAGTAGGACAGGTTGCTCATTGTGATCGCCAGATCAAACCCGTGATGAACGCTGATGCTGGAAGACGGCACGCCCATGGCAGTGTTGAGCGGCGCCAAAACCTTCACCCACTCGAAGGGACAACGGAACATGGACGCAGAACGCTCCCTGGTGAGAAGACGAGCTGCCGGGACGCGCTGGGGCGCTGCCCGGCGGCCTCGCCGCGGGCGCAATCGCTCAGGGCAGCACCATCTCCCCGCGCAGCGGCGTGTCGGCCGAGGAACCGCCGGCGAAAACGCGGAACGTGCCGCGGGGCGTGTCCCAGCGGTTCGCTTTCTCGTCGAATACGGCCAGCGTCAGCGGGTGCAGCGCCACGGTGACGGTGCGGGATTCCCCGGGCTTCAGCGTCACTTTCTGCCAGCCGGCCAGGCGGCGGAACTCCTCGCCCGCCGAGGCAGGCAGTTGCACGTAGACCTGCGCCACCTCGGCGCCCTCGCGCTGGCCCGTGTTGCGTAAAGAGAACGTCACCTGCCGTTTGGCGGCATCGACGCGCAGGTCGGAATAGGCGAAGGTCGTGTACGAAAGGCCGAACCCGAAGGGGAAGAGCGGCTCGCGCTTCATCGACTGGAACCACTTGTAACCGGCGCGGGCGCCTTCCGGGTATTCGAGGTCGAACTGGCGCGTGTTGACGCGCATCATGGCCGGGCCGCCAGGGAACATCGGGCCCATGTCCTGAGGACCGCGCGCAGGAGGCTGCCCGGCCAGGCGCGGCTGCGCCAGGTCATCCTCGGATTTCGGGAACGTGATGGCCAGCTTGCCCGAAGGATTCACGCGGCCGAACAGCACGTTCGCAATGGCCTCGCCGCCGCGGATGCCCGGATACCACGCCTCCACCACGGCGGCTACGCGCCCCAGCCACGGCATCTTCACCGCGGTGCCGGTCTCGAGCACGACCACCGTGCGCGGGTTGGCCGCCGCCACGGCCGCGATCAGATCCTCCTGCCTGTCCGGCAGCGCCAGGCTGGCCAGGTCCTTGCCCTCGCTGGTGTGCTGCACTGCGAACACAACGGCCACAGCGGCGGACTTTGCCAGGCTCGCCGCCCCGGCAATGTCCTTTCCGTCGTGGAAGACTGCTTTCGCGTTTGCCGCTATGGTCTGGATCGCCTTCAGCGGCGATGACCGGTGATACACGGGCGTCCCGAAGAGAATGTCCAGGAAGGAAGAACCCGGCTTGGGCGGCGGAGGAGTGACCGCGTTGCCCCCGGCCGGATCCACCTGCGCCGAGCCGCCGCCGCTCAACACACCGGCGTCGGCGTGGCCGCCAATCACGGCGATCACGCCTTTCATCTGCGGATCGAGCGGCAGGATGGCGCGGTCATTCTTGAGCAGCACGATGCCCGCTTCCGCCGCTTTCTGGGCCACCTCGAAGCCGCGGAAGATGTCGGGGACCTGGCGCTGAGGACGGCGGTCGAAGACGCCGGCGCGGAATAGCGCCCAGGCGATGCGCTGCACCATGTCGTCCAGCCGCGCCATGGGCACCTCGCCCTTCTCGACAGCGGCCTTCAGGGCGCCGTCGAAGAACGTGTTGCCGGGCATCTCCATGTCGAGCCCGTTCAGAGCGGCTTTCACGGTGGAGTGCGTCGCGCCCCAGTCCGACATCACAAAGCCCGGCCAGCCCCACTCCTTCTTGAGCACCTCGTTCAGCAGCCACGCGTTCTCGCAGGCGTAGTCGCCTTCGTACAGGTTGTACGAGCACATCACCGAGCCCGGCTGGCCCTCCTTCACCGCGATTTCAAAGGCCAGCAGTTCGCTCTCCCGGGCGCCCTTGCGCGGCATGCGGACGTTGACGAAGTAGCGGCCCGATTCCTGGTTGTTCAGCGCATAGTGCTTCAGGATTCCAACAATGCCCTGCGACTGCTTGCCTTGCACGTAGCGGGCGGCCATGAGCCCGGCCAGCAGCGGGTCTTCGCCGAGATACTCGAAATTGCGGCCGTTGCGCGGCTCGCGCGTCAGGTTCAACCCGCCGCCGAGCGTGATGTTGAAGCCCTGGTCGCGGAGTTCCTTGCCGATCAGAGCGGCGTACTCGCGCGCCAGGTCGAGATCCCAGGTGGACGCCAGCGCCAGCGCCGACGGCATGGCCGTCGAATAGCGCCCCATGCGCGCGCCGCCGCCCGAGCCGACCATGGCGTCGTTCATCTGAAGGTCCGGCACACCCAGCCGCGGAATGCCGGGGATGAAGCCGCCCCCGCCGTTGGAGCGGTACACAACCGGCGGCGGCGCCTGCCCGGCTAGGTTCATGTCAGCGCCGAAAAACCAGCCGATGCCATGAACCATCTGGATCTTCTCATCGAGCGTCATCGCCTGCACGAGCAGCCGCGCGCGCTCTTCAGGGGGGAGTCTGGGATTCGACCACGGGCCTTTGGACGGTGGTGGTCCGCCGGGAAACTGCGCCACAGCAAGCGCACTGACGAGTAGAAGACCGGCACTCAACCAACGCATGGCAATGATCCTCTCACAATTCCGCGCGGTTCGGAATGGTTCACGACGCCCTCGCCCCGCTGAACCTCCTCCTCACCCGCCGGGACCCCCCCGGTCCGCGGCCCTCAGCCTGTGCCCTGCCCCGCGGGGACGCTCCGCCGGCAGCACTTTCCCGCGGATTGCCACCAATGGCTTTTGGCCATTATTTGTTCCGAAGAAGAAGGGGGGGCTGAGCAGGTTTTCACCACTGACGAAGCCCGGCGGGGGCATCGTGGCCCGTTCCGGCCGCTCTGGGGCTGTCACACAAGCGAGCCGAGATTGAAGCGAGCCGAAAGCCCGCGAGCAGGAGCGGCACCCGGCCCAGATGAGAGGCAGGGACGGCCTGGGGTCGGATTTTTCTCAGTGGGGTCAGTCCGGCTCCACGGTCTTGGTCAGGCCGTTCCCGCCGGCGTCTCCGACGCCAGCCGCCGCCCTTTCAGGCCGCAGATTCCCCTGCGCCTGCGCCTAGATACGCCGCGAACCCCGTGCCAGCGGGGCTTTCTGAGGCGCAGGCTGCGCGGCCACCGCCGCGCGGGCCCAGGACCGGACACGCGGCTCCAGCATCTCCGCCAGGATCTGGGCCGGCACGCCTTCTTCTTCGCGCAGAAATCGCAGGCAGCCCTGTTCGGCGTCCCAGTCCACGCGGAGGACATCGCCACCCCGCACCTGCCCGGTGGCGATCAGGTTCGACATCGGCTGCACCAGCATCCGCTCGATGGACCGCTTCAGATGCCGCGCCCCGTAGCGCAGATCCACGCCGTCGGCTAACAGGGCATCTTTGGCCTGTTCCGTCAGCCGGAAAACGAAGGCCCGCTCGGCCGAGGCCATCAACACGCGCTGCTGCACAAAGCCGAGCTCGATGTCCAGGATACGCCGCAATTCCGCCTCTCCCAGCGGCCGGAAAACAACCACTTTGTCCAGGCGGTTCATGAACTCTGGCGTGAACTTCTTCCGGGCCGCCTCGACGCCGCTGCGGCGGATCCGGTCCTCGGTCCGCTCATTGCATTCCGGCGGCGAAGCCGCTCCGAACCCCAGCCTCGGACTGACCAGCGTTTGCATCTCCGCAGCCCCGAGATTCGAGGTCATGAAGATCATCGCCCGCGAAAAGTCCACCTTCCGGTTGTCGCCCAGCGTCAGCGTCGCCTTGTCCAATATGCCCAGCAGCAGATTCCACAGTGCGTCGGAAGCCTTCTCGATTTCGTCGAACAGCACGAAGCTGAGCTTTACCCGGTCGGTATGGTACTGGTTCAGCACCTCCTGGCTCAGCAGCGGATGCGTTTCCCGGTGGCCCAGATACCCCGGCGGGGAGCCGATCAGCTTGGCGATTTCATGGCTGTGCTGGAACTCCGCGCAATCCACCTTGATCACCGCCCGCGATGTCCCCACCAGCGTCTCCGCCGCCGCTTCCACGATGCGCGTTTTGCCCGTGCCCGTCGGCCCGAGAAACAGCAGGTTGGCCACCGGCCGCTGCGGCGGGCACAGCCCGGTCAGGTACATCTGGTAGACGTTCACGATCTGCTCGATCGCCTCCTCCTGCCCGACCACCAGCGCCCGCAGCCCTTCCTCCAACTCCGCCGCTTCGCTGCCCGTGCGCCGGGGATCCAGAACCTCCGGCAGAACGGGCCGCCCGCCGGCCCTGACACTCGTCTTTCGAGAGAACGGAAAGCGCCGTCCTTCGCCCGGTACCGGCGCCGCCGGGGCAGCCGCGTCCAGAACTCTCATTGCATCGCCCAAGTCGGGTTCCTTTCTCGCATCCCTGCGCCTCAACGCATTGGAGGCCGCGAGGGTCGCATCTCCACCAGACTCATCAAGGTCCGCTCCGGCATGGCCAGCACTGCCGCCACCGCCTCGGCCACATCTTCCGGCGCCATCTTCCACGCCGCCGTCTCACCCCGCCCGAAGCCTGTGTTCACGCTGCCGGGCAGGATGCAGGCCACGCGGATTCCTTCGTGACGGTGGTCCAGCATCATCGCTTCGCTCATGCCCACGAGGCCGAACTTGGAGGCGTTGTAGGCGGCGCCTCCCGCAAAGGCATTGCGGCCGGCCAGGCTGCCGATATTCACAATCCAGCCCCCGCCGCGCGCCCGCATCCGCGGGACGACGTGGTGTGAGCACCGGTACACGCCACCCAAGTTCGTCTCGATCACCAGATTCCACTCCTCGGGTCCGAGCGCGGCCACATCCTTGAACACGCCCACGCCGGCGTTGTTCACCAGGATGTCCGGCCCTCCCATCTCAAGGTCCGTCCATTCGAACAACTCCCGAATGGATACCTCACTCCGAACATCGGCGGCTCGGCCGAGGATTTTTAGGGTTTGTCCCGCAAATCGCTCCCGCAACTCGGACAGCGTCCGCTCCACCTGCTCCCCGTCCCGCCCGCAAAAGGCCACGGAAGCCCCTGCTTGCGCCAGCCTTTCCACAACCGCGCGCCCGATCCCCCGCGACCCGCCCGTCACCAGCGCCGTCTTCCCCGTCAGATCCAGTGTCATGGTGCCATCTTGCCATCCCCCGCGCGGCGATGCTACGGTCCGGCCGCCCGGCTCTTGCCCCTCCCCCTCGCCGCTCGCTATAATTACGACTGAAAGCCACGCTGTGCGCCCGTAGCTCAGCTGGATAGAGCAACTGGCTACGAACCAGTAGGTCGGGTGTTCGAATCACTCCGGGCGCACCACTTCCTTTTGTCTGCCTTTCCCGCACCAGGCGCACTGCGATAGCATGGCGGGCGGAGGCCAGGCCATGTTGCTTATCCGCTCCGTCGCCGACAAACTGGGCATCCCCGAAGACCTTCTCGAATATTACGGCAAGTACACCGCCAAGCTCCGCCTGGAGCTGCTTGAAAATCCCCGGCCCCGCGGCAGGCTTATCCTTGTCACCGCTATCACACCCACCAGCCACGGGGAGGGAAAGACCGTCGTCAGCATCGGTCTCACCCAGGCGCTCGAAAAGCTCGGCCGCCGCGCCGCCGTCACCCTGCGCGAGCCATCCCTCGGCCCTGTTTTCGGCCTCAAGGGCGGCGCCACCGGCGGGGGACTCTCCCAGGTCATCCCCAGCGAGATGATCAATCTGCATTTCAACGGCGATTTCCACGCCGTCACCAGCGCCCACAACCTGCTGGCCGCGATGATCGATTCCCACCTCCATCATGGCAACCCGCTGGGCATCGACGTCGACGAAATCACCTGGCCGCGCGCCCTCGACATGAACGACCGCGCCCTGCGGCACGTCATCGTCGGCCTCGGCGGGAAAGCCAACGGCGTGCCCCGCGAAACGGGCTTCGTCATCACCGCCGCCAGCGAGATCATGGCCATCCTCGCCCTCGCCCGCGACCGCGAGGATCTCCGCGCCCGTCTCGGCCGCATTGTCATCGGCCTGAATCTCAAGGGCGAGCCCGTCCGCGCCGCCGACCTCGGCGCCACCGGCGCACTGATGGTCCTTCTCAACGAAGCCATCATGCCGAACCTCGTTCAGACCACCGAAGGCGCCCCTGCCCTCGTGCACGCCGGGCCCTTCGCCAACATCGCCCACGGCACCTCCAGCGTCATCGCCCAGAGGATGGCCCTCGCGCTGGCCGACTACGTCGTCAACGAAACCGGCTTCGGCGCCGACCTGGGCGCCGAGAAGTTTTTCAATATCGTCATGCCCGCAAGCGGCCTCCGGCCCGATGTGGCCGTCCTCATCGCCAGCGCCCGCGCCCTTTGCGCCCAGGGCGACGGCGGCAGCGGCGGCCCCTGCACAATCGACGCGCTGCGCCGCGGCCTCTCAAACCTCGAACGCCACCTTGACAACCTTCAGAAGTTCCACGTTCCCGTGGTCATCGCCATCAACCGCTTTCCCGAAGACACCGACGATCTGATCCGCGAAATCCGCCTCTTCTCGAGCGAGCGCGACGTCCCCGCCGTGCCGGTGGAAGCCTTCACCCGCGGCGGTGATGGCGCCATCGAGCTGGCCGAAGCCGTCCTCGATACGCTCGAGAACCGCGCCGCCGCGCCCGAGCCCCTCTACAAGCCCGAGTTCAGCCTGCGCACGAAAATCGAAACCATCGCCCGCGAAATTTACGGTGCATCCGCCGTCTATATCGAAAGCAAAGCGAAGAAAAAACTGGATAAATTCATGGCGTCCGGCTTCGGCAATCTCCCCATATGCATGGCCAAGACACAATCTTCTTTCACCGATAATCCAAGAATATACGGCGCCCCTACCGGCTGGACCCTGACCGTTACGGACGCCGACCTGGCCGCAGGAGCCGGCTTCGTCGTCGTCATCGCCGGCAACATGATGCGCATGCCCGGCCTGGGCCGCGAGCCGCAGGCCGTGCACATGGACGTCGACGCCGATGGCCGCATCGTCGGCCTCCGCTGAGCCGCCGCCTACAGCACCACGATGGGGTGATAGACGTTCGGCATCGCCGCTTCGCCGATCGCCACCAGCTCTCCGCGCCCGTTGACCGCCTTCACGTATTTCGCCCCGCCCGCCCCACGGAAAGGCGACACGCGGAAATCCCGCCCCTGCCGGATCTGCGTCTCCGTGATCGTGTCCACCACCTGCGCGGGAAACTCCGGCAGCAGCTCCGCCGCCGGCACCAGCGCTTCCCGCAGCCGCCCCGCCTCCGCCATCGCTTCCAGCTCTTCCAGCGTCTTCGCCTGCCGCTCCCCGAACGGTCCGGATACGGTGCGCCGCAGCGTCTCCAGATGAGCGCCGCACCCCAGCACCCTGCCTGCCTCGTGCGCGATCGCCCGCAGATACGTGCCCGGGCTGCACCGTACCTTCAGCTTCAGCCGGCAGCCCTCCACGCCCAGCACCTCGATGGAATACACGGTCACTTCCACCGGCTTCAGCTCGAACTCCACCTTCTTGCGCGCCAGCTCGTACGCGGGACGCCCGCCGACCTTCTTCGCCGACACCGGCGGCGGCGTCTGGAGAAACGTCCCCCGGAACGGCTTCAGCGCCCGCTCGACGTCTTCCCATTGGAGCTCCGGAGCGCGGTCCTCTCCCACCGGCTCCCCGTCGGCATCGTACGTCGTCGTGGCATACCCGAAGCGGATGACGCCTTCGTACTCCTTCTGCCCAGAGCCGAAAAACTGCGCCAGCCTCGTCGCCCGGTTCAACAGCAGCGGCAGCACGCCTGTCGCCGGCGGATCCAGCGTGCCCAGATGGCCCACTTTTTTTGTGCCGAAGATCCGCCGCACCTTGTTCACCACGTCGTGCGACGTCCACCCGGCGGGCTTGTCGACGACAACAGCCCCGTTCAATGTTTCATTCATGCAGGAAAGACAGAGCCGCCGCGCTCCGCGCGGCCGGCGCAATCTTTCATTGTAGCCGCCCGGCCCGCGGCCGCGCCCCTTGAGCCGCTACACTGAAATCTGAGTGCAGGAAGAGGTCTCGCCCACCCGTTCGTTTGATCCCCGCCTCACGCGCCGGCTGCTGGCCCTGGCCCTCCCTTACTGGCCCTGGGTCTCGCTCGCCCTGGTCTGCCTGCTGCTGAACTCCCTCCTCCAGATCCTCGGTCCGCTGCTGACGAAACTCGCCATCGACCGCTACCTCGCTCCCGTTGCGTCCTCCACTCTGCCCTGGCTCGAACAGCGCCTGCCCTCCGATCCCGTCGCCGGCATCGCCGGCGTCAGCCTGATCTATTTCGCCACCCTTGCCGCCGGGCTGCTGCTGGATTTCTCCCAGCAGCTCATCATGCAGTGGACCGGCCAGCGTGCCATGTTCTCCCTGCGCCGCCGCATCCTCGACCATCTCCACCGCCTCGATCTCCGCTTCTTCGACACCAACCCGGTCGGGCGGCTCGTCACCCGCGTCACCAGCGACGTCGACGCCCTCAATGAACTCTTCGCTTCCGGACTCGTCTCGCTCCTCGGCGACACGCTGGTCGTGGTCTTCATTCTCGCCGCGATGTTCCGGCTGAGCCCGGCGCTCACGCTGCTCATGCTCGCCGCCCTGCCCCTCGTCTTCCTTGTCACCGTCCTCTTCCGGCGCGCGGTCGCAAGCAGCAACCGCCGCATCCGGTCGGCCGTTGCGCGCATCAACAGCTTCCTCCAGGAACACGTCTCCGGCATCGCCGTGCTCCAGCTTTACAACCGAGAAGCCCGCGCTGCCCGCGATTTCGCCGCGGTCAACGCCGCCCACCGCGACGCCTACTTCGACTCGATCCGCGCGTACGGCTGGTTTTATCCCGCCATCGAATTCGTCAGCGTCCTCACCATCGCCTCCCTGCTCGTTGCCGGAGGCTGGCAGGTCCGCCAGAACGCCCTCTCCCTCGGCATCCTCATCGCCTTCTTCCAATACGCGATGCGCCTGTTCCGTCCCATCCAGGATCTCAGCGAGCGTTACAACATCCTCCAGGCGGCTCTTGCCGCCGCCGAGCGGATCTTCCAGTTGCTGGACACGCAGCCGCGCATCCTGCCGCCCGCCCGCCCGCGCCCGTTCCCCGCTTCCATCGCACCAATCGAGTTCGACGGCGTTTGGTTCGCCTACAAGGACGAAGAATGGGTCCTGCGGGACGTCTCATTCTCCATCCAGCCGGGCGAGGTGATCGCCGTGGTCGGCCATACCGGCGCCGGCAAGACCACTCTCACCAATCTCCTGCTGCGCTTCTATGATGTGCAGCGGGGCGGCATCCGCATCGGCGGCGCCGACATCCGCGAGTTCGACCCCCGTGAACTCCGCCGCCGCTTCGGCGTCGTCCTACAGGATCCTACGCTCTTTACCGGAACCATCGCCGATAACATCCGCCTCGGCTCCACGCATGTCACCCAGGACGCCATTGAAATCGCCGCCGAACAGGTGAACCTCCTCGATTTCGTCGAAGACCTGCCCACCCGCTTCGACCACCCCGTCCGGGAACGTGGCGCCGGCCTCTCCACCGGCCAGAAACAGCTCATCAGTTTCGCCCGCGCCCTCGCCCACGACCCTCTCTATCTGGTCCTCGACGAGGCCACCTCCAGCGTCGACACCGAGACCGAACTGAAAGTCCGCGAAGCCCTCGACAACATGGTCGCCGGCCGCACCTCGATCATCATCGCCCACCGCCTCTCCACCATCCAGCGAGCCCACCGCATCTTCGTCATGCACAAAGGGCAGCTCCGCGAAACGGGCACGCACCAGGAATTGCTCGCCCGCCGCGGCATCTACTGGAAGCTCTACCAGCTCCAGTACAAGGATCAGGAAATCCGCCGCTGAACCTTCGCCGCCTCCCGCTCGATGCGCTCCGGCAATCGGTCCAGACTCAGGGCCATCGGCACGAACCGCGCCGCCCCCTGCGGCACGGCCGGCCCCAGCGCCCGGAAACCCATCTTTTCGTACATCGCCACCCGTTGCTCCACCCCGCTGATCAGCAACGTGGACGCGCCCGCCTTCCGCAGCTCTTCCAGCAATCTCGCCAGCAGACCTGCAAACACTGCCGTATTCCGGTACGCCCGGTCGATGGCCAGCAGCCGCACCTCGCACAGCGGCTGCGGCAGATCCTCCAGCACGCGGACATCGCTCAGCCGCGATTCCACCGAGAACGGCCGCTCCATCGACCAGCAGATCATCGCCGCCAGCCGCTCCCCGTCCAGCGCCAGCAGATAGCGGCTTTTCGCCTCGAACCGGTCCGCCAGCCGCCCGTCGGGCCGGACCTCGTGCTGGCCCAGCTCTTCGGCGAACGCGGCGTGGTTCAGACGCCGCAGCATCTCGTAATCGTGCTCGGTTTCCGCCGTGCGGTAAACAAACTTCACTGCATGGCCTCGATGATCCGCTGGTTTTCTTCCCTGGATCTGACAGTAACCCGGAGATATTTCCCCGCCAGAACGCCGCTGAAAAACTCCCTCACGTAAATCTTGCGAGCACGCAGGCGCGCGGCCAGTTCCGCCGGCGCCGGCGGCCGTATGAGAAAATAATTCGCGCAGGAAGGAAGCGGGTTCAGCCCGCTGAGCGCCCGCCGGAACTCTTCCCTCAGCTCCCGCGTCTCCTCGTAACGCATCCGGTAATATTCCGGATGCCGCAGCGCCTCCATCGCCGCCGCCTGCGACAGCAGCCCCACCGGCCAGGGCGGCAGCCACTGCGCCAGCCCCTCCGCAATGTCCGGGTGCGCCACCATGTAGCCCACCCGCGCGCCGCTCAGCGCGTACACCTTGGACATCGACTTCACGACCACCAGATTCCGCCGCCGCGCCGCCTCCGCCTCCAGCGACAGCCCTTCGCCTGCAAACTCCAGGTAGGTCTCGTCCACCACCACCAGCGTCTCCCCGCCTGCCGCCTGCACCAGTTCCAGCGCCTCCTCCTTCGGCCAGCACCGCCCGGTCGGATTGTTCGGGTTCACCAGCAGCACCGCCTGCGGGCGCTCCCGGCGGACCAGATCGATCAGCGCTTCCGCCGGCGCCAGGAACCCGTCTTCCTCCCGCAGCGCCAGCCGCAGCAACGGGCCGCCCAGCAGGGTCCCGGCGATATGCTCGTACTCGCTGTACATCGGATCGAGAACCAGCACCGCCCGCCCCGCCTCCAATATCCTCGGCAGGCAGGCGAACAGAAGGCTCGAGGATCCCGCTCCCGGCAGCACGCTCCCGGGCGGCACGCCGCGCCGCCTCGCCACCTCTTCGACAAAACCCTCCGCATGGCTCGGAGGCGAACTCTTCAGCAGAAACGCCAGATGCTGTTTCAGCGTCTCCAGCTCCTCCGGCGCCGGGTCGAACCACGCATCCAGCACGTCGGCGGTGATCACCTGTCCCGCGCGCTCCAGGTGCGCCAGATCCACTCCGATCGCTTCGAAAGACGCCCCTCCGTGGTACGCATGCACGGTCATTGGATCGTCTCCGCCTCCTTCATCCCACGCTGCACGTCCACTTTCCTCAACGCCACGATGCCCGCCAGGAAGAACAGAATCAGACTGGCCACGGCCCACTCGTAGCTGCCCGTAAATTGCAGCGCCAGACCAAAAATCAGCGGCGCCAGCCAGCTCGTCCCCTTGTCGCTGATCTCGTACAACGAGAAATATTCCGCCTCCTTTCCCTTCGGGATCATGATCGAAAACAGCGACCGGCTAAGCGCCTGGGTCCCGCCCATAATTAGCGCCACCAGCGCGGCGGCGACAAAAAAATCCTGTGATGTGCGGAGAAAAAACACCCCGCACATCAGCGCCGTCCAGAGGAAAAGGCTCGTCATCACGGTCCGGTACGCCCCCAGCCGCTCCGCCACCCACTGGAAGACCATCGCTCCTGCAAACGCGACGAACTGCACCATCAGAATGGCCATCGTCAGCTCGCCCATCGGCATCTTCAGGCGGTCGGCGCCAAACTGCCCTGATAACGTGATGACCGCCTGAATCGCGTCGTTATACAGAAGATAGGCCGCCAGAAACAGCAGCGCCTGCCGGTATCTCCCCAGGCTCCGGACGGTCCGCGCCAGTTGCGTGAAACCATCTTTCCAGACCGCCTGATCAGACGCGTGCGCCGCGCCGCGCGCCCGCAGCCCCATCATCGGAATCACCGTGAAAAACGCCCACCACGCCCCGGCTGATCCCAAGCTGATCCGCACCGCCAGCGCCTCGTCCAGCCCCAGCCGGGGCGCCTGCTGATACAGCAGCAGGTTCAGGCCCAGCAGGATCCCGCCACCCAGGTATCCGATCCCCCAGCCCCTGCTCGACACCGCATCCCGCTGCTCCGGCGGCGCAATGTCGTTCAGGAAGCTGTTGTAGACGACGATCGACGCGCCAAACGCGAGGTTCGCCACCAGGAACAGCGCGCCTCCCAGCAGATACATCCCGTCCGTCAGCGCGAACATGGCGATCGTCGCCGCCGCGCCCGTGTACGCCAGCACTCCCAGCACCCGCTTCTTGTTGGGGCTCGCGTCCGCCATGGCGCCCACCACCGGCAGCACCGCCACCTGGCTCAGCACGGACAGCGAGATCAGGTAGCTCCAGTAACTCCGCGCGTCGATCGGAATGCCCAGCGGCCTCACCATGCCGTCCGCGTCCGCCGCCGCCTTCGCCAGCGCCGTCAGATACGGCCCCAAGAATAGCGTCACCACCGTCGATGAAAACGCCGAGTTGGCGAAATCATAGCAATACCAGGCGCGCTGTTCGCGCACGCTGTAATGCGTGTCAGCCATTGTTTCCGGCAAGGCGCTCCTCCACCATGGCGGCGATCCGTGGATAATCGAGTTTCCCTGTCCCCAGCAGCGGAAGCTTGTCCACCGCCACGATGCGCCGCGGCAGCGCCAGCTCCGGCGCGCCCATCTCCCGCGCCGCCGCTTGCAGAGCCTCCCGCGCCAGCCCCGCGTCTTCCGTCGCCAGCACGATCATTTCCCCGCGCGCCGCATCCGGACGCGCCACTGCGGCGTGCAGATGCTTCGGCGACGCCCGCTGTGCGATCCGCTCCGGCAGCTCCAGCGAAATCATCTCGCCCGCCACCTTGGCGAACCGCTTCTGCCGCCCCAGCAGCCTCAGGAAGCCGTCTTCGATCACCGCCAGGTCGCCCGTCGCGTACCACCCAGGGCCATACTTCGACTCCACCGGTTCCAGCACGCCGGGGCGGCTCTCACGCAGGTATCCCAGCATCACGTTCGGCCCGCGCACGTGCAGCAGCCCGCCTTCATCGAGCCCCTCCACCGGCTCCAGCCGCGTCTCCATCAGCGGCAGCGGCTCGCCCACCGTGCCCCGCCGCGCCCGCATCGGCGTCGACACGCTGATCACCGGCGAGCACTCCGTCGCCCCGTAGCCCTCGTACACGCGCAGCCCGAACTTCTCGAAATACGTCTGCTCCACCTCCGCCGTCAGCTTCTCGGCGCCTGCCACCAGCAGCCTCGTCCGGCGGAAATCGTACGGGTGCGCGCGCTTCGCATAATGCTTCAGGAACGTCGGCGTCGCGAACATCACCGTGGCGTCGCGGTCGTAGTACAACTCCGGTATCGCCGCATAGTGCAGCGGCGTCGGATACAGGTAGACGCGAAGACCGCTCACCACCGGCAACAGAAAGCCCGCCATCAGCCCGAAGCTGTGAAACACCGGCATCGCCGAAAAGATCTTGTCCGCCGGCGAAACGTCCAGCACGGTGAGCGCCTGCTCGATGTCGCTCAGGATCGACCAGTGGCTCAGTACCACGCCCTTGGGCTTGCCCTCGCTGCCTGACGTGAACAGCACCGCCGCCGGCTCGTCCGGCGCAGCCGGTTTCGACGCTCTCCGCGGCGCCCGCAGCGCATACAGCATCAGCCACAGCTTGTCGGCGGCCGTCAGTTGCCCGCGCAGATCTTCGAGCAGCACGATCCGCGCCCCTTCCAGCCGCTGCACCGTCTCCTCAAGCTTCGCCCGCTCCAGGAAGGTCCGCGACGTGATCACCGTCTTCACCTGCGCCGCCCGCAGCGCGCTTTGCAGGCCTTCGAGCCCCGCCGTGAAGTTCAGCATCGCCGGCACGCGCCGGCGGCTCATCAGCCCCAGCACCAGCGCCAGCGTCCCCGCCGCATTCGGCATCAGCACACCCACCGTTTCGCCTTCGCCCGTGAACTTCGACACGAGCCTCCCCAGCGCCAGCGCGCCCCGCAGCAGCCGCCCGTACGTCATTCGCGTCCCGCCAGCGTCCTCCACCATGTCGCGCCGGCGGCCGAACATCTCCACCGCATCCAGAAACGCTTCGAACAGGCTCCGCTTCCGCTTCGCCCGGCAGATCGCGCGCTGTAGCATCCGCCGCATCGCCTCGCTCGCCGCACGCCGCCGCTCGCGCCCCGTGCGCCCATCCGGCATCCGGATCACTTCCGGTTCGAACCACGTTACACGGATCCTGGGTAGCCACGTCACCGGGTAGTCCCCGCGCATCCGCGTGAATCCCCGCGCCCGCGCAGCGCCGTCGATCACCGCCACCGTCACCGGCGCTTCCGTTTTCGCCGCGATGAACGCCGGTCCGTCGTAGATCTTCATCAGCGCGCCGGTCACCGTCACACGCCCCTCGGGAAATATCACCACCTGCCGCCCGCTCTCCAGCGCCGCCATCGCTTCCTTCACGCCCAGCGGCCTTGTGACGTCGAGCACGATGTGGTCCGCCGCCTTCAGCAGAAACCGGAACACCCATTGCTCCATCACCTGTGTGTGGACCAGCCACAGCGCGTCGCGCGGCAGCATCGACCAGAGGATCGGCGCATCGAGAAACGACTGATGGTTCGCGATCACCAGCCCGCGCCCGGCGCGCGGCGGCTCGCCATGCACCTCCAGCCGGTACAGCAGCCGCAACAGCATCCGGATCAGTATTTGCAGCATCGCTCCTCTTCAGCGCGGCCTGTGCGCCGTGATACCGCAAGTGTACGACACGCGGCCGCGCCCCGATACAATCGAGGGGTGGCTGCCCTCTTCATGACGCCGGAAGGCTCGCGCCGTTTCGCCGCGCGCTTTGCCTCAGTGACGGACAGCGGCTTCTACCGCCTCGCCCAGGGCTGCCTGCTCTCTTCCATCGGCATCGGCACCTACCTCGGCGAACCCACGGATGAAGACGACGCGCGCTACACCGCTTCCGTGATGTCCGCCGTCCTGTCCGGCATCAACGTCATCGACACCGCCATCAACTACCGCCACCAGCGCTCTGAACGCAGCGTAGGCGCCGCCCTGCGCGCCTTGTTCGACGAAGGCGCCGCCGCCCGGGATGAGCTCCTCGTTTGCACCAAAGCCGGCTTCCTCACGCCCGGCGCGGTTCCGGATGGACTGCTCGATTCGCCCGAAGTCGTGGGCCGCATGCATTGCATCGCGCCCGCGTTTCTCGAAGATCAGATCCAGCGCAGCCTGTCAAATCTTGGTCTTGAAGTCATCGACGTCTTCTATCTCCACAACCCGGAAACGCAGCTCCGCTTCGTCTCACGCGGCGTTTTCGAAGACCGACTGCGCGCGGCGTTCGCCCTCCTCGAGCGCCTCTGCCGCGAAGGGCGCATCCGCGCCTACGGCATCGCCACCTGGGACGGGCTCCGCCAGCGCCAGGACTCCGATCTCCGCCTCAGTCTGCCGCGCATCGTCGAGATCGCCCGCGAAGCCGCGGGCGAGGACTGCCACTTCCGTTTCGTCCAGCTCCCCTTCAATCTCGCCATGCCTGAGGCGTTCACGCGCCCGCACCAGGGCGAGCCGCCCAATCATGCCACGCTGCTCGAACTCGCCGCGCGCCTCGGCATCACCGTCATCGCCAGCGCCCCGCTCCTTCAGGCGCGCCTCGCTTCGTCGCTTCCCGCGCGCGTCCGCGCGGCCTTCCCGGAATGCTGGACCGACGCCCTGCGCTCCCTTCAATTCGCCCGCTCCGCTCCCGGCATCACCACTGCGCTCGCCGGCATGAGCTCGCTCGAACACGTCGAGGAGAACCTTGCGCTCAGCAGCGTCCCGCCCGCGCCGCTCGAGCGCTGGCTTTCGCTCTTCGAGACCGAGGAGTAATGATGCCCGCGTCCCGCATCGAGCCGCCTTTCGACCTCTCGCCGGTGCCCGATGCGCCCGCCGTCTTTATCATTCATCTCCGCGAGGGCGAGCCTTACGTCAGCCGCACCCGCCTGCTGCGCCGCCGCCTGCGCCGCCTCCTCGGCCCAGGGAGCATCGCCGGCCGGGCCTTGCGCCTCGGGGAACTCGCCACAGCCGTCGAATACGAACTCACGCCCTCCACCCTCGCCGCGCTGCTCCGCCACTACGAGCTGCTCAACCTCCATGCGCCCGATGGCGCCGCCCGCCGCCTGCGCCTCCGCCCGCCCGTCTTTGTCAAAGTCCTGCTGTCCAACCCCTGGCCGCGCACCGTCGTCTCCACGCGCCTGAGCCGCGGCGCCTCCTTCTGTTTCGGCCCCTTTCAGAACAAAACCACTGCCGAACGTTTCGAACAGGAAGTTCTCGATCTGTTCCAGGTACGCCGCTGCTTCGAGGACCTCGTTCCCTCGCCGGACCACCCCGGCTGCATCTACGGCGAGATGGGCAGGTGTCTGAGGCCCTGCCAGGAGGCCGTCTCGCGCGAGGAATACGCCGCGGAAACCGCGCGCCTCGTCCGCTTCCTCGAAACCCGCTGCCGCAGCCTGCTGGAGTCCAGCGCTGCCGCCCGCGACCGCGCGAGTGAAGATCTCGATTTCGAAGAGGCCCTCCGCTGGCATGACCGCTGGCTCCGCATCCGCCGCGCCGCTTCCCTCTGCGGGGAGCTCGCCGCTCCGCTCGACCGCCTCTCCGGCGCCGCCGTGCTCCCCTCCCCCGTGCCAGGCGTGCTCCACATCGCCGTAATGCTGGCCGGCGCCTGGCTCCCGCTGTGCGAATTCCCCGTTGCCGCAACCGGGCCCGCGCTCACTCTCGACTCCCGCCTCCGCTCTCTTTTTACATCGCTCGCGCCGCCGCGCCTCACCCTCGCCCAGCGTTCCGAGCACATCGCCCTGCTCGCCCAGTGGTATTTCAGCGCATCCCGGGACGCCGAATGGCGCCCCTTTTCTTCTCTGGAAAACATCCCTTACCGCGCCCTGGTCCGCGACATCTCCCGCACCGCCGCCGCCCTGGCACAGGGCCGCCTGTTTGAGTACTGAGTTGGCTTGGCTCGCGCCGCGGTGTCAAACTATTCCTGAGAGGTGACGCCTGCGGTTCCTGCACGGCTTCGCGCCAGGGCCGCCGGCAGACGCCGCACTCTTCCGGAGGTCATTCGCCCGTGGCTCTCAAACCGCAATCCCCTCCCGTCTCGCCCACCGGCAATTCCTCCTTTCCCATCTATGCCGCCGTCATTCTCGTGATCCTCGCTCTGGCTGGCGGAGCCCTGTGGTGGTTCGTCCTCCGAGTCCCTCCCAAGCCGCCCGAACCGCCTCCGCTCACGGAAGAGGCCCGTGAATATGTCCGCAATGGCTACCTCTCGCTGTCCGGTGTCGAGATGAAGGCCTCGGAAAATTACATGATGACCACGCTTGTCGAGATCACCGGCAACATCACCAATAAAGGCCCCCGTTCCATCGCCGTGGTCGAGCTCAACTGCATCTTCTACGATCCCTACGGCCAGGTCGTGCTCCGCCAGCGCGTGCCCATTGTCCGCCGCGTGAAAGGCAAACCCTTCCAGCCCGGCGAGACGCGCCCGTTCCGCATGCCATTTGACAACATCCCCTCCGGATGGAACCAGGTGCTGCCGCAGCTCGTCATCGCGCGCATCGACTTCGAAAACTGAAGCCATGCCGCACGTCCTGCTCATCGAAGACGATCCCGACCAGCGCCGGCTCCGCGCGCTGCTGCTCGCCTCCAGCGGATATCGGGTGGAATCCGCCTCCTCGGCGGGCGAAGCGCTCGCCATCCTCGCTGCGGCGGACACATTGCCCGACTGCGTCCTGATGGATCTCCGCCTGCCGCGCGCCGAGGACGGCCGCCGCCTCATCCACTGGCTGCACCAGAGCTACCCCGCTCTCCCCATCGTCGTTCTCACCGGCGCTTCCGGCTTCGAGTCTTCGCCGGAGCGCGCCCTTGTCCGGGAGGTTCTCCGCAAACCCGTGCGCACGGAGCGGCTCCTGAACGCGCTGTCGCGCCTCGCCTCGCTGTTGCTGGCGTGCCTGTTCGCCCTGCCCGCGGCTGCCCAGCAGCGCAGCTTCCCGTTCTCGCTCCAGTCGGCCGCCGAGGTGGTCGCCGAGATCGAACTGTCTTCTGCTTCTTCCGACTGGAGCGACGCAGGGCGCGAAGCCGCCGTCGCCGCCATCGGCCTCGGCGGCGAGACAAAGCATCATGTTTTTGTTTTTGGTGAAGAGGACTCCCACCGCTACAGCGTCTTCCTTGGGCCTCTTCCTCCCGGCTCGCACACGCTCACCGTGGAGCGCGACCCGGCCCACTCCGCCCGCGGCTCGGATCTCATCATCGGCGAAGCCCGCATCCGGCCGCTTTCCCCTGGCGATCCGCTTTACGAGCCCGTCCGCCACGCGCCCGTTCTCTTCGCCCGCGCGGACACCATCGGCCGCTTCAGCGACGCGCTTCTGCTGGTCTACTGCACGCGCGGCCGTGACGCCGGCGGTCCGTGGCTCGAATACACCGCCATATTCTCGAATGAAGACGGCGGCACCTCCACCCGCGATCTGATGGCCCGCTGGGGCCGCACCACCGACATCGAATACGTCTACCGCGTCTGGCTCGACGATCAGGGCCGCCCTGCGCGCACTCTCATCCAGACCCGCGAGCACCAGGACGTGCCTTACGACGGCCCTTACTTCGGCCTTCATCCCATGCTGGCGCCTGTTACCGACAACAACATGTTTGAGCCCGTGGTGAACGGCCGGCCCGCCTTGCGCTTCCAGCTCGTGCCCGTGCTGGCCAACCTCGAAGGATCGCCCCGCGAGCTCGTCATGGACCTCGAACCGTTCACCTATGAGGTTGCCTGCAAAGAAATCCGGCGTGAGGAGAAAATCCGTGCTCCCGGAGCCTGGTTTGACGGGGAGAAAATCGCCGATCCGCGCCGCTATTTTACCGCCGAATTTTACACGAAAACCGAAAATGCCGCCGTGCAGGTTCTCTACCGTTTCCACAGAGAAAGCCGCTGGCGCGGCTCCGCCCTGGGCATCGGCAAGAACTTCATCGAGCGCGGCGGCTGGGTCCGGTCCGCTCTCGAACTGCCCGAAGGACGCACGCTAGCCGACATCGGCGAGTTCGCCTTTGAGTGCCTCTCCCGCCGGGATCTGGAAAAGCAGCCGGTGCCGAAGAACGGCCGCTGCCACATCGCCGGCATCGGAAGGTTCTTTTCCTTTGACGGCCGCTGCCGCCCCGCCGGCCCGTTCGTGCTCCCGCGGGTCCCCGCCGGGGGCTGGCAGCTCCATGTGGGAGAAATGATCTCATTCAGGAACGAGTAAAGCCATGGAAATCGCCCGTCTCCATGACAGACTCAAAGCCGAAGGCAAGCTGTCGCTTCAGGTTCGCATCGTTCCCCGGAGCCCGAAAACCGAGTGGGCCGGATTTCTGGAAAGCGGCGACTGGAAGATCAAAGTGGCCGCGCCGCCTGAGCGCGGCAGGGCCAACGAGGAGCTCATCCGCTTCCTCGCCTCCGAGTTCGGCGTGCCCCGCGACTCGATCGAAATCGTCGCCGGCGCCACCAGCCATCACAAACTCATCCGCATCCGCCCCTGCCGCTAAGTCCCAGGCGGAGAGTCCCAAGGGAGCCCCAGGAGCCCCAGGGGGACAGCCTGATACGGCTCTTTCGTTGAAATCGCAAACGTGTCAGACACCACTGGCACCTCCACGTAAATTGAGAAGGTAGCAGATCAGGCTGTCCCCTTCGGACCAGGGGGACAGCCTGAGTGATTGTCGGGATGAACCCGGTGATGCCAAGCGGGCAGGGCGGAGATGAGGGGAGGTGGAGGATTTCGGCAGCGGGGGCGGAAGGTGTGCAGCCGCGGCAGGGCCGAATCGGGCCGTGGCGGGCCTGTCAGACCCCTACGGCAGCCGGCAGCAGCCTGAAGAGGCGCCGCAGGTTGACGGCCGTGCAGATCAGGCTCCATTCGCCCCGCACCCCCGCCAGGC
>JBMOMB010000044.1:0-26827 GCA_049325215.1 Acidobacteriota bacterium
GCCCACAACACCAGCAATTTTGCACCCATTGGGTGATGCCCGCCGCCCGGCCCTTTCCCTCTCTGCCCTCCGATTCATCAGGGCTTCACGTCGGTCGCCCAAACTCCTACGGACGGATTACGGCCGGCGTCCGCGCCGCCAGCGGCTCGCCGGACGCGACGCGGTTCCGGTTGTCGAGTTCCAGAAGGCGCCGGCGCCCGCAGCGCGGGCACGAGCCTTCGCGGCGGAAGCGCGCCACCCGCATGCGCGGCTCGAATTCGAGGCCGCAATCCAGGCACCGCGCCCGGAGGCAGAGCGGCCACTCCCAGGCGATTTCCTGCCCGCGCTTCAGGGCCGCGGAAAACGGCCCTTCGACTGCGGTCAGCGGCAACGGCGCCGTGTGGAACGGGCACGATTCGTCGAGCGGGATCCGCACTTCCTCCAGCCGCAGCGGGCCGTCCAGGCGGAACTCGACGCTGCGCGCCTCCGGCTCGCCCCGGCGCAGCCACTCCAACGAGAAATGCACTTGCAGCGCCGCCGTGATGGCGGCCACAGCCGGCGTGGCGCTCCAGCCGCCGGGCTCCTGGGGGACATGGCATGGATGGGCGGCGCTGGACCAGGTTTCCAGATACTCGCGCCGCGTCCGCGCCGTCAGCCGGCAGCAGAAGCAGGCCGCCTCGCGGCCGGGAAACCAGGAGACGCGGCCTGCCGCCGCGCCGGAGGTGATCATGCCCCCATCGCAGACGGGCAGGCTGAGCCGCGTCGAGATCCGCGCGATTTCCAGGCGCGCCGAGTCGCGGTCGACGCCGCTGAGCAGCAGATCGCAGCCGCGGAGCAGCCCCCATCCCACATCGGCAATCTCTTGCGCGACGGGAATCCAGCGGGTCTCCGGGAACAAGGTTTTCCCCAGTTCGGCTAGCACTTCGGCCTTCGGCCTGCCTGCCGCGCCCGGCGACCGGAAAAAGGCGCATTTGGCCAGGTTCGAGGGCTCGACGATATCGGGGTCGACCAGCAGCACCTCGGCCGCGCCCAGCAACCCGAGCTGGCGGAACAGTTCGTTGCCCAAAGCGCCGGCGCCGACGATGGCAGCCCGGCGGCAGAGGGAGGACGCACCACTCATGCCAGCGGCGCTCCCCACGAAGAGGCCGGCAGGCGCGCCATTGCGGGGTGGAGGGGGAGGCAGGCCATCTGCGGATTCATTCACAGCCCGTTCTCGTGTATCATACGGGAGATCGAGTGATGCTTTCGCGCTCATGCACGCGAAGGCTGACGTGGAGGAGCATGATGTCTGGGGTACATCCGTGGGGCTCTGGACTTGCGGTCGTATTGTCCGCAGTCCTCATCCATTCTCCGCTCTGTGTGCCGGCAGCAGCGGCGCAGGAAGCGCAGGGCGGCCTGAGGATCACCATCGTCGATGGCGACGAGGCGATCCTCAACGTGCGGCAGCGCGTCAGCCGGGAGGCGATCATCCAGGTGGAGGACGAGAACCGCAAGCCGGTGGCGGGCGCGCTGGTGACTCTCACGGCGCCTCGCGACGGCGCGAGCGCCGTGTTCAGCAACGGCCTGAACAACATCACCTTGACCACCGATGAGACCGGCCGCGTGGTGGTTCGCGGCATCCGTCCGAATTCCGCTCAGGGGAAATATGCGATCCGCGTGCTGGCCGTGAAAGAAGGCTTGCGGGGCACGGCGCAGATCCAGATGTCGAACATCGCCGCCGCGGCAGCCGCGGGAGGCATTTCGGCCAAGCTGCTCACGTTCCTCCTGGTCGCCGGCGCCGGCGCTGCGGCAGCGACGGTGGCCGCAACGCGGGGAGGAAACGGTGGCGGCGCGGCGGGCCCTGTGACTCCTCCGGCGACTACGGTCACGCCGGGAACACCCACTGTCGGGCCGCCCCGCTGATGCGGAGCGTTGCGCGGATCAGGAGGAACATCATGACGAAATTTCTTCTGTTGACTCTCGCCGGCGCCGCATGCCTGGCGCAGAGCCCGGGCATCCCGGAATTGGGATGGATTCGAGGACAGGAACCGGGCCGGTACCAGCGTGTGGCAGGCGTTGCGGGCGCGGCGCAGATGATGGGACAGGAGGCGCTGGCCGCCGGCGAAGTTCTGGCCATGCGGCCCGGCAGCGGGATGGCGGTGGTGGTGATGGAAGATGGCGCCGTGGCGCTGGCGCGGCTGGATGCCGCGAATCAGGAAGCAGCTTTGCAGAGGCTGCCGGGCGCTGTGGAGGCGCCTGGCGTGGCGGCGTGGAGCCCTTCCGGAGACGTCCTGCTGCTGGCCGCGCAGCAGCAGCTTCAGGTCTGGAAGGTGGAAGGCGCGGAGGCAGTGCTGATCCGGGAGATTCCTCTGGCGGCTGACAGCGCGGCGGTGAGCGATGGCGGCGGCCGCATCCTGGCGCGGACCGGCGGCGTTTTGTACGCCATCGGCGAAGAGGGCGCAGTGGCGGAGGTGAGCCGGCAGGCGGCGGGCGCGTTCACGTTTCTTGCAGGCGGCGGGCGGTTCGCATGGATCGAAGGTGATTCGTTGCGCTTTGGAGGGGGCACGATCGGGCCGGAGGCTATCGAACTGGGCAGCGCGCAGGAAAACGTCCGGCGCATGCTGGCCAGCGCCGGACGCGCGAAGCTTTTGCTGGTGGAAGCCGGCGAAAACGAGACACGGGTGCGGCTATGGGACTCGGAAGGCCGCGAGGAAGGCGAGTGGGTGTGCCCTGCCGCTGTGGATGCAGTGAGGCCTACAGGTTCCGCGGGAGTGTTCCATCTGGCGGTGAACGGTGCAGGGCCGGTGTGGATCGCCGATCTGGGAGCGGTGCAGCCGTCGGTGTTCTTCGTGCCACGTTCCGAAGAGCCGCAACGGGAAGGAGGTGACCAATGATGCGCGGCCTCTATCTCGGCTGTCTTCTGCTGCTGCTCTGCGCGGGACCGCTGGCCGCGCAGGCGCCTCCGCCTTCCATGCAGCCGCCGTCCCAGACCTTCACCGGGTATGTGGGCGATCCTGTGAGCATCCAGTTTTCCGTGCTCAATCCGCCTTCCGGCGGAATCGCCGGACCCTTTGCACTGACCGGCCAGATCCCTCCGGGGTTGAGCTTCAACCAGGCTTCCGGCCTGCTTTCGGGGACGCTCAACGGCACGGGCAACTTCACGTTCACGGTGTCGCGCTCCTATACCTTCCTCTCGTTCAGCGGATCCGTGGTCGTGAGCCAAACCTACTATTTCGTCGTTGACAACCGTCTGTTGATCCTCACCCCGACTCCGCTGCCGCCGGCGACGGCGGGGGTGGCGGTAACACGCTCGATCATGTCGAACCTCCCTGCTTTCTGGGACACCGGCCCCAGCGATCTCCCCGCTGGCGTGAATTTCGTCTTTCCATCCGGCCCGTCCGGCGGAACCACGCTCCTTCTGACAGGAATCTTCCCGCCTGTTTCCACGCCTACGACGTACACGTTCACGGTATACGCCAGTTATTACGCGTTCCTCGAACAGTGGGAGCAGCGGACCTACACGATCACGGTGAACCCGACACCACTGATCAGCGCTACGCTGCCCACCGGCTACGTGGGACAGAGCTACACCGGCGCCCTGTCGCCTCAGGGGGGCACCGCGCCGTTCTCTTACTCGATCAGCGGCGGCGCGCTGCCGCCTGGACTCAGCCTGAATCCGGCGACCGGCGCGATCACCGGCACCCCCACGGCGCAGGGTCTGTACAGTTTCGTAGCGCGCATCACCGATGCCAATGCAGCGTTCTCCGAGTCGCAATTGCGAATTGCGGTGCAGCCGGCTCCGCTCACCCTGAACCAGGTTCCGCTGCCCGACGGCGCAGTGGGAACGGCTTACGCTGGCACGCTGACCGCATCAGGCGGCACCGGACCTTACACCTTCACGCTCTCGGGCGGGACTCTGCCACCGGGCATCACGCTGCTGTCGAACGGCACATTGCAGGGCGTTCCTACCCAGGCGGGACAGTTCGCTTTCCAGGCCACCGTCAACGATTCCGCGCAAGCCAGCGCGTTCGGGTGGCTGACATTGAATGTAGTTCCGTCGTCTCTCATCATCACGACGCTGACCCTGCCGCCGGGATCTCCTGGCGTGGCTTATTCCGCGCAACTCCAGGCGGCGGGCGGCGTCTCTCCGTACTCATGGAGCGTTCTGGCCGGCAACTTCCCGCCCGGCCTCGCTCTGGATGCCGGAACGGGCGCGCTTTCAGGCACGCCGGCGGCCGCGGGCGCGTTTACCTTTACTGTTCAGGTGCAGGATTACACGCAGAAAACGGCGGCGCACACTTATACCGTGCGCTTCGCCGAACCGCTGGTGATCACGACGTCGTCTCTGCCTGAAGCGTCCGAGGGGCAACCGTACCAGACGGTTCTCGCCGCGTCGGGCGGCTTCCCGCCCTACGCTTTTTCGCTTGCCAGCGGAAGTCTGCCGCCCGGCCTGGCTCTGGCTGCCGACGGCACGCTTTCAGGCACGCCCGGTGCCACTGGCCAGTATTCATTCACCGTCCAGGTGCTCGACAGCGAAGGGCTCACCGCCAGCCGCGCCCTGGCGCTCACCGTGTTCCTGCGGCCGTTCATCGTGACCACGGCGCTTCCAGAGGGCAGAGTTGGCGACAGCTACAGCGCCACGCTCGAGGGCTCCGGACGCGCGCCGTTGCGGTGGAGCGTGACATCGGGTTCGCTGCCCCAGGGGCTGGCCCTGAATCCAGAGACCGGTGCCATCACGGGCGCGCCCACCCGGCACGGCTCATTCCCCATCGAGGTGACGGTCAGCGACGGCAACCAGCCGCCGCTCACCGCCAGCCGCACGTTCACCCTCAGCATCGCCTTGCCGCCTCTGCCGCCCCTGACGGTCACGCAGATCCAGGAGACCGTGCCGTCTGCCAGCCAGCCGTCTTTCGGGCTGCAACTGGGACAGGGCTTCCCGGTCGAGCTCAGCGGCACGGCGCGGCTGGAGTTCACTCCGGAGGGCAGCCTGCCTCCGGATCCGGCGGTGCGCTTTGCCAGTGGCGGCAACACCGTGAATTTCACGATCCCTGCCGGCCAGACCGCGGCGGTTCCCGCTTCCGGCTCGCTGTTCGCCCTGCAAACGGGCACCACTGCGGGCGTCATCACGATCCGCGTGACCCTGCGGCTCGGCAGCACCGTGATCGAACCCGATCCCTTTGCAGTGAAGACGGTGCGCATCCCTGCCTCGGGTCCGCAGATTACCAGGCTGGCCATCGTCAGAAACGCGGCGGGATTCGAGATCCAGGTCACCGGCTACTCCAACATCCGGCAGATCACGGGTGCGGCGTTCCGCTTCACCCCCGCGCCGGGCGCCTCGCTGGGCACGGCGGAAGTGACCGTTCCGGTGGCTTCCGTGTTCGAGACATGGTTCGCCAGCGCCGAATCGCGCCAGTATGGCGGCCAGTTCCTGCTGGTGGTGCCCTTCACGTTGCAGGGCAGCGCTGGCGCGCTGGCTTCAGTGCAGGTGACGCTCACCAACAACGCCGGCTCCGGGTCGGCTTCGGCCAACTTTTAGTGTTCCGCGAAACAGCCGGGCGGCTGTAACACAAAGTGTTCACTCGCTCGGCAGAGTGGGGGAATATACTGGGGCGGGGCGGTGTGGCCGCTGGTGAGTCAAGGCCGCAAGGCCCGCGGGGAGGGAAGCCATGCGCCTGATTCTGTGTCTCACGGCCGCTTTTCTGGCGCTGCCTGTCGAAGCCCAGTTCTCCATCGAGCTTTCTGGTACGGGCAGCGACGGGCGCGCGGTGCGGCTGACGGCGGTTTTGCCGGGGCCGGTCACTACATCCACGGTTTTGCGGGCCTTTCAGATAACTTGCGCCCCGCACTGCACGGCGGCCGGACTGTTTCCGGAGGCAGAGGCTGGGCGGGAGCAGATCGTCGTCGAACAGCAGCCGCCCAGCGCGGGTGTGACGTTTCAACGGTTCTTCTTCCCCGCGGGCGCACTCGCTCAACCAGGCGTCTATGAGGCGCAGCAAGGGGCGGGGACGGGCGGCACGCTCACGGTCGCGCGCACGGGCTTTCCCGGTGTCAGCAGCCCGCTGACATTGAACGGCGGCGCGGCCGGTGCGCCCTATTCGGCCAGCCTCTCGGCCACGGGCGGAGCTCCTCCGTACACTTTCACGGTTGAGGCGGGATTCGCTCTGCCCGCGGGGCTGTCGCTCTCGACCGCCGGACAGTTGAGCGGCACGCCAGTGCAGGCGTTTCAGGGAGACATCGCGGTCCGGGTGACCGACGCAACCGGGGCGTTCTCGATACGGAGATACGCCTTGCGGATCGGCCAGGACGTGGCTGTCGCCACATCGAGCCTGCCAGCGGGGATCGTGGGCGTGCCGTACGGGGTGGCTCTCCAGGCCGTGGGCGGCGCCGCGCCGTTCAATTGGTCAGTGGAGAGCGGCAGCCTGCCTCCAGGTGTCAGTCTTGCCGCCAGCGGACTGCTGAGCGGCGTCCCTGCCGCGGCAGGAGCGTTCTCTTTCACAGTGAAGGTCACGGCTGCGGGCGGAGCTTCCGCAACACTGCCGCTCGAATTGATGGTGAGCGCCGGGCCCACAATACTGACACCGCCGGCTCTGCCGAAAGCCTCCGTCGGCGCCGCCGTCAGCATCGCGCTCGAAGCGGCCGGAGGACTGGGGCCATATCAGTGGTCGCTCATCTCCGGTTCGCTGCCCGTAGGCGTCTTGCTGGATGTCGCGGGTGTGCTCTCAGGGACGCCGGTCGCATCCAACAACGTCAACTTCACGGCACAGGCCAGGGACGCCGCAGGCAACACGGCCACTCAGCTATTCACCTGGATGACCAAGATCGGCGTCGCGATCGGGGACCCTAGTCAGCGCCCCCTGCCATCGGCCATCGCCGGTGCGCCCTATTCGCATCAGTTTGTCGCCACAGGCGGAACCCCGCCGTACACCTGGACCCTGTTGTCCGCTCCTGCGGGCACTTCAATTTCCAGCACCGGCCTGTTCTCGGGCGCCCCGGCCGTGCCGGGCACGTATTCCTTCTTCGTCCAGGCGAACGACTCGGCAGGCGGAAGCGACCTCGCGCCCTACACGCTGGCAGTTCTGCCGCTGGTCACGATCACTACCTCGTCACTGCCTCAAGCGAAAGCGGGCCAGCCGTACAATGCCGCTCTGGCCGCCAGCGGCGGCGCCGGAAATTACGCTTGGTCCATGGCCGCTGGCGCGCTGCCGTCGGGGTTGACCCTCTCTTCCGCCGGCATCATCAGTGGAACCGCGTCCGGCAGCGGCCAGAGCAACTTCATCGTCAGGGTGGCCGACTCGAGCGGCGCCTCCACGTTCCAGGCCTTCACCATCAGCTTTGGACAGTTGCTATCCATCGATACCGCCCCGGAGCTGCCGCCGGCTTCCGTGGGCGTGCAATATGCCCAAAGTCTGGCCGCCAGCGGAGGCTCGGCCCCGTATCAGTGGACCATCGCCGGCGGAGCGCTGCCGCCGGGGTTGGCGTTGTCTCCGCAGGGGCTGGTATCCGGGATTCCGTCCGCCTCTGGCACATACGGCTTCCAGGTGCAGGTTGTTGACCAGACGGGCGCTACAGCCACGAAAGCGTTCGGACTGGTCGTGAGCGCCGGCCTGGTGATCTCCACCAGTACGCAGTTGCCGTCAGCCGTGCCGAACCAACCCTACTCGCAGACGCTGGCAGCCACCGGCGGGACGCCGCCATACCAATGGGCGGTGACGGGCGGAACATTGCCGCCGGGACTGAGCCTGGCTGCAGGCGGCGTCCTCAGCGGGACTCCGTCGGCCGCGGGCAGTTACACCTTTCAGGCCACGGTCACCGACTCGACCGGCGCCAGCGCGGTTCGGCAGTTCTCCATCCTTGTGAGCAACGATCTCACGCTGCTGAGCCCGCGGACGCTCCCGCCGGCTTACACGGCTCAGCCGTACTCTTTCACGTTCCAGGCGGGCGGGGGAACGGCTCCTTACGTCTGGGCCGTCACCGGAGGCGCGTTGCCATCCGGCGTGCAACTGGCCGCGCAGACGGGCGTTCTCAGCGGAACGCCGCTGGCGGCAGGCGCATACCTGTTCACGGTCAGGGTGACCGACAGCGCTGGCACGAGCCGCACGGACAGCTTCACGCTGGTGGTGGCGGGCGGTTTGGCCATCATTACGGATACTCTGCCGGCTGCCGGGATCGGATCGGCCTACTCGCAGACGCTGGCGGTTTCCGGCGGCGTGCCTCCCTACACGTGGACGCTGACCGCAGGTGGCTTGCCGCCGGGAATGACGCTGAGTCCGCAGGGTGTCCTGTCTGGGACGCCGGCGTCGAGCGGCGTCTTTGCGTTTACTGTCCGGGTGACGGACTCGGCCGCCGCTGTGGCTGACAGGGCGTACACGCTCGCCGTCCAGGATGTTCTGGCCATCACGAGCGCCTCGCCGCTGCCCAACGGAAGCTTCGGCGTATTCTATACCTTCACGTTCGAGGCCAGAGGAGGCGCTGCGCCGTATCAGTGGCGGGTCGCCTCCGGCCTGCTGCCGGACGGAGTTTCGCTGACCTCGACAGGAGTGCTCTCCGGCTCGCCGCGGCTGGGCGGCGTGTTCCGTTTCACCATTGAGTTGTCGGATGCCGCTGGAAGGAAGGTCAACGGAGAATTCTCCTGGACCGTGTCGTCGCCGCTGACGGTCACCACGGGCGGCGCGTTGCCCGAGGCGAGCGCGGGCTCGGCCTACTCGCTGGTGTTCGGGCTCGCTGGCGGCCAGCCGCCTTACACATGGACCGTGCTGACCGGGGCGGTCCCGCCCGGACTGACGCTGTCGCCCAGCGGCATCCTGTCGGGAACGCCCGCCGCGGCGGGCACATTTCAGTTCACCCTGAAGGTGACCGATGCGGCGCAGGCGGCCACGCAAGCGGCGTTCACGCTGGTTGTAGGGGCCGGATCGCAGCCGCCCAGGGCCGGCGTCATCTCCCAGGTGGCTTCAGGCGGCAGTTGGAAGACATCCATTACGCTGCTGAATCCTGGATCGGAACCGGCGGCGGTGCGGATCAACTTCTTCTCCGACAACGGGAGCGCGCTGACGCTGCCGCTCATCGTGATCGAAGCCACCGGCATGAGCACGATAGCCGGATCCAGCGTGCAACGGACCATCCCGCCGCGGGGGACGCTGATCGTCGAGTCCGAGGCGGCGGGCTCCGCCATTCTGGTGGGCTGGGCGGAGGTGCGCTCGGCGGCGCCGGTGGCCGGGTTCGCCATCTTCCGGCAGAAGCACGGCAGCGGCGTGGACTCCGAGGGCACCTCGCCGCTGGAAAGCGCTGCCCTTCAGAGTTACCTCCAGCCGATGGACAATCTCAGCGGATTCTCCACGGGAATTGCGCTGGTCAACCTCGCGCCCGATGAGCCTGCCGGCGTGACGGCCGTTCTGTACGACGAGCGCGGCCAGGAGTTCGTCCGCGGCGGCATCAATCTGCCTCCCAACGGTCATACGTCGTTTTCGGTGACCAGCCTGTTTCCCTCGGCTGCGGGCAAGCGGGGCTTCATCGAGTTCCGCGCGGACCGCCCGGCGGGCATCATGGGGCTGGGGCTGCGGTTCCAGCCGACTCTCAGCTTCACTTCCGTTCCGATTGTTCGCGTCCCCTGACAGGGATCGCCTCCCCAGCGCGGGACGTGAGGCGAGCGTGGCTGGCCGCAGTGGGCTGCGGGAACAGGCCGGGGCTTGCGGGATAGATAATGGACAAATAGGCTCTGCGCCCGGCCGGAAAGTGCAAGCACAGACTTCGCGGCCCGGCTGGGGATCCGGTGAAACGGCGCCGGCGCGGGGCACATCCAGTATGTGGAGGAGAGGGACTACACAAGATGCGTCTCAGGTGGAAGTGTAGTTGCTGGTTTCTTTGCTTCCTGTTCGGGTTGTTCTGTGCGAAGGCGCAGCCGCTGGCGGAGAAGAGCGAGGCTGCTGAAGGCGCCACGGATCCAGACGGCACCGATGGAGTGGCCTCGCTCGCGCGCACCGTCCGTCCTGTGGGGCGGGCGGAAATCTGGGTCCGGCCCGACCGTGGCGCCGGGGTTGACTGGGACGGGCTGGGCAGGCAATCCAGTTTCTTCCTTGGCGTGCAGCACGCCTTCCGGCTGGCCACCGAGCCCGGCACGCGCGAAGGCATGCGCGGCCCGTTTTTCCGCGGCTGGATGGAGTCGGTCAAGAGCCTGCACGGATGGTCCGACGGCGATCCGTTCTATGTGAACTACATCGGCCATCCGATGCAGGGCGCCGTGAGCGGCTACATCTGGACGCACAACGACCGGGATTACATCGGCGCCGAGATCGGGAAGAATTCCTTTTACTGGAAGAGCCGGCTGCGGGCCACGGCGTACTCCTGGGCCTACAGCACAATGTTCGAGATCGGGCCGTTCAGCGAGGCGTCCATCGGCAAGATCCAGAGCCGTTACCCGCAGCAGGGCTTTGTCGATCATGTGGTGACGCCGGTGATCGGCCTTGGCTGGATGATCGGCGAAGACGCGCTCGACAGGTACGTCATCCAGCGGTTCGAAGAAAAGTTCGAGAATCCGTACCTGCGGCTGATCGTGCGCGGAACGCTGAATCCCTCGCGGTCATTCGCCAACGCCATGCGCTTCAAAGTGCCGTGGGCGCGGGACGACCGCCCCGGAGTGTTTTCGCCGCTGCTAAGTTCCTACGTGGCCGACAAGCGCGCCGGCGCGATCGCCCGCCGCGAGAGCCCCCGTCCGGAACTGACCGGTCCTTTCGGCATCTCGAGCTTCGAACTGTCGGCCACGGTGCGGCCTGTTCTTTACGGCCGCGCCAATGGCGCGTGCGTCGGCGGGGGCGGCGAAGGCGCGTTCCGCCTTACCTCCACCTGGCAGCTTGTGGCGGATGTCTCCGGATGCATGCTGAACGGCCTTGGTCCGAACCAGAGCGGCGACACGTTCAACTACCTGTTCGGCCCAAGGTGGTCGGCGCGTTCCGGCGCGCGGCTGAACCCTTACGCGCATCTGCTGGTCGGCGGTCTCAAGGTGACGCATGAGAAGGTCGATCCGGTGCTGCGCGACGAGCTGACGCGAACCGCGCGGCTGGAGGGCCGCAACGCATATGACGATCACGCCCGCTACGCGCGGCGCTGGACTGCCAACGGTTTCTCGATGGCCGCCGGCACGGGCATGGACCTGCGCCTGAACCCCGTGGTGGCCTTGCGCATCGCCAACCTCGAATACCGCCGCTCCTGGCTGCCTCCGGTCAACGGCCGCAGCTACAACAACGGCATGGCCCTGACCGTGGCCGTCGTCCTGCGCACCGGCACCTGGTAGAAAAAAGGGAACAGGAACGCAATTCCCCCCTTTCCCGCCACGCGGCGGCCGCCTGGAACTCGGGAGCGTCTTCTTGCGCGCGCCTGGATCAGGCTTGAGTTCCCAGGCGCTCCAGGTACCGCGTCACGGATTCGATGCCGGCGTAGAAATTCGGCACGTGGAATTTCTCATTGGGCGCATGCAGGTTGTCGTCCGGCAGCCCGAAGCCCATCAGCACGCTGGGGATGCGCAAATGCTCGTTGAACAGCCCCACGATGGGAATCGAGCCGCCGCTGCGGATGAACACGGTCTTCTTGCCGAACACCTCTTCCATGGCAGCCGCAGCCTCCTTCACAAATGGATTCTCCGGATCCGCGAGGCTCGCCGGAGCGCCATGAAGCAGCCGGAACTCCGTTTTCACACCGCGCGGCGTGGCTCTTTCGATCGCCGCCCGAAGTTGCTCCACCGCCTCATCGGGCTGTTGTTCCGGTACCAGCCGCATGGAAATCTTGGCCACAGCCCGCGCAGGGATGACCGTCTTGGCGCCCTCGCCGGTGAAGCCCCCGCGGATGCCGTGCACCTCCAGCGTCGGGCGCGCCCATGTGCGCTCGAACACCGTCAGCCCCGGCTCGCCGGTCAGTTCTCTTGCCCCGATCTCCTTCTCCAGATACTCCCTCTCGTCGAAAGGCAGCCGCGCCCACGCTTCCTTCTCCGCCCTCGCCGGTTCGACCACGCGGTCGTAAAACCCCGGGATCAGGATGTGCCCGTCCCGGTCTTTCAATGATGTGAGGATTTCGGCAATCGCCATCAGCGGATTCGGCGCCACGCCGCCATACACCCCTGAGTGCAGGTCCTGCCGCGCGCCTTCCACGTGCAGTTCGCCGTAGACAATTCCGCGCAGTCCGGTGCAGATCGAAGGCAGGCCGGGCGCGAACATTTCGCTGTCGCAAATCACGGCAGCATCGGCGGTCAGTTGCGCTGGCTTCTCGGAGACGTAGCGCGCCACCGCCTCGCCGCCGCATTCCTCTTCGCCTTCGATCAGGAACCGCACGTTCACCGGCAGCCGCCCGTCACGCCGCATCAGCCACTCTATGGCTTTCACCAGGATCCACGTCTGCCCCTTGTCGTCCGTTGCCCCGCGCGCATAAATGTTGTCATTCCGTATCTGCGGCTCGAATGGCGGCGACACCCATTCGTCCAGCGGATCCGGCGGCTGCACGTCATAATGCCCGTACAGAAGCAGCGTGGGCTTGCCCGGAGCGCCCAGCCACTCGCCGTACACCATCGGATGTTCGGCGCGGTGGATCAGCTCCGTCCGGGCCATTCCCGCCCGCTCGAGCGCGCTCCTGACATACGCGGCGGCGCGCTCCATGTCGCCCTTGTGTTCCGGGAGCGTGCTGATGCTCGGAATTCTGAGCCATTCCAGCAGCTCATCCAGAGCCTGTTTCTTGAAGCTTTCAAAATCCGTCATGAATCCAACCTCCTGGCGGAGCTCGGCCGCGCTCCGAATGAATCAGGGGGCGCCGCGCGCGGCGGCGTCCAGAGCCACGCTTGCCAGAATAGCCGTTCCCGATTTCCGATGCACACCAACGCACTGATCCACGAAAAGAGCCCATATCTGTTGCAGCACGCCCACAACCCGGTGGACTGGCTCCCCTGGGGCGAAGCCGCTTTCGCCAAAGCGCGCTCGGAGAGCAAGCCGGTCTTCCTCTCCATCGGCTACTCCACCTGTCACTGGTGCCATGTGATGGAGCGCGAGTCTTTCGAAAATGAAGAGATCGCGCGCTTTCTCAACGAGCACTTCGTGCCCGTGAAGCTCGACCGGGAAGAGCGCCCTGATGTCGACCGCATCTACATGACCTTCGTGCAGGCGACAACGGGCAGCGGGGGCTGGCCGTTGAGCGTCTGGCTGACGCCGGATCTGCGCCCGTTCTACGGCGGAACGTATTTCCCGCCGGAGCGCCGCTGGGGGCGGCCTGGATTCCGGGAAATTCTGGAACAAATCGCAGCCGCATGGCGCAGCAGGCGGGAGCAGATTATGGAATCCGCCTCGCGAATCCAGCAGGAAATACAGAGGGAAATCCAGATCAGGGCCGGTGGAAACCGGCCGTCCGCTGCCGTGGCGGAAGCGGGCTTCCAGCAATTTCAGCGGATGTTTGATCCGCGGTTCGGCGGCTTCGGCGGCGCGCCGAAGTTTCCCCGTCCTTCCGTTCTCCAGTTCCTGCTCCGCTTTTACCGGAAATCTGGAAACCCCGAAGCCCTGCGCATGACCGAAGCGACGCTCCAGGCGATGCGCGCGGGCGGCATATGCGACCACCTTGGCGGCGGCTTCCACCGTTATTCCGTGGATGAGCGCTGGTTTGTGCCGCATTTCGAGAAAATGCTCTATGATCAGGCCCAACTGGCGGCAGCATATATCGAAGCATTTCAGGTGACTGGAAATACTGAATTTTCCGGAACTGCGCACGGCATTTGCGAATACGTCCTCCGCGACTTGACGCATCCCGAGGGCGGTTTTTACTCCGCTGAGGACGCCGACAGCGAAGATCCGGCGCGGCCCGGACGCAAGAGGGAAGGCGCCTTTTACGTATGGACATGGCCGGAGCTGGAGCAGGTGCTGGGCCGGGACCTGGCGCACCGGTTCGCGGAGGTTTACGGCTGCCTGCCCGGCGGCAATGTCCACGACGACCCGCACGGCGAATTCGAAGGCAGGAACATTCTCTGGCTGCAGCAGCCTGCGCTGGCTGCGGATCCGGCCATGGCTGCTGCCCGCCGGAAGCTTTTCGAAGCGCGCGCCCGCCGCCCGCGCCCGCACCTTGACGACAAGATTCTGACTTCCTGGAACGGCCTCATGATCAGCGCTCTCGCCCGCGCAGGCGCAGCTCTTGACGGGCCGCGTTATCTTGAAGCCGCCCGCCGGGCGTTCAGCTTTCTCGAGCGGTCGCTGATGATGCCGGACGGGCGTCTGATGCGGCGGTGGCGTGATGGCGAAGCCGCGATAGAAGGGCTGCTGGACGACTACGCCGCCACCGCACTGGCTGCGCTGGATCTGCATCAGTCCAGCTTCGAATGGCGCTACGCTGAGGTCGCCGGCAGGCTGGTCCGCAGGATGGTGGACCTGTTCGGCGACGCCGCAGGCGGCTTTTTTACCACCTCCGCTGCGGCTGGGGACCTGCTGTTCCGGATGAAAGAGGACTATGACGGCGCCGAGCCGTCCGGCAATTCGCTGGCGGTGGAAGCGCTGGTGCGCACGGCGCGGCTCACCGGCGATGGCTCTTTGCTCGAGCCGGCGCGCCGGACCCTGGAGGCCTTCGCCGCGAGGCTCGAAAGCCAGCCCTCGGCCCTGCCCCGCATGCTCTGCGGCTGGATGCTGCACGAGGCGCCGGAGGAGCTGATCCGCTTCCGTGGCGCCGCGGAGGACCTGGTGCGGGAGGTCCGGCGCCATTTTCTTCCATTCACCACGCTCGTCTGGGAAGAGCGGTCCGGCGCGCCCTCGGCCGAAGTCTGCGCCGGACTCGTCTGCCATCCGCGGGCGGGGAATGTGGAAGAACTCCGCCCCCTGTTACACTGGGCATGAGCTGTTCCCGATTTCCACTTGAGGAGGATTCATGGCACGCACCACGACCTTCAAAGGCACGCCGCTTGAACTCGCCGGGCCTGAGCTGAAAGTTGGCGATGCCGCGCCTGATTTTCAGGCCGTGGACAAGTCCCTCCAGCCCGTGACGCTGGCTGCTACGGGGCAGGGCATCCGCGTTTTCAGCGTGGTCCCCTCGCTGGACACGCCCGTCTGCGACATGCAGACCAAGAAGTTCAACGACGAAGCGGCCAGGTTCCCGCAGGTCAGCTTCTATACCGTCAGCATGGACCTGCCGTTCGCCCAGAACCGGTGGTGCACCAGCTTCGGCGTGGACCACGTCAAGATGATCAGCGATCACAAATACGCCAGTTTCGGCGAAAATTACGGGACGCTGATCAAGGACTGGCGCATCGAATGCCGGGCGATTTTCGTCGTCGACCAGGACAACGTGCTGCGGTACGTGGAGTACGTGCCCGAAGTGGCGCAGCACCCGGACTACGACAAAGTGATCGCCAAACTGAAAGAATTGGCGGGTTGATCAGCTCTCTTCCAGGCGGCGGTATTTGCCGCTGAAATAAACCAGAGGGCGGCCTTCGCGTGCGCGCGCGTTTCTGACGAGTCCGATGAAAACCGTGTGGTCGCCCGCGTCCATCTTTCTCCACGTCTCGCATTCAAGCACGCCCAGGGCGCCGTCCAGCACGGGCGCGCTGCATTCCCCCGCATGCCACCGCACGCCCTCGAAGCGGCGCGGATGAGACGACGCGAATCGCTGCGACAGCTCCTGCTGGGACTCGTCGAGAAAATTCAGGGAAAAATGAGCCGCGGCCGCAAACGGTCCGTGGGCCGCCGCCGCGTGCCCGATGCACACGAGCACAAGCGGCGGATGCAGGGAGACGGACGTAAAGGAGTTCACCGTCAATCCGTGCGGCTTCCCGTCACGCCCCATCACCGCGGCCACGGCTACTCCTGTGGCGAACAGGCCGCACACGCGCCGGAACATCGCAGGCGCCACGCCCCCCGCCTCCGGCTTCCCGCTCTTGTCCGGCATCCTTGACACGGTGATAAACCTAATCCTATCATGAGGTTTGCAATGCGAACCGCCGCTTGCTCGCATGAAGGCGGCGATTCTCTCCCACTCAGGAGGCGCACTTGATCAAGCTCGACATCGTCAACGAGGTCGTCAATCGCACCGGCATCACCAAGACCAAGGCCGAGATGGCCGTGGAAACCGTCTTCGAGTCCATGAAGCGCGCCCTCGCCCAGGGAGAGCGCATCGAACTGCGCGGTTTCGGCATCTTCACCGTCCGCCCGCGCAAGACCGGCATTGGCCGCAACCCGCGCACTGGCGCCGAGGTGGCCATCCCGCCGGGCAAGGCGGTCCGCTTCAAGCCAGGCAAGGAGCTCCAGGCTCTCGACTGACGCCCGGCCTTGCCTGACGTGAATCTGACCCCCGATGATGGACGCCCGCTGTACGAGCCGTTCTGGGCGCCGCCTGCGCTAGGGCGCACCCTGCTCGCTCAGCCCAGGCTCTGGCTTCACATCCTGCTTTTCCTGGCGACGCTGTTCACCACCACCGCCCTCGGCGCGCGTCTCCAGTACAACTTCCACCACCAGCTTCCTCCCTTCGATCTCGAGCACGACATCACCGCCTTCGCCGACGCCTTGCGCGAACCGCGCCTGCTGCTCGACGGGCTGCCGTACGCGCTGGCCCTGCTGCTGGTCCTGCTGGCGCATGAGTCAGGCCACTGGCTCGCCTGCTTTTATCACAACATCGATGCGAGCCTTCCCTACTTTCTGCCGGCGCCCACCTTCATCGGAACATTCGGCGCGTTCATCCGCTTCCGCTCCGCCGTCAAGAGCCGCCGCGAGCTGTTCGATGTCGGCATCGCCGGGCCGCTGGCCGGTTTCCTCTTCGTGATCCCCGTGCTCGGCATCGGCATGGCGCTGTCGCGCGTGGTGCCGGGCATCGGCCAGCAGAGCGAGATCCAGTTTGGCTCGCCGCTGCTGATGCGCGCCCTCGAGATGTGGCTCTTCCCGGGCGTGCCCGCCGAGGATATCTATCTGCACCCGGTGGCGCGCGCCGCCTGGGTCGGCCTGCTGGCTACGTCTCTCAACCTCTTGCCCATCGGACAGCTCGACGGCGGCCACATCGTCTACGCCTGCTTTGGTGAGCGCCACCGCGCCGTTTCCACGGCTGCCATCGCGGCCATGGCTTTGCTCGGGTTCCTGTACTGGCCGTGGTGGGTCTGGGCGGTGCTGCTGTTCTTCATCGGAAGGAAGCACTTCCACGTCTACGACGTCGCGCCCCTGGGCCCGGCGCGCCGGCGCGCCTTCCATCTCGTGGTTCTGATTTTCTTTCTGAGTTTCATCCCTGCACCCGTTCTGTACAATAACGGGCAGGGTTGGCTGCCCTGACGCGCGGCATGAAGATCTCGGCCACGATCATCACCTGCAACGAAGAACGCAACGTGCCCCGCGCCATCGAGAGCCTCCGTTGCTGCGACGAAATCCTCGTGGTCGATTCCGGCTCGACGGACCGCACCGTCGAAATCGCCCGCAAATTCGGCGCCCGCGTCATCGAAGCCGGCTGGCGCGGCTTCGCCGGCCAGAAGAACTACGCCTCCGAACAGGCCGCCCACGACTGGATTCTTTCCATAGACGCCGACGAGGCTCTCAGCGAAGATCTCGAGGCCGAGATCTGGCAACTGAAGAAAAACGGCCCGCAGTGCGACGCCTACACCGTTCCCCGGCTGGCGCAGTACCTCGGCAGATGGATCCTGTACTCCGGCTGGTATCCCGACCGCAAGATCCGCCTCTTCGACCGCCGCAAGGCGCGCTGGGTGGGCGATTACGTCCACGAATCGGTCGTCTGCCAGGGCCGCGTCGGGCATCTGAAGGGCAATCTGCTCCACTTCACATGCGGGTCGCTCAGCGAGCACCTCAAGACGATGGACCGTTACACGACGCTGGCCGCCGAGGAGCTCGCCGCGCGGCGCACGCCCGTCCTTTACCGCAACCTGCTGCTGGAGCCCGCCTGGACATTTTTCCGCACTTATGTTTTGAAGCGCGGCTTCCTGGACGGCGTCGAAGGGCTGGCCATCGCATACATGGCCGCCCTGTACACTTTCCTGAAGTACGCCAAAGCGCGCTTCATGACCTCCGCCCGGTGAGCCGATGCGCGTGCTCCACCTCGACACCGGCCGCACGATGCGCGGCGGCCAGCATCAGGCGCTGCTGCTCGTGCAGGCGCTGTCCGGGCGCGGCGTGGAATGCGCGCTGCTGGCGCCCGCCGGCGCGCCGCTGCTCGAGCGGGCGCGCGCCGCCGGGCTGCGGGCGGAGGCGCTGACGCCCGGCGCCGTCCGGAGCGCCGCGCGCGGCTTCGATCTGATCCATTGCCACGACGCCCGCTCCCACACGCTGGCCGCGCTGCTGGCGCCCGTGCCGTTCGCCGTCAGCCGCCGGGTGGATTTCCCGATCCATACCCACTGGCTGGCCCGCTGGAAATACCGCCGCGCCGCGCTGTTCCTCGCCGTCAGCGAAGCGGTGAAGCGGCGGCTCGAGGCCGCGGGCGTACCCCGGGCGAAAATCGCCGTGGTCCCAGACGGCGTCGCTCTGCCGCCGCAGACCAGCACCCTCGACGGAGACATCATCGCTCCGGCATCGGATGATCCGCGGAAAGGCGCCGCGCTCATCCGCCGCGCCGCCGCTCAAGTGCGCTTTTCGAACGACCTTCTGCGAGACTTGTCCGCCGCGCGCGCGCTGGTTTACATCAGCCGGAGCGAGGGGCTCGGCTCCGCCGCCCTGCTCGCAATGGCCCACGGGGTGCCTGTCATCGCCAGCCGTGTGGGCGGGCTTCCGGAGATCGTCATCGACGGCGTCACGGGCCTCCTCGTCGATAACGATCCCGCGGCCATCGCCGAAGCCGCCGCGCGCCTCGCCGAAGACCGCGGACTGGCAGCCCGTCTCGGCGCCGCCGGCCGCCGCATGGTTGGGGAGCGGTTTACAATCGAACGAATGGCGGAATTGACCATCGAGGCATATCGAAGGGTGCTTTCATGAACGATCTGCTCCTGGCCTCGCTGCTCGCTGGCGCCTTCGGGCTCATCATCGGCAGCTTTCTCAACGTCTGCATCAGCCGCCTGCCGCAGGACTACTCCGTCGTCACCCCGCGCTCGCATTGTCCGCGCTGCGGCGCCATGATCGCCTGGTATGACAACATTCCCCTGCTCAGCTTTCTCCTGTTGCTGGGCCGCTGCCGCGCCTGCCGCGCGCCCATCTCGTTCCGGTATCCGCTGGTGGAGTTCTCCACGGGGCTGCTGTTTTTCTGGGCATGGTGGCGCACGGGCGGCGGCTGGGCGGGCGTCAAATGGTGCCTGTTCGCCGCCATCCTCGTCGAACTGATCTTTTCCGACGCCGAATCCCGCATCCTGCCGGACGAGTTCACTCTGGGGGGCATCTTCGCGGGGCTGGCCCTGGCGCCCGTGGTCCCCGTTCCGGAGGGCTTCATCGCCTGGATCTGGCGGCTTCAGGCGCCGCAATCCTCTCCGGCTCTGGAGTCCTTCGTCCACTCCTGCGCCGCCGCCGCGCTGCTGGCCGGCGGGCTGTGGTTCATGGGATTCGCCTATGAACGGGTCCGGGGCAGGGAAGGGCTCGGCCTTGGGGATGTCAAGATGACCGCTTTCCTCGGCGCTTTCCTGGGGCTGGAAACGGGACTGCTGGCCATGCTGGCCGGCTCGCTGCTCGGCAGCGTCCTGGGCCTCATCTGGATCAAGGCCCGCGGCGCTGACGCGGGCTCCTACGAGCTTCCCTTCGGCTCCTTTCTCGGCGTGGGCGCGATTGTCGCGGCCGCCACCCGTCTCTGAGGGGCATGTTCCTGGCGCGGCGCGCGGCTCCGGCTGCGCCCCTGCGCTAAGATAAAATTCGGCATCTGATGCGGGAACTCCTCGACATTCTGCCTCCCGGCAGCCGCGAGTACGAACTGGCGTGCACGCTCGACCCGGAGCGCCTGCCCGCCCACGTCGGCATCATCATGGACGGCAACGGCCGCTGGGCGCGGCGCCGCAGCCTGCCGCGCGTGGCCGGCCACAGGGCCGGCGTCGAGCCGGTCCGCATGGCGGTGGAGACCTGTGCCCGCCTGGGCATCCCTTCGCTCACGCTTTACGCTTTTTCAGCGGAGAACTGGAAGCGCCCGCGGACTGAAGTGGAGACCCTCTGGCGCCTGCTGCACTACTACCTTGGGCGCGAAGTCGCCCACCTGATGGAAAACAACATCCGCCTGCGCGCCATCGGCCGCATCCACGCGCTGCCCGCGGAAGTGCGCCGCCAGTTGGAGGACGCGATCCGCGCCACTTCCGGCAACAGCGGGCTCATCCTCAATCTCGCCATCAATTACAGCGGGCGCGCCGAAATTGTCGATGCCGTCAACGCGGCCATTGAAGAGGCCCGCCGCAACGGCACCCTGGCGAGCCTCGTCATCGACGAGGACCTGATCGCCAGCCGCCTCGCCACTGCCGGCCAGCCTGACGTCGATCTCCTCATCCGCACCTCGGGCGAGATGCGCATCTCGAACTTCCTGCTCTGGCAGATCGCCTATGCCGAACTCTATGTGACTCCCACGCTGTGGCCCGATTTCAACCGCCTCGCCCTGCTGGAGGCCATCGCCGCCTTCCAGAAGCGCGACCGCCGCTTCGGCGGCATCCACCCCGTGCGCAACGCCCCCGTCGAGCGGTCCTCCGTGATCGCCGCCCGGGGGCTCCCCGCCCAATGAAGCGTGTTCTCACCGGCCTCGTCCTGACGCCGTTCTTCTTCTACATCGTTGTTTTCGCCCCCGACGCCTTGTTTCTCGCAACGCTGGCGGCGGTGGGCCTTGTCTGTTATTACGAATTTCTGGGGATTGCCGCCCGCCATCTGCCAGGTTTTGAATATGAACCGCGCCATAATCCGGCCGGATATGTGGCTGGTCTTTTGTTGCTGTTACTGCCAGGCAGCGAGATTCTGACCATTGTTCTGTTCGCGTTTCTCATGTGGATTTTCGCCCTGCGCGCGAAAAATCTCGCCCACATTCTGCCCTTCGCCGCCATGGCGGCGTTCGGGATCATTTACGTCTTCGGGGCCTGGAAGTGCGGGCTCTCGCTGCGGGTGATGAATCCCTGGTGGATGCTGTTCGCCACGGCCATCAACTGGATCGGGGACACCTTCGCTTATTACGGCGGCAAGAACCTGGGGCGGCGCAAGCTCGCCCCCGTTCTCAGTCCCGGCAAGACATGGGCGGGCGCCATCGCGTCTCTGGCCGGCACGCTGGGCCTCGGCCTCTGGTTCCTCCACTGGAAGTTCCCCCAGGTCACGCTTCTGCAAGGCGCCGTGCTCTGCCTGGCCGCCAACTTGAGCGGACAGGCGGGCGATCTCTGCGAGTCCGCCATCAAGCGCGGCGCGGGTGTCAAGGACAGCGGCAATTCGCTGCCCGGCCACGGCGGCTGGCTTGACCGCGTGGATTCCAGCCTGTTTTCCGTGCCGGTGGTGTACTGGCTTCTCCGTTCCGGCTGGATCCAGCCTTAGGCGGGGGCGTTGACGCCGGCGCGCCGGCGGCATAGCATCGGCGCATGCCTGCTGGAACAGTCACCCGCCGCTCTCTCATGGCTGCTACTCCCGCGCTTGCCACCGCGGCTTCTTACCGCCGCATTGTTGGCGCGAATGAGCGCGTCCGCCTCGGCGTCATCGGCTCGGGTCCGCGAGGCCAGTATCTGATGCGCGAGGCCCTGAAGGCGGATCTCGCCTCCGTCATAGCCGTCTGCGATGTTTACGACGTCCGCCGCCGCCAGGCGGCGCAGCTCGCTCCCTCTCCCGTAGCCGAGTATGCCGACCACCGCCGCGTCCTCGATCACGGCGACATCGACGCCGTCATCGTCGCTACGCCCGACCACTGGCACGCCCCCATCACCATCGACGCATGCCGCGCCGGCAAGGACGTCTACTGCGAGAAGCCGCTGGTCCACAATCCGGCGGACGGCCAGGCTGTGGTGCGGGCGGTGCGCGAGCACCGCCGCATTCTCCAGGTGGGCACGCAGGGCCGGGGCATGAAGCAGAACGTGCAGGCGCGCAGGGAGTATGTCGAGCCCGGCATCCTTGGCAAGGTCGGCCTCGCCCGCACCTGGTACACCTCCAACGCCGGCTACATCCAGCAACCGCCGCCCGGCATGGAGCGCAAGCCTGACGGCCTCGACTGGGACCGCTGGCTGGGCCCCGCGCCGAAGATCCCCTGGGATCCCGGCGTCTATTTCAGCCCGTACAAGTGGCTCCACTACGACGGCGGCATGATCATGGGCATCGGCATCCACGTGGTCGACACCGCTCACTTCCTGCTCGGACTTTCCCGCCCGCTCGCCGCTACGGCCACGGGCGGGATTTATTACTACAACGATGGCCGCGATACGCCGGACGTGATCACGGGAGCCATTGAATATCCGGAAAAAGTCACTGTAACATTCGAAGCCGAATGCCTCTCTGCGCCAGGCGTAAAAACTGCGGCCGGAGTCGAATTGCGCGGCACCGGCGGCGTGCTTGCCGCGCACCGGTATCTCACAAAAGACTCCCTGATTTATGAGCCGAATTCGCGCTTCAGCCAGGCGCCTCCGGCACGTTTCGACGGCGTCGGCCCAACGGCCCTGCCCATGCTCGAGAACTGGATCGATTGCATCCGCACGCGCCGGAAGACCATCGCGAATGAAGAGGCGGCCTATTGGTCCACCGTTGCCTGCTTCATGATGAACCGCGCCTGGCTGACGCGCTCCCGCGTCGAATGGCGCGGCGAGTGGGATCTGCCTGCGTGACTGCGCGCCGCCCCTGTGTCAGAATGCCTGCCATGACGCGCGTGATCTTCCTGCTGATTGGCGCTGGAGCCGCCCTCCTTGCGCAGGACTGGGACCTGGCCCGCCGCAATGCGCGTGACGCCGCGCGCGCCGCGCGCTTCTCCAAGCGCCTCGCCTGGGCGTGGCTCGACCGGGCCGACCCGCACTCCGGCCTGCTGCCGCGCAATCTCACCAAAAGCCCCTTCTGGAATGCGCAGGACGCCGCCGCGGACAACTGGCCCTTCCACCTGCTCACCGCCGAGATCACGGGGTCGTACCATCTGAAGCTCGCCACGCACCGGATTCTCGAGCAGGAGCGCCGCCTCACCCGGCGCCTCGACAGCCTTCCTGACGACTTCCGCTTCGACACGCAGAGCTTCCCCGAAAAGCTCGATCCCGGCCATCTCATCTTCGGGGCAGCCGAGTACGCCAAGGACGGCCTGATCCCCATCACCGAGTGGCTTGGTCCGGGTCCGTGGCTCGACCGCATGCGCGAACTCATCGGCGACGTCTGGAAACACGCCCCCTACGAGTCGCCGCACGGCCGCATCCCCTCGCGCGTGCTGGAAGTGAACGGCGATCTGCTCCAGGCATGCAGCCGGCTGTACTGGATCACGGGAGAGGAGAAATACCGTGAGTGGGCGTTCCGTCTCGCCGAACACTACCTGTTTGATGTGGATCTGCTCGCGATGCCCCGCATGCAGTTCGACGATCACTCTTGCGAGGTCTTCGGCGGACTCTCGGAGGCTTACGTGATCGCCGCCCGCACCGCCCCCGAGCGCCGCCGCCGCTGGCAGCCGCGCCTGCACCAGATCCTGGACCGCGCCCTGGAGATCGGCCGGAACCCGGATGGGCTGTTCTACAACGCCGTCAACCCCGCCACGGGCGCGGTGATCGACGGCGATCTCACCGACAACTGGGGCTACAACTACAACGCCATCCTCACCGTCGCCGAACTTGACGGCGTGCCGCGCTACCGCGATGCCGTGCGCCAGACGCTCGAGCGGATCCACAAATATGCCGACTTCCGCTGGGAGCGCGGTGGCGCCGACGGATATGCCGATTCGATCGAAGGCGCCATCAATCTGCTGAACCGCATTCCGGTCGATTCCGCCTGGCGCTGGGTGGATGCATCCATGGAGATCCTGCTCGCCAGGCAACGCCCCGACGGCCTGATCGAAGCCTGGCACGGCGATGGCAACAGCGCCCGCACCGCCTGGATGTGGGCGCTCTGGAAGACGCAGGGCGTAACCGCCGTGCCCTGGACCGATGACCTGGAAATCGGCGCCTCGCCTTTGCCGGACGGCGGCGTGGCGTTCGTGGTGCGAAGCGGGTTCCCCTGGCGCGGCGTGCTGCGCTTCGACCGCCCGCGCCACCGCGGGTTCCTCCGCCTCCCGTTCGATTATCCGCGCATCAACCAGTTCCCGGAGTGGTTCGTCGTGGAGCCCGGCCGGCAGTACTCGGTGTCGTTCCCTGAGGAGGCTCCACCCCGCCGCGTCTGGGGCGCGGAACTGATGGCATGGCCTGTCCAGCTCCCGGATGGCGGCGAACTGCGGCTGACCGTGCGGCCTCTATGAGCGGAGCCGGGACAGCGGCTGGCCATGAAGCAGAGCCTCACCTGGAAGCATGAGAATGCGGGGCTCGGCCCGGCCCCTGGTCTGTGCTGTGCACTGAGGCCGCGGGAGCGGCCGGGGCAGGCGGTCGCCAGCGCGGCGGGATGCCAGGGCGGCCGTGATTTTCAAGAGAGATTGCGGCGGTGGGGATCCCTGCGTCCATCGAAAACAGACGGCAAAGTATGAATTCAGGGCGAGTTTCATTAAAGTCTGTCCAAGCTCCAACTTTTCTATTGACGAGTAAGGGGTCTGAAATGCAATAATGGGATCAAACATAAGTCGTCATCGACTTAATTGCATCCCCGCGAGGAGGCCCAGCTCCTCGCAAGCCCCTCTGACAGGAGGCCGTGCGGTGCCCAGCCACACGGCCTCATCTCTTTTCCGGCCTCTTCCCGTCAGGCTCCAGCCGTGGGGTGCGGATTGTGACCCAAGCTTGACCGGCAGGGGGCGAAATGTCACCCAGTCCGTGGTGGGAAAACCCCTGCGGCTCCGCCCAAGCCCTTGCAAATCCGTGCGCACAGGTTTGGCATCCCACTTGCTCAGGTAGGAGCAACAAACAGTCGTCATCGACTCAAACATCCCGCGAGGTGACCCAGCACCTCGTGAAGCCCCTCTAAAGAAGGCCCTGCGGCTCCCCGCCACAGGGCCTTCCCTCCATCCAGGGCATCCCGGCGGGCAACTCTGGCCCTCGTGTCCGCGTCTCGCACCCAGGAGGTTCGCCATGCCCGTCCTCACCCGCCGGACCGCTGCTTTTCTCCCCGCGCTCCTCTTTCCGAACGCCTCAGCCGGGCCGCGGGTGGAACTCCGCGACCGCCACGGCGCCCTTCTGGGCTGGATCGCACCGCGTCCGGATGGGGTGCGCGAAGCTCGCGACCGCACCGGACGTCTGCTCGGCTTCTACCACCCGCGCCAGAATGAAACGCGCGGCCGCACAGGGCAGCTCCTCTACCGCGGCGACGCCCTCGCGGCGCTGATTGTCTGCCACGGCTGACCGGCTCTTCCTTAGGCCAGCCGCACCTCGTACACGGCGTTGACAGCGGTGTCGAAGACCGTGAGCGCGCCGTTCTGGCGCACCGGAACCGGCTTCCCGTTCCGCGTCACGCGCACGGCTTCTCCGGACCGCAGCCGCACGGGGTTGCCGCGGATCGAGCGGATCCGCGCCACCGCCAGCCGCCCGCCCTGCCACTCCATCGCGATCTCGAAGCCGCCGCGGGCGCGCAGGCCCTCCACGCGCCCCTTATGCCAGGCGCGCGGCAGAGCCGGCAGCAGCCGCAATTCGCCCCGGTGGCTCTGCAACAGCATCTCGGCGATGCCCGCTGTGGCCCCGAAATTGCCGTCGATCTGAAACGGCGGGTGCGTGTCGAACAGGTTCTTCAGCGTGCACGTCTCGAGCAGAATCCGCCACAGCCGGTAGGCGCGCTCGCCGTCGCCGAGCCGCGCCCAAAAGGTCATCTTCCACGCCGTGGACCAGCCGGTGGAGCGGTCCCCGCGCGCCTCCAGCGTTTTGCGCGCCGCGGCCGCCAGCCCGGGGGTTTCGTGCAGGTCGATCAGCTCCGCCGGGTGCAGCGAATACAGATGCGATACATGCCGGTGCTGCGGCTCCGGCTCGTCGTAGTCTTCGATCCACTCCATCAGGCGGCCGGTGCGCGGGCTGATGCGCAGCTCCGGCAGCCGGGACGCCGCCTCCAGACACTGGCGGCGGAAGTCGGCGTCGCGCCCCAGCGTCTCCGCCGCGCGCGCCGTGTTCGTCAAGAGATCCCGGCAGATGGCGATGTCCATCGTGGCGGCGTAGGTGAACATCGCCTCCGTGCCGTCCGCTTTGCGGAACTTGTTTTCCGGCGAGTGGGAGGGCGCCGTCACCAGCTTGCCGGCGGCCGCCGTGCCTGCGGGCGCTTCCACCAGGAAATCGAGTACGAATTCCGCCGCGCCCTTCATCAGCGCGTATCCCTGCCGTTCGAGAAACCCGCGGTCCCCGGTGAACAGGTAGTGCTCCCACACATGGCGCGCCAGCCACGCCGCGCCCATCGGCCACACGCCCCAGATGCCATCGGCGGGCGCCGTGTAACCGAACGGGTCGGTCAGATGGTGCACCACCCAGCCGCGCGCGCCGTACATGGCCCGCGCCGTCTTCGCGCCCGGTTCGGCGAGCCTCTGCATGAAATCGAACAGCGGCTGCTCGCATTCGGCCAGGTTGGTCACGCCAGCCGGCCAGTAGTTCATCTGCAAATTGATGTTGGTGTGGAAGTCGGAATTCCACGGCGCCTTCATGTGCTCGTTCCAGATGCCCTGCAGATTCGCGGGCAGGCAGCCCGGGCGCGAACTCCCCAGCAGCAGATAGCGCCCGTACTGGAAATACAGCGCCGCCAGTCCTTCGTCGGCGCTGCCGCTCTTGACGCGCGCCAGCCGCTCATCGGTGGGCAGCGCCTCCAGCGCCCCATCCGCCGGCAGCTCCAGCCGCACGCGGCCGAAGTAGACGCGGTGATCGCCCTCATGCCGCTTCTTCAGATCCGCGAACGGACGCCGCGCCGCCTTGAGCGTCTGCGCCACCTGCGCCGCGGGCGCGCGCCCGCGG
>JBMOMB010000045.1:0-129607 GCA_049325215.1 Acidobacteriota bacterium
TGCCTGCTGTGCGCCGCCGCGCAGGAAAAAGATCACGCGACGGGCGGCTCCGGCGGGATGGCAGGACAGGTAGAATGAAACCCGGCTTTCCAAATTACGACTGGCAGAGAAAAAGGGGGCAGGTCAGCGCCATTCGTAAAGCTCGCATGCGCCCGTCTTGGGATTGAGCGCCGGGCAGGGATCGTCGCCGGCGAGCTCATGGAACGCTTCTTCCTCCTCTTCAACCCCTGAGAGCACGCCGTTGACGGCGTCCCCTGGAAAGAAGGGGCGGTACCAGGCTGCCGCTTCGCGCGCCAGTTCGAGGACGCGCTGCGCGCGTTCCGGGCTGGATTCGCGCAGCCGCTTCCACCCGGCGCGCAGGCGCCGGGCGTCGAGCTGCGTGATGGGAAACGTCCCCATGCAGCACTGCGTGCATCCCAGCCGGCAGGCAAGCCAGGCGCCGCTGCGGCGCGCGGCTTCAGCCATGGCCTGATCGACGATCCGCACGAGCGTGCGGTCGAGGGCCGCGACCCTGTCTTCCCCGCTCATCGCGCCTCCTGCTTGCGCTGCAGCGCTTCCCGGTAGCTCTTCACCAGCCGTTGCGCCATCAGGCGCGCGTCGTGCCGCTGTTCCACATGATGCCGCGCCCGGCGCGCCATCTCGGCGGCCTCTTCGGGGTTCCGGAACAATTCCAGGATTTTTTGCGCGAACTCTGCCGGGCCGTCAGCCAGGCGGCAGACCGCGCCGTCCTCCCAGGCCAGCCCTTCCGCGCCCAGCCGTGTGGACACGCAGGGGATGCCGGCGGCGAAGGCCTCCAGCAGTTTGACGCGCACCCCGGATCCGCTCAGGATCGGGCAGGCGAACACGGCGTAACGCCCGAGGACGTCGCGCACATCCGGCACGAATCCGACCAGGCGCACCGCCCCCCCGAGATCGGGAAGCGTGTGCCCTTCGGGTGCGTCGGAGCCGACCACATACAGGCGGGCGCCAGGCTCCTCTCGCAGCACCTGCGGCATCACGCGGTAGAGCAGCCATTCCAGCGCTTCGAGATTCGGGCGGTGGCGGAAACTGCCGAGGAAGAGGACGCTGAACGGCTCGCGTCCATCGGGGCGGAAAGTGTACGCCGAGACGTCGATGCCGGCGCGCAGGTCGTGGCGGACACGGCCGGCGAGTTCGGGCAGGTAAGAGAGCAGATAGCCCGTATTCTCCTCCGTGCAGGTCTGAACCAGATCCAGCCGCGGCAACATGCGGAGTTCCCAGCGCAGCGCACGCAAGTATTCGAAGCCCGCCCGGGCGCGTTCCAGCCAGCTCATGCTCTTCAGAGCGCGCGCGATCGACTGGAAGTAGATGTCGTGCTCGAACAGCGCCCACACGAGCCGCCGGTGCGGGGCTGCGTACTGCGCCATCTGGGTGTATTCGAGCTGCACGACGTCGATGCCGTGCAGGAAAACCTGGCGGTGGATGAGCCACTCGAGCTCCGGGTCGGAGAACTCTCGCACGGCGAAAGGCGTGATGGAGCCCGCGCCGCGTGTCCTGCCCTGCCTCCGGATCAGGAATTCGAGTGATGCCAGTCCGCCGCGCAGCGCCTCGTGGGGCGGCTGTTCGTGTGCGGCGTCCAGCAACACAATCAGATGCAGGTCCACGAGGCGCCTGAGCTGCTCCACAGCCTGATACATGAAGACGCCGCCGCCGTGGACGGGCGGAAGGATGGGATACGGGGCCACCATCAGCACTCTCGGCGGATCGTGAGGCGGAGCCTCATCGAAGCGGTCGCGGAACCAGGCGCCCAGCGGGCGGCGGAAGGCTTCTGTGTCGCTCACCTCGGCTTCTGAGCGCGCCTGCCAGCGCGCGCGCATCGCCGCGGGGAGGCGGAGGAACGCGCCCCAGAGTGCGGGGAGGCTTGTGCGCTCGAGAGACTCTCCCCCGAGCCAGCTCGCCAGAGCGCCCACCCATCCGTGGAAGAAATGGCCGGCGAGACGGCCCGGCTCGTGAATGTTTTTCCAGGCGAAGAGCACGAAGTTGCGGCGGATGACGGTCTCGATATAGGCGCGGGAGAAGGTCTTGCCGATGGTGCCGCGGTGCTCGTGCCACACGTGGCTGGCCGGCTGATAGAGCACCTTCCAGCCGCGCTTCCAGGCGCGGTAGCCGAGATCGGTGTCTTCGAGATAAAACGGGCGGAGCAGTTCGTCAAATCCGCCGAGCTTGAGGAACTTGCGGCGGTCGAAGGCGCAGGAGCCGCCGCCTCCATAGAAGCACGGGAACAGGCGGTCTACCTGAGGGTCTTCGCGGTGACGCACGCGAAGCATGCCGTGCGACCAGGAGCCCTGGGTAAGACCGGTCTCTTCGCGGCGCTTGCCGGGATCGCTGAAGAAGATCTGGCAGCTCACGGCAAAAACATCCGGGTGTGTGAAGCCCTCGAGCAGCGGGGCGAGGAAGTCTTCCGCCACTCTCATGTCGCTGTTGAGGAGAACAACGATGTCGTTCTTCGCCGCGCGGAAACCCGCATTGGAGCCGCCTCCGAAGCCCAGATTCACAGGCAGCGCGAGCAGGCGGACTTCAGGGAACTGACTGCGCACGAAGCCGGCGCTGCCATCGGTGGAGCCATTGTCGACGACGATGATCTCGTTGTCCGGGTGGCCGCGCATGGCGCGGATCAGCGGGGGCAGGTACTTTTCGAGCAGATCGCGCCCGTTCCAGTTGGGGATGACCACGCTGGCCGCATGGCGGCGGGGCAGGGAATCAGAGCGCGGTTTCGCCCGTCCTGCAAGCTTCCAGGCGGCATCGGTCATGAGCAACGCCAGCCAGGAGAGAGGCACGAAGAAGGCCGAAAACAGGGCGAGCGGCAACTGCGCGATCAGGCGGGCGATGGTCGGCCACATGGACTACTCGAATTGCGGACCCATGCCAAGCTTCCGGCCGAGCCGCACCCAGCGCGATGCACGCACCATGCCGAGGGCCTGTTCCAGTTCCTGTACCCGGGCGTCGAGCGACTGGGCCCATTGGGTGCGCTCGACGACGCGAGCTTCCGCCTCATCGAGGAGTTTCACGCAGCGCTCGAGTTCCTCCAGCCTGGCTTTGTGGTCGGCGGCAAGGGCTTCGAGCGTGGCGTGCAACTCGCGGATCTGCGCCTCGTAGGCGTCTACGGCCGCAGCCGCGGCGCGTTGCTGCCGGTCGAGCTCCTCCTGGAGCTCAAGAATACGCTGTTGCGCCTGCTCGAGCTGCGCCTGGAGTTGCAGGGCCCATTCGGTCTGCGCACGCATTTCCTGCAGGGTCCTGTCGTGCTCGGCCTTCAGGCCCGCGTGGGACTCCTTCAGCTCTTCCAGCCATTGGTCCTTTTGCCTCAGCTCGCCCTCGAGCTTGCGGATGTGGGTTTCGCGCTCGCGCAGCAGGTTGGCCGATGACGGCAGGTAGACATAGAAAGGCGCACCAGTCTGCGGGGCAGCGGCGCAGACGGCGACGAAAAAGTGACTGGTTTCGGGTTCGGGAGACTGGGAGCCGGGGGCCAGTTCCACGGCGGCGGGGCCAGCGGAGGAGAGAGGCGAAAACGTAATCGCACCGGAATGGTTTTGGAGATAAATGGCGGTGGAGGGGAAGAACTCTTCCAGGGCGGCACGGAATTCGGCGTAATCGAATTCGCGGACATGATAGGGGTTCGGTCCGGCATCGGCGCGAGCTTCGGAGTAATAGAGCCGGTTGGGCGTGGAAACGATGAATTGACCGCCGGGTGCGAGCAGGCGGCGGGCTTCCGCGAGCAGGGCTCGCCAGTCGTGGAGATGTTCGATGACTTCAAAAGCGACGATAAGGTCGAAAGAGGCGTCGCGGAAGGGCATCTGCTCGGCGCGGGCCGCGAGGAAGGCGAGGTTCGGCCGGCTGTAACTGCTGCGCGCGGCTGCCACCGCCTCCAGGGAGATGTCGAGGGCGGTGACGAAACTGGCCTGCGCCGCCAGCGCCGCGCTGCCATAGCCGGCGCCGCAGGCGGCATCGAGCACTCGTTTGTGGCGCGCGAGGCGGCAGGCGAATGCGTAGCGGGCCATGTGCTCGTGGAACAGGTCCGCATCGACCTGCCCGGGCACGATGCGTTCGCCGGTGAATTCAAGATGCTGCTCAGGCACGATGGGCCTCCCCGGCAGAAGGCTTCATGAGGCGGCTGTTCAGCTCCACTTTGCAGGGCAGGTGCAGGTAGCCGTATATGGGACCGTCGGCGTGGCCCATCTGGAGGGTGACGGCGTTGTCGATCCAGTCGCACATACGGTAGCTGATGAGGTCGCCGTCAGCGATAGCTGGCGAGAAAGAAAACGATGCGGGGTAGAGCACGGGCAACTGCCAGTGGAAGTCGACCGTGCAGATATCGCCGGCCGCCATGGGCGGCAAGACGCAGCCCTCGCGAGTGGAGTTTGTTCCGGCAAAGTCCATGCCGAGATGATTGCGGAACATGAACCCGACGTTGGGTTGTGCGAGAGGCTCGCGCGCCCGGACGGAGATGCGCACGACAATGGGCTCGCCGGGCTGGAGGAGGCCGAGCTTGCGCCCGTACGGATCGAGGACGGCGATGCCGAGCACTTCTGCGCGCCCGTCTCCATAACGGTGGTCGATGTTGGGGATTTCTGTGACGATTTCGGGAGCCGTGACGGGTTGGCCGCTCCTCGGGGCCTCCTGCTGGCGCAGCCGCAGATACGCCGTGTCCTTCTCAGCCATTGCGGCCAGATATTGCGCCACGACATGATCGGTTTCGCCGATGGCGCGGATGCGGCCTCCGTCGAGCCATAGGGTCCGGTCGCCCAGCGCCTTCACGTCGCCGGTGGCGTGCGAGACGAAAAGAATCGTAATGCCGCGCTGGCGAAGCTCGTGGACCTTGCGCATGCACCGCTGGCGGAAATAGATGTCGCCGACGGCGAGCGCCTCGTCGACGATCAGGATCTCCGGTTCGGTATGGATGGCCACGGAGAAGGCCAGGCGCACAAGCATGCCGCTGGAGTAGGTCTTCACCGGCTGATCGATGAAATGGCCGATTTCGGCGAAGGCCTCGATCTGCGGGAACATGCGGTCGATTTCGGCGGTGGAGAAGCCAAGGATGGCGGCGTTGAGATAGACGTTGTCGCGCCCGGTGAATTCCGGGTTGAAGCCGGAACCGAGTTCAAGCAGCGCGGAGACGCGGCCGCGCACTTCTACAGTGCCGTGCGTGGGAGCCAGGATGCCGGCGACGATCTGGAGGAGCGTGCTCTTGCCGGAGCCGTTTTCGCCTACGATGCAGAAGGTCTCGCCGCGGACGACCTCGAAAGAGATATCGCGCAGGGCCCAGAAATCCTCGTGGTAGCGGCGGCGGTGGAAGGTGAGTAATTCCTTCAGCCTGTCGCGTGGCGAGGCGTAGATCGGGTAACTCTTGGAAACGCCCTGAAATGAGATGAGGCTCACAACGGTGCGGAGCGCGCGCTGGCGGAGGCGGGCGCGCACATCTCTGACTGTAACGCAATTCGACAGGGAATAGTGCGGAGGGGGACGCGAGGGGTTGTAGCGGGGTTCACTGCGCTGGCCGATCTTCCCGCCATAGAGCCGGGGGGTCCGGAATTGGGGCCGCAGCCGAAGCGGCCGTTCTATCGTGCCATGCCGTTATTGAAGGGAACCCGGGGAGAAAATTCTGCTGGCTGGCCCGGTGAGAACGGGAGGCCGGCGGCGTCGAGCCCTGGAACCTGTGCACTTGATGCCCGCGAGAAATTGGCTGGCTAAGGGGGTGCACACGAGTGGGAAGGGAGGACGGAGAGCGAGATGCGAGGCGCAGCAATGGTGCCTCGCTTGTATTTCATTGAAAATAAAGCAGATGCCATGCCTTCCAAGCTCTCCAGAGCTGGTTTGGCGAAAGCTGGGCAGATATAGCAAGGGCGGCCGCCGGTTCCTGATCCGCTGGTCAACGGCAACGCCGTTTGGCCCTTTTGCCGTACGCGTTGAACCTCTTCCTGTAGCGGTGCAAGTTCCGCGCGCCTGGGCTCAAACCTACGAACCCCATGGACGCTGGAGGCGCACGCACGGGCGGGTCAGCTAGCCGGTAGCCGCCCTGTCTTGTGGTCTATTTCGATGATCGAACCTCCTCGGTTGACCCGGTTCTGAACCGGGCATCTCCCAGCATGACCGCTTGCGGCCTGCGCCGGGTGAGTCCGGCTCCCCAAAGGGAGCCTTTCTCTGCCTCAAATATGCACCTGTTGAGAACCAGAGTCAAGACTCTTATTGAGGCCGGCGGGGGCTGGCCGGGCTGGTCCGGCTGCGTTGACAGCCGGCGGGGGAAGCCCATAAGCTGAAAGAAGAGTGCCGGTGTAGCTCAGTGGTTAGAGCGACGGTCTCATAATCCGTAGGTCGTAGGTTCAAGTCCTACCGCCGGCACCACTCCCCGTTTGTCCGTTCCGGACACATAGGTAACAGTTGGTTCCTAAGACATAGGTGGCACTTTGGGCCCGAAGGGATTGTCGAGGGGCTGCAAAGTTTTTCCTCCATGTCAAAATCCCCCAGATCGTAATCCATGAAGCTGACTAGCCAGATGCCGTCGTCAGCCTCGTTGATGCCGACGGCCTGGCCGGCCAGAGAACGGCTGAGGTTGACCTTCTTCCGGTAAAGGCAGAGACGGCCGCAGGCGGGGACGAGGAGCGTGGGGTTGTGGAGGGGGATTGGAGGGGTCCAGGATGCCACGGTAGGGGCGGGGGAGTGGGCGGTCAGGCATTTCATGTGTCTCGGAACGGTCAGCCAGAGAAGCTCCGACGATCCAGGAGCTATCAGTCTCCAGCTATTCCCCCACGATCAGGTCGTAGATGCGGGCAAGATCCTCTTGCGAGTAATATTCGATTTCGATGCGGCCACGCTGATCGTCGCGAGGGATGATGCGGACCCGCGTACCGAGGACGCGCTCGAGCTGGTCGATGGCTGCGCGGACATTTGGATCCCGATCCAGGGCGGGCGGCTCGCCGGTCCCTTCTGGGGGAGTAGAAAGGGACTTCTGAACGGCCCGCTCGACCTGGCGGACGGACATGGTGCCGTCGGCGGCCTTGTGTGCCAGCGCGACCTGCTGTTCGGCGGATTCCAGTGCGAGTAGAGCGCGGGCGTGGCCCATGGAGAGGCGTTGTTCGGCGAGAAGCTGCTGCACCTCGAGCGGGAGCCGGAGGAGGCGCAGCATATTGGTGATGGTGGAGCGATCCTTGCCGGTGCGCTGTGCGATCTGTTCGTGGGAAAGGCGGAACTCGCGATGGAGACGGTCGAAGGCGTGGGCAACCTCGATGGGGTTGAGGTCCTCGCGTTGGATGTTCTCGATGAGGGTGATCTCCATAAGGCGGTCGTCGGCAAACTCCTGAACGACGACAGGGACCTCGCGGAAGCCGGCGAGTCGGGCGGCGCGGAGGCGGCGTTCTCCCGCAACTAGCTGGTAGCCGTCGCGGGCAGGGCGCACAATGAGGGGCTGAATGATGCCGTTTTCGCGAATGGATTGAGCCAACTCCTGGAGGCCTTCGGGGGAGAAAGTGGAGCGCGGCTGGAGTGGATTGGGATGGATGTCCTCGATGGAGACGCGCAGGGGGCCGGGGGCAGCCGCAGGCTGGGCGGCGGCAGGGGCGGGGGCAGGCTGTGACGAGGCGCGACTGGCAGGGATGAGGGAAGAGAGGCCCCGGCCGAGGGCCTTACGCGACGGTTCCTTGGCGTTGATCATGGGCGAGGATTTCCTTGGCGAGTTTGATATAGCTTTCGGCGCCGCGGGAGCGGACGTCATAAGCGAGAATCGGCTTGCCGAAGCTGGGGGCTTCAGCGAGGCGGATGCTGCGGGGTATGACCGTTTCAAAGACGTCGCCCTGGAAGAATTCTTTGAGGTCGGAGGCGACTTGGCGCGTCAGATTCGTGCGGTCGTCGAACATGGTCAGCAGAACGCCCTGGAGGTGGAGAGAGGGCTGGAAGGCTTCCCGGATGCGGTCGATCGTGTCGAGAAGTTGGCTGATGCCTTCGAGAGCGAAGAATTCGCACTGAATAGGGACGAGAACGGAATCGGCGGCGACCAGTGCGTTCAGGGTGAGAAGATCGAGCGCCGGGGGGCAATCGATGAGGATGTAGGAATAGTCGTGGCGAATGGGTTCGATTGCTTCTCGGAGGCGGAACTCGCGGCGGGGGACGTCGACCAGTTCCAGGTTGGCGGCCACAAGGTTGCGGTCTGAAGGGAGAATCAAGAGACCCTCGAATTCTGTTGCCCGGATAGCGGTATTTATAGGGGTTTCGCCGAGGAGGACCGAATATGTTGTTATGAGGTCCTCCCTTTTGGCTATGCCGACGCCCGTGGTACAGTTTCCCTGCGGGTCCATGTCGATGAGAAGGACGCGCAGGTCATTCGCGGCCAGAGAGGCCGCGAGGTTGATGGCGGTCGTGGTCTTGCCCACGCCGCCTTTTTGATTGGCCACGGCGATGACTTTGCCCATGGGGCGTGTCCCTGATGAATAGTGGGTGGGAAACGAATATCGTATCACGGAAGGTTGCGTGCGGCAGGAAATCGTGATGGGTTGTTCCACGTGGAACATGGGCTTGTTTGGCGGGTACCCTCTGCCGCCCATGTTCCACGTGAAACTACGAGTGACCGGAGGAGTCGATGGGATGCCCAGCCGCCGGCGTCGCCGCATGAATCCAGAGCCTGCCGTTGCCGTCCGGCAGCTCAACATGTTGCCAGCCCTCTCGTTGGCTCGTCCTGGGCAGCTCCGTCCCGACCAGTAGGACCCATCGAGCAGCACGCTCGGCCAATTCGAGCACGTCTTCCGCCCGGACTGCCCGAGACACGGCAACGTCCCAACTGCCGGTCACGTCCCGGCTCCGCTGTGCCAGAACCTGCACGTTTGGGGCGAAGTCACTCACCTCGCGCAAGAAGGCAGCCTTCCGCAAATCCGATTCCAGCAGCGTCACCTCGAGTTCTGGCCGGGCCACGGCAAGGACAAAGCCGGGGAAGCCCGCGCCGCTTCCCACGTCAATGAGACTTCGCGCGTGCCGGGGGAGATGGGTTGCGACGAAGAGTGACTCGGCGTAGTGAAAGCGGACAGCCGCATCCAGCTCGATCACCCGAGTCAGGTTGATGCGGGAGTTCCAGCGCCTGAGCAGGTCATAGTGAAGCCAAAGCACCTGCATCTGCCCTTCATCCAGGCTGGCAAATGGAGCAGCCCGCCGAAGGCGTTGCTCGAAATCTACGCGCTTCATGAACGCCTCGCGCTGAGGCTAAGATAGCAATCCAGGACGGCGATCGCAGCGGGCGTGACTCCAGGAATGCGCCCAGCTTGTCCCAAGGTTTCCGGCCGCACCAGCTCCAGTTTTTGCCGGATCTCCCGGCTTAAGCCGGGAACGCCAGAGTAGTCGAAATCAGGCGGGATGCGCCGGCCCTCGGCCTCGCGCAGTCTCTCTACCATGCGTTCCTGCTGGCGGAGGTAGCCGTCATACTTAACCTCCGTCTCCAGCGTCATCAGGGCGGCGGGGGAAGCAGGTTCACCGAGCTTGCGCTCCAGGTCCCTGCGGATCGATTCGATTCTGGATTCGGGTCTCCGCAGCCAAGCCTCGAGCTTGACATCAATGAGCCTCCTGAGCCGATCCTTCTGTTCGATCTTTCGCTCCAGCAATGCCCAACGGCGGTCGCACGCCAACCCGACGCGCCGCCCGACCGGCGTAAGGCGTTCGTCCGCATTGTCGATGCGAAGGTGCAACCGATACTCCGCACGCGAGGTGAACATCCGGTACGGTTCATCCGCACCCTTGGTCACCAGATCATCGATCATGATGCCGATATAGCTATCTGTTCGGCTGAGCACAGTCGGCTCCATGCCCTTGACCTTGCAGCCCGCGTTGATGCCAGCCAAAAGGCCCTGTCCCGCCGCCTCTTCGTAGCCCGACGTGCCGTTGATTTGGCCAGCGAGGAAAAGCCCCTCGATGCTCTTTACCTCGAGCGTGTGCAATAGCTGCCGGGGATCGATGGCATCGTACTCAATGGCATAGCCGGGCCGGATCATCTCCGCATTCTCGAGTCCCGGAATGGAGGCGATGATCGCCTCCTGGATGTCCACAGGCATGGAAGTGGACATCCCGTTCACGTAGACCTCGTAGGTGTCCAGTCCCTCAGGCTCCAGGAAGATCTGGTGCCGCGTCTTGTCGGGGAATTTCACAATCTTGTCTTCGATGGAAGGGCAGTAGCGGGGGCCAATCCCCTCGATCTGGCCGCTGTAGAGCGGCGAACGGGGAATGGCAGCACGCAGAATCCGATGGGTTTCCTCCGTCGTATAGGCGATGTGACAGGCAACCTGTTCCCGCTGAATTCTGCCGGTGAGAAAAGAAAACGGCGTTGGTTCGGGATCACCGTCCTGCCGCTCGAAACGGTGCCAATCGATGGTTCGGCCATCCAACCTGGGCGGAGTGCCGGTTTTCAGTCGAGCCCACGCCAGACCGAGCGTCCGCAGGTGGTTCCCGAGGAGATTGGCGGGCGGCTCGCCGCTGCGTCCGCAGGCGTATTTCGACTCACCCACATGAGCCACTCCGTTCAGGAACGTTCCCGTGGTGACCACGACAGCTTCCGCCTGGAAGGCGCGTCCGTCGGACAACCGAACACCTCGCACGCGGCGCCGGCCCTTGTCAACGACTTCATAATCGAGTTCCGCGACTTCCGCCTGCACGATTCGCAGGTTCTCAACACTCTCCAGTGTCTGCCGCATCCGCACCCGGTACTGCTTCTTGTCCATCTGGGCGCGCGGGCTCCAGACGGCGGGACCGCGGCTTGTGTTCAGAAGCCGAAACTGGATGCCAACCGCGTCCGCTACGCTTCCCATAATGCCACCGAGGGCATCCACCTCACGCACCAGATGGCCTTTTGCGATACCTCCAATCGCAGGGTTGCAGGACATCTGCGCGATGAGATCCAGATTCATGGTGACCATGGCGGTCTTGAGCCCCATCCGGGCGCAGGCATGCGCTGCCTCACAGCCGGCGTGGCCTGCGCCGATCACAATCACGTCGTAGTGGACCGCTCCCATTGCCTGTAGGGAAGAAGACTCGATATGCTATTGATTCTACCTGTCAGGAGATGCAACCGTGAAAGTCCTCGTCCTCGGAGGTGGCGGGAGGGAACACGCCATCGCATGGCGGCTCCGGCAGTCGCATTCGGTCACTCAGGTATTCGTAGCGCCCGGTAACCCCGGATGCGCCTCGGTAGCAGAATGTCTCCCCCTTGGTAATACTACTCCAGTAGGATATGTCGAGGCCGCACGCCGTTGCGGCGCCGATCTGGTGGTTTCAGGACCGGAAGCTCCGCTCGTGGACGGGGTCGGCGATTTGTTTGAAGAGGCGGGCATTGCCTTCTTTGGTCCATCACAGGCGGCGGCCCGGCTCGAAGGAAGCAAGATCTTCGCCAAACAATTCATGCAGCGGGCCGGGGTTCCGACTGCCCGATTCTCGGCCGCCGATTCATTTGATGAGGCACGGGCGGCTTTGGATGAGTTTAGCTATCCTGTGGTGGCTAAGGCGGATGGCCTGGCGGCGGGTAAAGGTGTGGTGATTTGCCAGGACAGAACGGAAGCGGAGCGGACTCTACAGGCCATGTTCGCTGGCCAACTGGTGGGCGCCGCAGGGTCGAGGGTGGTTCTTGAGGAGTTTTTGACAGGCGAGGAGGTCAGTTTCATAGGCGTAAGCGACGGGCAGCGGATCATCTCGCTGGAGCCTTCCCAGGATCACAAGCGCATTTTTGACAACGACGAAGGGCCGAACACCGGCGGGATGGGGGCCTACTCAGACTCCCGAATTCTGACTCAGGAAGATCGAGCCAGAATTGAACGCACCATCATGCAGCGGACAATCGAACAGATGCGCGAAGAGGGAACTCCTTTCCGCGGCTTCCTGTATGCCGGGTTGATGATGACCGCGCGAGGCCCCATGGTGCTGGAGTATAACGTCCGCCTGGGGGATCCCGAGACACAGGCGCTGCTGCATCGGATGGATGGCGATTTCGGTGCGCTGGTGCGGTCGGCGGCCGAAGGGCGCGTGGATGCAGGCCACCTGCGGTTTCGTCCGGAACCGAGCGTCTGCGTGGTGCTGGCGGCGGCGGGCTACCCGGGCAAGCCGCGCACGGGCGACGAAATCACGGGCATCGAAGAAGCAGAGCGCCGGGGCTCGGTGGTGTTCCACGCCGGCACGAAGCTGCGAGGCGGACGTCTGGTAACAGCTGGAGGGCGGGTCCTGGGAGTCACAAGCAGCGGGGCGACGTTGGCTGAAGCGATCCGGCGCACGTATGAGGCGTGCGAGGCGATCCGCTTTGAGGGAATGCAATACCGGCGCGACATTGGCCGCAAGGGGTTGCGGCGATGGGAGAGCGGAGGAGGAGCGTGAAGAGGGCGGCCCGGGGTTACAATACGAAAAGGCGTGGGGAAGTAGCTCAGCAGGATAGAGCGTCCGCCTCCTAAGCGGAAGGTCGGCAGTTCGAATCTGCCCTTCCCTACCATCCATCCTCCCGTGCCGGAAAAGCCGTTCGTCCACCTTCACTGCCACACCGATTACTCGCTGCTGGACGGCGCGTGCGAGATCTCGCGCCTGATGAAGCTGGTGCAGCGGCTGCAACAACCGGCGGTGGCGATCACCGACCATGGGAATCTCTTTGGAGCGGCGGAATTCTTCTTCGCCGCCCAGCAACACGGCGTGCACCCGGTGATTGGCTGCGAAGTCTACGTGACGCGGCAGGACTGCCGGATCAAGGATGAGACCAACAAAGGTTACAACCACCTCACGCTGTTGGCGGAGACGCAGGAAGGCTACCGAAACCTGGTGAAGCTGGCCACCACGGCCAGCCTGGAAGGCTTCTATTACAAACCGAGGATCGACAAAACGCTTCTTGCCCAGCACAGCAAAGGGCTCATTGCGCTATCTGGCTGCCTGAAAGGCGAGATCAGCGAAACGCTGGAAGCAGACCGGTATGAAGAAGCGCGGCGGCTTGCGCATGAGTATGTGGACATCTTCGGCCGGCAGAATTTCTTCCTCGAGATCCAGCATCACAGTCTGGACAAAGACAGGAAAGTAATGCCGCTCACGTGCCGGCTCTCGATGGAGACCGGCATCCCGCTGGTGGCCACCAATGACGCTCACTACCTGGAGAAGTCCGACCACCGGGCGCAGGATATTCTCACCTGCATCAATTCCGGCGCAAAGGTCAGCGACGCCAAGCGCATCAGTTTTGAAACCGAGGAGTTTTATCTCAAATCGCGCGACGAGATGCTGGCCATTTTTCGCGAAGTGGAAGATGCGCTGGACCGCACATGGGAGATCGCCGAGCGCTGCCGGGTGCGGCTGGAAAAGGTCAAGGACAGCTTCCCGCGCTTCGATGTTCCGCCCGAGCACACCACCGACACGTACTTCGAGTATGTGACGCGCCAGGGATGGGAGCGGCGCCGTGCGCGCCTGGAGCGGCTGGCAGCCGCCGGGCGCCTGCGCCACCCGATTCCGGAGTACGAAGACCGGCTGGAGCGGGAGATCCGGCTGATCCAGCAGATGAAGTTCTCAGGCTACTTCCTGATCGTCTGGGACTTCATCCGGTATGCCAAATCGAAGGGCATTCCCGTGGGGCCGGGACGCGGGTCGGCGGCCGGGTCGCTGGTGGGCTATTGCCTGGGGATCACCGACATCGATCCGCTGGAGTACGGGCTGCTGTTTGAGCGCTTCCTGAACCCCGAGCGCGTCAACATGCCCGATATCGACATCGATTTCTGCACGAGCCGGCGCGGCGAAGTGATCCAGTACGTGACTGAGAAATACGGGCGCGACCACGTGGCGCAGATCATCACGTTCGGCTCGCTGGCGGCGAAGGCGGCCATCAAGGACGTCGGCCGCGTGCTGGATCTGAGCTTCGCCGAGACGGACCGCATCTCGAAGCTGGTGCCCGCCGACCCGAAGATGACACTGGAGAAGGCGCTGGCCGAAGAGCCGGACCTTGCCCAGATGGCCGAGAAGGACCCGAAGGTGCGCGATGTAATCGACATTGCGCAGCGCATTGAAGGCATGGCGCGCAACGTGGGTGTGCATGCCGCAGGGGTGGTGATCTCCCCGGTGCCTCTGGTGGAGCTGGTGCCGCTTCACCGGACGGCGAAGAACGAAATCGTCACGCAGTTCGACATGGAACGCCTGGAGAAGCTCGGGCTTCTCAAGATGGATTTTCTCGGGCTGACGACGCTGACGATCATCCACGACACACTCGAGCTCATCCGCCGCAACCGGGGCGAAGACCTTCGTGTGGAGGAATTACCCCTGGAGGACAAGGAAACATTCGAGCGGATCTTCGCGCACGGGCTCACCGACGGCGTGTTTCAGTTCGAATCGCCGGGCATGAAGGATATGCTGCGGCGGGCGAGGCCGGAAAGAATTGAAGACCTGATCGCGCTCAACGCCCTCTACCGTCCCGGACCGATGCAGTTCATCGACGACTACATCGACCGCAAGCACGGCAAGAAGCCCGTCACGTACGACATTCCGCAGCTCGAGCCGATCCTGAAAGAAACCTTCGGGCTGCCCATTTACCAGGAACAGGTCATGCAGATCGCGCAGGCTGTGGCCGGCTACACGCTGGGCGAGGCCGACATCTTGCGCCGCGCGATGGGCAAGAAGAAAACGGAGGAGATGGACAAGCAGCGCGCGCGCTTCCTGGCCGGGGCGCGCGAGCGGGGCATCAGCGAGCGGAAGGCGGCGGCGCTGTTCGAGACGCTGGAACCCTTCGCGAAGTACGGCTTCAACAAGTCACACTCGGCGGCGTACAGTTACCTGGCATACATCACGGGGTATCTCAAGGCGCACTACTCGGTGGAATTCATGGCGGCCCTGTTGACCTCGGAAACAGGCAACACCGACAAGGTGGTCAAATACATCAACGAGTGCCGTGAACTGGGCATCGAGGTGCTGCCGCCGGACGTGAATCAGTCGGACTATCACTTCACCCCGGTGGGACGGGACAAGATACGCTTCGGCCTCGGAGCCGTCAGAAACGTCGGGCAGTCGGCGGTGGAAGCCATCGTGGCCGCACGGCGGGAGGGTGGACCGTTCGTATCGCTGGACGACTTCTGCGAACGCGTGGATTTGGGCGCCGTGAACCGGCGCGTGATCGAGAGCCTGATCCGCGCCGGTGCGATGGACTCGCTGCCGGGCACGCGGGCGCAGTTGATGGCGCTGGTCGAAGAATGCATGGAATCGGGGCAGCGGGCGCAGAAAGACAGGTTGAGCGGGCAAGCCGGGTTGTTCGGCGGCTTCGATACCGCCGCGGTGGGAGTTGCGCCGGCCCGCGCGCTGCCGAGCGTGGACGACTGGACGCCGCAGGAGAAGCTGCGCGGCGAGAAAGAAACCATTGGCTTCTATGTCAGCGGCCATCCGCTGGACGAGTTCGCCTGGAAGGTGCGCGAGCTGACCGCGCTCGATAGTGCCGGCCTCAGCGGGCTGGAACGGGGTGCCGAGGTGGCGATCTGCGGCATCGTGTGCAATCTCCAGCGCCGGCGGAACAAAGAGATGAAGCCATGGGCCTCGTTCCAGTTGGAGGACCGGCTGGGATCGGTGGACGTGCTTGTCTTTTCGAACCGCTACGAAGCGCTGCAAAAAGAGCTCGAGCAGGACCGCGCCGTGCTGGTGCGGGGCAAGGCGATGCCGGAAGAAGACGGCTCTGTGAGGATCAATGCCCAGGACATCATTCCGCTGGACAAGGCGCGAGTGGACTTTCCGTCGCTTGTGCAGATCCGCGTGCGGCTGAGCGGGGACGCCGAAGAGCGCGCGCGGCGGCTGAGCGAACTCGTGCGCCGCAAACCCGGCTCCACCAGCGTGAGGCTTAGGCTGGAGAGCCCCCGGGACTTCGTTGTGTTCCTGGATATCGCGGAAAAGGTAACGCCGGACCGGGAGTTCCGCACGGAGATTGAGAAGCTGTGGGGGCGTGAAGCCTACGAGCCGCTCGGCTGACAGGAGCGGCGGTCAAGATGCTGGTGCGTGATGGTTCACCGGTCCGGAACCGTGCCCCAGCCCAGGATTGGTGCGGATGGCCTCGGCGATGAAACGTTTGGCGCGCTCGACGGCGGCGTGAAGCGGCAGCCCGGACGCGAGGCAGGCGGTGATCGCCGCCGAGTATGTACAGCCGGTGCCGTGCGTGTGGGGTGTATCGATACGGGGCGCCCGGTACCAGCGGATGTCGGTGCCGTCGAATAGAAGGTCGGCCGCTTCGCCTTCCAGGTGGCCTCCCTTGACGAGCACGGCTGCTCCGCAGCGCCCATGGATGCGTCTCGCCGCCTCCTCCATGTCTTCCGCAGAACGCACGGCGCATCCAGCCAGAGCTGCCGCTTCATGCAGGTTCGGCGTGACGACCGCGGCGCGGGGCAGCAGCTTTTCCGCCAGGACGGAGCGCGCATCAGCGGCGATGAGCGGCGCCCCGTGTTTGGAGATCATCACCGGGTCGACAACGAGAGGCGCCCTGAACCGTGCTGACAGGATCGCGACCATTTCGATGATGCCCGCGGACCCGAGAGCTCCAGTCTTGACTGCGTGCGGGGGGATGTCGTCGAGCACCGCCTCCACCTGAGCGCGAACCAGGCGGGGTTCGATGAGGACGACTTCTGCCACCCTGAGCGTGTTCTGCACGGTGAGCAGCGTGATGGCCGCCTCGCCATAGACGCCGAACTGATGGAAGGTCTTCAGATCCGCCTGGATGCCAGCGCCGCCGCTGGGGTCGGAGCCGGCGATGGTCAGCGCAACGGGCTTCACCCTCCCAGTGTCACTCAAACCTGAGCCGCCCGGTCGAAGTGGAGCCGGAGGCATTGACGATCTCGACCTCGACGGAATCCAGTTCCGTATGGGTTCCCGATACCGGGAAGTGGGCGCGCAGCCCGAAGACGCTGCCGGAGACGGTCTTGTAGTAGTCGCCGAAGGCGCCGCGCACGTCCACGTCGATCCGGCCAGGCGCAGCAGGCTGGCCTGATTTCAGGTAGAAAGTAAAGGACAGCTTCGAAGCGCTCCGGGCGGTGTCGAATCCGGTGAGGATCACCTGGGCATTGGCAGAGCTGACCGCAGCCTTCGCCTGCGTCAGCACGACCGGCATCGGAGTGATGCGGATCGAATCTTCCGCAGTCTTCGAGCCGACGGCGATCCGGATCCGGATCGTTCCCGCCGTTGAGCCGGTCTGGAGGACGAGTTCACCGGACTCCGCCGCGCCCTCGGCGAAGGACACCGGCTGACTTCGGGCGGACACCGGCAGCAGCATCACAGCGGCATCGTCCGGCAACCCGGAATCCGGCGTGAACGTGACTGTCAGAGCGCCGGTCACCGCGGTGCGCGCCGTCTCCGACAGCCTGATCCTGAATTTCAATTGCCTGGCTGGACCGGGCGCCTCCAGCCAGACGAATGAAGGTGTGGGCGGAGGAAAGTCGTTGACCTGAACTTCCAGAGGGAAGTTGCGCTGCTCCACGGTCAGCATCCCGCTCGCCACCCCGACGCGATCCGATTGGAATTGCAGTTCGAAAATCGCCGGATCCACTGTCGGCAACAGCCGGAAACCTTCGCCCGCCAATGACGTCGGCACGGGTGGCGTGATGCGAATGCGGCGGGTCAACGTCGAACGCCGTTCGACCGTTCCCAGATTCACCCTTTCGCCGGCTCTGAGCCAGGTCCAGCCCGCGGCGGTCTCCAGTTCGACACTTGAGGATGCCGTGCTCGACCCCAGCAATGTCACCTTGAGGTCGTTGACGTGCAACGTCCGTGCGTATTCACCTGGAGTTTCAGGGGCGAAACGGACGGAGAAGTCGGCGAACTCCCCCGGCGCGATCGTGCGCGGCGGAAAGAACTGATCGAACGTCTTGAAAGGCCCAGGGTCGATGGAGAGCCGCGTAATTACGACAGCAATAGAACCAGTGTTTCGAACCCTGAACCTGGCCGTGGAGGACTCGCCGGGCGCCGCAGGCGGCAATGTAAATGACTCTCCCACTGGAATTTCATTGTTGCCATCACGAAAAAGCAATCGAAAGCTCGGGACTTCGGCAAGAGGTACCAGCGTGGCGGAACCGTCGTCCGTCACTGCCAGAATTTGGCCCTCCCGACGGACAGCGCGAAGCCCGGGACCAATCGCCTCCGCATCTGGCTCGAATCTGTCCTCTATGTACGAGTGTTGTAGTTCTATGCCCGCCGGATCCATAGAGGCCAACTGGCCAGCGAGCGGGAAGTAAAGAACCGGCCCGTCCTTGTCTCCCAATCTGAGTTCATAGGCGGGACCCTCAGGAGCGGCAAAACCCCGGCACGCCGCTTCAACCGGGCACAGGAAGAGATGGCTTTCAGTCTTGTACCACAATAGTCGTCCATTATAACCGGCACTAAGTACACCTTCGGGAAGGATGACCGGCGCCTCCCAGGCTCCTGGAGCACCGGCGAGCGCCCGCAGAGCCCCGCGGCCATCGGCGAAATAGCCCCGGATGGGCCGGTCCTGGGCAAGGGCCGGAAGCGGAAGCAACAGGGGAAACAGGGTCAGGAATGCTCGTGTTTTCATGATCATGGCTTCCCAATGCTAATTGTGGGGGTTCCGATCGCCGGAGGGACGGCCACGGCTGCCGGGGGCGCATACGTCTGAGTGCCGCCGCCCCTGCCGCCAGCGAGAGCGACACCGGCGGCCGCCCCGGCGCCAACGGCCACCAACAACACCCATTTCTTCGAGCCGGAGGGAGCGCGATAGGACGAATTAGCACGGTCTTCGCGAGAGAGTTTGGCCGTGGCAGAGACCTCCACTGGAATCCGCGTCTCGGCGCGCAACCCGCCGGAAACGGCGGCCACGACGATCTCGAGTTTCCCCGGCTCCGCACCCCAGTGAATGCCGTACACGGATGCCTCGCCCCTGGCTCCGGTCATGGTGGACTCAGTCCGCAGGCCGCTGGCGAAACTCCCCGTCGGGCCTTGAGCGGGCAGCCGGAAGTGGACGGTAGCACCGGAGACCGGGCTGCCGCCGGCGTCCTTGACAACGACTGCAAAGCGCCTGGAGGAGAAAGCCTGCGCCGGCACCACAGCGCCGGCGCCCTCAACGACGGCTATGTGAAGAGATTCCTGGCCGGAAGCGGCGAGCGCCGCAGCGGCCCATAGGGCGCACAGGGAGCGCCCCGGAAGACACGAAACGCGCATGATGGGACACCTGCCTCTCGGGCGGCCGCCGGCTAGTGCTGGATCAGGACGACGGTGATGTTGTCCGGACCGCCCCGAGCCTTGGCCGCTTCAATGAGTAAGTGGGCGCGGTGCTCCAAAGATATCGGATGAAGTAGCGTCTCGCGGATTTCTTCTTCGGAAACGACGCCATGAAGGCCGTCGCTGGAAAGGAGAACCAGGCTGCCTGGGGGCAGGTCGACGGGAAAAACCTGGACCCGAACCTCAGGTCCTACGCCAAGGGCCATCGTCAGCACATGGCGCATGGGATGGACGCGGAGATTCTCCTCACTGATGCCCAACGGGCGGCCGACCTCGTTGACCCAGGATTGGTCCTGAGTGAGCTGTTCCAGGGTCTCGCCCAGCAGCAGCCATGCCCGGCTGTCTCCGACGTTGGCGACGATGCAATCGCTGCCGGTTTCCAGCAGGCAGACCAGCGTCGTGCCCATGCCTTTGAGGCGCGGATCGGCATTGGCGGCATCGAAAATGCGCTGATTGGCGTGCTCAATGGCGCGAACCAGCGTCTCGGCATCGCGGATGGAAGTGGACTTGAGGAACGAATGGACGCTCTGCACGGCCATCTGCGAGGCGACTTCGCCGGCTTCGGCGCCGCCCATCCCGTCGGCGACGATATAAAGCCCGAGTTCAGGATCCACGAGGAACGAATCCTCGTTATTGGTCCTGACGCAGCCGAGATCGCTGAGTCCGAATGAAGAAAGCACGCTTCCCTGCGATTATAGACGTAAAGTAAGCCGGCCGCCACGCGCAAACCGCGGCGATACGGTGTCCCTCTCAGATTACGGATTCTGCCGGTGAGATTGGCGCGCCACCGCGGCGCAAGTCAGGCAGCGGAAACGGGAGCCCCCAACGCGGAAGGAACGGGGGACGGCGGGCGGGGAATGGAGGGTGGGGGGTACGCCGTCCCCCGCGGGGCGAAAGACCTTGGTGCGGTCGAGAGGACTTGAACCTCCACGGGATTGCTCCCGCTAGCACCTCAAGCTAGTGCGTCTGCCAATTCCGCCACGACCGCAGAACCACTTTCATTATACGCCAGAGTTACTTCCGGGCGGGAGAGGGGGCCGGAGCCGGTGCGGGCGAAGGCTGCTGGCCCGGGATGGCCGGAGTGGCTGTGGACGACTTGGCAGGAGCGCTCTGGGACGCCGGCGCTTTGTCGAGCACCGATCCTGTGACGTGGCCTTCGCGGGTGTAGAGAATGGCCAGAGAGAGAGAAGTCAACATGAACAATGCGGCGCTGATCGTCGTGGCCTTGGAGAGGATGGTCGCTGCGCCCCGGGGACCAAAGGCGGTCTGGGAACCCATGCCTCCAAAAGCGCCAGCCAGATCAGCCGCCTTGCCGCTTTGCAGCAGCACCACGATGATCAGGAAAAAACAGACGAGCACATGCAGGATCGTAAACAGGATGATCATGGGGACTCCCGGGACTCCACACGCCACCGGCAGGCGGTGCGGGCCCAAGCCTCCAGTATACCTTGGCCGCCTCAGCAAAAGAAAAAGCCTGCGGCGCGGAGCCGCAGGCTCGAAAGGCGGGGTTCTCCCGGCATTCAGAACACGAACCGCGCTCCGATTTGCGCGCGGCGGGCGTTGGTGCCGTCCGGGAAGCCCTGACTGGCTGAGCCGCCGCCGTATGGCACCGGCGTGATGATGGCGCCGCGCGCCTGGAAGGCTTCGGTAAACACGCTCGTGTTGTACACGTTGTTGAACACGTTGAACGCCTCGAACGAGAACATGGCGCGCATGCGTTCGTTCAGGCGGAACTCCTTCGACAGGCGCGCGTCCAGCCGCGCGATGGAGTCGATGGGCAGAGACGTGCGCGCCCAGAAGGGGACGCGGAAGTCGCCGCCGAAACCGTTCAGCGTGTTGTTGAAAGCCGCGCCGCTGAATGGCAGGCTGACCACGCGCAGGGTCGGCGTGGCGTAGCGCGCGCTGGCGATGGTGGCGATCATCGACAGGTTCCAGCCGTTGACGAGCGCGTCCGTGGCCCGGCTCGCAGTCTTGATCCGCGGCGCAGCGATGACGCCGCTCAGCACCAGGCGGTGGCGCTGGTCGAGCTGGCTGGTGCCCTTCTGCTCGGCATAGTTCCCGTTGGACAGGGTGCGCAGGGAGTCCGTGGCGATGAACAGGTTGTTGTTCGCCGCGCCCTGGTTCAGATCGCGCGCGTGCGACCAGGTATAGGACACGTTGCCCTGCATCCAGCGCCCGGCGCGGCGGCGGAGCTGAACCACCAGGCCGTCATACCAGAGGCGCCCGCCGTTCTCGAGCTGGTTGATGCGCTGGTAGCGTTTGTCGACGCGGTTGGCGAAGAGGTACACGGGGGTCGAGTACGTGCCCGCATTCTGGCCGTTGGCGTCCTGGATCGTGTAGGTGACCGTCTGGGCGGTGGGCCCGATGTTGAGGTCGCGCGTCATGAAAAACTTGACGCCGCGGCTGGCGATGTAGGAGATGGTGATGCCGGTGGTGCGGGTGATCTCCCGCTCAATGCCGAAATCCCACATCTGCGTGTAAGGCGTGGCGAGGTTGGGATCGGCGAAGCCCATGCTCGAGGTGCCTGCGGGCAGATCCAGGCCCTCGCCGGCAATGAAGTTCGGGAAGACCGGCCCGGCGGCCAGTTGCGCCGGATTGTTGTTCTGCAGCGTGATGGCCCGCTGTTCCACGCCGTTGCCCTGCAGAAGATTGCCGAGCAGAGCGCCGGGCATGCGCGCGTAGAAGATGCCGTAGCTCGAGCGGATCACCGTCTTCGCCTGGCGGTCGAGCGCGTAGACGAAGCCCACACGCGGCGCGAAGTTCTTTTTCGGCTGCCGGATGCGGCCCGTCTGCGGGTAGTCCGGATTGATGACGTCCGGCTGGAAAAACTGCGCGTACTCATACCGCACGCCGTAATTCAGCGTCAGCCTGCTGCTGACTTTGAACTGATCCTGGGCGAAAAAGTTCCAGTCGCGGATGAAAAAGTCGATCTTCGGGCGCCCGAACGTCTGCGCGTAACGCTGCCAGCGCTTGCCGCCGTCGAGGTTGGTGAGGTCCTGCGCAAACGCGGTGAAGGTTGCGTAGGTGTATGTGCCGCGCCCGTTGTTCAGCAGGTCGACGACGTCTCTGGTGTGCGAGAAGTCGAAGCCGAATTTGGCATTGTGCCTGCCCTTCAGCCAGGTGAGGTTGTTGGTGAACTGGTAGCGGTCCTCGGTGGGCTGCACGCGCGGCAGGAACGTCGCAACGCCGAGGTTGGATTGTCCCTGCACGCTGAGCTGGCCCAGCAGCCCGTTGGGCGGCGCAAGCTTCGGGTTGACGGCATCGTAAAGCCTGTCCTTCATATAGCCGAAGCGGGCTTCGTTGACCAGCGCAGGCGTCAGCAGCCATGTGTGGGACAGGCGGGCAAAGCGGGTGCGGACGCTCGAATCGCCGTTGTTGCCCACGCCAGCGCCGGTGTTCAGCGTGGCCTGGGTCTGGATGCCATTGGGCGAGAACCAGTTCATCACGTTGCCGCTCAGGACCAGCGAGTGCCGCTCATTCGGGCGCCAGTCGAGCTTGCCGAACACGGCGTTCTGGTCGGCGTTGCGCTCCACCTGGCCGAAGAAGCGCTTGAAGTAGTCGATCGCGTTCTGGCACTGCTGCGGCGTGGCAGGCGCACCGCAGGTGCCAATGAACTGCCCCGTTGCGGTGAACAGTTGCGGGTTGGTCACCGAGCTGGCCAGCGGGAAATAGCGGCGGGTGATTTCACCGTTGAAGAAGTAGAACAGCTTGTCGCGCTGGATGGGACCACCGATGGAACCACCCGCCTGATTGCGGCGCTCGGGCGGGTTGAAGGTGGCGTAACGGTCGCGCGCGTTGAAATCCTGGTTCCGGAAAAACCAGAACCCGGTGCCGTGAACGTCATTGGTGCCGCTCTTGGTGACGGTGTTGACGACGCCGCCGACGGCGCGGCCGAATTCGGCGGCGAAGCCCGAGCTCTGCACCTGGAACTCCTGCACCGCGTCCTGGCTCATGTTTGAACTGATGCGGGTGCGGCCGGCGTTCTCGTTGTAGTAGCCCTGCGTGGTGTCGTTGCCGTCGGTGAGGAAGGCATTGCCGCCGGGGATGCCCCGGAACGTCACCAGACCGAAGGTTCCGTCCTCGGTGACACCCGGAGTGAGCAGCACGAAGCTGTCCACACGGCGCCCGTTGATGGGCAGGTTCATGATGTCCCGGTCCTCGACCACCTGCGAGACGCCTGTCTTGAGCTGGTCGACCACGGGAGTGGAATCGGTGACGGTGATCTCCTGCACCTGCGCCTGCACATTCAGGGTGATGTTCAGCGCCACGTTCTGGCCGACCAGCACCTGGATTCCCTTCGCCTCCCATGGCGCGAAACCCTGCCGCGTCACTGTGACCTGGTAGCCTGACGCGGGCGGCAGCGAGGGAGCCGCGAACAGGCCGGCTTCATTCGTTTCGAGGTTGCGCCGGATGCCGAGCGACGGATTGCTGACCACAACCGCCGCACCGGGAATCACGGCGCCGGTGGCGTCGCGAACGGTTCCGTTGATCGCCCCCAGCCCGGCGAGCGACTGCGCGAACACAGGCGCCGCGGTCCAGAGACAAACCACCGCAAGAATAGAGTAGATTGTCTTTTTCAACAAGCGCAGACTCCTGAAGTGGGGTAAATACCAGTATAAGACACCAGCCCATTTCAGGATCGTGAACTGGCAGGAGCAGAACCATGAAAGAACGGCGCACCGCAGTCATCACAGGTTCCACCAAAGGGCTGGGGCGCTCGATGGCGCTCCGGCTGGCGCGCTCCGGCTGGCGTGTCGTGATTCACGGCACGGACGCGGCGCGCGCGGAGGCGGTCCGCACGGAATGCGGCGAAGACTCCGAAGTCTTTCTCGGAGACATCGCGCTGAAGGACACCAACGAAGCACTGGCGCGGTTCGCCGTGGAAAAGACCGGCAGGCTGGATGCCTGGATCAGCAATGCGGGGCTGGTGAAGATGGAACCGTTTCTCGACTTCAGCGCCGAAACCTGGCAGCGGCTGGTGGACATCCATCTGAGCGGCGCATTTTACGGCGGGCAGGCGGCGGCGCGGGAGATGGTGAAGAGTGGGTGGGGACGCATCGTGCATGTCTCGACGATCGCCGCCGCGTTCGGGCAGTTCGGCTTCGCCGCTTACGCGCCGGTGAAAGCGGGCGTGGAAGCCCTGGCGAGGGTGATGGCCGTGGAGCTGGCGGCGCACGGGATCACCGTCAATACTGTGGCGCCGGGGCCCGTGTGGAACGAGATGCTGGAGGGGCTGTATGGCGCGGAGCGGCTCCGCGAACGGGAACGCACGATCCCCCTCCAGCGCATGGCTCTCGCGGAAGAGGTGGCGGCGGCGGTGGAGTGGCTCCTGTCGGACGATGCCGCCTATATTACCGGGCAGATCCTGCGCGTGGACGGCGGGGCGAGCGCGGCGGGGCCGTTCACTATCGAGGTGTACAGGCGCAGCGCGCGCCGGTAATCCACGAATTTTCTGCGCAGTGGCGTCCGGCCCGCCAGCGCCATATAATGAACGAAAACCTGTCAGGAGGCAGGCCAGGATGCAAGCCAGCCACCAGCCTCCGCCCATGCCGGCGGAGCAGCCGCAACGGTTCTCTTCTCAGGAAAGAATCGTCAACGATTTCAGCATTCAGATCGCCACCGTCAACGGGAGCGGCAGCCAGACGGCGAACCTCGTGCTGATGCGCTCCATCTTCCAGATGGGCGTGCCCGTGTCGGGCAAGAACCTGTTCCCCTCCAACATCCAGGGGCTGCCGACGTGGTTCACGATCCGCGCCAGCCGTCACGGCTACATCGCACGCAAGAAGGAAATCGATTTTCTGGTCGCGATGAATCCCGAGTCGGCGCGCGAGGACGTCCTGAATCTCCCCGCCGGCGCGGCGGTTCTTTACGACGAGCCGCTGCAACTGGCTTCCCTGCGCTCCGACCTGCACTTCTACGCGGCGCCCTTTGACAAGCTGGTGGCGCCGGTGTGCCCGGAAGCGAAGCTGCGCAAGCTCGTCCGCAACATGATCTACGTGGGGGTCCTCGCGGAACTGCTTGGCATCGACCCCGATGAGATCCGAAAGGCGCTCTACAAACAGTTCGGCGAGCGGAAGAAGAAAGCCGCGGATCTGAACTGGGGCGCGGTGCAGGCGGGCATCGAGTATGCGAGGTCGAGCCTGGTGAAAAGCGATCCATGCGTGGTCGAGCGCATGGACCGGAATGCGGGCAAGCTGGTGATCGAAGGCAACACGGCGGCGGCGCTCGGCTGCCTGTTCGCCGGCGTGACCGTGTGCACATGGTATCCGATCACGCCGTCGTCGAGCCTGGCGGAGGCGCTGATCGCTTTCATGGAGCGGTTCCGGCGCGACCCCGCAACGGGCAAGGCGACTTACGCGATCGTGCAGGCGGAAGACGAGCTGGCCAGCATCGGCATGGCGGTGGGCGCGGGCTGGGCGGGCGCGCGGGCGATGACCTGCACGTCGGGACCCGGAATTTCGCTGATGTCCGAGTTTGTGGGGTTGGCCTATTTCGCCGAGATCCCGGTGGTGCTGATCGACGTGCAGCGGGTGGGACCGTCGACGGGGCTCCCCACGCGGACGGCGCAGGGCGACACGCTGAAGAACGCCGTGCTCTCGCATGGCGACACGCGCCACCCCATCCTGTTCCCTTCCTCTCCGGAAGAGTGCTACTCGATGGCGCTGGAAGCGTTCGATCTGGCCGAACAGTTTCAGACTCCGGTGTTCGTCAACATGGACCTCGACCTGGGGATGAACTACTGGATGTCGGACCCCCTGCCGTATCCGGGAAAGCCCATCAACCGGGGCAAGGTGCTGACGGCGGAAGATCTGGAGCGGCTCGGCGGCTTCGCCCGTTACAGGGATGTAGACGGGGACGGCGTGCCGTACCGCACGCTGCCGGGTACGCCTCACCCGAAGGCGGCTTACTTCACGCGCGGCACGGGGCACACGGAAACGGCGGCATATAGCGAGAAGCCGGATGACTGGGCTGCGAATCTCGACCGCCTTGCGCGGAAGTTCCAGACGCTGCGGGCGCATCTTCCGCCGCCGGTGCAGTTCCTGGCGCCGGGGGCGAAAATCGGCATCATTTGCACGGGAACATCACGTTATCCGATGGAGGAGAGCCGGGACCAGTTGAGCCGCGAAGCGGGAGTGGAGGCTAGCTGGATGCGCCTGGCGGCGTATCCGTTCCCGCCCGAGCTGGAAGCCTTCATTGAACAGCACGAGCGAGTGTACGTGATCGACCAGAACCGCGACGCGCAACTGCTGGGGCTGATGCGGCTGGACCTGCCGGCGCGGCTGCTCGAGAAATTGCGCAGTGTGCGCTATTACGGGGGCCTGCCGCTGGACGCCCGCACGGTCACTGAACAGATTCTCGCGCAGGAGGCGCAACAGGCATGAGTTCCACATCTGCCCCACCGCCCAAAGTGAACCGCATCGGATTGGACCTGCTGCCGTACAGGGGCAGCAAGACCACGCTGTGCGCGGGCTGCGGGCATAACGCGATTACCGAACGCCTGATCGAAGCCTACTGGGAGCTGGGCATAGAGCCGTGGACGGTGGCCAAGCTCTCCGGCATCGGCTGCTCGTCCAAGACGCCCGCCTACTTCCTGCAACAGGCGCACGGCTTCAACGGAGTGCACGGGCGCGCCCCCACGACGGCGACCGGCACGCTGCTGGCCAATCAGACGCTGCGGGCGGTGGTGGTCAGCGGCGACGGCGACACGGCGTCGATCGGCATCGGCCACTTCGTGCACATGTTGCGGCGCAACGTGCCGCTGGTCTACATCATCGAGAACAACGGCGTATACGGGCTCACCAAGGGGCAGTTCTCGGCCACGGCGGATCTGGGCGCCAAACTGAAGACAGGCGCGGTGAACCTGCTGCAGGCGATCGACCTGTGCCTGCTGGGCATCGAGATGGGCGCTACGTTCGTGGCGCGGTCCTTCTCGGGCGACAAGCGGCAGCTCTCGGCGATCCTGAAAGCCGCCATCGCGCACAAGGGGCTGGCGGTGATCGACGTCATCAGCCCCTGCGTCACCTTCAACGACCACGAAGGATCCACCAAGTCCTACGCCTACATGAAAGACCACGACGAGCCGCTCCATGGAGTGGACTTCATTCCGTCTTTTGCGGAAGTGGACGTCGAGTACGAGGAAGGAGAATCGCGGCTGGTGGAGCTGCATGACGGCTCGAAGCTCCTGCTGCACAAGCTGGAGCAGGATTACGACCCGTCGAACCGCATCCATGCGCTGGAAGTGCTGCATGAAGCGGCGCGGCGCGGCGAGGTGCTCACCGGCATCATTTATCTCGACACGTCCCGCCCGTCGTTCACCGAGCTTCTGAACCTGTGCGGCGAGCCTCTGGCGCTGCTCGGCGAGGAGCGTGTGCGTCCTTCGCGCGAGATACTTGAACAGATCAACGAGGAGTTCCGCTGAATCATGACGCCGACCACGAAGATCCGCGAGATTCTCGAAGCCAAGGGGAGCGAGGTGTTCTCCATCCATCCCAAGGCCACCGTCTATGATGCCATCGCCGCAATGGCCGACAAGGGAGTGGGCGCGCTGCTCGTGATGGAGGGTGGCCGCCTCACCGGGATCATCAGCGAGCGCGACTACACCCGCAAAGTGATCCTGAAAGGGCGCTCCTCGCGCGAAGCGCTGGTGGAAGAGATCATGACGCGCGATGTGGTGACCGCCTCGCCGGATATCACCGTGGCCGAAGGCATGCGGCTGATGACGGACCACCGCATCCGCCATCTGCCGCTGGTGAGCGGCGGCAAGGTGACAGGCGTCGTGTCCATCGGAGATCTGGTGAAGGCGATCATCTCCGAGCAGCAAGCCACCATCGCCCACCTTACCAACTACATCGCGGGCAGCTACTGAAGGCGCTGGCAGCGCGGGCAGAAGTGCGTTCCGCGCTGCGCCACGGCGATGCGGCGCACGGCCGCGCCACAGCGCGGGCAGGGTCCGCCCTCGCGCCCGTAGACGCGGTGCAGGCGCTGAAAGCCGCCTGGCGCCCCCATGCCGTCGACATAATCCGAAATCGAGGAGCCGCCGGCCGCGATGGCCTCGCCTAGCACCTCGACGATCGCCTCATGCAGCCGCCCGGCCCGCCGCGCTGTCAGCGTGGCGGCAGGCTGGAGCGGATGGATGCGCGCCCGGTGCAGGGCTTCGTCCACATAAATGTTGCCGAGCCCCGCCAGGAACCGCTGGTCGAGCAGCAGAGGCTTGATGCACCCGCGCCGCGCGAGCAGCCTCTGCCGGAACTCCGCCGCCGTCAGTTCGAACGGCTCGGGGCCGAGTCCTGCCACCGGTTCGGGCAGATCCGGACCGGCGTAGATCCGCGCGAACTGCCGGATGTCATCGAGCAGCAGCCGCCCCCGGTCGAGTTCGAACACGGCCCGCGTGTAGGGTCCCGTGGCGCCGTTCCAGAGCAGCCGGCCTGTCATGCGCAGGTGGATGGCGCAGAAGCCTGGGTCGAGCACGAACAGGATGAACTTGCCCCGCCTGCGGACGGAGGCGATCCGCCGGCCGGCGAGAAACCGGCGGAGGCTGGCCGGCTCGCTTCCGGCGGCGAGCCTTGAGCGGATGTCCACGGCGGCGATACGGCTGCCCTCCAGCCAGGGGCGCAGCGAGCCGACGATGCATTCGACCTCCGGCAGTTCAGGCATCGATCCAGATCCGGCCGTGCTCGATCTTCACCGGCAGCCGGCGCAGGGCGACGGCGGGGTTGGCGTCCCAGGAGCCGCTTTCGCACAGGAACTCCCAGGCGTGCCAGGGGCAGATCAGGCGTCCCTGGGTGAAATTACCATGCGACAACGGCCCTCCGGCGTGCGGGCAGCGGTCCTCATAGGCGTGCACGGCGCCGCGGTGACGGCAAAGAACGATGTGCAGGGGCCCGGCCTCGGCGCCCGCCATGGCGCCTTCGGGCAGCTCCTCTTCCCGGAGCACGGACTTCCACGCCATGCAGCCATCTTGCCATGCCAGAGGGGCGGCGCAGGTGGAACCGCAGCCGGCCGAAATACTGTGCCGGGGCCAAAGAAAGGGCTTCCCGCCGGGATTCTTCGGCGCTAGAATAGGGCTGCTTGGAATCCTATGCCGTCATAGTCCGGTTCAATTCTTAGCGACGGGAGGTCCAGAATGTTCGAGTCTCTCGACGACCAAATGAAGCACGACGAGATGGAAACCACGACGCCGCGGGAGAAGTGGCTGAAGTGGGTGCTCGTTGGTGTGGTTTCGGTGTTGTTGTTCGCCGGCCTATACGCAGGAGTCCGGCTGCTGGAATGAGAAGGCATTCCGGAGACTCCCGCGCCGGCGCCTGAGTCCTGATTCCAACCAGGCAGGCCGCTGCCGGCCGCCGCCAGTGGCGTGCCGGCAAAGGATCGATCGCGGCGGAGTGGAAAGGTGGCGGGCGGGCCTGCGCAATCAGTCCGCCCGCGCGCCGCTGAGGGCGGCACGGGGCACGGGAGCTGCCCGAGGGGGCGCCCGATCTTCTTAAGACGATGAAATTCGGCGTCAACACTCTTCTCTGGACCGCCGCCTTTGGTCCTGGCGACCTGCCGCTGCTGGATCGCGTGCGCCAGTGGGGCTTCGACGGCATCGAGATCGCGCGCTTTTCCTTCGATGGCTTTCCGGCGCGCCTGTTGCGCGAGGAACTGCGCAGCGCAGGGCTGGAGCCGGTGTTCTGCTCGGCGCTCACCGGCGGACTCAGCCTGGTGAGCGAGCAGGCGGGTGTGAGGCGTGCCGCGTCCGACTTCATCCGGCGCGCTGTGGAGACCGCCGCCGAACTGGGCAGCAGCTTGCTGGTGGGCCCCTATCTGGCGCCGGTGGGAGGGCTGACCGGAAGGCGGGCGACGGAAGACGAGTGGAAGCGCGGCGTGGAGGGGATCGCGGCGCTTACGGGCTGGCTTCGCGAACACGATGTGACGCTGGCGCTTGAGCCGCTGAACCGCTTCGAAACTTATCTCATGACCACTGCCGCCGATGCGCGCCGCTTCTGCGATGCGGTGCACGATCCGTATGTCGGCGTGCTGTTCGACACCTTCCACGCCAACATCGAAGAGAAGCGGCTGGGGGACGCCATCCGCACCATCGGTCCGCATCTGGCGCACGTCCACGTGTGCGAGAACGACCGCGGAGTGCCGGGCACGGGCCATGTGGCATGGGACGATGTCTTCGGCGCGCTGCGGGAGAGCGGTTACGACGGCTGGTGCGTGATCGAGAGCTTCGGCTCGTGCGTGCCGGAGATCGCGGCGGCGGCCTGCATCTGGCGGGACCTTGCGCCGGACGCCGAAACGCTGGCGCGGGAGGGGCTCGTGTTTCTGAAAGACGCCGCCGCGCGGGCGATGGGCGCGGCGGCGTCAGCCGTGTAGGAGGGGTGGCTCAGGGGCGCGCCGAATAACGCTTGTACAGCCGCGTGTGTTTGGACTCGAGGTCCACAGGCGCGCCCTTGATGAACATCATTTTCACCTGGGTGCGGATCTCGAGCGGATCGCCGTCGGTGACGATCAGGTCCGCGTACTTGCCCTTCTCGATCGAACCGTACTCGGCATCGACGCCCCAGATCTGGGCGGCATTCAGGGTGACGGACTTCAACGCCTCATCATACGGAAGCCCAAAGGGCACCGCCTGCGCCGCCTCATAAGGCAGGTTGCGGGCGAACTGCGCGCCGAAGCTGGCGAAAGCGAACTTCACCCCGGCCTGATGCAGGCGCGCCGGCAGCGTGAAGGGATCGTCGTAGGGATCGTCTTCTTCGAGCGGCGTGACAAACGTGGTGCCGAGGATTACGGGAATGTTGCGTTTGGCGATCTCCTCGAGCGCCTTGCCGGGGCGGCGCACGCCGGCCAGCACGATCTTCAGCCGCTCGCGCGCGGCGAAGGCGAGCGCCTCGCGGATCTCGCGCTCCCGCACGGCGGTGATCATCAGGGGCTGCTTGCCTTCCAGCACGGGAATCATGGCCTCGTAGCGCAGGTCGGGCTGGAGGGGTTCGCCCGCCGCTTTCGCTTTCTGGTAGCGGCGGGCGCCGTCGAAGAAATCCTGGATCTTCTGCACCTGCTGCTGCTGGTTGCGCCGCGCTTCGGCGAAGGTGGTGCGCCGGGGGGCGAGCCCCGGCAGAATGGCTTCGATGTCGGCGCCGCGCCCGCGCGGCATCTGGATCACCGGCCATGTCATTTGCATGGCCGCGCCGCGCCGGATCTCCATCTCCTCCCACGTCCAGCCGTCAAGGTGCATAAGCGATGCCTGGCCCGCAATCAGGCTGCCCGCCGTGGCGCCGCGGCCGCCGCCGGTGGAACCCGGCGTCGCCAGCACCGTCGTGATGCCGTTGGCCCGCACGACGGGGATGTGCTCGCTGGACGGATTGACGGCGATCAGCGCCCGCAATTGCGGATTGAAGTCGCCGATCTCGCCCGTGTCCACCGTCTCGCGGACGCTGGCGATCTCCGCCAGCCCGATGGGCGAGCCGGAGTCGATCATGCCGGGGTAGACATGCAGCCCGCGGGCTTCGATCACCTTCACCTTGCCCTTCGGCGCGATCTTCGGGCCGACCTCCGCGATCCTGCCGTCGACGACAAGGACCGAGGCGTTTTCCACCGCCGGACCGCTCACTGGATGCACGGTGGCGTTGCGCAGCAGGAAGGTGTTGTTCTCCGCCGCGAAAGCCGCCGCGGCGAGGGCGGTGAGACAGGCGATTCGCGCGATTCTCATGACGGCCTCCTGTTCTGGGGCATGGCCTGTTTCTGCTGCTCGAGGAGCTTCTTTCTCAGCCCCTCCTTTTCGGCCTCGATCTTCGGGCGGCGGCTCATGTCTTCGTCCCGGTCGAAGTACTGCCTTCCGTCGATGAAGACCTTCTCGACCCTGGAATAAATGGACAGCGGGTGCTTGTCATAGATGACCAGGTCGGCGTCCTTTCCGGTCTCGATCGATCCGACCCACTGGTCGATGGCCAACTGCTTGGCCGGGTTGATGGTGATCATGGCGAGCGCCTCGTCCTCGCTCAGCCCGCCGTACTTGACCACCTTGGCCGCCTCCGTGTTCAGGCGGCGCATCAGCTCGGCGCCGCCGGCGTCGTCCGAGTTCAGGCTCACCAGCACGCCCTTGCGGTGCATGATGGCGGCGTTGTACGGGATGGCGTCGAACGCCTCCACCTTGTAGCTCCACCAGTCGGAGAAAGTGGAGGCGTAGTGGCCGCGCTCGGCGCTCTCTTTGGCCACCTTGTAGCCTTCCAGCACGTGCTGGAAGGTGACGCCGCGGATGTTGAAATCGTCGAAGACGCGGATCAGCATCAGGATCTCATCGGCGCGGTAGCAGTGGGCGTGCACCAGGCGCCTGCCCTCGAGCACTTCGACGAGCGGCTCCAGCTCAAGATCGCGGCGCGGCGGCAGGAGCTTTTCCCCGCGCGCTTTCCGCGCTTCGTAATCCTTCCATTCGCGCTGGTAGGCGCGGGCGCGGGTGAAGGCGTCCCGGATCACGTCTTCGACGCCGAGCCGCGTGCCCGGGTAGCGCAGGTTCTGCGGCGAGGAGAGGCCGGGAATCTGCAGGCCCTGCGGCGAGCCCTGCCGCTTGGGATTCTCGCCCAGCGCCATCTTTATGCTGGGTTTAGCCTTGTCGAAGACCAGGCCGCGCGCGTCGGCGCCCCAGCGCATCTTGAACACGACATTGCGCCCGCCAATGGAATTGGCGCTGCCGTGCATTGAGTTGCACGCCGTGACGCCGCCCGCCAGAGCCCGGTAGATGGAGACCGACTCGGGATTCAGCATCTCCGCCACGTCCACCATCGAACTGACGCTGACGCTGGCCTCGTTGATCGAATCGAGCGCGATGTGGGTGTGCGCGTCGATGATGCCGGGAATGACGTGCTTGCCCGTGGCGTCGACGATGCGCGCGCCGGCGGGCGTCATCACCTTCCCGCCAACCTCGGCGATCTTTCCGTCCCGGATGACGATGGAGCCTTTCAACGTGCCCTTCGTCACCGTGTGGATGGTGGCGTTCTGGATGACGGTGACATCGGCCGCCAGAAGGCCGGACACCGAAAGGACCGCGGTGAGAATCATCCTGCGCATGGCTTACTGCTCCTCCTCGGAGTGGCTGGGGCCGCGTCCCTGCGGGCCCTGCGGCGCCGGCGCCTCCGGCTCCGGCAGATAACGGACGCCGTCGATGAAGACCATGCGGACGCGCGTGCTGTCGTTGAACAGATCGCCGTCGGCAAGGACAAGGTTGGCGATCTTGCCGCGCTCGATCGAGCCGAGCCGGCCGGCGGCGCCGTACATTTCCGCCGCCGAGAGCGTCAGCGCGCGCAGCGCATCCTCGCGCTTCAGGCCGCGGTCGATGGACTGTTTCAGCGCGCGGAGCACCGCGCGCGGCGAGTCGAGCCCATCCGAGCTGACCGCCCACTTCACTCCGGCGTCAGACAGGACCGCGGGCGAGGTGGGGGCGAGATCGCGGATGCGGAGTTCGCGGTAGCTGTCCTCATCCTCGGGGTCAGCGTCGCGGTCGCGCGCGGGCCAGCGGAGGTTGAGGATCACAGACGCGCCGGCCTGCTTCAGCCTCGCCGCCATCTCGTAGCCTCGGACCACCCCATAGAAGACGGCAGGCGTCTTGAGGTCTCCGGCCAGCCGCAGCATGCGCTCCAACTGCACCGGGTCTGCGGCAGGCAACAAAACGCGCTTTGCGCCAAGGATGCCCTCCAGCGCCTTGTCATAAGCCGGCCTGGCGATGTTGACTGGATCGGCGGCGTACAGGGCCAGCGCCTGCTGGTAGTGCTCGGCGTCGAACCAGAGCTGCCGGTAGTAAGCCATGATGCCCATCGGCGTCGACGGGAAACCCGTGTAGCCGGAGGGCTGCAGCGCCAGGTACAGGCCGGCGTCCGGCGCCACCACCATGTCGCCCGCTGTCTTGCCCCCGAGATTGATGATGGCTCCGTGGCCGGCGACAAGGCCCTGGCGCGGGAAGCTGACGGCGGAAGTGAAGCCGGCGTTGCGCGCCTGCCCGAGCCGCGCGTCGCCGGGCTGCAACTGATCGGCGGCCTTCACCCAACTGAAAGTGCCGGGGCGGTCGCGCGGGCCCCAGGAGCGTGTCTGCTGCTGTTGAGGCTGCTGCTGTTGTTGTTGCGGCTGCTGTGGCTGCTGCAGTGGCTGTGTCCCGCGGCCGGCGCCGGGTTGCGCCTGCGCCGGTTGCGGCAGGCCCCACGTGCTGAGGGCGTCGATGAGCCCCGGATAGACCGTGAGGCCGTTGCCCTCGATGATCCACGCCGAAGCGGGCACGTCGACCTGCGCCCCCACGGCGGCAATCACCCCGTTGCGGATCAGCACCGTGCCTTTCTCGATCACGGGGCCGCTGACGGGCACAATCCGCGCCCCGCGGATCGCCGTCCAGTTGACGGTTTCGGCCAGCGCGGCGGTGATCAGAAACGCAAACGCCAGCAGCGAGGCCGCAATAGCGGGCAGAGAGTTCTTCCTCATGGTGAATTCCCGTATTCTAAACTGGTGGTTCCCCAATGCCAACTCGAAAATCCATCCGTTACGCTGACGCCGGCGTAAATATCGGCGAAGCCGGCCGGGCCGTAGAGTTCATCAAGAATGCCGCGAAGAAGACTTTCACGCGCGGCGTGCTGGCAGGCATCGGTTCTTTTGGCGCAATGTACCGGCTGTCGGGTTACAGACGGCCGGTGCTGGTTTCCTCAGCCGACGGCGTGGGCACGAAGCTCAAGCTGGCATTCCTGACGGGGCGCCACGACACCGTGGGCCAGGACCTGGTGAATCACTGCGTCAACGATATCGCCGTGCAGGGCGCCGAGCCGCTCTTCTTTCTCGACTACTTCGCCACCGGCAAGCTCGACTGGCGGGTGGCGGCATCGGTGGTCTCCGGGCTGGCGAAGGCGTGCGAAGAGAACGGTTGCGCGCTGATCGGCGGCGAGACGGCGGAAATGCCCGGCTTCTACGTGCCGGACGAGTACGACCTGGCGGGCTTCATCGTGGGCTGCGCCGAGCGCGCACGCCTGCTCACCGGCGAAAAGATCCAGGCGGGCGACGTGCTCATTGGGCTGCCCTCCACCGGGCTGCACACCAACGGCTACTCGCTGGCGCGCAAGCTGGTGTTCGAGGTGGCGAAGCTGACGCCGAAGAGCTACGTGCCGGAGCTGGACGCCGTGATCGGCGACGAACTGATGAAGGTGCACCGCAGCTACCTGCGGCCGCTCCAGCGGATGCTCAAGCACGGGCTGCTGTGCGGTGCGGCGCACATTACCGGCGGCGGCATCACCGGCAACACGCCGCGCATGCTGCCCCGGGGCCTGGCGGCGCGCATCGATTGGGGCTCGTGGCCGGTGCCGCCGGTATTCGAGTTCCTGAAGCGGATCGGCGCCATCCCGGACGAGGATTACCGCCAGACATTCAATCTCGGCATCGGCATGATCTTCGCCGTGCCGCAGAAGAAGATCGCCCGGGCGGCGCGCCTGCTGGAGCGGATGCGCGAGCCCTATTATCTGATCGGCGAGGTGATCCGGCAGCCGCGCGGCAAGGGCCGGGTGATTTACGCCTGAGCTCCGCGCTGCGCCGCAAGGAGGTGTTTTTCGATGAAGCGCATCGCCGTGCTGGCTTCAGGGCGCGGCTCGAATTTCGAGGCCATCGCCCGCAACGTCCGAGACGGCAGGCTGGAAGCGGAGATCGCCGCGCTGGTCGTGAACAACCCGGAGGCGCGCGCGCTGGAGATTGCGCGTGCCTACGGCATCCGCGCGATTTCGCTGCCGTCGAAGGGCATCGATTCCGATGCGTATGCGGCGATGGTGCGCGATGCGCTCGAGCCGCTCCATGTGGATCTGATCTGCCTGGCGGGCTTCATGCGGCGCGTGGGCGCGCCGCTGCTGGAAGCGTATCCGATGCGCATTCTGAACATCCATCCTTCGCTGCTGCCCGCGTTTCCCGGCCTGAACGTCCAGCAGCAGGCCATCGACTACGGGGTGAAGTACTCGGGCTGCACGGTCCATTTCGTCGATGCGGGGCTCGACACCGGGCCGATCGTCGCGCAGGCGGCGGTGCCAGTGCTCGACGACGACACGGCGGAAACCCTGGCGGCGCGCATCCTTGTCGAGGAGCACCGCATCTACACCGAAGCCATCGCCCTTGTGCTCAGCGGCGCGTACCGCATCGAAGGGCGGCGCGTGATCAGGACGAAGGCGGCGGAAGCGGCGGGCTGAAGCCGGCCCGGCGCGGCCTCATGACATCATAAAGACCATGAGCCGCATCCTGATGGTCGCCTCCGAGGCGGTGCCGTTCGCCAAGTCGGGCGGTCTGGCCGATGTGGTGGGGGCTCTGCCGGCGGCCCTGGCGCGGCAGGGCGAGGAAGTGGCGGTCATCATGCCGCGTTACCGATCCATCCCATGGCATGAGACCGAGAGCGCCTTCGACAACATGGTGGTCTACGCCGGCGCAACGCCCTACCGCGTGGATCTCCGCACCAAAATGCACCGCGGCGTGCGCTTCTTCTTTGTCGAGGCGCCCTACTTTTTCGACCGCGAAGGGCTGTACAACGATCACGGCACGGATTACCTCGATAATCACAAGCGCTTCGCCGTGCTGGCGCTGGCGGCGCTGGGCGCGGCCCAGACGGTGTTCCCCTGCGACATCCTGCACTGCCACGACTGGCAGGCGGCCCTCGTGCCCGTCTACAAGATGGACCAGCAGCACTCGAACCCGCTGCTGAAAAACACGAGGACCATCCTCACGATCCACAACCTCGGCTATCAGGGGCGGTTCCACCGCACGCAGTTTCCGGAACTCGGGCTGAACTGGGGCTGGTTCACTCCGGACAAGCTGGAATATTACGGCGACGTGAATTTCCTCAAGGGCGGCATGGTCACGGCGGATTGGCTCACCACGGTCAGCCCCACCTACGCGCGCGAGATTCAGACGCCGGAGGGCGGTTTCGGGCTCGACGGCGTTCTGCGCAGCCGGAGCGATGCGCTGACCGGAATCCTGAACGGGGTGGATTACGACGAATGGAATCCCGAGACCGATCCGTTCCTGGCCGCTCATTATTCGGCGCGGGATCTGTCCGGAAAGCGGATCTGCAAGAAGGCGCTGCTCGAGGAGTTCGGACTGGACGCGTCGAATCTCGACCGCCCGCTGATCGGCATTGTCAGCCGGTTTGCGCCGCAGAAGGGGTTCGACCTCATCGCGGGCATCAGGCACTTCTTCGAAGAGACGGATGCGCAACTGGTGGTCCTGGGCAGCGGCGAGCGGCGCTACGTGCATCTGTTCGAAGAGTGGCACCGCTGGAGGCCGGGCCAGATCGGCGTCTGGGTGGGTTACAACAATCCGCTGGCGCACCGCATTGAAGCCGGCGCGGACCTGTTCCTGATGCCGAGCCTGTATGAGCCGTGCGGGCTGAACCAGATCTACAGCCTGCGGTACGGCACCGTCCCGGTGGTGCGCGCGGTCGGCGGCCTGGATGATACGATTCAGGATGACACGGGATTCAAGTTTCACGAGTACTCGGTCGGCGCGCTGTACGACACGCTGCGCGTCGCCGCGGGCGCCTACCGCAACCGGGACGCCTGGACGGAGCGCATGCGCCGCGGCATGGCTAAAGACTATTCGTGGGATGCGTCGGCGCGCCAGTATTCGGCGCTCTATGCGAAGCTGCTGGGGCGCGGCTGAATCCCGCGCGATGGCTGAAACATCGAAATAGGTGGAGCAAAAACAAACCAATGGCCGGTCAAAACGTACTGGAGTTTACCGACGCGAATTTTGATGCCGAGGTCCTGAACAGCGACCTTCCCGTGCTTGTCGATTTCTGGGCCGAATGGTGCGCGCCCTGCCGCATGATCGCCCCGACCGTCGAGGCGATCGCCGGCGAATACGCCGGCCGCGTGAAGGTGGGCAAGGTCAACGTGGACTACAACAGCCAGACCGCCGCCCGCTACATGATCCGCGGCATCCCGACGCTGCTGCTGTTCCGTGGCGGCAAGGTGGTGGACCAGCGGGTGGGCGCTGTCGGCAAGGCCGAGCTCCTCAAAATGATTGAGCCGCACCTGGGCTGAGCGTTCCTGTCCTGATCGATTGACGGGCAGCCGCGCTCACGCCGGCTGCCCGCAGTGTCTCCGGACGCCGCTCAGGAGGCCTGCCGCAGCACATCCAGAAACGCCCGGGCGGCGGCCGTCAGCACTTTCTTCCGGCGTTGCAGGACGCCCAGCGGGCGGGTCAGCGGCTCTTCCAGCCGGATGGCCACCAGGCGGCCTTCCGCGACATCGGATGCCAGCATCGGCAGCGGCAGGATGGAAACGGCGGGCTCGATCCGCAGCGCCTCTTTCATGCTCTGGATGTTGTCGAAACGCAGAGGCACCTGCACGCGCACGCCGTGATCCCTGAGGAACCGCTCGATCTCCCGGCTGATCGGCAGATCCTCGTCAAAGCCGATGAATGCTTCGCCGGACAGTTCCGCCACGCGGATCGACTTGCGGCGCGCAAAGCGGTGCCGCGGGTTGCAGGCTGCTACCATGGGCTCCTCGCGCCACGGCGTGGCGGTGATTTCGCGCGTTGAAGAAGGATAACTCACCAGGCCCAGATCCACGCGGTCTTCGGCCACCGCCTCATAGACCTTCTCCGGGCGCAGATAGCTGACTTCGATCCGCACGCCGGGCATGCGCCGCCGGAACTCTTCCTCCAGCCGGGTCATCTCGCTCAGCCCCACCGAATAGATCGCGGCCACGCGCACCACGTTGTTGCGCTCCGATTTCAGCTCCTCCAGTTGCGCCATCAGGTCCTGCCTGCGGCGCAGCACCTCGCGCGCGAAGTCATACAGCAACTGGCCCGCCGGCAGCACGTTCAGCGGGCGGCTGGAGCGGTCCAGCAACTGCACGCCCAGGCGCCGTTCCATCTCCTGCACCGCCTGGCTGGCGGCCGACTGCGTCAGCCCGTTCATCGCGGCGCCGCGGCTGATGCTGCGCGCGTGGGCGATGTCTTTGAACAACTGGAGCCACTCGAGATCCATGCCTTCACTATTCCTAACATAAGCAGCCATGATAAGACAACTTGCACATTTCAACTTGACTAATGTACAAGCCGGCTCTATACTGAAGTATCTCCCCGGACGAGACCGATGGCACTACCCATGTATCCAGACGCTGATTTTCGTTCTTCGCCGGCGCTGCCTGCGGCGCAAGGGCTGTACGATCCGAGGCACGAACACGACGCCTGCGGCATTGGGTTTGTCGTGAACACGTCGGGCGCGCGTTCGCATGACATCATCCTGAAGGGCATCCAGATTCTGCTGAATCTGACGCACCGCGGAGCGTGCGGCTGCGACCCGGAGACCGGCGACGGCGCGGGCGTGATGATTCAGGTCCCGCACGAATTCCTGCAGAAGGAGTGCGGCCGGCTGGGCTTCGCGCTGCCTGCGCGGGGCGCGTACGGCGCGGGGCTCGTGTTTCTGCCGGTCGAGCCTCACCCCCGGCTCATCTGCGAAGGCATCTTCGAGCGGATCATCCGCGAGGAGGGGCTGCAATTGCTGGGGTGGCGCGATATGCCGGTGGACATCGAGGCCATCGGACGGGTGGCGCGCGCGTCCCAGCCGTATATCGAGCAGATCTTCGTGGGGCGTCCGGCGGGGATGGATCAGGACGCGTTCGAGCGCAAACTGTACGTGGTGCGGCGGCGGGTGGAGCGCGACGTGGCGGCTTCCCACGAGCTGGACCCGCGCGACAAGGCTTTCTTCTATGTGCCGTCGCTGTCGTCGCGCACCATCGTGTACAAGGGGTTGCTGCTGGCGCCGCAGATTGCGCGCTTCTTCGGCGACCTGGCCGATCCGGAATGCCTGAGCGCGTTCTGCATGGTGCACCAGCGGTTTTCGACCAACACCTTCCCCACCTGGCAACTGGCGCATCCGTTCCGCTACCTTTGCCACAACGGCGAGATCAACACTGTGCGGGGCAATGCGGCATGGATGGCGGCGCGGCAGCCGATTCTCGAATCGCCGCTGTTCGGTCCGGACATCAAGAAGCTGCTGCCGGTCATCGGGCCCGGGCTGTCGGATTCGGCGACGCTGGATGCGGTGGTGGAGTTGTTGACGCTTTCGGGGCGTTCCCTCCCGCATGTGATGGCGATGCTGATTCCTGAAGCGTGGGACGCCGATCCGGCGATGAACCCCGAAAAGCGGGCCTTCTACGAATACCACGCTTCTCTCATGGAGCCGTGGGACGGCCCGGCGGCAGTGGCCTTCTGCGATGGGCGCGTGATCGGGGCCACGCTGGACCGCAACGGCCTGCGTCCGGCGCGCTACCTGATGACCAAGGACGGCCTGTTGATCATGGCCTCCGAGACCGGCGTCCTTCAGATCCCGCCGGAGGAGGTCGCCTACAAGGGCCGGCTCCAGCCGGGGCGCATGCTGCTGGTGGACATGGAACAGGGCCGCCTGGTGCCCGACGAAGAGATCAAAGCCACGCTGGCGGCCCGCAAGCCGTACGCGAAGTGGATCCAAGAGCAGCAGATCAAGCTGGAGGACCTTCCCGAGCCGCCCCGCGTGCATCTGGCCGATCACGACACCGTGCTGCTGCGGCAGCGCTGTTTCGGTTATACGGAAGAAGACCTGGCGCGCATTCTGGTGCCCATGGCGGAGAAAGGCCAGGAGCCGATCGGCTCAATGGGCACCGATACGCCGCTGGCGTGCCTGTCGGACCGCCCGCAGCCGCTGTTCCACTACTTCAAGCAGCTCTTCGCGCAGGTGACCAACCCGCCGATCGACCCGATCCGCGAAGAGCTGGTCATGTCGCTGACGTCATACCTCGGAACAGAGCGCAACATCCTCGACGAGACGCCGCAGCACGCCCACACGCTGAAGCTGGACCATCCGATCCTGACCAACCGCGACCTGGAAAAACTGCGCCGCGTCTCGATGGGCGATTTCCTTGCCACCACGCTGCACATGCTGTATCGCGTCGACGGCGGCGCGAAGGAACTTGAGCGGTCCCTCGACGGGCTGTGCCGGCGTGCCTCGCTGGCCATCAAGCAGGGCTACACCGTGCTGATCCTGTCCGACCGCGGCATCGACGAGGAGCTGGCGCCGATCCCATCCCTGCTGGCTCTTTCGGCCGTGCACAACCATCTGGTGCGGGAGGGCACGCGCACGCAGGTCTGCCTGATCATCGAATCCGGCGAGCCGCGCGAAGTGATGCACTTCTGTCTGCTGATCGGTTACGGCGCCTCGGCGGTGAACCCGTATCTGGCCATCGAGACGCTGGAAAACCTGGCCCAGCGCGGGCTGCTGCCCGAAGGGCTCACCTTCGAACAGGCGCTGCGCAACTACAAAAATTCCGTCAAGAAGGGGCTGCTGAAGGTCTTCTCGAAGATGGGCATTTCCACGCTCCAGTCCTACCGCGGCGCGCAGATCTTCGAGGCCATCGGGTTGAGCAGCGCCCTGGTGGAGAAGTACTTCACAGGTACGCCCTCGCGCATCGAGGGCATCGGCATGGATGTGATCGCCGAAGAAGTGCGCCGCAAGCACGCCTTCGCCTTCGCGCCGGTGACTGAATCCGAAACGGAGCTGGACGTGGGCGGGCAGTATCATTACCGCGCCCGCGGCGAATATCACCTGCTGAACCCGCACACGATCGCCAAGGTGCAGCACGCCGTCCGGCTCAACAGTTGGGACAGCTATCGGGAGTTCGCCGAACACATCAACAACCAGAACCGCCACCTGTGCACGCTGCGCGGGCTGATGGAGTTCCGGTGGGCGGACAAGCCGCTGGACTTGAGCGAAGTGGAGCCTGCCGCCGAGATCGTGAAGCGCTTTGCCACCGGCGCGATGAGCTTCGGCTCGATCTCGAAGGAGGCGCACGAGACGCTGGCGATCGCCATGAACCGCATCGGCGCCAAGTCCAACACCGGCGAGGGCGGCGAGGACGAAGCGCGCTATCTGCCGCTGCCTAACGGCGACAGCCTGCGCTCCGCCATCAAGCAGGTGGCCAGCGGGCGCTTCGGCGTGACGGCGACCTATCTGGTCAACGCCGACGAGATCCAGATCAAGATCGCCCAGGGCGCCAAGCCCGGCGAGGGCGGGCAATTGCCCGGGCACAAGGTGGATGAAGTGATCGCGCGCGTGCGGCACTCGACCCCCGGCGTGGGGCTGATCTCGCCGCCGCCGCACCACGACATCTACTCGATCGAAGATCTGGCGCAACTGATCTACGACCTGAAGAACGTCAACCCCCGGGCGCGCATCTCCGTGAAGCTGGTGAGCGAGGTGGGCGTGGGCACGGTGGCGGCGGGCGTGGCCAAGGCGCACGCCGACATGGTGCTGATCTCGGGCGATTCCGGCGGCACGGGCGCGTCGCCGCTGACCTCCATCAAGCACGCGGGCACGCCGTGGGAGCTGGGGCTGGCGGAAACGCAGCAGGTGCTGGTGATGAACGACCTGCGCTCGCGCATCCGCGTGCAGACCGATGGCAAGCTTCAGACGGGGCGCGACGTGGCTATCGCCGCGCTGCTGGGCGCGGAAGAGTTCGGCTTCTCGACGATGCCGTTGATCGCGATGGGCTGCATCATGATGCGCAAGTGCCACCTGAACACCTGCCCGGTGGGCATCGCCACTCAGGACCCCGAATTGCGCAAGAAGTTCCACGGCAAGCCGGAGGATGTGATCCGCTACTTCTTCTTCGTGGCCGAAGAGCTGCGGCAGATCATGGCGAAGCTCGGCTTCCGCACGGTGGATGAAATGGTGGGGCGCGTCGACAGGCTGGAGATGAAGCCCGCCATCGATCACTGGAAGGCGCGCGGCATCGACCTGTCGCAGATCCTCTACAGTCCGCCCGCGCCGTCGCGCGTGGCGAGGCGCTGCCTGATCCCCCAGGACCACGGGCTGGAGCAGGCGCTCGACCACAGGATCCTCGACCAGGTCCGTCCGGCGATCGAGAACCGACAGCCGGTGGAATTCCACTTCCCCATCAAGAACGTCCACCGCACCGTGGGCGCGATGCTGTCGGGCGAGATCGCGCGGCGGTACGGTTCGCAGGGACTGCCCGACGACACGATCCGGCTGCGCTTTACCGGCAGCGCGGGGCAGTCGTTCGGCGCGTTTCTCGCCAGAGGCGTGACGCTGGTGCTGGAGGGCGATGCCAACGACTATGTGGGCAAGGGGCTGTCGGGCGGCAGGATCGTGGTGTTCCCGCCGCGCGGCTCGACCTTTGTGCCCGAGGACAACATCATCGTGGGCAACGTTGTGCTCTACGGCGCCACCAGCGGCACGCTGTTCGTCAACGGCATGGCGGGAGAGCGCTTCGCAGTTCGCAACTCGGGCGCCACCGCCGTGGTGGAAGGCGTGGGCGACCACGGCTGCGAATACATGACCAAGGGGCTGGTGGTGGTGCTCGGGCGCACGGGCAAGAACTTCGCCGCCGGCATGAGCGGCGGCATCGCCTTCGTGCTCGACGAGACGGGCGACTTCCAGCGAGTGCTCTGCAACCGCGCGGGCGTGGATCTGGATCCGATGATCGATCCGAAGGATGTCGATCTGGTCCGCTCGCTGGTGGAGCAGCACCTGAAGGAAACGCGCAGCCCGCGCGCCGCGTGGATCTTGCAGAACTGGTACGCCATGCTGCCGCATTTTGTGAAGGTCTTCCCGCACGAATACAAGCGCGTACTGGGCGTGCCGCGCGCCTCGGAAACTCCGCGCATCACGCTGACGCGCCCGGAGACGCACCAGGAGGCGGTGCTGCGGTGAGCGACGATCTTGCGAAGTTCATTTTCCGGGAGGTCTCTCGTGGGTAAGCCGACGGGCTTCATGGAATTTCAGAGGGAAACGTTCGGGCGGCGCCCGGTCGAAGAGCGCGTCCGGGACTGGTTTGAGGTCTATGTGCCGCTGCCGGAAGACCGCGCCCGCAAGCAGGGGGCGCGGTGCATGGACTGCGGCGTGCCTTTCTGCCACACGGGATGCCCGCTGACGAACCTGATCCCCGACTGGAACGATCTCGTCTACAGGGGGCGCTGGCGGGAGGCGCTTCGCGAGCTGCACGCGACGAACAACTTTCCCGAGTTCACCTCGCGCATCTGCCCCGCGCCGTGCGAAGCCTCGTGCGTGCTGGGCATCAACGAGCCGCCCGTGTCGATCAAGTCGATCGAGCGCGCCATCGTCGACCGCGGTTGGGCGGAAGGCTGGATCCAGCCCGAGCCGCCGCTTGAGCGCACCGGCAAGCGGGTGGCGGTGATCGGATCGGGGCCGGCGGGGCTCGCCGCCGCCCAGCAACTGGCGCGCAAGGGCCACCTCGTCACCGTGTTCGAGAAGGCGGACCGCATCGGCGGGCTGCTGCGCTACGGCATCCCCGACTTCAAGATGGAGAAGCACCACATCGACCGCCGCATCGCGCAGATGGAGGCGGAGGGCGTCACGTTCCGCACGCGGTGCCATGTGGGCGTGGATGTGACGGTGGAAGAGCTGCGGCGGCAGTTCCATGCAATCGTGCTGGCGGGGGGCGCCGAACAGCCGCGCGATCTGCGCGTGCCGGGCCGCGACCTGAAGGGCATTCATTTCGCCATGGAGTTCCTGCCGCTGAACAACCGGCGCAACGCGGGCGACGCGGTCCCGGAATCGGAGTGGATTTCGGCGGCGGGCAAGAACGTGATCATCATCGGCGGCGGCGATACGGGCGCCGACTGCCTGGGCACGTCGATCCGGCACGGGGCGAAGTCCATCCGGCAGTTCGAGATCATGCCCATGCCCCCGAACGAGCGCAGCCCGCAGACGCCGTGGCCGCTCTGGCCTTATCAGCTTCGCAGCGAGACCTCGCACGAAGAAGGCGGCGAGCGGATCTGGAGCATCTCGACGCTCGAGTTCTTGGGCGACGAAAACGGCCGCGTGCGCGCTTTGCGCACGACTCGCGTGGGTCCGCCGCCGAAATTCGAGCCGCTACCTGGGACGGAAGAGGTCTACGAAGCCGAACTGGTGCTGCTGGCGATGGGCTTCACGGGTCCGGTGAAGAACGGGCTGCTGGAGCAGTTGGGCGTCGAGCTGGACGCGCGGGGCAACGTGAAGGCGGACGAGAATTTCATGACCTCCGTGCCCGGCGTGTTCGCGGCGGGCGACGCGCGCCGCGGCCAGTCTCTGGTGGTGTGGGCCATCGCCGAGGGCCGCAAGGCGGCCGATGGCGTGCACGAGTGGCTGATGAGCCAGCCCGTGCCGGAGGTGTGAACGGGAAATTGCCCCGCACTCACGCCTCGCGCTTTGTGGAAAGACGCGCCTTCCTCCTGCCCTTACTGGCGGGCCCAGCCGATTTTTGTGGAGCTTCGGGCATCACGCGCAACAGCGGCAAGGGCGGCAGCATCAGTCCCATGCGCCAGGCTGTGTTGTGCACCAGCTCTCGCAGATAAGGCCAGCAGTGGAACAGGACGTTACCCTTGCGAAACGACGCGAGTTGCTCCTCTGAAGGTTCGAAATTTGGGGCTAAGGCGTAGATGGCCTCAAGGCAACAATCCAATTCGAAGAGCGTCAGCTCAGCTTCGCCAGTCAGCGTGGCGCTCATCTTCAGGGCCACATCGAAACGGGCAGTGTTCACCTTGATCTCGCTGCTGCGCGTCTCGTGCTGCAGGTCGAGCCGCAGCGCTCCGCTGGCCTTTTCGGGCAGATCCCCCGACCGGGCATGAAATTCTTTAAGGCGAATCGAGTCGAGAACCGAGTGCTGCTGGAATTCCGCCACAAGCTTCAGTTCCGACTCAGGCTGCTTCAGGAGGAAAGGATTCGTATCCGTCATTGAATTCGACGCGGCAGAGCCCCGGGCCCAAGGTAAGCGGATACACTCTGCCATGAAAACCCCTGCTGCTGTGTGAGCGCTCCGCTATCGAGGACGATCGTCAATTTCTCGGGTTGCCGTAGCCCCAGACGGCTGCGGAGCGCATCGTAGTTCGCACGGGCGGCTTCCGGATCAGTCTTCAGCCGGATCAGGTCGCTGCTGCTCTTGTCGGGAAGGACGCCCGTCTCCCACCGCTTCACGCTGGCTTCGCCCACACCGAGGTACTCAGCGAACTCCCTCTGGTTCATCCGCAGGCGGCGACGCGCCTCCCTGATCTCTTCTGTCGTCAGGATGCCCGCCAGCCGCCGGTAGATCTGATCCGTCAGTCGGCCATGCTCATCGGCCTGATCCAGCGGGATCGTTATGAACCCGCAGTGGCTGCACACATTCACTCTGTCCTCGACCTCAAACCGGATGCCACGGATGTCATGTGGCACCCTGGTCAATTTCCGTTGCATGCGGCCCTTCCCGCATTCCACACATTTCATGGCGCAGCTCTCTCTTAGTAGTCAGGCGGATGGAGGGAGTAGACCACCACCGTAGGTCGCCGCCCTTCCAGCCGGAACTTCAGGTAGACCCTCCGCCCAAAGTATGCGGACTCCCATACAAACGCATGCCCGGGAGGATCCCACGGATCAAAGACCGGCTCTTTGTCGGCAAGCGCGATTTCTCCCGCTGCCGCGCGGACCGCTGCAGCGATATTCCCCATGGATAGATCCAGTTCGCGGGCACGATCATGCACCCGAGGATGGATCTGGATGCGGCCTGCTTGGGCTGCCTCACGAAAGTGCCGCAAAGCCAGCCGCGTGGAATCCGCATCCTGGTGCTTCTTGGGAGATCGGCTCACCGGCCGCCCTCCCTGGTATCATTTGATACCAAATCGCAGACACGGTCAAGCAGGACAAGTTGCAAGCTCTTCAAAAAAAAGGAAAAATAATTCTCCAAGCGCCTGTACGCTGTGATGCTTCTTTGTTGCGGTGGCATCGCTTCGGAACGCCTGGACAACTGGTTTCAGGATGATGCTATCAGACCCTCGGCCAGCCCGCCTGCTCCCGACGCAACAGCGGTTCACTCCAGCAGGTGCGGGTACGCCGCCATCACGCGGTCGATCTCTTCCAGTTGCCCCGGCGAGAGATCCTCATCCGGATCCAGGCAGGCGCGCGTGGCCATGCGGCCCTGCCGCACCAGCACCTCGTGGATGCCCGCGATGCAGCCGTGGAATGCGTTCGCGGCGTCGAACAGCGCCGCGTTCAGGTCAGTGAGCTGCGCGCCCAGCGAGAGCAGCAGCGCCGGGTTCTGCCCCTCGTGCACGCGCCTCAGCAGCGAGACGGCGCTCTTCGTGCCCACCGCCCACTGGCCGAGCAGTCCGCCGCGGATGCGCACCGTCCTGCCCCCGAACTGGAACGGCGTCAGCAGGTCGGCGACGATGTTGTCGTCGTTGCCGGTGTAGAGAGCGATGTCGCCGGCGCGGCTCGATTCAGCCACCGCGCGCACCACATCGAGAGTCTGATAGCGGTTGAACGGTGCGATCTTGATGGCGACCAGGCACTCCATCTCCGCCACGCGCCGCCAGAAAGCATACGGCAGCACACGCCCGCCGACTGCGGGTTGCAGGTAGAAGCCGAAGACGGGCAGCACGCGGCCGATCTCCGCAATGTGCGCCGCCAGTTCGTCGATGCCCGCCAGCTTCAGTGCGGCAAGCGAAACCAGCCCGCAGTGATATCCCAGCGAGCGGGCGAGTTCCGCCTCGCGCAGCGCCTGCTTTGCAGAGCCGCAGATGCCGGCTACCAGCACGGCGTCAGTCCCGTGCGCCTCTTCCGCAGCCGCGCGCAGCACAGGCTCCAGCAGACCGTGTTCCGGCGCGCGGATGGCGAATTGCGTTGTATGCACGCCCACGGCCAGCCCTCCCGCGCCTGACTCCAGGTAGTACCGCGTCAGCGCGCGCTGCCGCGCCTCGTCGAACTTCCGTTCCGCCGTCAGGCAGAGAGGGTGCGCAGGGATGACGAGCCCCTGCCTCAAACGGTCGAGCCAGGACATGGGTCAGAACTTTCCTTCGCGCATTTCAAAATGTGTCGGCTTGCCGTGCGTGGAGCCGCCGCTGCGGATCCAGGCGGCGACCAGGTCGATCAGGTCGTGCGCCTTCAGCGACGGCATTCCGAACAGGCGGTGGCAGAGGCTCGCGTTGTTCAGCAACGCAGTGGGGTGCTCGGCGCCCACGAAGCGGGGTTCGACGCCGAACCGCCTGCCGAACTCGCGGGCGATGTCGCGGACGCGCAGGGTCTCCGGTCCCGTGAGGTTCAGGATGAAAGGCGGAGACTCGGCGCGGTGCAGGGCGCGGAGAGCGACCGAGTTGGCGTCTCCCTGCCAGATGACGTTGACGTGGCCCATGTTCAGATCGACGGGCTGGCCGTCGCGCACCTTGAGGGCGATGTCGACCAGCACGCCGTAGCGCAGCTCGACGGCGTAGTTGAGCCGGAGCAACGAGACCGGCGTGCCGTAAGTGCGCGAGACGTAGTCGAACATCCGTTCCCGCCCGAGCACGGATTGCGCGTATTCACCAATGGGATCGGGCGGCGTCTGCTCGGTGGCGCCGCCGCTCGAAACGGGCACGAGCGGATAGACGTTGCCTGATGAGAAAGCGGCGATTCGGGACTCGCGCCAGCGGTGCGCAACAAGGCCGGGCAGATATGTATTGATGGCCCAGGTGAGCGATGGATTGCCGGTGGAGCCGAACTTGCGCGCCGCCATGAAGATGACGTTTGGCGCATCGGGGAGCCTGTCGAGCGCGCCCGGTTCCAGCAGGTCGCATTCGATCGTCTGGATGTTCCAGCTTTGCAGCCGCTCGCGGACCGCGGGGTCGGAGAAGCGGCTGACGGCGATCACGGCGGCGCTGTTGCCCGCCGCATCCAGGGCGCGCCGCGCGCGGTGCGCGAGCGACGGCCCCATCTTGCCCGCGGCGCCGAGAATCAGCAGCGGTCCTTCCAGCGGGCCCAGTGCGTCTATGTCCGCCGCCGATGGCGCGGAGAGCACGCTTTCCAGTTCAGCTTCCGTGGTGATCATGCAAGGGCGATGGTGAAAGTATACGTCCCGCGGGCGGGCGGCGCTTGCAGGCGGATGCGGATGCGGCGCACCACCGGCCCCCAGATGGGGCGGAGACGCGCGTCTTCCGAGCTGTGCTCGTCGATCTGCGCCTGCAACGCGGGATCGAAGGACAACGCGTAGCGCGAGTCGAGAACCACGCGGCCCGCGCCTTCAACCCTGGGCGCGCGGTTCGTGATGAAATTCCACTCAACCGCTTCGCGGCGCCCGAGTTCGAACTCGTCGCGCAGCAGGACACGGTTCGCTTTCCGGTCGAGCGTGAGACCGCGGAGCCACCGGGTGCAGCCGGCTTCCGGCGGGTAGGCCGCCTGGATCTCAAGAGAAACGCTGCCGGGCTGGGCGCGGAAGTTGCGGGCTTCGAACTGCCGTCCGGCCCGCTGCATCTGGCCGTTGATCGTCGGGCAGTTGTGCCAGGCCGACTGCATGGTCCAGATGTCATAGCGCTGCGGGGAGAAAGTCCTGGCCGAATAGGTCTCCACTCCGATGTCGATCAGGACGGGCTCGCCATCGCAGAAGACGACGAAGTTGCCGACGTCGTTGTGGTTGTGGCTTTCAGCGTTGTGTCCGCCCTGCGCGGCGGCGTAGAAGCCGCGGTCCGAACCCTCCTGGATGCGCGCGGCAAAGACTTGCGTGCCGGGCAGATTCACGTCAGCGACGAGCGGCGGGCGGGCGGAGCGCGACGCGGTTCTGATGCCTTCGTAGTGGAAGAGCGCCTGCAGGGAGCGCCACATCGATTCGTGCACGGCGAGCCGCCGCGGCTCCGGTTCGAGCGAGGCCAGCCACGCGCCGAACGCCTGCATCCGTTCATCGCGCACTCGCTGCCCGTAGCGCCAGACGAGCACAGGGTCGGGGCGCACCTTGGCGGAAGCGTCGGCGAAGTTGAGATACCAGGGCCCGGCGATGTGGGCGCGGTAGATGTAGGCGCCCATTTCGCGGATCAGCGGCATGTCGTAGACGTCCACGGCCCCGCCCGAAGCCGACCGCAGCAGCTCCAGCGCGTCGAACAGCGATGCGCCCGCGCGGCTCCAGTAACCCGGCCCTTCGTCGCAGCCGCCGTCGTCGTGGTAGACGTCGAGAAACGCATCGAGCGAGCGGACGATCCTGGCCAGCGCGGCGGCGCGGCGCTCCGCGTCCGTTTCGATCAGCAGCACGGAGCTGAGCCAGTTGGAATTGATCCAGGGGTTCCAGTTGTTGACGGCGCGCGTGCCCGAGAAGCCGAGCCACCAGAAGTCGTCCCGCTGGAGGCACGGATCGAGAATCCGGCGCCGGATCTCGCCGTGGATGCGCGGCCGGACGAGCTTTGAAGTTCGGTCGAGCTGCGGCCCGAGCAGGTAGTCGATCCAGGCCAGTGTGGCGGACGTCTCGGCGGCGAACAGATCGACGATGGGTTCGCTGATGTCAGGAAGGGTGTTGCCCGCATTCTGCGCGCCGACGTGTGCCGGCACGCCCCAGAACGACTCCTCGCAGGTGAGCCAGACCCCATCGAGCACCTCGTCGAGGAACCGTCCGCGTCCGTCGATGCATTCCGCCAGCGCCGCCAGCGTGAGCCGGTCGCGGCGCGCGCGGCGCACTCTCTCGTAGTTGGAGCGGACTCCATGGCGCGCGTAGTCGAGAAAGAGGCTGGCGGGCAGCGAGGGCCACGGCTGGCCGAGCTGTTCCTCAGCCGCTGTGACAACGGAGGTCTTCAGCTCCAGCGGTAGCGATTGCCACCCGTCGCGTTCACCGGCGGCGGGCCAGGGGCGCCACTCCGCGCGGACGCGGATGGAGCGCCGCAGGAGATCGGCGGGGATGCGCGATTGAAGCCGCTTCTTCTCGGACGGCGCCGGGCGCTGCTGTGCGAGAGCGAGCGCGGGCGAGGCAAGGAAGGCGCGGCGGCTGAAGACGCTCATGCGAGGAATCTATCGCACTTCCGGCCGCCGGGCCAAGCGTGGATACTGGAACAGAATGAAGCTGGTGTTGATGGTGGGCTTGCCGGGTTCGGGCAAGACGACCTGGCTGGAGAAGCAGGGCATCCGGGCGATTTCGAGCGACCGCATGCGGGCGCTGCTCACCGGCGATGAAGCCAACCAGAACGTCAACCGTCTCGTGTTCCGTCTGATGCGCGAGCTGGTGAGGATGCGCGCGGCGGCGGGAGCGGAGGAGACCTGGATCGACGCCACGTCGATCACGCGGCGGGAGCGGCGGGCGTGGATCCGGCTGGCGGAACTGCTCGGTTGCGAGATCGAGGCTGTCTACATGGACGTCCCGCTGGAAGAATGCAGGCGGCGGAACCGGTTGCGGGAGCGCGTGGTGCCGGAAGAGGCGATGGACCGCATGGCGGCGCGCCTGGAGCCGCCGCGGGAAGAGGAGGGCTTCAGCCGGATCGCCGTGGTCCGCGAAGGAACGGCGCCTGCTTAGCGCGAGTCTCCAGCCGCCCCGCGCGCCCGCCGTTGCGCCGCTGCCCACAGGATTGCAGGCAACAGGCCTAACGACCCGGAGACCGCGGTCAGCAGGCGCACGGGCGCCCCCATGTCTACCAGCTCTCCGGCGGCGAAGCTGACGGCGCTCATCGTGAGAAACAGGCCGGCGAAATCGGCCGAAAACACGCGCCCGCGGAATTCGTCATCGGTCATCTTGTGCAGCAGCGTGGTCGAGAAGACCCACGCCATGGATCCTCCGGCATGCCCGATGGCGACATAGACGCAGGCCAGCCACAGCGTGGGCGCAAAGCCCAGCGCAGCGTAGGCAGCGGCGTTGATCAGAAAAGCGAACGTGATCCCGGAGCGCATCTTGTCTTCGTCGTTTTTCGCCCAGTAGCCCGAAGCGAACGACCCGATGAAGGCGCCCAGTCCGCGCGCGCTGAACAGCAGGCTCATGCTGAGCGCGCCGCTGCCCTCGATGGGAAAGATGCGTTCGCCGAACACCGGCAGCAGCACCCAGTGCGCACCCGTGAGGCCCATGCCCGCTTTCACGAGCAGCGTAGACAGACGTCCGGCATGGCCGCGCACATACTGGACGCCGTCCCAGATGGGTTTGAAGTCGAACAGGTCGCGCAACCGGAAAGGCGGCAGGTTGTCGGCGTGCGTCTCGCGCACGCGCATGGCCGCCAGCAGCAGGGCGGAGACGCCGAAGGAGGCGGCGTTGATCAAGAATACCGACGTGCGGCCGAACTTCCACAGCACCAGGCCCCCGAGGCCGCTGCCCAGCGCCAGATTGATCGCCCAGGTGGAGGACGACAGGGCGTTGGCCACCAGCAGCTTGTCCTTCGACCTGACGATGTTCGGGATGAGCGCGGTGCGTCCGGGCTCGAACAGCGCCCACATCACGGTTTCCGTGAACAGCAGCACCCAGACCAGCCACACCATCTCCGCCGTGGTCACCAGCATCATGCCGAGCACGATGAAGAGGCGCGCGATGTCGGCGGCGATCATGAGGGCGCGGCGGTTCAGCCGGTCGTTGAGCACGCCGGCGGTAGGCGCCACCAGCACCTGCGGCAGCAGTTGCAGCACGACGGCGATGCCGACGCTTTCCGCCCTGCCGGTGAGTTGCAGCAGCAGCGAATACACGGCCACGGCGTAGAGCCAGTCGCCCAGTTCGCTGACCACCTGGGCCGACCACAGCAGGCGGAAGTCGCGGTTTTCGCCGAGCAGGCGCAGGTAAGCGGCGAAGGAGAACGACGGTGCGACCGCGGCTTCCATGCGCGGCTAGTCCGTGTAGATGCCCATGCGCTCTTTGACGAGGCGGACCGTCGAGTTGGCAACGGGCGAGACGCGCTCGGCGGACTCGCGCAGAATGCGTTTCAGATAGCCCGGCTCTTCCGTGATTTCACGGTAGCGCTGCTGGATGGGTTCGAGACCTGCGACAACGGCTTCGGCGACGGTCTTTTTCAGATCCCCGTAGCGCATGCCGGCGAAGTGCGCCCTCATCTGTTCGTCCGTCCAGCCGGTGAACGCCTGGTGGATGGTCAGCAGATTGGCCACGCCGGGGCCGAGATTGTCGAAGTCGACGCCGGGCAGCGAATCGGTGGTGGCGCGCATGATCTTCTTCCGGATCAGCGCCGGCGGATCGAGCAGGCCCACGGCGTGGTAGGCGTTCGTCTCGGACTTGCTCATTTTCTTCGTCGGATCGTCGAGTCCCATGATCCGCGCGCCCACCGAAGGAAGGCGCGTCTCCGGCATCACGAACGTCTCGCCATAGAGTGCGTTGAAGCGCTGGGCGATGTCGCGGGTGAGCTCGAGATGTTGCGTCTGGTCCTCACCGACGGGCACGACGTTGGCCTGGTAGAGCAGGATGTCGGCGGCCATCAACACCGGGTACTGGAGCAGCCCGTCGCCGACGGATTCCTGCTTCGCCGCCTTGTCCTTGAACTGCGTCATCCGTTCGAGCCAGCCGAGCGGGGTCACGCAGGTGAGCAGCCAGCACAGCTCGGCGTGGGCGGGCACGCTGGACTGGATCACGATGGAGCTGATCGCCGGGTCGATGCCGGCGGCGAGAAACAGCGCCGCCGTCTGCTCGATCTTCGAGCGCAGCTCGGCCGGCTCCTGGTACACCGTGATGGCGTGCAGGTCGACGATGCAGAACACGCACTCGTAGTCGTGCTGGAGGCGGACCCAGTTCTTCAAGGCGCCGAGATAGTTGCCGATGTGGAGATTTCCGGTCGGCTGGATGCCGGACAGAACTCTTGGTTTCATGCTGAAGTGAAAACGAAGGGCTCCTATTATCGTAAAGGACGGGCATGGACCAAGTAAAAATCGAGAAGTGGGTGTACGGGGGCGCGGGGCTGGCGCGCACGGAGGAAGGCGTAGTGCTGGCGCCGTTCGTCTTGCCCGGCGAGGTGATGAAGCTCGGCGCCATGCGGCGCCGCGCGGGAGTGGTCGAGGCGCGGGCGGCGGAGATCGTCGAACGGAACCCCGGGCGGATCGAGCCGGCGTGCGCGGTCTTCGGCCGCTGCGGCGGCTGCCACTACCAGATGGCGCCGTACGAATTTCAGATCGAAGCCAAGGTGGCCATCCTGCGCGAAGTGCTCGGCCGTGTGGGGAAGCTGAACGCGCCGGAGGAGATCGGCGTGGTGCGGGGCGAGCCCTGGGGCTACCGCAACCGCAGCCAGTTTCATTTCGGCAATCACACGCTGGGCTACAAAATGGCGGGTTCGGACAAGGTCGTGGACGTCGAGGAGTGCCCCATCTCGGCGCCGGCGGTCAACGCGGCGTTGAAGGCGCTGCGCGCGGCGCGGCGGGACCGGCGGTTCCCGCGGTTCCTGAAACAGGTGGAGCTGTTCACCAACGGCGAGCAGACGATGGTGAACGTGCTCGAGACCGAACAGGGGCGCGGGGTGGCGCGGGGATTCTTCGCGTGGCTGGGCGAGCGGATACCTGGCGCGGCGGACGGCGAGCTCATCTACGAAGCCTGCGGCGCACGGTTCCGGGTGAGCCACAAGTCGTTCTTCCAGGTGAACCGCTTTCTCATCGAACCGCTGGTGGAGTGCGCGCTGGAAGGAGCGCAGGGCGAAGAGGGGCTGGACCTGTACGCGGGCGTGGGGCTGTTCACCGTTCCGCTGGCGCGGCGGATGAGGAAGGTGACAGGGGTGGAGAGCGACGGCAGCGCCGCGCGCGACCTCGAGTTCAATCTCGCCGCCGCAGGCGTGGCGGCTGAGGCGCGGCGCATGCAGGCGGAGCAATATCTGGAGAACCTGACAAAACGGCCGGATTTTGTTCTGGCCGACCCGCCCCGCGCCGGGCTGGGCAGGCGCGTGGTGCAGCAGCTTCTGCGGCTGCGGCCGCCCCGGCTGCACATCGTGAGCTGCGATCCGGCGACGCTGGCGCGCGATCTGGCGGCGCTGTGCGCGGCGGACTATGAACTGGAAGGGCTCGCGCTGATCGACCTGTTCCCGCAGACGTACCACATCGAGACGGTGGCGCGGCTGCGGGCAAAGTGAGCGTTCAGAGGGCGCCGCCGTTGGCGTGGCCGTTGGCGTGGTTGCGCACGGGCTGGGGTTCGAGCGCCTCGATGAGAGCCGGCGCGAGGCCCGGGTCGAGTTGAAGGGCCTCCTTCCAGGCCGCCTGCGCTTCTTCCATGCGCTCGAGCGACGCGAGAGTGCTGCCGTAGTTGAACAGCAGCACCGGATCTTCAGAGCGCACGGAAAGAGCGAGGCGGTAGAGATCCGCGGCAGCCTCGTAGTCGCCCTGCTGCTGGAGCAGCGCGGCCACGGCGGAGCGGAGCTCGGCGATTTCCGGGTCATTCGTGGAGGCGCCCATCTCCAGGGCTTTGTCGAGGGACCGGCGGGCCTCCGCCATGTTTCCGGTCTCGGCCTGGATCAAGCCAAGCCGGACCACGGCCGCCGGGACGGCCTGAGGCGAGTCGGCCAGCGCTTCCAGGATCGCCTTGGCCTGCTCCGCCTTTCCAGCCATGCGAAGCGACTCCGCCATCGCCAGCCGGGATCCGGTGTGCCGGCCATCCGCCTGCAAAGCCGACAGAAACGCGTCCGCCGCCTCCGTGTAGCGTCCCAACCGGAACAGGCAGGCCCCCACGTGATACCACGGCTCGAGGAAGGCCGGCGCAGCGGCAGCCAGTTCGCGAAAAGCGGCCAGCGCCTCCTCGTATCGCCCTGCGGCGAAGTCCGCGTGGGCGAGCGCTTCCCTGGCAGGCAGCGAGCCCGGAGAGAGAGCCGAGACGCGCATCGCCAGCCGTCTGACATGCTCCCATTCGGCCGACTCGACCGCAGCCGACAGGGCGTTGAGCAGCGTCTCTTCGCGCTCGGGCGCGGCCTCCAGCAACTGGAGATAGAGCGCCAGAGCTTCGGAAGCCTTGCCCTGCATCTGAAAGGCTGCCGCCTTCCCGAACACGGCGGGAACATAGCCGGGCCGAAGGCTCAGGCAGTGCCCGAATGCGGAAGCCGCCTCGGCGAGCCGCTCGAGGTGCAGGAGCGAAGTTCCCAGCAAGTGCCATGCTTCGGCATGAGATGGCGTAAGCACGACAGCGCGCTGGAGCGCATCGGCCGCGGGCAGCCACTGGCGGAGGCGGAGATGGCAGAGCCCTTCGTTGAACGCCGCATACGGATGGTCGGGCTGGCACTGGCTCAGGCGGTGATAGAGATACGCAGCGCGCGCCAGGTCGCCCGTTTCGAAACACAATTGCGCTCCCAGCAACAGGGCGTCCGCGTTGTCGTGCGCAAGAGCGGGTTCCAGCGCGGTCAATGCGGCGGAGGGCTGGGAGCGGAGCCAGTGGCGGACCGCCTCCACCATGGCTGGTTCCGCTGCGGCGCGAGCGGCCAGACCAGAGTGGGATGGCGCGGCGGCGAACAGGGTCCTTGCCAGTTCGTCGTCGACGATCCAGAGCCAGGAGTCAGCGGGCAAAGGTGTCATCGGTTTACTCTCCCGGGCGCCGGTTGGCGGCGCAGGTGGCCTGATTTCCCCGCGGTTGCGCCGGCTCGGCGAATGCCGCGGGCGGAGGAAGCAGCCTGTAGGCGGGATGATAGGGCATCGAGGCGGCCCTGGGCACATGCAGGGCCTTCAGGAACAGCAGCCGGTTCAACGCGGCCGGTTCGCGGGGCGGGAAGGCCGTTGCGGCCCCGGCCGGGCGCAGGTGGAGCGTGCGCAAGGGCATCCTGTGCATCCGGAACGGCTGTACGGGAGCCGCATGCTCATCCAGCGGCGCCAGGGAGACCGGGGCGCTTGTCCGGACACCCAGGCGCGGCCCCAGGCCCGCGGGCCGCGGGCGGCGGAGCACGGCAGGCGGCTGCCAGCGGCTCCGGATGCCGGGCGCACGATGTGCGCCAGAGAGCAGGTCAGCGGAACTCCATTCTACTGGTGTCGGCGGTATCTCCATGAGGATGCCGCGTGAGAGGCGGGCGCGCCGGTTCAGCAGCCGCCGCGCTGCCGCCTGGGACAGCGCTCCGGAGGGAGTGCTTTCCAGGAATGAAAAGACCAGCACGGAATTGGGCTCCTGAGAGGGGAACACAACAGGGGGGCGAACCTCTCCTCCGGACTCGCGCTGGAACAATTCGCCCAGAGGCGTCAACCACGAGGCGGCGACAACCGCGCCGTTCTGCCGGAAACCCGCCCTGGGCGGAGCGGTGCGGTGTGCCGGCGCCAGGATTGTTCTCCTCGGACGGAGAGGGCGGATGGCGGGTGCGGCCTGCTGCCTCTCCTCCACGGGCGCCAGCACTAGAGGCACTGGACCGGCGTGCGGGGCGGGGAATGCCGGCTCAAGGCCAGGGAACACGATGACCCGGATCACCGGATCGCCGGCGCCCGGCTCCTCCGGTGCTGCTTCGATCTCGCCGCTGCGGGCCGGCTCGAAATTCACCGGAAGCGCATCGAGCCGTACCAGCCTGTCTGAAAACCGGCCGAGCTGCGCCTCTACGGCGCAGTCTTGCGGCGGAGCGGTTCTGGATTCGAACGGCCGGCCCGTGTCATCCGGGCATACGGCGGGTGGTCCTGCCGGGGGCTGCTCTCCGGCCGCGCAGCCCTCCTCGAGCCTGCGTGCCGCTTCTTGCCTCGCTTTCGCATGCAGCCGGGCATGCTCACGGCAGCAGTAGCGGTATCCGTCCACCACGCGGTGGAGCCAGAGCAGCCGCCGGCCGCAATAGGCACAGGTGCGCATCCGAACGCCGGACTCCTTTTCGCTCCTCTATCGGCAGGATCAGGGAAAACCTTGATAACGCCCCCGAACACACCTGACAGGATCCGGGCGGCAACCCGCTTCTAATGGCTGGCTCGCCGCCTGCCGATGGAAGGGAGAAGGCCATGAACCCACTGGAACGGCTCAAGGAGATTGCAAGCGCGCTCGGCCTGGCAGGAGGGGACTCGGCGGAGGTCTGGTTCGATGCATCCAACCCGGTGTGCCGGGATGCGGAGAGGCTGTTGAGGGCCGGCCGCGCGGCGGAGGCGGAGGAGCTCTTCAACCGGGTCCTGATCGAACCGCGGCATGCCGCTGCGGCCAAGAGGCAGATGCCGCGGATCCTGCTGGCGCTCGCCACCGCGCAGATACGCCAGCAGAAATGGGACGCCGCCGATAACAGCGCGGCGCGCGCCTGGGCGATCCTGAGCGAGCTCCGCTACCGGACGACACCCGAGTACGCCGAGTGTTGCCGCCTGCGCGCCGAGGCGGCCAAAGGGCGGGGCGCGATGGAAGACGCGCTGCGGTTCTTCCGGGAAGCGCTGGCGGCTGTGGAGAGCCAGAAACATCCCAGGCCGGCCGAGATCATCCGGTGCCGCATCGAGATCGCCGCGATGCAGCGCGAAATGGGCCGGTGGGAGGAAGCCGAGGCGGTGGCCGCCGAGGGCGCCAGGCTCGCTGGTGAGAAGCTGAAAGGCTCCAGGGAAGAAGGTGACGCCCTGCTCGAATGGGCGCAATGCCTGGCTGGCTGCGGGCGGTTTGCGGAGGCGCGGGCCGCTGGGGAACAGGCGGCGGACATTCATCGCGCCGCCTGCGGGGACTCCTCAGGCGAAGTCGCCGCCGACTACGAAAAGCTGGGCTCGATCTGCCAGAAACAGCAGGACTACCCGGCGGCCGTCGCGTATCTGGAAAAGGCCCTGGGCGTCCGCGAGCGCCAGATTGGAGGAGATACCTCGGAGCTGGCGCTGTTGCTGGTGGCCCTGGCGGACCTGTACTCGTTGTTGGGGCGGCTGGCGCCGGCGCTGGAACTCCTGCAACAGGCAGTGGGCAAACTTGGCCCGTCCAAGGACAGCAACCTGGCTGGAGCGTTGGAGAAGTTGGGATCCATGTATGTCCGCACGGGCCGGTATGAGGACGCGGCTGACTGTTATCAGCGCGCGTTCGACTTCTGGTCGGGGGACCCGGACGCGTACGCGGACCGGATCAGCGCCAACCGCCAGGCTCTGGAAAACTTGATCCCCTGGCTGCCCGATCCCGCGGAGAAGAAGAAGCCTGAAACGGCCGATTCGGGTGTTCAGGTGCTGCGCGAGCCGGGAGCGGTGCGTGGAGCGGACGGCGCGCCGGGCGCGGCGCACGCGGGTTTCGCTCAGGATTCCGGACGTAGCCCGGCATCCGGGGCGGCAAGGGTGGCAGGCCCGGGCAGCGTGGCATCCGGCTTGAGAGCCGGCGGCGCCCGCTTGCCCCAGGCCGGGCAGGGCGCCGTGGGATCGCAACTGGCGGGCCGGCAGGGCGCGCTGCCTCCCGCCTGGCTGCCGGCGGCGGCGGGCGCCGATGCTGGCGCCGGAACTGGCGTGGCTCCTGCCACGGGTTCTTCATCGCGGATCGAAGGACATGGTCCGGGCGGAGCCCAATCCGCCGAGGATTCCGGCAACCCGCCTGGAGCTTCCGGCGCCGGGCGGATGCGGGCGGCGCTGCTTGCTCTGAGCGAGTCCCTCTCGCTGGAGAGGGACGCCCACGGTTTCTGTGGCTGGGAAGACCTGCATTTCGACCAGATCCCCCGCTGATCCGGCCCGGGATTTTCAGGCGGCCCGGGGAAGCGCCGCCGCAGCCGGCATGCCGCGTCGCAGGCGGCGCAGCAGAACCTCGGCGAAATTCAGCACGAGCGCCAGCGCCAGCAGCCCGGGCCACAGCCGCAGCCGCGTGGGCAGCGAGCGCCCGCCGGGATCGAACACCTCGCCCGGCTGCGGCTGGAAGCGGCCGCCCGTAAACGCCGCGATCTGCCGCAACAAATCCGCATCCTCCCCGTAATCCGTCAATTCCGGCTCCGGCAGGTACAGCCCGATTTCAGGAAACGCGCGCGATTCCTCCAGCGGCCGCACCCGGAACAGCCCCCGCCGCGCACCTACCGGCACAACAGCCTGGAACAGCCCCGAAGCCAGCTTCTCCGCCCGCGCCGTCCGCCGGAATCCATCGGGACCGAACACATACAGCGTCGGCGCGGCATCCGGCAGGGGGACCGCCTCCGAGTGCCGGTACTCCGCCACCAGCACCCCGCGCGCCTGGTCGTACGACAGCGTCGCCTGTCCGGGTTGCGCCTGAGGCAGCAGGTCGCGGAGCACGTTGGACCAGAACCGGTCAAACCCGTTCCAGCCGATCCACGCCTCCGCCCAGCGGGGCTTGGCATCGGAGGCGAACACGGCGGCGCGCCCCAGCCCGTACTGCCAGCGGATGAACAGCGGGTCGGGCCGGCCGGCGGCAGGCGCCTGCGCCGGGACCGCCAGCAGCGTCTCGGCGGTGGGCCTGGCAACGAAGCGCACATAGCCGCGCAGTTCCGGGATCGATTCCGGCTCGATGCCGGAAAGGATCTCCGCCGGACGCAGCACGCGCGGGCGGAACGGCCGCTCGATGGTGGTCGACCCGGTGTGCTCCATCACGTCTTTGATCAGGATCTGTTCGAGCCCCGCCGGGTCGGTGAGGAAGTAGGCCTTGCCCAGCGCGGCGGCGGCCACGCGCTCCAGGAATCCGCGGTTCACGTCCTGGCCGAGCCCCACCGTGGAAATCGTGATGCGGTTGAGCGCCGCGTCGCGGGCGACGTTCATCGATTCGCCCTCCTCGCTGATGCCGTCGGTGAGCAGCACGATGTGCTTGTAGACGCCCTGCGCCGGCAGCATGCGCTTGTACGCTTCCGCCAGGGCGGGCGCGATCTGCGTGCCCCCGTCGGCGACGATGCCGGCGATAAGCCGCTTGATCAGCGTCTTGTCCTCGGCCTTTCGCAGCGGCACGGCCCATTGATGGGTATTGTCAAAAATCAGAATGCCCACCTGATCGACGGGCTTGAGGTTCTCTACCACTCCAATGGCCGCCAGCCGGGCCAGCTCCATCTTGCGCCCTTCCATGGAAGAGGACTTGTCCACGATGAGGATGACGGAAGAGCCTTCCGGGCTGCGCGGAGGCGCGATGGAGGCCGGAAGCGTGCGGTGCAGCGGGTCTGATTCCGGCGCCTTCCTCTCCACATGAACGTTGCGCTCCCCTCCGATCACCAGCAGTCCCCCGCCCTGCTGCACGAACCGCTCCAGCCGCTGTTTGGCCGGAAGAGGCAGCGCCTCGAAGTCGTAATTGTTCAGGATCAGCGCCTGGTAGCCGTCCAGCTCGCCCGCGGGCAATGCGCCCGTCACCGTGACGTCAAACTGGCCCGCGGCGAGCGTCGCCGTCAGGTTCCGCTCCATGCCCGCCGGATCCTGCGTGACGTAAAGCAGGCGGGCGCGGCGCACGGAAACAGCCTGCTCGAACGCCACTTCCCCGAGCGCCCCTGCGCGCAGGCGGAGCTGAAGATCGATGGCGCCGGGCGTGGAAACGGAGGCCCGCACGGTGAACTGGTTGACGCCCGGCTGCAAGTCCACCGCCGCGGTGCCGATCGACTTGCCCTCGGCGGAGATCTCAAGCTCGCCGCGCGAGGCTTCCGGCGAGGTGATGGAGAGGGCGACGGGGAAGCGTTCGCCGGTGAAAGCCACCGAAGGCAGCCGCACGGATTCCAGACGCAGCCTGGGAGCGGGGCGTCCGGGCAGCAGGAACGTGTCGGCCGGAATGCCGAGCTCGCGGGCCTGCCACGCGGCGCGCAGGGCCCAGCCGGTGTTCTCGCGGCCGTCGGAGAGGAGCACGATGCGCGGCAGCAGGCCCGGAGGCGTGGAGGCGATGGCCTCGCGGAGAGCGGTCTCCAGATTCGTCGCGCGTCCCTGTTCGCCGCCGGTGTTCCGCAGGCGCCAGCCGGAAGAGGCCTCCTCCGGCGCAGGGAGGCGCACGCTGCGCGCGAAAGGCATGACGCGCACGAGGTGCCGGCCGCGGGCGGATTCGATGGAGGAGACGATCCGCGAGGCGCGCTCAAGGCTGCCGGCGGGGATGCTCGCGCTCGTATCGGCCAAAACGGAAACAGCCAGTTTTGTTTCTTTCACCGGCAGGCCCGGCTGGAAGAGCGCGGCCAGAGCAGCGGCGAGCGCGGCCGCCTTGAGCGCCGCCGAAAGCCGCGAGAATGGCCTCTGGCGGAACAGCAGCCACTCGGCGGCCAGCAGCGCGCAACCGAGCATTACCAGCCATTGCCAGAGGTCGCGCGGGCCCCTGCCGGCGGCGGCGGCGCCGGCTCCGCGCGCGGTCTCCGGCGGCGCCTCCCACCGCGACGGCGCCAGGGCCGGCAGCGAGAGCGAGTAGACCCACTCCGCGCCGGGCGCATGGATGCGCAATTGCGCGGGTTCGGGCGCGAAACAGCGCAGCGTGCGGCCTTGGAGGGTGAAGGGCAGCGGGCGGCCGGAGTCATCGGTCACGGTCACGCGGCCGCGCGGCAGCGCTTCCGGCAGTTCTGCCGCGAGCGTTCCTGCGGGCGCCGCCAGAATCTCCCGCTGGTGCAGCGCCGCAGGAGCGAGCCAGCGGACGATGTTGGCGAACAGCAGCGGCGCGGCGACGTGATAACGCAGCGGGGCCGCTCCCGGGTGGAACCCCAGAATGACGGTCCGCGGCGCCGCGCCGCGGGCCAGGCCCACGGCGCCCTGCGCCGTGGAAATGATGACCGTGTCTTCGCGCCCCGGTGTCAGCACACGCGCGGCGCCGAGACGGACATCGGACGAGCGGAGGTTTTCGGTGATCGGATGAGCCGCATTCCAGCCGCTGATCTGCGCCTCCGCCTGCCCCGGATGAATCAGCAGCGCGGGGCGCAGCGGCAGGCGCGAGGGGTGGAACGAATCGAGAATCACCAGGTCCGCCTGGACCGCCGGGTCGTACTGCGCCACCGGCAGAAAGCGCGCTTCCAGGCGCGGGTCGGAGGCCAGCAGCGGGCGCAGCGGGCCGGGGTCGGCGGAAAACACGGCCACCCGCACCACTGGCGGCGCGGGCAGTTCGAGCGTGGCGCGGTCATCGGCGGGCAGCGCGTCGCGAGGATCGATGCGAACCTCCACCCAGCCCGCCACGGGCGCGCGGAACTGGAACGAGGCCGTGGTTTCCCCGCGTGGAGGAAGCTGCAGCACCTGGCTCGCCACCACCGAGCCGCCGAAGCCTGCCAGCAGCGGCACGGTGCGCGGCGTGCCTCCGTAATTGCGCACCTGCACCAGCGCCTCCACGCGCGCCGGTTCGGCCGCGAGGCGGCGGAGCAGGATCCGCGTCAGTCCGGCGTTGGGAGGCGGCGGCTCCGTGGCCAGCACCCGCAGATTGGGCGGCGGCGCGAGCTGTTCTCCGTCTGCTGCGTACAGCGGGCCCGCGTAGACGATCTCGCCCGGCCGCGCCGCATGCAGCCGCAGAGCCTGCGAAGCCAGTTCGAAAGCGGGCGCCAGCTCCAGAGCCGTCGAGGAGGCGCGCGATTCGCGGATGGCGCGCGCGGCTTCCTGGCGGTCTTCCGTGAACGGCGTCAGCGGCGTGGGCAGCGCATCGGCCCGGACCACCTGCACGCGGTCCTGCGGCGGCAGTCCGCGCAGCCACCGCAGCGCCTGCCGCCTGGCGTCCTGCTCGAGAGCGGGGATCTGCATCCAGGAAGAGGAATCGAGCAGCAGCACGTGCCACTGGCCCGTTTCCGGGCGCGGTCCGATGCGCGGCTGTGCGATGGCCAGCAACAGCAGGGCGAGCGCGAGCAGTTGCAGCAGCAGCGACAGAGGCTGGTCGATGCGGCGGCGGCGCTTCTGCTCCAGCGCCCGCTGCGCCTGCTGCCAGAAGCGCAGCGTGGGCACGCGCACCATTTTCCGCGAGCGGATCAGCAGGTACAGCGCCACTGTGGCGGCCGAAGCCGCCGCCAGCAGGGTGAAGAATTCGAGCAGCGTGAGGTTGGCGAAAAACACGGCTCAGGCCCCCCGCGCGGCGCGCTGCAACTCGGCCCCTGTGAGATCGAGCGCTTCGAAGATGGCTTCGTCGAGCGGTATGGAAGAGGAGAAAGCGGTGTAGCGGCCGCCGGCGCGCAGCACCAGATGTTCGATCGAAGAGGCGTAGTGGTCGAAGGCCTCCGTGTAGGCGCGGCAGGCTTCGGCGTCGAGCGAGAGCTGGAGCGCGGCGCCGGTTTCGGCGTCTTCCAGAGTGGTTTCGCCCGCCAGCGAGGGCGCCCGCTCGCTCTCTGAGTAGACATGCACGGCCAGCAGTTCGTGGCCGAAGTCGGCCAGATACTGGAGCGGCTTGAGCACGTCCGCTTCGTCGAGGAAGTCGGAGAGGATGACCAGGAGCCCCGGCTTGGGGTAGTTCGAGATGAACTGCCGCGCGGCCTGAAGGAAATCGGAGCGGCCCGCGGGCTTCAGGCCGGCGAGGAAATCGTTGACGGGGCCGAAACGGTGGCGGCCGCCGCTTGCCACCTGGGGATCGCCGAGCCGTTCGTGGAAGGGGATCAGGATCACCGTGTCGTGGCGCACCAGAGCGACGTAGGTGAGCGCCGCGGCGAGACGGCGCATGTAGAGGAACTTGTCCGGATCGCCGGCATCGGGGGAGACTGCCATGGAAGACGAGACGTCGACCAGCATGCGGATGGGCGTGCGCGGCTCGGTCTGGAACATTTTCAGGAACAGCTTTTCCAGCCGCAGGTAGGCGCGCCAGTTGACGGCGCGCAGATCGTCGCCCTGATGGAAACGGCGGTGGTCGAGAAACTCAAGCCCCGGACCCGAGTAGCGCGAAAGGTTGCGGCCGCCCACGAGGCCCCGGAAGGACTTGTGCCAGCGCAGCGTGAGGCGCTCCAGTCGTTCCAGCAGGCGGCGGTCGAGGAGCGGTTCGGCCATGGACTAACGTGGGGGCGCGGTGGCGGCGATGATTTCAGTGAGCAGCGTTTCCGGGGTGTGGCCGTCGGCGTGCGCGTCGAAATTGAGAATGATGCGGTGACGCAGCACTGCGGGCGCCACGGCGCGGACATCCTCGGCGGACAGATGGGCGTTGCCGCGCATGAAAGCGTGGACGCGGCCGCACTCGACCAGCGCCTGCGCGCCGCGCGGAGAAGAGCCGTAGCGGATGTACTTGTCGGCCAGCGGGTGCGCGTCGCGCGTGCCCGGCTGCGTGGCCAGCACCAGCGAAACGGCATACTCGCGCACGTGGGGCGCCACAACCACTTCCCGGCACGCGCGCCGGATGGAGAGGATCTCGTCGCGCGCCATCACCTGGCGCAGGTCCGGTTCCTCGCGCTGGATGGTGCGTTCCACGATGACGTTCATCTCCTCGCGCGATGGGTAGTCGACGAGGATCTTCATCAGGAAGCGGTCCAGTTGCGCCTCCGGCAGCGGATAGGTGCCCTCCATTTCGATCGGGTTCTGCGTGGCCATCACGAGGAAGGGCGTCTCCAGTTCGTGAGTCGTGGATCCGGAGGTGACGGTGCGCTCCTGCATCGCCTCGAGCAGCGCCGATTGCGTCTTCGGCGTGGCGCGGTTGATTTCGTCGGCGAGCACCAGGTTGGCGAAGATCGGCCCCGGCTGGAACTTCAGCGCCTTCGCGCCGCCCTCGAGCGTCTCCATGATCATGCTGCCGACGATGTCGGCCGGCATCAGGTCTGGCGTGAACTGGATGCGCGAGTACTTCAGGTGGAGCACGCGCGCCAGCGTCCGCAGCAGCGTCGTCTTGCCCAGGCCGGGAACGCCCTCGAGCAGCACATGGCCGCCCGCGAGCAGGCAGATGAGCACGCCGTCGACCACCGGTTGCTGGCCGACGATGACTTTGCCGATCTCCGAGCGGACTTCATCGAGCCGGGCGACGGCTTCAGGCAGGGACTGGAGCGCGGGCACGCTTTCATTGTAGGGCACGGGTTGCTTCTCTCCTTGAATGCGTCCGGCGGCCCTGGTCCGTTACAGGCCGCCGGCGGCGCCCAGCGGCCGCGCGGCGATGTGGCGCAGGTCCCGCACGTCCCGTCCGGGCGGACGGCCGAACAGGCGGCTGTACTCGCGCGTGAACTGGCTGACGCTTTCATAGCCGGATTCAAAGGCCGCGCTGGCCACGTCGAGCCCCTCCGCCAGCATGCGGTCCCGCGCCGCCTGGAGGCGCAGCTTTTTCTGGTACTGGAGCGGACTCATGTTGGTCAGCGCGCGGAAGTGGCGGTGGAACGTGGACACGCCCATGTTGGCCAGGGCGGCAAGTTCGGGCACGCGGAGCGGCTCGCGGAAGTGGCGCCGGATCCATTCCACCGCCCGGCCCACCCGCTGGCTCTCTTCGCCCATCACCGCGATTTGCCGAAGGCGCGCTCCGGCTGGGCTCCGCAGAATTCGATACGTGATCTCACGCCGCACGAGCGGACTGAGCACCGGAAGGTCCTCGGGGGCGTCGAGGAGCGAGACGAGACGGTGCAGGGCGCTGAGCAGCTCCACGGTCACCGGGCCGGTGGCCATGGCCGGGCCCCGCACGGCAAGCTCCTGCGGCCCCGGTTCGATGCGCGCCGCCAGCTCGCGCACGGCGGGCATCTCCAGCTTCAGCGCCAGGCAGACATAGGGCTTGTGCGGGCTGGCCTCGGTGACGCGGCTCATCACCGGCAGGTCGAGCGAAGTGAGCAGGAAGCGCGAAGGGTCGTAGACGATGGTCGCCCCGCCCAGCTCAATCTGCTTGCGTCCCTGCACAACAACGGCGAGGCTCGGTTCGTATGTCACCGCCAGCGGCCCTGTGGGATGCGTTCTCTGGATCAGTTTCAGGCCGTCGATGGGCGTATCCAGCACGTCGCCGGGGCCCGTGCGGGCCAGAATCAGCCGGGCCAGGGCGTCGCGCAGGGATTCGATCGTGGCGGTCTGCGGATTGACCGGTGCATGCATGGCGGTGCGCCTCCGATCTGATCATACGGCGGGGACGGCAGCGTTCCAAACGAATTGTGCTGGCCGTGAGAGAATCGGGCAAAAGATCGGGAGGATCGGGTTACCGCCGCCGCGGCCGCGGCGCTTACGCTGGGGCTGAGGTGAAGTTCCCCATGAAACAACGCGAGCTGGGCAGGAGCGGCCTGAAAGTCTCCGCCGTCGGGCTGGGCTGCATGAGCATGAGCTTCGGCTACGGCAAGCCGGCAGACCGCGGCGAAATGCTGGCTCTGCTGCGCAAGGCGGTGGAGCTGGGCGTGACGTTTTTCGACACGGCGGAGGTGTACGGACCGTACACGAACGAGGATCTGGTGGGTGAAGCGCTCGAGCCGTTCAAGGGGCAGGTCGTGATCGCCACGAAGTTCGGTTTCCGGCTGCGCGACGGCGGGCAGCCGGGATTTCTCGGCGTCGACAGCAGCCCCGGGAGGATCAGGCAAGCGGTGGAAGGATCGTTGAAACGGCTGCGCGTGGAGGCGATCGACCTGCTGTACCAGCATCGCGTGGACCCGAAGACCCCAATTGAGGAGGTCGCCGGGACTGTGCGGGACCTGATCCGCGAGGGCAAGGTGAAGCACTTCGGCCTGAGCGAGGCCGGCGCGGCGACCATCCGGCGCGCGCATGCCGTGCAACCGGTGACGGCGGTGCAGAGCGAGTATTCGCTGTGGCACCGCAGGCCCGAAGCGGAAGTCCTGCCGGCTTGCGAGGAATTGGGCATCGGGTTCGTCCCGTTCAGCCCGCTGGGCAAGGGCTTCCTGACGGGCAAGATCGATGAGAAAACCCAATTTGAGAACGGCGATTTCCGCAACATCGTCCCGCGGTTCTCGCCGGAGGCGCGGCGGCGCAACCGCGCGCTGGTCGAATTGCTCGAGACCTTCGGCAGGCGGCGGAATGCGACTCCGGCGCAGGTGGCGATCGCCTGGCTGCTCGGGCAGAAACCGTGGATTGTTCCGATCCCCGGCACGACGAAGCTCGCGCGCCTCGAGGAAAACCTTGGCGCGGCCGGGATCGAATTCACCGCACAGGAGCTGCGCGAGCTGGGCGAAGCTGCGTCCAGGATCCCCATCGAAGGCGCGCGCTATCCGGAAGAGATCGAGCGGATGACGTATCTCTGAGGCGCGCGCTTCTGAGCGTGCAGGCGTGGGAACAGACCCGGGAGCAGGCAATGCAGGTTCTGGTGTCGGCCCTGATCATGAGTTCCGCCGCTGTCATGATGATTGCCGGCGGCGGGGAGCAATCTGCGCAAGGGGGCCAGTCGATCCGCATCTCCGGGCCGGAGGACCGGGCGGTGCGTCCGGCGCCGTCTCAATATTTCACCGGGCAGGCCCGGGTGGAGATGCTGTTCGATGCGCAGGCGCCGGCGCGCGCCTCCTGCGGGCGGGTGACGTTCCAGCCCGGTGCGCGCACGGCGTGGCACACGCACCCGTTGGGCCAGACCCTCATCGTGACCGAAGGCGTGGGACGCGTGCAGGAGTGGGGCGGCCCGGCGCGGGAGATCCGCTCCGGCGACGTGGTGCGCATCGCGCCGGGCGTGAAGCACTGGCACGGTGCAGCGCCCGATTCCCCGATGACGCACCTCGCGATTCAGGAACAACTCGACGGCCGCACGGTCGAGTGGATGGAAAAGGTGAGCGATGAACAGTACGCCGGGGCGCCCGGCGGACCCGGGGCTGGCGCGGCCGGCCCGCGGCCACGTCCGTCGCAGGGGGCTATCGGCAACTTCGCTCCAAAGCTGGCCCGGATCACCGACGACGTTCTGTATGGCGACATCTGGGAGCGTCCGGAGCTGTCGAAGCGTGATCGGAGCCTGGCTACCGTGGCAGCGCTCATGGCACTGAACCGCCCCGACCAGCTCCGCTCCCACCTTCGCATCGCGCGCCAGAACGGCGTGACGCAGCAGGAGTTGATCGAGACCATCACGCACCTCGCGTTTTACGCGGGCTGGCCGGGCGCGGTGACTGCCGTCGCCATTGCCCGGGAGGTCTTCGGGGAGAAATGAGAACACGGCGGAGCGATACGGGAAGAACGATGCAAACAAAATTGACCGCGCTTGTGTTTGCCGCAACCGCCTTGCTGGTTCCAGCCTGCGGCCAGGCGGCCGGAAAAGGCGGCCCGAAACCGCTGATGATCCAGGAGCAGGGCAGCTTCGCCGTGGGCGGCAAGGTGATCACGAATCCGGGCGCCTTCAATCCCAGACAGCCCGCGCCGGAGGGCCAGACGCTGCATGGCGACCACGCGTACGTCTTCTACCAGATCCCCGTGAACCGGCGGAAGTATCCGCTCGTCTTCCTGCACGGCGCGGGGCAGTTCTCGAAAACCTGGGAGACCACCCCCGACGGCCGCGAGGGATTCCAGAACATTTTTCTGCGCCGGCGTTTTCCCGTCTACCTGATCGATCAGCCGCGCCGGGGACGCGCGGGCCGCAGCACCGTTTCCGCGAAGGTCGACGCCGTCCCCGATGAGCAGATGTGGTTCAACGTCTTCCGGATCGGGATCTGTCCCGAGTACTTCTCCGGCGTCCAGTTTTCGAGAGATCCGGAGGCCCTCAACCAGTACTTCCTCCAGATGACGCCGAATGTGGGGCCGTACGATCCGGAGGTGATCTCAGACGCCTGTGCGGCGCTGTTCAACAAGATTGGCCCGGCTGTGTTCGTCACGCACTCGCAGGGCGGAGGACTGGGATGGCTGACTGCGATCAAGAGCCCGAACGTGCGCGCCATCGTCTCCTACGAGCCCGGCAGCGGCTTCGTCTTTCCGGAAGGCGAGGTTCCGGCGCCGCTGCCCAGCAGCGGCGGAACGCTTACGGCGATCGGCGTCCCGAAGGCGGAATTCCTGAAGCTCACCCGGATTCCCATCGTCATCTATTACGGCGATTTCATTCCTGACAAGCCCAGCGAGTACCCCGGCCAGGACGGCTGGCGCGTGCGGCTGGAGATGGCCAGGAAGTGGCGCGATGCTGTGAACCGCTACGGGGGCGACGTGACGGTCGTGCATCTGCCGGAAATCGGCATCCGCGGAAACACCCACTTCCCCTTTTCCGATCTCAACAACGTGCAGATCGCGGATCTGATGTCCAGGTTCCTGGCGCAGAAAAGGCTGGACTGAATCGCGTGCCGCCGATTGGGGCAGCCCGGAATGAACAGGGAACTCAAGGCCCGCAACAGGAGGATGTTCCCCGGAATGTCTGCACAGACGTTCTCGGGCGCGGTATTCGAGAACGCCGTGGCAGCGCCCTCGGCGGCCGGCCCGCTCAGGGAACCGGCCGTCATCGGCTACCGCAACACGAAGGGAGTGGCCGTCGAACGAGCCACCTGCCCTGCGGGAAACCTGGGCACGGCCATTCTGGCGAATCTCGTCAAGCCCGCGGATTTCGACGCGGACCGGAAGTACGCAGCGATCGTGGTAACGCATCCGTCTCGTCAGACATCCTCAGGTCGATGCCGCCCGAATCGGCCCGCTCGGCATCTGCGCCGGCGGCGGCTGTGCTCTGGGCAACGCCGCCAACGGGATGCGCGGAAAGCGCGCCTGGACGTCATGAAACTGGCCACCAGATCAGAAATACAGGCCGATCCCTGAAATGTGGAGGCCCGCAATGTGTTCGAGAGCCGTCCGGAACAGACGGCCATGAACAGCGCAGGAGGTGAACCGTTGACACTGCACAGCACCAGAAGGACGCTCCTGCGGTCTGCCGCGGCCCTACTCTTCGCCCTGCCGCTCGCCGCTGCCCAGCCGCGGCGCGTCACGCCCTTCACGGGCCAGTGGCAATATGACGCAGCAAGATCGGAGTTCCACCCCGGCCCGCCATTCCGCAGCTTCGTGCTCACGTTCACGGAGGACGGCACGCGCCATCTCGATCTCACATTCGCCGATGGGCGCCGTTTGCGGGCCCAATTGCCGTGGTCGGACGGAAAAGAAGTGTCCGTTCGCGTCTTCGAGGGCTCGATGGGAGACGTGCGGGCCGTCTCGAGAATCCGCGGTCGGACTTTCCGGGACACCTGGACAGAGAACGGCAAAGCAATCGAGCACGTGCGCGGCCGGCTGAGCCGGGACGGCAACACGCTCACGGTGGACGTGCGGGGCCCTTTGCCCGGCGGCGGCGAGTTCCGCAACCGGGTCGTGTTCGACAGGAGGTGAGCAGGGCCCGCCTGCGGGGCATCGCGCGGCGCCGCCGATGAATTCAGCGCGGACCGGCCAACGCTCCCGCGCAAATCTTTCTTAGCACTTTGTACTAATACACCAGTCCAATTGTATGCAGAAGCTTTTGTCTGGTAGTTTTGGGCGTTATTGCTTATGCTGCCAGGGGTCTTATCCAGAGCTGGAATCCTGTGTATTCTCGCACTTGCAACGGCTGCCGCGCAGCAGCCGGTAGGGATGATCGAAGGAATCGTCAGGGACGCCACGGGGCTTGTCATCGCAACAGCAAAGGTGAAGGTGCGCCACCTGACCACCGGGCAGGAACAGGAGCAAACCGTGACGGTGGACGGCCTGTTCCGCTTTCCGGCGCTGGCCGTGGGGGCGTATTCGGTGGAAGCGGAAGCGCCCGCCTTTGCCAGGTGGACGCGGCCGTCGGTGAATCTCAGCGTGGATCAGACGGTGCATCTGGAGATCCGCATGGAAGTGGCGGCTCAGACCGAGGTGGTCACCGTTTCGAGCGAAGACGCGGAGCAGGTGCAGACCACGTCGGTCGCTTTGGGCAGCGTGGTGCCGCAACGGCAGGCCGTGGAACTGCCGCTGAACGGGCGGAATTTTACGCAGCTCGGATTGTTGCAGCTCGGTGTTGTCCCTTTGACGTCCGGCGTCGCCACGCACGGCGGCGTGCGGAGGAGCGGTCAGGCGTACTCGGTCAACGGCCAGCGGCCTGAGTCGAACAACTACCTGATCGACGGGGCGCGGATGGTGAATCGCGTCGACGGCGGCTTCGCCATCCGGTTGCCGGTGGATGCCATTGAAGAGTTCAAGATTCTGACGCACACGGCGGCTGCCGAGTACGGGGGCGCCAGCGGCTCGATAACGACCGTCATCACGAAGTCTGGATCGAACTCGCTGCACGGCAGCCTGTTCGAGTTCCTGCGCAACGACGTGCTGGACGCGCGCAACACGTTCGCCCCGTCGCAGCAGCCGCTCAAACAGCATCAGTTCGGAGGCACGCTGGGCGGACCGGTGGTGAAGAACCGGCTGTTCTACTTCGCATACTACGAAGGCTTCGAGAACCGGCAGGGGCTGACCCGCGGCTCGAGCGTTCCCGGCCTGAAGCAGCGCCGCGGCGACTTCAGCGATCTGCCGGGCGGGCTGATGGATCTGGAAGCGGGCGCGCCGTTCCCGGGAGGCGTGATTCCAGAGAGCCGCATCCATCCGCTGGGGAGGCGCTACACGGCGTTCTATCCCGAGCCGAACGTCACGCCAACGTTCTCTTCGCGCGTGGTGATGCTGAAGAACACGACGCACCAGTGGGGCGTCAAAGGCGACTGGATGGCCACCAGCAGGGACACCGTGACGCTGCGCTACGCCTGGTCCACGTCAGACAATGTCGTGCCCATTTCCATCCTGGGCGCGGACATCCCGGGTTTTCCCGTGGGCGACTATCCCGCCTCGCATCTGGCCGCGCTGTCGCATGTCAGGACCGTTTCTCCAAGGGTGATCCACAATTTCCGCGCCAGTTTCTTCCGCCATGACTTCCTCATGGAGAAGCGGCTCAGCGGCCTTTCACCGCGCACGCTGGGGTTCGGCTTCGATACATCGCTCGAAGCCGCCATGGGAGCACCGTTCATGCTGGTGCACGGCTACTCGAGCGTGGGCGACCCGGCCATCGGCCCGCGCGACACGGTGCAGAACAATTACGAAATCGGTGAGACCCTGACGATCAACGCGGGGGCGCACGCCGTGCGCTTTGGCGGGGAATTCCGGCGCATCCAGCTCAACGCCGTGCAGGGCCACTTCAGCAATGGCGTGTTTCAGTTTTCGGGATTTCCCGCGAACAACAGCCTGGCCAATCTGCTGATGGGAAGGCCTTCGGTCTTCACGCAGGCGGGAGGCGATTTCCACCGCGCTCTGCGCGGATGGGACTCCGTGCTGTTCGTCCAGGACGACTGGCGGCTGTCGCGCAGCCTCACCATCAACCTCGGCCTGCGGCATGAGATCAACGCGCCGTTTGCGGAAGCGAGCGGCAAGCTGACAAGCTTCTCTCCCGGCATGCAGTCCCTGCGGTTTCCGGATGCCCCGCGCGGCGTGCTGTTTCCAGGCGATCCGGGGATCACGACGCGCATCGCCCCCATCTACAGGAAGGGCTTCGGCCCGCGCGTGGGCATCGCCTGGAACGCCGGCGGACGCGGGGACACGGTGATCCGGACAGGCTTCGGCATCTTCTACGATCAGCTCGCCAACGGCGTGGGCGGCCCGCTCCGCGTAGCGACGCAGTCGGTGCCATGGATCCAGGTGCGCTCCATCACCGGAGCGCGGATCGACTTCGCCAATCCCTTCGGCGCGGGCGATCCGGGCTTCCAGCCTGGCAAGTTCATCCGCCCGCTGTCGACGTTCACGATCGAGAACCGGCTGCTGCCGCCCTACGTCATGAACTGGAACTTCGGCATTCAACGCCGGCTGGGCGGCAATGTCGTGGAGGCGCGTTACGTGGGCACGAAGGGCACGCGGCTGCCGCGGTTCGCCGAGGGCAACCCGGCGGTGTATCAGCCCGGCGCCACTGCAGCCAATGCGGACCGGCGCCGGATCTACGCGGACTGCCCGGCCGGAGGCGGGCCGTGCTCTTTCGGCCACATGGGTCTGGTGACGGGTTCCACCAACTCCACCTATCACGCCGCGCAGGCGGGCTTCCGCAGGGATCTGGCGCCGGTGCGCGTGCAGGTCTCCTATACGTTTTCAAAATTGCTCGATTATGTTTCGAGCCTTCACCTGGCCGGCCCTGCCCCGCTGCTGATCTCCGGTGAGAATGACGTGGCGCAGAACCCCTTCAATCTGCGCGCCGAGCACGGCCCCTCGCTGTTCGACGCAAAGCACCGTCTGGTGGCGACAGTGAGCTGGGAAGTGCCGTCACTGGACGGCGCCCCGCGCTGGGCGCGCGCCGTGGCGGGAGGGTGGCAGTTGCACGGCATTCTGGTGGCTTCCACGGCCACGCCGTTCACGGTATACGACAGCCGCAACGTCTCCCTCCAGGCCCCGCACCCCCCGCTGTCCGGCGTCTTCGCCAGCCGTCCGGACGTGATCGCCGGCCCCAATCTCGGACCGCGAACCCGCGAAGAATGGATGTCCCGCTCCGCTTTCCGGCGGCTCGATCCAGTCGCTGAGGCGGGCCAGTTCGGCAACGCCGGCCGCAACATCGTGCGCGGTCCAGGTTTGGCGAACCTGGACGCTTCGCTCACCCGCTGGTTCCACCTCACGGAAAGCACGCGGATCCAGTTGCGGCTGGAGAGCTTCAACGTCGGCAACTTCACCAACCTCGGCCTGCCGGTCAACGACCTCGTCTCGCCCAACTTCGGCCGGATTCTCGAAGCCGGCCCGCCGCGGCTGTTCCAGGCGGCGCTGAAGTTCGCGTTCTAGCCGGCCAGCGTCCGGCGAAGGCGCGGAATGGCTCGCTTCACAGCCGCCGCACCGGCCTCGTCTCATCTGAAGACAGGCGCGGGATCCGTGCGAAAATGGCGGCCATCATGAGTGGCGGCAATCTGGAAGGCCGGGACACGCCGGAGGCTCTGGCGCGAAAGGCGCTCGAGGGCGACCGCGATGCGCTCGAGAAGCTGGCCGAATCGCTCCAGGCGGACGTGTTCGGCCTCGCCCTCCGCATGCTGGGCCATCGCGAAGATGCCGAAGACGCCGCGCAGGAGATCCTGATCCGGATCGTCACGCGGCTCGCGCAGTTCGATTTCCGCAGCCGGTTGAAGACGTGGGCGTACCGGATTGCGGTCAACTACGTCCTGGATTTCCGCAAGAGTCCCGCGGAGAAGCAGAGGCGCAGTTTCCGGCGACTGGAGGAGGCGATCATGGCCGGCCTCAGCCCGGAGGCGCCGCCAGAGACGGAACGCTCCCTCGTGATCGCCGAAGTGAAGGCCGCCTGCACGCTCGGCATGCTCCAGTGCCTGGACCGGCCGCGCCGCGCCGCCTATATTCTCGGAGAGATCATGGAATTGCCGGGGCCGGAGGCGGCGCGAGTTCTCGGCATCGCCCCGGCGCTATTCCGCAAACGGCTCGAGCAGGCGCGGGCCGCAATGCAAGCCTTCCTGAAGAGTCATTGCGGGCTTGTATCAGACACGGCCCCTTGCCGCTGCAACCGTCTGGTTCCGCGCATCCAGCAGGCGGGCGCATTGCCCGCGGGCGGCATGAGGCTCGCCTCATCGGAGGCGTCCTTCGCCGAACTGCGCGCGAACGTGCGCCGCGTGGAAGCCGCCCGTCAGGCGCTCGAAGTGCATCGCACCACACAGCCTCCCGCCGCCTCGGTGAGTTTCGCGCGGCGGTTGATGGCGGCGCTGGAAGTCCACCTGGGCCAGGCGGGCCGGCTTTGAAGCCCGCATCACTGCGCCTCGGAGAAAGATTTCACACTGCGTGCGCGCCTGTCGTCCAAAGGGCATGAGAGGCAACAACGCGTGGCAATGAATCGCAGGCAGGTTCTCGGCGCAGCGCTGTGCGCCGGGGTTGCGCCGCAACTGTCCGGCCAGCCGGCTGCGGGCGAGGAAATCTGGGTGAACCCGGCCTCCGGCGACGACCGCGCTTCAGGGAGCAGGTCGGCTCCTCTGCGGACTCTGGCCGAAGCGGCGCGGCGCGTCAACCGGAGCGAAGGCGCAGGCCCTGTGACGATCTACCTGTCCGAAGGGATCTACTCGATTGGAGAAACGACGCTGCTCCGGCCCGGGCGGCGCAGGTTCAGCAGAGAAGCACGGTTGACGATCCGTGCCGCGGTGCTGCCGGACGACCCCGAATGGGACACGGGGAAGATGCCCACGCTGATCCACACGATGCCCGTGCCGCCGGAATGGAACGGCCGGCCGGATCCGCTTGGCGGCGCTGCGAACGGGATGCTTATAGAAACCAGCCACGTCACCATCCGTGGACTGAAGTTCCTTGGCCTGCCCGCCGTGGAAACCCCGAGGCCGGGTCTGATCCGGCGGCTGTACGGCATCAGCCGGCTGCGCCGGGATCTGGAAGACCTGGAGATCGCCCAGTGCCTCTTCGCCGGCGACACAATCACCGCGCCCCTGCATGTGGCGGTGATCGCGCTGGGCAATGGCGTGAACGTGCACCACTGCATCTTCCGGGGCTGCAAGATCTCCACCGTCTTCTGGATGGGAGGCAGCCGGGGCCACGCGTTCCGGAACTGCGTTTGCGATCATGTGTACGGCAGCGCCGTGTGGACGTCGGGCATCCAGGACGACTTCGATTACAGAAACAACGTCGTGACAGGCTGCCTTTATGTCTGGACCAACCAGAGTGGCGCAACTGCTTCCGCAGATGCTGCCGGGCGCGGTGGGCGGCAGGGGGCGTCCGCGGGCCAAAGCTCTGGCGAGGCTGTCCGCTACAAGGTGATCGACTGCTACTTCGCCGGCAACAGCAAGCTGGCGGGAACCGGCACGGGTGCCAGACTGGAGTACTCGGACATCGATCCTTCGTTCATGCTGATGACAGGCACGAAGGTCGTCAGCCAGCCTGTGGCTGTCGAAATGGATTCCACCAGGCGCAACTATTTGCACCCGGTTGCCGGCTCCGAGGCGGCTGGAATAGGTGCAGGGCTGTTCATCAGGAGTTGAGTTTCCAACCGACAGACGAGGAGAAAGGACTGGAAAGAAATGAAAACCGCATGGATGTTTCCCGTGATTCTCGCTGGAGTCTGCATGGCCGCCAGCGCGCAGAACCCGATGGTCGAGGGACAGAAGTTCCTCAATGACATGGCGAAGAACAACATCCTCCGCTCGGCGGAGAAAATGCCCGAGGAGAACTACTCGTTCAAGCCCACGCCGGAGGTGCGGAGCTTCGGGCAACTCCTCGGCCACGTCGCCGACGCGCAGTATCTGTTTTGCTCGGCTGTGCTCGGCAAGCCGAATCCGGCGCCGGGGATCGAGAAGTCGAAGACGTCGAAAGCGGATCTGATAGCGGCCCTGAAAGAAGCATTCGCCTACTGCGACTCCGCTTACGCCGGTCTGACCGACGCGCAGCTTGCCGAGAAGGTGAAATTCTTCGGCCGCGAACAGACGAAAGCCACCGTGCTGTCCTTCAACACTGCGCACAACAACGAGCACTATGGCAACATCGTCACCTACCTGCGCATGAAGGGCATCGTCCCGCCCTCCAGCGAGCGGCGCTAGCCCCCCGGCGCTCGTCTCGATGGCGCCGCCGCAGCGGCAATCAGGATGACGGCCAGAGGGGTGCAAGCCCGCCCCGCTCGCCTCTGTGCATACTCTCGCGCGGCGCGCGCCCGGGAGCGGAACCGCCTTCCTCGATCCCGGGAGGAACGCTGCCTTGCCGGTGCCTGCGGCGGAAAGCCCGCCGCAGGCGCACCCTCCATCATTTCATTCCCAAGCTACTCCGGCAATCAGAGTTCCCGGGCGCAGGCGGGTCGCCAGCCCTTCTCGGAATGTCCCCATAACACGGGTAGAAAGAATCCACCATTTTCCGTATATTGGTCAGAAGGGGATGCAAGTTATGCGACGAACCGTATCCATTTCCTGTCTCTCATTGTTTGCCCTGCTCGCTGTAGCGCAGGAGGGGGTAAGGCGAGCGCCGGGCGGCGTGCCGTTGCCGCCTTCCACCGCCGGAAGCCAGGAGGCGGCGCGGGGCATCGAGAAGAAAGATCTCCGGGCGCTGATCGTCTATCCGGAGAACGTCTACAGCCCTGCGGATGTGCAGCGGATCGAAGCCTCCGTCCGGACTCTCGTGGATGAGATTGCCTCCGGCGCCAAGCTGACGAAGGCTGACGCAGCCCGGGCCGCCCATTCCGAAGGTTCCATCGATGCGTTTGCCGCCCAGGTGGAGCGGAGGTTCGCGGCAGGCAATGGGGTTGCCGTGCTGTCCGTGGCGACCTGGCCGTCCTCGGCGGGGAACAAGCAAGTCCCGTGCCCGCCCGAAAATTGTGGATGCACGGACCAGGGCGGCGTCGTCAGCTGCAGTTGCTCGTATTTCGAAAAGCACTGCTACTGCCTGCTGTGTGTTCCGCGTACCACCTTGACGACGTTTGAGGAAGAACCGCTGTGGAGTGGTGGCATCCATATCAAAGGGGGGCGGCTGGCGAATCTGGGACAGGGCGGCCCGCGCGGATTCCTGATCGCCCTCGTGGCGCCGCCCGATGCGCCGGTCAAGCAGCGGCAGGCGCTGCTGGCTTCCGCCGTGGAGACGATCCAGAAGGAGCCCTGGCCGGAGAGAGTGGTGATCAAGATGAAGAGCACACCCCGGTACCACGAGGGCGACCCCTTGCCCCGGATGAAATGAGCACAGCGGCCGGCCTGGAGGGCGCCGCGCGCCTGCGGCCTTGCTTCGTCAAGCCCCGCCGGAGACGGTAGGCCGGCCAACCCCTGGAGCGGTGGGTGTTGCCCCGTGGAATCGGTCGCTGGCGCCCGCCGCGCCGGAGGGAGGTGCTTGTTGCGCGCCCGGTTAGTGGGCTTCCAGCTTTCTCCGGATGTGTTCGACCACCGCGCAGTGCTCATTCTGCGGGCTGAAGAGCACGATCTCCGCTCCCTGCTGCGAAGCCACGGTGTGGCCAGGAGGAGCCTAGAACAATGCGCCGGCCGCGACTGTTTCGCTCGAGCCGTCGGCATAGGTGATCGTGATCCCGCCCTCGAGCACATAGCCCCAGTGTGGGGACTGGCACAAGTTCCCTTCCAGTCCCTCAAGCAGCGTGGCAATGTCGGTTCCAGCCCCGAAAGAGAAGTACTCCGCCGCCATCTTCCCGTAACCCGCGGCATTTCCGAATCACCTGGCCTGCCGGGCAATGGTCCCGGGCCCAAAGAGTGTGGCTGCAATGTCTGTCTTCTGAATAGGCAACTTCGGCCGCCTACCCGGATCCATGCCACCTTGTACGGTACGGCGCCACGGGGCGCCGGCAGATGGCAAACACGGGGCGCGCCGCTGCCGTCCGTGCAGGTCTGCTCCCAGGGCTTTGCGAATCCGGCCAGAGCAAAGGGGATCACCGCGTCTGTTGCGGCAACGCGGCGGCGCTAGGACGGCTCATTTCATGGAACCGGCCTCAGGGCGGAGGCCGAGGCTGCGGATGAGGCGGGAAAGGTGGCTGGGATTGAGGCCGAGTAGGCGCGAGGCCTCGATCTGACTGCCTCCCGTTTCGGAAAGCGCCTCTATGATCAGACGGCGCTTCGCCTCCCGGACACCCTTGTGGAAAGACGACTCGGGCCCGGCTTCGGGCAAGTCGCTCTCAAGAATCGATTCCGGGAGATCCTCCGGCTCGATCAGGCTGGAATTGCCGAGAACGACGGCTCGCTCGATGGCATTGCGCAGCTCGCGGACGTTGCCAGGCCAGTCGTGGGCGATGAGGCGGCGCCGCGCCCCGGCTGAGATCCCGTGGATCAGCCGCGCGCCGGCGTGGGCGAACTCCGTCAGGAAATGGGAAGCCAGCAGCGGGATGTCCTCCCGGCGGTCCCGGAGCGGCGGCACGTGAACGGTGATCACATTGATGCGGTAGAACAGATCCCGGCGGAACCGGCCCAAGTCCACTTCGGCGGCAAGATTGCGGTTGGTGGCCGCGACGAGACGGATGTCGGCGCGCAGCATGGACGTGGCGCCAACGCGCTCGAATTCACGCTCCTGGAGAACGCGGAGCACGCGCGCCTGAATGCCGGGATCCATTTCGCCTATCTCGTCGAGAAAAAGCGTGCCCCCGGCGGCGGCTTCGATCTTGCCGTGCTTGAGAGAAACCGCGCCGGTGAACGCGCCGCGCTCATGTCCGAACAGGTCGCTTTCGAGCAGCGTCGGGGACAGCGTGGCGCAGTTCACGGCGATAAAAGGGCCTTTGGCGCGCCGGCTGGCCGCGTGAATGGCGCGGGCCACCTGTTCTTTGCCAGAGCCGGTTTCTCCCGTGATGAGGACGGTAGCGTCGGATGGGGCTGCCTTGAAGATCTGGGCCTTCAGAGCCAGGATGGCGGCGCTCTCTCCGAGAATGACGCGGCTGGAATCCAGTTCTTCCGATAACAGCCGGTTTTCGCGGCGGAGCCGGTCAATCTGGGCAAGGCTGGACAGAGGGCCGGCGGCAAGCCTGGCGGCCGCGCACAACCATTCCAGATGGCGGGACTCAAAAACCGGCCCGCCGGGGCGGCCTTCCAGGGCGAGGAACCCGGAGATGCCGGCGTCGCACCGCAGCGGCACGATCTGAAGCGTGCTCTGCCCGCCTTCCAGCGCCAGGGAGATCGCGCTGCCCTGCTCGAGAGCCTGCGTCAGGTAGGGTTCGGGCAGAGGGAACGGCGGGGCCGGGCCGCAATCGCTGCTCCAGCCGTGCGGTGGTCCGGGGACGCCGGTGGCAGGATCGAGAACAACCAGGACCGCTTTCGCCGCGGGAACCACGCGGAATATCGTCTCCAGGAAACGCCTCCTCGCGAAGCCTGAATCCGCGGATCCAGGCAGGGAAGATGCGAGCTCCAGCAGCGCCGCCAGTTCGGCGCGGTTGCACTCGTCCTCGTGGAGACGCTTGTGGAGAATGACTGGATCTAGGGGACTGCACGATTCGATGTCGATCCTGAGAGTCTCTGTGGCGGGCGTCGTATCGGCGATCCTGGTGTACTGCGGTCCGGCCGAAACGAGCGAGTCGTCGAGGAAGAGAAAACGGCAGGAGCCGGCGCGGATCTCGTCGTCGCTGGCCAGTCTGCGTTGCGAGACCCGGTCCCCATTGACGAACGTCCCGTTGGATGAACCCAGATCCCGGATGGACCAATCCCCATTCAGAAGTTCGAGCACGAAATGGTGGCGCGAGAGAACGGGATCGCGCGGCGAGAGAGAGTTGTCTGAATCGCGGCCGAGCGCGACAGGCTCTCCCGCCAGCCGATGTACCACACCAAGTGCGGGTCCTCCGACACCGAGTAGGACGAAAGCCATGGGGAACCTCTCTGGAAAATCCGATACCCGGGCTTGTACAGGCCCTGATTATGGCGGAGGGCCGCTCCCTGGCGCGAGCCTTTGGCCCGCTTCAGTCGCGGCATAGACTGCGGCTTCGGTCCGTTTCCATGGCTCCTCAGTTCTGCGGCTGCACCGGGCGCGCCGGCCCGGCGCCGTTTCGCTGTCCCACCGGCGGCGGTATCAGTCGGAACCTGCCCTCAAGTATGCGGCCTCAGGCGCCAGGACGCAAGCGAAATTGCCGGTTTGGAAACTCCAAGTTGATGCAAGCGGCAGGACAGGAACCGGGGCAGCCTGATGGTTCACTCCTTACAGAAGACCGGATTCACAGCCGTTGCAACAGTTGCTGGGTACGGCGGCACCCCTCGGCCAGATTGGCCACTGGAGTGCCTCAACAATGGGCAAGTACGCCGCCCGCCGGGAACCAAAGGTCCAGGCGGGAGGCGCCAATGTCAGAGAAGGCAGTGGAGGCTCAAATGAAAAGGAACCTGCTGTTCGTGTTTGCCGCGGTTGTGCTCGCCACGACGATCGTGTCCGCGCAATCCCAGGTCCAGATCGAAATCCCCTTCCCGTTCATCGTCGGCAAGGCCGAACAGCCGGCCGGCGTCTGGGTGGTGTCTCAGAGTATGGCCAACCCGCACCTGCAGACGTTTCACCGCATCGGCGGAACGGAGAGGTTCATGGTCATGTCGGGGCCGCTGTACGGGTCACCGCACGAATCGGGCGCTGCCCGGGCGGTGTTCAACCGTTACGAAGGCCAGTACTTTCTCTCCGAAGTATGGCGCTCCAAATTAAGCGGAGTCCGCCTTGTGCCCGGAGCGGCGGAGAGGCTGCTCATTGCCGAGCGCCGGCAGGCGGAGAAGGTGCCGGTGATTGCTGGAACGAAGTGACGCGCCGCTGAGCTGCCATCGCGGACGGTGGAAGCATTCGGAGGAAATCTGCCCGGTTCCTGCCAAGGGGCCGGGCAGATTCTTTTGTGCAGAGGGCCCGGCGCGGAGTGAGGGGGGAGGGCGATCCTCAGCGGAAGTGCCTGCCCCTTGCGAAGGGCAAGCCGATAAGCCAGAAGTAAGCGACGAATGGTGTTCCTCTCTGGGGGAAACGGCCGTGAAAGCCAGGGTGGCTGCATTGCTGAGATGTTTTGGAGAAGGCGGACAACTGGACAGTGTCAGGTGTTCGTGGCCAGCGGAAGCGAACCTGACGTGGCGCGCATTGGCGGGCTTCAGGCCAGGGCCATGTTGTCCCGCAGACCTCCCAAGCCTCACCGGCGGTTCTGGGTTCCGCCGTTGCTGTTTGCTTTGCGCTCCCGGACCGTTCATGGCCGCATCGCCCCAGGCTGCCCCTGCCCGGCCAGGATAGAGCCGCATCCGGCGTGACGCAAACAGAGTTGCCGATTTGGAAACTCCGCAGTTGCCGGCAAAGGCAAGCCAGGGCCGCATGATTGCGGCTCCGCTGGTGCGCCGAAGATGGTGAACGCTATGCCTTTGCAACAAATTACGGGACACGCCTGGCCGGCCGCAGGGATTGGCTATCAGCGTGCTCACCGGAAAGCAAGTGTGCCGCCCGCCAGGAACGAACGTTCAGGCGGGAGGCGCCAATGTCAGAGAGGGCTATGGAGGCTCAATTGAAAAGGAATCTGCTATTCGTGTCCGCTGCGGTTCTGTTCGCCACGACGATGGTATCCGCGCAATCCCGTGTCAAGATCGAGATCCCCTTCCCATTCAGCGTCGGCCAGGCTGAGCAGCCCGCCGGCGTGTGGCTCGTGTCGCAGAGCGTCTCGAACCCGCACTTGCAGATGTTTAGCCGCATAGGAGGAACAGAGCAGTTCATGGTGATGTCGCTGCCCCTGGAGGGGATCCAGAAGTTGGGTCCAGCGCATGCCGAGTTCAACCGCTATGGGGGCCAGCACTTTCTGGCCGGGATCTGGCGCTCAGGGGCAAAGGGAGTGAGCTTCGCGCCAGGCAAGGTCGAGCGCGAGTTGATAGAGGCCAGCATGAAGACCGACAAGCTGACTGTGATTGCCGGCACGAAGTGACGCCGCGCCGCTGAATTCGATTCCAGGCAGCGGAGGAGATCGGAGGAAACCTGCCCGGCCTCTCCAAGGGGCCGGGCAGGTGCTTTTGTCCACACAGCCCAGCAGCGCGGCAGGGGCGGGAGCGATAAGCTGGCCGGGAAGTACGGGGATGGAGTTCCTCTCTCGGGAAAGCGAGGGCTGGCCAAGCGAGGGTGGCTGCATGGCCGGGGCGTTGGAAACGGCCGACAAGAGAGCGTAGCATGTGCTCCTGGCCGCCGCGGCCGGACTGTTCCGAGCCGCAATTGCGGTAGGGCCGCCGCTCCGGCGCCAGGCTCCAGAATCAGTTTCAGCGGGGCGATGGTGGCCATCAGGGCGTGCCTGAAGAGGCGATGCGTATGTGAGATGGCGGCGGGGCAGGTGGGCTGGGCCTGCGCAACGGCCTTCTCCACATGGCTCATTCATTCCTCCGACCCCCGGATAGCAGCGGCGGATCCTGCCAGAACGTCTCCCGGCCGGGCTGTTGATATTGCCGGCGCGCAAGCCTGCCCAGCTCCCGAGCCGCGTGCGGCGGCAGGATAACTTATGTCGGTGCCGGTTCGCCGGGCCGGAGCACAAGTGACGGTGCGGTTCGGCCGGGCATCTGAACCAGCAATGCGGCCGCCTGTGTGAAAGGGACCCCACAGTGTTCCGTCTCCCGCCCGACCTGGGGCGGCGTGTGGCTCCGGTTCGGCCCATGGCCCGTGTTTCGCGCTCCCGAAGCGGACAAGACGGCGGATTTCCGTGTGAATTGACGTTCCGGCGGACTCAATGGCCGCTCTGGACACAGTTGTGATCCGTACCGGCAGCGGCAGCCTGGATCGCAACTGTCCCCGTCTGAGGGCGGCATACGGGGTGGCTTCCCCGGGAGGTGGAGTTGCCCCCGCCGGAGAGGGAGCCGGTGTGCAATTCGATGGCGGCTCGGTCACTGCCGAAACGGGCCGCAGGGGGATACAGCCACCGGGGAAGCATCCCTTGTAACGCCCGCGGGTAATATCGGTCTGTTAGATGGAAGGCAGAGGTTGGCAATGCCGAGAAAAGGGGGCCAAACTTGGGGCAGTTCACGCAGGGGTGTTTAAGATCACCCATCCAGATCTGAAGATCCCATTTCCAGGAGCGCACACGTGTCCTCGTATGTCATTGATATGAAGATGCTTGACTCGAACCGGAAGATGCGATAGGTTTGGCTTGGTTCCTGCTAGGAACCTCCTGAGCAGTGTGTTGGCTCTGAGTGTGGTTCAGGAGTTGCGGAAACACGAAATATTAGTTTGCTTGTGGAAGGAGTGCAGTATGCGTTCAGTAAGACGATCAGGCGGCTGGATGAAGTGGACGCTCGCAGCACTGGTGTTGATAACTTCAACAGTGTTGGTGAGTTCTACAGACTCCCCGTTTACCCAGAGAGACAAGGCGTATTACGCCGACGAAGCAACCATCAACTTTGTACGTCCCGGACTGGTTTTCAAGATACTCGGTCATGAGATTGCGGCGGACGGCACGGTCAAGGTGCGGTTCCGGATCACAGATCCCAAAGGCGTGCCATTGGAAAGGGAAGGCATCAACACGCCCGGACCCGTTTCGACGAGCTTCATCCTGGCAGTGCTGCCCAACGATGGCACTCATTTCCAGGCGTACACAACGCGGCTGAAGACGAGTACGTTCGCGCCAACCGTCGGCAAGCGTGCGCGGCAGGCATCGGCTGACTCCGGCGGAACATATCAGAAAGTAGCCGACGGCGAGTACATCTACACGTTCGCCACCAAGCTGCCCTCGGGTTATGACCGCACGGCTACTCACGCTATCTCGATCTATGGCAACCGGAACCTGAGCGAGTTCGAGCTTGGCACGAACTACGCCACCGACAACCACTACTTTGTCCCTGACGGCTCGCCGGTGAAAAAGATGCGGCAGGTGTTCGTCACGGATTCCTGCAACAAATGCCACGAGGATCTGTCTTTCCACGGCGGGTCGCGCCGCGGCATCGACACCTGCATCCTGTGCCACACGCCGGGTTACACGATCGGCGGCGTCACCGTGGAAAACACGAACCCCGAGACGGACAACACGATCGACATGACGGTCATGGCGCACAGGATTCACATGGGCGCCAACCTGCCGAGCGTGAAAGCCGGCAAGCCTTATCAGATTGTGGGCTTCCGCAATGTCGTGGCGGACTACTCCCGTGTGGGAATGCCTTCAGGCGCGAACAACTGCCAGTGGTGCCACGTGGAGAAGAACGACAAGGCGGCGCAGAAGGATGCCTGGCTGGCCAACCCGAATCGCGCGGCCTGCGGCAGTTGCCATGACAATGTCAACTTCGCTACCGGCGAGAACCACCTGGGGATCATCCAGATCTCGGACAACCAGTGCAAGAACTGCCACATCCCCGAAGGCGAGCTCGATTTCGACGCGTCCATCAAAGGCGCGCACATCACCGAGCAGCTCTCCTCGCTGGTCCGCGGCGCGGTGGCCAAAATCGAGAAGATCGAAAACGCCGAGCCGGGCAAGAAGCCGGTGATCACCTTCTCGCTGAAAGACCGGGAGGGCAACGCGATGGCGATCGGCGACCTGATTCCCGGAGCGGGACGGGGGCGGCTGGCCTTTACGCTGGCGGCGCTCGACACCGATTACGGCCAGGGGATAGGCACGGCGACCACCAAGGGCTACGTACAAGAGACCGTCACCGTAGCGTCCGTGACCGGCAGCCCGGGGCTGTATCAGTACACGATGACCACAGCCATCCCCGCCGGCGCCAAGGGCACCTGGACCATCGCTCTGGAAGGCCGGACCGATGAGAAGGTTCTCGAGGGAACGTTGAAAGAGCGCGTCATCGAGGTCAACATCCCCAACGACGTGAAATACGTCTCGGTGGACGGCAGCGAAGTGCAGCCTCGCCGGGTGGTGACCACGACGGCCACCTGCAACAACTGCCACTCAAGGCTGGTTCTCCATGGCGAGAACCGCAACGAGCTCGCCAATTGCGTCATCTGCCACAACCCGTCGATGACCGACGCGGCGCGTCGTCCGGCCGCCCAGGCGCCGCCGGAGTCGATCAACCTGGCGACGATGATCCACCGCATCCACACTGGCGAGGAGCAGCCGCGCGACTATACGATCTACGGCTTCGGCAACGTGCCGCACAATTACAACCATGTCGCGTTGCCGCCGCCAGCCACTGGCGCGAGCTGCAACCTCTGCCATGTGAACGACAGCCAGCAGGCGCCGTCCGGGGGTGTGTTGAGCGCCACGGATCCGCGCGGCTGGCTCAATCCGGCGCCGCCCACTTCGGCCGCCTGCCTTGGCTGCCACGCCAGCAAGGAAGCCGCATCGCACGCTTTGGCGCACACCACGACGCTCGGCGAAAGCTGCGGAGTGTGCCACGGGCCTAACGCGACTTACAGCGTGAACAAGGTGCACGCCCGGTAACCTGCGAAACTGGAAGCGTCACAACGGGGCAGGCGTACCGGACGCCTGCCCCGAATCCATCCGAGGGAGTTCTCATGAGATTCCGCTATGTGCCGCTGATTGGCGCCATCGCATGGGCGGGCTGGCTGGCGGCAGCGCCGGGCGGCCAGGAGCCTGCCAGGAAAGCTCAGGCGCCCGCCGCCGCATCCGCCGCCAAGAAAGAGTACGTCGGGTCGGAGACGTGCGCGGGTTGCCACGATGAGATTTACACGAACCTCAAGAAGAACGCGCATACGATCCTGGAAACCAACAAGCGCCGCGGCTGGGAGGGCAAGGCTTGCGAGTCCTGCCACGGGCCGGGATCGGTCCACGCCGAGAGCACCTCGGCCGATGACATCCTCTCGCCGAAGAACATGACGCCCGCTGCGATCGACCAGATGTGCCTCGCCTGCCACAAAAACCAGCAAACCCAGGTGGGCCGCATCCAGAGCGGACACGCCCGGAACAGCGTGGCCTGCACCTCCTGCCACAACGTGCACAAGACCGGCGAGGAGGCCAGCGCGCGCCAGTTCCGGCGAGCCTCCGGCGTGAATCAAAACTGCCGGCAGTGCCACATGGACGTCTGGGCGAGCTTCCAGAAGCCGCACCGCCACCCGCTGCCTGAGGGCGCGATGTCCTGCACGGGATGCCATAATCCGCATGCCAGCTTCATCAACCGCAATATGCGCCTCGCCAGCGGGCAGCAGCCGGGCTGCTTCCAGTGCCACTCGGACAAGCGCGGGCCGTTCGTGTTCGAACACGCGCCCGCGCGCAACGAGCCCTGCACCATCTGTCATGAAGCCCACGGCTCCGCCAATCCGCGGATGATGACGCGGCACGAGGTGGGGATCCTTTGCCTGGAGTGCCATTCCAACATCCAGTCGCCGCCGCAAGCGACAACAGCGGGTGGCATCGCCATCGCGACGCACGACCTCCGGCAGCCGCGGTGGCGCAACTGCACCGCCTGCCACCAGAAAGTGCATGGATCCAACGTGAACGGAGCGATGCTGCGATGAGATTCCTGCTGGCTATTGCCCTGCCGCTGGCGCTTCTGGCGCAGGGCGCGCCCATCCCGAAGGAAGCGAACAGTCCGGCGGCCAGGACCGCCTCAAAAAAACTCCGCAAAATGCGGGCGGCCAAGCGGCTCGCCGCGGCGCCCGGAACGGCGGCGATGGCCAAAGCTGCCAGACCCGCCGAAGTTACCGAAGCCTCCCAGCAGCAGGCGCCCCCGAAAGAGGCCGAAAAGAAGTGGGAGGTGAATCCCGAGCCGACAGGCACGGAGAGCGCCTTCGGCGGCCATATCGACCTCGGCGCCCGCTGGGTCACCCGCGCAGGGGACTTCAACACCTACCGGAGCCTCGTGAACCTCAGCCAGGGCGTGCGCCTGACCAGCGGGCAGCTCCGGTTGGAACCACAGAAATCCCGGCTGCTCGACAGCGGACTGCTCACCATGACCGCCTGGGGCGGCGATCCGTATAACACCGCGCGCCTCGACATCGTGAAGCGCGGCGCCTACCGCCTCAACAGCACCTACTCGAACATCGCCATGTTCAACGCGCTGCCCTCGTTCGCCAACATCGGCAGCCCGGGCTCGCCGCTGTTCTTCAACCAGCGCACGATGGACACGCGCATCCGCAACTACGATAACGAGCTCACCCTGTTCCCCGGCGCGCGCGTCATGCCCTATGTCGGCTTCAGCCGCAACTCGAGTTACGGCTCCGGCATCACGCCTCTGGTGGCGCCGCCGAACGAATACCCCCTGCGCAACGTCATCGACTGGAACCTTTACGAAGTCCGCGGCGGCATCCGCGTCGAGCTGAACCGCTTCCATGCCACCGTGGAACAGGGCGCGCGGCGCTTCGCCGATGACCAGTTCGTCTACTCCACCGAGACGCTCGCCGGCAACCGCTCCACCCCGTATCTGGGCCAGATCCTTTCGTTGACCAAGGGCAACCAGCTCTACCGCATCCGCGGCGAAGCCGAGCACACCAAAGCGCTGGTCACGGCGTCGCCCTGGAATTGGCTCGACCTCTCCGGCAGCTTCATCCGCAGCCGCCCGAAAACCTATTCCGAGCTGAACCAGCTCGAGCAGGGCCGCATCGTCGATCCCAACAACCCGCTGCTGCTGCTCACCGGAACCACAGACTATTTCTTCGGCAACGCCACCATGCCGCATGTTTCCGGCAGCGGCGCCGCCGAAGCGCGGCTGAACTCCCGCATCCGCGTGCGCGAGAGCTGGGAGACCGACCGCTTCCACACCACCGGCATCAACACGCTCCGCTCGCTCCAGTTCTTTACGCCCACCTCGTCCACCACTCTGACCTTCACTGGCGGCGAGAGGCTCGAGGTCTCGAGGCACCGCCAGCAGATCGAAGCCATCTGGGATGTTTCCAGACAGCTCACCATCCGGGGCGGGCACCGCTATGAGTGGGGCCGTTCGCTGATGCGCGCCAGCACCTACTCGCAGGGCGGCCGCTACGACCGCCTGGAGATGGAGAGGCAGGGGGGCGTGTTCGGCTTCGTCATGCGTCCGGTCAAGCGCGTCAGCCTGACGGGCGATCTCGAATTCATCGACGGCATCAAGACCTACTACCGCACCGGCCTCTATGACCACACGCGGCTGCGTTTCCAGACGCGGTTCGAGCTGCCCAAGGGCCTTTTCTTCAACGCCAACTACAGCCGGCTGACCAACGAGAACCCGAACCCCGATGTCAAGTTCTGGTATGAGGCCGATGCCATCACCGGCAGCCTTCAGTGGTTGCCCGGCGGTGGCAGGAACGCGGCCATCATTGCCGAGTACCAGCGCTCCAAAGTGCGCAGCGACATCGGCTTCCTCTATCCGATCGGGCTTTTCCCGGTGGCCAGCAACTACCGGGACTACGCCCACACCGGAACCATGCTGATCGACCTGCGCCTGCCGCTCGCGCGCCGCTACAGCGGGCGGATCAGCGCGGGCGGCTCCTTTACCACCACCTCCGGCGTCCGCCCCACCGACTACTATCAGCCGCAGGGACGGCTGGTTCTGCCGGTGACGCAGAAGATGGAGTTCTTCTCCGAATACCGCTATTTCGGACTCAGCCAGACGATCCATGTGTTCGAAGGCTTCCGCACCCATATGTACATGGGCGGCGTGCGGCTGCTCATGTAGAAAACACCGGTTCCGGCGCACAGGGGCAGGCTCTGGCCTGCCCCTTGTTTTTTCTCCTGGCTTGGATAAAGTGGGGAAGGTGTAAGATCTGGAGGCACTTATGCTGCGAGTGTTGCTTGTTTCGTTCGTTACGATTCCCTTGTGCTTTGCGGCCGTGCCGCTGGGTGATTCAGCGCGCGGCGCCGATCTGTTCAAGAGCCAGAAATGCTCCGTCTGCCATAGCGTGAACGGGCAGGGCGGAAAGTCGGGACCAGACCTCGGCGAAACCGCTGGCCGGGGTTACACGCCAGCGGCCATGGCGTCGCGGATGTGGAACCACGCGCCGCAAATGTGGGAGGCCATGGAGCGCGCCAGCATCCAGCCGCCGAAGCTCACCACCCAGCAGGCGGCGGACCTTTATGCCCACTTCTATTCGGCCCGGTTCTTCGAGTCCAGGGGAGACGCGGCGCGCGGCAGGAAGCTGTTCGCCGAGAAAGGCTGCGCCGGCTGCCACCAGGGAGCCGGCGGGGGCGCGCCCGACGTCAGCCGGTGGCCGGCGATCACCGATCCCATCGAACTCGCCCGCCAGATGTGGAACCACTCTCCGCAAATGAAGGACGCTATCGCCGCCAGGAAGGCCGGACTGCCGAAGCTGACCGCCGAGGAGATGAACGACATCACCGTCTACCTGCAAAGCCTGCCCACGGCCTCCAAAGCCGCACCCAGGTATGTGCCCGCTTCCGCTTCCACCGGCGAAGATCTGTTCAAAGTGAAGGGCTGCGCCGGCTGCCACGCGGGCGCGAAGCAGCTTGGCAGGAGCGGGCCGAAGAGCAATGCCGAACTGGCGGCAGCGCTGTGGAACCACCCGGGCAAGGCCCCGAAAAACAGCGAGCTGCGCCCCGAGGAGATGACCCGCCTGGTCGGCTACATCTGGACGCTGCAATTCGCCAATGAAGGAGGCGACGCCGCGGCAGGCGCGAAGGCCTTTGCATCCAAGGGCTGCAAGAGCTGCCACTCTTCCGGCGTGCCGAAGCTCGCCCATGGAGAGGGCGACAACAGCTTCGGCATGGTGGCCGTGCTGTGGAGCCATGGGCCGGAGATGCTCAAGCAGATGCGCGGCAAGAACCTGAAGTGGCCTGCTTTCGGCGGCAGCGACATCGCCGATCTGCTCGCCTACATGAAGCAGAAGAGGTGAGGCCCGCCGCGGCTGCGCGGCGCTTCACTGCAAATCGACGAGCCTTGCGCCCTCGCGCTTGGCGAGCCTGACCACGGCCTCCCTGCCGCCGCTGCGCACGCGGTGCGTTCCGAAGAATGCCCGCACTGCGGCCAGGCCGTTGGCGTCCGCCTTCACCTCGGCGCGGGTCCACCACTCGCCGAACACCAGCCTGCGGTAGGCTTCCGCGGCGGGCGTGGGACTCCAGTCCCGCCTGTACAGCGACGATTGCGGAATCCAGTTGGCCCCTTCCCAGAAGCCCCACATCAGGATGCCCGTCACCGCCGGGTGGGCGAACGAGATGCGGAAGTAGCGGCGTAGCGCTTCCGCCTTGGCCGCCTCTTCCCCGGCGCTGAGCTGCGCATCCCGCTGCCTGTAATACTTCGAGCGCTGTCCGGGGAAGTTGAACTCGGTGATGCGCACCGGAAGCTTCAGTTCGGCCAGCGCGTCCAGCGCCCGGCGCAGTTCTTTCTCGTCGAACTCGTCCCCGTGCAGGTGCCCCTGTACGCCGATGCCGTCCATGGGCGCGCCCGATGACAAAACCGCACGGATATGTTTGATGTAGTCGTCCAGACGCCGCCCGGTGAGAATGTCGTAGTCGTTGAAAAACAGCACGGCGCCCGGGTCCCCTTCTTTCACCCACCGGGCCATGTCTCGCGTGATATCCGGCCCCAGCCTCTCCTCGAACCAGTTCCCATGGATCATCTCGTTGTTCAGGTCGAATTCGGCGAACTGCCCGCGGTAGCGCGCGGCGATCGACCGGGCGCGCTGCCGGATGGCCAGCCGCAGCGGCGCGTCTCCCAGCGGCTTGAGCCACTCCGGCACATAACGCGGAATCCCCCAGAAGATGCAGTGCCCGCGCACCGGGATCTCATTGGCAGAGGCCCACTCGAGCATTGCGTCCACAACGGAGAAATCCACCTTGCCGCGCTCTTTCTCCATCTCGTGCCACTTGAAGGCGGCTTCGATGACTCCGGCATTGAAGTGGCTGAGAAAGATCTCCTTCCACTTGGCCGCGTCCTCCGCCGAGGTGCGCCCGTTGAAGACCCCGGTGGCGATCGTCGCGCCGAACCAGAACTCATGGCGGAGCTGTTCCACCGTCACGGCCGCCCCAGGCGCAGTGCGGATCACCAGCACGCCGGTGCGGTGCCTGAGAATTGCATCGTCCAGTTCGCCGGCGCGCGTGGGCGGCGCCGTTGCGCAACCAAGAGAGCAGGCAATTACAAAAAGCGTTCGCAGTCTCATGGCGATTTCAACCTATCACTGCCCCACGCCGGCAACCACCCGGGAGTGGCCCTCCAGCGCGGGGCAGGCTGCCGCCAGCGCCCGGCACCGCAAGCCTGCGCCGCCCAGGCGGCAGGCGCAGGAGCAAAGCGCCCCGCTCCAGTGGAATGTGTTCCGGGACAGGAGTACAGTAAGCAGGGGCGGCCTCCCGATGAAGCAGGTTTTCCAGCAGTATCTTGTCCCGCTATTCGTGTCGGCTCTGTCCGGCGCATGGCCCGCAGCGGCGCAGTTCTATGATCTCGCCACGGATTTCCGCGGCGCGCGGCTGCTTTTCTCCACTCCGTTGTCTCTCCCGGATCGGGAACGAAATGATCAGTTCAAGCTCGTCGAAGCCTATCCGAACGGCTCGCTGCGCACCTGGGCGAGCGTGCCGCTCGAGATGCAGACACCCGGCGGCTTCTTCCCTTCCAACTTTCCCTCGCTCCGCGGAGCCATGCTGTCCTCGGATGGAACTGTCACTGCGTACACTGCGAGCCGCTGGTGCCTGGGCGGGAGCCGGTGCGTGTCCGTCGAGCGCGTGCTCGGCACGGTTCTCTCCGAAGGTTGCCGCACAGGCGGAAGCTGTGCGCTCCAGTCCGCCGGCACGGTTTCATTGAGTGCAAACGGAAGATGGGCCGTCTTCGTCAACCCGGCGTCGATGCAGCACCCGTATGGCGTCATGCGGCTCGATCTGCCCGGCGGCGCCGCGGAATCATCCGCCCAATACCTGCCGGGTGCAGTGGCTGCGGGCGCGAGGTTTGTGGCCGGCGATGGCACAGTCGTATCCGGCTCTCCGGAGCGGTTCCTCGAAGTCCGCCGCAGGGGATTCGAACCCGTCCGCATTCCGGTCAGCGTTGGCCTCGATTCGGTCACTGTCAGCTCCGACGCGCGGTTCGCTGTCGGGACCACCCGCGATCAGGCGCAATCGCTCGTGGCCGTGGAACTGGACTCGGGACTGGAGACCGTTTTGGTGGAGGCCGAAGAAGGCTGCTCGCACCCAGTTCTCAGCGACGACGGGACCCGGCTCCTGTTCCTTTCTGGCGCCAATTGGGAAGGGCGCAACGACGCGCTGGCCGTCCAGGCCTGGACCATCGAAACCTTGACAGGAGCCCTGCGGCAATGGACTTCCGAACCCGCGGGCATTGTGGATGCCACGCTGTCCGGGGACGGCCAGACAGTATGGGCCGCCACCGGCGACGGCCGGATCGTGCGCATCCACGCGGCTGGCATGGAGGCGGAGGTGATCGTGCCCGCATCGCCCGGTGCGTCGCTCCGCCGCGCTACGCGGATCGCGCCGGGCTCGCGTTACGAACTGGAAGGAAGAGGGCTGGCCGGAGCGCGTTTACAGTGGCAGGGGCTGCCGCTTCCGGTCCTGGATTCCACGAATGAGCGCGTTCGGTTTCTCCTCCCGTTCACGGCGGCGGCTGGCAGGGGCGTGATCGAAATCTCGCGGGAAGGCAGCCCCTTCCTGCCGCTGCATATCGAAGCGGAAGCCGTGGAAGCAGCGCCGCTGTTTGCGCAAACGGACCACTACGTCTGGGGGCTGCGCCAGGACGGGTCACCGTTGACGATGGACAACCCCGCCGCCCCCGGAGAGACCGTGACTCTGATGGCCATGGGCCTGGGGCCGGTGTCGGCCTCGGGGCAGGTGCTGCTGCCGCTCGAGTTGCGGGCCTCGGAAAGCCTTGCCGCTCCGGCGCAGATGCTGGCGGTGCTCGAAGCGGGCATGGATCCCGGCATGGAAGGGATGTATCTGATCCGCTGCCGGCTGCCCTCCTCGTTCTCGACCGCCGCCCTCCAGCTCGGCATCCGCGTGGCAGGCGCCGATCACGACGACGACCGGGCATGGCTCCCGGCCAGGATGCCGTAGCGGGGCAACTCGGTCACCAGTTCGTCAGCGACCCGTCGGGACGGCGGAAGACAGGCAGCGGTTTCGCTCCTTCCGTGATCTCCGCCATCAGCTTCACGCGGGAAGGCTCAAAGGTTACGCCCAGCCCCGGACGGTCATTCGGCCACATCCTGCCATTGCGGAAGTCGTAGTGCTCAGGCAGATAGGGCACGCTGCGGCGCCCGTCGCCGAGCATCTCCATCAGGACGGGGCCGGAATAGCTCAGCAGGCAGTGCACCAGCGCCGCTTCGCCCACCGGTCCAGTGAAGTGCGGAGCCATGCCGACGTAGTGCGTCTCGCACAACGCGCAGATCTTCATGAACTCCGTGATGCCGCCGCAATTGGGAATCGACACGCGCGACCAGTCGATCAGCCGCTGCTCCACCAGTTCATTCAGCTCCCAGCGGTCGCCGAACTGCTCGCCCACCGCGATCGGCAGGCGCACCGCCCGCCGCAGTTGCCGGTAGAAGGCCTTGTTCTCGCTGCGAACCAGATCCTCGGCGAACAGCGGCTCCAGCGGTTCCAGCAGCACGCTCAGCCGCACCGCATCGGCGTAGTCGAGCCGTGTGTGATAATCGATCGCCCAATCGCCGTTCGGGCCGGCTCCCTCGCGGATCTCGCGGCACTGCTCGACGGTCTTGCGCACGATGGCGCGCGCGTCGAACGCCTCGCCTTTGCCGGGATCGGCTACCGAGGTGCGGTAAGCGCGGAAGCCCGCCTCGATGCAGGCGCGGGCGGTCTCTTTCAGCGATCCCTTCCGCGGAAAAGCCGTCGAATAGCACTCGATACAATCGCGGGATTTTCCGCCCAACAACTCATAAAGCGGTACGTTCAGCGCCTTGGCCTTGATGTCCCATAGCGCCATGTCGAGCGCGCCGATGGCGTGGATCTGCTCGCGCCCGGCAGGGTAGAACAGCCCTCGGTACATGAGCTGCCAGAGCGCGTCCGTCTGCCGCGCATCCTCGCCAATGATGAGCTGCGCGGCAAGCCGGATCAGATCAGGAGAGCCACCCTCGCCGATGCCGGTAATCCCTTCAGCGGTTTCCACCGTGACCACGTGGAAACTCTGGTTGATCATCGGGCGAGTGATGGGAGACTCATACATCCGCACCCGCCGGATGCGCAGCTTCGGCAGAGCCAGCAGCGCCAGAAGAAAGTCCCTGCGTCTCATGGGTGCAGCCATGGCAGCCGAAGATATCACGCCCCGGTCCCGGTGCAAAGGCCCGGCCGCAGAAAAGGAGACAGGAACGCAATCGCTCATCTTCTTGCCCAGGCTGCCGGGGAGCAGAACCGCGGCTCAAACGCCGCAGTGCATTTCAGTGCCGCGCCCGGAGGGAGCCACCATGACCCTGCGGGACATCAGCAGGGATGAAAATCGCCGCGCCCTGTGGCGGTTCAGTGCCTCGCGCGGGGGCCGCGCCAGCGCGATTCAGTGCCGCGAACGAAGGCGGCGTCAGCCGCCGGAAGTGAGCGGCCGCCGGCGCAGCCCCGCCCAAGGGCGACTTTCGAGGGAGCGGGCCTGGCGCGGCACGCATGACAAAAAAATCGGCGCCCGGGCGGGCCTGTCTCTCTTTTTGTGCACGGAAGGCCCGATGCGGAAAGCAGGACCCGGCACGGTTCAGTGCCGCGAACGAAGGCGGCGTCAGCCGCCGGAAGTGAGCGGCCGCCGGCGCAGCCCCGCCCAAGGGCCATTTTCGAGGGAGCGGTCAGCGGCGAAGCGCGGCCCGTTGCCGCCGCTGTGCATCCGCCACGCACGGCCCTTCCGGGCTTGGGCGGAGAACCGCTGGTGCAGCGCCGCGTGTGCAGGGAAAAACTCCCCAGCCACGAGAACACCCTGAGCACCGCCGGGCTCCTGTTGTTACCGGATATCCGGTCGCGGCGGGTGGACTCCTGCCGGAGAAAAGGAACAGGCCCGCCTCGCCGGGCTCAACCCTCTTCAGGGAGCCGCACGGCTCAGGCGGGCCTGCAAAAATGGTTCCAAGTGACCCGCGGATTCAGCTTGCTCCCCTGCCCGTCTAGCCGGGCTTGAGCGTGGCGCATCTGGTTAACCGGGCACCCTTGGCTCTCCGCTCCCCGGTTCCGGGATTTGCCCGAAACCGCTTCATCGCGGAATGCCGTGCCAGCCTATCAACCAGCGCGAAGCCGGGAACTCGAAGCGACCTTTCTCTCGCCCGCATGGACTATTCCGTTACCGGAAAGCCCCGGCGGGGTCACCGATCCTGGCCTGCCTCTTCGCCTCCATGACGCCTCCCGACGAACCCGGTCCGCCTTGACCTCCCACCCCGGCTTGCCTCGAGGACATCCGAGGAGATCAGCGGCCAAGACCCGTTGCCCGCCGGATCAGCGCCAACCCGGAAAGCCTGAACCCCTGAACCGCTCCCCTCCGGGGTTTTCGCCCCTCGGGATCAACGCGCGCCCAAAGGCTTGCTCTCTCGGCGGCCTACCGTCGGAGACGCCCGATCGTCCTTCGCTCCCCGGCGGCCTTTTTTGAATTTGACCACCGGATCATCGTTCCGGACTCGCTACGTTTCCTTCGGCTCGCTGTTCCGTGAACCTCTTGGAACCATCTCCACTATGCACCAGGCCGCTTCGCGTGTCAACAGGAATCGATGCGAAGACGGCTTTTTTGGGCAAACTATATTTGTTTTATTTTCAACAGTATACAGGGAATGGTCTGTGGATTCGCTGTGTATAAAACGCGAATGCCGAAAATTGTTTCAACCCTGTGACTGCGCCCCTTTTCCGTTGAAGCCGCCGCCGCTCCCGCTCTCCGCAAACCTCCGGCCGCGCTACCATGAAGCCGTGGCCCCGTACAGCCTGGGCCGCCTGTCGAAGCCGTCGAACCTATGGTCACTCAGCTAGGCCGCACCCTGATGTGGTTGGGCGCCGCCCTGTTCCTCATGGGGGCTCTGTTGTACTTCTTCCCCAGGCTTCCTCTCCGCCTCGGCAGACTGCCCGGCGACATCGTCATCCGCGGCAGGCACAGCGTCTTCTACTTCCCCCTCATGACCAGCCTGCTGCTAAGCCTCCTGTTCTCCATCTTGTTGTGGCTGTTCCGCCGGCGCTAGCCGCGCCGTGCTGTCCCGGCGGCCGCCCGTCCGCCGGCGGGGCGCCGCCTGCCCCGAGGCTCATCCGCTACACGGCGCCTACAACTCGCCCTTCGCCAGTGCGGTCTTCTCCGCACGGTCGAACGGACGCGACTGCCACCGGCGCGCCAGCTTCGCTTCATACGAGGACGGCGCCGTCTTCACCGCGTTCCGGTATGCAGCAAGCGCCTCCTGCCGCTGACCAAGCAGATCCAGGCACTGCCCGAGCCGCAGCCACGCTCCCACGGCGGAGTTCGGGTCCAGCTGTTCCGCCGCCGCCGCCGCGCGCCGCAGGTGCCGCACTGCCTCCCCCGGCTCGTCGTACCAGAACAAAAGGTTCCCGCGCGCGAATTCGATTCTTTCGAACGGGAGGTTCGCAAATCCCGGCGCTCCGCTCCGCTTCAACTGCTCGATCCGGTCCAGGGCCTTCAGCGCATCCTCCTTGCGGCCCAGATCCGCGTACATCTGCGACAGCTCGAACCACAACAGGAAATTCCGCGGATACTTCTCCAGCAGCTCGAGAATGATCGGCACCGCATCTTGCGGGCGCCGCTCCCGCCGAGCCACCGCCCCCAGCAGGATCTTGGCGTCCACGCGGTTCCACTTGCCCTTCTCCGCCACGATCCGCACCGTGCGGATGCCCCGCTGGCGGTCCCCGCGGAATCCCACCAGAAATCCGAGCGTCCGGTAGTACCAGGGCAGCGAGCCGACGATGTAGTCGTGCACGCCTTGCAGCATCAGCGCGTCGATGTTGCCGGGATCGATCTCCGCCACGCGGTTGTGCAGCTTGCGGGCGTCGGTAATGTCCCGCAGGGCGTCCATCCACGCCCGCCGCACCAGGAAGTTGTACGTGCCGCGGAAGCCCAGCGCCACCCCGCGCGCGTACATCGCATCCGCGTCCCGAGTGTTCTTTTCCAGAGCCGCACCAGTCAGCCGCAGGGCCTCTCCGATCGCCGCCGCAAACAGTTTCTGCTCCTCCGCCGTCGGCTCCATCTTCGGCCGCCGCAGGAAGGGATTTCCTCCGGTGACCATTTCCGTCTCCAGCGCCCCGGCGCGGAACATCATCTGGAACAGCACCGCCTGGGCCAGATGGTTGTAGCGGTGGGGATCCGCGGGCGCCGCCTCGATCGCCCTCCGGAACTCTGCGATCGCCTGCGGATATTCCAGATTGTAGAAATGATCGAAGCCCCGCTCCACCGCCGGATCCGCGTATTGCGCCAGCAGAAGCCACGCCGCCAGCGGGACCGTCATCGAACCGCCTCCAGCCGCCGCAACGCCCACTGCGCATGCTCTCTCACCGCTTCTTCCTCCATCTCAGCCAGCTTCCTCAGCACCGGCACGTAGCGCGCGTCCCCGGAATTCCCCATCGCCGTCGCTGCGTTCCTCAGCAGCCCTGCATACCTCGCCCGCCATAGCGGCGTCCGCCGGAACCGCTCCCGGAACCCGTCCTCCGTCAGCCCCGCCAGCTCCGCCAGATCCGGATCCGGATAGAGCGGCTGAAACTCAGGCCTTGCCGTCACCGGTGCCCGCTGGTTCCACGGGCACACCTCCTGGCATATGTCACACCCGAACACCAGATGTCCGCTGTCCTCCCGCGCGCGCTCCGGCAATACACCCCGCTGCTCGATCGTCCACGTCGAAATGCACAGCCGCGCGTCCAGCCGGTACCTCCCCCCGCCCGCCGGAACCAGCGCGCCCGTCGGGCAGGCATCCACGCACCTGCGGCACGTCCCGCAGCGGTCCGGCGGCGGACTGTCCCGCTCCATCTCCAGAGAGGTCAATACCTCTCCCAGGAAAAACCACGAACCCATCGGCTCGTGAATCAGGCACGTGTTCCGTCCGATCCACCCCAGCCCCGCCTCCCTTGCCAGGGAGCGCTCGAGCAGCGGCGCTGTGTCCACGCAGATCCGGTATTCGAACCCTCCCACCTCGTCCGCCACCTCCCGGACGACCCCCTCCAGCAGCGCCCGCACCACATCGTGGTAATCCGCCGCTCCCCAGGCGTAACGGGACACCGAATGCCGCTCGGGCCCAGCCGTGTTGTACAGTAGGCCCACGCACACAACCGACCGGGCCGCAGGCAGCAGCAACCGGGGGTCGGTCCGGAGTCCGGCCCTCCGGTCCGCCAGGTAGCCCAGCGGCCCTGCAAGCCCGTCCTCAACCCATTGTCGATACAGGGGAAAGTCGGCCACATTGGCGGCCGGCGCGATGCCCGCCAGTTGAAATCCCGCCCGCCGGGCGGCTCTGAGAAACGCCTCCCTGCTGCGATGATCCTTTGCGGTCAAAGGGTCTCCCTGCACATGCTATCGCGAATCCCGCCGCCCCCGTTAAGCCCTCTGTTTTCCCCGTCGAACCGGCTTCCGGCGCAGTTCGCTGGTACCTTCTGGCCAGCCTGCGGCGTTTGCCTAAAATAAAGAGGGAATCAGAGTGTCTCCAGACTGGAAATATCTCTGGAGACACGCCGTTGAACTGATTCGTCTGGCACAGAGGCCAGAGAGTCCGACACCAGGAGACAAGGACAATTCAAGATGCGCAAGCCGATCAAGTATGTTGAGAAGGCCGTGACGCTGGCGGCCAAGGCTGTTTGGCCGGTCTTCGATACGCTCAACTCGATCAAGCCGAACCCCAGCTTCACGCCGAAATGGTCGGACAAGCCGTTGCTGAAGTCGTGGGAGAAGATGAAGCCGCCACTGGGGTGGCCGCGCCAGACCGACTCCCTCTGTCCCAAGTGCATCCCCGAGATCCGCAAGGAGATCCTCGACGGCAAGAAGGACGTCAGCATCCTGGTCAATGAGCGCCCGGGCGAGATCAAGGCGCAGATCATCGAGCGCGACGGCAAGATCCTCATGGTAAAGGATTGTCCCATCCACGGCCACTTCGAGGACGTGATGGCGATCGACCCCGCCTTCTTCCGCCACCTGGAAGAGGTCTTTCCCGGACGCGATATTCGCGCCCACAACGACGAGGACCTGCACCGCCACGGCTCCTCCACCATCACCCACGGCCGCGGCGCGGTGCTCACCATCGACCTCACCAACCGCTGCAACATGATGTGCGACCCGTGTTTCATGGACGCCAACCAGGTCGGCTTCGTCCATGAGCTTACCTGGGAAGACATCAAGACGATGCTCGACAACGCGCTGAAGATCAAGCCGCGGCGCCAGATGTCGGTGCAGTTCTCCGGCGGCGAGCCCACCCTCTCGCCCTACTTCCTCGACGCCGTCCGCTACTGCCGGAAGGTCGGCTACAACTCCGTCCAGGCGGCCACAAACGGCATCGAGTTCGCCAAGTCGCCGGAATTCGCCCGCGCCGCCGCAGAAGCCGGGCTGCGCTATGCCTACCTCCAGTTCGATGGCATCGGCAACGCGGCCAACTCCCACCGCGCCGTCGGCAACCTGTTCGACGTCAAGTTGCGCGCCATCGAAAATCTCTACAACGCCGGCGTCGACATCGTCCCCGTGATCACCATCATCAACGGGATCAACAACGAGCAGGTCGGCCGCATCATTCAGTTCGCCCTCGACAACCCGAAGAAGATCAGCTTCCTCAGCTTCCAGCCCGTCTCCTTTACGGGCCGCGACGAGGGCATCAGTGACGAGCGCCGCATGGCCCAGCGCTATACCCTCAGCCACCTGGCTCACGATGTCAAGAACCAGACCGGGCTTGGCGAACCGGTGCGCGACTGGTATCCGATCTCCTTCATGTCCACTTTCACTGACTGGGCCGACCTCGTCCACGGGCCCAGCGCCCCGTGGGGCCAGTTGAGCTGCGGTTGCCACCCCAACTGCGGCGTCGGCATGGCCGTCATGGTCGACAAGGAGACCAGGGAGGCTGTCCCCGTCACCAAGTTCCTCAACGGCGACCGCCTGGCCCGCGATGTGGCCCGCATCAACGACGCCGCCCGCGGCAAGTTCCTCTCCGTCGTCGGCATGGCGCTCGCCTTGATGCGCAATTACGATCCGTTCCAGGCGCCCACCCACTTCAAGCTCTCCGACCTGCTGAAGAAGTTCGACAAGACCTTCGGCGCCACCGGACGCGATTACGGCAAGGTCAGCGGCGACCGCACCATCCAGGACATCCAGAAGCGCCGCGCCGACCGCTGGAACTTCCTCTTCATCGCCGGCATGTGGTTCCAGGATCTGTTCAATTACGACTTCCGCCGCACCGAGCAGTGCATCATCCCCTATGCCACCCAGGAGGGCGAGATCAGCTTCTGCGCCTACAACACCGGCGTCGGCTGGCGCAATATCGTCGAGAAGATGCACATGACCGCCACCCTCACCCGCTGGTACGAGGAGCATGGGCGGCATGAGATCTTCGCCGGCAATAAGAGCGTCCATCTTAACTCCACCGAGCATCACCTCGTGCTGCGCGACGAGATCGTCACCAAAGAGCGCCAGAAGGATCTCGACAAGCTCGGCATCGCCAGGACCGCCCGCGAAGAGAAGATCCGCGAGCGCGATATGAAGCTGCGCTTGCAGCAGCAGGCCGAACACGAGCGCATGATGGCCCTCTACCGCAAGCACGTGCTCAAGGAGCCCGAGTCCGGTCTCGTCCAGATCGGCGGCGTTGCCCCCGCTGCCGCCCCGGCTTCGGAGAAGCAGGAAGAGACCGCCGGCGCCCTCGGCGACTGATCCGGTTTCACCCCCCACCAACCTCGGCGGGGGGGGGGGGGGGGGGGGGGGGGCGGGGGGGGTGTGGGGGGGGGGGGCCCCCCGGCGGGTGGCCCCTTGGGGCCAGCCGCTTTTGTTTTTCCGCCGCTCCCCCGCCGCCTCATCAGAACCGCGATGGAGAGGACTGAAGGCCCGCGACCGAGCGGCGCTTCCCCCGCGAATGGCGCTCGCACACAAGCGTGCCGCGACTGAAGCGCCGAAGGCGTGAAGGGAGCGGCCCTGTGCCCACGCGGGCCGTCGGCACCGGCCCCTTGCCAGGACGGTGCGGAGCACGACAGGGCGGCACCCGTGACAACAGACGTGGCGGCCCCTGCCCCCTTCGGCGCCTCGTCCTCCCTGTGCATACCAGCCGGAAACTCCACGAAGTTCAGTCGAAGAGTCCCGCCCCATCCCCCTGGAATCACTCTCTCTTCATGCCTGGCTGGGACGCCCCCTGGGCCCAGTCTTGCAGTGGCTTGCTCTTCCCGCCGCCGGAACGGTTCCCGAAACGGCGCGGGTAGCGACCTGCCGCTTCGCCCCGCTGCTGTCGCGTGCAGCTAGGGCCGTGCCGGGCCTGCTCCTGGCTCCCCGCTGGTTGCGGATGCGCGACCGCCCTTGAGTTGTGCCCTCGCCTGGGATGAGGATCCTGTGCCTCCTGCGCACGGGGCCGCGCTTGGTCCGTCCAGCCGCTTCGCCTTGATGGCTCAGCTCAGCCCTGTGCTTACTGGCATCGTCAGCCGGATGCGGGCTAGTCTTATTCCGGGCAGCGGTCAAGCCGTCCGCTTGGCTGTCATTGGTAGGCCTCCTGCAAGGGATCCCCGTTCAACACCGTGCCGGAAGCGCGCTCGCTTTGCTGGCGATTGGTATGGCCCTAATCCCGAAAAAGCCATGCAGGCGGCTGGACCGATCATTCTGGTTCTAGAACGGGCGGTACGGTGTTGCTGCAAATTGATGGCTGGACCGCGCTCAAATCGGGATACCCTAGGGCTTGTTCAACCTGTAGTTCGTTTCGCCGTTCAAAATGGCGAAATTCATCGCACCTGAGAGGGGCAGAGAGGAGGAATGAAAATGCAGAGAACAGCTCTTGCGTTGGTCTTGAGTCTAGCGGGTGCTCTTCAGTCGCAGGCTGGACTCATTGTTTTTCAGAACTTTGTCGGCAACGTCGGCGTGTCCACTGCTGGGCAGGGTACGTTATCGCAGGCTGGCTCCCTGACGGTGAACGTGCCGGCGGGATCCACTGTCTTGGGCGCGTATGTCTACTCGTCCACTTACTATGGCTCTGCTGGCGGCACGTTCGACGGCAATCCGCTCAGCTACTCGCTGCTGGGGAGCGCCGGCTATCTCAGCTCTTTCAGAGCCGACGTAACAAGCATTGTCAAGCCGGTCATCGAGAGCGGTCCCGGCGGCGCCTATTCGTTCAACTTTACTGAGAACAATGGTGGCCAGGATGGAACCGGCCTTGTCGTTGTCTATTCCAATGGGGCGCTTCCCGTTTCCACCGTAGCGATTCTCGACGGCGCGCAGAATCAGAGTGGCGACACTTTTTCGGCATGGTTTCCGTCTGGGCTTTACCCATCCGCCTCAGGCTTTTTCGCCGAGATGCGGCTGGGAATCGGATTCGGTTACAACCCCAATGGTTCGGCCGGCACGGGCCAGCATTCCGTCATTAAGGTCAACGGAAACCTCATCTCCGCGGCAGCCGGCAATTTCGATGACGGCAGCGGGGCAAATGGCGCGCTTTTCACCATTGGCGACGACAACGATCCCTTCACTCCGAACCTGCCGAATAACATGGAGCTGGATCACGAGCGGTACAATCTGGCACCGTACTTGGTGGACGGCGACACGCTGATCACTGTCGATACCAACAACCCGTCCTTCGACGACATCATCTTCCTCGCAGTGTTTCACATCACAGGCGAAGGATCTGTGACTCCGGGCAATCCGATTCCCGAGCCGTCGACATATGCGCTGATGGCCGTCGGCCTGGTCGGCTTGGCTCTCATCCGCCGGCGGGCGGCCTGATCCCGCGGTGCCTGGATGCGCCACGGTCCTGCTCGCCGACAGCCACTGCCTCCCGGGGCAAGGCTGCCACACCCACTGCTGGAGCCAGGAAGTAGAAGGGCACCGCAGGTGCGATCTGCGATTGATCTAGCTTACCCCTAAGAAACTTGGCGGCTGGCCCCCTCGGGCCAGCCGCTTTTGTTATCTCCCGGCCGCCGGCTCCCCCCAGTTCGCCAGGTTCCGCTGGTCCTCAGCCCGGGGTTTCCGCCTCTCTCCGTTTCCCCTTTGCTGCTTGCGGTTTTTCAGTGGGCTTGAGCCTGGGTTGCCCTTTTTCTCCCCTTGATACCCCACCCATTCGGCCGGAGCCCCACCCAGCCAGTCCAACTTTTCGACTCCGGCAAGAAATATGAGTGGCCAGCACTCAGAAACCTTGACAACGTATCGTGCGTATTGTAAAGTGGAAGCGTGAAACGATCTTCCCAAGGAGGTGTGACAGACACTATGGCGAACATCGCTCGTCGGACCGATACCGCGTTGGATCCGTTCTTCTCCAGCCCCCTGGCTCTCTTTGAGGACATGGTGAGCCGCTTCTTCAACGAGCCGGTCTCGGCCCGCCCGTGGTATCCCGCCGTGGATATCGCGGAGAACGAGAACGAGATCGTCCTCACCGCCGATGTCCCCGGCGTGAAGATGGATGACATCGAGGTCAAGGTCGAGAACGGCACCCTCTCGATCAGCGGCTCCCGTGAGTTCCAGAAGCAGGAGCAGAAGGGCGGCTACCACCGGATCGAGCGCAGCTATGGCTCCTTTCATCGCGCCTTCACGCTGCCGGATTCGGTCGATACCGACAAGGTCGAGGCCAACTACGAAGACGGCGTGCTGAAGGTGACTCTCCCGAAGAAGGAAGTAGCCAAGCCCAAGACCGTCAAGATCTCGTTGAAGAAATAACTTCCCAGCCTGCGGCGCCCTCCTTTCGTCAAAGGAGGGTGCCCGCCGGCCCCGCCCTTCCGGGCAGGGCTTTTCTTCATTTCCGCGCGGCGCCCATCCCTGCGGCCCGATGCCGCCCGCCGCGCATTTTTCGCTGCTCGGCCTCCGCGCATTCCCGTTTGAGTCTCACGGTTTGACGGCCCCGAAATCCCTCCGATACACTAAAAGCTTGGCTGATCCCCGCCGGCTTGTCCTCCGTGTGAGCTCGCGCGGCGTATCCCCACTCCCCAGGAGGGCTTGAAGTTGCCTGATTCGCGACGTCACATCTTCACCTCGGAGTCCGTCACCGAGGGCCACCCCGACAAGATCGCTGACCAGATCAGCGATGCCGTCCTCGACGAAATCTACAAGAGCGACCCCGCCGCCCGTGTCGCCTGCGAGACGCTCGTCACCACCGGCACCGTCATCGTCGCCGGCGAGATCACCACAACCAATCTCCAGTTCTTCAAGGACCTCCCCGATCTCGTCCGCAGCGTGGTGAAAGACATCGGCTTCACCAACTCCGAATACGGCTTCGACTACAAGTCCTGCGCCGTGCTCAACCTCATCCACGGCCAGTCGCCCCACATCGCCATGGGCGTCGACACCGGCGGCGCCGGAGACCAGGGCATGATGTTCGGCTACGCCTGCGATGAGACCGAAGAGCTGATGCCCATGCCCATCATGCTCGCTCACCGGCTTGTCCGGCGCCTCTCGGAAGCCCGCCGCAGCGGCGAAGTCAGGCACCTCCGCCCGGACGGCAAGAGCCAGGTCAGTGTCGAGTATGTCGATGGACGGCCCGCCCGTGTCGACGCCGTCGTCGTTTCCACCCAGCACGATCCCCATCCCACCAGGCCCAACACCATGCCCGACGGCCTTGTCGACGAAATCCGCGAAAAGATCATCCGCGCCGTCGTCCCGGCGGAAATGCTCGACGCGAAGACCAAGATCCACATCAATCCCACCGGCTGCTTCGAAGTCGGCGGCCCCCACGGCGACACCGGCCTCACCGGCCGCAAGATCATCGTCGACACCTACGGCGGCATGGGCCGCCACGGCGGCGGCGCCTTCTCCGGCAAGGACCCCACGAAAGTCGACCGCTCCGCCTGCTACATGGCCCGCTACATCGCCAAGAACATCGTCGCCGCCGGGCTCGCCACCCGTTGCGAAGTCCAGCTCGCCTACGCCATCGGCGTCGCCGAACCAGTGAGCGTCCTCGTCAACACCTTCGGCACCGGCATCATCGACGAAGACCGCCTCACCGAACTAGTCCGCGCCCATTTCCCCCTCACCCCGCGCGGCATCATCGAACACCTGAAATTGCGCCGCCCCATCTACCGCGCCACCGCCGCCTTCGGCCACTTCGGCCGCAAGGAGGACTCGTTCACCTGGGAGGCGGTCGACAAAGCCGCCGCGCTGCGCGACGATGCCCGCGTGGCATCGGCCGCGCGCTGACGGCCCGTCTTCAGGGCGCGCCCTCTCCATGGGCGCGCCTTCGTCTGTCTGGAGGTACTTCCGTTGGCCCTCATTGAAGGTTGCAAACACTCGATCGACGTCACCATCCCCGCTGAGGCGATGGCCGCCGAAATCGAAAAAGTCACTGAATCAATCCGCTCCAAGGCCCATATCCAGGGATTCCGCCCCGGCAAAGCCCCTGCATCCCTGATCCGATCCCGCTACGCCCAGCAGATCCGCCAGGAAGCGCTCGAAAACCTCGTCCCCAAATACCTCGAACACGCCTGCGAGCGCGAAAACCTCCGCGTCGTCAGCCGCCCCTCCATCAAGGACCTCCACTTCCACGAAGGCGAGGCAGTGCACTTCAAGGCGGAATTCGAGGTCGCCCCCGAGTTCGAGCTCAAAGATGTCCGCGGCCTCCGGGTCGCTTACGCCGAGCCCGTCGTCACAGACGAGGAAGTCGAAGAGCGCCTCAACCAGATCCGCGAATCCCGCGCCGAGTTCGTCAACATAGACCCCCGCCCCGTCGAGGACGGCGACCACTGCCTCGTCTCCCTCGAAACGATCTCGGGCGTCGAGGGCGATCCCCTGCGCCAGGATGACATCAACATCGAAATCGGCGGCAAAGACACTTTCGCCTCCTTCTCCGACGCCCTCCGCGGCGCCGTCCCCGGCGACGAGAGGGAAGCCGAAGTCACCTACCCCGAGGACTACGCCGTCGAGCGCCTCGCCGGCCGCACCGTCCGCTTCCGCATCACTCTCAAACAGATCCGCAGGAAGGAACTGCCCGAACTCAACGACGACTTCGCCCGCGACCTCGGCGACTTCCAGTCCATCGGCGAGGTCCGCGAAGAGATCCGCAAGGCCATCTTCCGCGAGAAGGACTACGACGCCCAGGTCAAGGCCAAGAACGATCTGGTCGACCAGATCGTGGCCATGCACGACTTCCCCGTGCCTGAGGCCTACATCGACGACCGCATCGAACACATGCTCGACGGCCAGCTCCGCTCCATGCAGGCCCAGGGCGTCGACACCAGCAAGATCCGCATCGACTGGCAGAAGCTCCGCCAGAACCAGTACGAGCAGGCCAAACACGACGTAAAAGCCGCTCTGCTGCTCGGCAAAATCGCTTCCAGCGAAAACATCCACGCCACCGAGGAAGAGATCGACGCCGAAGTCCAGCGCATCGCCCGCCAGCGCCGCGAACCCGTCGCCGCCGTCCGCCTCAAGCTCGAAAAAGAGGGCGGCCTCCAGACCATCGTCAACCGCATCATCACCGACAAGACCCTTAAGTTCCTCTTCGATCACGCCGTCAAGGTCCCGCCCGAGCCGGCAAAGCCGGAATGATCGACGCCGCCCGCAAGCTCCTGACCTGTGAAGCCCGCTCCATCGAGCGGGCTTCCGCGCGCCTGGGCGCCGAATTCGAATCCGCCGTGCGCCTGCTGGCGGGCGCCTCCGGCAAGATCGTCACCGCCGGCATGGGCAAGAGCGGCGCTGCCGCCCGCAAGCTCGCCGCCACCCTCTGCGCCACCGGCTCGCCCGCCGTCTTCCTGCATCCAGCCGAAGCCGAGCACGGCGACTTCGGCCTGCTCGAGCCGGGCGACGTTCTCATCCTGATCTCGAAAAGCGGAACCACGCCCGAGCTGCTCCGCCTCGCCGCCCGCTCCCGCGATGCCGGCGTCTCAAGGATCGGCATCTGCGGCCGCCTCGACACAGAGCTGGCCCGCCTCTGCGATGCTGCGCTCGACGCCTCCGTCGAAGAAGAAGGCGACCCCTACAACCTCATCCCCGCTTCCAGCGCCATTGTCGCCACCGCGCTCGGCGACGCCCTCGCCCTGGCGCTCGCCGGCCTGCGCCGCTTCAGCCCCGACGACTTCTGCCTCCTCCATCCCGGCGGCCAGCTCGGCCGCAATCTGCGGCTCCGGGTCCGCGACGCCATGCACTCGGGCGATGAAGTCCCATGGGTCCGCCCGCAGTCCCCCCTGCGCGAAGTCGTCATCGCCATGACCCGGAAGCCGCTCGGCGCCGCCTGCGTGCTCGACGAAGAAGGCCGCCTCGCCGGGCTGATCACCGACGGCGACCTCCGCCGCGCCCTCGAGCGCTTCGAAGACATCCGCCCGCTCACCGCCGCTGATGTCATGACCCGCACCCCCGTCATCATCTCCCCCGGCGCCACCCTCCGCGACGCCCTCCTCCTCATGGAACGCCGCCCCCGCCAGCTCAGCGTCCTCCCCGTCGTTGACCCCTCCGGCCTCGCCCTCGGCCTCCTCCGCCTCCACGACATCTACCAGGCCCCATAAAAAGGAGACTGGAACCACTGTCCCCTTTTCCAGGCTCCCTCTCTCATCGCTCCACCCTCCGCGTTGGTCCCTCCAGCCTCGCCGTTGGCCTTCTCAGCCGGCACGACATCGATCAGGTATGAGGCGCGATTCCGCGCGAACGGCACCGCATCCAGGAAACAGGGATCCTCTTCGTTTGATAATACTTATTTTGTTTGTTGACATTTGTTTCAGTCGCTGGTATCTTAGAAGTGTGGAAAGGAGAGATAGGGCCATGCATCTGGAAGGGGCAATCGGTGTCATCCCGCCAGAGGATCTGACTTTGGTGAAGGATCTCTCTCTGCTGCTCGAGTCCGCCGCGGAAAACCGGGTGTCGTTGACGGTCCGTGACGAATCTCGGCCCATGCCCGCTCCGCTTGTCAAGCTCCTCATTGAAATCCTGCGCCATTACAGGAATGGTCGTGCCGTCGTCGTCGTCCCGGAAACCCAGGAATTGACGACGCAGGAGGCGGCGAACCTGCTGGGCGTCTCCAGACCCTTCCTGGTCCGGCTGCTGGATGAGGGGCAAATCCCTTCTCACAAGGTGGGCTCGCACCGGCGCGTCCTGTTCTCAGACCTGATGGCTTACAAGAAACGCCGCGACCAGCGGCGGCACGAGCTGCTCAACCAGATCGCCCGGGAAGCGTACGAAGCCGGACTGTACGACGAAACTCCGGTTGCGCCTGAGTAGCAGAAGTCATGAATCGCAAAGATTGGATCTTGCTCGACGCCTGCGTCCTTGTCGGCTTCCCCCTCGCCGACACCGTTCTTCGTTGCGCCGAGGATCCGGCCTTCTACTACCCTCTCTGGTCCGACACGATCCTCGTGGAAGTGCGGACAGCGCTCACCGGCAAGCTGAACCTATCAGCCCATAAGGCCGACGGCAGGATTGCCGCCATGAAGAAAGCCTTCCCGGAAGCCTTGGTTGACGGCTTTCAACCGCTCGAGCCATGCCTGCAACAAATCAACCCCGGTGACCGCCACGTCCTCGGCGCCGCGATTCGCGGAGGGGCTGGCCGGATTCTCACGCTGAACACCCGGCATTTCCCGGAAGAAGCAGTTGCGCCCTTCCAGATCGAAATGGTCTCGCCGGCCGACATCATCCGGGAGTGGTTTCACCAGGATGCAGACCTGCTGATGAAGAAGATCGAGCAGCAGGCCTCGGACACCCGCAGGACTCGCGAACAGATCTTCATGGGCCTTTCCCGCTTCGGCATCCCCGAACCCGAATGCCGCACGATGCTTGCCACGTGGGAAGTAATCAGAGATTCCTGAGGTCGAAGACTGATCGGACGAGTCAATCAGACGCCAACGTTTGCCCGCTCTCGCTCCCCCTTACCTCCCCGCCGCCCACTCCACCGCCTGGCGCACCAGCCGCCGGTACCACGGCAGCTCATGCGTCTCCCTTCCATGCCCCGGCTGCAAAAACACCACCCGCGACTTCTCATACGGACTCACCCACCCGATCACCGCATCGCTCGCCGGATGGTTCGTCCTGAGCAGCGGGACCACATCCTCCCGCCGCCACACGTTCTTGTACGTCTCATCAAACAGCCGCATCGGCGGCAGCCCGCGCGTGATCGGGTGCCCGCCCACGGGCTCCACTACCAGCTCCACGTCATGCAGATAACTCGAAGCCGGCATCCCCTCCCGCGCCTTCAGCACGTACAGCCCGCCCATCACCTCGCGCCACCACCATTCCCATTCGGCGAAATCCACAATCGCATGGTGCAGCAGCACCACCCCCTTGCCGGCCTCCACAAACGCCCGCAGATTCTCGCGGTGACGCTCCGGCAACTGCTCCACCTGAATCGAGTCGTACAGCACCAGCACGTCGTACAGCTTCCTCAAATCGTGCCGGAACGCCGCCGGATGCGGATCCACGTTCACCCGGATGTTCCGCCACCCTTCCAGCACACGGTAAAACGACGCTTCGTGATCATGCCCGCCAGTCACCAGCAGCACGCGCACGGCATCGGCGTCTTTCCGGTTCATGTCGATCCGCGCCGCCAGCGTTACCTTGCCCGACGCCGCCCACTCCACCCCGCGAACGTACGAAGCCAGAAACCCCGGCGCCATCATCGCGTCCACATCGTGCCCCAGCGCCGTGTGAAACACCCGCCCCTTCCCGTACGCCCGCGCCCAGATCAGCGGCTCCCGCTTCCCCGTGCCTCCCTGCGCCGCATCGTCGAACGCCTCCGCCAGAACCACGTTGCCCGGCCTCAGCCGGAAGCGATGGTACAGCTCATCCGAAATCAGAAACGGCGTCATGCCCTCCGCCACCGGATGCGCCTCGCCCGTCCACTCCACCCGGTACGCATGCCGCCGCCCGTGCCCGGTGCGCGGCTCTTTCTCCGACCATACAGCTCCCGTCATCTCGCCCCACTCGGCCCACGGCGCCTGATACACCCCCGTCCGCGTCATCTTCTCCCCAAGCACCTGGGCCTCGCCGAACGGATAGCTCGCCGCATGCACCACCACCAGGCCTTTCCCCTCGCGCACGAACCCAGCCGCCGCGGCTTCCGCCGCCGCCCCCCACCGTGGCCCGCAGTAGTTCGAAACCAGAACATCATAGGGCCGCAATGTTTTTTCGTCGAGCCCCGCCGGCTCCTCGGTCACTCGCACGTCGAACCGTCCCGTGGCTTCCAGCGCCGCCCGCAACACCGGCGTCGTCGCCCGCCAGTCGTGATTGTTGCGCCCCGTCAGGATCAGCACACGGATCTTGCCCTCTTCGAAATAAAAGCGGTCGGGCACATCCGCCGGCGGCTGCGCCAGCGCGGCCACGCCCAGAAGCACGAGCCATTTACGCACCGGCAATCACCTCGTTCAAATGCGCAAGCGACCGCGCCGCCTGCTCCGGCGTCCCGCACTCCACGCTCAGCACGCCGTCAAAGCCGTGCTTTCTCAGAGTCGCCACCACGCGCCGCCAGTCGATCACGCCATCGCCGCACGCGCAGCCCACCGGCGTCCCCGTCACCTTCCCCTGTTCGGACTCCGCATGCTGGATCGAAATGTCCTTCGCATGCACGTGCACCACCAGCCCGCCGGCCGCATCCAGCCCCGCATACGGGTCTTCTCCGGCAAGGTACGCGTTCCCCGTGTCATAGTTGATCCGCAGCATCGGCGAATCCACCAGCGTCGCAATCCGCAGCAGCCCCTCCGTGGTCCTTGAGATCGACTGGTGCGGCTCGATGCCGATGAACACGCCATACCGCTCCGCCACCGGCAGCACTTTCTTGAGCGTATAGCGCATCACGTGCCAGATTTCGTCATCGTCGAGCCACGCCGGGCGCACGCCCTCGTCCGTGTTCACCACCGGTGCGCCCAGCGCGTGCGCAAAACGAATGGCCTTCTCGAGATACGGCACGCTGATCTCCGGCCGCATCAGCGGCGTGTGCGCCGACAGCCCGCTGCACTTCAGCCCGTGGCTCTCAATCAGGTCGCGGATGAACAGCGGCTCTTCATCCATCGAAACGGAGTGAAAGTACCCCGCCTCGCTCAGCAGCTCCCGCCCGTTGTGCACCATCGGTTCGATGAATTTGTAGCCGATCCGCGCCGCGCGCTCCACGCCCGCCGCAAACGGCTTGTCCTCGCACCGGATGAACTCCATGTTGATGCCTGGCGTCATGGTGGCTCTCCTGCAGAAGCACGCTCACACATCCCAGCGCGGGTCCCACTCCACGCGCCTTCCCTCCCGGTACGCCATGTTGCCGATGTGGCATGCCATCGCCGAATAGTGCCCGTCCACGGCGTTCGCGTTCGGTTCTTTGCGCGTGCGGACGCAGTCGAGGAAGTTCGCCATGTGCGCGGGTTCCGGTCCGCCCTTGCGCGCCTCCGGCTCTCCTTCCTTGGGCAGAAACCGGTAGCCGGAGCGGAAGATGTGGAGCCGCCCCTCCGTGCCCAGAAACGCGATGTCCACGGACTCGCGCGGATTCAGGTCGCTGATCGTGGCTTCAAAAGTCACGTTCACACGCTGGGGATAATCCAGGATGAAGTTGATGTTGTCCGGCGTGTCGCGCCCGTCGTCGTATTGGTAAATCCCGCCCAGCGCCACCGCCGACAGCGGCTTTTTCAGCCCCAGATACCAGTGCACCACGTCCACAAGATGCACGAACAGACCGCCCGTCTGCCCGCCCGTCGAAAACTCCCAATACGCGAACCGGTTGAAGTACATCTTCGGATTCCACGGCCGTTTCGGTAGCCACCCGAGCACCGCGTCCCAGTCGAGCCCCGGCGGCTTCGTCTCCATCCCCGGCGGCACGGGCGTCAGATAGCCGGTATTGGCGTTCCAGTACGTGCGCACCATGTGCACGCGCCCGATGCGCCCCGTGTCGAAATACTTCTGCTTCGCCTCGATGAAATGATCGATCGAACGCTGCTGCACGCCCACCTGCACCACCCTGCCCGTCTCCCGCACCGCGCGCACAATGTCGTGCCCCTGTTCGGGAAGCGATGTCATCGGCTTTTCCACGAACACGTCCTTGCCCGCGCGCAGCGCCTCCACCGTCATCCGCGAATGCCAGTGGTCGAGCGTCGCCACGATCACCGCATCGAGATCCTTGCGCTCGAGCAGCTTCCGGTAGTCGCCGTACTGCGCCGCCTTTGCGCCGTCGAACTGTTTGGCCACTTCCGCGGCGCCCTCCGCCGCGCGCACGTCCCAGGCGTCGCAAACGGCCGGGATCTCGCAGCCGCCGGCGAGCTTCGCCATCCGGATCAGATGGCGCCCCCGCCCGCCTGTGCCGATCACCCCCAGCCGCACGCGCTCATTTGCGCCCAGCACGCGCGCCGCCGATGCCGCCGTCGCCAGAAACCCGCGCCGGGTTGCTCTCATCTCGCCTCCTTCCGCCGCCCTCATGCGCGGCTCGGCATCATCATATGCCACTCCAGCCGGCAAGAGAACCGCTCACATAGGCCACATGGGCACGATTCTGTGCCGCGCACGCAGGCCGTGCCCCCACGATTCTGTGCCGCGCACGAAGGCCGCGCCAGCGGCCGCAGTAAGCGGCCCCTCCGCGGCATCCTGTCTCAGGCAATTCGCACTCCGGGTCCGCTCATTCCAGGCGCTCCCGCGCCCTTCACTCCCGGCTCATTTCGGAAACCCCGCCGCCTCCAGCCCCGGGATCAGCCGCAACGCGTTTTTGTAATACACCTTCTTCAGCACCTCATCCGGCAATTCCAGCCCGTACATCGCCCAGAACGCATGCCGCCGCCGGTAGTACGGAAAATATTCGTCGGCCGTCTCCAGAACACGGAAATACGTGTGATATTCCACCGGATTCCACGAGTCTTTTCCAAAAACCACCCGGTCCTGATACCGGATGAACCACGCCCGCGCAAACCGCGGCTGCCGCCCCAGCTCCGCCAGCACCGCGCCGATCTCCGTATGCACGTTCGGGCACTCGTCCATCAGTCTGCCCAGCCTCCCCAGATCCCCGCCCAGCCAGCCCAGATGCGCGTTGATGAACACCGTCTTCGGATGCCGCCGGAACAGATTGTGCTGCTCCTCGATCAACTGCTCCCACGCCGGGTCTTTCTGCGGATCCCGCCGCCGCCCCGGCACCTCCATCAATTCCAGCCACCGCTCGTTGAAGCGGTCCACCGGCTCCCAGAACTGCCGCGGGTCCGCCGTGTGGATGAATACCGGCGTCTTCAGCCGCGCGCACGCCTCCCACAGCGGATCGAACCGCGGATCGTCAATGCGGATCCGGCGCCCTTGCCCGTCGCGCAGCATCAGCCCCAGGTCCTTCCACACCTTCAGCCCGCGCGCTCCCAGCCGGACATCCTGTTCAAACTGCGCCGCCGCCCGCTTCCCGCAATCCGGATCGTCGATGTTCGCATAATCCGGGCTCGCAAAGAAAAAGAACCGCCCCGGCGCCAGCCGCGCCGCGCTCTCCACCGCCTGCCGCAGCCGCTCCCCGTTGCCCCCGCGCACAAACAGGCTGCCCATGATGCGCATGTTCAGCGCGTCCATGTCGGCGAGCATCTTCCTCGCCTGCTCCTCCGCCATGGGGAAGCGCGGATGGTTGTGCACGTCGATGAACGGGAACTTCGCCCGCGTCCGCGCATTCTGCGGCACCACCAGCGAAGACCGCGGCTCGTACTCGCGCACATCCAGTCCGCCCGCCGGCGGCTGCGCCGGAAGCAAAGACACGGCCAGCAACACAAACAGCCCGCGCATATTCCCCGAGTATACCGGCGCAGCCCCCCTACCCGTGCCCCTGCTCGATCAGCGCCTTCACCGCCGCGTGCAGCCGCGCGGTCAGTTCCGTCCGGTCGGCCGGCTTGCAGCCCGCCGTCGGAATCGGATCCCCGATCCGCAGCGTCACCCGCCCCGGCTTCAGATGGTGCGAGTGCATCGGCAGAATGTCGTGCACACCGATCAGCGCCACCGGCACCAGCGGCGCCTCCGCCTTGATCGCCAGATACGCCGCCCCGTCCTTGAACTCCCGAAGTTCGCCCGTCACCGAACGCCCGCCCTCGGGAAACACGAGCATTGAGACGCCGTTCTCCCGCATCGCCTTGCCCGCCGCGCTCAGCACGCGGAGGGCGGCGCGCGGTTCGTCGAGCGGCACGCTGATGTTGCCCGCCCGCTTCAGATGCCCGCCGATGAAGGGAATCGACAGCAGCTCCTCTTTCGCCAGAAAGCGGAAATTCACCGGAATGTAAGTCAGCAGCACGGGCGTGTCCATGTAGCTCACATGGTTCGGGCACACCACGTACGTCCCGCGCGGGTCGATCTTGTCCCGGCCCACCACCGTCACCCGCGCCCCCGCCGCCCACAGCAGCGTCCGCGCCCACACCCGCGCGATCGCCAGTTGCTGCCGCCCGTCCCTGTCCCACAGCGAAGCGATCAGGCTCAGCGTGCCCATCACCGCCGTCGACAGAATCACCAGCGGCGCGCGCACCAGCAGGGAATACCAGTAACTCGACGTCATCGTGACGCAGCGAACCCCCGATTATCCCACGAGCAACGCGCGCGCCTCCCCCACCAGATACAGCGATCCCGTTACCACGATCAGATCCTCCGGCGCCGCCCCCGCGGCCATCTCCAGCGCGGCACGGATGTCCGGCGCGAGCCGCGCCCGCCGCTCCCCCGTCAGCTCGCGAATCTCCTCCGGGCGGAACGCACGCGCCTGCGCCGGCGCCGTGAAGATCAGCTCATCGGCCAGCGGAAACAGCGGCCCCTTGATCACGTCCAGCTTCTTGTCGCTCATCGCCCCGAAGATCATCCACTTCTTCCGCCCGTGGTGGAAGCGGCGCAGGTAGCCCGCCAGCGCCCGCGCGCCGGCAGGGTTGTGCGCCCCATCAAGAAACACATCCGGCGCGCGGCGCACCAGTTCCAGCCGCCCCGGCCAGTCTGCGGCGGCAATGCCCTTCTGAATCTGCGCCGGCTTCAGCCCCAGTTCCCGCAGCGCGGCGATCGCCGTCAGCGCGTTCTCCACCTGATGCGCTCCGATGAGCGGCTGCTCCACGCGGAACTCCGTCCCGTCCGGAGCGTGCACCTGAAACCGGCTCCCAAACGCGTGCAGCTCCAGCCGCGATGTCCGCCACTCGGCGGCCGGCACGAGCCGCGATCCCCGCTCCCGCGCCGTCTGCTCCAGCACCTGCATTGCTTCCGCGTGCTGCCGCGCCGCCACGACCGGCCTGCCCGGCTTGATGATCCCCGCCTTCTCATACGCGATTTTGGCGAGCGTGTCGCCCAGGAACTTTTCGTGGTCGAAATCCACCGGCGTGATCACCGCTGCTTCGGGATCCACCACGTTGGTCGCGTCCAGCCGCCCGCCCATTCCTGTTTCCAGCACCACCACCTCCACGCGGTACTCGCGGAACAGGACGAACGCCATCGCCGTCATCGTCTCGAAGTACGTCGGGTGCATGTCGATCCGTCCCGCCGCCATCAGCCGCTCCGCCGTCTCATGCACCACGTCGAAGGCAAAAGAAAAATCCGCGAACGGAACCGCGCGCCCCAGCACCCGCACCCGCTCCACCGGCTCCACCAGATGCGGCGACGTGTACAGTCCGGTCAGCGTCCCCGCCTCCCGCAGCGCCCGCTCGATCATCGCGCACGTCGAGCCCTTCCCGTTCGTCCCCGCCACATGCACGAACCGGCAGGCGCGGTGCGGGCTGTCCAGATGCTCGAGCAGAGTGCGGATGCGGTCCAGCCCGAGTTTGATGGTGCGGTGCTCGTTGCCCAGCGCGTACAGGAAGCGGACCGAATCTGGGTATGGCGTGCTCAGCGGGTTTCCCTCAAAATAGCCATGGTAGCCAAGCGGCGCCTCCGGCAGGGCAGTTCGACTTTTTCTCCGCCGCGCGCGTCTTGGAATCAGGCGGCCCGATCAGGAACAATGGCCAGGGAGCCCAGCAGTTGATATTTCGCGAAGCCGAAGACCGGGAGCTGGCCGGGCGCGCCCGCATGGGCGACCTCGACGCCTTCAATGTGCTCGTGTCCCGGTGGGAGGCCCGCATCTACAACTATCTGCTGCGCATCACCGGCCATGCCGAGGACGCTTTGGATCTGTGCCAGGACGCTTTCATCAAGGCTTATCAGAACCTTGCCCGGCTGGAAGACCCCGCCCGCTTCGGCCCCTGGCTGTACCGCATCGCCCACAACGAGGCGATGAGCCACCTCAGGCGTCCGCACCGCGAGTCGGAACTCGACGAGGCCACTGCCGCTTCGCTCCGCGGGCCGTCGCTCGCGCCCGTCGAGGCGTCTCTCGCCGTCGAGGCGGCGCTCGCTCGTCTCAGCCCGGAGCAGCGCGAGGCCGTCATCCTCAAGGTCTACGAGGGCTTCAAGTTCGAAGAGATCGCCGCCATCCTCAACTGTCCCGCGTCCACGATCAAGTCCCGCGTCTATACGGGCCTCGAACTGTTGAAAGAAATGCTGGCCCCGGCGGCCAGGCCGCCCCGGCCGCTGGAGGAGCCATGAGCCGCAGCAAGGAGGAACGCCATGCCCTGCGCTGACTACGACTGGAAAGGTTTTGTGCTTCAGGAAATCCCGCCCGCTGAACGCCGGCGCATGGAAGAGCACCTCAGGAGCTGCTCCGCCTGCCGGCAGGAGATCGAGGCGCTCGGATTGACCATCGTCGCCGTCCGGCAGTTGCCGCAGCAGCCCATCCCCCGGCGTCTGGCCTTCGTGTCGGATCCGGTGTTCGAACTGCCGTGGTGGAAGCGGCTGTGGAGGATGCCTGCGCCCGCCTGGGGCTTCGCCGCCGCCTGCGTGCTGGCCGCAGCGATCTTCGCTCACGGGCTGATCACGCCGCCGCCGCCCGTGACGGCGCGCTACGATCCGGCGGTGATCGAAAAGGCCGTGCAGGCGGAGCTGGAGCGCCAGCTCCCGGCGCGGCTCGAAGCCGCCGTGCGCACGCAGATCGCCCCCGCCATGACGCAACTGGAGACTCGGCTGGCTTCGTTCGAACAGCGCGTGGAAAACGACCGCCGCGCCGACCTGCGCGACGTCGCCTCGGCCTTCGAGCTGCTTCAGAAGCGGATCAACAACGTCTATCTGGCCAGCGCGCAATACGGAGGAGACTGATGCGCACTCTCATGCTCGCCCTCGCGGCCGCGGCCTCGCTCTGCGCCCAGTCCGCGCCATCCGCGCGGCCTTCGCGGCAGGAGATCGCCGCCATGGAAAAGGTCATCGACCAGCGCCTCTCGCGCTTCAGCCTGGAGCGCCCCGTGGAAGTGCTCGGCCTCACCCGCGGCCTGTACCTCGACGGCTTCGGCGCCGCCTTCACGGCCGAGGTCAACCTGCTGCCCGCCGTGGGCGTCTCGCCGTTCCGCCCGGCGCTTACCAAAGAGGAAATCGCGCGCTTGCGCGAACAGAAGCTGAACCGCCTGCCGCAGATCCGCACGCTGATGCAGGATCTCCTCGTCGCCGCCGCGCAGTCGCTCGACCGCCTGCCTGCCAATGAACAGGTGGTTCTGGCCCTCATGCTGTATTCGCACTCGTGGGAGGACTCCTCCGGCCTGCCGCGGCTGATCCAGATGCAGGGGCGCAGGGACGCGCTGCTGGCCGTGGCTCTGGAACGGCAGCCGCGCAGCGCGCTCGCGCAGATTGTGCGCGTCCGGGAAGAGTGATCCCATGCGCCTGGGCGAGATCCTCACCCGCAAAGGGCTGCTGAACGCCGAAGACCTCGAGCGCGCGCTCGACCTCCAGCGCGAACGCGGCGACAAGCTCGGCCGCATCCTCGTCGACCTCGGCTTCGCCTCGCAGCGCGACATCGTGCTCGCCCTCGCCGAGCAGCTCGACATTCCCGTGGCCAGGCTCGACGGGCCCCCGCTGGTGACACCGGAAACCGAAAAGCTCTCCGTCCGCTTCCTCCGCCAGGCGCGCGCCTTCCCGCTCCGCATGGACGGCGGCGCGCTGGTGCTCGCCATGGCCGATCCGCTCGACTTCGAGACCCTCGCCGCCGTGCGCGCCGCCACCGGCCTTCGCGTCAGGCCTGAAGTCGCCTCCGAGACTGAGATCGCCGACGCGCTCGAGCGTTACTACGGCGAGGAGGAGAGCCTGCCCGCCGCGCTGTCGGGCGAGGATTCCGAATCAGCCGCCGAGCTCGAACAGCTCCGCGACATGGCCAGCGAAGCGCCCGTCATCCGCCTCGTCAACGCCATGATCGCCCAGGCCGTTGAAAAGCGCGCCAGCGACATTCACATCGAGCCGTTCGAGAAAGAAGTGAAGGTCCGCTTCCGCATCGACGGCGTCCTCCAGGAGCAGGAGCCCCCGCCGCGCGAACTGAAAGCCGCCGTCATCAGCCGCCTCAAGCTGATGGCCAAAATGAACATCGCCGAGCGCCGCCTCCCGCAGGACGGCCGCATCAAGATGAAGACCCTCGGCCGCGAAGTCGATCTCCGCGTCTCCACTTTGCCCACTCTCTACGGCGAGAGCGTCGTCATGCGCCTGCTTGACCGCAGCGCCGGGGACTTCTACGACCTCCGCAACCTCGGCTTCGACGAGCATATGCTCCGCCGCATGGAGCACTTCACCTCGCTGCCCCACGGAATCTTCCTCGTCACCGGCCCCACCGGCAGCGGCAAGTCCACCACTCTCTACTCGGCCCTCAAACGCATCAACCAGAGCGACAAGAAAATCATCACCATCGAAGATCCGGTCGAGTATCAGATGGACGGCATCAACCAGATCCACGTGAACCCGCAGATCGGACTCACCTTCGCCGCCGGGCTGCGCCACATCGTGCGCCAGGACCCCGACGTGATCATGGTGGGCGAAATCCGCGACTACGAAACCGCTGAGGTCGCCATCCGCGCCGCCCTTACCGGCCACTTCGTCTATTCCACCCTGCACACCAACGACGCCCCCAGCGCCATCACGCGCCTCACCGACATGGGCGTCGAAAACTATCTCATCTGCTCCTCGCTCGTCGCCGTGCTCGCCCAGCGCCTTGTGCGCGTGATCTGCCCCCACTGCAAGGCGCCCGCGGGCGAGCGGCTCACGCCCTCGGGCGAAATGATCCCGGTCTGGCGCGGGCAGGGGTGCGAAAAGTGCTTCGGCACCGGCTACCTCGGCCGCGTCGGCATCTTCGAAATGATGGAGATGAACGACGAGATCCGCAGGCTCATCATGTCCGGCGCCGACGCCGCCGTTCTCACCGGAGCCGCGCGCCGCCATGGCATGCGCCCGCTGCGCGAGGACGGCTGGCTCAAAGTGCGGCAGGGCCTCACTACCGCCGAAGAGGTCCTCCGCGTCACTCAGGAGTTCTGACGTGCCGGCGACGCAACTCCACTTCCGCGCCGTCACCGCCGACGGCAAGCAGCGCACCGGCGTTCTCTCCGCGCCCGACGAAAAGACCGCCGCCCGCGAACTGCGCCGCCAGGGTCTCATCCCGCTCTACATCGGCCTCGTCCCCCAGGGCAGAGGCGAACTCCGCCTGCCCGCCGTGCGCCTCGGACGCCGCCGCGACGTGCTCTTCTTCACGCAGGAACTCTCCACGCTGCTCAACGCCGGCGTGCCCGTCGACCGCGCTCTCTCCATCGTGGCCGAACTGGCCGAACGGGCCGAGTTCCGCGAAGTCGTCCACGACGTGCTGCGCGCGCTCAAGGGCGGCAAGTCCCTGGCCGACGCCCTGGCCACGCGGCCCGTTTATTTTCCCGAAATCTACGTCAACATGGTGCGCGCCGGAGAAGCCTCCGGCTCCCTGGCGGCGATCTTCGAGCGGCTGGCCGAATACGAGAAGACGCGCGACGAGCTGCGCGGCTACATCGTCAGCTCGCTCGTCTACCCGGCGCTGCTTGTCCTGGTGGGCTCGGGCTCGATCTTCGTCCTCATGTACTACGTCGTGCCCCGCTTTGCATCGGCCTTCGCCACCTCCGGCATCCGCGTGCCCGCCATGACGCAGGCTCTGCTCGACATCAGCCACTGGGTCCAGGCATGCGGGCTCTGGGTGCTCGGCGGCGCACTCGCGCTGCTGGCGGCTTTCCGCGTCTACGTCGGCACGGCCGCAGGCCGCTATTGGTGGGACGGTTTCCGCCTCAGGCTGCCTCTGCTCGGCGAGGCCCTCCGCAAGGCCCAGACGGCCCAGTTCGCCCGCGCCATGGGCACGCTGGTGGCCAACGGCGTGCCTTTGATCCAGTCCATCCAGATCGCCCGCGCCATCATGACCAACCGGCGCATGGCGGACGCGCTCGAACTCGTGGCCCAGGGCGTCAAGCGCGGCGAGGGCATCAGCGCGCCGCTCGCCGCCACCGGCGCCTTCCCGCCCCTCACCGCCCACCTGCTCACCATCGGCGAAGAGACCGGCAGGCTCGACACCATGTTCCTGCGCGCCGCCGAAATCTACGAAGGCGACACCCGCGCCGCCATCAAGCGGTTCACCTCGCTGTTCGAGCCGCTCGTCATCCTCGTGATGGGCGTCGCCGTCGGCGCTCTCATCCTCTCCATGCTGCTGGCCATCAGCGGCATCAACGAATTGGCGATGTAATGAAAGAGAAGGGACGGACTCAGGCGATGAACCACCCCATCAGGCAAAGCAACCGCCGCCGCCGCGGCATCACGCTCATCGAGATGCTCGTCGTGTTGACGATCATCGCCCTCTTCGCGGCTCTGGTGGCGCCGCGGCTGCTGAGCAAGAGCGACACCGCGCGCGTCACCGCCGCGCGGGCGCAGATCCAGTCCTTCATGACAGCGCTCGGCGCTTACAAGCTGGACACGGGCACATACCCGACGACGGAGATGGGGCTCGAAGCCCTCCGCCGCCGCCCGCAGAACGTCCCGCAGTGGAGCGGTCCGTACCTGCCCCAGGACATTCCAGCCGATCCATGGGGGCGGCCCTACATCTACCGCTATCCGGGCGAACAGGGCGACGAGCCGGAAATCGTCTGCCTCGGCGCCGACGGACAGCCCGGAGGCGAAGGCATCAACGCCGACATCGTGAGCTGGAAAGCGCAGTAGGCGATGCGGGGCGAGCGCGGACTCACCATCCTCGAGATGCTCATCGTCATGATGATCGTCAGCCTCCTGGTGGGACTCGCCTATCCGAGCATCGGCGCCGGGCTCGACTCGCTCAAACTCCGCTCGGAGGCCGACCGCGCCGCCGCTCTGCTCACGCAAAGCATGGCGCGGGTGGAACGCACGCAGTTGCCGCTCGAACTCGTCATCGACCGCGCGGCGGGCGTGCTCGCGATGCGCGATCCCTCGGGACTGCAGGCGCGCGAGATGCGCCTCGACACCGGCATCCGCGTGGCCGCCATCCTGCCCCCCTTGACGGATGAAGAGACCGCGCGCACGCTCGTGCTCGCCCCCGGCGAGCCCTTCCCCGGCATCGCCATCGTGCTCGCCAACGCGCGCGGGCAGAAGCGCCTCGTCCGGATCGATCCCCTCACCGCCATGGCCGCCGTCGAAACCCCGCCGGAAAGCGTCTCTGAAGAAGGAACTCGATAGACAAGAACATGCAGGCCCGCCGCCGCGGATTCACGCTGCTCGAAGTCCTGGTGGCCACGCTGATCATGGGCGTGGCGGTCGCCGGGCTGCTGGGATCGCTCCGCGCATCGCTCGCCAACGCCGCGCGGCTAGCGGAATCCCAGCGCACCGTCGCGCTCGCCCGGCGCCAGATGGATGCGCTGCTGGCCACGCGCCCGCTTCCCAAAGGCGTCCCCATCGAAGGCCTCTTTCCGCGCGAGGAGACCGGGGGCGTCGAGGCGGGCTGGCGCGCCCGCGTCACCCCCTTCGAAGGCATGACGCTGAAGCCCGGCAGCGCGCCCGTCATCGGGACGTGGATCCTGGACCGCATCGAACTCGAAGTCTGGTGGCGTCAAAATGGCGTCCGCCGCTCCCTCACCCTGTCCACCTACCGGCCCAACTACATGAGGCCGGACGATGCCCCCTTCTTTGAAGAGGGGCAGAGCGCGGCCGGGGAGGCGCCGGGGCGGTGAGGCGCGGCGCCCAACGCGGCCTGACGCTGCTCGAAGTGCTGATCGCGGTCACGCTGGTGGCCCTGCTCGCCTCCGGCATGCTGTTCGCCATGCGCGCCGCGCTGGTGGCGCTCGAGTCCTCCTCGCGCCGCATCGACTCCCTCCGCCGCGCCGCTGGGGCCCAGCGCATCCTCCAGCAGCAGATCGCCGGCTTCCTCCCGGTCATGGCCCGCTGCGGAGGTTCGCCGCTCCAGCCCGGCGGTCCCCCGGTCATGTTCTTCCAGGGGCTGCCCTCCGTGGCGCGGTTCGTCACCTCCTATTCGATCCAGGGTGGCGCCCGCGGACGCCCGCAGGTAGTAGAGCTGTTCGTGGCTCCACGCCCCGAAGGCGGCGTGCGCCTCCTCGTCAACGAAATCCCCTATACCGGTCCGGCGGGCGCGGGCTTCCTCTGCCAGCCCCCCGCGCCGGATCCGGCCACCGGCGCGTTCATGCCTCTGTTTCCGCCGCCCCAGCCTGGGCCGCGCTCCTTCGTGCTCGCCGACCGCCTTGCCATCTGCCGCTTCTCCTATCTCGAGGACGTCATCGTGGGTCCGCAGAACTGGCTGCCCGCCTGGACTCGCCTGGATTTGTGGCCGGCCGCGATCCGCGTCGAAATGGCCCCGCTCGATCCCGCCTCCAGCGGCCCTATGGTGACCGTCACCGGCCTCATCCGCCAGAACCGTCTGCCGGGGGAATACCATGAGCCGTAGCCGCGCCCGGGGCGGAGCCTTGCTGATGGTGCTGTGGCTCAGCGCGGCGCTGTCGATGATCGCGTTCTCTGTGGCGCTGCGCGTCCGCGCCGAACTGGAGCGCGCCGCCGGCGACGCCGACGGCCTCCGCGCCTACTATCTGGCCTGCGGCGCCGTCCAGCGGGCCTTCAATTACATGCGCTACGGCCCCGGGCCGCGGGACGCCGAAGGGCGCGCGCGCTGGTGGGACCCCTACTCGCCGTTGCTCGTGCTGCCCTTCCCCGAAGGCGTGGCGCAGGTCGAAATCGTCCCCGAGTCTTCACGGTTCAACGTGAATTCCATTTCTCGCGGCGAGCTCCAGCGGCTGCTGTTCGCGCTCGGAGTGGAGCCGGAGCGCGCCGCTCTCATCACCGCCGGCATCCTGCACTGGCGCGGCAGCGAGCTGAGCGACCTCGACACACGGTATTTGTCCTCGTTTCCGTCTTTTCGCGCTCCGCGCGCGTCTTTGGAACAGATCGAAGAACTTATGTCAGTGGCAGGCGTCACGCCCGGCATTTTCTACGGAGGCTACACGCGCACCCCCGGCGGCGGCCTGGCGCGGCGCCCCGGCCTGCGCGATTGCCTCTCGGTGTTCAGCCGCGGCGCGGGCTTCGACATCAACACCGTGCAACCCGCCGTCATGATCGCCGCCGGAGTCTCCCCGGCTGCCGCCGAAGCCATCGTGGCCCTCCGCCGCCAGTCGCCCATCCGCAATCTCGAGACGGTCGCCCCATTGCTTGGGCCCGCCGCGCCGCGCTTCCGGCTGGCTGGCGACAACATCTACACGATCACCGCCACGGCGCGCCTCCGGCTGCCCGGCGGCCGCTTAAGCGAAGTCCGCCGCTCGGTGGCCATGACCGTCCAGATGCACTCCACCGTTTCGCCAGATGCTTACCGGATCCTCGCCTGGCAGGATGCCGCCCCGGCGGTGAGCTGGGAGGAAGCATGGCCGCGGTGATCGAAACGCCGGCCCTGCGCGCGCTGCTGCGTTTCGGCACGGGCGCCGGCATCGTGGCCGGTGATCGGGATCTGGAAGTCTGCCTCGCGCGGGTGCGGCCTCGCGGCGCCCGGCGTATCGCTTCGTTGCGCATCGAGAACTACCGCGAGCGTCCCGCCTCCGAATGGGGCGCCGAGTACGCCGCATTCCTCGCCCGCCACCAGTCGTCGCACCTGGCCGCCTGGCTCGTCATCCCTCGCCATGAGGTGATCGTCCGCCACGTCCGCCTGCCCGGCGTCTCCGATAAAGATGCCCCGGGCGCGATCGCCTTTCAACTGGATTCGCTCCACCCCTTCTCGAGCGAAGACGTGCGGCACGATTTCCGCCGCATCGGCCGCACGCCCTTCTTCAGCGTCGCTGTCGCCGAGCAGCGTGTCATCGATTTCTACACGGCGCTGTTTGCCGAAGCGGGCGTCAAGCTGGCCGGCATCACCTTCTCCGGCAGCGCCGTTTTCGTATCTTCGCGCCTGTACGCGCCGCCGCCCCCGGAGGGCTTCCTCGCCATTCACGCCGGCGAGCCCGGCGCCGCGCCCGCCGTCGAGATCTACGGCGAAAGCCCGGCATGCCCGCTGTTTTCCGCCATCTTCGACGAAGCCCAGGAACGCGCCGCCGCGCTGGCCGCTGCCGAACTGCGCCTCGATCCCGGCGCCCCGGTGCTCTCCTGGGACGACGTCCTGCCGAAACCCGCGTCCGCCGGCCCCTCGGCCGGGCCCGCCCCCTCTCCCGTTGCCTGGGCCGCCGCGCTTGCCGCGGCCTGCCCGCACCTGGGCGCGCCGCTGAACCTGCTGCCGCCGGCGATGCGCGCCTCCAGCTCGCGCGCTCAATATGCGCCTGCCGCCGCGCTGGCCGCTGTGCTTGTGCTGCTCGGCGGCGCCATGGCGGCCGACGGCTTCTGGATGGACCGCCAATACCGCAGAACGCTTGAAGCCGAGATGGCGCGGCTGGCGCCGCAGGCGCGTCGTGTCGAGAAGCTCGACCACGAACTCGCCGCCGCCGTGCAGCGCATCGAGTTGCTCGAAGCCTTCCGCCGCCGCACCCGCGGGCATCTGGATACGGTGCTCGAACTGAACACGATGATCGCCCCGCCCGGCTGGCTGATGTCGCTCCAGATCACGGCGGATCAGGTGTCGCTGTGGGGCGAGAGTCCGCGGGCCGATGAACTACTCAAGAAGCTCGAGGCCTCGCCCCGCTTCCAGGGCGCCGAATTCACCGCGCCCCTCAGCCGCGGCGCCGGCGGCGACGTCTTCCGCATCCGCGCCAGGCGGGAGGACGGCGGGCGATGAAAATGCCTCCGCTCACCAGCCGCGACCGCCGCGCTCTGGCCTTGCTGGCTGTGTCCGCCGTGGTCTTCACGGCGGTCTATTACTGGCCCGCGCAAAGCGCCGGCGTCGTGGGGCCGGTGTCCAGTGTCGAGCAGATGGAACAGCGCATCCGCCGCATGCGCCGCATGGCTGCCTCCGCTCCCGCCCGCGAGGAGCTGCTCAGCAAGGCGCAGGCCGAACTCGCCCGCCGCGAGCAGGGCATGATCCGGGCGGAGACGCCCGCGCAGGCGCAGGCGCAGATGCTCGAGATCGTCCGCCGCGTGGCCAAGACCCAGCCTGAGACGTTCCAGATGCGCGGCACCGAGTTCGGCGCCCCGCGGCCTCTCGGGGACGCCTATAGCGAAGTCGTCATGACGGTGATCGTGGAAAGCCCCATCGAGCAGTTGATCACCTTTCTGGCCGATGTCAGCAACCAGCCGGAGCTCGTCTCGGTCAGCGAGATCCAGTTCTCCCAGGCGGCCGGCAACCGCAAGCTGGTCCCGGCGCGGCTCACGCTTACCGCCGTGGCCCCCCGCGCGCTCGTGCCTCAGAAGAAGGGAGGGCCGGCGTTTTGAGGGGACGGTTGCTGTTGCTGAATCTGCTGCTGCTGGCCGCCTGTGCCGCCGCCGGCTGGCGGCTTGATGCGATGCACGAGGAACGGCTGCGGCGCCAGCAACAGTTTCTCGAAGAGCGCGTCTCTCCGGCGCCTGTCCCGCCGCTCTCGCTGCCCGCGCCCCAGCCCCAGGTCTCCGCGGCTACCTACCTGCCCGTCGCGCAACAGTTGCTCTTCAGCAAGGACCGCAACCCCGACGTGGTCATCGAAGTGGCGGCCCCAAAGCCCGTGCCGCCCCTGCCGCGCTACTACGGCCTCATGAATTTCGGCGATGGGCCGCGCGTCGTCCTGGCTCCTCAGGGCAAACCGCAGAAATCGTACACCGTGGGCGACCGCGTCGGCGAGTTCCGCCTCGCTTCCGTCGAAGCCGACGCGCTGGTCCTGGAATGGGAAGACCGCACCATCCGGGCCCGGTTTGAGGAATTGCGCGAAAAAGGCGCGCCGCCGCCGGCCAACCAGCAGGCCGCGCAGGCCCAGGCCGCCGCGCCGCCGCCCGCGCAGGCGGAGAACGTGTCCACCGTCTCCACCATTGGAGGCGCTGGTGAATCGAAGGGCCCAGGCGGCGAAGCCGGCGCGCCCACGCGCCCGTGCCAGCCCGGCGATACCGCTCCTGCGGGCACGGTCTCGGACGGATACCGGAAGGTTTTGACAAAAACGCCCTTCGGGGCGTCCTGTTACTGGGAAAAGGTGCAGTGACGGCAGACCCGGAAAGGATCGGAAGTATGAAACATTTTGCCTGGATTCTGGTTTTAGGATGCGCCCTCGCTCAGGGCGCCGCGGCGCAGAAAGCGGCGGCCAAGCCCAGGGCCAAACCGGCCGCCGTCTCCGTGCCCGCCGGAGCGGAAAAGATCGAGGAAGGCCTCTGGCGCTCCCGCGACGCCCAGGGCAGGACATGGCTTTACAGGAAGACCCCCTTCGGCATTGTCCGTCTGCCGGAGGACAAGCCGCAGCAGGCGCCGGCGGCGGAAGCATCCTCCTGCCGCGTTGTGAAGGTGCAGTCCGGCGAAGCGGTCTTCGAGCGCGACACTCCGTTCGGCCGCCGCACCTGGACCCGCCGTCTGGAGGAGCTCGGCGCCGAAGAGCGCCAGGCGCTCGAAGAGTGGAAGAAAGCGAAGCCGTAAGGCTTCCCGCCAAGGAGACCTGGCATGCGGATCTACCGGTATCGCAGCCCTGAACTGGCCCTGCTGCTGGCGATGATCGTGGCGCATCCCGGCCTGGCGTCGCCTGCGCCGCAGACGCCCGCGCCCCAGGCGCCCGCCGCCAGAACGCCGGAGCAGACCAGGCCTGCGCAGCAGCCCGCCGGCCTGATCTCCGGCCTCTCGCTGCAGAATGTGAACCTGCTCGAGGTGGTCGATTTTCTCGCCCGCCAGCTCAAGATCAACTACGTGGTCGAAAAGAACGTCGGCGGCGCGGTCACGCTGAACACTTACGGCGAGATCAGGGACATCGATCCGCGCGCGCTGCTCGACACCATCCTCCGCATCAACGGCGCCGCCATGGTCCAGACCGGCAACATCTACCGCATCGTGCCTCTCTCCGAGCTGGCGCGCATGCCCCTCCAGCCGGAAGTGGACGCCAAAGACATCCCCGAAGACGACCGCCCGATGCTCAACCTCGTCTTCCTGAAGTACGCCAACGTGGAGGAACTGGCCAAGCTGATCGGTGAGTTTCTTGGGCCGCAAGGCCGGGCCGTGGCCTATCCCCCGGCGAACCTCCTGCTCGTGCTCGACAGCCGCCGCAGCATGCGGCGCACCATGGAAATGATCTCGCTGTTCGACTCCGATGTGCTCGCCAAGCAGCGCGTCAAGCTGTTCGACGTGAAAAACAGCCGCCCCTCGGATCTGGCCAAAGAGCTCGAAGGGCTGCTGAAGTCGATGTCCCTGAGCAAGGAGCTGAGCTCGGTCAAGTTCATCCCCGTGGACCGCATCAACACCCTCATCGCCGTGGCGCCGAATCCCGGCGTTTTCGAGCAGATCCAGACCTGGATCGAGCGGCTCGACGTCAAGGTCAAAAGCGCCGCAGGCAAGATCGACACCTACGTCTACCGCGTCAGGTACGGCAAAGCGATGCTGCTGGCTCAGTCGATCACCATGCTTTACATGTCCATGTATCCGGGCTACGGCGGATACGGCGGCTACGGCGGCTACGGCATGGGAATGGCTCCGGGCATGGGCGGATACGGCTACGGCATGGGGGGCATGTACCCGGGCGCAGGGTTCGGCGGCATCGGCGCAGGCGGATACGGAATGGCCCCGGGCATGGGCATGTACGGCTACGGCATGGGGCCGGGCGCCGCCGGCGCGCCGCAGCAGCCGCAGGCGGCGGGCGGCCAGGCCGCCGGCGGGGCGCAGGTGCCGCGCACGCAGACCTCGGCGGGCATGGACCTCACCGGCTCGTATCTGGGCGCCTACGGAATGGGCATGTACGGGCCGCAAAGTCCCCGCGTGGTTCCCAATCTGAGCGACAACACGCTGTTGATCCTGGCCACCCCGGAAGATTATGAGAGCGTGCTGCGTCTGCTCCGCGAGCTCGACGTTCCGCCCCGCCAGGTCCTGATCGAGGCCAAGATCTTCGAGGTGCAATTGACCGGCGCCCTGAGCTGGGGGCTCGACTGGTTTCTCAAGAACCGCGCCTCGCCTGGCACGCCCGGTTCGCACTCCCTGACCGCTCAGTTCACAAACTCCGGGCTCAATCTCTCCACCGGCTGGCTGCTCCGGCAGAGCAAGGAGCTGCTGGCCGCGCTGTCGACCAGCGAACTCTCCACCCGCACGCGCGTGGTCAGCACCCCTTCCGTCGTCGCCACCGACAGCATCCCGGCGTCGATCAACGTCGGCCTCGAAGTGCCCATGCTCACCGCGCAGGCGGTCACCGGCGTGCAGCAGGGCGGCAGTTCCCTGTTCGCCAACACCATCACCAACCGCAAAACGGGCGTGAATCTGGCCATCACCGCCCATGTGAACCCCTCCGGCGTCGTCACGCTCGAGATCAATCAGGAAGTCAGCTCCCCCGGCCCGCCACCGGTGGGCGGCGTCCAGTCGCCGAGCTTTTCCAACCGCAGTGTCACCACGCAGGTGACCGTGCAGGACGGCGACACCGTCGCCATCGGCGGCATCATCAGCGAAAACAATTCCCAATCGAGCAGCGGCGTGCCTTTCCTGCACCGCATCCCGGTCCTCGGAGCGGCATTCGGCAACAAATCGTATTCCAGGGAGCGCACTGAATTGCTCGTGTTCATCACCCCGCGGGTCATCTACGACACCAACCAGATGACCGACGCCAGCGATGAACTCGTGCAGCAGATGCGGCGGCTTCAGAAGCTGGTCCGCTGACCGCCCCCGCACGCCATCAGAACCGCGACAGAAGCCGGCCGCAGGCCGGCGCAAGGAGCGGCCCCAGCCCGCCCCCGCACCGCATTAGAACCGCGACAGAAGCCGGCCGCAGGCCCGCAA
>JBMOMB010000046.1:0-25155 GCA_049325215.1 Acidobacteriota bacterium
GATTCGGCCCTGCCGTGGCTGCACACCTTCCGCCCCCGCTGCCGAAATCCTCCACCTCCCCTCATCTCCGCCCTGCCCGCTTGGCACCATCGGGTTCATCCCGACAAACACTCAGGCTGTCCCCCTCGGCCGTCCCCCTCGGCCCCCCCTCGGCCTAGTCGGATACAGAAGCAGGTTTCAGCAGGGCGGCGAGCTGTTCCGGCGCGGGCGGGTTCTGTTCGACGACGTCCATCCCTTCGGCGGTGATCACCGGGCAGCTCTTGTCGTCGAGCCCCACCCAGCCGCGCTGCTTCAGATACCACAAGGCGAAAAACATCGGATCAGCCGGGAAGTTCACCATGGCTTCGATGAGACGCACGGGCATCCCGGGCAAGCCGGGGTTGGCCCGGCGGCGCTCATAGAGGATGGAAAGGATCGCCATGCGCCGGCCCGCTTCCGTGGTGACGGCTTCATAGAAGCGCTTGGGCGACAGCGTCGGCGTTCCCTCCTCTTCTTTGGGCAGAAGGGCATCGAAAGCCTCGCGCGTAGCCGGATTCGACAACGCTTCATAGGCCTCCGTCACGGCCTCGTACTTCTGCGCATCCGGCGAAGAGCCGTTTCTGGGGTGGTGCCTGGAGACGAGCGCCGAATAGGCGCGGTGGATCTCTTCGGCCGTGGCCTTGCGCGGCACGCCGAGCACGGCGTAGTGGTCCTGGAATTTCGTCGAGGGCAGAGAGGCGCTCATCCTGATCTCCTGCTGCATGGATCGTCGGAACAGCCGCGCGACTTGAGACCCGGGGGCAGACGTCTAAAGCGTGGGGCTCGCGCGGCCGATGGAAGGACGTGGCCCACCTGGCCGTCCTGCTCCTCGTGTTTGCCGCAGCCGCCCAAGGTGTGGAGATCAGCCGCCTGGAGACTGGGCTGGCGGCCGAGCCGGGCGCCTGCCGCCTGTCACGGCGGGCCAGTTCCGTGCAGGCGGGCGATCCGCAGATCCTGGTCCGCTTCACGGCGCGCGCATCGGCGGGGGAATCCATGGCTGTCGAGTGGGTCAGCCCGGCCGGGTCAGTGGCGCAGAGCACGGAATACGCGAACCTCCCCCCCGGCAGGACCGTCTGCGTGGTGAACGCCCTCCAGATCGGCGGCTTCCCTCCGGCCACGCAGCCCGGGCGGTGGCGCGTGCGTGTGATGGCGGGCGGCCGGGTGGCCGGAGTGCGCGAATTCGACATCCTCGGCCGGCCTACGCCTCTGGCCGTGCGGGTCTCGGCCGTCGGCCCCGGCGGCCTCCTGCTCGATACGGTCGGCGCCGAGCCGGACACCACGGTCAATATCGCCCGCTACCGGGAGGGAGCCGGGTGGGATTACGTGGCGGTTGTGCTGGCCTCGCAGCGGGAAGGCGGGCGCCTGCGCGCCGATCCGGGGCCGCTCGAGCCGGGTGAGTACCTGGTGATCCTGCGCAATCCGAACGGCGACGAGAGTCCGCCAGCGCGGTTCGTGGTGGCTTCGTCAGGCGCCTACCGCCGGCCGTTTCCGGAAGACGAGACATGGCGGGTGACACAACGGCCCTACGGCGCGTTCTCCCATTACGGGCGGGCCCTCCACGCCTGGGATTTCGCGCCGGTGGAGGGCCGTTTCGTCACCGCCATGCGGGGCGGCGTGGTGCTGGCGCGCGACTTGCGGTTGGGACAGACGGCGGACCAGCGCCTTTTCGGCAACTACATCACGATCCGCCATGGCGACGGCACGTATGCCCATTACGCCCATCTGAAATCCGGGTCGTTCCGCGTGCGCACCGGACAGAAGGTCGAGGCCGGGCAGATCCTGGCCGAAGCCGGCAACAGCGGCTACTCCTTCGGCCGCCACGTTCACGTCCACGTCACCCGCTCGCCTTCGATCACTGCGCCGAGCGTTCCATTCCAGTTCCAGGACGGCGCATCGGGGCCGGTGCTGACTTCGGCGGCGCCATCCCGGAAGCAATGGGAAGGCGCTGCAGGCTTCGCGCAGTGGTGGACGCGCCTGCTGCGGGTGCCGCGCAACGCCGGGCGGCTGGCCGTCCAATTAGAGTGCAGGGATTCCGGCGCCGAGCTCGACCTGTGGCTTGTGAGCCCCACGGGGGAGTGGATCCGGGCTGATGGGCCACGGGCCGAGGTCCAGCGCCCGCGGCCTGGCAGGTGGCGGGTGGCCGTGCAGAGCGTCCGGGGGGAGGCGGCTTTCCGGGTGGAACCGGAAATCACACCGTCAGGTCCATGATGGGGCAGTGGGGCTATACTGGAGGCGAGGGCCTGACATGAAAACCTACCTGCGATTCGGCGTTCTCGTGGTGGCGGTTCTCGGCACGCTGGCATGGCTGGCCGCGAGCGGCATCCGCGAATCGAAGACGTATTACAAGACGATCTCCGAACTGAAATCCATGCCGCAATCGGAGGCCAGCAAACGGGTGCGCGTGACCGGCGACGTGGTGGCGGGTTCGATCCGGCGCGAGGGCACGGCGGTCCATTTCCAGATCTGCGAGAAAGAGCGCGGCGCCACGCTGAACGTGGTCTACACGGGCAAGGATCCGCTGCCGGACACGTTCCGCGACGAGGCGCAGGCGATGGCGGACGGCAAGATGGCGCCGGACGGCACGTTCCATGCCAGCTCCATCGCCGCCAAGTGTCCGTCGAAGTATGAGGCCGCACCCGGGAAGGCCGCTCCCCAGCCGCTGAACCCCGGCCCTTCGCGGTCCTCGCTGTAGAGCTGTTTCAATCCACGCTCGGAGCGGAATTATGGAGACTCTCGGCGCATTCAGTCTGATGCTGGCGCTCTGCCTGGCAGCCTATGCCCTGCTGGCTTCGGTCATCGGCGGCTGGAAGCAGAAGCCCTTTCTGGTGGAGAGCGCGCGGCGCGCCACCTACGGCGTGTTTCTCATGCTCACGGCGGCGGCAGCCATTCTGGTCTACGCCCTGATGACGAGCGATTTCCGGTTTTCTTACGTCGCCGAGCGCTCCAACCGGGCCATGCCCATGGTGTACAAGTTTGCGGCGTGGTGGGGCGGGCAGGAGGGCTCGCTCCTGCTCTGGAGCTGGATGCTGTCGCTGTATTCGGCGATCGTCGTCCGGACCAACCGCGCGAAGCACCGCAACCTGATGCCCTGGGTGATGGCGGTGCTCGCCTTCACGCAGACCTTCTTCTGCCTGCTGAACGTGATTGTCGAGCCGCCGTTCCGGATGCTGGCGGTGGGGCGCGGAGTGACGTCGGTGGCCGATGGAAACGGGCTGAACCCGCTGCTGCAATACTGGCTGATGGCGATCCATCCACCGGCGCTGTATCTCGGCTTTGTCGGATTCGTGGTTCCTTTCGCTTTCGCCTTCGCGTCGCTGCTGAAGCGCGAGCCGGGCGAAGCCTGGATCGCCACCACACGCCGCTGGTCGCTGGTCACGTGGGGCTTCCTCTCCATCGGCATCATGCTCGGGCAGGGGTGGGCCTACGCGGTGCTCGGCTGGGGCGGTTACTGGGGCTGGGACCCGGTGGAAAACGCCTCGCTGCTGCCCTGGATCACGGGCACGGCTTTCCTGCATTCGGTGATGATGCAGGAGAAAAAAGGCATGATGAAAGTCTGGAATATGGTGCTGATTTCAGCCACATATTTCCTTTGCATTTTTGGCACTTTCCTCACCCGCAGCGGCATTGTGTCGAGCGTTCACGCCTTTGCGCAGTCTTCGCTTGGCGCCTGGTTCGTCGGATTTCTGGCGATCAGTATTTCCATAACAACCTTTCTGATCCTGCGCCGGCTGGACTATCTCAGGAGCGAATCGCACCTGGAGAGCGTGCTGAGCCGGGAGTCCAGCTTCCTGTTCAACAACCTGCTGCTGCTGGCGTCGTGCTTCGCGGTGCTGTGGGGCACGCTGTTCCCCGTGCTGACCGAGGCTGTGGCCGGCGAGAAGATCACCGTCGGCGCGCCGTTCTTCAACAAGGTGAACATTCCCATCGGGCTGGCGCTGCTGCTGCTGACCGGCGTGGGGCCGCTGATCGCGTGGCGCCGCAGCTCGTGGGAGAGCCTGAAGCGCGCCTTCCGCTGGCCGGTCCTGGCGATGGGGCTGACCGTCGCGGTGCTGGCCGCCTTCGGGGTGCGGCATCTCTATGCGCTGGTGAGCCTGGGGCTGTGCGCTTTCGTCGCGGCCACCGTGGTCATGGAATTTTACAAGGGCGCGCGCTCGATCGCCGTGAAGAACCAGATGAACTTCCTCCGCGCCACCGTCGAGCTGACGCACCGCAACACGCGGCGCTACGGGGGCTATCTGGTCCACATGGGCATTGTGCTCATGTTCATCGGCTATACGGGTTCGGCATTCAATAAAGACACGACCCAGGAAGTCAAGATCGGCTCGCACTTCACCGTCGGCGGCTATGAACTGCATGTGAAAGAGGTCACCGATGGCTCCAACCCGAACTATTCCTGGCAGCGCGCCGTCATCGCCGTTCATCGCGGCGGCCAGTATCTGGGCGATCTCAGGCCGGAGCGGCGCGTCTATGCCGCCTCGCAGCAGCCCACCTCGGAAGTGGCCATCCGGCGGCGGCTCAACGAGGATCTCTACCTGAACTTCGCCAGCATGAGCCAGACGGATCCGGAAGCGGCCAACATCCAGGCTTACGTGTTTCCGCTGGTGAGCTGGATCTGGATCGGCTTCTATGTGCTGCTGTTCGGCACAATAGTCTGCCTGATCCCGAGCAAAGTGAAATATGCTTATCCGAAGACCCAGGTGGTGGGCGTTTATGAGCGCCAGCCTGAGCCGGCGCAGTGATGCCGCGGGCGCGCAGGAGACGCCCGCGGGTGGAAAGATGGTTCAACTGAGATGATTCTTGCAGTGGCTGTGGCGCTGACCGCGGGCGTGCTCGCCTTCGTGTTTCTTGTCCGGCCGGAAGACCTTCCGCCCGAAGAGGCGCCGCCGCCGTGGGCGCACCTGGAAGAGCGGCGGGACGTGCTCCATGACAATCTGCGCGATCTGAACTTCGAGTACGGGCTCGGCAAGCTCTCCGACGCCGACTACGCCAAGGCCAAGGCCACGCTGCAGGCCCAGCTCAACAAAGTGAACGCTGAGATCGAGCGCATGCAGGCGCAGGGCGCGGCGAGGACGGCGAAACCCGCGGGGCAGAAACAGCCGCCCGCTCCGCAGCCCCCTGCGGGCACCGTATGCCCGCACTGCGGCGCGAAGTTCGACAAGCCCCTGAAATTCTGCGGCGAGTGCGGCAAACCGATGGCAGGAGGCGCGGCATGAGAGGCGCGTGGATCTTCGCATTGGCCGCCCTGCCGGCGCTGGCCGATATCAGCGGCACTGTCATCAACAGAACCACCGGCAAGCCGCAGGCGGGCGTGGTGGTGCACCTGACCCAGATGGGGCAGGGCAGCATGGCGCCTGCCGGCAGCGCCCGTACGGGCGAGGACGGCCGCTTCACCATCAAGACGAAGGACGCCGGGGCGATGCTGCTGCAAGCCGTCTACATGGGGGTCAGCTATTCGCGCCCCGTGGAGGCGGGCGCGGCGGACTTGCAGGTGGACGTTTACGACGCCGCGCCGCGCGTGCCCGGCGCGCGCGTCACGCAGCATATGATCCTGGTGGAAAGCGACGGCAAGGAGTGGGTGGTCAACGAGACCGTTCTGTTTGAGAACACGGCCAACGTTACCTGGAGCGACCCTGCGCAGGGAACTCTCCAATTCACCGCTCCCACAGCCGCCGGAGACGACGTGCGCGTGCGCGCCACCTCTCCTGGCAGCGTGCCCGTGGAACGCGAGCCTCGCCGCGTGCGGCCGGGCGTGTTTGCGCTGGACTTTCCGGTGAAGCCGGGCGGCGAAACGCGCTTCGACATCAGCTACAAGTTTCCGGCGCAGGAAAAGACCGTATTGCAGGGCCGCATCCTTCACCCGCCCGGCCCCGTGCGCCTGGTGGTTCCGCAGGGCATTCAGGCCGAGGGCGCCGGGCTGAAAGAACTCGGCCAGGAACCCTCGACGCGCGCGGCGGTCTTCGACATCACCGGCAGTTCTTACGAAGTCCGCCTCAGCGGCGCAGGCGCGCTGCCGCAGACGCCCGCGGCGAGCCAGAGCGAAGAGGACGGGCCGCAGATCGAACGCATTCTCCCCCCTGGATACGAGCGCTGGTGGAAGATCGCCCTGGTTCTGGTGGCGGCGTTTCTCGCGCTGAGCTTCTGGGCGCAGTGGATCAAATCCGGGGAGACCGGCAGCCGCAGCGCGCGATGACCGCCCTCGCCGTCGATAACGTCTGGAAGTATTACGGCGATTTCCCCGCTCTGCGCGGCATTTCTTTCGAAGCGGAGCAGGGGGCGTGCGTCGCGCTGCTGGGCCGCAACGGCGCGGGCAAGACCACGCTGCTCCGGATTCTGGCCGGACTCTCGAAGCCGAGCAAAGGAGCGGTGAGCGTGCTTGGGCGGGACTGCTTTTCCGCCGAAGTGCGCCGCGCGACCGGGATGCTCGGCCACGGCATCGGCATCTACGACGAGCTGTCCGCCTACGAGAATCTGCGCCTGTTCGCCGCCCTCTACGGGCTCGATGACGCCCACCGCGCGGCGATGGAATGGCTGGAAAGGACGGGGCTCGAGCGCGTGCGGGACGGGCTGGTGCGCGAGTTCTCGCGCGGCATGAGGCAGCGGCTGGCGGTGGCGCGCGCGTTCCTGCACAAGCCGTCTCTGCTGCTGCTGGACGAACCTTTCACGGCGCTCGACGACCGCGCCATCGCGCTGTTGCAGGGGCTGCTGCGGGAGTCGCTCGCTTCAGGGGCGACGATTGTCATGTCCACGCACCAGTTGCGCGAGGCGCTGGAACTGGCCACTCACGTGGCTCTGATCGTGAAAGGCAGGCTCGCGCACTCAGGCGGGCGCACGGCGGCGATGCTCGACGATCCGGGCTACCTGTACCGGACCTACGGAGAAGCGTGATGCAGCATCTCCGCCAGGTCTGGACCATCGCCGCGAAAGACCTCCGCAGCGAACTGCGCACCAAAGAGGCGCTGAATGCCTCGCTTTCGTTCGCACTGGTGATCCTGCTGCTGTTCAGCTTCGCCTTCGACCCGACGGCGGAGATGACCCGCGAGATCAGCGGCGGGCTGCTGTGGCTTGTGTTCGCCTTCGCCGGCGCGCTGCTGCTGAACCGCAGCTTCGCGCGCGAGCTCGAAAACGATTGTCTCGACGTGCTGGTGACCAGCCCCGTGCCCGCCTCGGCGCTCTTCCTGGGGAAGGCCCTTGCCAACTGGGTGCTGTTGCTCGGCATTGAAATCGTGTGCCTGCCGGTGTTCGGCGTGTTTTACAACGTGGACTGGGCGCGGCAGCCCCTCTGGCTGGCGCTGGTGCTGTTGCTGGCCACATGGGGCATCTCGGTGATCGGGACGATGTTTTCCGCGCTGACCGTCAACCTGCGCCTGCGCGAGCTGATGCTGCCGATGCTCGTCTATCCGATGCTGATTCCGTGCCTCATGGCGGCGATGCAGCTCACCACGGCGCTGGTGGCGGGGCAGGCTCCGGCGGGTGACCAACTGGCGTGGCTGCGGATGCTGGTGGGATTCGATATCATCTTCACGGCGCTGTCGGTGGCGCTGGTGGAGACTGTGCTGATCGGGTGAAGGAATGAGAGAAAAGATCCTGTACGGACTGGGCGCCACCGCGGCGCTGCTGCTCGCGCGCAACATCTGGGTGATGCTTACGGGGCTGCCCGACGAGGCGTTTCAGGGAGCCATTTTCCGCATTATTTTCTTCCATGTGCCGGCGGCATTTACCTGTTTTTTGTGCTTTTTTGTGTCGCTGATCGCCTCGATCGGCTACCTGAAGGCGGGCCGCATGCAGTGGGATGCTCTGGCCGTCTCGGCGACCGAGGTTGGGCTCGCCTTCGGCGCGGCGAACCTGGTCAGCGGCATGATCTGGGCCCGCATCATCTGGGGCATCTGGTGGACATGGGACTGGCGGCTGACTTCGATGCTGGTCTGCTGGCTGCTGTATGCGGGCTATCTGGTGCTGCGGCGCGCGGTGGAGGAGCCGGCGCAGCGGGCGCGCCTTTCCGCGGTGCTCTCCATCCTGAGCTTCACCGTGGTGCCGTTCGTGTTTTTCTCGATCAAGTGGTTCCGCACGCAGCACCCGCAGCCGGTGCTGTACGGGCAAGGGAAAATGGACGCCGGCTACCGCGCCATGCTCTACGGCAACTGGCTGCCGCTGCTGCTGGTCGCCGTCATTCTGGTGGCGGTGCGGATGCAGCAAGAGAAGCGCCTGCGGGAGCTGGATGCCCTGCGGCGCGAAGCGCACGCTTTTTAGACGGAAAGGACTTCGCATATGGGTGACGCCGCCGCACGCAACTTCCAATATCTGGCCTACGGCCTCATCGCCGTGTGGGCCATTCTTGTCGTGTATGTGCTGGCGCTCGTGGGCCGGGAACGCCGGATCGAGCGGGAGATCGAGGGGCTGAAACGGATGATCGAGGACCGGGAAGGGAAGTGACGCCATGAAGCGCCGGAGCCTGTTGGGTGCCTTGGCCGCCGCGCCGCTGGCGGCGAACGAGTCTCGGGCGCAGCAAGCCGTCGCACGGGCCGCGCGCGGCTTGCCCGCGCCGCGCATCCGCGACGTGCAGGTGATCGCCACCGCGCCGCAGGGGCTGCGGCTCACGGTGGTCAAGATCGTCACCGATCAGGACGGGCTTTACGGCTACGGCTGCGGCACGTATACGCAGCGCGCCGAACTGGTGGTGGCCGCCGTGGAGCGCTATCTGCGCCCGTTCCTGATCGGCAAGCCGGCCGACCGCATTGACGACCTCTGGCAGGCCATGTACAACTCGTCGTACTGGCGCAACGGGCCGGTGCTGAACAACGCCATCAGCGGCGTGGACCAGGCGCTATGGGACATCAAGGGACGCATGGCGGGCATGCCGGTCTACCAGTTGCTGGGGGGCAAGTGCCGCGAGGCGGCCGATTGTTACGCGCACGCGAGCGGACGCGAGATTGCGGAGGTGATCGACAACGCGCGCAAGCTCATGGCGCAGGGCTTCCGGCACATCCGCGTGCAGGTGGGCGTGCCGGGGCAGGCGGGCTACGGGGCTGGCGGCGGGGCGGGGCAGGTGGAAAAGCTGCACGACGCGCCGGTGTTCGAGCCGGAGGATTACCTGCGTCGGGCGTTGAAGCTGCTGGAAACCGCGCGGCAGGAGCTGGGCGGCGAGGTGGAACTGCTGCATGACGTGCACGAGCGGATTTCGCCGATCCAGGCGGTGCGCTTCTGCAAGGAGTGCGAGCGGTTCCGGCTGTTTTTCCTGGAAGACCCGCTGTCGCCAGAGGACATTGAATGGTTCCGCATCATCCGGCAGCAGTGTTCCACGCCGATTGCGATGGGCGAGCTGTTCAACAGCCCGCACGAATGGACGCCGTTGATCAAGGACCGCCTGATCGACTTCATCCGCATCCATGTTTCGCAGGCGGGCGGGCTCACGCCATGCCGCAAGATCGCGGCGATGGCCGAGCTGATGGGCGTCAGGACCGCGTGGCACGGACCCGGCGATGTTTCGCCCGTGGGCCACATGGCCAACATCACGCTCGATGTGGCCTGCCATAACTTCGGCATCCAGGAGAGCGTGTTTTTCCCCGACGCCGTGCGCGAGGTGTTCCAGGGGTGCCCGGTGCTGAAGAACGGATATTTCTACGCCAACGAGGCGCCCGGCTGGGGCATTGAAGTGGACGAGGCGGCGGCGAAGAAGTACCCGTATGGCTACGGCGAGAAGGGCGAGCGGCAGCGGCTGAACGGCGGCTGGGGTGAAGTGCGCCGCCGCGACGGGACGGTGATCAAGCAATAGACGCGGCAGGGCGGGCGCGCCTGCGCCCGTCCCGCCGCGCCTGTTCTCAAACGCCGCTGGCTCTGGATGCAGCGGCGGTTAGTGCTTCTCTCGTGCCTGGGGCGAGCGCGACTGGCGCGAACCACCCGTGCTCTTCAATTTCTGCAAAAGCTCCGGGCGTCGGTAGCCGCGGGCGGCGAGGTCATCCCAGTTGAGCGGCGCCGAACCCGGCAGGTGCGGATGGAGGGTTTTCTTGTATTCGCTGCACGCCGGAGCGGCTTCCGGCATGCTGCAGACAATTTGCAGCATTTCGTACACCTCGCTGATGCGCGTGTTGAACGACTTGTGCGCGTCGGAACTCAATTGCTGTTCGAACTGCGTGGACAATCCTGCCGTGCCGGTGGCCATGGCGAGTTTCGACAACGCGCCTGCCGCGGCGTAGACGTCATATCCGGAGGCCAGGGTGAGCAAGGTGCCCCAGATGTCGGCATCGAATTCCGGATTGTTGTGGAACTCCAGCCGCCCGGTCCTCTGCTGATAGATGTGCCCGAGTTCGTGCCCCGCCACAAAAGCGAGTTCGCTGTCGCTGTCGCCCAACAGCTCCGACAAGCCAATGAAGATTCCGACTTCCCGCCCGCCGAGCGCGTAGGCGTTGACGGTCTGGTCGTAAAGGATTTCCAGATCCGGTTCAGACTGAAGCATATCCAGGTCTTTCGCCGCTTTCAGGACGCGCAGGTAGCTGTTCCAGATCCGGTCCCAATGAGAGATCGGCGGGGTGACGCCGCCGGGCGGGATGCTGGAGAAGGTGCCGCTCGGGTCGGCGTTCATGGTCCAGGCGAGAAACTCATCATTGGGGCGGCCGACGCCTGCCAGAGTCAGGACAGAGTCATTGAGGTCCGCCGCGGGAAACCGTTCTCTCACGTTGAAAGCCGTATGGCCAAACGGCGGCAGGGTGATCCGCGACGGGCCCAGTAAGTCGCCGTTCTTAAGCTTCAGGTGCGCATCCACCTGAAGCGTTCGATTATTGGGATTGGCCACCGCCACACCAAGGTCCCGGTTGGCATAGGAGACATAGTCGATCACTGGTAGAGTCGGAGGAGCGGTGACCTCCTGCGTGGCGTTCGGACCCAGCCATAGCCGGAAGGACGCGCTGCCCACCAGCGGCACATCCGAATAAACCCGCGCCCACCCTGAGCGAACCGGGAACGTTGTGGGGCGAGTCGAGAGAGTCAGCGAACTCTTGGCAGGCACGACGATGGAGAATCTTGAGGCGAGTCCGGTGCCGAAATCCACCGGAAGCTCTCCGCCGTCGCCGCCGAACAGCCGGATCTCAGCCGCGGCGTCAGTATCGTTCGTGTTGACGAGTGTGAATGCCGTCTGCCAGCGGCCTCCGCCGAATTGGCCGTCGGCGACTTGGGCGAAGTACAGGTTGACGTGGGCGGACTCTGCCTGCCGCTGCGCCTGCACCTCCCACGGCGGGAGGCACAGAAGCCAAGAAACAGCGATCAGGAGCAGAACCCTGGAAGAGATGGTGGGGAGTCGCATGCTACCTGTATATTCGGCCGAGTGGCTCAGGGGATGAGCCTGCCTGCCCAAAATGAATAATTTTGTTTGCGAGGCGCCCGGCCCGGCGTCCGAGGGGCCGGCCGGGTGCAGGTGCGCCTACAGCCGGAAGGGGCGGCCTGGGGCCACCACGGCCGGCGCGGGCATTGAGATGTCCTGCTGTTCCACTTTCAGAGAGGAGAACTCCAGCCGCCCTTCGACGGCTTCGATCTGCAGCGCCGGTGGCGCGGCTTTGCGGGCGGCGCCGAGTTCGAACACCCCCCACCCGGAAGCCGTGCTCCAGAAGCCGCGCAGCGGGCGCGCCTTCAGCGCGGGAGCGATCTCGATCGACCCCTCCGCCCCGTTGTAGAAGAAGCCGCAGGAGATCACGACGGCGCTCCAGGCGGAGAGCGCCCGCGCATAGTGGTGGCCGCACTCCGGCTCGTTGAAAGGGTTCCGGCGCACGCCGTCGTGGCGCAGGCGCGCCGCCTCGATGACGGCCAGGCCCTCTTCTACGAGGCCCCAGGCGATCATCTGCGCCGCGGCCGGGTACTCGATGCCCGTCCAGGCTTCGGCGAAATAGGGGAAAGGAATGCGCGGCCGGGGCGCCTTGCCGTAATCGCAGACCAGCAGGCCGGATTCCTCGTTCAGCGCATAGGTGCGCTGCATGTTTTCGTGTTCTGCGAGCGAGGCGCGGCGGTTGTAGCGGTAGATGGAGGCGAGGGCGCGGCGGATGTTTTCCTCCCTGAGCAACGGGCCAAGGCGGGATAAATCGGCCTGGTATTGCCCAATAAGCTGGTCAGCCAGACAACCTTCACCAAGCTGGTAATCGGGCCTTTCTGTGTCATCCGATCCCATGGTGGACACCAGCGATTCGGCGATCGATTTCCGCGGAATGCCCTGTACTTTCTGGATGTAATACTCGCCGTTGAAGAGGTTTGCATCGATCCAGGCCGAGCCGCGGCGGAGCAGATCCATGCACGCCGCGGCAAAGGCCGCGTCTCCAGCTGCGCGCGCCAGTTCGGCGGCTGCCCGCAGCCCGCCCAGATAATAGATGCCGCACTGCGGGTTCGGCCCGTAGAACTCGATGTCGTAGGTGTTGTGCTGCGCGCCATCCATCACGCCGTCGCGGTCGGCGTCCCAGCCGCCAGTGATCCAGCAGAATTCGACGGATTTTTTTATGGAGGGCCAGATGCCGGACAGCCATTTCCGGTCTCCGGAAAGCCGGAAATCCAGCCACGCTTTCATGACCTGGCCCATCTGTCCATCGGCGGCGGCCAGGCCGGAACGGCCGGTGCCTTTCGGCAGGATTTCCCGGAAATGGATGGCGCCGCGCTCGTCCATCATGTGCCCGAACGAGGCGTTGCGCAGGCTGCGCGCCAGGGAAGGGAAGAGGTGGTTTGTCGTGGATTCGTAGTTCCACACGTGCGTGCAGGAACCGTAGCAGCAGCCGCTCCTGTCATTGGCGCCCTCGAAGGCGTGGAACTCGCCGTCGGCCGTGCGGAAGCAGACCTGCGTGGCCAGCGTAGACAGGTTGCTCATTGCGGCGTCCTTCACGCAGCCGGGCAGGGATGCGGACTTCATCGCGTCCACAAAGGCGCGCGTGCGTCTCTCGAGATCCCTGAGATTGGCCGCCAGATGCCGGGCCGCATCCCATGCGCTCGTAAACCGCGTGGCGTACCAGTTGCCGATGACGGTGTTCTCGTTGCCCTTCGATGCCCGCCACCCGCAATGCGCCGGCGTGCGGTTCGGACAGCGCCAGGCGAGCACGAACTCGAAACGCGCCTCCCCGCCGGCGGGGATGTCGCGCATCGAATGGACCACCCCGACGATGCCCGGCTGCTCCGGCTCCGGCCCGAGTTTTGCATCGGCCTTGAACGCGTCCCAGAACAGCATTGGGCTGTTGAACCAGCGCGAGCGCGGCCAGCCGCGCCAGACGGTGGCGGCGGCGGGATCCAGCGCCGCGAGCACGAACTCCCCGGCCGCGGGGCTGCCGGCACCGAGGCCGGGGTTGGTCATGACCAGCCCCGCCAGCAGATCGTCCCGGCGCGGCTCGTTGCGGCGCTCGTCCTGGGCGGGGCGCGCGGCGCCGGTCTCCGCCGCCGTGCGGAACGGATTTTCGAGCGAGAAGCAAAGGCTCACCCTGGCGGGCGCCGGACCGGGATTCCGCACGATGTAGCGCAGCAGCGCGGCCGGCAGGCCGCTTGCGTCCGCATCCAGAGGAAACACCGGCGTAAACGCCTCCATCGCGAGAAGCACCGGCAGGCGGCGGTCTTCGAAGTCGATCCGGGCTATCGGATAGGAGGACGTGAACACCGCCGCAGCCAGCCGAGGCATGCCGGGAACGTTGTTCGATCCGAGCCCCGACGGGCCCTCGAACGGCGGAAGGATGCGCGCCTCGGCCACGCGCGCCACGGGCTTGCGGCCCGCGGGTTCCACGCGGATCGAAGCGAACGCGAAGCCCGGCTGGTTGCCCTTGTCGGGGCGGTTGAAGATCTCCCAATCGCGCAACTGGCCGCGCCCGCCCAGGGAGATGGATCCGGCGGCGACGCCCCCCAGCGGCATGGCGATGGTGGCCAGCGCCGGGCCGCGAAACACGCGCGGCCATTCGATCGAAAGCGCCGCGGCGCGCGGCTGCGGCTGCGCGCCCGCGGCGGCGGGCAGCGCAGCGGTGGTCTTCAGGAAAGTGCGCCGGTTGGTGGGCATGACACGGACTCTATCACCGAACAAAAGCCTTGACAAAGGGCGAAGGAAAAGCGAATATATGATCATGGGCGCGGCGCTGGCGGAGCGGGCAAAGCAGGCAGGAGTGCTGCTGAGAAAGGCGAGGTCCGAGTACCGCCTGCTGCCCGCCGGGCGGCTGCTGAACCGCTGCGAGGCCGGCTCGCTGATGCCCTTCCAATGGACCATCAATCCGTACCGCGGCTGCGAGTTCGGCTGCCACTACTGTTACGCGCGCTACACGCACGAGTATTTCGACCTCGCTGCCCGCGACTTCGAGCGGCTCATCTTCGTGAAACAATTCCGCAGGGATCTGTTTGAACGCGAGCTGCGCGCCGTCCGGCCCGGCGAGTGGCTGGCCATCGGCACTGCGACGGACCCGTATCAACCCGCCGAGCGCCGCTACGGCGTGACGCGGGCCGTTCTGGAAGTGCTCGCCCGGCAGGCGGGACTGCGCGTGGCGGTGACGACCAAGTCTGACCTGGCGGCTCGGGACGCCGGGCTGCTCGGGCGGCTGGCGCAGCGCAACGAAGTGCGCGTGAACTTCACCCTGACCACCCTGGACGCCGGGCTGGCGCGGAAGCTCGAACCTGGCGCGCCGCGGCCGGACCTGCGCCTGCGGGCGCTGCGGCGGCTGTCGGAGGCAGGCGTCGAAACGGCGGTCTTCGCCAGCCCGGTGCTGCCGGGGATCAACGACGGCGCCGGCGAGCTGGAGGCCCTGGCCCGGGCGGCCAGGGAGGCTGGGGCGAAACATTTCGGAGCGCAAATGTTGTTTCTCCGCGAACCGGCCCGGCGCGTCTTTTTCGAGGCGCTCGAGAGAGACTTCGCGCCTCTGGCGGCGCGGTACCGGCGCCTGTTTGCGCGCGGCGCGCGCGTGGATGCGGAGCTGAGAGAGGAACTGGAGCTGCGCGTGGCGCGGATCCGGGAGGATCTGGGCTTCTCCCGCCGCCCCGCGGCGTGCGCCGCCGGCTGGGGCCAGATCAGCCTGTTCGAGAGCGCCGCCGCGCCGGCCGGCAGCGGCGGGGGAAGCGCCCTCATCCAGTTGCGGGCGGCCGTGGCGGAGGCGGCGGCCGCAGCCGGGCTGTAATGGGCCGGCTTCCGCACCCCCCCTCTCCCGCCGCGGCTCCGGCTGTGTCAGACTGCTACGCATGCAACGCTTATTGGCACTTCTGGGAATCCCGTCCGCCTGCCTGCTGGCCTGGCAGGCGCCCGATCCGGCGGCACGGCAGGCAGCGCCTCCGCCGCCCTATGAGCAGGCCCGGCCGCTGATCGTATCCAAGCACGGCATCGTCGCCGCGTCGAACTTTCTGGCTTCGCAGGCGGCGGCGAAGATCCTCGAGCAGGGCGGCAACGCCGTCGACGCGGCCATCGCCGCCAACGCCATGACGGGGCTCGTGCAACCCTTCGTCAACGGCGTCGGCGGCGATCTGTTCGCCATCGTCTACGAGGCGAAGACCGGCAAGGTGTACGGGCTGAATTCGAGCGGCTGGGCGCCGAAGGCGCTGACACTCGACTGGGTGCGCGAGCGGAAGGTGCGGCTCAACGAGCGCACGAAGAAGTTCGAGGACCTGAGCGTGCATACGGTGACTGTGCCCGGCTGCGTGGCCGGCTGGCACGCGCTGCGGGAGCGGTTCGGCTCCAAAACATTTTCCGAGATTCTTGCTCCGGCGATTTTCTACGCCGAAAATGGCTTCGCGCTGTCGGCAGTGAGCGCTCGCTCGCTGGTCCAGCGGCGGTACCTGCAGCAGCCGGGGTTCAGGGAGACTTACCTGGCGGCAGGCGAGCGGCCGCAGCCTGGCGACCTGTTCCGCAACCCGGCGCTGGCGGCCACGCTCCGGCGCATCGCCGCCCAGGGCCGCGACGGCTTTTACAAGGGCGAGCTGGCCGAACGGATGGTGCGGTTTCTGCGCGAGCAGGGCGGGGCGCACGCGCTGGACGACTTCGCCGAGTTCCAGCCGGAGTGGGTGGAGCCGATCTCGACCGATTACCGCGGCTGGACCGTCTACGAACTGCCGCCCAACGGGCAGGGCATCGCCGCGCTGGCCATGCTGAACATCATGGAGCGCTTCCCGCTGGCCGACTACGGGCAGAACTCCGCCGCGGCGCTGCACGTGATGATCGAGGCGAAGAAACTCGCCTACGCCGACATGGAGCGCTACGTCGGCGATCCGCGTTTCACGCCCGTGCCCGTCCAGCAGATGCTGTCGAAAGAGCTGGCGGCGGAGCGGGCGAAGCTGATCGACATGCGCAAGGCCGCCTGCCGTGTCCTGCCGAGCGAGCTGAAGGATTCGCTGGCGGCCAAGGGGAGCGACACGATCTACCTGTCCGTTGTGGACCGCGACGGCAACATCGTCAGCCTGATCCAGTCCAACTACGGCGGCTACGGCACCGGACTGGTGGCGCCGGGCGCCGGTTTCACTTTCCACAACCGCGGGGCGAGCTTCGATATCGAGCCTGGCAAGCCGAACTCGCTGGCAGGGCGCAAGCGCCCGCTGCACACGATCATCCCGGCTCTGATGCGGAAGGACGACACCGTGATCGGCTTCGGCATCATGGGCGGATGGAACCAGAGCCAGGCGCATGCGCAGTTCGTCTCCAACGTCGCGGACTTTGGGATGAACGTGCAGCAGGCGCTGGAGGCGCCGCGCTTCACCAAGACGACCTTCGACGGCTGCGACGTGCAGGTCGAGAGCCGGGTTCCGGAAAACATCCGCACGGAGCTGCAGCGGCGCGGGCATGTGGTGCAGCCGGCAGCGCCCTACTCGAGCGTGTTTGGCTTCGGCAGCGCTGTGGTGCACGATCTGAAACGCAAGGTTCAGATGGCGGGGACGGATCCGCGGGTGGACGGCGCAGCGGTGCTCGAAATGCCGCCGTTCAGCCCGGCGAAGTAAGCGCCTGCACCGGTACGCGCCCCAGAAACAGGAAGTGGCTGGGGGGCGGAGGAGTGTCCCCCCAGCCGGGGGTCTCTCCGCTGGCGGCCGAGCTGGAGCCCTATGGGCTGCCCAGCCGGGCGGGGAACCATGTTGGTTCCATTGTAACGAAATCGGATTCATTCCGCGAGGGTATTGATCGTGGCAACAGGCAAGAGCCGCCTCACCGCCCGTGCCGCGGCGTCCGGCTGCTTTCGGTGTATCTTGCCGCCGGTCTGAAAGTTGCCGGGGACGGCTGCCTGTCCGGCGGCGGCGCAAGGGGTCCCTGGCGGGCTCTGGGTGACAGTAAGCGGGCTAAGAATACAGGGGCCCAACAGAAGAAGCGCTAATAGGAGGCCGCACCCCTGATGGATCCTGTAATCGCAAGCATTGCAACGGATTCTCACTGCCAATTCGTGTAACTAATCCTGTAGTACTGTTGGCATGCGGCCCGGGCTATGAGATACTGGAATTGAAACGAGGGCCATGACACTGCTGAGCGAGGCGATTGCCCGCTACCACCGTATCCTGGAAGAACTCGCTGCCGGCGGCACGCCGTGGACGGATGAGCTGCGCGAGCAGTTGCGGTGCCGCGGGCTGGAGGGCAATGGGGGCGTTTCCCCGGTGCTGCGGCCGCATTTTTTGACTCGGCGGCAATACGACAGCCTGGTTTCTTCGGCGGAAGCGCTTTCGCGGGCGATCCACCGGGTGAAGGAGATGGCGCTGGCCGATCCTCAGATCATGGCGCGGCTGGCGCTGCTGCCCGGGGAACGGATGCTGGTTTCGATCGACCCGGGGTATTCGACGCCGGTGGTGGCATCGGTGCTGGAAGCGGTGGTTGCCAACGGACATCTGCATCTGTCGTCGCCGCGGGCCGACCTGCCGCGGGGCGCGGTGGTGAGCGACGTGCTGGCGGAAGCATTTCTGGAATCGGCCCCGATGAAACTGTTCCGCAAGCGGTACAAGGTGACGCGCCCACCAGGGGCGAAGCCGCTGGTGGCGAGTCTCCTGAGAGCCTGGAAGGACTTCGGCGGCAAGGGCAAGCCGGCTGTAGGGATCCTTGACTTTCCTGGGCCGCAGGGCTCGGGCGAGACCCTGGAGGATGCCCTTCTTGTGGAGATGCTGCGTTCGCATGGCCTCCAGGCGCAGCGGCTATGGCCGGACGAGCTGGAGTATTCCGGCGGCGTGCTCCGGCGTGGCGATTTCCGCATCGATCTGATTCTGCGCGGGGTGAAGGCGCAGGATTTGCTGATGCGGTACGACCTGTCGCACCCCCTGGTGAGAGCCTGCCAGCAGCGGCGAGTCTGCCTGGTCAACAGCTTCCGCGCCGAGGTTCTGCGGAAGCGGGCATTGCTGGCGCTGCTTACCGACGAGTCGGTGACCGGATCCTTCCCTGCCGACGAACGCAAGGCGATCCGGAACACGATTCCGGAGACGCGCGTGGTGGCCCAGGGCAAGACCACGTGGCAGGGCGAGACGGTCGACCTGGTGGAATTCATCCTGAAGAACCGTGCCCGGCTGGTGCTGCGGCCGAACGAGGACACCAGCGAATTGCATTCCACCGACGGGGCGAGCGTGGACGACGCGGCCTGGGAGCGCGCTCTGCGGACGGCGCTGCGGTTCCCTTACGTCGTGCAGGAGCGCGTCGAGGCGCCGCCGTCGTCGTTCCCGCTGGATTATTTCGGAGAACTGACTTACCGCGAAATGACGGCGGATGTTTCACCGCACTTCTTCCTCGGCAAAGTGCACGGCTTCTCGGTGCGGTTGTCGCCACCCGGCGGGGGCTTCTCTTCCGCGGCTGGTCTGGCGCCTGCTCTGATCCTGGAAGCGAAGTGATTCTGCCGGCTGCGGCCGGGTACCGATTCTGGAACCGCAGCTCCGGTTTTTGGAATCTCTGAGCCGGTTCAGAAATCGGTTTTTCTCTTTCCATACAGTGGCTTCCGGTGTAGTCTGGTAGTAGCAGGCGGTCTTGCAGCATGGCACACGAGTTGCTTAACTGTAGGGGGGCGAAGTGTATGCCCTCCATGACGGCCTGTGGAGCATGAGGTGGAGCAGGGACTGAAAAGCCAGTTCCTCGGCGCGCTGCTCGTCGTGCTGACGCTGACAGCCATCATCTGCGCGGGCGTCAATTATCAGCAACAGCGGCGGTTCCACCTGCCCGAAGATGGCGCCACCTGGATGGACGCCGGCGGCGGGCAGGGCGCGCCGAAGGTGGTGGCTGTCTATGTCAAGCCGGGCGGACCGGCGGACCGGGCGGGCATCCAGCCGGGCGACGTCCTGCTGCGCATCGCCCCGATCGAGAATGCGCCGGCAGTGGAAGTGCGGCAGGCCACGGACGTGGTGCAGTTGCTGTTCCGGACGGGCGTGTGGGGCAAGGCCAGCTACACGCTGCAACGGGGCGGCGTGGAGATTCCGGCCAAGGTCATCGTCGCCGACGCCAACCGGGACCGCGCACTGTACGCGCAATACGCGGTGGGCGCGGCCTACCTGATCATCGGCCTGTTCGTCTTTTTCCGCCGCAACCGCGCGCCGAAGGCGCTGCACTTTTACCTGCTGTGCCTGGCCAGCTTCCTGCTGCACACATTCCACTACACGGGCAAGCTGAACGCCTTTGACACGGCCATTTACATTGGCAACGTAGCAGCCGGGCTGCTGGCGCCGGCGCTGTTCCTGCACTTCTGCCTGACCTTCCCCGAAGGCCGCCGCGCGTTTCCGCTGCGCCATGCCGTATCGATCTACCTGCCGGCAGTGTCGCTGATGGCCCTTCAGATCGGATTCGCCGCCGGTGTTGTCCGGAGCTCGGTGCCGCTGGTGGAGCTGAACTGGCTGCTGGACCGAATCTGGCTGGCCCTGTATTCGGCCTGCTATCTGGCGGGCGCGGCGGTGCTGCACTTCAGTTTCCGCCGGACTGAAGATCCGATCCAGAGGCAGCAGTTGAAGTGGCTGCGCAACGGCGCGCTGGCGGGCATGGTTCCGTTTACGCTGCTGTACGCCGCGCCGTTCGCTGCCGGGCTTGTGCCGACGGAGACGATGCGGCTGAGCGTGCTGTTCCTGGCGTTCCTGCCGCTGGCGTGGGCGTACGCGATCCTGCGCTACCGGCTGATGGACGTCGACATCATCTTCCAGCAGGGCTATGTCTACCTGCTGGCGACGCTGGCGGTGCTCGGCATCGTGTCCCTGCTCGTGTACGCCCTCGGCCGGCGCGACGAGCTGAGTCCGACGGCGGTGATGCTGCTGGTGCTGATCGCCGCGCTTGTCTTCGAGCCGCTGCGCCACTGGATCCAGGAGCAGTTGGACCGCCACGTCTTCTACAAAGACCGTTTCGACCACCGGCGGACGCTGCTGAGCTTCGCCCGCGAGCTGACCTCGGAGATGGATCTGGACCGCACGCTGCGCAGCGTGGGCGAGCGGCTGCTGTCGACGCTGTCGGTAGACCACGTGGCGTTTTTCCTGTCGCGGGAGGACGGTGGCGGTTTCCGGCTGCACTCGGCGCTGGACCGCGACGGCGCGCTGCTGCACCTGGAGAAGGAACCGCTGGATCTGTCCTTCCTGCCCGGCTCGCCGCAGGAGCCCTATCTGTTCTTCGAGCGCACGCAGCACGCGCTGGACATCGTTTCGCGCCGCCTGCCGCCGCCGGTGCGGGAGACGCTGGCGCTGCTGGATCTCACCTACTACCTGCCGTGCCGTTTCCGCGGACGCACGCTGGCGTGGCTGGGCGTGAGCCGCACGGTGAAGGGCGATTTCCTTTCGTCGGAGGACATCGACCTGCTCACGTCCCTGGCCGGCTACATCGCCATGGCGGTGGAAAACGCACGGCTGTACCGGTCGCTGGCCGACAAGGTGGAGCAGTACGAGAGGCTCAAGGAGTTCAGCGAGAACATCGTCGAATCGATCAACGTCGGCATTCTGGCGGCCGATCTCGAAGACCGCGTGGAGAGCTGGAACTCGCAACTGGAGCGGCTTACCGGAGTGCCGCGGACGGCGGCGCTCGGACGGCGGCTGGGCGAACTATTCCCGCCGGAGCTGGCCGTGCACTTCGACGCCCTCCGGGCGGAGACCGAGGTTCACCAGCTTTACAGGATCCCGCTGCGCCGCTGGTCGCTGCCCCGGCACGGCGACGGCGGCAATGGAGACGGCGCCGCCGACGGCAGCCAGCGCGACGCCATCGTGAACCTGGCCATCGCTCCGCTGGTCACCAAAGACGGCCAGAGGATCGGGCGGCTGATCATCTTCGACGACGTCACCGAACGTGAGGAGCTGGAGCGGCGGCTCATCCAGGCTGACAAACTCAGCTCCATCGGGCTGCTGGCGGCGGGCGTGGCGCACGAGGTGAACACGCCGCTGGCGGTGATCTCGACTTACGCGCAGATGCTGGCCAAGCAACTGATGGGCGACGAGCAGAAGACGCGGCTGCTGGACAAGATCGCGCGGCAGACCTTCCGCGCCTCCGAGATCGTGAATTCGCTGCTGAACTTCTCGCGCACTTCCGGCGCCGAGTTCGAGCCGCTGGATCTGAACCGCGTGATCCGCGACACGGTGTCGCTGCTCGAGCATCAACTGGAGAAGCACGGCATCGAGGTCGTCTACGAGCTGGCGCCGGATGCGCCCCCCATCCGCGGCAACACGGGCAAGCTGCAACAGGTGTTCCTCAACCTGCTGCTGAACGCGCGCGACGCGATGGCGGAGCTGCCGCCGGGCGCGCCGCGGCGCCTGGTGCTGCGCACCTTCTCCGACGGCGCCACGGTGCGGGCTGAAGTGCGCGATTCGGGGCCCGGCATTCCGCCCGAGCACCTGCCGCGGATCTTCGATCCCTTCTTCACCACCAAGGGCGCGCGCAAAGGCACAGGGCTCGGCCTCAGCGTCACTTATGGCATTGTGGAAGAGCATGGCGGCCTGATCGAAGCCGGGTCGCTGCCTTCCGGCGGCGCGGTGTTCCGGCTCGAATTCCCCGCCGTGAACCGGAAGACTGCGGATGCCTCAGCCTGAACAGGAAATTCTCGACAACACCGCCGCCGGCCAGCCCCGCGGCCGGATCCTCGTAGTGGACGACGAAGCCGACATACGCGAATCGCTCCAGATCCTGCTGGAGGGCGAGGGCTACGCCGTGGCGGCGGCCGAAAACGCCTCCGAGGGCTTGCGCCGTTTCGAATCCGGCGTGTTCGACCTCGTCCTGCTCGACCTCATGATGCCGGACCGCTCCGGCTTCGAGGTGCTGGACGAGATCCGCAAGCGGGACCGCGAGACGCCGGTGTTCCTCATCACCGCCTACGGCTCTGTCGAAGTGGCCGTGGAGGCGCTGAAATCGGGCGCCAACGACTACTTCTCCAAGCCCTGGGACAACGAGAAGCTGCTGATCGAGATCGACCGCCAGATCGCCCGGACGCGGCTGGAGCGCGAGAACCGCGAGCTGCGCCGCGCGCTCAAGCAGCGCTACGCGTTTCCCAACATCGTCGGCAAGAGCGAGCGCATGCTGCGCGTGCTCGACCTGGTGGCGCAGGTGGCGCCGTCGAAGAGCAACATCCTGATCACCGGCGAGACGGGCACCGGCAAGGAACTCATCGCCAAGGCCATTCACGCCAACTCGCCTCGCGCCGACAAGCCGTTCGTCGGCGTGAACTCGGGGTCGCTGCCTCCGGACCTGCTCGAATCCACGCTGTTCGGCCACGTCAAGGGCGCCTTCACCGGCGCGGTGGCCAACCGCCGCGGCTATTTCGAGACGGCCAACCACGGCACCATCTTCTTCGACGAAATCGGCACGCTGACCCCCGATATGCAGGTGAAGCTCCTGCGCGTGATCCAGGAACGCGAGTTCATGCCGCTCGGATCGACGGAGACGATCCGCGTCGACGTGCGCATCCTCGCCGCCACCAACGCGGACCTGGCCAGGCTCGTCGAGGAGGGCCGCTTCCGTCAGGACCTGTATTACCGGCTCAACGTCATCAACCTCCACCTGCCGCCGCTGCGGGAGCGCAAGGAGGACATCCCGCTGCTGGTGGACCATTTCTTCCAGGTCTACTGCCGCGAGAACAACAAGTTCCTTGACTCCGAAGGCCGCTCGATGCTGCGCTTCGAGCCCGAGGCGATGCACCTGCTGATGGACTACAACTGGCCCGGCAACGTGCGCGAACTGGAAAACGCCATCGAGCGCGCCGTCGTGCTGGCCACCAGCGAGGTGGTGCCGGTGAGCGTCCTGCCTGAACAGTTGCTGCAATCGACGGGCGTGCGCACGGCCGAGGCCGCGGGAGCGCTGCCGCCGGATGCTTCCCTGTTTGAGAAAGTCGCCGATTTCGAAGCCCGCACCATCATTGAAGCGCTGGAAGAGACCAACTACTCGCAGACGGAGGCCGCGGCGCTGCTGCGCATTCCGCTGTCGACGCTGAACCAGAAGATCAAGCGGCTCGGCATTCCGATCCGCAAGAAATCTTCGTGATCGAACCCAGGGGGATCCGCTATGCTTACCGTCGTGGCTGAAATCATCGCCAAACCGGGCTGCGAAGAACGCCTGCGGGAGGAGCTGCTGCGCTGCGTCGAGCCGACGCGCGCCGAACAGGGCTGCCTGCAATACGATCTGCACGTGGCGACGGACAGGCCCGGGCATTTTCTGTTTTACGAGAACTGGACCTCGCGCGAGGCGCTCGACCGCCATCTGGCCACGCCGCATCTGGAGCGTCTGTCCAGCCTGTTGCCGGAACTGGCCGAGGGCGAGGCGCGCATCGCGACTTTCGAACGGATCGCCTGATGCCGGAACGGGCGGATTGCCTGCAACCGGGGAGCGGCCGGCCCCGTCCAACCCGGCGGCTGGAATCAGGGAAGGGAAGGTCTACCATGATGCGAGGTTGTCAGCACTCCATCGCCGGCGCCGCCGCGCTGCTTCTTCTGGCGGGTTCCGCCGTGGCGCAACACGCCGTGTCCGCCCGCGCGGGCATGATCAACGTGGCCGAGGGTGACGTCTTCTTTGTGGATGACCGCGGCGCGGCGCCACAGCGCGTCGAGCCCCGGCCCAACGAGCTGGTCTCGATGAAGGAGGGCCAGACGCTGCGCACCGAAGAGGGGCGCGCTGAAGTGCTCCTGACGCCGGGGGCCTTTCTGCGGCTCGGCGAGGCGAGCGCGGTACGGCTCGATTCGAGCCGGCTGTCTTCGGTGAAACTGGAGCTGCTCGATGGCGGCACCCTGATCGACATCGTCGAGCTGTTGCCGGACAACTCCGTTCTGGTGCGTCTGGCGGGGGCCGAGGTCGAACTGGAGAAGGCGGGGCTGTACCGGTTCGACGCCGCGCCGCCGCGGGTGCGCGTTTTCAACGGGCAGGCTGAAGTGCGCGCAGCGGGGCTGGCCCAGACGCTGAAAGGCGGGCGCGAGCTGCGGCTGGAAGGCGCGCAGTGGGCCGTGCGGAAATTCGATGCGGACAAGGAGACGGACTCGCTGTACCGGTGGTCGAAGCGCCGTTCGGGCTACATCGCCATGGCCAACGTGTCGGCGGCGCGGCAGGCGGGCTCGTTCTGGGGGGCGAGCGGTTTCCGCGGCGGCACGTGGCTCTGGAACCCCTTTTTCGGCTTCGCAACCTACGTGCCGTGGAGCGACACGGTCATGAGCCCGTTCGGATATTACTACTACACGCCGCGAACGGTGTACCAGGTGTACTACCCGCCGCGGAGCGCGCCGGCTCTTGGCGGGGGCTTTGACCACGGCGGTCCGGCGTTCGCCGGATCCATGCCGCCGAGGAGCGCCGGATCCAGCTACACGCCAGCCGCTCCGGTTTCCGCCTCGGCCCCGTCCGCTCCTCCGCCTGGCGCGGGCAGCGTGGGTAGCCGCAGCGGCGGAGCAGCCGGCGGCAGCGTCGGCGGCACGGGCGGCGTCCGCGCCGGCTCCGGCGGCCGCGGCAACTGACGCGTAGCCGACCAGGCGCGCGCGAGGACCGAACCGCTCGTGGCGGGCGCTGCGAGCCCTCCGGCGGCGGTTGTATTGCCAGGCGGCGCCGTGAAGGAGCCGCGAGTGAAGCGGGCCGGAGGCCCGCGGGAACGAGCGGCCGCGGCGTGGATGTGCGCCGCGGGCCGCTCCTTGCGGGCGCTACGAGCCCTCCAGCGGCGGTTGTATTGCCTGGCGGCGCCGTGAAGGAGCCGCGAGTGAAGCGGGCCGGAGGCCCGCGGGAACGAGCGGCCGCGGCGTGGATGTGCGCCGCGGGCCGCTCCTTGCGGGCGCCACGAGCCCTCGAGCGGCGGT
>JBMOMB010000047.1:0-26288 GCA_049325215.1 Acidobacteriota bacterium
ATTGAAAGCGTCGAGCCCACAACAGCCGCCGGCCGGGCCTGGCCGCGATAGCGTTTCCCGAGCACGTCCAGAAACCCGGCCTCGACCACCACGCAGGCGGCGCGATAATGGCTGAGCTTGCGCAACTCCTCCCGGAAGCGCCGCCGCCGGTGGATCACCGTCGAAACGAAGTCATCCAGCGTTTTCCGCTCCACGGCTACCTGGTCTTCGAGCCCGGCGATGGAGTAGTCCCCGGCCTTGAGCGCCCGCCGCACGGCGCCGGTGAGCCGGGGATCGAACGAAAAAGGCTCCTGCTCGCGCGAGTCGATGACAATGGTGGGCCGCGCCGCGTTAGAACGGCACGAGGGCGTCATCGGCCTCCCGCCGGAACTGGGCTGCGCTCTGGCTCGTCTCGATGCGGCGGTTGAAGTAGATGTTCTCGCTGTCACCCCTGGTGCGCTTGGTCACTTCGAGCTTCACGTCAAGCAGCCGGTGGAGATGCTTCGGCAGGTCCGACAGCCGCTCGAGATCGAGGCCGCACAGATGCAGGTCGGTTTTGACGTACTTGAGCGTGTTCTGCGTGATGACGCTGTTGCGCCACATCAGGCGGTTGGCGAAGCGCGGCGCGAGAATCCGCAGCGTCCACTTGATCATCGGGTTGCCCGACGATTGCGCCTCGGTCAGCTCGACCTTCTCGACCGTGACCTGATACTTGCCGTCGGGCACGCTCTCGAAGTCGCCGCGCTCCTCGGGCTGCTCGGCCCGGAAGCCGTCATCGAACTGCGAAAGATCAATCGAATGTCTGCTCATGCTGTTGTCTCCTGTTTGGAAGATTTACTTGGCCTGCTTGGGGCCTGCCTGCTGCTTTGCCGGCGCGCCGGCCGCCGCGTGGAAGGCTTCGAGGAACTTGCGGTAGTCGAGATCGATCGTTTCGGGCAGCCGCCCGGTGCGGTCGCCGGCCTCGTAATAGAGGTTCGGTTTGGTGCGGATCACGCGCCGGATGATCTGCTCGCCGTCCGCGCCCGTTGACACGTCGAGATCGCAGTACAGGACCATGTCGGCCATGCCGAGCACGATCTTGCGCGCCTTTTCGGGCAGCGTCGGCACGATGCGCGTGTACTTGCCCGTGCGCGTTTCGACCTCGATCTCCTTGGCGTGCGAGATCAGATACAGCCCGTAGGGCAGGAAGGCGAGCTTGGTCAGCACGCGCTGGAACTCGTTGTTGACGATCGCATAGCCCTTGCCGTAGGCCAGGTCGGACTCGTGCTCGACCTTGTACTTGCGCAGGATGTACTCGGTGCAGAACTTGTAGGCGTTGTCGATCGTGTCGATGACGATCGTCTTGAACGGGTGCTTGCCCTCGCCGATCTCGGCGCAGGCGGCCAGCAGATCCTCCCAGGAAAGGATGGGAACCTGGAAGACCTCGAGGGCGTTCAAGCCCGGCTCGGTGGCGAAGAAGACCGCGCCATCGGCTTGAGCGCACGTGGCCGTTTTTCCAATTTTGGTTTGCCCATACCAAAGCACGGTGAGATCCGACAGGCTCGGCTTGGGCGGTGTTTTCGTCGTGGGAAGAATGGGCATCAAAGTCTCCTTGAGTTTCAGAAAGCGGGTTCGGGCGCGCCGGCCGCGAGAACGCGCAGTTCCTCGTTGGGCTCGGCGCGCTGGTAGAAGTTTTCAATCACGTTGGGATTGCCGTTCGACCGGCACAGGGCGAAGTACGGGCAGGGCCGCTGGTAGTTGAAGCAGAACGAGGTGTTTTGGTAGAAGACCCCGCGCCGGCGGGCGTCGAGGAAGGCCTGCGTCAACTTCCAGAGCTCGCTGCGCAGGATCTCGAAGCGGTCCCGCGAGAGGTAGAGCATCTCGCGGTGAAACATTGCCGCATCCGCATATTTCTCTGCCAGCCGCGGCTGGAATTCTTCGTCGGACTCCGGCTCGCGCCGCCGCGCCGTTGTGCGGCTGGTCTTGGACTTGGCGAGCAGCTCCGCGCGGCGCGCTTCAAACTCTTCTTCGGTCTCGCCCTTGGATTGTTGGAGCCGCGCCTTGACGAGGACGTTGTAGAGGATTCCGGCTATTGGGATGCCCATCGTCTGCTCGACGTAGTGGGCGTACAGCGTGATCTGGAAGTCGGTCCAGAGCCGTTCGAGGTAATCCGAATCGATCTGCGAAGCAGTCTTATGCTCAAGAATGAAATACTCGCTGTTGACGCGGACAATCCCGTCGACCTTGCCCGCGAGGCGGAAACTGCGCGAGGCGGCGCCCGTGGCCGGATTCACGATCGGGCCTTCGAAGACTCGCTCGAGCGCCACTACCTCGAACTCCTCTTCGGCGTAGCGATCCGCGTAGGCCCGCATCATGGCCGTGGCCAGGTGCCAGTCGCGTTTCTGATCCTCGTCCTGCGCGCGAGCCGCGCAGCGGCGGTCAATGAGATCGAGCACGACGGCCAGGTCGCGCTGGCCGTGCCAGAGTTCCAGGCACTCGTGAATCAGCGAGCCGAAATGCAGGTGGCGGTCCCGCTCGATCGGAACCAGCTGCTGGAGGTAGCGGAGTTCGGCCGCCTTGCGGCAGTTCCGGAACAGCGACCACATCGAGTAGGTAGAGACCATGGGAGCACCAGTCATAGTTGATTACCCTCGCGCTCCTACACCTCGCGCCGGGCGCCGCCCTGATAGGGAGCGGGCGCCACCAGCCGGCGAGTCCGTTTACCGGAGTTGAGGTGATCGACAAGGAGCCTGCTCAGGAGGCCGATGCTCGCCGTGCTGCACGCCATCGCCCGGACGTTAGGATCGTGCAATCCGAACTGGCCGATCTTCTTCTGCATGTCGCGGTCGATCGACAGGCTCTTGCCGGACCAGAACGCCGGGTACGCCGAGATCACGTCGGCGAGAGCGAAGAGGAAGCCGGACTTCAAGTGCGTGGCGCGATCCTTGTAAAGGATGCCCCGGATGCCCCACACGCTATCGAGAAGCTGGAAGAACGTCTTGATGTTCTCGACCATCGTGGTGTGTCCCACCGTGGCCATCATGGGCGGCAGGGCCTGCCAAAGATCGGACACGGCGACATAGCGGCCGGCGCCAAACTTGGAGTGGAGACGCATCACCGCCTTCAGGAAGGACAGCGCCGTCAGCAATTCTTCGCGCCGCATGTACTGCGACCACGAGACCCGCTGGTAGAGCGCGAAGGATTCATCCGAGCAGAGGTCGTACAGGCGGCCGAGCGATGGACACTGGGCGGCGCGGTTGCGCAGGAGGATATTCGGGGAGAGCCGCGTCCGGCGCATGTTTAAGATGTCAAACCGCTCCCTTTCCCATTCCTCGGTCGTCTCGAAGTGGATCATCGCGCCGACCAGCGGTTTGCCTCCTTCGGATACAAACTCCCTGGCCGCGCTGATCCGTTGCAGGCCGTCGATAATGTACACGTCGCCCGTGATGGTGTAGGCGCCATTGGAGTCGGTGCATCCATAGCGGTCGCCGCGGACTGCGAGCTCCACGTCGGGAACACGCCCGGCGCCGCTGCGGAACGCCTCCATCAGCTCCTGCGTTTTGGCCTTTCGCAGCGTTTCGCGTTGGTAGGCTGGCTGTAGCAAACCGCCCAGCGAAGCGGGATCAATCACCCCTCGCAGCACGATCCGGCCTTCCGTCAATTCGTCCAAAGCGCCGGACAGGATCTTCAGTTGCATGATGTGTTCTCCTTGATTCCCAACCGGAATGCGTTCAGCGGATCGGCGGCGACCGCCTTCCGCTCGATTTGCACGATCACCGCAGCGACGGCGCTGTTGACGTCCGTCAACAATCGTTCGGCCTCGTCGAACTCGCCGGCGGTTTCGCCCAGCCAGCCAACGAGGAGGGCGAGATGCTTTGTGGCTTCGATGAACGACAGGGTTAGCCGGGCTAGCCGGTCGACCTTCTGCGCCCGCTTGGTGTGGCCAGGCGCGCGCTGAAGCTGCGCTTCGCCATCCGAAGCGGCGTCGCTCACCGGCAACTCCGCAGGAGGCGGCGGTAGTGGTGAACTCTGGGACGCCGCCACAGTCTTGCCGATATTGGCCACGTTGATCGTCCGTCCATCGCGGCCCTTGCGTTTGGCTGACTTCAAAACTTTTGGAGTGGCTTCCGTCCGGCGCCGGTAGTTGCGGACCATCTGGTCGCTCACGCCGACATGCGACGCGATCTGGCCGTCGCTCAGGCCCTCCCCGCCGGGATGCTGAAGGGCGGCCTTCACCGCCCGCTGCTTGTCCCGATTCGTGCGGCGGAGCCCGTTCCCCTTGTTCGCGCCGAAGCTGTACCATTGGGCGTCCTGTTGGGTGCCCTGATGCACTTCACAGGCGATTTCATCGCGGCCGGTTTTTTCGGCGGCCTTGATGCGGTGGAATCCATCGGCCAGCCAGTAGTTACTGCCGTCATAGAAGACGTCCACCGGCGGAAACTCCGCGCCGCTGGCCATGTCCTTCATGTAGTCGGATACGGTCTGAAGGTGGATTGCGGCCCGCGGCTGCGTGCCGCCGTCGAGCCGGATGCAGGAGATAGGAAGGCGCATCATCTGCCGCCTCCGCCACTCGCCGGCGCGAGGCCTGCCGCAGTGAAGGCCGCTCGAATCCGCCGGATCTGGCGGTTCATCTGGGACAGCGTGAGCCCGGTCCTCCGGCATGCAGCCGAGATCGGCATATGGGCCAGGTAACGGGCGATGGTGCGCAGATCATCCGGCAGGCCCGCGAGCACGCGCTCAATGTCGAGGCTCAGTTCCAGGGCCGGACGGACGTCGGCAGCGGGCAAGTCACGCACATGGCCGGTCACGCCGTCGGCGGCCGCGTCGTTTTCCAGCGGCTCGAACTGAGGGCAGCGAACCTGCCGCGCGGCCAAGACGCAGGCGTGGTTGCGAACGACGCCGCGCACGAACCCTTTCCAACTCCCGCGCGACCCATCGAACCTTGGCAGCCTCCGAAGGCAGTCGAGCGCCAGATCCTGCCGCAGGTCATCCCAGTCGGCTGCGGTGAATCCAAAGCTCGACTGTAAGAGGCTGGCCCGCAACGCGGTCTGCTGGAGCAGATAAGGGGTGAACTCGGCCGACGGCATCATCGCCGCACCCCCTGAATAGGGCGCTCGATGACGACCCCGCGCGGAATGCCGTGGCGGATGTCGATCCGCTCGATCGCACCGTCGCCGATCTCATCGAACTGCTCCAGGAGGCGAACGACTTCACTTCGCAGTTCGAAGTCTTCCAGATCTGTCTCCGGCCGAGGGCCGCTCTCAGCGTCCAGCTTTACCTCCACGAACACCATCGGCGCGGGGCAGAACACCGGATCGCCGCGGCGAATCTCGAGGACTTCCACGCGGCCGAAGTTGATCGACTGAAGAAGCCTCACCAAAGCCTGCCGGGGCGCGGAGACTTGAGAGAAACGCATGCACCGCTTCATGGCCCGCCTCACTCCCCCATCCCGGCGCGGTTGCGGACCAGGAACTCGTCCACGGCCGCATGCACACGCGGGGGCTGGGCGGTGGGCGATTCGAAGTCCTCGCGGCGCGAGATCCCCTTGAGATCGCGCAGGAGCCGGACCCGAATCCCGTCCAGCCGCTTCATCAGCGTCCAGGTCAGATCGTCATCGAGGTGGTGGAGGACCGCGACGCCGCCGATGACAAGGGCGACGTCGTTAAAAGCCTCCCGAACCAGGCTCTCCGTGCCGGCGCCAGCGCAAGGAGGCGCCTGATTCTGGTCGTGGTTGGATTTGGTAGCAGCAGGTGCCGAATTCATCGTTGCCTCCGCTACTGGCTGTGTGACATGTCACACAGCCCGGCCTGGCTGGGCGGACCGATCCGTTATGTGGCTGACAACAGGAGTGATTTAGTTCGAGGATTTCTCCGGGCGGGGTCGTGGCGCAGAGTGACTTGTCACTCTGCCGCGCGGATTGCACTCGAACAGGCGAACAGCGCCGTCCAGGAATCGGTTCCTTCACTCAACCGAAACGGTTGTTCTTCGACACCGGCCCAGTCCCGGAGGAGCTTGGCCAGGTTGAGCACAGTCAGGTCATCTCCCCGGCGTGGGAGGCGGCCGCGGGACCGGAGCATTTTGGCGAATGCCGTGCCTTCCGGCGTGAGCTTGCCGGTGGGTGTCCGGAGGCGCATTTCTTCAAACGAATACAGGCGGCCGCTGAGTACGTCGCGCTGGGCGACCTCATGCGCCGGCTGACCGTCTTCCTCCGTCCGGCTTCTGACGCGATACCTCTGCTTCTCGGACACGCTCACCAGCAGGCGCCCGTCCTCGCACTCATGGAAGCTGAAATCGATCCAGGTTGCGCCTTCCGGCGTGGGGTGCCCCCAGTGTTCGGCCAGGCGAACTCCAAATAGGCAGGAGTACGTGTTGGCCTTCTTCTTGTGCTCAATCGGATCGCCGTCTACTTCGATCAGGTCCCGCAAGAGCTGACGAAGCCGGCTGATGCGCGTTCTTAGGGGAGTATCTCCATGGAGGACGGAGGAGATCCTATCGCTATCGAGCGTCCCCCGTGCTGCGGCAAACAGCCTGAGCAGTTCGAGACGTTGGTCCGGATCGCGGAAGCCCGCCCGCGCATAGTCCCGCTCTGACTCCTTGCCGCGGACTCTCACCCGCAGGAAGGTATCGTGGAGCACCAAATCAACCTCGCTCCAGGCGGCGTCTGTCGGGGCGGTAATGGTCTGGGCGCGGTCCGTCCGGGCTGGCGCGTCGTCTCCAAAGCAGTCCGCGATGTAGTCGAGGTCAACTGACAACGCTCCGCCACTCAATTGGCCCACCGAACAGAGATCAACGACCCGCAACTTCGATGGAACTCCGGCGCCATAGCCGTTGGCCGAAGGGACGAAGACCACGCCCGAGCTCCATCCGTCGTACCGCAGCAGCTTCTCGAAGTCAGCGCTCAGATCACCGGTGTCGCCGGCGACGAGGAAGAGATCCCGGAACCGCCCGGCCAACCGCCGGCGGCCGAGGTGAAAGAGCCGCCCAAGATCAATTGGACGGCCGGTTCCGGACAAATCCAGGGCCTGCGCTACCAGCTCGGCCAGTCGCCCGGTATCAATCCGCCACTGCCGCAGCCGCGAGGGATCGACGTTTACAGAACCTTCCTCCGGGCAGGAGATGAACATGCGGCCGCCGCCCGCCACGGTGGTGACCTCCGACCAGTGTCTGCCGGAGCAGGCATCACACAGGATCCATCTCGCCGCTTCCGTTTCGCGCAGAAGGCCACTCGTGACGGCGCACTCGAATTCGGCCATGTTCCACGACCGAAGATCGTCAACGCCGACGACGGGATCGCCGGAGGCCAGCCTCTCAAGCAGCCGTTGCCAAGTCGCCGGCATGTTTTTCGATCTTCCACTCGCCCAGGTATTTCCGCAGTTTCTGCTCCTCGGGGCTGTCCTCAAGGTCGCAGAACGCCGGCGCCGAGATCTTGAATGTCAGGCTCCGCTCCTTTCCGCCGGCCTCTCGGAGGAAGGCCTGCATCGTCACCCCGAGAACCGTGGCGCTGGTCAGCCGGGCGTGCCTCTCCGCCAGCTTGTCCGCCATCACCTCGTAAACAGACCCCTCCTTCGACCTTCCGTCAATCGCGACCGTGATTCGCCCACCGCGGCGCCCGTGGAACTGGAGCCGCATCGCCAGTACCCGGACCAAGGTGATGTCGTCGGCTGGCTGCGTCGGGAATGTGATGTTCGGGTCCTTGAATACTTCCAGATCGAAGCAATCCTGCTCTGGCGTTTCGGGAAGCTCCTCAACACCAAGGACCACACGTGCGAAGATGCGCGACAAGGACTGTCGAATCTTCCGCCCGCCTTGGGCATAAATGTCGATCGTGCCGTTCTCTCGGTGGTATCCGAATACGACCTCGAATGCCGGGTTCCAGCTCCGGAACTCGAACTCCCCATCTTGGTCATAGCCGAAGCGCTCGTCGATGTAGTCCGCTGGATACGCAAAGAAGCAATCGACGTCGCCGTCCCGGCGCCGGAACTCGACTTTGCATTTGTCGCCGCGACCCTGGGTGGTCCAGAAGAACTCGGAAAGCTGCCGTCCGAGTTCTGCCTGCATCTCCGGCGTGACGCCGACGGACCTCGCGGGGAGGTTCTTCAGTGTCTCCCAGGACCGCTTCGGGAGGTTCTCGATGTGCGCAAGGGTTCGCGCTCCCTCCAGAATGCGCTTGTCTTCCAAGTAGCACCAGAGTGCGCGGTCGTAGGCGTTCCGCCTGGCGCCGATCGCCTCAGCCATATCGAGACCGATGTCGCGGGCCGCCTCGATCAAAACCTGCGTACCAATCGGATTGGCCAGGGATTCGACCGTGCGGAAAATCCTGAAAATCCGGGCGCATTCCGCTGGCGCGATCGCATGGCACCGTTCCAGAATGGAATCGACGCGTCGTTCGCTCACAGACTCCCAGTCGAAACCGGCGAACGCGGGAACGGACGCAAAGAAGCGCTCCAGCGAAGCTTTCGGGACGTGACGAAAGAAAGACAGAGGATTGAAGACGTTCGGCACAGAGGGCCCTCCTGATTTCTGCGGGGGGCTCCGTGCATGGTCGTGCTTCGGCGGCCACGTGCTTGTACTCCCGACACCGACATGCCCGGGAGGGGCTGAGAGCCCATGATCCCAAATACAGACGCTAAGAACCCTCAGGATATCATGGCGAACAAAAGACGAACAGAAACTCACACCCCGGTCACACCGCAAGTGATTGATTCTGCTCTGAATATTGTTTGACAAGCTGTTCGGCTGTGGATGGGCGTGGAAAACGGCTTTACTCTAAGTGGTGTTGTTTCTTGAGGTTGGCCCAAAGGCTCCGCTGTTCCTCCCAGCGTAGATTGGCCGCTATACGCCGCACCGCCGCTTCGCTCACGGGGAACCTTGATGTGCGTGTCGCCGAGAACCCCAGGATCTCCTGCTGGATGTCGGGCGCCAGCCAGATGAGCTCCATGATCTGGCTCATCCGCTCCCGGCTGAGGCAACCGAGCCGGGCCAGGTCCGCATAGTCTCGGGCCTCGCCGCGCTCAATCATGTCCTGGAACTGGATGGCCAGCGCCAGCACCTGCGTCACCCTGGGCAAGCGTCCGCCGGTGGCGCCTGCCGAACCGCATGGCTCCACCGCCGGCTTTGTGGCGTGAAGCTGGAACTGAATCTCAGCCCGGCTGCCTGACATTGCGGTTGTCCTCCTGATTGGTGGCGGCCCATTCGCACAGCTCGCGGATTCCGCTGGACCGAAATCCAACCGTCACGGTGCCGGTCCTGCCGTCGTAGCGGACTTGCTCGACCAGGGTGCGGATGAACCGCTCCTGCTCCCATGTCGACAACTGCTCCCAAAGCGGTGTGAATTTGTGAAGCGCCGCCTCGACGTCCTTTGGGTTGGCGCGTTCGGCCTCGATTCCCGTCATCTGCCGCTGAATCTCCGCCAGGCGGCCGCTAAGGTGGTTCATGCGATCCTGAAGTTGAACCAGCTCGCCGGCCGCCACTCTGAGACCGCCCGCCATTGCGGCCGTATCGCCCATCTCTTGCGCGACCTTCTTCAACTCCATCTCGATGTCAGCTTTCTCCTTCGCAATGCCTGCCGCGTCCTGGAGGCGACGCTCCTCGATCTGGCGCAGGACCGCGCGCAGCATCGCGGGGTTGCGGGCAATTCCTTGCAGTTGTTCAACGACGGCGTTCTCCAAAGCTGGGGCCGAAACGGAGCGAGTTTCGCACTGAGCCCACCCGCGCTGGTGCGCCTTCACGCAGACGTAATAGCGATAGAACCGGTTCTTCTTGCTGACGTAGCTGTGGACCATGCCGGCATCGCAGCTCGCGCACCGCACGAGACCCTTCAGCAAAGCGCCGTGCTTGTTGCCGACGTTGCGGCCGCCACGGCGGCCATTCCGGCTCAGCGCGCTCTGGACTTGATTCCACGTTTCATCATCGACAATCCGCTCGTGCTCGCCCTCGTAGACCTCGCCTCCGTAGGCCACCTTGCCGGTATAAACGATGTTCGTCAGCAGGTTGTAGAGGCTGTTCTTCGCGATCGGCTTCCCCCCTGCCTGCCGGCCTTCGCGCGTGGTCCAGGACTTCATCCGCCAACCTCGGCGATCCAATTCCTCGACGACCGGAATTAGGGACCCATGCTCGAGGTACAGCGCGAAGATCTCGCGCACCCGTTGCGCCTCGGCTGGGTTCACCACCAGTGCGCCTCCCTGGGCGGCGACGTCGTAGCCGAGCACGGGATTGCCGCCGACCCACTTACCCTTCCGCCGCGCGGCGCCCATCTTGTCGCGCGTACGCTCCGAGATCATCTCCCTCTCGAATTGCGCGAAGGAGAGCAGGATATTCAGCGTCAGCCGCCCCAAGGAACTGGTGGTGTTGAACTGCTGGGTGACTGAGACGAAGGTTGCGCCATGCTTGTCCAGGACTTCCATGATCCGGGCGAAGTCGAGCAGCGAGCGCGTCAGCCGGTCCACCTTGTAGACCACCACGCAGTTGGCGATACCGGATTCGACATCCGATAGCAGCCGCTTCAGCGCCGGACGGTCCATGTTGGCGCCGGTGTAGCCGCCATCGTCGTATTTCTGTGGGAGGACGATCCAACCTTCATGCCGCTGGCTGTTGATGAACGCCTCGGAAGCTTCGCGCTGCGCGTCGAGGGTGTTGAACGCCTGGTCGAGTCCTTCGTCCGTGGACTTCCGCGTGTAGATCGCGCAGCGCATGGCCTGGCGCGAGGCGCTGCCATTGCCGTTTTCCTTCCTCCGTGGATCAGCGCCCATGCGCAGACTCCTTAGCGAGCCCAAAAAAGGCGAAGCCATTCCACCGCGTGCCCGTGATTTCTCCGGCTATGGCGCTCAGCGAAGTGAACCGGCGGCCATCGTACTCGAAGCCGTCGTCGAGGACCTTGACCACCAGCGTCCGCCCTTTGTACTTCTTCACGATCAGGCTTCCCGGCATCGGCAACCGCGCATCCTGCGTCTGAACCACCATTGTGGTCGCGGTTCTGTCAGGCGGGATCGCAGCCCGCTGCCGCGCGGCGTTCTCCGCGATTCGTGAGCGAAGCTCCGTTCCACGAGCGATCCCGAGGGCGTATTGCCGGAGCGATTCCGGCAAGCCGCCCTCTTTCGCCGCCTGCATGTGCCACGCGATCTTCCGGCGCAAGTGCTGGCAGTTCGAGATCGGATGCGCGGTCCCGAACATCTCCTGGTGAACCGCCTGTAACTGCGCGGCGGTCATTCGCGGCAGTTCTTCGAGACTCGGCAAGCCGCCGCCATTCCTCATGATCGGGGTGACTCCTTTCTCCAACGCGTCAACGTCAGTTCATGAGGGCTCGTTTCGCCCGTGTTATCAAGGGCTTCTGTTGACGGAAGCGGCGGGTTCGGCACGCCGACCTGTCGCACCCGCGCGTGCCGGCGATACGCGACAGCCAGCAGCCTGGCAATCTCACGGACGGCTTCGTCGAAGCTGGGATCCAAGCCCACGCCCATCTGTCCTCCCTGGCAGGCCGTAGGCGAGGGAGATGTGGGTGCGGACAGAGGAAGGGATTGCCGCCGGCGGCCGGAACGTGTGGCTGCTCGATCCGATGTCCAGCACCCACAACGAGTCCCGCTGGGCGGCCTGCCCGCTGTCTGGTGTTCCGGGGCGCGTTCGCGCCCCTGTCAACTAATACCAGCGGGAGTTGGAAGTTTTGCGACTTTGTTGGCCGGGTTGGACGGATCTGAGACGGATCTGAGATCTCGATGCGCCGCTTCTACCGCCTACATGTAGTAGCGGTAGTGAAGGGCGGGCTCTTTGCCGTGCGCCATCTTCAGGATGTCCCCCACGCGCTTTGCGAAGGCCAGCGTAATCGGATCTCGACTGCAAAATGCCGCGGCATTCCAGTTCAGCTTGGTCAGTCGGAGGATGTCACGGGCTGCGTCCGTAAGCGTCAGCGATCCCCAGTTCTCCGTGATTTCAAGTGGCTGCGGAATCCTGAATCCCGGATAACATCGTAGGAACGGGATGTAGCCTGTTGTGTAGACGAGTCCCAGTCGCTCGCCAAAATCCACGATGGTTCCGCGCAGCACCGGCTTGGGACCCGGTCGAAAAGCGGTAAGCCCTCGTCGCGTGATTGTGAGCAGCCCATATTGGGGAATACCTTCCAGCGCCTCTTCAAAGCCGGCCTGCTCTTCCGGCGTGAATCGTGAGGCCTTGTGGAGTGTCACGACGCGCGGCATCGTTCCCACCTGCTGCTTATAGGCGGAGAGGACACGGCTTAGCAGCCTTTTCGCCTGTTCCTGTTTCAGGTGTGGAGCCTTCTCCTTCTGCTTCTGGGGGTCCCATTCCAGTTGGTCGCCGCGAAGCACAAAGCCGTCCCCCCTTTCGGAGAACGCCTGGGCGATGCTCGTGTGCAAGAATGGCGAGGCTGACTCATCCTCGTGATAAAACGAGATGCCGACGAAACAGGAGCCTTCTATCACGTCCGAAAGGCGCCACGGAATCACCCCGGCCTTGTAAAGTAGAGCGACTGTCAGGTTCCAAGCTCGTGTTGCGAGATCCTGGACGCCGGTCGTCCCCGCAAGAGTTCGATGCCAAAGAAGCTGTGTTGGAACAAGATCCAGGCATGCCGCCTTAAGGCCGCGTCTGAAGCTCCGCGCAAGCTCCGCGGGGATATCCTCCTCACCTTCCGAGTCCGCCTCGCTGGATCTCCGCTGGTCCCTGTCGTACTCGGCAATTCCAGTTCGGCAGAGTTCTTCGAGGCTCTTCGTCATCGCGCAAACAACGACGTCGGGGCGAGAGTCGAGCTCGCACAAGGCGCGGATCTCGCTGACTACAAATCCCAGAAGGAGTCCGATCCGCGTCCTGAAGTCGGGATGCTTTTCGACGAGCCCAACGTCTCCCGGCCGCATCGTCCGCTGCCAAATGCTTTGCGTAACGAACTGACACTGGAACGGCTCCCCCGCGTTGACTCCCGGAAATGAGGGGTGGAGGATGGCATCAACATCTCCGGATTGAACGATCGGCATCGATAGCTGTTCGAGAAAGCGGTTTGCGCGATCAACCGCTTCCGCCGGCCCTACTATTCCCACCCGGATCTGCTCGCGCCGGGTTGCGTCGGTTTTGCTGTATGGTCCGTAGGCGGTTAGCCCCGTCCGGGGGTCTTCGCATGTCTGCCGACCAGCGAAGCTCAACTCCGGCTCGGACAGATAGCTCGGGCGGATGATCTCCCCATCTTTTGCCAGCAGATCCTCAAGTGAGGGAGCGTACCAGCCCCTGAACGGTCGGCGAGATTTCTGGCCCTCAAATCTCGGCCTCGATTGCCGCTTCGTCTTCGTCTTCTTCTCCATGTAACGTATCCGCGTCCAACTCGAACAGATCCATCTGGAGTATTTGCTTGTCGTCTTCGACCTCTGCCCGCATCAACTCGTCATAGTCAAGACGGTCACCCAGAATGCCGAACCCCAGCGAGCCGGAGCTCGGCGTCAGACTGATCTCGATCGGTCCTTGCTCGGTCGAGATCTCGATGCTTTTCCGGCCGCGAGCTAGGACTAACGACCAAAACCGAACGCTCCTCAATACTTGCCCGTTGCGTTCCTGGTTTAGCCACTTGACAAGAATTGGACCGACGTTTGGGCCGCCCTTTGGGGTCTTGCCATCCATTTCGGTCAAGAGCCATGTCGGCTCTACTTGCAAAAACAGGCCGCAGGGGAGGTGAACGAATTTCGCGCGGAAACCCTGATGGCGCCAGCCGACCTGGACCTTCTTAGTCGTGCCGTCCGCCTGTCGCACGAAGCCCATGTGTTTCGCCGTGACTGTGCGTGGCCTCCGCTTTCCCGCGAGATTCCACCAAAGTCGCTTCTGTCTCTGGTATTGGGGCGCGTAGAAATATCGCTTGCCACTGTTCTCGAATCGCAAGTGAGCATCCCAAGCGTGCTTTCGCAGTGAAACGTTCAGTAGCTCCACAACCCAACGGTGGCGGTCTTCATCGCGCAGCCATTCCTCAATCTTCTCGCTTGTCACGCATCCTTGCTTCTGGAGCGCCGCGCGGAACGGGCCATCGGATCGGGTGAGCGGACTAAACGTGGAGAGCTTTCCTTCCTTCAGAATGAATGCGGGAAGACTCCTCTGGTTGCAAGCATGATCGACAGCTGCCTTGTCTCGGAGACTTGTTTCTCCCGAATAGATGTAGCGGGGTAACTGGACAACGGGAAACAGGTTGCAGACTAGGCGCTCCTGCACGACGTCGGCACCACACGATGACGTGATTACAACGGGCGCCGGTTCGTAGGGCAGGTTCTGAACTGGCACAACGGGTAAGAGGCTCCCACGTCCGCGAGGGGCAGACTCGCCGCGCAGCAATCTCACAAGTTCGGCAAACGCCTCCTGGAAGCGCGTGTCGTCGCGGAAATCGATCCAGTTGCGGACGCGGAGCGATGGTGGCAGAGTGACGTTTTCTCGGAGTATTGGAATCACACGGCCACGTGCGCCCGAGGGATCGGACCATACGGCGATAGTCCGTTCTAACGTGGGCCAGTCGGCCGCCAACGCCGCCTTCGAAACAACGACCCCAACGAATCGGCAGGCATCGATCTCTCTTTCGATGTCCAGGACGATATTGCTGGCCTTTGCGAAGTCCCACTTGTCGAAGATGACGCCGAGATATCGGTCCTGATAGGGTTCGCCTTCGATACGTTCGGCAAGATGTTCGACCCATGGCTTGTCGGCACCCGTGTGACAGAGGAAAATGTCTTTCCCTCGCAAGACCCGGTTCGACAAATCCAAGGGGATCTGTTCCGACATCTTGTGAGCATTCTACCGCGGGGGAGGGGCGAAAACCGGAGGATACCTGCAACCAGAGGAGTTCCGGTGTTCCGAGACCCGAAAGCGGCCACCGACAAGCTAAAGCCGATGGCGACAATCATTCGAACAGCGCACCTTGAAGCGTGCCAACCGGCCGTACGCTCTCGGCGTTCGGTTCTGCTGAAATACCAGCGTCGAAGTCGACGACGCGACCCTTTTCAAGATCGTCCACGGCGGCGCGAATTGATCGGTCATCCCAGTTCTCCATGAACCGGATCGCGGAGAGCACGGCGTACTCTCGGTTCGACTCGATACTGATCCATCGGCGTCCGAGTTCCTCCGCAACACGGCCCGTCGTGTTCGACCCGGAAAAAATGTCGAGCACCAGATCGTCGGGATCAGTGAGGAATCGAATGAAGAATCGGGGTAGGTCGGCCGGGAAACGGGCCGGGTGGCTGTCCTTTCCGAGCGACTTGCACAGCCTGAGGTAGTGCGAATTGCTATCCGTGTTTGGGATCTGGAGCAGATTCGGGGGAATCGCACCGGCATTGCGCTTGCCGAAACCCTTCGCGATGTCGTGTCCCGAGGGGCGTTCTTTGGGCGTGTAAAACTTCTCCGGGTCCTTGAGCAGGGTCTCCATGCGCTCGGAGTAGGGGACCAGCACTCTTGTGACGTCGGCCTTCGGGTTATCGGTCTTGGAAAACCACCACACAGTGTTGACTGCGTCCTTAGCTCGAATCTTCCTCTTGTTCACCCATTCGATGGGGGATGGGAGTTTGGCCGGGTTATACCAGAAGAATTCTTCGGCGAGCCGATATCCTATGTTGTCGCAGAAATCGAGCAGCACTCGGAAGTTGTAAAGCGATCGGATCGGTCTCCCACGTTCGTAGGCGCCGCCCAGATCAAGGACAAAACTTCCGGTCGGCTTGAGGACCCTGAATGCCGCGCGACCGAATTGGCCGAGCCATGCGACGTAATCAGCCTGTTCCTCGTTGCCGTAGCTTTTCTGCCGAAGGAGTGCAAACGGCGGACTTGTCAGGATCAGGTCCACCGAATCGGTCGGCAGCGTGCGCATGGCCTCCAGGCTGTCCGCGCACAGTTGCACTCCCAGACGCGTGCGATAGACCTGCGAGCCTTCAGGCACCTTCAACATTCTCCCAATCCGGGCTCCGTCGTCCAGGATATACCTCCCAGCGTCGAGCAATCCAGCTCTCGACGAAAGACCAAAGCAGGCTGATGGCATAGTGGAGCTGAGGCGCAGAATCCTGAAGGCCGATGATTGCCGGCGCAACACGCTCCCGGGGAAGCTGGCCCATCAGCCAGACGGCCCATTCAGGAGGGTTCGGCACGCGGAAATCTCTAGCGATCTGCGATAGAACTTCGTCTGGCAGCGCACCTTGCTGCCGTAGTGCTTCCGCACAGCCAGCCGCTACGTCCATCTCCGAGCCGCGGAGTCCCGAGAGCAGAACCGGAACAGCGGCGCCGCCGATCGAGACAATGCCTTCCAGAGCCTCCTCGCGAATATTCTGATCGATATCGGAAAAGGCGTGCACCAAGCGCTGCGTCGCCGCCTCCGATCCGATTCGCCCCAACGCCCACGCGGCTGCGCTTCGCAGAAAGTACGGCACATCTTGGCGGTCAAGAATTCCGGACAAGAGTTCCACTGCCGTTGCCGATCCAACCTCGCCAACAGCGATAACGGACTCGAGCTGCGTCTGCGGGTCCGGGCTACTCAGATAATCGGCGAAGAGGTCCTCGGGCGAACGACCATAAACGGCCGCCAAATACGCGAGTCCTTCCAACCGGATGTAGATGTCTTCCTCCGCGTCCTTAGCCAGTTCGGTCACCGCCGCACAAAAGCTGTCGTCGTTCCGCAGCCTGGCTAGTTTGACTCCGGTGAAGCGCTGGGTCCGCTCACGCGAGTCGAGCAAGGACTGGATGTGGTTTTGTGCGAGCGTGCCCGGGCATGCAAGGTCGTGTTCGCTTGTCGATCTCACCGTCGATGCGATGACCTGATTTACTTCCACGTGATCGCCTGCCGCCACGAGTATTTCGAGGTCCGGCGGGATTACCCATGTGTATCGGTGTCCGTCAGAGTCACGGCGGATCGTGACCCGGTTGGCTTCTCTGCTTTCGACACTGCCATCTCGGCTGGAGAAGATCGCACTCCAGGCGATGCTGGTTTCCGATCCTTCGGTTACGCCTTTCGTGCTGCTCTTGCCGAATTTCGTTGATCGGAAGGCGCCCACCCGGAAATAGTTGATCTTCCCAGCCACGCGCCAACGAACCCAGTTCCGCTCGTGCCAGTATGAAGCGCTATCCGCCAGACGACCTGCGCTCCAGTAGTGCTCCTCAACGGGCTGGCAGATCGGAAAGCCGATCAGGTCATGGTCAATCATCCCAAAGTCCCAGGCACGAGCCTCGTCGGTCAAACTGTGCGACATCGCGAGTTCCGCGTTTGTCTTGGCTCGACTTTCGGCGCGCTGGCCGCACCGGACGCAGACCAGGTCGGGAATGCGAACCCGCTTCCTCTTCACGTCTTTCCAGAGCTTCGTATCCGTTGATCCGCGCTCGAGTTCAACCATTTGATGGCCATGCGCGGCCAAGTCAGCGCAGATCGACCGGGCGCCCACGGCGCCAATCACAATCTTTCGGAAAAAGCTCGAGTCTGGTTTGAGAGCGAGTCTTGCCATTCAGTTGAATTCCCGCGCTTCGCCCGATCCGGCTTGCAAAGAGGCAAACATAGCAGCATATCAAGAAGTGACGGGTGAACGCGGAACGGACAGCTTCGATTCGATCGCCACTGTGATAGGTGCGAGCACACAATCGCAAGGATTATGCAGGCCTGTTCGAGCAGGAGTTTTCAGAAGCTCCATCCGCTACCCCGCGTTGGACGGGGCCGTCAACAAACGCCTCCTGTCAACAGGAGAAAGCCGAGAATTGGTACGCGAAAACTTGGGGTCCGGCCTCAACCCCGGGGGTTGAATGCGCCACCCCGCGAACCATAGTGTCCAACGGGAGAGAAGGCGCAGCGCGCAACAGGTGCGGAATGTGGCGGATACAGGCTGGAGCGGCGTCGAGCGCTGCTGTCAAGATAATGGGCCTCGGAGTTGAGACGCAGTCGGTGTGGCTCCCCGGCATGGATTCGAACCACGATTCACGGCTCCAAAGGCCGCTGTCCTACCATTAGACGACCGGGGAGTGCGGATCTGGAGCAGGAAACAGGCTCCATCCGTAGTTTACTACGCGCCTTCGCCGGCCATCTGCCCGGGCGCTGATGGAGGCCAGGAGCAGGCATCTCCAGTCCACCAGGGAGCGGGCTGAGGCGGACTGACGATGGTGGCGGCGTGGGGCACAGTTGATGGCCAGGATCTGAGAGCCGCCGGGGCAGTCGAGGAATTGTTCCCTGTCTGATGACCGGCCCGACCAGGCCCGGGATCCAGAGAGGGCTTGGCCGCTCCGTTCGCGCGCCGGCGGCGCGCTTCAGCCGAAGCGTCGATTACGGCTTCGCCGCATCGGCCGGGGCATGGACCCAGTGTTGCGCCAGCGGATTCTGTGCCGCGATTGAAGGCCACCCGAGCGGCCGGAACGAGAGGTCCCCACATGGCGCTGTGCCGCCGACCGCTCCTTCCGCGCCTGCGGTGTTTCCGCCGCGGCACTGAACACGGCTGCCGCCCGTTTCAGCCGCTGCAGGGACAGCGGCTGCGGACTGTCAACTGCGTTCGAAAATTCCCAGGGTTCCAATCCAGAACCCGCCGCCCCTCTATCGTCCCGAAGATGCCGCGCGCACGGTCGGCGGCCGTATGATGCAGGAGGATGCCGGCGACGGGGCGCAAGGCCGGAGGAGCAAGAATCAGCAAAGCTAGAGGGATGAACTCCCCGATGCGACTCAATCGAAGCAAGCCCCGCGCAGCCTGCCTCCTGTGGGGCCTGGCGGTGCTGGCCGGCATTCCCGGCGCCAGCGCGGTTACGGCGCAGCAGCGCGTGGTTGTGCGGCCCGGGGACACCGGGCGCGCGCTGCGCAATCCCGGCATGGGGTGGAACTTCCATCATTACGACAACACGATTCACCGCTATGGGACGCATCTGGCGCCGTCGGACACGGTGGAGGATTTCCCCGGCGCGAGCGTGATCTACCTGCGCCTCGCCTGGTCTTACCTGGAGCCGGAAGAGGGCGTGTATAACTGGTCGATTCTGGACACGCCAGCGCAACGGTGGCTGGCGAAGGGCTTTCAGATCGCGCTGCGGATCTCGTGTGCGGAGTCCAGTCCGCAGCAGCCTTACGCGACCCCCAAATGGGTCCGGGACGCGGGCGCAAAGGGCTACACGTTCTCCCGCGGCAAGGGCGCTGATCCAGCGGGGGAGAACTGGGAGCCGAAGTATGACGACCCGGTGTTCCTGGACAAGCTCGACCGTTTCCTGGCGGCGCTGGCCGAGCGCTACGACGGCAGCCCGGAGGTGGCGTTCATCGACGTCGGCTCGTTCGGCGTGTGGGGCGAGGGACACACGGGCGCATCCTCGCGTCTGCCCTACGATGCCCGCACCCTCAAGCTCCATCTCGACCTGCACCGGAAGCACTTCCGGCGCACGCTGCTGGCAGCGAACGATGATTTCGCCAATCAGGGTCGCGGCCTGGAGATCCTGCACTACGCCCGGGACCTGGGAATGACGCTGCGCGACGACAGCATCCTGGTGGAGTGCGGAGACCAGGCATATCACAAAGCGTATCTGGCGGATCTGTTCTGGCCGCGGCTGCCGGTGATCCTCGAAATGGAACATTACGGCAATTCCGTGAAGCGCGGCTGCTGGGGCGACGGCAGCCTGTATCTGAAGGCGATCGAGGATCATCATGCCTCTTACGCCACCGTCCACTGGCAGCCGCGCGAGTTTCTGGAAAAGAACCGCGAGCTGGTTGAAAAAATCAATCTGCGGCTCGGCTACCGGCTACAGTTGCTGGAGGCCTCGTGGCCGGAGGAGATGGACCGCACGCAACCACTGTTGCTGGGCTACCGGTGGCGCAATGCGGGCGTGGCGCCGTGTTATGCGGGCGGCCATCCGGCCATCACGCTGAAGGACTCGAAAGGCGGCATTGCGGGAGTGCTCGTGGACGAAGGGTTTGATGTGCGCGTGCTGCCCGTGGGACCGCCGGGCAAGGCGCTCGCCATCGGACGCACGGAGAAGCCCGCGCACCAGGCGGACCGCCCGCTGGCTGCGCTCCGCCTGCCTCCCGATCCGATCCTCAAATCCGGCGAGTACGAGCTGTTCATCTCGGTGGGAACCCGGACAGGCACGCCCCGCATCGAGCTGCCGCTGCCGGACGGTGACGGGCAGCGGCGGTACCGGCTGGGAAAGATCCGGGTCCGGTAGCTTCTCCCGGCCACCCGGCGCAATCCCGAGATGCGTAGAGCCGGACGGCTCCCACCGCGGATCAGACCAGCGGACTGACCCGCAGGGAGGCCCCCTCCTCAGCCCTCAATCCGCCAGGAGATGAGCTTGATCTCTGTCATTTCTTCGATGGCGAAGCGCGGGCCTTCGCGGCCCGTGCCGCTCAGTTTGACGCCGCCGTAAGGCATCTGGTCGACGCGGAGCTGCGGGACGTCGTTGATCAAAAAGCCGCCTACATGGACGCGGCGCGCGGCGCGGAAGGCCTTTTCGATGTCTCGCGTGAAGATGGAGGCTTGCAGGCCGTAGGGAGAATCGTTGACGGCGGCGATGGCCTCATCGAGATCGCGGAAGCGGTTGATGCCCGCCACGGGGCCGAAAGCTTCCTGGGCGAAGATGCGCGTCTGAGGCGGCACGTCAGCGAGCACGGCAGGCTGGACTGTGGCGCCCTGACGGCCTCCGCCTGCAACAAGGCGGGCGCCGGATTCGACAGCTTCCCCGATCCAGGAAACGACGCGGCACGCCTCGCCCTCCGTGATCAGCGAGGTGACCGCGGCGTCTTCATCCAATGGATGGCCGATCCGAAGACGGGATGCCTGCGCCGCGAAGCGTTCGACAAATTCGCCGTGGATGCTCTGCTCGGCGAAGATGCGCTGCACGGAGATGCAGACCTGGCCGGAGTTGGCAAAGGCGCCGGGGACGCAGCAGGAAACAGCGCCGTCGAGGTTGGCGTCGGCGCAGACGATCACGGCTGAGTTGTTGCCGAGCTCCAGCGTCACACGCTTCATGCCCGCGCGCGAGCGGATGCGAAGTCCGACTTCGGCGCTGCCCGTGAAGGTGATCATGCGGATGCCTGGGTGCTCGACAAGGAAATCGCCGATGGAACCGCCGGGCCCGGTGACCACGTTGAGCGCGCCGGGCGGGAGTCCGGCGTCGAGGAACAGGCGGGCCAGCAGCAGCGCAGTGACGGGCGTGGCCGATGCAGGCTTGTGGATCACCGCGTTGCCGGCGGCGAGTGCGGGGCCGATCTTGTGCATCGAGAGGTTCAACGGGAAGTTGAACGGCGTGATGGCGGCAATGACGCCGAGGGGCTCGCGGATGAACATCGCCATGCGGCCGGCGCCGGCGGGAGCGGCGTCCATCGGGACTTCCTCTCCGGCGAGCCGGTGGGCCTCTTCGGCGGAGAAAAAGAGCGTGGAGAGGGCGCGGTCGGCTTCGGTGCGGGCTTCGCGCAGAGGCTTGCCGCTTTCGCTCGAGATGGTGCGGGCGAAGGTCTCCTTGCGTTCAGCAAGCAGAGAGTGGGCGCGGAGCAGGATGGCCGCGCGTTCGGCGCGGGACATTTCCCGCATCACGGGGGCGGCGCGCTGAGCGGCTTCGACCGCGAGTTGCAGGTGTTGCTGTGTGGCGGCAAAGACCGTGGCGAAGGGCTGGCCGTCATAAGGGATGCGGACGGGGACCGGTGTTTCCGAACGGTGCTCGGCGCCGCCAATGATCATCGGGTATTCGGGCACGGACATAGTGGCCTCCAGGAGCGGATCGCTCAGCGCTTTCCCGCTTCCATCCTGCCAAAGGAGAACTCCTCGCGGAGGACGCGGCCGCGGGCATCGATGAGAAAAGAAGCGACGAAGGAGTTGCCTTCCGGAGGACCGAAGCGCAGATCGGTGATGCGGACCAGCGTGGCGCCTTCGGGACCGGGGGCGGGCGTAGCAGACCAGGATTGCGCCTGCGAGAAGCCGAGGAACACGCGCCCCGTATCCGTGGCGGCGATGACCGGACGGAAGCGCTCGACATCGGGCTTGTAAAAGGCGAGCCCGGCTTCCGGGTCGAAGGGACGGCCGAGATTCACAGGCACCAGGCGCCACGCGGAGCGGGTTTCAACGATGCCGGTCCACTTCCACGGGTTGGCGGGCGAGGGAGAGGCAAGCACGCGGCGCGGCGGCTCGCCGGCGTAGACGCGCGACTCGAGCCGCGCGAGCGCCTGCTCATGCAACAGGGCGCGCAAGCCGATAATGGCGGCGAAGCCGGCGAGACCGAGCCAGGCCATGGCGCGGCCGGAAGCGCCGCGGGCGCCGATTTCGGAATAGACGAGCCGCGCGAGCATGGGCCCTAGCGTGCAGACCAGCAGAATGGCCCACACCCACACATCCACGATGAAGAGAAGATCGAGGTGGAACCATCGTTCTGTGAAGGGCGTCCAGAGGCGGATGCCGTAGACATTGAGCAGATCGAGCAGCGGGTGCGTGAGTGCTGCGATGAACGAGACGCAGTACGCGTGAAGCCACAGCGGGCGGTCCACGCGGCCGCGGCGGCGGGCCAGCAGCCACCAGATGGGCAGGGGCGCGGCCGCGATCAGAGGGAGCCAGACAAGCGAATGCGTGAAACCGCGATGATAGTGGAGATAGCAGATCCAGCTCTTCGCGCCGGTGAGGATGTCGATGTCGCCGAAGTTGGCGGCGCCGACGGCCAGAGCCGTTCCAAAGGGGACGCGCCGCGCGAGTCCCGTGCGGGCCAGCAGCACGCCGGTGAGCGAGTGGGTGAGGTTATCCATTGAGCTCCACGGCGTAGACCTGCGGGTGTCCGCTGCGGTCGCTGGTGAAGATGGCGTAGCGCTCCGAGGGGGAGAAGGAAGGATGGGGATGCGTGTACTGCGGGCCGTAGACGGTGTCGGCGGCGTTCTCCATCCAGCTCAGATTGCCGCCCAGCGCGGCGCGCGCGGCCGCGAAATCCTCCGGCAATGCGTAACTGGATTTCGCCCACTGCGAGCCGCGGTTGGAACTCTGCGAGAGCGCCACGAGGCGCTGCGCACCAGTGGCGGCGTCGATCAGAAACAGGCCGCGGTCCGGGTGGTTGGTGTCGCAAAGGATCTGTGTGCCGGCGCGGTCAGGGGCGATGTGCCAGGCGTTGAACTCGCAGATGCAGCGGCGCTCGCGCGTTTCCCAATTCATGCGCCAGAGGGCGAAAGGCCACTCGACGTAGACAAGATCGCCCGTGCGGCCGAGAAACGTTTCATGCACGACGAACTCGTTGTTGGAATGTTCGTACAGGCATTCGAGGCCCGTGCCGTCGCGGCGGATGCGGTGCATGCGAGGAGCGGGATCAGCGGCGAACTCGATCCACGCGGGATCGAGCGGGTGGAACTGCGGATGAATCACGGTGCGGGGGAAGCGGTGGAACGACAGGTGCGTGCCATCGACGCGTCCCACGACGAGGCCGGCTTCGCCTCCCACCTTCGCGGCGGCGGTGATCCATTCACCATCCGGCGAGAGCGACACTTCGCCGAACTGGGCCTGATCGAAACCCGCCACAAGGCGTTCCTCCAGCGTGTCCCGCCGGATCTCCCAGATCGTTCCGCCGCGGACAAAGAGGACCGACTCGCCGCCCGGATGAATGGCGGGCGAGAAGGGATGGATCGGCGCGGCGGCGGTCCACTGGCGGATTTCACCGTGCGGGAAGGGCTCGATGGAGTACAGTTGCCAGGCGCCGCTGCGATTGCTGGAGAAGAGAAGCTCCTGTTCGTCCGGTGTGAGGGAGGAGTTCAGGAAGTAGGTGTGGTGGTTGATGCAGGAGGCGCTGGTGAGGCGGTGGACGCGCGCGCCGGTGGCGGGATCCTGCTCGAGCGAGTGTTCCGAGGGGAATCGCGCGTTCTTCATTTGCGAAATATCAGGATATGCTGCCAGGGCAGGTCATTCAAAACGCGGTCGAAGGCGAATCCTTCGGGCTCGACCTCTGCGCGCGCCTCGGCGACGCTCATCTTGTGCTCTTCGCGGATGGGAACAGCAGGGTCTTCTTTCCGGAATTCGATCAGCACGAGGCGGCCGCCGGGTTTCAGGGCCTTGCGAATGCCACGGAGCACCAGCTGCGGCGAAGCCAGCTCATGATAGACATCGACCAGCAGGGCAAGATCGAGCGATCCGGGCGGCAGGCGGGGATCGGTTTCAGAGCAAAGAACCGTCCGGACGTTCGAGAGCCCGCGGCGGCGGATGCGCTCGTCGAGCAGACGGATCATTTCAGGCTGGATGTCCGTGGAGTAGACTCTGCCTGCGGGGCCGACAGCTTTGGAGAGCAGTTCGGTGTAATATCCAGAGCCGGCGCCGATGTCGGCGGCGGTCTGGCCGGGCTGGAGACGAAGGAGCTTGACGGCGAGACTGGGGCGCTCCTCCAGCTCTCTTTCAGAGCGCTCCAGCCAGCCTGCTCCGGCCGCGCCCATCACCGGGGCGATGATCCTGCCGCTCACAGGGTGGCGGAGGGGTTGGGCGGCGCAGGAGGCGGACAGGAGAAAAAATACGGCGGCCAATTGCGCAAGCGCCCGGGATTCGATATGTTTCACACTGATACTGATTCGGAGGCAACACAAATGTACGCAGCATTTCGGGGCTTTTTCACGGCAGCAGCGGCGGGGCTGGTCCTGCTGAGCGGGGCAGCCTGCGGGACACGCAAAGCAGACACCGTGCATCCCATGGGGACTCCCGTTACGGTGGGGGAGCTGAGCTACACCATCTACAACACGGAATGGAGGGACGAGTTGCAGACAGACCTGGGGCCGCGCAAGCCTCAGCACAGGTTCTTGCTGGTGACGGTGAGCGTTACCAACAACGGGCCGGAGGATTTGACGGCGCCGCTGCTGGCGGTGATCGACAAAGACGGACGCGAGACGCTGGAATTGGACAAAGGCGATGGCGTGGCGCAATGGATGGGCCTGCTGCGGCGGGTGAGGAGCACGCAGACGGAAACCGGGGTGCTGCTGTTCGACGTGCCTCCAGGCGACTACAAATTGCGGGTTTCCAGCGGCGGGGATGTGGATCACGAGCAGACGGCGATGATTCATCTGCCGTACAGGGTGGAAGCGCCGGAAAGCAGGCCGGCGGTGGAACCGCAGATGCCTCCGGCGCGATAAAGGCGCAAAATGGAGGCGTGGGCTGCACGTGGCTGGTGCCGGCGCTTGTGGCTCTGATGGCCGATCCGCCGCCGGCGACAAAGCTCGCCGTGACGGGCGCGACACTGCACTACCGGCAGGAAGACGGCCCGCCCATCAGCGCGAATTACGAGTACCACTCTGGGGAGCTCTTGTATCTGAGCTTCCGCATCGCCGGGTTCCGCGTGGTGAAGGACCGCGTGGACCTGCGCTGGACGCTCTACGCCACCGATCCCGAGGGACGGCTGCTCGAGCCGCCGGCCAACGGCGCCATCCAGGAAGAGCTGAGCTACGAAGACAAGAACTGGCTGCCGCGCGTGCAGTATACGCTGGCGCTGCCGGGGCAGTTGCCGCCGGGCGAATACAGGATCAAGATCCGCGTGGCAGATGAATTCGCGCAGGCGAGCGCGGAGCAGGATGTCGAATTCCGCGTGGGCGGGAAGCCCTTTCCGCAGGTGAGCGAACTCAGCGTGCTGAACCTTGGCTTCTATCGTGACGAGGCCGAGCGCGAGCCTATGGCGGAAGCCGTGTACCGTCCCGGGCAGATGCTGGTGGCGCGGTTTCAGGTGGCCGGCTTTGTTCTGGGGGAGAAGAACCGTTTCGCCGTTGGCTACGGACTGAAAGTTTTGAACACGCAGGGCGACGTGCTGTTCACGCAGGAAGAAGCGGCCAGTGACGAAGGAGCGCCGTTCTATCCGCGCAGGCTGTTGACCGGCACGCTGACGCTGAGCATCACAGAAGGGGTGCAGCCGGGCGAGTATGTGCTGGCGGTGACGGTGATGGACAAAGTGGGCGGGAAGACGGCGGAAGCGCAGGGGAGGTTCCGGGTGGAGAAGTGAGGGCGGGCTGGATCAGCCAGGCCCGGCGCGCTTTGAATCGAAGGAATCCAGAACATTGCTGAGCCGCGCGGCGAGCTTCGCTGCGCAGGGGCCTGCGAACATCCCGTTGTGCGAGCCGTCCGCCTCGATGGAAGAGAAGCGGCCGCGGGCGAAGTGACACCATGCGAGCCGCGGATCCTCCAGGACCTGCGTGCTGCCCGTTTCCTCACGCGCGAGGAAGGACACAACCTCCCATGCAAGAGGGCGGGGCGACCAGAGCCGGGCGAAGGCAGAGACAGCCTGACCCGCGTCGGGCGCAATCTCAGGATGCTGGCGTAGTGCGGCGGCGCGCCGCCGCCGCCGGGAAGCCTCACCTTCGGCCGGTCATAGAGGCCGACGACGGTGGTGTTGAGGTTGGCGTGGCGGTCGATCTGGGCGCCGCCCAGGAAGCCGACGGTGATGCGCCCGCC
>JBMOMB010000047.1:26298-128236 GCA_049325215.1 Acidobacteriota bacterium
GGCGGCGCGCCGCCGCCGGCTCCTCAGCCGCTGCAGGTATCGGAAATGATCGAGGGCCTGGGCCAGAACGCGCCGCGCTCCGCCTCGGAGGGCCTCACCCGCAAGCGCGGCGGCCCGCCGGAGATAGGCCGGCCAGCTTTCCAGGGGGCGGGGGTAGCCGGGGACAGGAGCATCGAACAGCACCAGAACGCCGTGGCCCGCGCCTGCGGCGTCGAGCCTGGATGCAATCTCCCAGGCGAGGATGCCGCCGTAACAATGGCCGGCCAGGAAGTAAGGACCGGACGGACGAAGTTCGCGGATCTGCCGGATCAGGCTCAGCGCCGCTTCCTCGATTGCAGCGGGGCCGGCCGGTTCGGAGGCGGGCAGGTGAAGCAGGAAAACGGGCCTGGCTGCGTCGATGCTCTCAGCGAGCGCTTCCAGGTACTGAAGAGAGCCGTGGACGCCTGGAAGACAGAAGAGGGGCGTCTTGCTCCCTTGAGGATGAAAGCGGAGGACGGAGGAGGCGAGGCGCGGGGCGCTGAGGCACTGCGCAAGCCGCTCGATAGTGGGCTCGGAGGGGAAGCCGTTTCCCTCAAGAGTGCCCGCCGGCAGGCCGTAGTCCATTTCGATCTCGGCCGCCATGCGGACCAGGCCGAGCGAATCGCCCCCGAGATGGTACCAGTCTGTCTGGACGCCGATTTCCCCGCAGCCCAAGCGGCTGCTCCATCGCTTCGCGAGTTCGGCTTCGAGGGGGCTGCGGGGCGCCACGCGGGCGACCTTCACGGCCGAGAATGCCGTTGCGAGCTGGTGGCGGCGGGGCTTGCCGGTGGCGCCCTTCGGGAGCGACTGGACGAAAAAGATCCGGCGGGGAATTTTGTGCGGCGCAAGCAAGCGGGCGGCATGCTCGCGCAGGACGCGGGCATCGAGGATGGCGCCAGGCTCAAGAACCACGGCGGCGACGACGTCCTCGCCGAGTGTAGGGTGGGGAAGGCCGAATGCAGCGGCTTCGCGCACCAGCGGGTGCGCGGCGAGCGCTTCGTCCACTTCCGATGGCGAGACCTTCTCGCCGCCGCGGTTGATCATTTCTTTCAGGCGGCCGGTGATGTAGAGGTAGCCATCCGCGTCGAAGTAGCCGAGGTCGCCGGTGCGGAACCAGCCGTCAAGAAAGGCCTCGCGGTTCGCGGCATCGTCGTGGCGGTAGCCGCGCATCACAGACGGGCCTCGAATGGCGATCTCGCCGGAGGGCAGGAGGCGCACCTCGACGCCGAACGGGACGCCCGCCGAGCCGGGCTTGCGGACTCCCGGCGGCAAGGGGTTCTGAGTCACGGACCCGGATTCGGTGAGGCCGTAGGCCTCCAGAACGGGGGCTTGGAGGAGTTCTTCCAGCCGCCGCAGCCTGCCGGCGGCGAGCTGCGCTCCAGAAGACCTGGCAAGACGGAGGCTGCCAGGGGGATGGGGCAGGCCATGTTGGAGAACTGCGTTGTGGATGGCGGGGCCGGCGGTATACCAGGTGGGCCTGTAATGATCCAGCCAGGCGGGAAACTCGAGCGGGTCATACCGCGGCATGAGCACAACTTCGCCGCCCGCCCGGAGCTGGGCGAGAACGCTGAGGATGCCCTGCAGATGGAAGAGGGGCATGAAGCTGAGCAGGCGGTCGGAAGGGCCGAGGGCAAGTCCGCTCCCGGTCTTTTCCATCATGGCGTGCAGGTTGGCGAAGCTGAGAGGAACCTGTTTGGGTTTGCCTGTGGTAGCGGAGGTGAAAAGAATGAGGGCGGCGTCGTAGAGAGAAGAGTCTTCCGGCCGGGGATCGAGATTCTGGATCCCCTGCGGCGTGATGAGAGCCGAGGCGCCGAGCTCGTCCAGGCATGCCCGAACCTCGGCATCCGTGAGAGAAGGGTCGAGCGGGGCCAGCGTTGCCACCTGCGGCACGCCCAGAAGACAGGCGACCATATCGGGCGAGCCAGGCAGGAGCGAAGCGACGACATGGCCGCGCCGGATGCCGGCCGAGCGGAGCCGGGCGCAGAGCTGGCCGGCAGAGTCGAGCAGGCCGGCTCTCGTGAGGGAGCGGCCCTGCCAAGATAAAGAGGACTTTTCATCCTGTTTCTGCGGCCAGGGGAACCAGGGATCAATGGCTGGGATGGGCATGCGCGGGAGATTCTACAGCGGCGCTCACTTATAGTATTCGGAATCGCTCAGAGAAATGGCGCAAACGATGTGAGAAGAACAGGGCTGTACGGGGACATTACATAGAGGAGAGCGCCAGGTTTCATGGCCCTGTTCCGCACGCAGAGCGCCGCGCTGGTGGGCATCGAGGCCCAGCCGGTGGACGTGGAAGTAGACCTGTATCCCGGCGGATCCGAGCGGGACTTCATTGTGGTCGGCATGCCGGACACGGCGGTGAAAGAGAGCCGTCAGCGGATCCGCTCGGCGCTGGCCAACAGCGGGTATTATGTTCCGTCCCAGACGGTAACGGTGAACCTCGCGCCGGCGAGCCTGCGCAAGGAAGGGGCGGGGTTCGACCTGCCTATCGCCGTGGCGATCCTGGGGGCGCTGGGGCAGGCGCCGGCACGGCACGACCAGGTGCTGGTAGGCGAATTGTCGTTGGACGGAAGCGTGCGCCCGGTGCGGGGCGTGCTGCCGGTGGCGGCATGCGCGCGGGACCAGGGGGCGCGGGCGGTGATCGTGCCCAAAGAAAACGCTGCGGAGGCGGCGGTGGTGGAGGGGTTGCAGGTGTACGGCGTGGGCCACCTGAGCGAAGTGGTCGGCCTGCTGATCGAGCCGGCGCGTTTTCAGCCGGACCTGCCGCGCGCGGCGGCGGCGCCGCTGCCTGAGAACGAGGATCTCGATTTCCGGGACGTGCGCGGACAGACGACAGCGAAGCGGGCGCTGGAGGTGGCGGCGGCGGGCGGGCACAACGTGCTGCTGATCGGACCGCCGGGCTCGGGCAAGACGATGCTGGCGCGGCGGCTGGCTGGGATTCTGCCGCCGCTGACGCTGGAAGAGGCCCTGGAGGCGACGCGGATCCACTCCGTGGCGGGCGTGCTGCCTGGAGGACAGGGGCTGCTGCGGACGCGCCCGTTCCGCGCGCCGCATCACACGATCTCCGATGCGGCGCTGGTGGGAGGCGGGATGGGGATGCCGCGGCCGGGCGAGGTGAGCCTGGCGCATCACGGGGTGCTGTTCCTGGACGAACTGCCGGAATTTCCCAGAAATGTTCTGGAGCTGTTGCGGCAGCCGCTGGAGGAGCGCGCGCTGGTGATCGCGCGGTCGCAGATGACGCTGCGGTTTCCGGCGGCATTCACGCTGGTGGCGGCGATGAATCCATGCCGGTGCGGCTACTTCGGCGACCCGACGCGGGAATGCCGCTGCACGGGGGTGCAGATCCAGCAGTACCTGAGCAAGATCAGCGGGCCGCTGCTGGACCGGATCGACCTGCACATCGAGGTGCCGGCGGTGCCGTTCCAGGAGTTGCGCACGCGCAACGGGGGCATGGGTTCGGCCGAGATGCGGGAGCGGGTGCTGTCGGCGCGGGCGCGGCAGCGCGCGAGGGGCTTCATCAACGCGGAGATCCCGCCGGGGCGGCTGAGGGAACTTTGCCCGCTGGATGCCGCAGGCGAGCGGACGCTGGAACAGGCGGTGAAGCGGATGGCGCTGTCGGCGCGGGCGCACGACCGGATCCTGAAGGTGGCGCGGACGATCGCGGATCTGGCGGGCGTCGAAGAGATCCAGGCCAAACACGTGGCCGAGGCGGTGCAGTACCGGAGCCTGGACCGGAGCTACTGGAGCTGAGGGCCGCGGGCTCAGGGCTGGGGCGGCTCTTGACCGGCGGGTTCGGTCAGGTCTTCGGGCACGTCGCTGCGGGTCTGGCCGGTTTCGGCGGCCTTGAGGAGGTGGTAGAGGATGCGGTTCTTGGGCAGGTGCTCTTCCACCCAGTCGACGCCGGCGGACGTGATGACAAAGTCGCTGGAGCCGTCCTGGCGGACGAGGTCCTTCTCCTTGAGGTACCAGAGCGTGAACAGGAGATGCTCGCGCGGGAAGGTCATCGTCTGCTCGAGTTCGAGCACGGAAACGCCGGGCTTTTCGGGATCGCTGCGGCGGCGGTTGTACAGCAGGCAGAGGATGCCCATGCGGCGGTTGGCCTCGCCGTCGATGCCGACAGCGAAGTCCTTGAGCCCGAAGACGCCGATGGGCTGCATGCGCATGACGGCAAGCTCGGCGTCGTAGTCGGCCCGGCGCTGGGGATCGCTCAGGGTGTAATACGCCCTGGTGAGGAGCTGGAACTTCTCGGGATCTCCGGTGTGCGGATTGTCGGGATGGAACCGCGCGGCAAGGATGCGGTAGACGCGGACGATGGTGTCGTGCTCGGCGTTGGGGCTGATCTGCATCAGCTCGTAGAAATCAACGAACTTGCTGGCTTCCATGCTTTTCCTCCGGTGCCGGGCGGGGCCGCGCCCTTATGATGGATGAGGAGCTCACAGCCGATGATCGAACTGATTCCGCCGCCGCTTCACCCTCTCCTCCAGTTCCTTTTGATTGTACTTGTTCTGCCGGCGGCGGTCTTCGATTTCCGCTCGCGGCGGATTCCGAACTGGCTGTGCGTGGCGGGCTTTGTGGCAGGGGTGGCGGCAAACACGGCTCTGGGCGGTTGGGCGGGGCTGAAGGGGTCGCTCATCGGGTTCGCCGCGGGGTTCGGGCTTTACTTCGTGCTGTACCTGCTGCACGCGATGGGGGCGGGCGATGTGAAGCTGATGGGGGCGGTGGGGGCAGTGGCGGGGCTGTGGACGTGGGCGGCGATCTTCGCGGCGACAGCGGTATTCGGCATGATTGCGGCGGCGGGGCTGGCGCTCACGAAGGGGCGGCTCGGCAAGACGCTATGGAACGTGATGTACCTGGTGCGCGAGCTGCTCTCGTTCCGCGCCCCGTGGGTGCGGCACGACAATCTGGATGTGAAAAATCCGGACACACTGCGCCTGCCGCACGGGGTCTCGATTGCAGCCGGAACCGCCGCCATCCTCGCGCTGGCGTGGTGGAAAGCGGCGGCTCAGGCAGGATGAAGGCGGGCTAGCGCTGCTGCTTGAACTCCCGCAACTTCCGCGCCCTGCGGCGGCGGAGGTAGAGAATCAGGCAGATGATAGCGCCGATTCCGGTAACGACGGGTAGCCAGTTCTGATCCATAAAATTCAACTCCTGCGAGAGATAGTGTACTATCCGCCAGGGCTTTGTCCAGCCAGCGCGGGAAGGAGCTCCCGATATAGCTTTAGCATTGCTGGCCCTGCGGCCACAATCATGATTGCCGGAAGAATCGTAAAGAAAATGACAACGGTCAGCTTGGGTCCCAACTTGTTAGCTTTCTCCTCCGCCATCTGACGGCGGCGAACCCGCATAAACTCCGCATGCGTACGCAAGGCATCGGCGACGCTAGTACCGAAGCGGTCTGTCTGGACCAACACAGCCACCAGCTTGCGCAGTTCCGGCTCCATGGTGCGGTCAGCCATGTTGCGCAGGGCATCAGCGCGCTTGACACCGGCGCGGGTCTCCAGCGAGACGAGTGAGAGTTCCCGGCACAACTCCGGGTGAGTAGAGGCCAGCTCTTCGCTCACCTTCATGATCGCCTGGTCCAGTCCCAACCCAGCCTCGACGGCGACGACCATCAGGTCGAGCGCATCCGGCAGAGCCAATCGGAGTTTCTCCTGATACTGCTCACCCAGAACGTCGAGCCCCAAATTCGTGAGCATATGTCCGAGCAAGCCTGCCAGGGCAACAAGCCCGACATTGAGAATCAATGGCCAGTTGAAGGCGGGGGCAATCGGCCAAGCTGCGGCCACGGCGCCAGCTGTCACCAGGGTTCTGATGCCAAGGAAAACGGGTAGCGCCGCGTCGGAGCGATAGCCTGCCACCATCAACTGCCTGCGTGTCAGCGAGGCCGACATGGGATCCTGCGGCAGTTTTTCGCCCACCCATTGCAGCAACTGCCGGGCCCTGAAAGTTTGCTGCGCCGCTTTCCTTTCCATTACGCCGGGCACCGAAAGCGGTGCTGCTAATTGCTGATAAGCTTCGCCAGGCTTGACATAAGTCCTGTAGCCGAACCAGACGATGGCCCCGGTTAGCGCAAGGAAAAACGCAGCAGCAATAGCGATGAGCATGACTAGAACCTGAAATTGATCATCTTACGCATCAGTACATATCCCACAAACTGTCCTGCAACCGCAATAAGAAGCAGCCACGGCCCGATAGGGTCATTTGACAGTATGCCAATGTACTCCGGAGATTGGAGCTGCAAGTTGATGAACACAAACAAAGGAATTACAGACAGAATCAGGGCCGTGATCCGCGCGGAAGCGGTGGCTGCTCTGACATGGCCCTTCAGCCTGAACCGCTCCCGCACGGTATGTGCCAGGCTTTCGAGAATTTCGCTCAGGTTGCCGCCAGCCTCTCTTTGAAGCAGGACGGCGGATACAAAAAACTTTACGTCCACTAGAGGCACACGCTCCGCCAGCCCTCCGAGAGTATTCTCCAGCGGCATTCCAAGGTTCTGCTCCTGGAAGACGCGGCGGAATTCGGAACTGAGGGGCTCCGGCGCCTCGTTGGCGAGCATTTCCAGACTGGCGGAAAAGGCGTGGCCAGCACGGAGCGAGCGGGCGATGAAATCGAGAGCCTCTGGAAACTGCTCCTCGAACTGCCGCATCCGTTTCGAAGCCTGATAGCCCACGTGCAAAAAGGGCAGTGATCCCAGAATGACGGCAAAGGTCGCCGCGGTCAGCCAGCGGAAGAGCAACAAGGGGTAAATAAATCCGATGATCGCGCCACCGCAGGCGAGGGCAATCGCGCCCAGAATCAAGCCGCCACTCGACCAGTCGAGCCCCGCCGCAGCGATCTGCTTATCCAGTCCCAAGAAGAAATCCGTCAGCGGATGCCGCCGCTGGCGGCGCTCGACCTCCGACCGGGAGATAAAGACCTCCGGGCGGTCATAGTCGAATGTTTCCGCGCTTGACTCGCCGCTGTCGAGCTGTCCCAGCAGCTCCTTCTTCCGCGCGGAGGTGAGCACTTCCCAGGCGAACCAGGCAGCGCCGCCGATGACCACGAGCAGCACGGCGAACAAGACAAAGAAGAGCGTCGTTGGCATGGGAGCCTCAGTAAATCTCGGTGACGGACTGGAACAGCTCCTGCGGGAAGTGGAAGCCCGCCGTCTTCAGCTTTTCGTAACACTTGGGGCGGATGCCGGTGGCGCGGAAGCGCCCGAGGACGCGCCCGTCGGGCGCCACGCCCGACTTCTCGAACAGGAAGATGTCCTGGGTTGTGACGATGTCGCGCTCCATGCCCACGCATTCGGTCACGTGGGAGAGGTGGCGCGTGCCGTCGCTGTACCGGGCGATATGCACGAACAGATCGATGGCGGAGGCGATCTGCTGCCGGATGGACTGGATGCTCATGTTGGCGTTGGCCATGCCCATCATCACTTCGAGGCGCGAGATGGCGTCGCGAGGGCTGTTGCAATGGATGGTGGTCAGGGATCCGTCGTGGCCGGTGTTCATCGCCTGCATCATGTCAAGCGCCTCTTCGCCGCGGACCTCGCCGACGATGATGCGGTCCGGGCGCATGCGGAGAGCGTTGATGACAAGCTGGCGGATCTTGATGGCACCCTTGCCTTCGATGTTCGGCGGGCGCGCCTCCATGCGGGCCACATGGGTCTGCTGGAGCTGCAGTTCCGCGGCATCCTCGATGGTGACGATTCGTTCCGTCTCCGGGATGAATGCCGAGAGCGCGTTCAGCAGCGTGGTCTTGCCGGCGCCGGTCCCGCCTGAGACGATCACGTTGAGCCGGGCGGCGACGCAGGCTTCGAGAAACTTCGCCATTTCGGGGGTCAGCGTCAGGTTCTCGATGAGATCCTTCATCTGAAGCGGATTGCGCCCGAAGCGGCGGATGGAGAGGCAGGGACCGTCTACGGCCACCGGCGGAATGACGGCGTTGACACGGGAGCCGTCGGGCAGGCGCGCGTCGACCATCGGGGAAGACTCGTCGATGCGGCGGCCGACGCCGGAGACGATCTTTTCAATGATCCTCAGCAGGTGCTGGTTGTCCTTGAACTCCACCGGCGTGCGGTAGAGCTTGCCGGCGCGCTCCACGTAGACGAGGCGCGGCGTGGTGACGAGGATGTCCGAGATGGTGTGGTCTTCGAGCAGCGGCTCCAGAGGGCCGAGTCCGAAGACTTCATCGAGCACTTCCGAGCACACCCGCTCGCGGTCCTGCATGGTGAGCGGCACGTCCTGCTCGTCCACGAGCTTTTCCACAGCCTGCCGGATTTCGGCGCGGACCTGGGGCTCGGGCAGCGAGGAGAGCGCCTCCAGATTCACGCGGCCGATCAGCTCCTTGTGGAGCTTGAATTTCAGTTCCTGCAGGTGCGGCGAAAACGACTGGCGGCTGAACAGCCGGCTCACCCAGCCCGGATCCCGCTTGGCGGGAACATTGGAATCAAATCGCAACGGTGAAGCCATACCCCCTCCTCATTCCTCCTCAAAAGTTGAACAGCGAAAACTTCCGCTTCCCCTCCTGCGTCTCCAGTCCTGCCAGACTCTGGATGAGCCGGCCGATGGCCGTGCGCAGGTTGGCGTTCTCCGGCAGGAGCTTTCCGTCGGTATAGGCGCGCTCCAGGGCGCCGTAATCGTTGGGAAGGGTCGCGTAGATTTCGATGTCGAGAGCCTTCTCGATCTCCGCCGGGGCCAGTTCCACGCGGCGGGACAGACGGTTCAGCACCAGGCGGATGTGCCCGCGCCGGAACCCGGCGGCGCCGAGCCGGTGGATCTGGAGCTTGGCCATCTGAAGCGCGGGCATCTCCGGCGTGGTCACCAGCACGAGTTCGTCCACCTCCTGCAAAGCGCAGAGGACAGCGGCGTCCAAACCGGCGCCGAGGTCGGCCACAACATACGGATAACGATGCCGCGCGAATTCCAGCACCTGCCTGACGTCCTCGGGAACCGGATACTCGCGATAAAGGTCGGCCGCGATTCCGGCGAGCACTTCCACGCCTGGGAAGCCGTTGGAGACCAGCGCCCGCCAGTAACGGTCATCGAGATCGGCAGTGCTGCGGGCGGCGTCCAGGACCGAATACCGGCTGTCGGCTTTCATCAGCACCCGGACAGTGCCGGCGGCGAGGTCGAAGTCCCCCAACAGGATGGTCTTGCCGGACGCCCGCGCCAGCTCCAGCGCCGAGTGGCACGCAATCGTGGTGGCACCGCAGCCTGCTTTGGCGGAGAGGAAGCCAATCGACTTGCCGGCGGGCTGTGCAGGAGCTGCCTGCCGCGCCGCCGCCTGCTTCGCCAGCCGCTCCAGCGCCTCCTTCATGCTGCTTTCGAGCGGCGGGAACACGAACTCGTCCGCCCCTGCCCGTATGGCGCGGACAATCTCTTCCGCAGTGGGTGACTCCTGAACCACCACGACGAAAGGAGGCGCGGGGAGTTCCTTGATGAGCGGAATCAGCTCCGTCACGGGCAGCAGCAAGGCACCCGGATCGATCAGAACGACATCCGGTTTGAAGCGGTCGATGCGGGCGAACAGCACATCTTCCGTGGCTGCCTGGGCGGATTCGAAGGCGACGCGGACAGGCATCAGGCGGAGCAGCGCCTGCGTCTCCTCCCAGAGTCGCGGGTTGCCGATCACCACACCGATGTTCATAGATCCCTTTGCCGTCATTCGCCCTTCCAGCCGTTCCATCGAAACCTAAACTTCATTGCCCCCGAACGCCGAAGCCGATGCCGGAAGACGGCGCAGCCCGGCGTTTCTCCGCCTGTTCTTTCTCGATGCGCTGCTCTTCCTTCAGCACCTCCACAGGCACCATCTTCTTCTGCGGAGCGGCGCTGCCGGTCACTTCGATGCCGGGGGTGCGGGGCGGCTCCGCAACGCCCTCCTTCAGGAACTTTCCCGTGAAGCTGACATCTGAGGGCTTCTGACCCTGCGGAATCGGCCTGACGATTTCCGGTGTGACCAGCACCAGCAACTCGGTCTTCGACTTGTTCATCGCTCGTGAACGGAACAGGGCGCCCAGCAGGGGAATGTCTCCCAGCCCGGGGATCTTGCTCACTGTCTCGGTGAGGCGGTTGTCGAGCAGCCCGGCGATGGCGAAGCCCTGACGGTCCTCCAGTTCAATCTCCGTGCTCACACGGCGCACCGAGAGGGCAGGGATGTTGAAGCCCTGAAACAGAAGGCCGTTGGCGAAATCCAGGGCGCTCACCTCCGGCTCCACTCTCAGCTTGATGCTGCCGCGCGAGGTGATGAACGGAGTGAATCCCAGCCGGACACCGAACTCGCGGAACTGGATGGTGACGAAAACGTTGCCGCCCACGCCGCCGCCCTGCACCACCGGGTAAGGAAATTCGCCGCCGGCGAGAAAGCTCGCATCTTTGCCATTCGCCGCGAGTACGTTCGGTTCCGCCAGCACTTCGATCATCTTTTTCTGCTGAAGCGCACGAATGGTGGCAGCCATGTCGATGTCCGGGCGGAAAAGAAAGACGTTCAACGCATCGGAGAGGGTAAAATTGCCAGATTGCACATCTCCAGTAAAGCGGGGAGGCGTGAACTGCCCCGTGGTCACACTTCCGAACGTGTTGCCTGCACCAGTGGAGAGGAAGTTCGCGCCCAACTCCTGAACCGCCGAGCGATCCACTTCAGCGAAGCGTACCCTCAGGAGCACCTGGGGATCGGTCTCCGGCACTGCCACCTGGAGCAGGTTCACCACCTTCGCGTCCTTTCCCAATAGGCTGGCAGCAATGGCAGCGGCGCGTTCCGCATCCGCGAGACTGCCGGCGGCGCCGTGCAGATAGACCGCATCGCCTTCCAACTGGAACTCAATCTGGTGCCCCGGCAGGGCTTTCTCCAACTCGCGGCTGAGGATTTCGATGCGCTTGTCCTCGCCCTGCGGGCGAGGCCGCACCGTGACATCAAAGAAAAGCCGGTTGCCCGACTTCTGCCAGAGAATGACGCTGGTTTGTCCGGGATTCTTACCGTTGAGCAGGACCTCCGTGGCGGACACACCGACAGCTTCCACGACGTTAGGATCGGCGACCGAGGCGCGGACGATTTCAACCGGACTGTCCAGGACGAGCGACTTGCCGCTCACCAAGTTTAGCTCCCGCGGCGCGGCGGGACCGCCTTGCGCGAGCAGTGTGGCGGCGGCAAGGCAAAGAGCCAGCGCCAGGCGGGCAGAAGCAAAATGCCGGTTCATTTCTTGGCCTCCGATGCGGGACGCTCCTCCACAATTTCACCCACCTTGACTTCCTCTTTCTTCGCGCCGGCGATGATTTCCATCTTCACGGGCACCACCACAGTCTGCATTTTCGGCGGCGGCGGCTTATATCCCGGGGGTTTGGGCGGCACGATCTGCTTGCCCGCCGGACGCCCGGAAAACAGATAGGCGGTGGCCGTGCCTGGCGGCTCGACCTTTTCTTTATCGAGAGGATTGCGCAAGACGAGCTGGATGCGGGTCTCATTGCCTGCCAAACTGAGGATTTCCGCCTCTTCCGGAGTCACCAGCAGATTCACCACCTGCACCGGCACCGGCTTGCCCTCGCGGTCAGGCTGCAAATTCTGTCCCGCTGACAGCACCTCGATGTTTTGAAGAATCGTGCGCGCCTGCGTGCCCAGGACTTCTTTTGACTTGTCCGGCGGATCCCCCGTGGCGATGACATCCACGTGCATCCCCGGAAGGACGAAGCCAGCCAGCCCCACCACCTGATCTACTTTCACCGCCACCGCGCGCTTGCCGGGCGGAATGGTCACCGCCAGACCGGCGCCCGCACCCTTGGGGGCGAAATTGGCGTCGACGATCGGCCCGCCTCTATAAGTGGGAACCACGGCCGCACGCCCAACGATGTCTTCCTTCTTCTGAATCGCGCCTGGCGGAACAGGACCGCCCCATTTCACTGTCTCGACGTCCTGCTCGCCCACTACGGCGCCTACGGCTAGGTCGCGAGTGGCCACCAGAACCTGGGCGGACGGTCCGTCTGGGCCAGAACCGAGGCGGCGAATCAGCAATTGGTACAAGACGACACTTGCACCCAACGCGACCAAGACAGCAAAAAGGATTACTCCGGCGAGCCTGCTCTGCATTGTCCCTCCATAACGCTCCGCCTCGGGGTCTCCGACCTACCCTGCCGGCACTGAGCCTTCAATATCAAACCGATCCCCATCGGAGAAAGGCCCTGGCGGGGCACCCAAAGGGCTGCCCCGCCGGGAGTTCCAGTCTCTAGCTGGCGGAACTTTGAAGAGTGGTTGCGGTGCTGTTGTACAGCGTGTTGAGTTGCGTCCGCACCCCGGTCAGCGCAGTGACCACTGCCAGGCTGATAAACCCCAGCAGCAGCGCGTACTCAACCAAGTCCTGGCCTTCTTCCTCTTTCCAGAAATTCTTGAACAGTTCCATTTGCTTTCCCTTCCTTTTGGCTTGAAATTCAGCGGCCGTCTTTGGAACGGCCGGACAGGGGTCCCTGCGGACCCGGCCCACTCTCCTCCACGACCTCAGGATCGCGGTCGCACCCCGCGAGGGGCACACTAACCGATTCCCGCAGAGCAGCGAGGCTCGTACGGGAAAACTGAACCTGATGGAACCGGACGACCAGCCAGCAGTGCCCGTCGACGGCTTTCGACACATTGGTCACCGTCCCTTCGCACCGCAGCGCGCGCCCCGCGCGGGAACGCCCCGCCGGCAGCGCCACGTCGATGTGCACCGGCGCTTCCGGCATCACCGGATCGCCCGCCATCAATTCCCGGAAGCGAAGCACCGCGCCCCAGCGGTCCAGAGAACGGATCACGCCCGGAACGCCCTCCACGCCGCTGGCGGGAAGGCTCAGCAGGCAGTGGATTGCCTTAGGGTCCGTTTCTCTTGCCGGCTGAGGTTTCGCTCCCATTTCGTTTCCGAGTTTCACCTTAAGGTCCACCGGCCCCTGCTGACAAGCATCCTTTTGGTTAGCCTATCGATGGTTAGTATTCATGCAGGGACTGCAACTCATTCTCAGTCATAGAGCTTACGTTGTGGTACTAGGCCCGGGTAATTTTTCCTTGATCGTGTCAAGAACAGGCCGTATCATAGAAGGCACTTAGAAACGCGGAGCAGTCGGGAATTGGCCGGCGGGAGGAAGGAGCCGCCCGGGGCGGAATCCCGGGGTAGTACCAGGCGTAACAAGGCCTGCTGTTTTCGGCCCTCGCCGGATGAAGGAACGGAGGAAATCGGAGATGGCCAGAATCGCATTTGCCTCGGAGCAACCATTGCTGGAGGCGGGACTGGAGGTCGTGCTCGGCCGCTGTCCACACTGCGAGGTGAAAGGAATCCCGCTGGTTCCGGAGGAGTGGCGGAAGGCGGTGGAGCGGTGGCGGCCTGATGTGGCCGTGCTCGAATGGAGCGGTTCGGGCGAATGGGATCCGATGGAAGAGCTGCGGCAGGCGGCACCGGACTGCCGGGTCATCCTGTTATTGCGGAATCTCACGCCTGAGACCCTGTTCCATGCGCGTGACACCGGCGCGGCAGGCGCGCTGAGCGTTCACGCGACTCCAGAAGAACTGGTGGAAGCGATCCGCCGCGTGCTGGCGGGCGAGTTTGTCTTCGATCACGGCGCCGAATGGCCGCGCGGCACGCGCCGCATCCGGCTGACGCGGCGGGAAAGCGACTTGATCTGCCTGTTGGTGCAGGGGCTGAAGAACAAGGAAATCGCAACGGCGCTGGGACTGACCGAAGGCACCGTCAAGGTCTATCTCTGCAAGTTGTTTCAGAAGGTCGGCGCGAAGGACCGGTTCGAGCTGGCGCTGTTCGGGCTGCGGAATCTGTCGCTAAATAGCGACGGCGCAGGAGCACGAAAACAGGACGGCAGGGAGGCGCGCCTGCGTTCACTGGTCATCAGCCCGCAGGAAGAGAACCGTGCCCGGCTCACGGCGTGAAAGCGCCGCGCCCTGCCACGTGACCGGAAGGGATCCGGGATGGACGCCAGTTTGATCGGCGGGCTGGCCGCCCTGATAGCGCTGGCGGCGAGCTGCTCTTTCCTGCGCCAGTCATTCCGCGCGCGGCAGGTGCGGCTTCGCCTGGATTACGCGAGGGAGGCGGAGCAGAGCGGTCTGCCGGCCATCGGTCTGGGACTAGCCGCATGGCCTGGCTTGCCGGGCAGGCGGCCCGAGCCGCCGGAAGAAACGGCTGGGGAGCCGAGGGAGTCCGCGCCGATCGAACCGCCGAAGTTCCTGCTCTGCGAGCGGCGCACCGGGCGGATGGCGCCCGCGTTGCTGTTGTCGGTGAGTTTCCACGCCGCATTTGTGGTGACGGGGCCGGAGGCCCTCATCTGGATCTCAAGGGCGCTGGAGGCCGAGCAACCGCTGGTGGTGCGATTCGATAACGTGATCCGGGTGCCGCTGACGCTCCGCCTGCCAGAGGCGCGGCGAGTGGTGGTCGCCCGCAGGGAGTCTCCGGGGCTTCCGCGGAGACCGGGTCCGCAGCCGGCGGCCTCGCCGCGCCCGCGGAGCCTGGTGGAGCCGTCCATTCCCAGGCTGGCGGAACCCGTGGAGTCCCTGCCCGCGCCCGCCATTCCCTCGGCTGCCGAACAGATCAACACACCACGCCCGCGGCGCGCGTACAGGACGGTTGCCGCCACCACCCTGCTTCAGCCGCGGCGCCCGGCAGCGCGAAGGGAGATCGTCGAATTGCCGGCCTTCGCTGCATGGACGGGCAAGGTTCCGGAGGTGCCTTCGCCGCAGACGGTGCCCGGCTCGTCGCTTCCGGGAATGCTGACCGCCGCTCCCCCTCCCAGGCGGCCGGTCCTGCCGTTTCCCTCAGGTCTGCCGGTGCGGGCGGCTGCTCCCAGCGTGGAGGAGCCGAAGCTCGCACTGCCGCCGCCGGGCGTACCGGTGGATGTGCCGCCGGTGGGCGGCCCGGTTCTGGGCAGCGGGGTTCTGACGCCGGGCGTGCCGGTATCGGTGATTTCTGTTTCGCCGGTCCCGTTGGAACCAGGCCAGGCGGTGCAGATTCCGGAGGGAACGCAGGCAGGCGGCGGGCTGGACGATGGCCGCCCCGGAGGCAGCGGTGCACGGAGTGGCAGCCCTGAAAGAACGGGGACGGCGGGCGGAGCGGCACGCACCGGCAGCAGGGGCGCGGTTGCCGGAGGAGCGCCCGAGGGATCGGCCGTTGGGCGCGGAACCGCAGGAGGAGGCGCCCCGGGAGGGCGCGGCGCCGCTCAGGCGGCAACGGGCAACGGTCCGGGTCCGGGGACAAGGGAGAGCAGCGCCGGTACGGGTTCCGCGGGAAGCGCCGGAACCGGCGCCTCATCTGTGGGCACGGGCGCCGGCTCTGGAAACGGGACAGGGGCGTCCGGGGCGGCATCCGCCGGCACGAGGAGCGGCAGCCCCTACGTCCGGGAGGTCCGGCTGGGCGGGCAACTGGTGAGGATGGAGCAGTGGCCGGACGGCACGGTGGTGCTGATTTTCCCGCGGGACGGGAAATTTGATGTGGTGGTGGTGGAGAGCGCATTTCCGGAGGCGCTCCAGGATCTGGCGAAGCGGCTCTCGGGGCGGCCCGTGTACACGGCATATCTGGATGTGGGCGCGGGGCGGGAATGGATGCTGCACTACTGTGTGGCGGAGAAGCGCCCGGAGGCACAGCAGAACAGCATGGTGGTGACGCTGGAAGACCCTCCGCCTCTTCAGGCGCCGTATATCCAGCGGGCGGAGCTGCCGCCGGCGGAGGAGTGGAAATCGGGCCGGTACCAGGTATTCCACGGCCATATCACGGCCGGGGGGAGGCTGGAACGGGTGACGGCGGTTCGAGCCGGAGCGGGGGCCGGAAATTTGCTCAAGTCTTTCAGCCGCTGGGAGTTCCGGCCGGCGACGCAGAAGAAAGCGCCGGTCGAGATTGAGGTGTTGCTGGTGATTCCGCCGCTGCCGGTACCATGAAACGGCGGCGGGGGTTATGAACCTTGATTTCTCAAGGGAAAAGCCTGATGATCGGGACAAGCCGGACTTTCCCCGGTTAAGGAGGATGTGATGCGACTCGGAGCGAGGGGCATTCGACAGCGGGGCGTGGTGCTGATTCTGTTCGCCATCAGTGCGGTCGTGATTTTCGGCTTCATCGGGCTGGCGTTCGACATGGGGCGGCTGTACATTGTGCGCAACGAAGCGCAGGGCTACTGCGATGCGGCAGCGCTGGCGGCGGCATCGATGCTTGATGGAACCATGAACGGGATCAATGCGGCGCGGAATGCGGCGCAGACCGGGCAGTACTACGCATCGAGCGGCGCCTGGAAGACGTATCACTTCCAGAACACTGCGTTCCAGAACGTGACGGTCGAATTCGCCACGCAGTACGCCGCCTCCAATCCTGCCAGCGGAGATTGGACGGAGAACCCAGAGAGCGGCACAGGCTATCGGTTTGTCCGCGTCACGGCTTCCGGGCAGGTGCCGATGTATCTGTCGCCGATTTTGACCGGTCAGTCCACGGGAACTGCGGCAGCCTCCGCCGTCGCCGCACAGGTGAAGATGTCCACGATGGATCAGGGCCTGGTGCCATTTGCACCTTTTGCTCATTGCACGACGGGAACGCCGATATCCGGGGGCCTGCCTGCCTGCAGCAGCGTCACGGACTTTGGATATGTAAAGGGCGAGCAGTACACGCTCCGCTGGGGCGCAAACACCTTCCAGCAGACTTTCAAGAACAACCAGTTGCAGGCTTCGGAGCTGAGCAATTGGTGCCAGGGGGATGTGGAGGCCAACGGCGGACAGTACCCTTCCCAGTTGCTGGCGATCTGGAAGTACAACTCCAAGCTGCTGCAGGACAAGACCGGCTTCTGGTCGAGCGATGAAGTCGCTGGCAATGCCAACAATTATGCCGAGATGATCAGCGGGTGGCAGGGGGAACCTGTCAATGTATCCGAGAACCTTCCTGGGTTTGACACCGGACCGCCACAGATCTCCTCAATCGCCAAAGCCCTGGAAGATCGCGGAAGCGCTCCATATCCTGGCAACATCGTGTATGCGCCGATTGTGGATCCGATCACGGGCCAGGTGCTGGGATTTTACTGTTTCCGGGTCCTGACATCGTATTCAAATAGCGGCAACGCCAACTGGTGCGCCGTGTTCGAGGGGGGGTGCCAATACGGCTCGGGCAGAGATTCTGTCAACCAGGACGGCGTCTATGAGATCCGGCTGGTGAGGTGAGCGCCATGAAACGGGATCGCCGCCGAAAGAGCGGAGCGGTGCTGGTGGAACTGGCGCTGCTGGCGCCGCTGCTTGTCACTCTTGTGCTGGGCGCAATCCATTTCGGGTACCTGTTTTATCTGTACAACTCGCTGGAGAAGTGTGTTAGGGACGGCGCGCGGTACGCGGCCAGCCGGACGTTCGCCACGCAGGACTCGTTTAGCACAGTGATCAAACAGGTGACCGCCTACGGTTCGGCAGGGTCCTCAACGCCGCTGGTGACCGGTCTTGATCCGAGCCGGGTGAGCGTAAGTTACGTCTTTACCGCCGGCGGTCGTCCCGACCGGATCCGTGTAGCGATCAACGGCTGGACATACAACGGCGTCCTGTCCCCATTCCTGGGAAGCATCACTCTGAACGGGAAGCCTGCCCTGGAGGTGCCGTTCCTGGGGTTGTACATGCCATGAGTCCACGAAGAACGGGAGGATTCCAGGTGGAAGCCGGCAACATGCGCCGCATCAACCAGCGCGGACGCCGGGGCGCGTCTTTGATCGAATTCGCTCTGGGGGCGGTGATCTTCTTCATGCTCTATTTCGGCGTCATGGACTGGGCGTGGACGTTCTTCCAGCATCAGACCATCACCTGGCGGGTTTCCGACGCCGCGCGCTGGGCGGCTGCCAACCGTGCGGATGACGTCTCCGCAATCCGGAACATCGTTATGTGTGGCACAACGGCAGCGTGCGGCTCGACGGCGAATTCGTTTTACACTGTTGGCAACATCGACGTGCAGCACTTCTCACGAAACGACCAGATCGACCCGAACGGAACGTTCCCGCCCGTGACCCGCTATTACATCCGGGTGACTGTTCAGAACTATCAGATCCGCCACTTCATACCTGGATTCAGCGGCCTGTTTACCGGCCGCCCGATCACCTCCGTGCAGCCGATGGAGTGTCAACTCGCTAGCGGGAACTGCTGGAACTGGAACTGATTCTGCGCGATGCGAGCCGACGCACGCACGCTTCTTCTGTCGCGCCAGAACGGCGACGGCGGGTGGGGTTACCGGGCGGGACAATCTTCCTGGCTCGAGCCCAGTGTCTATGCCGCGCTGGCCTTGTGCGGAACGGATGCCGGCTGGCGCGCCGCAGAGCTGATCCGGCGGTGGCAACTGCCCGAGGGCGCGTGGATGACAAGCCCCCAGACGCGGCAGCCAGGCTGGGCGACGTCTCTCGCCATCGTGTTGAAATGCGCTCTGGGACAATTCGACGAAGCGTGGCGCAAAGGAGTGGACTGGCTGGTGTCAACCAGGGCGAAGCAGGCGCCTGTGCAAAGCTGGCTGGACCGCCTGCTCGGGAAAAGACCGCTGAATGAATTGCATCCCGAGCTCACGGCGTGGCCCTGGACAGGGGGGACGGCGGCCTGGATTGAGCCGACCGCCCATGCGGTGCGCGCCCTGGAGCTGAGCCTCTCAAATCGTCGAGACCCGGCGGTCCGGGAGCGGATTGAGCTCGGCACGCAGATGATCCTCGACCGGCAATGCCGCGACGGCGGCTGGAATTACGGCAACAAGCGCGTGCTGGGCGAGGACCTGGAATCGTTTCCCGAGTGCACGGCGCTGGCGCTGATCGGGTTGTGCGGGCGCAAGGATCCGGCGGTGGAGCGCGGCCTCGAGCGCGCGCTCGAGGACTGGCGCCGGGGGGCGCGAGGGCTGGCGCAGGCCCTGCTGCGCATCGCATTCCGCATGCACGGCGTCCCGTTTGACGACCGGCCCGTGGAGGTGAACGGGCGCACGGAGACCACGGTGCTGGCTCTGGCTCTGATCGGCGAGCCCGATGGAGCGTGGCGCTTGTGGAAGGGAGGGGCTGGATGAACCGCCGGTGCTGGTTGGCATGCGGGCTGGCCGCAGCGGGCGCGGCTTGCACGAAGCGTGAGAAGCGATCCTGGAGCCGCAAGGAGCCCGTGTTCGTTCTCAAGGCGGAGAGCTATGAGCAGGATCTGGTGAGTGGGATCCGGCGCGCGGTGGAGGCGGCGGGCATCGCGGTGCGGGGAAAGACGGTTCTTCTGAAACCGAATCTGGTGGAATTTTCGCGCGCGACGGCCATCAACACGCATCCGGTCTTCGTGGCATCGGTGATGGAGGCGCTGCTGTCGCTGGGGGCGGCGCAGGTCAGGATCGGCGAGGGGCCGGGGCACCGCCGCGACACCTGGACACTGGCAGAGGAGGCGGGGTATTTCGACTCGGTCCCGGGATTCGAGGACCGGTTCGTGGATCTGAACCGGGATGACGTGGAACAGGTTGGCAGCCTCGGCCAGTGGGGGCCGCTTTGGGCGCCGAAATCGCTCCTTGCGGCAGACCTGATCGTTTCCCTGCCCAAGATGAAGACGCATCACTGGGCGGGAGTCACCCTTTCCATGAAGAACCTCTTTGGCACTGTGCCGGGCAGCCTGTATGGATGGCCGAAGAACGTGCTGCATCATTACGGCATCGACAACGCGATCGTGAAGCTGGCCGGGACGTACGCCGCGAAGACTGTGGCGATCGTGGACGGCATTGTGGGCATGGAGGGCAACGGCCCGATTCAGGGCAAGCCGCGCCGGGCGGGCGTGATCGTGGCGGGGGCGAATCTTCCCGCCGTCGACTCGACCTGCTGCCGCCTGATGGGCATCGAGCCCGCGAGGGTACGCTCGCTCGAGATGGCGCAGCATCTGGGGCCGGTCGATGCGGAGTGGATCGAGCAGCGGGGCGAAAATCCGGGCCAATTGCGGCAGGACTTTCAACTGGTTCCGATGTGGGCGGGACTGCGCGCGTGACCCCTGACATCAAGGCATGGCGCAGACAGGCGCAGCAGGGGGCGTGAGAGGGCGCTCCAGCAGGACAGCCGTTTTGTCTGCGTAGATCCGCCGCCAGCCGGCACATTCGAGCGCTTCCCGCAAAGCGTGGTTCTCCGGCAAAACTGCGTGGGTGAACCGGAAGCGGCTGAATTTCTCCTTCCAGCCAGGCTTCAGCAACAGGATGCCCACGTAGTCATTCACGAATTGCGCACCGTAGAAATCGCTCCGGCCATCAAAGAAAACTTTTCTGGTCCCTCCAAACCGGTAGATCAGGTAGCCTCCATATTGATCTGGGGCAAATATTCTGGCCTCAGGGCCAAGTCTCGCGATCTGATGCGCTGCGCTGACAGGAAACCGTTCCTCCGGGAACTGCACAGCGGCGCGGGCTGGAGGAGTCGAAAACCACCCCAGCGTCATAATCAGCGCCGCCAATAGGAGCGCGCCGCCGTTACATTCCCGCTCGACCCGCTCAAAATTCCCTGACTCTCTAAACCATTCGCACAGCGTTTTCCACGAACTCAAAGCCCGGGTCAAGGGCTCCGCCGCCAGTGGTAGCGCTGCAAACGCAACCACTGGAATGCCTCTGGCAGAACGCAGAGCTATGGCTACGAACAGAGTCAACACAAGGGCGCGGGCGTACTTGCGCTGCTCCAGGCAAAGCGCAGCTCCTGCTATCGCGATGAAAAACAGCGGCGCCAGGTAGATGCCTCCCCCGTGGAAGTCAGGGCTCTGGAATTCGCTGATCTGCCTGAGCATGTCGCTGTTTGTGAGGTAGCGAACCAGATGGAGGTGCAACCGCCAGCCGTAAGGATTGACAAGAGTCGCGCACAGTGCGGCGGAGGATTCCAGTATCGCCGTGACAGCTCGCCTCCTGTCTTCAAGCCAGAACTGGACGATGTAGGCAGCCGCGAGGAAGAAGCCAAGAAAGAAACTGCCGTGAAGGTTCGCCCATGCTGCCATCAACAGGAACATTCCGGTAGCGCGGCGGACAGACAACGTGGAGGGTGTTTTTTCGAGCAGCCACAACCAGCTGATGAGCAGCGACCAACTGAAGACGTGAGGACGGGCGTGCCAGTGGATGGTGGAAGACGCAACCACCACGATCATGAGCGCCGCTGTGACGAGCAGATTGCCACCCAACCGGAGAGTAAATAGGCACCATATCCACGCTGTAGCAGCAAGAGCCAGAGATGTGAGGCACACCACGCCGGCAAGTCCTAGCCGCTTGTGCGCAGCCCCGAAAATAACGTCTGCCAGCCACTCCCAGGCGAACCATGGTTCGCCAGCCTTCGAAAAGGAGTATGGATCCGCTCTCGGGAGCTGACATGTGGCCAGGATTCTCTCACCCGTCACAATATGCCAGCCCGTGTCGGAATCGTTCAGGAGGCTTTGCTGTCCCCAAACTGCAACGGCCAAGTAAAGAACCACGAGCGCGGCCACGGCAGCCAGATCTGGCATCAGCAGACGCTGCCACCATTTCAGTTGCAACACCTCAGCCGGCGCTCCTAGCACAGTCATCGTATTCTTTTTTCGATTCGAAAGAATTGCGGCTACTCTCGAGGCGGGGTAAGCCGCCGGTCACGATAGCACTCCGGAAGAGACTCACTGGGAGATCGACGCCTCGGAAAGCTCATCCAATTGATGGCAGTATAGCAACGGCCGATGAGGGAGACGGCTGGTTGCCATGGTTCGAAGAAGAAGCGAAGCAGCGGCTGCCGAAGAGCGGCCGGATGGTTTACGCAGGGTCTCACCCCAGGCCGAACAACAGCAGCTCTGACGCCTGTCTCGCGGTGATCTGGAGCGCCGCTTCCTCGCTGACGGCGGCGCCGTCGCCGGCGTGCAGGGTGACGCCGTTCAGCTCCACTTCGCCCGAAGCCACCTGGAGCCAGGCGTGGCGGTCTGCTGCGAGCGCGTGTTCGAGAGACCGTCCTTCATCGAGCACTGCCGTCCAGAGCTCGGCCGCCTGATGGATGGGAAGGGCGCCGCCGCGCCCGCCCGGCGAGGCCAGCAGGCAGAGCCGGTTGCGGCGGTCTTCGAGTGGGAAATGCTTCTCCACATAGTTCGGAGCAAGGCCGCGCTGCGAGGGGTGGATCCAGATCTGAAGCAGATGCAGCGGGGCGGTTTTCGAAGCGTTCGCTTCGCTATGGTAGATGCCCGTGCCCGCGCTCATTTTCTGCAGGTCGCCGGGACGCAGCACGCCGCGCGCGCCGGTGGAGTCTTCATGCTCCAGCGCTCCGGAGAGGATCCACGTCAGGATCTCCATGTCGCGGTGCGGGTGCCAGTCGAACCTGCCGCCGGGGGCGATCCGGTCTTCATTGATCACGCGCAGGGACCGGAAGCTGTGCCACGCTGGGTCGATGTAGCGGTTGAAGGAGAACGTGTGGCGGCTGTCCAGCCACCCGGTTTGCGTAGCGCCTCGTTCGGCGCAGGGTCTCAGGCGGATCATCGGGCCTCCCGGTTGCTTGTTGCAACAACTTTTTTGGATGATCCGCAATCGGCTCAGGATTCGGCCAGGCGGCGGACCAGCCGCACGAGCGTGGCGGTCTGTTTTTCGCCGAGCACGGAAAACTGGCAACGGTGGAGCGCGAGCATCGGCGCGTCGATGCTCGCGAGCAGTTCCAGTCCCGCCGCAGTGATGCCGACACGCACCACCCTGCGGTCGGACGCCTGGCGCTGGCGCCGGATCAGGCCGGCTTTTTCCAGGCGATCCAGCAGCCGCGTCAGATCCGGCTCGCGCGTCATCATGCGCGCGGCCACCTGCCTGCAATTGAGCTGCTCCGGGTGCGCGCCGCGAAGAATGCGCAGCGCGTTGTACTGCGCGGGGCGGAGGCCATGCGGCCTGAGCAGTTCCACGACGCCGTCCATCAGGCGGGTGGCGGCGCGCTGGAGCGCGACAAAGGCGTCCTGCTCAGGGTGAGCGGCCCGATTCATCGCGCCGTCTCCCGGACGGCGGTGTTGGCAAGGGTCACAAAGGCGTCGCGCACCGGTTGCGGCCGGCCAGTGGACTGGATCAGGAACACGCCGACAATCTGCTGTTGCGGATCCACCCATCCGTAAGTGCCGAAGGCGCCGCCATGGCCGAATGTGCCTATGCTCTGCCCCGTGAGCGTGCCGGCAGCCTCTTTGGTGATTTCCCAGGTGAGGCCGAAACCCGTGCCCGGATTGTGCCCCGCGGCAAGGTCTCCGGTGTGGAGCTGCGTCATCATGCGGATGCTGGCCGGCGACAGCAGGCGCTTGCCATTGTGCACGCCGCCGTTGAGCATCATCTGGTAGAACTGCGCGAGGTCCCACGCGGTGGAGTACATGGAGTGTTCGGGGCCGGAGTATTTCGCGCCTTCGCGGAACTTGAGCGGATCGCCGCCGAGGATGTCGGCTCCGGCTTTCACCAGCCTGCCGTCTTTCACCGTGAACACGGGCGCCAGCCGCGCGCGCTTCTCAGCGGGCAGGAAGACATGCGAATCGGTCATCCCCAGCGGTTGGAAAATGCGGGTTTCGAGAAACTTCTCGAAGCTCATGCCGGAGCGCACCTCCACGATGCGGCCGAGCACGGCGATGCCGGTGTTCGAATACATCCATCGTGTGCCGGGCTCGAACAGGAGCGGCTGCTGCGAATAGATGAGGCACGCCTCGGCGAGCGTGCGGTCCATGCGGACCATGATGTCGGCGATCCCCGGCGCGGCGGGACCGAGCCCGGAGGTGTGCGTCATCAGGTCGCGGATGGTGATCGGGCGCGACGGCTTGCGCAGCATGCGGACGCCGTTTTCTTCGCTGGCGATCACCATCTGGCCGCGGAATTCCGGCAGGTGGTCTTCGACGCGGTCATGCAGGCGGAGCTTGCCTTCTTCGGCCAGCATCATGATGGCGGCGCCGGTGAAGGGCTTGGTCATCGACATGATCTGGAAGATCGAGTCCTTCTGCATGGGCTTCTTCGCATCGGAGTCCTGCCATCCTGTGGCCTCGAAGTGCGCCAGAACCCCGCGGCGCATGACGAGTGTAACCGCGCCGCTGATCTGGCCGCGGTCGACGAATTCCTTTACGACCGGCGCAATGCGCGCCAGTTGAGCCGCATCCATGCCCGCGCGGGCAGGGTCGGGCGCGGGCGGAGCAGCGAGCAGAACGAACGGGAGCGTGAGAAGGAGAGGGCGAAGCGCGGGAAGGGTCATTACAGGGCATTATAAACACAGGCGTTCCGGCGATGACTGAAATCACCCGCAGAGAGATGGCAGCCACGATGCTGGCGGCGCAAGCACGGCTGGCTGCTCTGCCCGCCGCGCTGATCCGGAAGCACGACACACAGGTAGAACAATACCTGAAACGGCAGATCATGGATCCTCGCGATGCGGGCTCCGGCAGCTTCCCCGACGAATTCGGGCTGTACCATGCAGGCACGGCGTCCGGTCTGGCGCACGCCTTCCTGGCGGCGTTCGCCTGCGAAGGGTCGCGCTTCCAGAAGGACAGGCTGATGGTGCAGCGCGCGGGTGCGGCTGCTGAATTCCTGAAAAAGCGCCAGCACGAGGACGGCACCATCGACCTGTTGACCACGAATTTCCACTCGACACCGGACCTGGGATTCGTAATGCACAACGTGACGGCAGCAGTGGAACTGGCGCGCCTGGCGGGCGTGCGGGAAGCCGAGGCGGCGCTGGCGCCCTTCATGCAAAAGGGCAAGGAGGCGCTTCTCGCCGGCGGCGTGCACACGCCGAATCATCGCTGGGTGGTGTGCGAGGCCCTCGCCGGACTGCATCACCTGGATCCTGATGAGCGCTGCCTGCGCCGCATCGATCAATGGCTCGCTGAGGGAATCGACATCGACGAGGACGGGCAATATTCGGAGCGATCCACGGGCGTCTACAACCCGGTGACCAACCGGGCGCTGCTCGTCATCGCGCTGCGGGCGGGCAAGCGGGAACTGCTCGAACCGGTGCGCCGCAACCTCGAATCCATGCTCTGGCTGCTGCACCCGGACGGAGAGGTGGTGACCGATATCTCGACGCGGCAGGATCAGTACACGCGCGCCACGATGGACCGCTACTGGTTCCCTTTGCGGTATCTGGCCATCCTCGACGGCAACGGGCAGTGGGCGGCGCTGGCGAGGCGGACCGAAGAGCGGGGCGGATCGGTGAGCGAGTATCTGCGCTATCCCGAGTTGCGCCGCCCGCTCCCGGCGGAACAGCCGCTGCCTGAGAACTACCACCGCCTGATGAACGCCCTGAAGATCGCGCGCATCCGGCGCGGGGCGTGGGACGCCACGGTGCTGATGAACGGCAACAGCCGTTTCCTCACGCTTCGCCACGGCCAGTGCGTGATCGAGGGCGTGCGGTTCGCGTCGGCGTTTTTCGGCAAAGGGCAGTTCCGTCCCAGCCGTTGGGCGCCGGTTCCGGGCGGCTACCGCATGACGCAGTCTCTGGAAGGACCGTATTACCAGCCGCTGGACCCGCCGGAAAGGGTCACCGCGGACAACTACGCCGCCCTGCGCGCGCGCCGGCGGCGGAGCGAAGTGCAGCGCATGGATTACGAAGCCACGGTGACGGAAACAGGAGCCGGCGTGCAGGTGCGCATCCGCGCCACGGGCACGGCCGGCGTGCCGCTCGCCGTGGAAGTGGTGCTGCGGGAGGACGCCGAGGTACAGGGCGTGGAAGCGGCGCCCGCCGAAGAAAAATCATTTCTGCTGAAGAATGGTTTTGCTGAAGCGCGCGCCGGCATGCGCGGATTCCGGTTCGGACCGGGACTGGGACGTCACGCCTACACGCAAGTGCGCGGGGCGGAGCCGAAGCCGCCGGGGCAGAGCGTTTCCATCTGCGGATTCACGCCGCTCGATCACACTGTCGAGTTCACTCCGCTCTGAGGCCGCAAGGCTCGAGCCGCGCCACGCGGAACATGCCGCGCATCATCGCGGGCTCTTCCTGCACGATTCGTAGCCCTGCTTCGTGCGCCAGCCGGGGCAGGGGCACGTTGAGGTCGGTGGCCAGCAGGCGCATGAGCGGGTTCAGGGCGCGCCGGATGAAGCGCGGCTTCCCGAGTCCGTCGTGGTACTTGTCGAACACCGCGATGCGCCCGCCCGGCTTGAGAACGCGGGCGGCTTCACGCAGGCACGCCCGCGGATCCGGCACGATGGCGACGATCAGGTGGAGGATGACGCAGTCGAAACAGGCGTCCGGAAAAGCCAGCCGCTGCGCGTCCATGCGGAGAAAGTGAACCTGCGAGGCGCACGCACGGCGCACCGCCCGCTCCAGCATGCCGAGGCTCGCGTCGATGGCGAAGACTTCGAGCCCGGCGGGCAGAAGCGGAAGGTCCTGCCCCGTGCCGCAGCCGCACAGCAGCACGCGCTCGCCGGGCGCAAGGCGGGCGAGGGCGAGCGACCGGCGCCGGTGCGCGTCGAAGGAGATGAACCGGTCGTAATGGGGCGCGTAGAGATCCCAGCGCCGGATGCGCCAGCTCATGAGGAGGCTCGCAACAGGCGGCTGAGCTCATGCAGGTGGGCGCTCCTGGAATCATCCGGCACGGAGCAGCCGGGGGCGCAGATCCACCTGGGCGCAGCGGCTCGCGCTTCCCGCAGCATGGCCTGCACCGCCGCGGCGGGAGCGCCGACGACGCTGCGGTGATCGAGCCCGCCCATGAGCACCGCGGACGTCTTCTTGCGCGCCGCGGCCATGCTCACGCCGGTCTCATGCGCAGAGTAGTGGATGACCTGCACGGGCCAGCCGTGCCAGAAGTGATCGAGATATACCTTCGCACCGTGCAAATGGAGAATGTTGAGCGGCGCATCTTTGGCCGCTTCCAGCACCATGCGGTCGAAGGGTTCGCTGAAACGCCGGTATTCCTCCAGCGTCAACACGCCCTGCTGGGCGTTGTCGACGGCGAGGAAAATGCCAGAGGCGCCGGCTTCGAGCGCGCGCCGCGCGTGGTTGGCTTCCGAGCGGGCGATGGCTTCCAAAGCGTCCAGCAGGGCCTGCGGCCGTGTCCGCATCAATTCCATCACGGCGTCCCTGGAGGAGACCTTCGTCGCCTGGTTCCAGGGATTGAAGACCGTCTCCACGAAATGCCTCTGCCCGGCAAGTCCGTCGCGGATCAGCTCGAGCGCCTTCACCTGCTCGGGAAACGGATTGTCGAGCGGCTTCAGTTCGTGCCACTGCGGCCCGGAGCCTTTCGGGTACGGGTAATCGCTCATCACCTTCACGATGTCGAGCTGGTAGCGGCGCGCGAAGTCGAGAGTCAGGGCGGCATGCTTGCGGCCCGGCTGATCTTCGTCGTGGAAGTGATGCCAGAAAGAGAACGGGGGCCGGTCAGGCGCCCGGCCGGCCAGCACGCGGTTGACGCGCTCCCTTGGGGTCAGCCTCGCGCCGGGCTGCGCCGCGAAGGCTGACAATTGCAGCAGAAATTCTCGCCTGTTTCCCATGAAAAATCCTCCTGGATGCGCGTTTCAGGACGGCAGGCTGCTGCCCGGCGTGACGGGCGGCTGCCGCAGTTCGGGACAGGGCTGCCGCTCCGGCAGGAGCTTGCCCGGATTGAAGAGCCGCGCCGGATCGAACGTCATCTTGATGCGGCGCATCATGTCCAGAGACTCTTCGGAAAACTGACGGTCCATCAGGTGGATTTTTTCCATCCCGATGCCGTGTTCGCCCGTGATGGAACCGCCCGCATCGACGCAATATTCAAGAATCTCGAAGCCGGCTTTCTGCGCTTTCTCGATGTCGCCAGGGCGGCGCGCGTCGAACAGGATGATGGGGTGCATGTTGCCGTCGCCGGCGTGGAAAATGTTGCCGATGGCGAGTCCGCTGCGGCGGGAGACATTTTCGATATACCGCAGCGTGGGAGCGATCTTCGTGCGCGGCACGACGCCGTCGTGAACGTAGTAAAAGGGGCTGACGCGCCCGATGGCGCCGAAGGCGTTCTTGCGGCCCTTCCAGAGCAGTTGCCGTTCCTGCTCATTGCGCGCCTGCCGGATCTCCCGGGCGCGGCAGGCCGCGCAGGCCTGCCGCACCTGTAGGGCCTGTTCGGCCACCGCCTCGCGCACGCCCTCCAGTTCAATCAGCAGCACGCCCGCCGCCCCAAGCGGATAGCCGGCATGCACGGCCTCTTCCACCATCTGGAGCATCGATCCATCCAGCATCTCGACGGCTGCCGGCGTGATGGCGCGGGCGGTGATCTCGCTCACCGTGGTGGCGCAGTCGTCCACGCTGCCATAAATGGCGAGGAATGTTTCCACGGATTCCGGCTTGCGCATCAGGCGCACGATGACCTTCGTCACCAGGCAGAGAGCCCCTTCACTGCCCGTGATCAGACCGGTAAGGTCGTAGCCTGCGGTGTCGGGCCAGAAGGCGCCTGTGCGCAGGATCTCGCCGTCCGGCAGCACCACTTCCAGCCCGAGCACATGGTTCGCGGTGACCCCGTAAGCGAGGGTGTGCGGCCCGCCGGCGTTCTCAGCCACGTTGCCGCCGATGGTGCAGGCGCGCTGGCTGGAGGGATCGGGAGCATAAAAATAACCGTAGGGCGCTGCGGCGGCGCTGATATCGAGGTTGACCACTCCGGGCTCGACCACGGCCCGCTCGTTCAACGGATCGATTTCCAGAATCCGGTTCATGCGGGCGAACGAGACCAGGATGCCGCCGTTGCGGGCGATGGCGCCGCCGCTCAGGCCGGTGCCCGCGCCGCGGCCGACGATAGGGGCCCCATGCCGCCGCGAGACCTTTACGATGGCGCTCACGTCCTGCGCGGAACGCGGAAACACGACAATGTCAGGGCGGCCCTTGTCGACGCCACCGTCGTATTCGTAGAGGCGCAGATCCTCCGGCCGGTCCAGATAGCCCCGCTCGCCGACGATGCGGATCAGCTCCTGTTTCCAGTCGGGCATGATGCGCCCCTCCCTGCTTTACAGGCTACAGCAGGGCTTCGATGCTTTGAAGGATCTCGGGTTCCAGCCAGTTGCGCGGACCGATGTGCTTCTGGCGCACGCGCCCGCGGCCGTCGATGACATAGGTTTCGGGGTACTTGAAGGTCCCGTAGCTGGCACTGATGCGCGCTTCCGGGTCGCGCGCCGTCAGGAAGCTGACGCGCGCCTGCTTCAGGAATCTCTCGTACGCAGCGGCGTTGCGGTCCACGCTCACGCCGAGCACGACCACGCCCCTGGGGGCGAGCTGTCTGGCCATGGCGTCCAGCGACGGGATCTCGTCGATGCACGGGGGGCACCACGTCGCCCAGAAGTTCAGCACCAGCACTTTCCCGCCGAAGTCATCAGCCGAGATCCGGCGCCCATTGTCGGTGACAATCGAGAATGACGGCGCGCGGTCGCCCACCCCGACCACCTTCTCGCGCAGCGAGTCGGCCACGATGAAGCACAGCGCCACCAGGATGAGCGCCGCCGCGGTCTGAATGGACACCAACAGTTTGGGTTTCGTCATAGGGCTGGAACCTATAATTGTATCTAGGGAAGGGGGGACCGCATCCTACCTTCTGACAGGAAAGATGCTGCTGACACGCCGAGTCGAATTCTCCGCTTCCCACGCTTGCCAGCGTCCGGACTGGCCGGAAGCCGAAAACCGGGCGCTATACGGAGAGGAGTCCAACCCGCGCGGGCACGGCCACAACTTCGTGCTCGAAGTGACGCTGGAAGGCGAGCCCGACCCGGTCACCGGAATGGTGGTCGACCTGAAAGAGGTCAAGGCGGTCCTCGAGCAGGAAGTCATCACCCCCATGGATCACCGCCACCTGAACGCGGAAGTGCCTCCCTTCGACCGCATCGTGCCCACCACCGAGAACCTCGCCGTGGAGATCTGGCGGCGGCTTGAGCCGCGCTTCCGCGAGGGCGCGGCGCGGCTCCGGGCCGTGCGGCTCTACGAAACCGAGGACCTGTACGTGGAATATGCCGGGCGCTGAGTTCCACAGTTCCGAGGTGCGCCTCGGGCGCCGTTACCGCTTTTCGGCCTCTCACCGGCTGCACACCGATCTGCTGCCAGCGGCGCGGAACCGGGAAGTGTTCGGCAAGTGCAACAACCCGCACGGGCACGGGCATGACTACGTGATGGAGATCACCCTCGCCGGCCCGGTGGACCCGGCGGCGGGCAGGCTTGTCCCGCTGGATCTGCTGGACCATTTCGTGAAACGGGTCTGGCTCGATCAGGTGGACCGGCGCAACCTGAACCTCGACCTGGCGGAGTTCGCCGCCGCCGTGCCGACCACGGAGAATCTGGCCCTGGCAGCCGCCAGGCGGCTGGCCCAGGCATGGCCGCACTGGTTCGGCGGGCGCGCCGCCAGGCTGGAGAAGGTAAGAATCTGGGAGACGCCCCGGAACATCTTTGAAGTGTTGGTAGCGGACGCAGTCACGCAGGAAGCAACGCGAAATGAAATCGTCATCGAAAGCCGTCGTCAAGGTTCTTGAACGCCGCCGGGAGGAAGGCGCCATCGCGGAGCATGTGAAGGAAATCCTGCGGGCGTTGGGAGAGGACCCCTCGCGCGAAGGACTCCTGTCTACTCCCATGCGCTCAGAGAAGGCGCTGCGCTTCCTGACGAGCGGCTATACGGCGGACATCCACAAGATCGTCAACGGCGCAATCTTCAACGAGCGCTGCGACGAGATGGTGGTGGTCAAGGACATCGAGTTCTTCTCGCTGTGCGAGCATCACCTGCTTCCTTTCTACGGCAAAGCGCACGTGGCCTACATCCCGAAGAACAAGATCATCGGGCTGAGCAAGATTCCCAGGCTTGTGGACGTGTTCGCCCGGCGGCTCCAGGTGCAGGAACGGTTGACGCAGCAGATTGCAGCCTGCATCCAGGAGGTGCTGGATCCGCAGGGCGTGGCCGTGATTACCGAAGCGCGCCACTTCTGCATGATGATGCGCGGTGTGGAAAAGCAGCACTCCTCGACCACGTCATCGGCCATGCTGGGCGAGTTCCGCCACCGCAAAGAGACGCGGGACGAGTTCCTCTCCCACGTGCGCCACCAGGGTTTGGCCGGCTGGTAAGCTCCCGCGCCGGGGGGCGGCCGGTGTTCGGCTACGATGGTAGGTAGCATGAGCCAGGATCTGAGGCGCTTCGAAGTGGTTGATCCCTTCGGCCGGACATGGACTGCGGAGTTCCGCTGGCAGCAGAACGCCATCTCCATCCGCCACGCCGACGCCATCGATTGCAAGTACTACATCTCCTGCGGCGATGAAAAGCGCGAACTGGTTGTCGCACTGCGCCACCCGGACCTGCTGAAACTCGCGGCCGAGCGCGGCCGGGCGCTTACCGATCCCTGGGTCATCCGGCTCGCCGATTGCCATGTGCGCCACATGATCTCCACCTGGGAGGACATGGACAAGGTGCTGGTGACGGTCCCTTACGCCGGCCTGGTCCGGCACAGCCTGGCCATCGCCGAAGAGGACCAGCGGGAGAGGGAGCGGCTCTTGACATCCCGCTAGAACCTGGGCATTGCATTCGACGGCCGTCTTTGGCGACAATTCACACTGAGCGCATCCAACACCCCGAATGGGGATGAGGTGAACCGGTCATGATCGATTGTCCCGAGTGCGGCGCCCCCTTTGAAGAGGACGAGGACGAGCTCGCCGAGGGTGAAACTCTGCTGTGTAGCGAGTGCGGGCGGAGCTTCACGGTGGCTTCTCTCGATCCGCTCGAACTCGAGCCCGAGGACGACGACCTCGACCTCGACGAGGATTTTGACGAGGACGAGGAAGAGTTCGACGAGGAGGAAGAAGAGGATGAGGAGGAAGAGGACGAGGAAGACTGGCGCTAGCCCCTTCCGGCTCTTCCTGGCACTCTTCTTCATTCTGGCGGGACTGGCTGGGCAGAAACCCGAACCGGCCGTGATCGCCGGAACCGTCTTCCGCGACCCCGGCTTCGCGCTGGCCGGCGCGGAGGTGGAATTACTCCGGCTGTCGCCCCTTCCGGGGCGAAGAAAGCCGAAGCCTGTCCTGACGCGGACGGACTCCCGCGGGGAGTTCTCCTTCCAGGTTGCGCCGGATCAGGCAGAATATAGGGTAACGGCCCGGGCAAAAGGGTTTGTGCCGGAAGAGCGGATTGTGAAACTTTCCGGCGGTCCGGAACGCCTGGATGTGTACCTGACCTTGAAGCCGGCTGGGAGCCAGGAGAAATGACCTCGCCGAAACGCTGCTTGTCCGTTTTCTTCGCCTGCGCGCTGCTTGCCTCCGGCATGCAGTGGACCAACCAGAAGAAGGAGAAAGGCAGGGACCCGAACATCCGCAACGTCACCGGCGTTGTGACGCTGCCCGACGGCAATCCGGCGGCGGGCGCCGTCGTGCAGCTCAAGAATCTCAAGACCCTTCAGATCCGCTCTTTCATCACCCGCGAGGACGGCAAGTATCAATTCCAGAATCTCTCCACCAGCATTGACTATGAGCTCACCGCCACTCACCACGACATGGAGAGTCCGAAGCGGAAGCTCACCATCTTCGACACGCGGCTCGACGCCGTGGTGAACCTGAAACTGGAAAGGAAACGCGAGCCACCCAAGTCAGAAGGGAAGCAAGAGGAGAGCAGGCCATGACGACGATCGCCTCATTCGCAGCCGCCCTGTTATTGCTCGGCGCGCCGGGCAAGGTGGAGTCCATCAAAGCCACGGATCTCGACGGCAAGCCGGTGCAGATCCAGACCGCGGGCAAGATCACCACGGTGATCTTCATCTCCACGCAGTGCCCCATTTCGAACGACTACAACGAGCGGATGAAGTCGCTCTACAACGAATTCAGCCGGCGCGGCGTTCAATTCGTGTTTCTGAACTCGAACTCGACAGAGTCCTCCGCCGATGCCGCCGAGCACGCCCGCAAGCATGGCTTCCCCTTCCGCGTTCTGAAGGACGTGAACAACGTGGAAGCGGACCGCTTCGCGGCTGAGTTCACGCCGCATGTGTTTGTCATCGGCAAGAACTCCGAGGTCATCTACCGCGGCGCCATCGATGATTCCCGCCCCGTGGACAAGGTGACGAAGACGTACCTGAAAGACGTGCTGAACGCAGCGCTGGAGGGCAAGCCTCTGCCTGTCACCGAAACCAAGGCTTTCGGCTGCACCATCAAGAGGGTGAAAAAGAGCACGTGAAACATTTCCTTCCGGTTCTGTTGGCGCTGGGCGCCGGGCTGGCCTCCGCGGCGGATCTCAAGCCGATCGACGAGTCCGGCTACCTCCGTTTTGTCGCTTCCGCCAAAGGCAAGGTGCTTGTGGTGAACTTCTGGGCCACGTGGTGCGCTCCTTGCCGCAAGGAGATGCCGGAACTGGTGGCGCTGGCGGCGAAGTACCGCGCCAGGGGGCTTGAATTCGCCACGGTTGCCATCGACGAAGAGAGCGGCCGGCGCACGGCGGCGGAGTTCCTGGACAAGATCAAAGCGCCCCCGCCCACGTTCATCAAGAACTTCAAGAACGACGAGAAGTTCATCTCGATGGTCGATTCCCGCTGGTCCGGCGGGCTGCCCTTTACCGTCGTTTACGACCGGACGGGCAAGAAGGCGCACGTCTTTCCAGGCGAAGTGAAGATGCAGGAGCTGGAAGCGGTGCTGCGCAAGCTGCTCTGAGGACAGGCGCGGCTACATCTCTTCGCCGCGGACGAGATCTTCGTGGCGCTCGCGCTGCCGCACGATGCGCCACCTGTCGCCCTCCACCAGCACCTCGCAGGGGCGCGGGCGCGCGTTGTAGTTCGACGCCATCACAAAGCCGTAAGCGCCGGCCGTCATCACCGCCAGATAATCGCCGGGCAGGAGGTTCTCTATCTCGCGCTCCTCGGCCAGAAAGTCGCTGCTCTCGCACACCGGGCCCACGATATCTGCGACAATCCTGCCGCGCCCGGGCTGGCGCAACGGCAGCATTTCGTGGTGGGCTTCATAGAGCGCGGGGCGGATCAGTTCGGTCATGGAGGCGTCGACGATCAGGAACTCCTTGCCGCCGCCGGTCTTCCTGTAGAGCACGCGCGACAGCAGCGCGCCCGCCGGTCCGGCGATGAAGCGGCCCGGCTCGAGCAGCAGTTCCACCTGCAGCCTCTCGGCCAGCCCCCGCACCGCGGCCAGATAACGCGGCACGTCAGGCCACGGATCGTCCCTGCGGTAAGGTACGCCGAGCCCGCCGCCGAGATCCAGAAACCGCAGCGCGATGCCCCGCTTCCGGAGCCTTTCCACCAGTGCGCCCATGCGCTCCGCCGCCTCGACGAGCGGCGCCACATCCAGCAACTGCGAGCCGATATGGCAGCTTGCGCCTTCCAGCGACAGGGCGGGCAGCGCCGCGGCGCGCACATACAGCTCCTCAGCCGCGGCGATGTCGATGCCGAACTTGTGCCTTTTGAGGCCGGTGGAGATGTAGGGGTGTGTCGCCGCATCCACGTCCGGATTTACGCGGATGGCCGCACGCGCGGTCTTGCCCAGGCGCTGCGCCAGCGAGCTGAGCAGCATCAGCTCCGCCTCGCTCTCGCAGTTGAAGGAATGGATGCCCGCCTGCAATGCGGCCTCGATCTCTTCGCGCGTCTTGCCGACGCCGGAAAACACGATCTTTGCCGGATCCGCGCCGGCCCTCAGCACCCGGAACAGCTCTCCTCCGCTGACGATGTCGAACCCGGCGCCGGCTTCCGCGAGCAGCCGCAGCACCGCAAGGTTGCCGTTCGCCTTGACGGCGAAACAGACGAGATGCGGCGTGCCGGCGAGTCCCTCCTCGAACACGCCGAACGCGCGGCGCAGCGCCCCGGCTGAATAGACGTAGCACGGCGTGCCCGCGCGCCCGGCCACTTCCGTCAGGTCCACCTGCTCGCAGAACAGCACGCCGTCGCGATACTCGAATGCCCCGGTCATCGGCTCCCCTGTCAGTCCACCTTCAGCACGATCACGGTCTGATCGTCGTGCACGGCGCGCCCTTCGCGGAACTGCTCGAGGTCGTCGAGCATTCCGTCGGCGATCTCCTGCGCCGTGCCCACGCAGTGCGCTTCCAGATACCGGCGCAGGCGGCGGCGCCCGTACTCCTCGCCAGCCGGATTCGGCTGGTCCTGAACGCCGTCGCTGACGAGCACGACGACGTCGCCAGGCTGCGCTTCAAAATGCGTCTCGTCGTAGTCGACATTCTCCAGCAGTCCCACGGGCACGCCCGCGGCGTGCGGCTGGAGGATCTGCCCGGTGCGGCAGACCAGCGGCGTCGTGGAGCCGGCGTTGGCCATCACGAACTCGCGCTGCTTCGCCTTCCACAGCAGCAGAAGCAGGGAGACGTAGCGCGCCGGAACCTGCCGCTCGGTGAGCGTGTCGTTCAGCGACCGCAGCAGTTGCGCCGGGCTGCGGCGGCGCGGCGCCTCGCCGCGCAACATGCCGGTGAACAGCGCCCCGTAGAGCGCCGCCGCGGCGCCCTTGCCGCTGGAATCGCCAAAGGCGATCATCATGCTGTCGTTGTCGTAGTCGAAGAATTCGTACACATCCCCGCTCACCAGCCGCGCCGGTTTCATGCGCATGCCGACCTGGAGCCCCTTCACGGGCGGCGGGGACTGCGGCAGAAGCACGGACTGGAGATTGTGCGCCGCCTGCAAGTCCTGCTGGATCTCGCGCTCCCGCTGCGCCAGTTCTTCGTACAGCCGCGCGTTTTCGATGGCGATGGCGATGGAGGGAGCAATCAAAGATAGCAGCCGGACGTGGTCCTCGTTGAAATAGTTCAGACGCCGGCTCTCCAGATCCACCACGCCGATGACGCGGTCTTTTACGATCAGGGGCACGGCCAGTTCGCTTCGGATGCCGGGGTGCCATTCCACGTAACGCGGATCCTGGCCTGTGTCAGGCGCCAGCACCGGCATCCTCGACTCCGCCGCCGCTCCGGTGATGCCCTGGCCGAGCGGCAGCGACGCGCGCGGCTGCGTTTGATCAAAGCGCCGGCTGTGGACGTTGCGCAGCACACCCGCCGCCTCGTCCACCACCATCACCATGAAGGCGTCATAGTTGATCAGGCGCTTGATGCTCAGGGCGATCTTCTCGAGCAACTGGTCCAGGTCGAGGATCGACGAGAATTCCTGCGCCATGGCCGCCAGCGTGCGCTGCGTGCGGCTCTGCCGCTCGATGCGCCGGTACAGCCGGGCGTTCTCCACGGCCGCGGCCACGCGCGAAGCGATCAGTTGCAGCAACGCGCGGTCCTGCTGCGTGAAGGCATCCGGCAGCGTGGATTGCAGGTCGATCACGCCAACCAGCTTCTGCCTCAGCACCATCGGCACGGCCATCTCGCTCCGCACCGCGTCCATGGCGTTCAGATAGCGGCTGTCCTCGAGCACGTCGCCCACCACTACCGGCTTGCGCGAGGCCGCCGCCGCCCCCGTGATGCCTTCGCCAAGCCTGACGACCAGATTCTGGACGATCTCGCGGCGGTGGCCGACCGCATAGCGGATGCGCAGCCCCTGGCGGCGTTCACTGTATAGCAGGATTGCGAAGAGTTCGTGCGGGATCACCTGCCGCACGATGGCGGCCACGCTCGCCATCAGCTCGTTCAGATCCAGCGTCTCGGAAGCGACGGTGGACACCTCCAACAGGAAGTCAAGCAGTTCGGCGCGGTCCCGAAAGCGCACACGGCTCTTGCGTGTTTCCGTCATGGGGCCTGCTGTGCCGCCGCTTCGACGATCTTGACGCTGGCGCTGGCGCCGATGCGCGTGGCGCCCGCCGCCGTCATCGCTTTCAGATCCTCCAGCGTCCGGACGCCGCCGGCGGCCTTGACGCCCATCTGGGGCCCCACCACACGCCGCATCAGCGCCACGTCGGCAGCCGTCGCTCCCTGCTTGGAGAATCCGGTGGAAGTCTTGACGAAATCGGCGCCTGCGAGCTTGGCCAGCGCACAGGCGACCGCTTTCTCCGTGTCGTCGAGCAGCGCCGTCTCCAGAATTACCTTGAGCAGCGCCCCGTGCCTGTGGCAGGTTTCGGCCACCAGGCGGATGTCGGATTCCACGGTTGCATAGTCGCCGCTCTTCAGCGCGCCGATATTCATCACCATGTCGATTTCCTGCGCTCCGTCTCGCAGCGCCAGCTCGGTCTCGCAGACCTTCGCGGCGGTGGATGTCGCGCCCAGCGGGAATCCCACGACAGTGCACACCCTGACGGGGGAGCCGCGCAGTTCGCCCGCTGCCAGCGGCACCCAGTAGGGGTTCACGCAGACGCTGGCGAAGCCGTAGCGGCGGGCTTCGCGGCATACCTTGCGCACTTCATCGGCGGTGGCATCCGGTTTCAGAATCGTGTGGTCGATCAGTCCCGCCAGCGCGGGGTCAATCTTCGTCAAATGTTCGCTCGCGGAGATCCGGTCCGCGCCCGCCTCAACAATGGTGCGGGTCTTGAGGGCGCACATCTGGGCGCACCGCTGGACGCACCCAGGGCAGACCTCAGGCGAGTGGTTGAGCCCTTCGCGGCCGCGGGCTCCCGCCGCTCCGGCGAGCAATTCCTCGGCGATTCCGGCCGCTATTTTGGCGAGTTCTCCGGGTTCCACGATGAATACCGCCGTTCAATTTCCGCTATCTTGGCGGCGCGCGCGGCGTGACGCCCGCCTCCGCACGGCGTGGACAGCCACGTGCGTACGATGTCTTCCGCCTGGCTCCAGGTGAGCATCCGGCCGCCCAGAGTGAGCACGTTCGAGTGGTTGTGCTCGCGGCTGTTGCGTGCGGAAGCCCTATCATAGCATAGGGCTGCGCGGACGCCCGGCACCTTGTTGGCGGCCATCGCGCTGCCGATGCCCGCCCCGTCCACGATGATCGCCAGCGCCGCCCGCCCCTGCGCCACCCGCAGTGCCGCTTCGTGCGCGATATCGGGATAATCGGCCGGCTTTTCTTCGAACACGCCCACGTCTTCCACGCGCCAGCCAAGCTCCTCAAGCAGCGCCTTCACCCGCTCTTTCAGGGCGAAACCGCCATGGTCGGCGCCTACGGCGACCGTCCGCTCCGGTTCTGACAGCGCCGCCAGTTCCTCCGGCGTCATCTCAACCACCTCGATGCCCCGCTCCCGCGCCAAGTCGCGCGCCGACGGCGTCCACAGCGCGCCCCGCTCCACGCGAAAAGCGCCCTGCGCCGGAATGTCCGCCGCTGTGACCACGCGCCGCATCGCCTCGATCATCGCACACCGGCTCGGATTTGGGGAACACGCCAGGCGATGATCCCGTATACTGAGTCGAACGGAGGTCCACATGGCCCTGGGCGACCAGATTCGCTCTTTCATCAAGAAACAGTTCATCGACGTCATTCAGTGGACGGACCAGGAGGAGGGCGTCCTCACCTACCGGTATCCCATGCAGGACATGGAGATCCAGAACGGCGCCAAACTCACCGTCCGCGAATCCCAGGCGGCGATGTTCGTCAACGAAGGCCGCTGCGCCGATATCTTCGGCCCTGGCCTGTATACGCTCAATACGCAAACCCTGCCCGTGTTGACCAACCTCATGAACTGGGACAAGCTCTTCCAGTCCCCGTTCAAGAGCGACGTGTACTTCTTCAGCACGCGGCAACAGATCGGCCAGCGCTGGGGCACCGCGCAGCCGGTCACCATCCGCGACAAGGACTTCGGCGCGGTCCGCCTGCGCGGTTACGGTGTCTACTCCTGGCACATCGAGAATCCCAAGCTGTTTCTGACCAAGGTGAGCGGCTTCGGCGAGCGTTACACGCTGGCCGAGGTGGAGCCGCAACTGCGCCAGATCATCGTCTCTCACATCTCGGATGCCTTCGCCGAGAGCGGCCTGCCTTTCCTCGACATGGCGGCCAATTACATCGAAGTGGGCGAGCGGATCAAGGCCACGGTGACGCCCGTGTTCGCCGAACTCGGCGTCACGCTGGACCAGTTCGCCGTCGAAAACCTCTCCCTGCCGGAAGAGCTCCAGAAGTTCCTCGACACCCGCGTGGGCATGAACATGATCGGCAACATGCAGCAGTACACGCAGTTCCAGGCCGCTCAGTCGCTGCCCATCGCTGCCGCCAATGAAGGCGGCGGCGGGCTCGCCGGGCTGGGCGTGGGTCTCGGCGCAGGCGTTGGTCTCGGGCAGGTCTTCGCTCAGTCGCTGAATCCGCAGGCGCAGCAGCCGCCGCAGGCGTCGCCTCCGGCTGCTCCACAACCGCCTGCCGGGACTCCCCCCGCCGCGCCTCCCGCCGCCCCTGTGGCTGCCGGCGCCGCCGCGGGCGCTGCCGCCGGAGCCGCCATGAAGTTCTGCATGGAGTGCGGACAGCAGATCCCGCGGGCCGCGAAATTCTGCCCCGAGTGCGGCAAGCCGCAGGCATGACGATACAATAGGCGCATTCGGATGCCATGACACCCGGTTGCGAGTGGGTGGTCGATGCGGGCGGATGCCGCGCCGATGCGCTGGCATCGCGCGAAATACTGGAGTCACTGTTCGCCTCGCTCGTCGAAGCCCTCGACCTCCACCCCGCCGCGCCCGCCGTATGGCGCGAGTTCCCCGGCACGGGCGGCATCACGGGCATGGTGCTTTTGAGCGAGTCACACCTCACCATCCACACCTGGCCCGAGCACGGTTTCCTCGCAATGAACCTGTACTGTTGCCGGCCGCGCCCGGCATGGGACTTCGAAGGCGAGCTGCGCAGCCGTTTGGGCGCATCGAGCGTGCGCGTCCGATTCATAGAGAGGAGCCTTCCGTGAGACGCACGGCTGACTGCCCCTCCTGCGGCGCGCCGGTGCAGTTCGCCTGGTCGTCCGCGGTTCAAACCGCCTGTCCTTATTGCCATTCGATCCTTGTCCGCCGCGACGTAGACCTGGAAAAGGTCGGCATCGTCGCCGATCTGCCGCCCGACGCCAGCCCGATCCAGCTTTTCACGGAAGGCGTCTTCGACAACCGGCGCTTCACCGTCATCGGGCGCATCCGCTACGAGTGGGAGCAGGGCGGCTGGAACGAGTGGCACATCCTCTTCAACGACCAGTCGAGCGGCTGGCTCTCCGACGCGCAGGCGGAATACGCCGTCAGCTTCCTCGCCACGCCGCCCGCCCCGCTGCCGCTGCCGGACCAGATCCGCCCCGGCACGCAGCTCAGGATCTCGGGCGCGCCTTTTTACGTCACGCACCTCACGCCGGTCCGCTACATCGGCTTCGAAGGCGAGCTGCCTTTCACGACAACAGACCGCAGCGAGTTTCTTACCGCCGACCTGCGCACTCACGACTCTCGCTTCGCCACCATCGATTATTCGGAGAGCCCGCCGCTGCTGTTCGCAGGGCGTTTCGTCACCTTCGATGATCTGCGGCTCACCAACCTGAGGGAGTTTGAAGGATGGTGACGTCGAACCGCGTGCCCACGCCGGCGCCCATCTCCTGCCCGAACTGCGGCGGGCGGATCGAACTGCACGGCTTCGCTCACACTCGCTCTGCTGTCTGCATCCAGTGCTGCACGATCATCGACACATCGACGCCGTCGCTCCAGATCCTCCAGCGCTTCGATCACGCGCAGCGCCAGCGCCCCGTGCTGCCGCTGGGATCGCGCGGCAAGTTCGAGGGCAAAGCGTGGGAGGCCATCGGCTTCCAGGTCCGGACCATCTACGTGGACGGGACGCCTTATAGCTGGCACGAATACCTGCTCTTCAACCCATATGCCGGGTTCCGCTACCTCACTTTTTACGACGGTCATTGGAGCCTCGTGCGCACTCTGCGCGCGCTGCCCGCATCCACGGTCTGGAAAGGGCGCAAAGCGGCTTCTTTCGAAGGCAGGGTCTACTCGCACTTCCAGAACGCCGAGGCGGCGACGACCTTCGTCATGGGCGAATTCCCCTGGGCGGTGCGCGTCGGCGAAAAGGTGGCCGCCGACGACTACGTTTCACCCCCGTATGTGCTGTCGAGCGAGCGGGACGACAAAGAGGTCAACTGGTCGCAGGGCCTCTACGTCACCGGCGAGGAAGTGTGGAAGGCATTCGGACTGAAAGGCTCGCCCCCGCAGGCTCACGGCGTTTATCTGAACCAGCCCAACCCGCACACGGAGAAGATGAAGATCTCCTGGCGGACTTTCATGCTCCTGCTGGCGGTCTGGGCGGTGCTGCTTATCGCCGCCGTCGCCACGGCGGGCAACCGCGAGGTCTTCCGCGGCAGCTACCGCTACGTGCAGGGCTCGCCGGGGGAGACGTCGTTCGTCACTCAGACATTCAACATCCCGCGCGATGGCAACGTCCAGGTCGAGATCAAGACGGACCTCGACAACAACTGGGCGTACTTCAACCTGGCTCTGCTGCGCGAGGACGGAACGCAGGGGTTCGACTTCGGACGCGAGATCAGCTACTACCATGGCAGCGATTCCGACGGCTCCTGGAGCGAAGGCAGCCGCTCGGATTCCGCTCTGCTCGCCCGTGTGCCGGCGGGCACGTACTATCTGCGGATCGAACCGGAGATGGACGCGCAGGCCTCCGCCCGGGCTGCATCCGGCATGAGCATGAACTACGAGATCATCGTCAGAAACGACGTGCCGCGTTTCTGGCTTTTGTGGCTTGCTCTGCCGCTGCTGCTGATCGCGCCGCTGCGGCACACGTTCCGCGCCATCGGATTTGAGACCGCGCGCTGGTCGGAGAGCGACTATGGCGTCGCGCTCGGCTCTTCCCCGGAGGATGACGAATGAAGCTGTCGCTGCCCTATCTGCTGTACGGTCTGCTGGTGCTCGGTTCCAGTTTCGGCGCCGGGCGCATGGGCTGGTTCGCCTCCTCGGCCACCGAGATCAAGAACGTGCCCAAGTCGATCCGCGAGAACCCTGGCGTCTACCGCTCGCATTATTCCTGGCTGCCCCGCTGGTTTGGAGGGAAATGACCTATGACTTCCATCGTCCACTTTGAAGCCGTTCTGAACGCCCTTGTCTTCGCCATCCTGGGCGTGGTGATCCTCGTCGTCTCCTTCGCGCTCTGGGACAAGATCACGCCTTACGATCTGTGGAAGGAGATCATCGAGAAGCACAACACGGCGCTGGCGATCTTCGCCGGATTCATGGCGCTGGGTATCGCCATCATCGTCGCCGCCGCGGTTCACTAGAGCCGCCTGCACGCCGATGGCGTTCGTCCTGTTCCTCTCGGTCTTTCTGATCGCCGCCTGCGGTCTCATCTACGAGCTGATCGCCGGCGCTCTGGCCAGTTATCTGCTCGGCGACAGCATCCTCCAGTTCTCCACGGTCATCGGGACCTACCTGTTCGCCATGGGCGTCGGCTCCTGGCTCTCCCGCTACATCACCAGCGGGCTGGTGGCGCGGTTCATTTCCATTGAATTGATGGTGGGGCTGCTCGGCGGCTTCTCCTCGACGATCCTGTTTTTCGCGTTCGCCTACTCGCACGGGTTCCGGCTGCTGCTGTACGGGTTGGTGCTGCTGATCGGGATTCTGGTCGGGCTGGAGATCCCGCTGCTGATGCGCATTCTGCGCGAGCGGTACCAGTTGCGGGAGCTGGTGGCCAACGTGCTCACCTTCGACTACCTGGGCGCACTAGGAGCGTCGCTGCTGTTTCCGCTGTTCCTCGTGCCGCGTCTCGGACTGGTGCGCGGCGCGATGCTGTTCGGGCTGGTAAACGCGCTGGTGGCGTTGTGGTCGACGTGGCTGTTCCGGAGTCATCTGCCGCAGCCGCTCGTGCAGCGCGCGGCTTCCGCCGCCGTCGTACTGGTGCTGGGCGCGGGGCTGGCGCTCGGCGACCGGATTACAGACACCGCCGACGCGGCCCTTTACGCCGATGATGTGATCCTCGCCCGCACCACGCCGTACCAGCGCATCGCCGTCACCCGCTGGAAGGACGACATCCGCCTCTATCTCAACGGGCACCTCCAGTTCTCCTCGCGCGACGAGTACCGCTATCACGAAGCGCTGATCCATCCGGGGCTGGCTTCGATCCCGGCGCCGCGCCGCGCCCTCGTGCTCGGCGGCGGCGACGGGCTGGCCGTGCGCGAGATCCTCCGTTACCCGTCGATTGAATCCATCACCCTCGTCGATCTCGACCCTGAGATGACGCGCCTGTTCCGTTCGCACCCGCTTCTGGCCGGACTCAACGGCCGTTCGCTGCAAGACCGGCGCGTCCACATCGTCAACGCCGACGCCTTCCCCTGGCTCGAGTCCTCGCGCGAGCCGTTCGACTTCATAGCGGCCGATTTCCCTGATCCGAACAGCTACTCGCTCGGCAAGCTTTACACCACCGCCTTTTACCGCCTGCTGAAGCGTTCGCTCGCCTCGGGCGGCGTGGCGGTGGTGCAGTCGACTTCCCCGATGTTCGCCCGCCAGTCCTTCTGGTGCATCCACGAGACGATGAAGTCGGCGGGCTTCCGCACGTATCCGTATCACGCCTATGTGCCGTCGTTCGGTGAATGGGGCTATGTTCTGGGGGCGCACACGGAATGGCGCCCGCCCGAGAAGCTCCCTCCGGGCTTGCGCTTCCTCACGCCCGCGGGCATTGCCGCGCTGTTCGATTTTCCCCCCGATCTCGCCCCCGTGCCCGCCGAGCCGAACCGGCTGTTCGACCAGGTCCTCGTCCGCTACTACGACCGCGAATGGCACGAGATCCTGCGATGATCCGCCGCCGCGACCTCGCCGCCGCCATCATCGGAGTCCTGCCGAAATCCGAACCGAGGATCGAGGGCGGCTTCGTCTTCGAGTCCGATGCCGAAGGCCCGGATCTCGGCCACAGGCTGCGGGACCACGCCGCTTTCCCGTCCCCCCAGCGCACGGAGCGCGTGGAAACGCTGATCGTCGGCGCCGGCGTCGCCGGGCTGTCGGCCGCGTGGCATCTGCGCCGCTGCGGCTATCACGATTTCCTGCTGCTCGAAATGGAGCGCGAACCCGGCGGCAATTCGCGGTCCGGCCGCAACGAGGTCTCCGCCTATCCCTGGGCCGCGCACTATCTGCCCGTTCCCGATCCGCGGCAGCAACTTACCCGCGAGCTTTGCCGGGAGTTCGGCCTGCTCGAAGGCGAGACCTGGAACGAGCGCCACCTCTGCCACGAGCCGCGCGAGCGGCTTTTCATTCACGGCCGCTGGCAGGAGGGCATCGAACCCGCCGTCGGGCTCACGCCGGAAGATGCGCGGCAGTACAGGCGGTTTGAAGAGATCATCGGCGAACTGCGCCAGACCGGCGCCTTCCGCATCCCCATGGAGGAAGGTCTCGGACGCGCCACCCCCGCCATCCGCGCCCTGGACCAGATCTCCTTCGGGCAATGGCTCCGCCAGCACGGCTTTTCGTCGCCCTACCTGCTCTGGTTTCTCGACTATTCCACGCGCGACGACTACGGCACGCCTCTCGAGGGCATTTCGGCGTGGGCCGGGCTGCACTACTTCGCCGCGCGCGAGCCGCACGAACTCGGCCCCCTAACGTGGCCGGAGGGCAACGGATGGCTGGCGCGCAGGCTGCTCGAGCGCGCCGGCCCCAAAGTGCGCGCGGGCGCCATGGTCCGCTCCATCCGCCGCGCGGGCGGCCGCTGGCACGTTGCCGCGGGCAGCATCCTGTACGATGCGGCCTTCGTGATCTTCGCCGCGCCCACGTGGCTCGCCTCCTGGATCGTCGATCCGCCCCCGCCCCGCTGGCCTTTCGCCTACGCACCCTGGGTAGTGGCGAATCTCACGCTTGCACGGTGGCCTGAGAACCGCGGCCTGGAGTACGCCTGGGACAACGTCATCTTCCGCTCGCCCTCGCTCGGCTATGTCGTCGCCACGCACCAGAACGTCAGAACATATCAGCCGGAAACCGTTTGGACCTGGTACATGGCGCTCGCCTCTGGCCGCGCCGCCGACCAGCGCCGCCTCCTGCTCGGCGGCGATTACGCCTACTGGAAAGAGATCGTCCTCTCGGATCTGGAGCGCGCCCATCCCGACATCCGCCGTTCGGTCCGCCGGCTCGACATCTTCCGCATCGGCCACGCCATGCCGCGCCCCGCTCCGGGGACCATCTTCCACCCGGAGCGCGGGCGCCGCGCCCGCCACTCCGGCTCGCTGGTTTACGCCAACAGCGATCTCAGCGCGCTGTCGCTTTTCGAGGAAGCCCTGCACCGGGGCGTCTCGGCGGCGGATCACATCCTGCGGCTGGCTTCCCGCTCCGGCGCCTGATCCGGATTCACCGTGGATAGGGATGCCCCCGCAGCATCGTCAGCGCGCGGTAAATCTGTTCGGCGAGCACCGCCCGGGCCAGCTCGTGCGGCATTGTCAGCCGGGACAGGGACAGCAGCAGGTCCGCCTTCTCGCGCCATTCCGGCGGCAATCCGCCGTGCCCGCCCAGAACAAACACGAGGTCACGCGCGTCGCGCTCCGCCGCCCCGACCAGTTCCGCAAACTCGCGCGAGTCCATCTGCCGTCCCGCCGGATCGAGCAACGCCTTCCGCGCCCCGGCGTGCCGCGCGAACGGATCATAGCGGCGCGGATCGATTTCGCGCATCTCGCACTGCATGTAGCGGGCGCTGCGCTTCAAATATTCTCGCGCCAGCCCGTTGGCGTGCTGGTCCCGCGCCCGCCCCACATACAGCAACCACAGCTTCACGCCCACAGTATCGCCCGCCGCCGCCCTTGAGTCCATTGCGGCAATCCTGTTACGGTGGGAAATGGCCGCGGGGCCGCAGCATGGACTGGTTCAAGGCGAAGAAGATCGAGAAGGCCGGCACCGAGCAGCGCCACGTCCGCACGGAAGGCCTGTGGGTGAAATGCGACTCCTGCCGCCAGATCATCTGGCGCAAGGAGATCGAAGAGAACCTGCACTGCTGCCCCAAGTGCGGCTTCCACTTCCGCGTGGACGCGCGCACGCGGCTGAGATACCTGCTGGATCCCGAGCCGGCGTGGCAGGAGCACGACGCCAGCCTCGTCTCCACGGACCCTCTCGGCTTTGTCGACTCGAAACCCTATAAGGACCGCCTGGCTTCCATGCAGCACGAGCTGGGGCTGCGCGATGCGGTCATCTCGGTCACGGGCAGGCTCGCCGGCCGCACCGTGCATGTCTGCGCGCTCGAGCTGAAATTCATCGGCGGCTCGATGGGCGCGGTCGTCGGAGAAGTGATCACCCGCGCCATCGAGCGCTCGATCCGGACGCGCGACCCGCTCATCATCGTCTCCGCCTCCGGCGGCGCGCGCATGCAGGAGGGGGCCGTCAGCCTGATGCAGCTCGGCAAGATCAGCGCCATGCTGATGCGGCTGGACGAGGCGCGTGTGCCGTTCATCAGCGTGCTCACCGACCCGACCACTGGTGGCGTGACGGCGAGCTTCGCCATGCTCGGAGACCTCAACATCGCCGAACCGGGCGCGCTGATCGGCTTCGCCGGTCCGCGAGTCATCGAGCAGACCATCCGCCAGAAGCTCCCCGAGGGCTTCCAGCGGGCCGAGTTCGTCTGCCAGCACGGCTTTCTGGACGCGGTGGTGAAGCGCGGCGAAATGCGCGCCTTCATCGCCCGCGCGCTCGATTTCTTCTGCGGTACGCTCCAGAAATGAGGCTCGCGCTCCTTCTTGCGCTCGCCGTACTTCCCGCCGCCGCACAGTACGACGTTCTGATCCGCAACGCCCGCGTCATCGACGGCACGGGCAACCCCTGGTTTCACGCGAGCGTCGCCGTCAAGGACGGGCGCATCGCCGCCGTGGGACGGCTCGAAGGCGCCACCGCCGCGCGCGTCATCGACGCTGCGGGCCGTGTCGTCACGCCGGGTTTCATTGATGTCCACACGCACGTAGAAGGGGCGATTGAGAAAGTCCCCCGCGCCGACAACTTCCTGCTCGATGGCGTCACCACGATCGTCACGGGCAATTGCGGAGGCTCTGCGTCCGATGTGGCCCGGTGGTTCGCGCGCCTGGAAGAGCTCGGCATTGGCGTCAACGTCGCCACGCTGATCGGGCACAACACCGTGCGGCGCCAGGTGATGGGCACGGAGAACCGTCATGCCACGCCAGAAGAGCTCGCCCGCATGAAAGAGCTGGTCCACGCCGCCATGGCGCAGGGCGCGGTTGGCCTTTCCACAGGCCTGATCTACATCCCTGGCGCGTATGCGCCCACGGAAGAGGTCGTCGAACTGGCGAAGTCCGCCGCCGTCTATGACGGTGTCTATGCGTCCCATATGCGGGACGAGGGAGCGCAGATCCTCGAAGCGATCCACGAAGCCGCGCGCGTGGGCGAGCAGGCGGCCATGCCCGTCCAGATCTCGCATTTCAAAATTGACACGCCGCGCATCTGGGGCTTCAGCGAGAAGTCTCTCGCGCTGGTCGAGGAGTACCGCCGCCGCGGCGTGGACGTTGTTGTCGATCAGTACCCTTACGACCACTCTTCCACCAATCTCGGCATCACGCTGCCCGCCTGGGCGCTAGCCGGCGGCGCGGACGCCCTGCGCGAACGCCTGTCGAATCCGGAGACCCGCGCGCGCATCGCCGCCGAGATGAAGCAGCGGCTCCAGGATCTCGGCCACCCGGATTACTCCTACGCCACCGTCGCCTACCACGAGAAGGACCATTCGTGGGAGGGCAGGAATCTGGTCGAAATCACGCGCCTGCGCGGGCTGGAGGCGACGCTCGACAACCAGATCGAGACCATCTTCCACATCCTGCGCAACGGCGGCGCCCAGATGATCTATCACTCGATGAGCGACACCGACATAGAGCGCATCCTGCGCTACCCCAACACGGCCATCGCCAGCGACGGCGGCGTGCGCGTGTTCGGCGAGGGCATGCCGCACCCGCGCTCCTACGGAACCAACGCGCGCGTGCTGGCCGAATACGTCCGCAAGCGCGGCGTGCTGACGCTGGAAGACGCCATTCGCCGCATGACCTCGCTGCCTGCGCGCACCTTCCGCTTCCGGGACCGCGGCCTCGTCCGCCAGGGCTTCGCCGCCGACCTGCTCGTCTTCGATCCCGCGCGCGTCGCCGACAAGGCCACTTACACGCAGCCGCATCAGTACAGCGAGGGGTTCGACTTCGTGCTCGTCAACGGCGTCCTGATGGTGGACAACGGAACGCTCACCGATGCCCGCGGCGGGCGCATCCTGCGCCACCGTCCCGAGCCCGCCCAGCCATGATCAGCCTCGTCCGCGCCGGCAAGCGTTTCGGCCCCAAAGTCCTGTTTGAAGACGTCACTTGGCTCATCACGCCGCAGGACCGCATCGGTCTTGTCGGCGCCAACGGCACGGGCAAGACCACGTTGATGCGCATCCTGGCGGGGCTCGACACGCTCGACTCGGGCGAATGCTCGGTGCAGAAGGGCATCACCGCCGGCTATCTCCCGCAGGACGGACTGCAGTTGTCCGGACGGACGGTGTTCGAAGAATGCCTGTCCGTGTTCGACCAGCTCCGCGAGATGGAACGCGAGATGGAGCGCACGCTGGAACAGCTCGCCTCGCTTCCGCCGGACGATCCCGAATATCAGGCTGCCAGCAGCCGTTACTCGTGGCTGGAGGCTCACTTCCGCAACATGGACGGCTACGCGCTGGAGGCCAAGGTGGGCATGGTGCTCACCGGACTGGGCTTTGCCAAAGAAGACTGGACGCGCCGCACCGAGCACTTCTCCGGCGGTTGGCAGATGCGCATCGCGCTGGCCAAGCTCCTGCTCGAACAGCCCAACCTCCTCCTGCTGGACGAACCCACCAACCACCTCGATCTGGAGGCGCGCAACTGGCTGGAGGACTACCTGGCGTCGTATCCTTACGCCTTCGTGCTCATCTCGCACGACCGTTACTTCCTCGACGTCACGGTGCGCAAAATCGCCGAGCTGTGGAACAAATCCCTCCACTTTTACACCGGCGGCTACGAGGCGTTCCTGAAGCAGAAGGAAGAGCGCCGCCAGCAGTTGCTCGCCGCGTGGCGCAACCAGCAGGAGCGCATCGAGCACCTGGAAGCGTTCATCAACCGCTTCCGCTACAAGGCCACCAAGGCGAAGCAGGTTCAGTCGCGGATCAAGGAACTGGAAAAGATCGAGCGCATCGAGATTCCGCCGGAGGAGGAGACGATCCACTTCTCTTTCCCGCAGCCGAAGCCGTCCGGGCGCATCGTCGCCGAGTTCGCCGGCGTGAGCAAGGCTTACGGCACGCGCGTCGTGCTGCGCGATGTGAACTTCCTGATCGAGAGGGGCGAGCGGATCGCTCTGGTCGGCGTCAACGGCGCCGGAAAGTCCACTCTCATCCGCATGCTCGCCGGCGCGGAGCCCCTCACCTCCGGCGAGTACCGCCTGGGCCACAACGTGCAGGCCGAGTATTTCGCCCAGGACCAGTACAAGGCGCTCGATCCGGATGCGCGGCTGCTCGACGATCTGATGAGCGTGGCCAACGGCAGGACGGTCACCGAGCTGCGCACGCTGCTCGGCTGCTTCCTGTTCACCGAGGACGACGTGTTCAAGACGGTGCGCGTGCTCAGCGGCGGCGAGCGCAACCGCTACGCGCTGGCGCGCATGCTGCTCAATCCGGCGAACTTCATGCTGCTCGACGAGCCGACCAACCACCTCGACCTGCGCGCCAAGGACGTGCTGCTGGAGGCGCTGCGCGCCTACTCCGGCACGCTCGTTTTCGTCAGCCACGACCGCTATTTCATCGACCAGCTCGCCACGCGCGTCTTCGAGATCGAGGGCGGGTGCGTGAACGTCTATCCAGGCAACTACGAAGACTACCTGTACCGCAAGGCGGGCGGTGGCTCGCCGCCGCCCGAAGAGAGCGCGCCGGTTTCCGCTCAGGAGCCCGCACCGGGCTCTTCGCCGGCCGGCGGCGGACAGGAGACGCCGCGCTCACGCAGGCTGAATCCGATGAAGGTGAAGCAGCTCGAGCAGCAGGCGGCGGAGCTGGAAGAGACCGCCGTGCGGCTGGAGCAGGAGATCGCGGAGATCGAGCAGTCGCTCCAGATCTTCATCAGCGCCGAGGAGACGCGCCGCCGGATGGAGTTGCTCGAGACCCGCCGCCGGGAGCTGGAGCAGACCCTGGCGGAATGGGAGCAGGTATCGCTCGAGCTGGAACAGGTGGACTGAACTGTCACTTCCGGGCCCTGCAGGCCTGGTGTACCGGCGCGCTTCCTGCCCAGCGGGCGCCGCCGGAAGATGCCGGCAGGTGGAAACGAAAAGCGGGCCGGAGTACCGGCCCGCCTGATTTCCGTTTGAACCGCCTTCAGAGACTCACGCCTGCGCCTTGCGGCGGAGCAGGCCAAGAACGGCGAGTCCCGCACCGAGGAGCACCATCGTGCCGGGTTCGGGGATCGGCGGGATCTGCTGTTCCGTGTCCGGGCGAGGAACGAAGTACAAAATGTTCCCCTCGTAATCCGAGCTTCCAGTCAGCCCCAGGTTCCACATGCCATTCTGTCCCTTCTTCGCGTAGAAATGGCCCCAGACCGGCGAGCGATCAGAGATGAAGGTGTAGGTCGACAAACCTTCGTCGAACTTGACTCCATAGATGGGTCCGGGCATGCCAGGGTTGCTGGGCTGCGAACCACTCCAATTAACCCGGAACTCTGTCTCGCCGTCGAAGCCCCAGATACACTCCGAACCTCCTTCCACGATGCAACCGGAGCTGAGCTCCAGGATGAAGTGGGACACTTCCAACGGCGAGCCTGTTGCGGTAAAGAACGAATACGTGTAGGTGAATGTGCCGTCGCCGTTGTCTGCGATGACCCACCTGATGCCACTTCCTTCGGAGAAAAATCCACCGTTCGAACCTAACCCCCCCGTCGTACCGACAGTCCTCGATCTGTTCCATTCCGATGGAACCACTGGCGTGTTGTAAGGCGTAGCCAGTGCCACACCGCTGAGCGCGATCGTTACAGCCGTCAGCCAGCCAAGAATCCTCCCTGCTGACGGAAATTTCCTCCACACAAAAGTGCTTCTCATAGCCGTAGTCTTGCCCCAGCCTCCGAAAAGCGCAATGCGATTGTGGCTAGCCAGTCATGCATGAAATGGGATATTCGCCAGAGAAACGCACGCATCAGTACCAGTACCCGGCTGCGAGGCTGAAGGCGCCGGACATTCGTAACTGATTGAAACTAAAAGCATGTAGGCCCAGCTGTGGCTGTGTGCCGCTCCAGCGCGCCGCCAGCAGCATCCTCGATTCTAGTACCAAATTCAGAAATTCGCCCGCTAGGTTATAGTACATAAACGACTCATATTTATGCGCGAAAGTCATGATTTATCCGGCGATATCGGCTAGTCTAAAGGAGCCTTCGGGATTCGCCAGGAAAGAGGGGGTCCGGAGTCAAATTGACTTCCAGGAGGAGGAAATTATGAACACCATTCGGATGGCCCTCGTGCTTTCCTGTCTCGCGGTGGTGGTTGCGTGCTCCGCCACGGCGACGCCGCTGAGCCTGAACCCGGTCGTCGATCCCGGGCCGTATTACCAGCAAACCACCAACAACCCCTGCGTCATCGGCGACCCGTCGTGCCACTCTCCCGCAGGCTGGACGTACACGACGTTCGCTCCCGGGGCGAGCAGTTACATGAATGTGGCATCACCGACCTACACCGTTGCCCAGATTTTCGGCATCGTCGGCAGCAACACGTTCATGATCGGAGTGGACGTGAATCAGACCAATGTGGTTCAGACGCTGGGGTTCTTTGGCATGTATGTCAACGGGAACCTGGTGTTTGACTACTCCCCCGCGTCACCGACCCCGGTTCCCCCCACCAGCGGCGGCGGCAACGGCAACGGCTGGGCGGACTACACGCTTTCGGGCTTCAGTCTTGCCGGGCTGAATCCAAATGACCAGGTGTATTTCAAAGTGACCATGCCGCTGGTCAACGACGGACGGGAAGAGTTTTTCCTGATTTCAACACCCAGCCAGGAGCCGCCTCCTCCGATTCCTGAGCCGACTACGTCCGCCCTCATCGGCGGCGGGCTGATCGGGCTCGGGCTCCTGTCGCGCCGCTTCCGCAAGCAGACGAACTGATCGCATTCGCTGAGAAAACTCGTCCGCCCGCGCCCGGTCCCGATGGTCCGGCGCGGGTGGCTTTTTCATTGGCAGAGAGCGATCAGTGATCGGAGTCTGGCCGCCGGAGCACACCGGGCGTCGAGGCAACCGCCCGCGACCGGCCCGCCCCCGGGTAGCCCTGCTTGCAGCGGTGGCCATGGCCGCTCTTTCATCCCAGCCGGCATTTCTATGGAGCCAGCGCGTCCGGCTGGTTGCGGCGCTTCCCCGCGGACGGAGGCTGCCTCCCTTTGAGAGGCAGGCCCATTGAAGTCGCGGTTCTGAGGGTGGACAGCAACGAGGCGACGGCATCGGGCAGGAGCACTCAGAGAGAGCGGATGAGCTCGAGCGCGAACTCGGCGCAATAGCGGCCGGCGATGCGCTCGAACACGGGATGCTCCCATTCGGTGTCGGAGACCATGCGGATGGCGAGGAAGCGCACGCCGAGGCCAATGGCCGCACCGTGGGCAAAAGCGCTTTCCATGTCTTCGGTGTCGGTCCCGTAGGCGCGGTGGAGCCAGTCGATGTGGTCGAGCTGCCGGTTGTACTGGAACGCCGAGCCGAGGTTGCCGCGCAGCACTCGTCCGCGGGGATTGGAAATTCTCTCGGCCGAGCGAATGAGTTCCGCGTCGCCCGGGAACGAAGGGTAGGTGCGGGGCTCGCCTGAGGGGGTGCGGACTACATGGGGCTTGGGCCGCCAGGCGCGGGTATCGACGCCAGCGCCGGCATCGCCGTGCGGCGCCTCGAAGGCGGAGTAGTCCGTGGTCCTTTCTCCGAGGACTATGTCCCACAGCTTGAGACCGCGGTTGTGGCCGCCGGCGGTTCCCTGGTTGATGACGGCCCAGGGGCGGAATTCGCGGATGGCAAGGGCGGTGGAAGCGGCAGCGTTGATGGGCCCCACGCCGGTCCGGCTGAGAACCACATCACGCCTGCCGATGCGGCCACGCCAGAAGCTCCAGCCCCCGATGCGGTTTTCCCGGGCGCGCGCTCCGAGCGCTTCCAGCAGGGGGCCAAGCTCGCCATCGACGGCGCCTTGAATCAGCAGCGGGCCGGCGGGGCGCGCCGAAGCGGCCGCGGCAGCCGAGACAAAACCAGCCAGAAATGTTCTTCTCTGCATCGTGGGTTCAACCCTGCCCGAGATAGAAGAAGCGGACGAGGAAGAGCGCGGTAAGCAGGTAGACGAGCCAGTGGACGCGGCGCCACTCGCCGGCCAGCACCCGCAGCAGCGTGTGGGCGGTGAAGCCGAAAGCGAGCCCGTTGGCGATGCTGAAGGTCATCGGGATGGCCGCCAGCGTCAGGAACGCCGGGATCGAGCTGGCGGGCCTGGTCCACTCGATTTCCTCGGTATGCACGAGCATCAACGCTCCGACGACGATCAGGGCGGGGGCGGTGGCCTGGGCGGGAATCGCCCCAAACAGAGGCGCCACAACCAGCGCGGCGAGAAAGAGCAACCCGCAGACGATGGCGGTGACGCCGCTGCGGCCTCCGGCGACGACGCCCGCGGCGCTTTCGATGTAACTGACCACGGTGGACGTGCCGCAAGCGGCTCCGGCCGACGATGCGGCCGCCGCGGAGGCCAGAATACGGTTCACGCGGGGGATGCGGCCGTCCTTGCCGATCAGGCCGGCGCGCGTCCCGACGGCAACCAGCGTGCCGACGTTGTCGAAGACATCCACGAAAAGGAAGACGAAGATGATCTCGAGCAGCCCCAGCTTCAGCGCGCCGCGTACGTCCATGGCCAGCCAGGTGGCGCCCAGCGCCTTCGGCGAGTAGGCCTGCGGGGTCCAGTCGAGGAAGCCAAGAACGGCGCCGGCGCCGGCGGTGGCGAGGATGCCGATGAGCATGGCAGCCCGGACGCCCCGCACGAGCAGGGCGCAGATCAGCAGCAGCCCGCCGAGGGCGAGCAGCGTCTTCGGGTCGCGGAGATTGCCCAGGGTCACCATGGTGGCGGGGCTCGCCTGGATGATGCCCGCATTGCGCATGCCGATGAGCGCGATGAAAAGTCCGATGCCCACGGCCACTGCGCTGTACAGCTCGCGCGGGATCGATTCGAGGATCAGTTGCCGGATGCCGGCGGCGATCAGAAGCAGGAAAATCAGGCCGCTCAGGAACACCGCCCCAAGCGCCGTCTGCCATGGCACGCCAAGCCCCAGGCAAACGGTATAGGTGAAATACGCATTGAGGCCCATGCCCGGGGCGAGCGCGATGGGATAGCGCGCCAGCGCGCCCATGAGAAAGCAGCCGATGGCGGAGGCGAGGCAGGTGGCGGCGGTGACAGCCTGCTGGGGCATGCCCGCTTCGCCGAGAATGGATGGATTGACGAAGATGATGTAGGCCATGGTGACGAACGTGGTGCACCCGGCCAGCACTTCGGTGCGCCAGTCCGTCCCCAACTCCCGGAATTGAAAATAGGATTCGAGCGCAGCGCGCATTTCCCTGACAGGATACAGAATCCCCCGCCGGCGCGGCGCGCGCGCCATGGCCGATCAAGCCGAATACTTGCCGATCTCTGCTTCCAGATGCCTGAGTTCGGCTTCCAGCAGGGCGCGGAATCGCTCGTTGCGGCAGCGGCTCAGCTCCCCGCGTACACGCAACAGGTCCAGTTCGAGCGCCCGGCGCTTCGCCTGGCGGAGCGTTTCCGATTGTTGTGGCGGAGCTGATCTGGCTCTGGCTCTGGCCCGCCGCGCCGCCGCATCCTCCTTCTGCGACTCCACGGACTTGCTTTCCCAGCCACGTGCCATACTTTCATTTTAAGACTGGCGGATCCACTCTCCTCACTGTGGCGGCCAGGCCTCCATGCGCCAGGCCATTTCCCAGAACATCCACTCGTATCGGGCGCTGCGCTCAAAGGCTTCCAGGGCGCGGGCGCGCAAGTCCGGCGCCGCCACCGCCGCCGCGGCGTTGAAAATGTCTATGGCCTCGCGCACGCTTTTTTCATAATCCGCCCCGGCGTATTGTTGGATCCACCGCTGATATTCCTCCACGGGAGAACTCTTCTTGGCAAGGTGTTTCCCCGCATCCATGTAAATCCAGTAGCAGGGAAGCACGGCAGCCATTCCTTCCAGGAACGAGCCGCGGCCCACGCTGGCCTTGAGGTGATTCACATAGGCTGCGTTCGACGGCGCCATGCGGAAGAAGAATTCGCCCGATTCCCGGCCGCGCAAGCCCAGGATCGAGCCGTGCAGCGCCGTTTCTTCGGCAATGGCTTCTCCGGCATGGCGGGCGAGGATGCGGGCGTGGGCCGGCTGCGGCGCTTTGGCGGCCAGCTCCAGCAGGAGCCGCGAAAATTCCCGCAGATAGAGCAAATCCTGCTCGAGATAAAACCGGAACTTCTCGCGCGGCAAGGCGCCATCGGAGAGGGACTGAAGGAATGGATGCTCGAGGGTTCTCCGCCACACCGGTTCCGCGCGCCTGCGGCATTCGGCGGCGAAGCCGCCGTCCTGGGCGGAACCGGCGGCGGCCGCCAGAAACAAAAGCAGAAGAATCCGTTTCACCGCGCCAGCCTCCGTGCCGTGTCGAACACCGCCCGCAACATCTCACGGGTGAGCCTCCCGGTCTGGGTGTTCTGGCGGCTGGGGTGGTAGGAATCGAGCAGCGCCAGCCCGTCCGCCCGGTGCACGGCCCCGTGGGAGAAGGGGAAGGAACCCCGGGGCAGCCCGCGCAGCGAAAGGAAATTATCATGCGCCAGCCGGCCCAGAGCCACGACGACCTTCACGCGCCCAAGCAGCGCGAGCTCGCGCGCGGCGTATTCGCGGCAGGCGGCGAACTCTTCCGGCGAGGGCTTGTTGCCGGGCGGCGCGCAGCGGACGCTGGCGCCGATCCAGACGTCCGCAAGGCGGAGTCCGTCGCCGCGCTGCGTGCTCTCAGGCTGGCTGGCGAAGCCGGTTTCCCAAAGGGCGCGATAGAGCCAGTCGCCGGAGCTGTCGCCGGTGAAGACGCGCCCGGTGCGGTTGGCGCCGTGGGCGCCGGGGGCGAGGCCGAGAATGTAGATGCGGGCTTGAGGGTCGCCGAAGCCGGGCACGGGGCGGCCCCAGTAGTCCCAGTCCTCGAAAGCGCGCCGCTTGACGCGCGCCACATGCTCGCACCACGACCGCAGCCGCGGGCATCGCTGGCAGGCAACGATATCGTGCTCGAGCTTCCGCAGGCTGTCGCGCACCCGGAACCCCTCAGCCAAGACGGTAACACGCCCCCAGCGGCCCCGCAATGCAGCAGAGGGCTGCCATGCCGCGCGGAGTGCGCGAAAACGCGGCCTCCACGGCGGAAGCGCGCTCCTGGCTACTTCCGCACCGCCAGCACGCCGGCTCCCGGGGCCACCTCGACACGCACCGGAGGCGCCTTGAGGCGGAACTGGACGGCAGCCTCGTCACCCGTGCGCAACCACTTGACCACGGGCCGCGCTCCTCTGGCGGGCGTCACCGCCACGGGCAGTTCCACGACGAAGTCGTCCGGCACGCCGCTCTGTTTCACGGTCACCGTGACGTCCACCGCGGGCGGCTTGCCGCGCGTGCGAACGGCCGTTTCGATCTGCGGGATGCCCGTGCCATAGACCCATGTGTCGAAAAAGCCCTCCAGCGTGCGGTCGGGGTCGTCCTTCGCAGTGAAGCGCGAGGCGAGCGCGCGGAACTCCTCCGTGGTGACGGTCCTGTACTCATGCCTGCGGCGCAACTCGCCGAGCATCGCCAGAAACGGTCCGTCGCCCAGCCGCCTTCGCAGCATATGGAGAATCCAGGAACCTTTGCAGTAGGTGATGACCCGCCAGGGGTCGACGCCCTCGGAGGCGCGGAGCCGTGCGCCCCAGGTGATGGGACCGGCGGCTTCCACGGGCTGCTTCGGCTCGCCGGTTTCGCGCAGCAGATCCTGGCGGTATTCCTCCAGGATCGATTCCATAGCCCGGGCGCCGCGCTTGCGCTCCACCAGCATCAGCGCCGTGTAGTTGGCGAGCGCCTCCTGCAGCCACTCGTCGCGGTAGCTGGCCGAGGTGACCAGGTTGCCCCACCACTGGTGGGCCGCTTCGTGCGCCAGCAGGAGCTCCGAGTAAAAGACATTGAGCTTGGAGGTCTGCACAGCGGCCGGACGGTCTTTCTCCGGCAGGTAACTGATGGTGGAGAGGTAGACCAGGCCGGGGAAGCCCTGGCCGAAGCTGCCCGGAATCGGCGAAACGGTGACGGCGGGCAGGGCGGGGGGGCCGAACTGCGCGGCCATCCACTCCATGGCCGCGGCTGTCTCGGCGGCGAGCTCTTTCATGCGCGCCTGCGGGTTGGGAGGCGAAGGGGTAAGCGTGATCACCTGCGTTGGGCCGCGGCCCGGCAGGCGGGCCGCTGTACCGGGTGGCATGACGATCTGGCGCGGCTGAGGCAGAAGAGAGGGTTCCACGGTCCGGTTGGCGTAAACCCGCACGCGCAGCCCCTTGGCCTCAACCACGGCTGATTCGAAGTTGCCGATGTTGAACCCAGCCAGCCGGACCGGCGCGGACGTGCGGAACCGCGCGATGCGTGTTTCACCCTCGACCGTTTCCTCCTCCAGATCACCGGTGGCGGCCACGCGCAGATCTTTCGGCACGCGGAAGGTCATGTCGAAGCGGGTGAAGTGGAAGCCGCGGCTGGGATACCAGTTCGTGCGCGCGCCCACGTAATAGACGCCGTTGCCGGCGCGGCGGATCACGTTTCCGCTGAGCTCGAACTCGACCCGGTGCACGCTGCCCGGCTCGAGCGGGCGGGGCAAAACCAGCAGAAAGGGCTCGTTCGACAGGCCGCCGATCAGGTTAGCGCGCAGGCTCTCGCGGCGGAAGACCTCCACGGGCTGCCCGTCGAGGCGCGCCGCTTTCACTTCCATCTCGGGCGCGAGCTCGAAGAGAACGGCTCCCTGCAACTGGCGTTGGGGTTTCAGCACGGCCTCGATGCGCGTGTTGAGCCGCAGCTCCTGATTGACCGCGGCCTCGATCCGGTAGTCCTCGACGAAGAGTTCTTCGGGCCACCGCTCCGCCTCCTGCCTGCGGCTGCGGCTGGGGAAGCTGGCCCAGACATTGAAGCGGCCGGGCGAGGCGGCGGGAACCTCTCCGATGATGACCTGTTCGGGGAGCGTGGGATCATGCAGGACGTCGAAGTTGCCGCGCGCCGCGCTGGAGATGGCGGCGTAAAACAGGCCGTTCCGGCGGTCGCCGGAGAGCACGTCTCGGAGCAGGCGCACCTGGAAGCTCTGGGCGAAGTTCCTTACGGCCTCGGCGTGGCGGCTGGCCAGCAGCAGGCCCTCTTCGGGCAAAGGCTTCGGCGACGCATTGCGGATGGATTCCAGCAACTCTTCACCGCCGCCGTCGCCGAAGACGAACACGGCGGTCTTGAAGTGCTCGCTCAGGTTGGCTGAGCCGGTGGCGCGGGCAAGCGAGGCGCGTTCGCCGCGGTCCGGCGGCCGGAGAATCAGCTCGCCATCATCGCCAGCGTCCATGGCGCGGAAGATGGCCACCACCCTACGGCCATGAAGCGGCTGTGAGAAGATCAGCACGCCGTCGTTGAGGAAGATGCGGATGTCCTCGCGGAGCAGTTCGAGGTCGCGCACGCGATAGCACTGGTCGGGGTCGAGCTCCAGCCGGCGGAGTTGCTCGGCGAGCGACGCCGCGGTCTGGCCGGAGGCAGAGAGCCACAGCAGCGCAGGAAGGAAAGAGAGAAGATGGCCCGCCTTCACGCTTCCAGTGTATGCGCGCGTGCGGGCGGCGGCCACGGTGGCGGTCCCGCAGACTTCTAACCGGCGCGGCCGGCTTCAGCCTGTCCCTGAAACCATCCGGAGCGGAGGAGGAGCTTGACGTGTCCGGCATCCTCGGCGCGGACGCCAGGCGATTCAATGCACCAGGCCTCGTCCGACGATTCCAGCAGGTCGCGCAGGGCTTTGGCGAAGCTGGCGTCTGGGACAGCGACGGCCTGGGCGCCTGCGTCGCGCAAGAGGCCAAGGACGCCGTCGTTAAGGCTGGCAGGCTCGTGGAGAACAATCAGGCTGATGCCCAGCGAAGCGGATTCGCGCGCCGATGCAGGCAGGACCTGGCCGAGCCACTCCGGGGCGCCGCGTTCCACGGCGACGATGATGCGTGCGCGGGAGCTTTCCGCTGCCAGACGCCTGGCGGCGCGGCGGAGCATCTCGTCGGAGGCGGCGGAGCCGGAAGCGAGCCATGCGCCCGACGGAGAGGAGGTGCTCAGGCCGAAAACCGAGCCCGACGTGGCGATATCAGGGGGGCTTCCGTCGTATCCGAGAGCGAAGCGGAACAAGGCCTGCGCGGATTCGCCCGCTTCGGCGATGATCCCGGCGGCGCGTTGCGCGGCCAGTTCGGCTGCGGGAGCGGGAACCGCCAGGCTGAATGGGCTCGGTCCGGAGAGGCTGCTGCGCCAGGCGCGGTAGTCCCAGACGGGGAGGCCGTTGATTTCGAGGGCGAAATCCGTAGGGCGGAATGGCGGGGCGGATTCGCTTCGCCCGGCCGGCAGCTGCGCAATGCAGCGAAAACCGCCCTGGGACGGTATGCCGTCGAGGCGCAGCTCGATGGCCTCGCGGGGGAGTTCTTCGGTCTGCCGGATGCGCTCCCTGGCGAGCACGACGTTCCGCAGGAGAGTCACTGAGGCGGCCTTCATCTGGCGCATCTCGCCAAGCAGAGGCAGGAAGCGGGCATCGCCCGTGCGGCCGATCGCCCAGACGGCGGCCGCGCGCCGGGCCGGATGGGCATGCTGGGTCATCTTCCACAGGGCCAGAACGGATTCGGCGCGGCCCGCCAAATAGAGGCCTACAGCCGCGTTGGCAGCCACCCGCTGGTGAGTGTCTTCGAGCTTTCGGGTAAAGATGGACACGGCCTGTTCGTCGCAGCGGCCCCAGAGCGATTCGACGGCGTTGGCGCGGACGCGGGGATCTTCATCTTCGAGCCAGGCCGTCGCCTCGCCGGCGAGCTTCGCCAGACGGCCCCATGCAAGCGCCAGGCTGGCGCGCAGCCGCAAGTCGCAGGACGCGCTGAGAAGGCGCTCTGCCGCGGCCGCGGCGAGCCGGAGCCACTCGGCGAGCGCGGTCTCCTCTTCGCGCGTCAGCGCGCGGGGCGGCCCCGCAGAAGCCCCGAGCCCCTCCAGGAAAGACGAGTCGAGCCGCGCCGCCAGCAGCGCGGCCATGCCGGCCGCTCCCGCGTCGGTTCGAGCCAGGTCGCGGCACAACTGGGGCAGCAATCCTCGTCCGATGACGCTGGCCAGGATCTGACGCCCGGCCGCGCTTTCCCTGGCCTCGGCAAGCACAGCGGCAGCCACAGCCAGCAGGAGACCTTCCTGCTCGCGCCATTCGCCCGGCAGGGGCTCCCGGCGCGCGTGTGGCCTGGCGTGGGAACGCAGGAGAGGTTCGGGGAGGCCAAAGGCGCCCATTACTCCCCTTATCGGCGAGAAACGGGGAAGTTGAGCCGGAGCGTGCCCGGGCGCTAGATGAACATTTCGTCGTCGTGAGTGACGCGGTCCACAGTCGGCCGGCGCGCCAGCAGGAGGGTTTGCAGGGCGGCCTTCACGCCGGCCACCATCCCGCTGACCTCCCGCACCGGCCGCATGACGGCGCCGTGGAGGACGCCCACCACTTCCTGCAAGCGGCCGAGGATGTCCTCGAGCACAAGGTCAATGCGTTCGCTCTGCACGCGCCACTGGGCAGCCAGTTCCTGGCGCGCGCGGTCGATGCCATCGACCTGTTCCTGCGCGGACTTGATCAGCTCCTTGGCCGCGCCAGCGGCTTCGCGGAGTTCAACGGCAGCTTGCTTCAGCGTGCTTTCGGCCTGTTCAATGACAGCCTTCGCGCGCGGGATCAGCGGAGAAACTTCCTCCTGCAGCTTGCGGACCGACTGGTACACGCGCCATACCGCGACCGCCTGGACGAGCAGCGCGAGGCTGGACACCGCCACGGCGATCGAGAGCAGGACGAGGGCCGTCTCGGACTGCATTATGCCCCCGTCTAGATGCCCTGCGCCAGGTCGTCAGCGGGCGCCGATGCAGCCCGCGCCGACTCCACCTTCTCGCGATAGGCGGCCTTGCCGGCTTCGACGGCGGCGGCGAGCTGCTCCTTCTGGCGCGCCACCGTCTGCTTGCTCTTCTCGTAAGCCTCCACGGCGCTTTCCTTCAGCTCCTGGCTGCGCCGCTTGAGGTACTCCTTGCCTTCGCCGGCCTTTTCCTTGATCAATTCACGGGTCTCCTCGCCGGATTTTGGAGCGAACAGGATGCCCACGGCCACCCCGATGCCGAGGCCGAGGAAGAAATACGAGAATTTGTTGTCGTTTGCCATGGCTGCTCCTTGCTGAATTCAGTGTACTCCACTCACAATCAAAGCAGGCGATGAAAAGGAAGACCGCTGTTCCTCTCGACGAGGCGGGACTGAAAGAGTACGCGCTCCGCCTCCTCGCCGGAAGGGCCTTGACGGTGGCGCAACTGAAGGAGAAGCTGCGGCGCCGCGCCGCCGATGCGGCCAGCGTGGAACGGGTCGTGGCGCAACTGAAGGAGTACGGCGCGCTGGATGACCGCCGCTTCGCCGAGTCCTTCTCCTCCTCGCGCGCCACTTCGGGGCAATTCGGCAGCCGGCGCGTGCTGGCGGAGCTGGCCAGGCGCAAGGTGGCCTCGAAGGTGGCCGAACAGGCGGTGCGGAAGGCCTTCCAGGATCTCGACGAGGATCAACTGGTGCGCGCGTGGCTCGAGCGGAAATACCGCAACCAGGATCTGGGAGCGCTGCTGGGTGAGCCGGCGAAGCTGGCGGGCGTGTACCGGCGGCTGCGCCACGCGGGCTTCTCTTCCGGCGCGGCGATCCGCGTGCTGCGGCGCTTCTCCGAACAGGCGGAACACCTCGAGGGGATGGAACCGGACGCGCCGGCCGAATGAGGCGCCTGCGCGCGGCGCTCAGACGAGCGCGGCTTCGTTTTCGAGCACGCCGATCTCCGCCACGCGGATGGAGACGACGTCGCCGGGGGCCAGCGCAGCTTCCTGCGGCACGATGATGCCAGTGCCGGTGAGCAGGACGCTGCCGGCAGGGACGGGGTTCGACCGCAGCAGGTATTCGACAAGCGTTTCGATCCTGCGGTTCAGCTTCGACGTCGAGACGCTCCCTTCGAAAATGGTTGCGCCGCCCCGGCGGACGGTACAGGTCATCTCGAGCGCATAGGGATTGGAGAGTTCATCCGGCGTCACCCACCAGGGGCCGAGAGCGCAGCAGGCGGCGTAGACCTTCGACTGCGGCAGATAGAGGGGATTTTCGCGTTCGATGTCCCAGGCGGAGACGTCGTTGGAGAGCGTGTAGCCGAGCACCTGGCCGCCCTGGCCGAGCAGCACGGCGAGTTCCGGTTCGGGAGCGGTGAACTTCGAGTCGCCGCGGATGCCGATGTGGGCGCCGGGTCCGACACAGACCCGCGCCGTGCCCTTGAAGAAGATCTCCGGACGCGGCGCTTCATACACGTGGCGGTAGAAACCCTCGCGGGTGCCGTGTTCGGCGTCGCGGAAGGCGGCGCTCATTTCGTACGTGCAGCCGCATGCCCAGACCTCTCGCGGCTGCACGGGGATGGCCGGCTCGAGAAACTCGCCGCCCTTGGACGCATACTCGGCGGCCATCTGGGAGAACGTGAGCATTTTGCGCGGGGCGCTGTCGATCAGTTCCAGCACCGTGTAGCCGGGAACCGGGTGCGCTTCGCCGTCGCGGAACACCGCCGCGGTCAGCCGCCCGTCCCAATACACCTGTCCTATCCTCATGGCCGTGGCTCCGCAGAACTCACTCAGTATTTCACATAAACGGTCTTGAAGTCGGTGTAGAACTCCATCGCCGCCGGGCCCTGTTCCTTCGGGCCGAAGCTGGAATCCTTGGTGCCGCCGAAGGGCAGTTGATACTCGACGCCCGCGCTGGGGAGATTCACCGTGACAAGGCCCGCCTCGATGCCGTAGATGTACTCGAACATGCGCGAGACGTTCGTCGTCTGCAGCGACGCCGAGAGGCCGAATTCGCTGGCGTTGGCGATCTCCAGCGCATGTTTCAGATCGCGCGCCTTCATGACGGCGAGCACGGGGCCGAAGATCTCTTCGCGGGCAATGGCCATGTCCTGCGTCACGCCGGCGAAGATCGTGGGCTCCACGAACCAGCCTCTGTCATAGCCGCCGCCTGTTAGGCGCCGCCCGCCGCACAGCGGCTCGCCGCATTCTTTCCGGCCAATCTCGATGTAGCGGAGAACGGTGTTCATCTGAGCTTCGTCGACGCAGGGGCCGATGTCGGTGCCGGGCTGCATGCCGTCGCCCACTTTGAGCTTCTTCGTGCGCTCGACGAGAGCTTCGAGAAAGCGGTCATAGATGGACTCCTCGACAATGGCGCGCGACGTGGCCGTGCACTTCTGGCCGGTGGAGAAGAAGGCCCCGTTGACAACGTTTTCGACCGCGGCGTCGAAATTGGCGTCGGCGAGCACGATGGTGGGGTTCTTGCCGCCCATTTCGAGCTGGATGCGGAGCCTTCTCCGCGAAGCCTGCTCGTGGAGCCATGCACCGACGCCGCAGGAGCCGGTGAAACTGATGGCCCGCAGGGCGGGAGCGCCCACCAGCGCTTCGCCGAGAGCCTTGCCCGGACCGGCGACAAAATTCACCACCCCCCGGGGGATGCCAGCCTCATGGCAGGCTTCCACGATGCGCCAGGCGCTAAGCGGAGCGGCGGAGGCGGGCTTGAGCACCACGGTGTTGCCGCAGACCAGCGCCGGAGCGAGCTTCCAGGCGGGAATGGCGCTGGGGAAATTCCAGGGCGTGACGAGCCCGCAGACGCCGATGGGCTTGCGGATGGCGAACATGTGGACCCGCTCGCGTTCGCTGGGGGCGACGATGCCGCCCAGGCGCGATCCTTCCCCGGCGAAATAGCGGAAGATGTTGATCGACCGGCGCACTTCGCCCTTCGCTTCAGGCAGCGTCTTGCCCTCTTCGCGCGTCATGTCGGCGCTGATTTCCTCGAAGCGTTTCTCGAGCAGGTCCGCCACCTTGAACAGCAGCGCGCCGCGCGCCGGGCCGTTCATCGCAGACCACGCGGGCAGCGCGGCGGCCGCGGCCTCCACCGCCCGGGTCATATCGGCGGGCGCACCGTTGACGAATCGGCCGACAACCTCATCGGTATTGGCGGGGTTGCGGTTGTCGAAGGTCGGACCTTCCACCCATTCGCCGTTGATGTAGTTGGCGAAAAGCGGAGCGCTCATGATTTCTCTCCCGGCAGTCAGAATTTCACCTGCGGCGCCGTGCGGGCGCCGGGATCGGTGCGGAAATAATCGTCGATGCGCTGGAAGCCGAGCAGGCCCGCGAACAGGTTGTTCGGGAAGAGCCCCAGCGTGGTGTTGTACCGCTGCACCGCCTCGTTGTACTTGCGGCGCTCGACGGCGATGCGGTTTTCACTGCCCGCGAGCTCGTCCTGGAGCCGCAGGAAGTTTTCGTTCGAACGGAGCTGGGGATAGTTCTCCACCACCATGAGCAGCCGCCCGATGGCGGTGTCGAGCCCCTGGTTGGCGGCGATCTTCTCCCCTGGCGTGCGGGCGTTGAGCAGCGCGGCGCGCGCCCGCGCGACTTCCTCGAACACCGCGCGCTCCTGCGCGGCGAAGCCCTTGACGGTCTCCACAAGGTTCGGGATAAGATCGGCCCGGCGCTGAAGCGCCACATCGACCTGCGCCCAGGCAGCCTGGACGGCCTCGCGCTGGGAGACGAGCTGGTTGTTGACGCCGGCCGCCTTGCTGCCCACGATGAGACCGGCCAGCAGCAGGATGCCGAGCAGGATGGCCACAGCTTTCATGATTCGCTTCCTCCAGTTTCCAGGCGGTCGACCGAGTCCGCCAGCAGGGAAATTTCTTCCAGGTATTTCTCGAACAGAGCGGGCGCTTCTGCGGGACGCGCCTTCTCGCTGCCTTCGCGCAGGCGCAGCAGCCGCTCGAAGGACTCGCCGGGGATGCCGAACTCCTCGCGCAATGCGCGCACGGTCTCCTGCTTGCGCCACGGCGCCTGGCCCTTGACAAGCCGGAGGGCATGGCGGCCGAGCAGCACAAAGGTGGAGACCGAATCCAGCATGAGCCGCATCAGCAGGCGTTGATCATGGAGCACTCCGCCGGCCTTCTGGCGCAAACGGAGCAGTTTGGCGCGGACCTCGTGTTCGATCTGCGCCCGGTAATAGCGGTCGTCGATGACAAGTCCGGCGATGACGTCGTCGCCGAACAGCACGCGGCGCCGTTCGGCCATGTCGTGGAACTCGATGGGGAAGCAATCCGTGGACGCGCGCACCTCGTGCCCGGCCATCAGCAGCGGGGAAGGATTGCCCTGCTCGCGCCACCATTGAAAGATCTTCTCCGCTTTGTCCAACTGCTCCGCGCCAACCCGCTGCAGCACGGCCAGCACGTTGAGGTCGGAGTAGCCGGGGTGCCAGTCGCCCGCCGCGGCGGAGCCGTAAAGAATGACGGAGAGCAACTCCCGGCCGTAGGCTTTCTCAAGCCTTCCCACCAGCTCCTCGAGCAGCTTGTCCACGATCTCCTGCGTCATGACCGTACCGTCCTACCAGTCGCTGGAAGCGCCCCCGCCGCCCGAATCTCCGCCGCCGAACCCGCCGAAGCTGTCCCCGGAATCGAAACCCCCGAAGCCGCCGCTGGAGCGCGTAGGGAAGCCGGCATCGTGCCAGAGCATCGGCAGCCAGACAGCGGCGGGCATGTCGCCATAGTAGCGGCGGCGGCGCGCGGTGCGCTGTGCGCGGGCCAGAGCGGAGATAAAGAGCAGGAAGCCCAGGCCGCCGGCGGCAGCCAGCCACCAGGGGATAGCGGCCTCGGGCGGGGAGGCGGGGCGGCGGCTTCCGGCGGCGGGGATCCGGACGCCCTTGGCCTCTGCGATCCGCACAGCCAGGGAGTCCACGGCGGCCAGCAGGGCGCCGCGATAATCGCCCGCCCGCAGCGAGGGCCGCATCTCCCGCAGGATCCAGCCTGCATAGCCGTCGGGAATCACCGGCTCCAGCCCGTAGCCGACTTCGAGCCGCGTGCGGCGGTCGCGGACAGAGACGAGCAGCAACAGTCCTTCGTTGTTCTGCTTCTGGCCGACGCCCCATTTGCGGAACAGCAGGTTCGCCACATCCTCGATCGGTTCGCCTTCGAGCGAGGGCAGAATGACCAGCGCCATCTGAACGCCCGTGGCTTTCTCCACCCGCGCACAGGCCTCATTCAGTTCGTCGGCCGCCTCCGGGCGCAGCACTCCGGCAAAGTCGTTCACGTAGCCCCGGGGCTTCAGCGCGCCGAAGTCGGCGGCAGCCGCGGAGAGGGCGAGACACAACAGCAGGGCGCCGGCGGCGGGCGGCATCACCTAACACTCTAAATCGCCGGGTCCGATGCGCGCTTCCTCGACGCGCCCGAGCAGGGCGAGGCCGATCCGGCCGGGAGCGAACATTTCCCGGGCGAGAGCCTGCACGTCAGCCGCGGAAACGCGGTCCACCGCCGCGGCCACTTCTTCCAGGCTGTAGAAACGCCCGTAGGTGAGCCACTGCCGGGCGAGACTCGACATACGAGACTCCATGGAATCGAGAGAAAGCAGCATGGCGCTCTTGGCCGATTGCCGGGCGTGCCGCAGCTCATCCTCCGGCACCGGCTCGTCTTTCAGGCGCCGCAGTTCGTCCATGACGCTGTGGAGAAGCCGGCGCGCCGATTCCGGGGAAGCCCCGGCATAGATGCCCAGCCAGCCGGCGTCCAGGTACTGGGCGATGTCGGAAAAGATCGAGTAGGCCAGCCCCTGGCGCTCGCGGATGTTCTGGAACAGGCGTGAGCTGATGGTGGCGCCAAGAATCATGTTCAGGAGGAAGGCCGTATAAGTGCGCGGATCGCGGGCGGTGACTGCGGGCGCTCCGAGGCAGAGATGAACCTGCTGGAGGCTCCGGCGGCTCTTGAGGATCAGCGGAGCGTCCGGCTGCGGAGGCCGCGCCTTGGGCCGGCTGCCTCCGGGCGGCAGGTCGCCGAACAGCCGCCCGGCCAGGTCCAGGAAACGCTCATGCTCCACCCGCCCCGCGGCGGCCAGCGTCAGGTTTTCGGGCCGGTAGTAGCGCTGGTGGAAGCTGCGGATCTGATCGCGCGTGAAAGAGCGGATGGTCTTCTTTGTGCCGATGATGGCCCGGCCGAGCGGGTGGCGCTTCCAGAAATGCCGGACGAAGACGTCTGAGAGATACGTCTCGGGGTTGTCGGTCTCCATCTTGAGCTCTTCCAGGATGACGCCTTTTTCCTTTTCAATCGCCTCTTCGTCGAACCGCGGGCGCAGCACGAGATCGGCGTGAATTTCCAGCGCTTCCGGCAGGTTTTCATCGAGAACCTTGAAGCTGTAGCAGACCAGCTCGCGGCCGGTGAAGGCGTCGCTGACGCCGCCAAGCGCGTCCATCTGGCGGGCGAGATCCTGGGCGGAACGCGTTTCGGCGCCCTGGAACAGCATATGTTCGATGAAATGCGAGATCCCGCTCTCCTGCGGCTCCTCGTAGCGGGAACCGGCTTCGACCCAGATGCCTGTGGCAACGCTGCGGACGGAGTCTACTTTCTCCGTGATCACGGTGATGCCGTTGGGCAGCCTCGAGACCTCTATGGTTCGCTCAGGACAGGAAAAGCGCATTCGGTTGGTTCGCCAGGATGGCCTGCCTTTTATTGTCTCATCCGGCGCAGGCCGGCTCCCGGCCGCATAATGGGAAAGCAGTGGCCGCCACGCTGATCTTCGCCGCCACCTATCTGGTTCTGGCCATTGGCCGCTTCCCGGGCCTCCGCATCGACCGCACGGGCGCCGCCATCATCGGGGCGAGCCTGATGGTGGCCAGCGGCACGCTGCGGTTCGATGAAGCGCTCCGGGCGGTGGACTGGAGCACCATCGTTCTGCTGCTCGGCATGATGATTGTGGTGGCGAACCTGCACCTGTCGGGCTTCTTCCGGCTGGTAGCGGCGCGCGTGGTGGAGCATGCGCACAGCCCGAAAACGCTGCTGGCAGGGATCGTTGCCGTCTCGGGCGTGCTGTCGGCGCTGTTCGTGAACGACACAATGTGCATCGTGCTGACGCCGCTGGTGGCGCAGGTGACGCTGTCTCTGCGCCGCAATCCCGTGCCGTACCTGCTGGCCGTGGCGCTGGCGGCCAATGCGGGGAGCGTGGCGGCGATCACAGGCAACCCGCAGAACATGATGATCGGCGCGATGTCCGGCATCCCGTATCCGCGGTTCGCGGCGGCGCTCGCGCCAGTGGCGGCTTTTTCACTGGTGCTCACGTGGGTGGGGCTGGTGGCGGCGTTCCGGGAGGAGTTCCGCGAGGGAAGGTTCGAACGGATCGACGTGGGGCGCATCCGGGTGAACCGCCCGATGCTGTGGAAGGCGGTGGGGGTCTCGGCAGGCATGGTGTTCTTTTTCTTCCGGGGATGGCCGGTGGCGCAGACGGCGATCGTAGCGGGCGCGGTGCTGCTGATCACGCGGCGCGTGAAGCCGGAGAAGGTGTATCACGACATCGACTGGCCGCTGCTGGCGATGTTCGCCGGGCTGTTCATTGTCGTGCGCGGCTTCGAGACGACGGCGCTGGAGCGCGGGCTGCTGGATTTCGCCGAGGGCACGCCGCTGGACAACCCGGCCGTTCTGAGCTTCTTTTCCGCGGCGGCGTCGAACCTGGTGAGCAACGTGCCCGCCGTACTGCTGTTCAAGCCGGTGGTCGTAAAGCTGGCCGATCCGGCGCTGAGCTGGCTGGTGCTGGCGATGTCGTCGACGCTGGCGGGCAACTTCACGCTGGTCGGATCGGTGGCCAACCTGATCGTGGTGGAGCGGGCGCGGCCGGAGGTGCGGATCGGATTCCTGGAGCATTTCAAAGTGGGCGCGCCGGTGACGGTGCTGTCCATCGCCGCGGGAGCGCTGTGGCTGGGCTGGGGCCGGTAGCACCCCGGTAGACTGAAGGGTGAGGGCTTCGTGATCCCGTTGATCGGAATGGATGCTGAGGAGCTGCGCGCCGTGCTGCCCGAGGGCGAGCCGGCGTTCCGTGCGCGGCAGCTCTATGACGCGCTCTACCGGCGGCGGGTGGCCGGTTTCGCCGAGATCACCGAATTCCCGGCGAAGCTGCGGGAACGGTTGGCGGGGGAATGCTCTCCCGGGCATCTGGAACGGGTGGCGCGCTTCGACAGCCGCGACGGCACGCGGCGCTACCTGCTGAAGCTCGCCGACGGGAAGACTGTCGAAGCGGTCTTCATGCCGGAAGAGGCGCGCGACACGCTCTGCATCTCCACGCAGGTCGGCTGCCCGGTGGACTGCAAGTTCTGCCTGACGGCGCTGATGGGGCTGGAGCGGAACCTCACGGCGGGCGAGATCGTGGGCCAGGTGTTGCACCTGGCGCAGGACAACGGCCTGTGGGCGCGCGAGAAGCGGATCAACATCGTCATGATGGGGCAGGGCGAGCCGCTGCTGAACCTCGCGGCTGTGCTGAAGGCGACCCGCCTGCTGTGCGACCCCCGTGGCCTGGGCATCAGCCCGCGCCGGATCACCGTGTCCACCTCCGGCATCATTCCCCGCATCGCCGAACTCGGCCAGGCCGAGCCGCGCCCCCGGCTGGCCATTTCCTTGAACGCCTCCACCGAGGAGCAGCGCCGCGAACTGATGCCGATCACGCGCAAATACCACCTGCGCGATCTGATCGAAGCGTGCCGCGCATATCCGTTGCGCCCCTGGGAGCGGCTGACGTTCGAGTACGTCCTGCTCAGGGGCGTGAACGACAGCGAGGCCGACGCCCGGCGTGTCGTAAGAATGCTGGCGCCGCTGCGGTGCAAGGTGAATCTGATCGCCCTGAACCCCGGGCCGGGCATCCCGTTTGAGACGCCCGCGCCGGAGCGCGTGGCGGCGTTCCAGGCGATTGTGAAGCGCGCCGTCCCGTGTTTCGTCCGCAAGCCGCGCGGGCTGGACATCTATGCCGCCTGCGGGCAGTTGAAGCGCATGGAATCGGGCCTGACGCCGCTGGGATCGTAAGAGGACGGCTACTCGTCGCGCAGCACTTCCAGCGGCCGCTGGCTGAGCACGCGCAGCGACGCCAGCCAGCCTGCGCCGATGGCCAGAGCCATGGTGAGCAACGTGGTGACGAGATTGGCGCGCCACTCGGGATCGAAACGCGCATCGAGCAGCCGCGTCATCAGCAGGCGCGCGAAGACGGTGGCAAGCGCGCCGCCGAGGAAGCCCGCCGCGCCGCCCAGGATGGCGAATTCCACTGAAAAGATCGACACCAGCGTGCGGCGGCGCGCGCCGAGCGTCTTGAATACCGCGGATTCGCGCACCCGCCTCAGGCGCGTGCCCGCCACGGTGGAGGCCAGGATGATGGCGCCCGCCAGAATGGCGAAGCCCGCGATGAAGCGGATGACGAGAGAGACCTGATCCACCACGTCCTGCACGATGTTCACCACATCGGCGGCGTTGATCACGGTGACTGAAGGGAAGCGCCGGAAGCTGTCGCGCATGAACACGGCCGCCTGTTCCGGGCGGATGCGCGCCGTGGCGTAATACTGGACGGGCAGCCCGGCGAGGGCTTTCTCGGTGAAGACGAACTCGTCGCTGGCGCCGCGGCGGACGCTCTCGAAGCGGTGGATGGCGGCCACGGGCACCGTGAAACTCCGGCCCGCGGCGCTCCATTCCAGCATTGCGCCGGGTTCGATGCCCCAGCGCTTCGCCGTGTTCTCGTCCACGCTCAACAGAGAGTCTGCGCGCCCGTCTTTCCACCACGCGCCGCGGACGATGCGCAGATCTTCCGGCATTTGCTCCATCCACGTCACCTGGCGGGTAAAATTGCGCCGCCTGCGCCGCTCTTCGCCCGGCGGGGGAGGCAACTGGTCGAGCGGCGTGCCGTTCACCTTCTCGAGCCGAACCGCCACGGTGGGAACCAGTTGCGCGCGCCCCTCGATTTCCTGCCGCGAGGCGAGGAAACTGCGCACGGCTTCCACGTCGCGCGGGGTGATGTTGATCAGGAACACGTTTGGCGCGCCTTTCGGCATGGCCACCATGACTTCCTTGAGCAGAGAGTTCTGCACCAGGTACACGGTGAGCGTGAACATCACGCCGACGCCGAGCGAGACCAGGATGCTGGCGGCGTGGTTGCCGGGGCGGTAGAGGTTGGCCATGCCGTGCCGGAGCCACAGCGGGAGCCGGACAGGCGCATGCGCCATCAGCCAGCGGAGCCCGCGGAGCAGCAGCCAGGCGATGCCGCCGAGCAGCGCCAGCGCTGCGGCAAGCCCGCCTGCGAACCATGCTCCCACCTTCACCGAACCGGCGAGCCAGGCGGCCATCGCGCCCAGGCCTGCGAGGATCAGCGCGCCGGACGCGATGGACGGCGACAGCCTGCGCAGCCGCAGGCGCAGCGCCGGCTTCACCTCCGGCATCTCGCGGCGGAAGATGAGCGCGGGTTTCACATCGCGGATGGCCAGCAGCGGAGGCACGGTGAACAGCAGCGCCACCATCAGACCCGCTCCAATGCCTTCCAGCGCGAACGCGCCGCTCCAGGCGATGTTTTCGAACTGGAAGTAGCGGCGCAGCAGCAGCGGGAAGGCCCACTGCACGGCCGCGCCGACGGCGAGGCCGGCGATGCCGCCGGCCAGAGCCAGCAGCACGGCCTGCAACGTGTAGATGCGCATGATCTGCGCCGAGCGCGCTCCGATGCACTTCATGATGGCGATCGTGTCCAGCCGCTGCTGGATGTGCGAGTGGATGGCCATGGCCACGCCGAGCGCGCCGACGATGAGGGCGATCATCGAGACGAGGCTCAGGAACGTGGTGGCGCGGTCCAGCGCCCGGGTGATGAACGGATGCGTCTCGCGGTAGTCCGTAATGAGGGCCTCGCGGAAGGCCTGCCGCATCGCGCCGCGCAGCTCTTCGATGCGCACGCCCTGGGCGGGGAGCTTCCACAGCAGCCGCTGCGAGGCGCGCGAGCCGAACACCAGCAGGCCCGTGCGCTGAAGTCCCTCGCGCGTGATCATGACGCGCGGGCCGACGTTGAGCGATCCGGTCATGCGGTCCGGCTCCAGCCGCACCACGCCCCAGACGCGGAATTCGGCATCGCCAAGGCGCACGCGCGAGCCGGGCTCGAGATTCAGCCGCAGCATGAGGTCGTCGCTGACGGCGATGGTTTCGGCGTTCAGCGCGGCCGGCAGCGGCGCATCAGGCTCGAGCCGGACGCGCCCATAGAAGGGATATGTGGCAGGATCGACGGCCTTCACGCTGACCAGCACGGGCGGCTCGTCGGGGCCGCCCGCCATCATGGAAACAGTTTCGGTGATGCGCGACAGGCGCGCGCCGCGCTGCTGCCATTGCGCGATGACCTTTTCCTGCTCTTCGGTGGGCTCGGCAAACTGGCGGATCAGCAGGTCGGCGGCCATCAGCGTGCGCGCTTCCTTCCTGAGCGAATCATGGAAGGCGGCCGAGAAGCCGCGCACGCCGGTGAGCGCGCCGACGCCGGCGGCGACGCCGAAGACGACGAAGAGAAACTTGGGGGCGGCGGCGCGGGCTTCGCGCCACGCCATGCGCCATGCGGGAGAAAGGAAGAGCGTCATGCCGCGGCCCGCCGTTCGTCGCTGAGAATCCGGCCATCCCGCAGTGTGATGATGCGCGTGGCGTGGGCAGCGAGTTCCCGGTCATGGGTGACGAGCACGAGCGTAGCGCCTTCCCGGCGGTTCAGCGACAGCAGCAGTTCCAGCACGTGCTTGCCGTTGACCGAGTCGAGGTTGCCCGTGGGTTCGTCAGCCAGCAGGAGCGGCGGCTTGCGGATGAAGGCGCGCGCGAGCGCGACGCGCTGCTGCTCGCCGCCGGACAGTTGCACGGGGTAGTGATCGAGGCGCTCTTCCAGCCCGACGGTTTTCAGCAGGTCCCGCGCCCGCTCTTGCGCCGCGCCGAGATCCTCCCCGGCGAGTTCGGCGGGCAGCAGGACGTTTTCTTCCGCCGTCAGCGTGGGGATGAGCTGGTAGCTCTGGAAGACGAAGCCGATCTTGCGGCCGCGGAGCACGGCGAGAGCGTCCTCGCCGAGCCTTGAAATCTCCTCGCCTTCGATCAGGATGGAACCGGAAGTGGGCGTATCGAGTCCGGCGACCAGGCCCAGCAGCGTGGACTTGCCGGAGCCGGAAGCGCCCATGACGGCGACGAATTCGCCCCGGTCGATGTCGAAGCTGATCCCCTTCAGGATCTCCACGCGGTGGGTGCCGGTGTCGATGATTTTCGTGACCTCGCGGAGGGAAAGAACGGGGGCCGTCATTCTGCGTTCAACTCTGTCCTTTATGATGGCAAGAGATGCGCCGCCGCTGTTGGTTTCTTGGGCTGCTCCTGCTGGCAGCGTGCAGCCGTCCCGCGCCTGACGCGCGGCAGCCCGCCCCAGCGGCCTCTCCGGCGCCGGCAGCGGCCCGGGAAGAGAAAGCCGATCCGCGGCCGGTGATCCTGGCTTTCGGCGACAGCCTGACGGCGGGCCACGGCGTCGAGCCGGGCGAGAGCTACCCGGACCACTTGCAGCGGCTGCTCGATGAGCGGGGCTACGCGTACCGCGTGGCCAACATGGGAATCTCGGGCGACACAACCGACGGCGGGGTCTCGCGGCTCGACGCCGCGCTGCTGTTGAAGCCCAGGGTGGTGATTCTCGAGCTGGGAGCCAACGACGGGCTGCGCGGACTGCCGCTGGAGCGGACGCGCGCGAACCTCGATCTGATGATCAACTCGTTCCAGGGCGAGGGCGCCAAGGTGATCCTGGCCGGAATGACGCTGCCGCGCAACTACGGCGCGCAATACGTGCGCGACTTCGAGCGCATCTTCCGCGAGCTGGCGAAGCAGCGCGGCGCAGTGCTCATCCCGTTCTTCCTGGAAGGAGTGGCGATGAAGGCGGAACTGATGCAGCCGGACGCGCTCCACCCCAATGCCGCCGGCTGCCGCAAGGTGGCCGAGCTCGTGTTCCGTCATCTCGAGCCGCTGCTCCAGCGCTGAGGGGCGGATCCCTACAATGAAAGCAGATCCCCTATGGCAGAATCCCGCCCGTTTGACGAGCCGCGCCTGGCGCTGAACCGTATCTACACAAAGACCGGCGATGCGGGCGAGACTCTGCTGGCCAGCGGGGAGCGCGTGCCGAAGGACGCCCCCCGCATCGAGTGCTATGGCACGGTGGACGAGCTGAATGCTTTCATCGGAGCGGCGGCGCTGACGGCGTCGGAGCTCGCGCAGGGCGCGCCGGCGCTGGGAGAGCTGGCGCGGACGCTCAGGCGCGTGCAGCACGAGCTGTTCAACCTCGGCGCGATCCTGGCGACGACGCCGGAGCGCGTCCATCCGAGGCAGGCGCGGATCACGGAAGATGACGTTGCCGCGCTCGAGCGCGACATCGACCGCGCCAATGCCGTGCTGCCGCCGCTCCGCAGCTTCGTGCTCCCCGGCGGGTCGCGGCTCGCCGTGGAGCTGCACATCTGCCGCACGGTCTGCCGCCGCGCCGAGAGGCTGCTGGTGACGGCGGCGCGGCGGGAGCGGATCGACGGCGTGAATCTGCGTTATCTGAACCGGCTGAGCGACGCGCTGTTTGTGTGGAGCCGCTGGGCCAACGTGCAGCTTGGGGTGGAGGAAGCGCTCTGGTCGCCGAACGAGAGCGCTTCGGCGCAGCAGCAGGCGGGCGAATAGAGCTTCAAAACAGTTCGCGCAGATCGGAGAACCGCTCGACGACGATGAGGCGGCCCGGCCCCGGCCGGCGAAGGCGCGTCCGTTCCAACGTCCACGTGCGCGCGTGGGGGACGAAGACGGCGTTGAGCCCGGCTTCGAGCGCGGGATTGATGTCGGACCTGGGCGAGTTGCCGATCATCCATGTCCGCGCGGGATCGAGCCCTCGCTCCCGCGCCAGGGCTTCGTAGGAGGCGCGGTCCTTCTCCTTCACGATAGCCGTGTGCTGGAAGTAGCGGCCCAGCCCCGAGCGCTCGATTTTCATGCGCTGCTCGTCCGGGTGGCCCTTGGTGAAGAGCGTGAGGTCATGGCGGGCGCTGAGGTCCGCGAGCGTCTCCTCCACTCCCTCGATCAGCACCAGCGGCTGCTCGAGGATCCGCAGGGCGAAGCTCTTGACGGTCTCCAAGTCCTCGGGACGGATCTCACGCTCGGCCAGGCGCGCGTAACACTGCTGCAGATTGCGGCCGAAGTTCAGTGACCCGTAACCGTGCACACGGCTGTTGGCCAGCTCGATTTCGTCGAGCACGGCGCGGATTTCCGCGGGCTTCAGGCTGGAGTGATCCAGGAATTGGACAAACTCGTCGAATGCCTGCTCGAAATAGATGTTGTTCTCCCACAGCGTGTCGTCGGCATCGATGAGCAGGAATTGCGGGCCGTGCATGAGCGGGACGGTCTATTCGGGCTTCGAATACAGATGCCGGCCGTGGCCGTTGGAGCGGATCACCTTCTCCATGGCGGCCCGGATGTGCTCTTTCTCGAGTTGCCGCCGCAGGTGATCGCGGACGAACTCCAGCCGCTCGCGCTCGCTTTGCATTTCCAGCAGCCGCTGGCGGAAATGCAGGTCCTGGGAGATGTCGGCCAGGAGGAAGCTGAGCTGGGCGTGATCGAGATCGGGCGGTTCGGCTTCGGCGTTCTTGGCCTTCACCAGATCCAGCCAGGCGGCGAGAGCCTCCATGACCAGTTCACGGTCCGGCCGGGCTTCATCCACGTCGCCGAAGAACTGCGCTTTGCCGCGCAGGAAGCTGCGTCCGCCGGTGACTTCCTCGAGCGCGAAGCGCCGCCTGCCAATGGTGACGATGTCCATGCGCCCGTCTTCGTACTTGCGCAGGACTTCTTCGATGGAAGCGGTGCAGCCGATGCGCATCAGCCCGCCGCCGCGCGCCTGCACGACGCCGAACTCCTGGCGGCGCTCCAGGCATTCGCCGATCATCTCTTTGTAGCGGTCTTCGAAAATATGGAGGCGCAGCTCGCAATGCGGGAGGAGCACGGTCTCCAGCGGAAACAGCGGCAGCATCTCCTCCGGCATGCTTGTATTATGGCTCATACGGACGGATGAGCCCGCTCATGCATGCAAACGGAGAACAGCGCCGGACGGGCCGCGCGGCCTCTGGCCCGCGGCAGGCCCGCGGAAGGGATCGCGTTTCATGATCCTGAAGCTGAAGCGCACGCCGGGCATTTACCTGGTCGGCTTCATGGGCTGCGGCAAGACGACGGTGGGACGCGCGCTGGCGCGGCGGCTGGGATGGCGCTTCGCGGATCTCGATGAAGACATCGAGTCGCGGCAGCAGATGACCATCAATGAAATTTTCGACCGGCTGGGCGAGGAGGAGTTCCGCAGGATCGAGCACGAAGCGCTGAAGAAACGCGTGGCCGACATCGCGCACGGAGTGCCGTGGGTGCTGGCGGTGGGCGGCGGCTGTTTCGCGCAGCCGCGCAACGCCGAGTTGATGGGGAACAATGGGATCTCGATCTGGCTGGATGCGCCGCTGGAGATGATCCGCGCGCGGATCGCGCACTCCGAAACGCGGCCGCTGGCGCGCGATCCGGAGAAGTTCGAACAGTTGTATCAGACGCGCCGCGCGGCCTACGAAAAGGCCGACTACCGGATCGAGATCGGGCCGGGCGGCTCGGCCGAGGCGGTGGAGAAGATCCTCCAACTGCCAATCTTCTGAGGCGATCCATCATGCAGAGCGAAAGACTGTTGCGGCGCCACGCGCTTTCCATCTTCCGCGCCGCCGTGCAGGCGGCCGATCCGCGCCGGACGGTGAAGGCGGCGCTCGAAAAGCAGGACCTGTCGCGCTACCGGCGTATCTTTGTTGTGGGCGCGGGCAAGGCGTCGGCGGCGATGGCGCAGGCAGCCGAGCAGGCGCTGGGCCGGCGGATCCACGGCGGCTGGATCAACACCAAGGACGGGCATCTGGCGCCGCTGAAGCGCATCACGCTGCACGAAGCCAGCCATCCCGTGCCGGACGCGCGCGGCGTGGAGGGCGCGCGCCGCATCGCGGAGATTGCCGCGCAGGCTCAGGAGGGAGACCTGTTGCTGTGCCTGATCAGCGGCGGAGGCTCGGCGCTGCTGCCGCTGCCGCTGGAGCCGCTGACGCTCGAAGAAAAGCAGGAGACCACCCGGCTGCTGCTGGCCTGCGGCGCCACGATTCATGAGATCAACGCTGTGCGGAAGCATCTTTCCGCGATCAAGGGCGGAAAGCTGGCTCGGCTGGCGCATCCGGCGCACGTGCTGGCGTTATTGCTCTCCGACGTGGTGGGAGACCCGCTGGATGTGATCGGCTCGGGACCGGCGGCGCCGGACACCTCGACTTTCGCCACGGCATGGGCGGTGATCGAGAAATACGGATTGCAGGAGAAGATCCCCGCGCGGGCGCGGCGGCTGCTGGAGGAAGGGCTGGCCGGACGGATGGCGGAGACGCCCAAGCCCGGCGATCCCTGCTTCCTGCGGACGCGAAACGTGATCGTCGGATCGAACCGCCTCGCCGTGGATGCGGCGGCGCGCAGGGCGCGCGAACTGGGCTACCGTCCGCTGGTGCTGTCAACCACCATCGAAGGCGAGACGCGCGACATCGCGGGCATGCATGCAGCCATCGCGCGCGAGATCGTAACCACGGGGCGGCCGGCGCGCCCGCCGGTGTGTGTGATTTCCGGCGGCGAGACGACGGTGACGCTGCGCGGCCAGGGGTTGGGCGGCAGGAATCAGGAGTTCGCTCTGGCAGCGGCGATCGTGCTGGAAGGGCTGCCGGGCGTGCTCGCCTTCAGCGCGGGCACCGATGGCACGGACGGCCCCACGGATGCCGCCGGAGCGATGGCCGACGGAACAACCCTGGCCCGCGCCGCGCAACTGGGGTTGGACGCGCGGCGGGCGCTGGCGCAGAACGACTCGTACCACTTCTTCGAGCCGCTGGGCGACCTGGTGATGACCGGCCCCACCGGCACGAATGTGATGGACGTGCGGCTGATGCTGGTGCGCGCGCCGCAGGGCCGCCGCCGTAGCGGCTCTACTGATTGACCGCCCTGGGCGGCTCGGGCGGCGGCGGCGCCTTGGGCGCGCGGCCAAGGAGCGAAGAGATCTCGGCGGGCGTCAGCCTGCGGATGATCGCGCGGCCGCGGTTCGTTTCCAGGCGGATTTCCGGTCCGGCGCCGGTGCTGCCGGTGATGGAAGCCTTGCCCTCGTCCTGCTTTACCCTGAGCCGCGGGTCGAAGTCGTTCACCGCCTCGCCGCGGCCGGTGGAGGCGGTGAGGGAGAAGCGCGCGTCCGGCGGCAGGGCCAGTTCGACGTCGCCGCTGCCTGTCTTGACCTCGATGCGGCCGAAATCGGTGCGCGGCTGGCGGATCTCGACGTCGCCGCGGTCGACATCGAGCGTGAGGGCGCCGGTGACATCGGCGAGCTGCACGTCCTTCGTTTCGGCGCGGATGGAGAGCGGACCGAGGACGTGGGTGAGGCTCAACTGGCTGAGACTGAGGCGCATCTCGCCCGGCACGGAGCCCGCGCGGATCTCCGTGCGGCTGCTCTCAAAGCGGACGGCGCGGGCGACGCGGCGGAGGATGGTTTCGCCGGACCAGGAGCCCTCGATAGACACGCCGCCGGCGGCGTCCTCGATCTCGATGTCGCGGCCGCGGCCTTTGATCTCGATGTCGCCCTTCACTTTCAGGGCGCGGATGATGTCGCTGCGGCGGAGGCCGATGCGGGCGCGCCCGCCGATGGATTCGAGCCGGACGCCGGCGTTGTCGGAGTCGCAGATGACTTCGCCGTCGATGTCCTTGACCTCAAGATCGCCATATTTGCCGCGAAACTCGATGCTCGAGCCGCGCGGGGCGCTGATCTCCAGATCGACGCTGACGCGCGCGCCTTCAGACGCATCCCGGCCGTGCACGATGCGAACCGCGTCACCCTCGCGCTTCACCGCCACTTCGGCAGAGGCGGCGGCGCGGTCGGCGGTCTCGCGGTCGAGCGCACGCACCGACTTGCGGGCCGAGACCTTCACTTCGCCGCTCCCGGCGCCGGTGACGCGCGTGTTGCCGCGGGCGTTCTCGATCACGATCCGGCCTTGCGGGGCGGCGGCAACCGTCTGATCGGACGCCGGATAATCGAACGCTTCGCCGAAGACCTCGACGCCGCCGATGCGGATCTTCCCGGGAAGCTCGTGCGACCACCGCCTGGCGCTCCAGATCGACATGCTGGCGATGGTGATCAGGATGATCAGCGCCCATTCGCCGCCGGACACCCCCGCCCGCGGCAACGGGCGCTGGCGCGAGTAGCTCACCACGAGCTCGACAATCCTCAACGCGCCCCACGCAATCAGGACGGCGGGCCACCAGTTGACGAACAGTTCGAGCAGCGGCAGATCGGGCCGGATGTTCCGCAGCAGGAACACGACGCCGATGAGAATCAGCAGCAGCGGGCCGACCAGCGATCCTCTCCTCATGCCTTCCTCCTCACCCCTGGTAATGCGCCTCGCCGCCGGCGCCCGGCGCTGCGGCGGTGCGTTCGAGCAGCTTCATCACGCCGAAAACGATCAGCAGGACCGGCCAGGTCTTGGTGACCGGCACGCCCGAAAAGTGGTCCGCCAGCAGCAGCGCTCCCAGGGTGATCAGCAGCACCGGGCCGCGGATGGCGCGCATCAGTTCCGCGCTGCGGTTCATTGTCCACCTCCACTCGTCTCGCCGCTCTTGCCCTCCGCGCCGCCGCCCGGACGCATCCCGCTCACCTGTTCATAGAGCATCCAGGCGCCGGCGAGGATCAGAAGGACGGGCCAATAGCGCAGCAGATCCCGAAGGCGGAGAATCTCCAGGTTGTTCAGGAGGAACAGCGCGCCCAGCACGATGAGCGCGACGGGCAGCACCGGGGCGCGCCTGCCTCCGCGCAGGTCAACCAGGGACGAGAACTCGTCTACCGGCTCGCCCAGCATGCGCCGGCGGGCGGTGTGGTAGGCCTCGAACGCCATGTAGAACCAGAACACGCTGATCAGGAGTCCGAACAGCGGCTCCAGCCCGCCGGCGGCGTCGCTGGAAGTGATGCTGATCAGCAATCCGAGGATCAGCACGTGAACGACACCTTTGGCGTACTGGCCGTTATAGATGGCGCCGACACCCGGAATGAGCCCCAGAATGAAGGCCAGTCCGGGCGAGACGCCGGGATTGACCGGCAACGGCGCCGGCTGCGCCTGCGGGGCTGGCACATGGGAGGCGCAGTACACCGTTCCCTGAGCGAGACGGACCTCGTCCTCGGCCAGCGCCACGCCGCACACGCGGCAGTAGGCGGCGACAGGCTTCTGCTGGGTATTTTCAGTCATCGTTTCTTCCCCTTCCCGGGCGGCTCGATCTGCGCGGGCGCGCTCCAGTCGATTCCACTCCCCGCGGGCGCGCGTTCGGACGCGCCGGGCCTGGTCTGTTTCTGCGGCTGCTCAGCCGGGACGGCAGGCTCCTCCGTCCACTCTTTCAGCGTCTGCTGGATCTCGTACACCAGCCGGAGGCTCTCGTAGTATTTCTTGGCGCGGTCCCAGACGCGCCAGACCCTGTCCTCGGCGGCCATCCAGACTTTGGCCGGCTCCAGGTCCGTGATCCGCAGTTGGCGCACCGGCACGCCGGCGAACCGCGCCAGCATGGCGAAGCTGAGAATGGTCATGGCCATGCCCATGGCGAAGCGGGGCTGAAGGACGGGTTCCAGGAGCCGCGCCAGCCAGCCGCCGCGCTCCCGCACAGGACGCAGGGCTCCCTGCCGGACCTCGAACAACAGATGGTTGACCAGCGCGGGCGGCGGCTCCACCCCGGCTGTCTTCTCGATGAAGGAGACAGCGGAACGGGCGTCTTCGACCAGCGCGCGGCAGGACGGGCAGGACGTCAGGTGCAGTTCCACAGTCGCCCGCTCCGCCGGGGCGAGCGTGCCGTCGACGTAATCGCAGATCAGGGCCTCGAGATCGCTGCATCTCATGGCACGACCCTCATCTGGCGCAACGCGCGCGCCAGTTCGCTGCGGCCCCGGTTGAGCCTCGACTTCACGGTGCCCTCCGGCACCCCGAGCACCTGCGCGATCTCCCGGTACTCCAGTCCCTCGATGTCGCGCAGGATGACCGTCTCGCGCAGGTCCGGCGTCAGCTTCGCCAACGCCTTCTGGAGAGCTTCGCTGGCCTCGCGGCCGGCCAGAGCGGCTTCGGTGCGCCCCTCGATGGCCGCTTTTTCTTCCAGCATCGGGAGCTGCTCTTCAATCGACGCCGTGACACGGTCATTCTTGGAGCGCCGGTAATGATCGATGAGCAGGTTGCGCGTCAGCCGGGCCAGCCAGACGCCGAAAGAGCCTTCGCCGGAGCGGAAGCTGCGGACGTTGCGGAAAACCTTGAGGAAGACCTCCTGGGTGAGGTCCTGCGCCTCGCTCTCGCGGCCTGTGAAACGGTAGCAGATGGAGTAAACGCGCCGGGTGTAAGTGCGGACAAGATCCTCCCATGCGCTCTCGTCGCCATCCAGGCAGCGAGCCACGAGCTGGCTTTCGGCATCAACATCGAGCACGGCCGGGCTGCTCCCGTTCCAGACTGCGGCCGGCAGTGGCCTCATCGCGGCGGCCCCGCCGTGCGTCCTGACCCAGACCTGTGTGCCCGCTGCCATTGCCGTGGATCTCTCTTCCGGGGCCGGCTGCCCGCCACGCGCTGGAGGCCGCCCCTCGCGGCTTCCTATCTGTACAACGCGGGTTTATCATGAAAAGTTCAACCTTGGCGAGGGCCATCGGGACCGGCTCCTATTTTAGTGGAAAATGAGGAACCTCCTCGCCGGGAACGGTCCAACGTGCAAGATACGCCGCCCAATTCCTCCAGAAAGCCGCGCCGCCTCCTGAGCCGCGGCTTCTGGATCTCCTCGCTGGTGTTGTTGGCCGCCGTGGGCTTTCTTGTCTGGCGGGGCCGCCAGACGGGGTTCGACCTCGCCGAGTTCGCCTCTTCTTTCCGGACAGTGCATTGGGGCTGGATGGCTGCGGCGTGGGCCGCAGGCGTGCTGTCGTACCTCGGGCGGACGGTCCGCTGGATGGTCATGCTGCGCCCGCTGGCGCCGCAGGCGCGGTATCGCGATGTGTTGTCAGGCACCATCGTGGGCTTTTCGGCGGTGTACCTGTTTGGACGAGCGGGAGAGATCGTCCGGCCGTGGCTCATTGCCCGCTCTACCGGGGCCTCTTTTGCATCGCAGATAGCCGCCCTGGTGCTGGAGCGGATCTACGATACGCTGCTGATCCTGGCGTTCTTCGGCTACGCCCTGGCGTCTTCGATCCGGATCCACCCCTCGGCTGGGCCGGAGTTGCGGTGGCTGGTGGCTCAGGGCGGGTGGATCATCGGCATCACCGGATCGATGTGCCTTGGCGCTCTCATCCTGCTCCAGCACTTTGCGCCCAGGTTCGAGCACCGCATCATCGACGCGCTAGGGTTCCTGAACCAACATCGCCAGGAACGGGCCGCCCGGCTCGTGCGCTCCGCTCTGGACGGGTTGCGGGCCGCCCGCTCAGGCAGCGCGATCGCCCGCCTGTTGTGGTGGAGCGTGGTGGAATGGGCGGTCATTTACGTCTGCTTCGACATGATGTTCCGCGCCTTCCCGGAGACCGCCAGCCTCGCGCCCAGCCAGGTGCTGGCCTACATCGGCTTCGTCGCCATCGGCAGCGTTGTACAGGTGCCGGGGCTGGGAGGCGGCTTCCAGGTGGCATCGATCCTTGTCACGACCGAGCTGTTCCGCGTCTCTCTGGAAACCGCCACCAGCCTGGCACTGTTGAACTGGGTGATCGCTGTGGCCAGCGCCGTTCCCCTGGGCGCGGTGCTTGCGATCCGGGAAGGGCTGCGGTGGCGCCAACTGACTCATCTGGAGGCCGAGCCGGTGTCATGAATTGTCCATTCTGCGGGTTCAAGGAAGACCGCGTGATCGATTCGCGGGAGAGCAAGGAAGGCGACGTCATCCGCCGGAGGCGCGAGTGTCTCCAGTGCGGCCGCCGTTTTACTACATATGAAAGAATTGATGAAGTGCCATACATGGTGGTGAAAAAGGACGGCAGGAGGGAGAAGTTCGACCGCCAGAAGGTACTGAATGGGTTGTTGAAAGCCTGCGAGAAGCGTCCGATTCCGATGTCGACTCTGGCGGAGCTGGTGGACGAGGTGGAGGGGATGCTGGTGGACCGGCCGGACCGGGAGATGACTACGTCAGAAATAGGAGAGTACTTGACGCGGCGCTTGCTGGCCTTGGACAAGATCGCCTATGTGCGGTTCGCGTCAGTGTATCGGGACTTTCAGGACGTGGAAGCTTTTCTTAGTGAAATCAAGGACTTGATCCGGAAGAAGCGTAGCTGAATCACCACGGTCAGCGGCGGCGGGGCAGCCTGGGGGGGAGGAAGGTGTAACGAATCGCCGTCTGCGGCATCCAACAGAATGGGAGCTTAACAAGATCGCAATTTTGTGGTATCCTGATTGGGCGCGTCTTCCCATCCGCCGACGATATGATCAACCCGAAACCAGAGAGGCAGTTTGTGCCCTCAACGAGAAGCGACAGGGCGGAGCTATGCAGACGCAGGAATCAGGATTGAGCCGGTGAAACAGGGCTCGGGCGCCGTGGCACACGCGCAAGGCATCGCGCAGTGGAGGCAACCGGCACTCGCAGGCTCTTCTGAGGGCAGTTGGCATTTGGATTGGGATCGGGCAGCAGACGCGCAGGCGCAGTTCTCTGTTCGAACCTGGAGGTTTGCAGCCAGTGGATCACTTTGAAGATCAGTTCTTGACGGATGCGGCCGAGACGCTCGGCCTGCCATTCGACGAGGAAACCAATTTCTTTCATCCCGAGGACGTCCAGGAAGACGAATTCGCCGCAGCGCAGCCGGCGGAGGAGTCGATTTACACCGACGACCCGGTCCGCGTGTATCTGCGCGAAATGGGCGCGGTCCCGCTGCTGACGCGGGAGGGTGAAGTCACGCTGGCCCGCCGGATGGAGCAGGGCAAGCTCCGTATGCAGAAGGCGGCCAGCCGGTCGCTGCTGGTTCAGCATCAGGTGCTGGAACTGGCCGAGCGGGTGCGTTCTGGCGAGCTGAGTCCGGAGTCGCTGGTCGACCTGGGCGAGGTGGAAGAGGGCATGCCCGCGCATGAAAAGCGGCTGCGGGAAGTCAGGGAACAGTTCGAGAACTTCGTCGCGCTGTTCCGCAAGCAGGAGCAACTCCGCGAGAAGCTGGCGGCAGGGCCGGCAGCCAACAAGAAGGCGCAGAAGAAGGCGCTGTGGAAGTACTACCGGGCTCGTGTGGAGACCTCGCGGGCCATCCGCAGCCTGCCATGGCTGCCCTCCAGGTGGCGGCAATTCTCGACGGCCATCGAAGAGGCCGTGGAGGAGCTGAACCAACTGGATGCCGAGCTGGCGCAACTGGAATCGAACCGCGCGGCCAACCAGGCGCGCATCCGGGAGATCAAACGGGAGATCAAGCGCCGGGAGATGCAGGCCGGCGCCACCCATGCCGAACTGAAGAAGTCGCTGGCCGACATCCGGCAGGGTGAGCAGGAGGCCGAGCGCGCCAAGAAGGACCTGGTGGAAGCCAACCTCCGCCTGGTGGTCTCGGTGGCCAAGAAGTACGTCAACCGCGGCCTGCACCTGCTGGACCTGATCCAGGAAGGCAACATCGGCCTGATGCGGGCGGCGGACAAGTTCGAATACCGCCGCGGCTACAAGTTCTCGACCTATGCCACGTGGTGGATCCGGCAGGCGATCACGCGCGCCATCGCCGACCAGTCGCGCACCATCCGCATCCCGGTGCACATGAACGAGTCGATGAACAAGTTCCTGCGCGCCACGCGCGAGCTGGAGAAGGAACTGGGCCGCACCCCGACCAACGAGGAGATCAGCCGCCGGATGGACATCCCGGTGGAAAAGGTCCAGAAGCTGAAGACGATCTCGCGCGACCCCGTTTCGCTGGAGACGCCGGTGGGCCGCGACGGCGAATCGGCGCTTGGCGACCTGATTGAAGACCGCTGGGTGGGCTCGCCGGTGGACACAGTGATCGACTCCAACATCCGCGAAGAGACGGCAGCGATCCTCAAGACCCTGTCTCCGAAGGAAGAAAAGGTGATCCGGCTGCGGTTCGGCATCGGCTGCGAGCGTGAACATACGCTCGAGGAGATCGGCCAGCAGTTCGACGTCACCCGCGAGCGGATCCGTCAGATCGAGGCCAAGGCGCTGCGCCAGTTGCGTTCGCCCGAGCGGGCGCGCCACCTGCGGGCGCTCCTGGCGGCGCGCTGACGACAGGCCAGCAGCATTCCGGCCCGCCCCCGCGTGATGCCGGGGCGGGCCGAAGCCTTTCCGGCCGCTCCTCTCGATACCGCCAGTGTTGCGCCATGTCCCGGCGGCACCGGGCAGGGCTGCCAGCCTTCCTTCCGGCTCAGCTCTCCGCAAGCACCTCGTGGTAGAAGGCCTCGTACTGCGGAATGATCATCGAGGTGCAGAACCGCTCTTCGGCCGTCGTGCGGGCGGCCCAGCGCATGCGGTTATAGAGATCGCGGTCCTCAAGCAGTTCGACGACCCGCGCCGCCTGTGCATCCGTGTCGCCCGCCTCCTCGAGAAACCCGTCCCGGCCGTGGGTGATCAGCTCGGGCAGCCCGCCGACCCGTGTGGCCACGGGCACCACGCCGCAGGCCATGGCTTCCAGCGCCGCCAGGCCGAACGATTCCAGTTGCGACGGCAACAACAGGACGTCACATTGCGGAATGAGCCGCTCGATGTGGTCCTGCTTGCCCAGGAACCGGATGTGTTCATGCATGCCCAGTTCGAAGGCGAGCCGTTCGGCGGCGCTGCGGTCGGGGCCGTCGCCGGCCATCCACAGCTCGCAGTCTACGGATTCGCGGGCGCGTTTGAGGATGCGGACGCAATCCGGAGCGCGCTTGACGGGCCGGAAGTTGGAGATGTGCAGCAGCCGCGGGCGGCCTTCGTGCGGGTCGTGGGGCACGCGGTAGAGGTTGCAGTTGACGAAGTTGTGGATGACGCGGATGTCTTTTCGCGCGCCGACGGATTCATAGGTCTGGCGGCGCAGGTACTCGCTGATGGCGGTGACGCCGTCGGACTGCTCGATGGAAAACCGCGTCACCGGCAGATAGGACTTGTCACTTCCGATCAGGGTGATGTCGGTGCCGTGGAGCGTGGTCACGAACGGCAGCCTCCGCTTTTCGCGCAGCATAGAACGGGCCAGGAAAGCCGCCGTGGCGTGCGGCACGGCGTAATGCACATGGAGCAGATCGAGCTTCTGCCACTCGGCAACTTCGACCATGCGCGACGCCAGCGCGAGATCGTACGGCGGGTACTGGAAGAGGGGATACGTGGCGACTTCGACTTCGTGATAAGAGATGCGCGGCAGGCCGGGATCCAGGCGGATCGGGTTGGCGTAGGTAATGAAGTGCACCTCGTAGCCACGGATGGCGAGCTCCATGCCCAGCTCGGTGGCGACAATGCCCGAGCCCCCGTAGGTGGGATAGCACGTGATGCCGATCCGCAGCGGGCGGGCGGAAGGCGCGCTCATCAGAACTTCTTCTTGGCGAACTCGGCGAAGTGCTTCGCGATGCCGGCCGATTCGGTGTCGCCGGGATGGATGATGACGCGGTAGAGGAAGCGGATGCTCTGGCCCGGCTCCAGCGTGTGGCTGCCGTTCTTCGTTTTGTCGTTGAAGAAATCATGCAGCCCGAAGGCGTTGGCCGCGAACAGGCCGTAATCGCGGGCGTGCCAGTAGGTCGGGTGCCGGAAGCTCTTCGGGTGGTCGAGAATGGCGACGCCGAGCTTCACTCCATCGAGCGTGCCGCTGTAGTCGACCCACGGCGATGCCTTGCCCCAGACCTCCCGCATGCCGGACTTGCCCTCGGCGTTGATCATGCGCCCCGTGCCGCCGCGCTCGCGCATGGCGTCGCGGAGGCGGATGGCGAAAAAGCCTTCCTTCGTGTCGCCGAAGACGGCCTTCTTGACGGCGGTCAGCGTGGCGTCGAAGTCGAGCACGCGGAGCGCAGGGTCGGAGTAGAAGGTCATGGTGCGCGTCTCACGCACCAACGGTTCGCCGGCGTCGTCGACCCACAGGAAGCTGGCACGGATGGCGCCCTCTTTCCGGCCGCCTTTCACCGACAGGATCTTCTCGAGTTTCACCTTGCCCTTGCGGCCCTTGGCGCCGGGTTCGTTGGCCCAGAAATCGATCTGGTTCACGTCGCCGTGGGTGAACCACAGGCCGCGGTGATGCGGGTGGTCGCGCGATTCGCCTTCGAGCTTCTCCATCGGGAAGCCGCGCGTGACAACGATGCCGCCGGCGGTGCGCACCGGCGCCAGAAACGGCTTGGGGGCGTCCTCGCCATAGTGGAATGTCGCGAAGGGCTTGCCGTCGATGGAAATGTCGATGTGATCAGCAGCCTGCTGGAACTGGACCTGCGCGCCGAGCGGCAGGCAAAGGAGCGCGAATGAGAGTACTGCGGCTTTCATCGCTTCCAGTTAATCACAATCGCGCCGGCTCGATCGCGGCGGAAGCGCCACTGCGGCGGGACAAGCGTAGTGGAGCCGGCGTCGAGAATCAGCGCGGGGCCGTCCGCCCACCGCAGGCTGACGGATTCTCGCGGCAGCACGGGGATCTCATGCCAGCGGCCTTCCACGTACACACTCCTGCGCTCGATCCCGTGGCTGGCGCGGGCGCCTGGTATGCGCAGCTCCGGCGGGACGGCCGGGGTGACGGCGCGCACGCGCGCCTGGACGATTTCGACAGGGCGGCTGGGATTCGCGTAGCCATAGCGCTGCTGGTGGGCCTCATGAAAGGCGCCCTCCGGATCGCGGGGATTCCAGGCAACCGTGAGTTCGTAGCTCTGGCCGCGGTAGCGCATGTCGGCGGAGCGCTCGATGCGGGCGCCGGGCGAACCTGCCAGGGCGCGCTGTTCGAGCCGGCGGAACACGGCTTCGATGTCTCCGGCATGAAGAGCGCTGGCCGAGAAATCGCGGACGCGGTCCGCCATGAGCATGCCGAGCGCGGAGAGAGCGCCGGCGAAGCCGGGCACGAGGACGGTCTCGATGCCCAGTCCGGCGGCCAGCTCGCAGGCGTGCAGGCCGCCGCAGCCGCCGAAGGCGGCGAGGACAAAGCCGCGGGGATCGACGCCACGCTCGACACTGACCACACGGATGGCGCGCGTCATGGTGGCGCCGGCCACGCGCAGGATGCCTGAGGCGGCTTCTTCCAGAGAGAGGCGGAGGGCGCGGGCGATGGAGGCGATGGCGCGGCGCGAGCGCTCCGGGTCAACCCGCACGGTGCCGCCCGCGAGTTGTGTGGCCGAGATGCGGCCCAGCGCCACATGCGCGTCGGTCACCGTGGGCAGCAGGGCGCGGCCGTAGCAGGCCGGGCCGGGATCGGCGCCCGCGCTTTCCGGGCCTACGCGCAGCAGCCCGCCCGCGTCCACGCGGGCGATAGAGCCTCCGCCCGCGCCCACGGTATGGATTTCCAGCATCGGCACGCGGATGGGAAAGCCGCCGAGCGTGGCTTCGACGGTCTCCCGCGGAGCGCCGTCGCACAGGCTGACGTCGGTGGAGGTGCCGCCCATGTCGAAACCGATGATGCGCGTGAAGCCGGAAGCGCACGCCGCCCCGGCCGCGCCGCGCACGCCGCCGGCCGGGCCGGACAGGATCGTGCGCACGGCCTGCCGGCCTGCTTCCCTGGCGGTCAACAGCCCGCCGTTGGACTGCATGATCCAGAGCTGGCTGCGGGCGCGGCGCTCGAGCGCCCGCAGGTAGCGGCTCATCAGCGGACCGACGTAAGCGTTCAGCGCAGTGGTGGACGCCCGTTCGTACTCGCGGAATTCCGGCGAGACCTCGCTGGAAACCGACAGGAAAAACGCGCGGCCGAGGGTCCGGGCGATGCGCCGTTCGTGCGCCGCGTTGCGGTAGCTGTGCAGGCAGCAGATGGCGACGCTTTCGGCCCGGGCGCGCTCGAGCCGGCGCTTGAGCTCTAACAGTTCTTCGCGCGAAGGCGAAGTCTCCACCGCGCCATCGGGCAGGATCCGCTCGTGGACACCGAAGCAAAGGCGGCGGGGGATGAGAAGCTGCCTGGGACCGGGAGCAAGATCATAGAGCCGGGCACGGTGCTGGCGGCCGATTTCGAGCAGATCTTCGAATCCGGCTGTGGCGACGAACGCGGTGCGCGCGCCCTTGCGTTCCAGCAACGCATTGGTGGCCACCGTGGAACCGTGGATGACTTCGGCCGCGCCGGGGGCGGCGATGCGGCGGAGTCCCTCCAGGATCACTTCGTGCGGCGCAGCGGGGTTCGAGCGCAGCTTGAATGACTCGAGAGAGCCGTCTTCCCGCAGGATGACGAAGTCGGTGAACGTGCCGCCGGTGTCGACCCCGATGCGCATTCTGGCTTGAGCTTACGTCAACGGAGTCCCTTCGAGCGCAGATGCTCGATCAGCCCCTTCGGGTCGTCGGTGATGATGGCGTCGACCTGGGCGGCGATCAGCCTGTCCCACAATTCCGGCGTGTTGGCGGTCCAGGGGACGACCTGAAGGCCCGCATCATGGGCCTGCTTCACGCGCTCCGGCGTGACAAGCGAGTAATGGGGGCTGACGATGGGCGTCCCGCCGGCTTCGCGCGAGAGTTCCGTAAAGTCGCGCGGCAGTCCGGCGTAAAGCGCGGCGCGGCGCAGTTCCGGAGCGGCCGCGCGCAGGGCGCGCATCAGAGAGAAATCGAACGACTGCACGATGACGCGGTGCTCGAGCTTGTGCTTCCGGATTGCCGCCGCGACGAGCCGGGCGTACTCTTCCGGCGCGGGCTGGAGTTCAGGCTTCGCCGGCTGGCTCTTCATTTCGATGTTGAACCAGAACGAGCCGCGCGGAGCGAGGGCGAGAACTTCGTCGAGCGTGGGGATGCGCGTCCCCGGCCGGGGTTCCTGGCGCGGGAAGTCCGGGTTCTTCTTCGCGCCGCAGTCCCACTGCTTCACCTGTTCCAGGGTCAGCCTGCGGATGGCGCGCTCGCCTTCGGGGCCGGTGCAGTTCGAAGTGTTGATCAGCGGATCGTGATGGACAACCAGAACGTTGTCCGCCGTGGCCCATACGTCCAGCTCGAGCACGTCGGCGCCTTCGCGGATCGCATACTCGAATGCGGGCAGCGTGTTTTCCGGCAACACGGCGCGGGCGCCGCGGTGGCCGTGGACGAGGATGCGCGGAGCGGCGGAGATCATGAGAGTGCAAAGAAGGACAGGAAGCGTCCTTGCGGGGGACATGCCCACAAGATAGCATCAAAGCGTTTCGGATTCGTTTCACGGGAGCATCACGAACATGGCGGAAGATCGAAGGCAGTTCGCGCGCACGGCGCTGGCGGCTACGGCGCTGAGCTACACGCGCATCCTCGGCGCAAACGACCGGATCGGCGTCGGCTACATTGGACTGGGCAACCGGGGCGATCAGGTGCATGAGGCGTTTCTCGAACACGGCGATCAGTTCACTGCGGCCGTGTGCGACCTGAGAGAAGAGTACATGGACCTGGCCGTGAAGAAGTCGCGGGCCACCCCGCGCAAGTACAAAGACTACCGGCGGCTCCTCGAGGACAAGAACGTGGACGCGGTGGTGATCGCCACCCCGGATCACTGGCACGCGCTCATGTTCGTCGATGCCTGCCGCGCGGGCAAGGACGTATATGTCGAGAAGCCTCTGTCGCTCACCGTTCGCGAAGGCAGGCGGATGGTGGAAGTGGCGGCGGAGACGAAACGGGTGACGCAGGTGGGCATCCACCGGCGCAGCGTCGAATCGCTGCGCGAAGCGGCGGAATTCGTGCGCCAGGGCGGCATCGGACAGGTGACCGTGGCCAAGGGCTACCACGTGCAGAACGAGTGGCCCACGGGCATCGGCGCACCGCCCGACGGTCCTCCGCCGAGCGAAGAGGAGTGGGAAGCGTGGCTCGGACCCGCGCCGAAGCGCCCGTACAACCGCAACCGGATGTATTACAACTTCCGCTGGTTCTACGATTACTCAGGCGGGCAGATCACCAATTTCGGCGTGCACTACATGGACATGATCCGCATGTGCCTGGGCAAGGAGGCGCCGCTGGCGGTGACGGCGATGGGCGGCAAGTATGCCGTCCGCGACAACCGCGAGATTCCCGATACCTGTGAAGTGCTGTGGGACATGGGCGGGACGCTGGCCGTGTTCACGCAGTACAACGCCAACGGCGCGCCCGGCAACGCACGCGGCACGGAGCTGGAGCTGCGCGGCACAAAGGGCACGATGTACCTGCAGAGCGGGCGGTGGGAGGTGGTTCCGGAAAAGATCACGGAGCTCGAGTTCGGACAGCGCACGCCGGTGAACCGCTCGATCGAGCGCGCGTGGGGGCCGTCGCGCAAGCCGGCCATGGAGCCGCGCAGCGGCGGGAGCGGCTCGGCTGAGACGTATCCGCATGCCCGGAATTTCCTCGACTGCATCAAGTCCCGCAAGAAGTGCCACTGCGATGTGCTGGAAGGGCATCTCTCCACGGCAGCCTGCATCCTCGGCCACATCGCGCTGCGGACGAAGAGCTATCTGGAGTGGGACGCGCGCGCGGAGCGCTTCACCAACAACGAGGCCGCCAACCGCTACCTGCACTACGAGTACCGCAAGCCGTACAAGCTGGGGTGACGCCATGGACCGCCGTGTTTTCCTGACAACTGTCGCGGCCGCGCCGGCGCTGGGACAGTCGCCTCGCGCCAGGCCAGTGCTCTGCATCTTCTCCAAGCACATGGCGCGGTTCGGCTGGGACGAGCTTGGAGCGCAGGCGAAGCGGCTCGGCTTTGCGGGCGTCGATCTGACGGTGCGGCCCAAAGGCCATGTCCTGCCGGAGCGTGTGACGGAGGATCTGCCGCGCGCGGTGGAGACGATCCGCAGGCACGGGCTGCAAGTGCCGATGATCACCACGGATCTGAAAGAGGCGTCCGACCCGGCGGCGAAGCCGACATTCGCGGCGATGCGGAAGCTTGGCATCCGTCTGTACAAGCCCGGTTACTGGCGGTATGAGAAAGGCGTGCCGGCGGAACAGACCCTGCGCCAGTGCCGCAGGAAACTGGAGGGGCTGCTCGAATTGGGGCGCGAATACGGCGTGACGGCGGGGCTGCACAATCACTCGGGCGCGTATGTGGGCTGCGCGGTGTGGGACTACCGCGAGCTGCTCGCCGGGGTAAAGCCTGAAGAGGCGGGCTTTTATTTCGACCCCGGCCACGCTGTGATCGAAGGCGGCCTGTACAACTGGCGCGTGTCGCTCGACGTGGCGCTGCCGCGGATGAAGATGGCGGCGATCAAGGACTTCATCTGGGAGAATCGCAGCGGGAAGTGGCAGGTGGCGTGGAAGCCGCTCGGTGAAGGCATGACGCCGTGGCAGGAGGTGTTCCGCGCCTTCGCGCAGGCGGGCTTCGCCGGTCCGCTGTCGCTGCACCTGGAGTATCCCGGCGGCGACGAACTGCCGTCGATCGCGAAGGATCTGGAGTTCCTGCGGCGGCAGGCGGAAGCCGCTTACGGCGCGTGAGAGGAAGAGTCCGCAGTCCGGAGCTGCGCTGGCGGGCGGGTCCGGTTGTTAAGATAGACGCTTCACCATGAGTCTGCGATCCTACACCATCACGCAAGGGCGCGACCGTGCGCCGGCCCGTTCCCAGCTCAAGGGGATGGGCTTCACCGACGAGGATTTGAAGAAGCCGATCATCGGTATCGCCAATACGTGGATCGGCACCATGCCGTGCAATTTCCTGCTGCGGGATCTGGCCGTCGATGTGGCGCGCGGCATTCGCGAAGCAGGCGGCACGCCGATGGAGTTCAACACCATCGCCATCAGCGACGGCATCACGATGGGCACGCAGGGAATGAAGACGTCGCTGATCTCGCGCGAGATTGTCGCCGATTCGATTGAACTGGTGACGCGCGGGCACATGTTCGACGGGCTGGTGTGCCTGGTGGCGTGCGACAAGACAATCCCGGGGGCGGCGATGGCGTTGCTGCGGCTGAACATTCCGGGGCTGGTGCTGTACGGCGGCTCGATTCTGCCCGGCAAGTACAAGGGAAAGGACGTAACCATCCAGGAGGTCTTCGAAGCTGTCGGGGCGTGCGCGTCCGGCAAGATCACCGAGGACGATCTGCGCGAGATCGAGGAATGCGCTTCGCCGGGCTACGGCGCCTGCGGCGGGCAGTTCACGGCGAACACGATGGCCACAGTGATGGAGATGATCGGGCTGTCGCCGATGAATACGGCGATGGTGCCGCAGATGGATCCGCGCAAGCATGATGTGGCGGCTTACTGCGGGCAGGTGATTCTGGACGCCGTCAGGAAGAACCGGCTGCCGCGCCAGATCTGCACCCGGCAGGCGTTCGAAAACGCGATCGCCTCGGTGGCGGCTTCGGGCGGATCCACGAACGCGGTGCTCCACCTGCTGGCGCTGGCGCGCGAAGCGGGCGTCGAGCTGGACATCACGGACTTCAGTACCATCAGCGAGCGCACGCCGCTGCTGATGAGCCTCAAGCCGGCAGGCATTCACGTGGCCGCCGACGTGGACAAGGCAGGCGGCATCGGCGTTCTGGCCAAGCGTCTGGTGGAGGGCGGATACGTGCATGGCGGCGCGCTCACCGTGACGGGCAGGACGCTGGCCGAAGAAGCGGCCGAAGCGCGGGAGACGCCGGGGCAGGAGGTGGTCCGGCCGCTCTCGAATCCGGTGAAAAAGACCGGCGGGCTGGTGATCCTCAAAGGGTCGCTTGCGCCGGACGGCGGGGTGATCAAAGTCACCGGACTCGAACGGACGATGCACCGCGGACCGGCGCGCGTCTTCAACTGCGAAGAAGACGCGATGGCGGCGGTGACGCAGGGCAGAATTCAGGCGGGCGACGTGGTGGTGATCCGCTACGAAGGGCCCAAGGGCGGCCCTGGCATGCGGGAGATGCTGGGCGTGACCAGCGCCATCGTGGGCGCGGGGCTCGGCGAGAGCGTGGCGCTGATCACCGACGGGCGATTCTCGGGCGCGACGCGCGGCTACATGGTGGGCCATGTGGCGCCGGAAGCCGCCGACGGGGGCCCCATCGCGCTTGTCGAGGACGGCGACACGATCACCATCGACATCGCGCACAAGACGCTCTCTCTGGATGTGGATCCGGCGGTGCTCGCCCGACGCCGGGCCAAGTGGCAGGCGCCGCCTCCTCCATTCACCACCGGCGTGATGGCGAAATATATCAAGCTGGTTCGCTCGGCGGCCGAAGGCGCGATCACGTCGAAGGTGTTCTGAGCGATTCTGCTCGAAGAGCAGCGGCGGGCCTCGTGGCGCAAGGGCGCGCCTGGCCGGCCTGAGCATTCGACCGGGTTTCGCTTCCCTGCGCCGGCACAAAGCTCCAGGCTTGCCAGGAGATGGCCGGTGGAATCTGCCCGGCCATCCCCTGAATCGGCTCTGCCCGGGCGGCTAGAACGAGATCCGCAGCGCGAGCTGGACGACGCGCCAGCTTTCGCCGTTCTGATTCGTGGTGGCGGAACTGGCTGTGGACAGCGTCACACAGCAGGTCTGGCCGAACACCGTTGAGGTGATGGTGGGCGAGCCGACGCTGGCATCGCGCGGGTTGGCGAAGTTCGGGTGATTCAGCGCGTTGAAGAATTCGGCGCGGAACGTCACCTTGACGCGCTCCGTGGCGGCGAAAAGCTTGGACACCGAAGCGTCGAGGTTGTGGAAGCTCGGCCCCTGGAAGATATTGCGGCCGAGCCCCAGTTCGCCGGGTTCCGGGAAGGTGAAGGCGCTCGCGTCGGCAAACAGCACCGGGCCGATGACGCCGGCCTTCTCCTGCAACTTCGCCTTCGGCAGCGAGGCGCCCGGAGCGAGGGCGGCGCGGGACTGGGCCGAAGCGTTGTGCGTCAGCGCGCCGGATCTCACTGTGAAGGGCTCGCCGGACTGGTAGGTGTACAGGCCGGAGATGCTCCATCCGCCAACGAGAAGATCCACGGCCCGGCCGGCGTTCGCCAACCAGTTCCGCCCGCGGCCGAAAGGAAGTTCATAGACGCCGGCGATGTTGAGCACATGGCGCTGGTCGTAATCCGAGCGCGCCCGCTCATTGCGGTAGTTCCGCGCATCGGCGGGAGTGCGCGAGGCGGTGGTCGTCAAACCGCCGCCCACGGTGGCGTGCACCGGATCGAGTGAGAGATTGTCGAGGGACTTGCCGACGGTGTAAGCGGCATTCAGCAGCAGGCCGGCGCGGTCGAAGCGGCGGCGGGCGGCGAACTGCCCGGCATGGTAGATCGAGTCGCCCCCGTTGTCGACATACATGATCTGGGCGAACTGCTGATTGGGGCGGAGCCGCGCGTTGAGCGTGCTCTGCTCGATACGGTTGCCGAAGCTGCCTGCGGCGTTCTGGGCCAGCTCCGATTGGGTCTGCGAGCTGTTGGCGAAAGTGGAGGAGATCAGCTTCTGCTGCACGATCGGCACCTCCTGGGCGCCAGGGCAGGGGGCGCCGCTTGTGAGCGTGCCATCGGGGCGGCACCCGCCGCCGAGGCGCACATTGTGCCTCATGGCGAGGAACGACGGCAGGATCGGAGTGATATCAATCTGGTTGGCGTCCCAGGCCCGATAGAGCCGCGTGCCGCGGCGCCCGACGTAGGCGGCGCTGACAACGACGCCGCCCGGCATCTCGCGCTGTACGTCGAGGTTCCACATATGCACCGTGGGCATCTGAAGGTTCTGGTCGAAGACGCGCACGGGAGGCGCGTTTGAGGAGACCTGGGCAGGCGGGGAGAGGAACGACGAGGGCTTGATCGTCGGCGGCGGCAGTTCGCGCGGGAAGCCGTCCGCCAGACGCACGTTCGGGACAGAGGCGCAACCGGGCGTAGTCACCAGCGCGCCGCCCGAGCCGGAGAACTGCGAGCTGCAACGGAACGTCTGCCCGGGCACGGATGTCGCCACCGAAGTAACGATGAAGGAGCCGATGGGATCGAAGGCCATGCTATAGCCGGTGCGGAACACGGTGCCGCGCAGGCGGTCCGGCGCCCAGGCGAAGCTGATGCGCGGCGCCACGGCGCCGAGATTCCTGTTCTGGTACCAGCGCTTTGCCGGAACGAACGTCACCGGGCCGTCGCGCCCGTCGATCATGCGGTCCGGCACATAGACGCGCCCGCCGGCTTCGGTCGGCGGGAGGTTGATCTCCCACCTCACGCCGTAATTCATGGTGAGGTTGGGGCGCAATTTCCACTCGTCCTGCCCGTAGAAGTTGTACTGCTTGAGGCGCTGCCCCTGCGCCCACAGTGTGACGCTCTTCTCGCCCGTCTGGAATGGCAGGAAGGCGTCGCTCTTCAGGTCGCCCAGGAAGACCTGCGTGAGGCCGGCGGGAATGCCGAGCAGGTCGTTGATCGTGCCCTGGAGGCGGTTCAGATCCGCGGCGGCAATGCCCGGCCGCGTGGAGGAGGCCACGGCGGGCAGGCTGAATCCGGCGGGCGGACGGGTGGTGCGGGACAGCGAGATGGCAGGCACAAGGCTGGTGCCGCCCACGTCGCCGCGCTGATCGTTATGCCGGTAGAAACGCATGTTGGCGCCGAAGCGGTATACGTGGCGGCCGCTGATGACGCTGAGATTCTCCACGATCTGCGGCGTGGTCACCGCGCGGAAGGTCCGCGGGTTGGCCGTGTAATCCACCGTCGAGTTGTTGAACGTGAAGCGAGGCTGGTTGGGGAAGTCCGGGTGGGCCTCTCCCTGCGTGAACAGAAACTCGAACCGCGCCAGTCCCAGCGTCAGCTCATTCACCACCCGAGGCGACAGCACGCTGCGCAGGCCGATGGCCAGGTTCTTTGCCGGCCGGAACACCTCGCCGCGCGGGGGGAAGCCGGGCAGCACGACGGGACGGCCGTTCAGCGGATCTCCGCCGAGCGTCTCCTGCCTCGCACCCAGGTAACGGGCGAACAGCGAGTGCTTCGAAGAAACCTGATGGTCGACGCGGAACATGTAGTGCGGTCCGCGGATCCGGAAGGGCGTGTTCCAGACATAAGTGCCTGTGTTCAGGCCGTCGCCGGCGGAATACGCATTGGGCGCCGGATAGCGGCCGAGCACGCTCTTCACCAGCGCATCCATGCCGCGGCCGAGCGGATCGGCGGCGAAGATGTTGAACGAGGCGATGCAGTTGGTGTCGCCGGCGCCCTGGCATTCGCGCACCCCCTGGCGGAACTGCCCCGTCGCCGGATCCACCAGCAGAGGAGTGTTCTGCCGGATCTGCTGCCCGTTGATCACCAGAGGATTGGCAGGATCCGCCACCCAGTACCGGAACACGCCGTTCAGCGCGGCCGGAGTGTACAGGTTGACCGATCCGAAGGTCTTGTCGATGGGATCGGCGAAGTTCACCTTCTGTCCCTGCCAGCTTGCGAAGAAAAACGTCTGGTTCTTCTTCACGGGGCCGCCGAGTTCGAAACCGTACTGATTGAGCTGAATCACCGGCTTCGACGTCCCCTGGGCCTTGGCGAAGAACTCGTACGCGTTCAGCGCCGTATTGCGGAAGTATTCAAACAGCGTCCCGTGGAACTCGTTGGTGCCGGACCGGGTGGCGATGGAAATGTTTGCGCCCGAGTTCCGGCCTTCCTCGGGGGTGGGATTCAGGGTGGTGACCTTGAATTCCTGGACATTGTCCGGATTCAGGCGGAAGATGTTGTTGGTCGGGTTGGAGTAGGAGGACTCGTTGGCCTCAATGCCATCGATGGTGACGTTGTTGGCGGTGGGGCGCGCTCCGTTGACGGTGACCGTGTTGCCGGCGCGCTGCGTGACGCCCCGCTCGTACATGAGCAGGGTGAGCGGATTGCGTCCGTTCAGAGGAAGGTTCACGATGGCGCGCTGCTCGACGACATTGCCGAGCGTGGCGCTCGAAGTCTGGAGCATCTCGGCGCTGGCGCTGACCACCACGCTTTCCGTGGTCGCGCCCACTTCGAGCGTGATGTCGAGGTTCACCGGCGTGTTGACCTGGAGCACGACGCCGCCGCGCACAGCCGTGCGGAATCCCGGCGCCTCCACCTTCAGGGTGTAGACGCCGACGGGCACTGAAGGGAACGAGTACAGGCCGGCGTCGGTGGTCTGCTGCCGTTCGCTGACGCCCGTGGCGTCGTTGGTCAATGTCACGGTGGCGCGAGGAACGACAGCGCCGCTGGCGTCAAGAACCGTTCCGGAAATGCGCGTGGTGGAGGTCTGCGCGAATGCCGCCGCACAGAGGAGAAGCAATGCGAAAACGAAAATCAGTAACCGCTTCATGGTCAGCCCCCTGGTTTTCATCCCCGCCGATAAGGCGAGTACTGGGATACGGTTACCACAAGCCCGGCGGGCAGTCAAGGCCGGCTGGCAGTACCGCTTGCAAGGAGAGTCCGCAGGAAGCGGCCTGTGTGGGACTGATCGCAGGCTGCCACCGCCTCCGGCGGTCCGGCTGCCACGATCTTGCCGCCCTGATCCCCGCCCTCCGGGCCAAGATCGATCACCCAATCGGCGTGCCGGATCACTTCCAGGTTGTGCTCGATGATCAACACGCTCGCCCCGCGCATCACCAGGCGGTCCATCGCATCCAGCAGTTTGGCGATGTCGTCGAAGTGCAGCCCCGTGGTCGGCTCATCGAACAGAAAGAGGTGCCCGGTCACGTCGTTCTGCGACAGGTGGCTGGCCAGTTTCACCCGTTGCGCCTCGCCGCCGGACAGTGTCGTCGCTGACTGCCCCAGCCGCAAGTATCCAAGGCCGACATCGGCCAGCGGCCGCAGCCGCGACACGATCTTGGCGTGACCCGAGAAGAACGCGAGCGCCTCCCGCACGGTCAGTTGCAGCACTTCGTGAATGTTCAGCCCCTTGTAACGGATGTCCAGGATTTGCGGCTTGTAGCGCGTGCCGCGGCAGTCTTCGCACACCAGCTCCACATCGGCCAGGAACTGCATTTCCACGGTCACCGTCCCGTCGCCCTGGCAGGTTTCGCACCGCCCGCCGCTGACGTTGAACGAAAAATAACCGGCCGTGTAGCCCCGTTTCACCGCCTCCGGCGTCGAAGCGAACAGTTCGCGGATCGGGTCGAAGGCTTTGGTGTATGTCACCGGATTCGACCTCGGCGTGCGTCCGATGGGCGACTGGTCCACCAGCTCCAGCCCGTGCACCAGCGCCGCGCCCTCCACCCGGCGGCACGTCTGCCTGCCCAGCGATTCGTCCAGTTCGGAGTCTTCCTTCGCCACTGCCAGATCCCGCCGGTAGCGGGCCTGCAGGCTGCGGTAGATGACGTCGTGCACGAGCGTCGACTTGCCCGAGCCGGAGACGCCGGTCACCACCGTCATCAGCCCCAGCGGAATTTCGACGTCGATGTCTTTCAGGTTGTGCGCGCGGCAGCCGATGAAGCGCAGCACGCGCCCCGGGTCCGGCTGCCTGCGCACGGTCTTGAGCGACGTGCGCGCTTCACCGCGCAGGTAGCGTGCCGTGAGCGTCTCCACGCGCCGGCCTTTGGCTCCATTGAGCATCTGTGCGAGCGTGCCTTCGAACACCACTTCGCCGCCCAGCTCGCCGGCGCCCGGTCCCAGGTCCACGATGTGGTCCGCGGCGCGCATGACGTCGGCGTCGTGTTCCACCACCAGCACCGTGTTGCCGAGATCGCGCAGCTCTTCGAGAATCCGGATCAGCCGCGCCGTATCGCGCGGGTGCAGCCCTATCGAGGGCTCGTCGAGCACATAGATCGCCCCCACCAGCCGCGACCCCAGGCTCGTGGCCAACTGGATCCTCTGCGCCTCGCCGCCGGACAAAGTCATCGTCAGCCGGTCCAGCGTGAGGTAATCGAGCCCCACATCTTCCAGGAAGCCCAGCCGCTGGCGGATCTCGTCGAGCACGCGCGCCGCCACGGCTGCCTGCTCCGCGCCCAGTTCCAGCGCCTCGAAGAACCGCCGCGCTTCGCCGATGTTCATGCGCACGACTTCCGCAATGGACCTGCCGCCCACGCGGACATTCAGCGCCTCTTCGCGCAGCCGCGCCCCGCCGCAGGCGCGGCAGGTGGCGTAGCCGCGGTAACGGCTGAGGAACACGCGCACATGGACCTTGTATTTCTTCCGCTCGACCTCCTGGAAGAACTCGCGCACCTCCGAGCGGACAATCTCCTTCTCGGCGGCGGTGAGATCCGCGTAGGGAACGCGCAGCCTCACGTCGCGCTTGCGGCGCGCCGCAAAGTCCTCGAGCACCCACTCATAGTGCGGGCGGTTCCACGGCTCGATGGCGCCCTCGGCGATCGACAGCGAGGGATCGGGCACCACGAGATCCATGTCGTAATCGATGGTCCGTCCGAAGCCCTGGCATTCCGGGCACGCGCCCCACGGGTTGTTGAAGCTGAACAGAGACGGCTCCGGCGCGGGAAACTCACGCCCGCAGCTCTTGCAGGCGAACTGTTCAGAGAAGCGCAGCCGCACGGGTTCGTTCTCGCCCGCCTGCTCGAAGACCGCCTCTCCCGCCTCGCGGTAACAGATCTCCACCGTGTCCACGATGCGCTGCTTCTGCCCCTCGCGGATGACCAGCCGGTCGGCGAGCACGAAGAACGGCCGCGAGAAATCCATCTCCAGCAGCGATTCCGGTGTGGAGAACTCGAAGATGCGCCCGTCCTGGTACAGCCGCGTGAAACCGCGCCGCCGCAAATCGGAAAGGTGCTCTTTCAAAGCATCCGGCTTCGCGCCCTGCGCCAGGCGCACGGGAAACAGCGCGTACCATCGCGAGCCCTCCGGCTGGGCGAGCATCTTCTGCGCCACCGGGTCGACGGTGTCCCGCTCCACCCGCACTCCGCACTTCGGGCACCATGTTTCCCCGGCGCGCGCGAACAGGAGGCGGAGATAGTCATAAATCTCGGTGGCCGTGGCCACGGTCGAGCGGGGGTTTCGCGTCGTGTTCTTCTGCCGGATGGCGATGGGCGGAGCGATGCCGTCGATGTCGTCGAGGGCGGGCTTCTCCATCCGCTCGAGGAACTGCCGCGCGTACGCGGACAGGCTTTCCACGTAGCGCCGCTGGCCTTCGGCGTAGATCGTGTCGAACACGAGCGACGACTTGCCGGAGCCTGACACTCCGGTGACCACCGTCAGGCGGTTGTGGGGCAGGTCCAGCGAAATGCCCTTGAGGTTATGGACCCGCGCACCACGAATGCTCAGGAATTCGCCGCAGTCTGACATGGCGGGGAAATTGCTCGCGCGAGGGGGAATCCCTCATCATTGTAGCAACCGCATGCGGAATTCCCGGCGCCCCGCGCAACTCCTGCTCGACTGGTACGCCTCCGCACGCCGCGACCTGCCCTGGCGCCGCACGCGCGATCCCTGGCGCGTGCTGGTCTCCGAGATCATGCTCCAGCAGACGCGCGTCTCCACCGTAATCCCTTACTACGAGCGTTTTCTCGCGCGCTTCCCCACGCCCGCAAGCCTCGCCGCCGCCTCCGAGGACGAACTGCTCGCCCTGTGGTCCGGCCTCGGCTACTACAGCCGTGCCCGCAACCTGAAGCGCGCCGCCGAAGGAATCACTGAGCGCGGCGGCTTCCCGGAAACGGCGGGGGAGTGGCGTCGGCTGCCGGGCATCGGCGACTACACGGCCGCCGCCGTGGCGTCCATCTGTTTTCACGAGCCCTGCGCCGTGCTCGACGGCAACGTCGCCCGCGTCATGGCGCGCTTCACCGCCGAACCCGGCGACATCGCCTCGCCCGCGGTCCGGCTACGCCTGAAGGAGCGGGCGCAGGCGCTGCTCGACCCCAGGCGCCCCGGCGAGTTCAACCAGGCGGTCATGGAGCTGGGCGCCACGCTGTGCCTTCCCCGCCAGCCGAAGTGCCTGCTCTGCCCCTGGAGGGATCTCTGCCAGGCGCATCATCAAGGCATCGCCGGTCAACTGCCGGTCAAGGCGCCGCGCCGGCAGCCGGAAAGACTCGAATTGCGGCTGGCTCTGGTCGTTGATCGGGGCCGGCTGCTGCTCCGGCGGCGTTCCGGCAACGAGCGGCGGCTCGCTGGTTTGTGGGAGCTGCCTTCGCTCGAAGATCTGCCGCCGGCCCGCCCGCTTCGGCCGCTCGGAACCTTCCGGCACTCCATCACCCATCACAACTTCCAGGTCGAGGTCTGGCATGGAAGGCTCTGCCGCGCGCCGGAGGGATGCCAGTGGCACGAACTCGACCGTATCGGCAGTCTGCCGGTCGGCGCCATGACCCGAAAGGCCCTCGCCCTCCTCCGAGGGGGACAGCCTGAGTGCCTGTCGGAAATAGATTGGGGTGCGGGGCAGGTTTTTTGCGACTGGGAGCGGGGGGACAGCATCGAAGAGGCAATGAAGAGATTCCGGGCTTGTTCTCTGGATCAGCCGTTTTTGATGCCGCCC
>JBMOMB010000048.1:0-127186 GCA_049325215.1 Acidobacteriota bacterium
ACAACACCAGCAATTTTGCACCCATTGGGTGATGCCCGCCGCCCGGCCCTTTCCCTCTCTGCCCTCCGATTCATCAGGGCTTCACGTCGGTCGCCCAAACTCCTACGGACGGATTACGGGCGCGCCGCTGCGGATGGGAACCGGGGCGGGTTATTCTTCTTTGAGCGAGCGTTCCATCAATTCCCGGAGACTCTCCCGCGGGCTCTTTTCGCCGCGGAGCACCGCATGCATCTGCGCCGTGATGGGCATGTCCACGCCGAGGCGCGCGGCCAGATCCGCTGCGGCGTAAGTCGTGTGGACGCCCTCGGCGACCATGCGCATGCCGGACAGGATCTCCTCCAGCTTGCGTCCGCGGCCGAGTTCGACGCCCACCGTGCGGTTGCGGCTGAGCGCGCCATGGCAGGTGAGGACGAGGTCGCCGAGCCCGGCGAGCCCCGCCAGCGTACGCGCCTGCCCGCCGGCGGCGACGGCGAGGCGCGTGATTTCCGCCAATCCGCGGGTGACGAGAGCGGCCAGCGTATTGGCGCCGAGCCCCAGTCCCGCACAGACGCCGGCGGCGATGGCGATCACATTTTTCAGGGACGCTCCGAGTTCGACGCCCACGGGATCCGCATTCGTGTACAGCCGCAGCGTGGGGCCGGAAAAGGCCTGCTGCACCTGCCGCGCCAGTTCGGCGTCGTGGGAGGAGATGACTACCGCGGCGGGCTCGCCGCGGGCGACTTCGCGCGCGAAGGTGGGACCGCTGAGCACGCCGACGCGGGGCAGGAACCGCTGACCCACGACCTCCGCAATCACCTCCGACATGCGCCTGAGCGAGCCCTGCTCGATGCCTTTGGTGGCGCTGACGAACAGCATCCGCGGTTCCAGCCAGCCGAGCATCTGCCCGTAGACCCGCCGCACGTGGTCCGACGGCATGACACTGAGAACGATGTCAGCTCCCTCGACGGACGCCTTCAGGTCCGCCGACGGCGAGACATTCGGGGGCAGTTCGAATCCCGGCAGGAAGACGTCGTTGACTCTCGTGCGCGCCATGCGCGCGGCCAGGTCTTCTTCATAGACCCAAAGCCGGACCTCCGGGAACCGCGGCGCGAGCACGATGGCGAGGGCGGTGCCCCAGCTTCCGCCGCCGACCACAGCCAGCCGGTTCACTTCTTTCCTCCAAAGCGGAAGACATTCTCTGTTCCCGCGCGCAGGCGCTGGATGTTGGAGCGGTGGCGCCAGATGATGAACGCGCCGCAGAAGGCGACAGCGCTCATCACGCCAGGTCCGGGATGGTAGAGGATCCAGACGGCGAAGGGAAACAGGCCTGCGCCGAGAATCGAGCCGAGCGAGATGTAGCGCGTGGCGGCTACGGTGATGACGAACACGGCTGCCACGGCAGCCAGCGCCCAAGGCGCCAGATGCAGCGCCACGCCGACAAAGCTGGCCACGGCCTTGCCGCCCTGGAACCGCAGGTAGACCGGGAATGCGTGGCCGAGCACAACGGCCACGCCGGCGGCGGCGGTCCACTCGGGCGAGCCGCCCGCCAGAGGCTGCATGATGGCGCACGCGGCCCAGCCCTTGGCGATGTCCAGCAGCAGCGTGAGCACGCCCCAGCCGCGGCCGGTGGTGCGCAGGACGTTTGTGGCGCCGATGTTGCCGCTGCCCATCCGGCGCACGTCGCGGCCGGTGCGCAGTTTGACGATCAGATATCCGAACGGAATGCCGCCGATGAGATAAGCAGCCACAATTGCTGACAGTTTTTCAATCATTTTGCCAAAGGAAAGCTGGCCAGTTTTGTATAAATGCTGCCGCCCGGGCGCAATTTGCTTTCGTATAAGTGGAATTGAGTAGCGGTAAACCGTCCGAAATGATCCGACGGGAGCGACTCGAGCGCCTTGCGCAGAGCCGTCAGGTCCACGGGGCGGCGGATGCGGGCCAGTGTGAGGTGCGGGCTGTACGCGCGGTCTTCGCGGGCGATGCCCAGGGCTTCGCAGGCATCCTCGGTGGCCCGCGCCAGCAGCGGCAGGCTCTCGCCGCCCCGGATGCCAGCCCAGAAGACGCGCGGATTGCGATCGTTGGGAAACCATCCCAGGCCCTGAATATCCACGCGGAATTCACCCGGCGGCGGGATTTCCGTGAGAGCCTGTTTCAGGATATCGAGATCCTCCTCCGGCCACTCGCCGATGAATTTCGTCGTGATATGGAGATTGGACGGCGGACTCCATTGAAGATCGGCCTTCGGCCGCAACATCTGGAGCAGCAGTTCGAGGTTGCGGCGCACTTCGTATGGCAGATCGATGCCCACAAACAGGCGCATGGCTCGTGATACTCTCACCTAGCGTAACGCGAGATGGCCTCCCGAGTCCTGCCCCGCAGCTTTTACGCCCGGCCTACCGTCGAGGTAGCCCGCGAGCTTCTGGGGCAGCGGCTTGAGTTCCGTGGCAGGGGAGGGAGGATCCTGGAAGTGGAGGCGTATCTGCCGGAGGGGGACGAGGCGGCGCATGCGTGGCGCGGGCGCACGAGCCGCACGGAAGTGCTGTTCGGGCCGCCCGGCCATGCCTATGTGTTCCTGGCCTACGGCATGCACTGCTGCCTGAACGTGGTGGCTGAGCCCGAGGGGATCCCGGGATGCGTGCTGATCCGGGCGGTGGAAGGCTGCGGGGACGGTCCAGGCAAAGTGACCCGGGCGCTGGGCATCACGCTGGAACAGAACGGCTGGGATTTGCTCCATAGCCCGCTCCGGATTCTTGCCGCGCCCGCGGGGCGGCGCGAGTCCGTCGTGGTGACGCCGAGGATTGGCATCCGGCGCTCGGCGCACCTGCCGCTGCGGTTCGTGCTGGAAAGTTGATGGTTTCGGCGCGATTCCAGTACGCTGGAATATCAGCCCTATGTTCCGATTCGAAACCGCCGGCGAGAGCCACGGCGAATGCCTCGTCGCCACGCTGACCGGTCTGCCCGCGGGCGTGCCCGTCTCTTTGGCCGCCGTCAACCGCGAGTTGTGGCGGCGCCAGCAGGGTTACGGCCGCGGCGGGCGGATGAAGATCGAGACCGACACGGCGGAGATCGTCAGCGGGGTGCGCCACTCCCAGACGACGGGCGCGCCCATTGCGGTGATCGTGCGCAACCGCGACTGGGAGAACTGGACCGAGGCGCTGCCCGTGGAGGCCTCACCGGACAGCGCGGAGAAGCAGAAGCCGCTGAAGCGTCCGCGCCCGGGGCACGCCGACCTGGCGGGGGCGATCAAGTACAACTACCACGACGCCCGCTACATCCTGGAGCGCGCTTCGGCGCGGGAGACGGCGGCGCGGGTGGCGCTTGGGGCGCTGGCCAAGCAGTATCTGGCGCAGTTCGGCATCGGAGTGCTGAGCCATGTCATTCAGGTGGGGACGGCGCGGCTGGAGCGGCATGCCGGGTGGGACGAGCTGGCGTCGCTGGCGGCGAGAGACGAGGTCCTGCTGAACTGCGTCGATCCCGAGACCGAGGCGCGCATGAAGGCGGTGGTGGACGAAGCCTACCGCACCGGGGACACGGTGGGCGGAGTGTTCGAGGTGCGCGCGCACGGGGTGCCCGTGGGGTTGGGGTCGCACATCACCTGGGACTCGCGGCTGGACGGGAGGCTGGCGCAGGCGGTGCTGTCGATCCAGGCGGTGAAGGGGGTGATGATCGGGGAAGCGGAACTGGCGGCCGAAGAGTTTGGCTCGAAAGTGCAGGACACGATCCACTATGACCGCGAGGGGCGGCGATTCACACGCGGCGCGAATCAGGCGGGCGGGCTGGAGGGCGGCATCACGAACGGACAGGACATCGTGGTGCGCGGATACCTGAAGCCGATCTCGACGCTGCGCAGGCCGCTGGAAAGCGTGGACCTGGACACGCGCGAGCCCGCGCTGGCGGCCTATGAGCGGAGCGACGTCTGCGTGGTTCCCGCCGCCGGGGTGATCGGCGAGGCGATGGTGGCGCTGGTGCTGGCCGGGGCGATGGTGGAAAAATTCGGCGGCGATTCGCTCACGGAGGCGCGTCGAAATTTCGACGGCTACATCCAACAGATCAGGGAGTTTTGACGGACCGATGATTCTGCGCATTCGCAAGTACGGCGACCCGGTGCTGGAGACCCGGGCGGAGCCGGTGGCGGAGTTCAGCGGCGAGCTGCGGCAGCTTGTCGCGGATATGTTCGAGACGATGTACGCCAACAAGGGCATCGGGCTGGCTGCGCCGCAGGTGGGGGTGTCGCGGCGGGTGGCGGTGCTCGACCATAGCGCGGGTGAGGAGGAAGCGGCGAAGCTCGTCCTGGTGAACCCGGTGATCCTGGTCAAGGAGGGCACGCAGATCGGCGAGGAGGGGTGCCTGTCGATCCCCGGGTTCCGGGAAGACGTGAGGCGCGCCTACCGCGTGCGGGTGCGGGCGCAGGACGTGGAGGGGAACTTCTTCGAGACCGAGGCCGAGGAATTGCTGTCGCGCGCCATCCAGCATGAGATCGATCATCTGGACGGCATTCTGTTTCTCCAGCACCTGAGCCTGCTGAAGCGGGACCTGATCAAGCGCAAGATCCGCAAGCTGGTGAAGGCGGGCGAGTGGGAGTGAGCCTTCCCCGGCCGCCCTCAATCCCGGCGCACTGTCAGGAAGTGCGTGGCGCAGGAGATGCAGGGGTCGTAGTTGCGCACGGCCTGCTCGGCGCGCCAGGCGATCTGCTCGTTGTCGAGATCGAGCAGGCGCGGCACGTAGCTCCATAAATCTTCTTCCATGCGGCGGAAGTTCTGGGCCGTGGGCGGGACGATGCGCGCGGCGGTGATCAGGCCGTTCTCATCGACGGAATAGCGGTGGTAGAGCAGCCCGCGGGGCGCCTCGGTGGCCGCCATGCCCGTGCCTTCGCGGGGGCGCGCCACGAGGCGCGGGGCGGGCGGGGGCTCGTAGGTTTCGATCAGGCGGATGGCCTCTTCGCAGGCGAAGACAAGCTCCACGGCGCGGGCGATGATGCTGCGGAAGGGGTTCCGCACGGGCGGCTTCAGCCCTGCCTCTTCGGCGGCGCGGCGCGCCTGGGGGGTGAGCCGGGCATAATTCAGGTTGAAGCGCGCCAGCGGCCCCACATGATAGGAGCCGCGCTCGCGCATCACCGAGTGCAGCGCGTTGGAGTGCTTCACGTGCTGCTCGACGCTGTGCTCTTCGAACTGTGAGGCGTCGATGTCCAGGCCGCGGTTGGAGACGATGCGGCCCTCGTTCAACGCGTACTCTTCGGGGTGTGAGAGCGCGACGAACTCGTAGTCCTGCTCGAAATCCGGGAACTCGAGCGAAGCGGTGATCGAGACGGTCTTCAGAGACGCTTCCAGCCCCCAGCGCAATTCAGGCAGCAGGGCCTCCAGTTCGGCTTTCTCCGGAGCACGGTAGAATCCGCCGACGCAGGCGCTCACGGGATGGATTTCGCGCCCGCCCATGATGCGGACGAGCTCATTGCCGAGCTTCTTCAGCCGCAGCGCCATTTTGACGGCCGCGGGGTCTTTGCCGGCGATTTCAAAGGCGTCCTGGCAGCCGAGGAAGTCCGGCAGGTGCAGGAAGTAGATGTGGAGCGCGTGGGATTCGATCCACTCGCCGCAGTAAAAGAGGCGGCGCAGAGCGCGGATGGAGGGGTGGATCGCCAAGCCGAGTGCGCGCTCCAGCGCATGAGTGGAGCTCATCTGGTACGCGATGGGGCAGATGCCGCAGATCCGGGCGGTGATGTCGGGCACTTCCATGAAGTGGCGCCCGCGCAGAAACCCTTCGAAGAGCCGGGGAGGCTCGGGGATGCGCAGCTTGAGATCGAGGATCTTGCCGGCGCGCGTCTTGATGTGCAGTTCGCCTTCGCCCTCGACGCGGGCCAGCACGGGCACTTCGATCTTGTTGACGCCCGATTTTGACGCGGATGCGGTGGTCATGACCTGGGAACCTCCTCAAACACTCTGCGGAACGGCCACGCCCATCCGTTGTAGCTGCGGAAGGCGCGTTCCACTTCGTCGCGTGCGCAGCCGAGAATGCGAAACTGCGAGGCGAGGCTGTGGGCGTTGGCGTTCTCCATCGGGCCGAAGCAGCCGTAGCAGCCGCGGTTCATCGACGGGCAGATGGCGCCGCAGCCGGCCTGCGTGCCGGGGCCGAGGCAGGGCACGCCGCAGGCCACCATGACGCAGGTGTTGCCGCGGCGCTTGCACTCGAGGCAGAGGCTGTAGGTGGGGATGTTGGGCTTGCGGCCGGCAAGCGTGGCCGAGATCAGCTCGATCAACTGATGTTTGTTAATCGGGCAGCCGCGCAGCTCGAGGTCCACGGGGACGTGCTCGGCGATGGGCGTCGACGTCTTCAGGGTGGAGATGAAGTCCGGCTTGGCGTAGACGAGCCGGACCCATTCGGCGGTGTCGTGCCAGTTGCGCAGCGCCTGGATGCCGCCGGCGGTGGCGCAGGCGCCGATGGTGATGAGCGTTTTGGCCTGGCGGCGGATGCGCTGAATGGCTTCGGCGTCATGGTGGGTGGTGATCGAGCCTTCGACGAGCGCAATGTCGTAGGGGCCCTTGCCCATGCGCCGGCTGGCCTCGGGGAAGTAGGCGATCTCGACCGCCTCCGCGACGGCGAGCAGCTCGTCTTCGGCGTCGAGCAGGCTGAGCTGGCAGCCGTCGCAACTGGCGAACTTGAACACGGCGATGCGGGGCTTGGTTCCGTTAGAGCTCATAGAGATCCAGGTAAGGCTTGATTTCGGGATACGGGAACACGGGGCCGTGCTTGCAGACGAAGTAAGGACCCATCTGGCAGTGGCCGCAAAAGCCGGCACCGCATTTCATGTTGCGCTCCATCGAGAGATGGATCTGGTCCGGAGGCAGCCCGCGGGCTTCCAGCTCGCGCACGGCGTAGCGCATCATGATCTCCGGCCCGCAGATCATGGCGACGGTTTCCTTCGGCTGCATCCTGACCAGCCGGAACAGCGTGGTGACGACGCCCACATGGCCGCGCCAGGTGACGCCGCCGTAGTCGACGGTGCAGAGCGCCTGAGTGTCGGGCAGCAGCCCCCAGGCGGCGAACTCCTTCTTGTACAGAAGATCGCGCGGGCTGCGGCTGCCGTAGAGAATGACCAGCCGGTTGTAATCGCCGCGGTGGCGGAGGATGGAATAGATGGCCGGACGCAATGGGGCCAGCCCGATGCCTCCGGCCACAATCAAAACGTTCTTGCCGCGGGCTTCCTTCAACGGCCAACTGGAGCCGAAGGGACCGCGCACGCCGATGAAATCGCCCGGCTGCCGGGTGACCAACTGGTAGGTGACCTGGCCGACGGAGCGGATCGTGTAAGTGAGCGAATCGCGGACCGCCGGATCGCCGGAGATGGAAATCGGCAGTTCGCCCACGCCGTAGACATAGAGCATGGAGAACTGGCCCGGCTCGAAGGCGGAGATGGGATCCGCCGGCGGAGGCGCCACGGTGAGAGTGAATGTGTCGTGCGTCTCCTTCGATACGGAGGTGACGCGCACCGGCACGGGCTCCATCACGGGGCGTGAGGCCGGAGGGGCGGCCGAGGTTGCCGCGCTCATGAGCGCCGCGCTCCTTTCGGCGAATACACATCGAGAGTCTGGAGCCGGGTAGCGCGCAACCGCTCGGCCACCAGCGCCAGCGTGCGGCGCATGATGTGATAACCGAACTCGTGGTCTTCCTCGCAGAGATTCACCACGCGCGCGCCATCGAAGGCGAGCGCGCGGACAGGCTCGAGGCAGCGCGCGCGGAATTGCTTGCTCGTGTTTTCGAGCAGCGAGGACCAGCCCAGTTCGTCGCCCGCTTCGAGCGTCTGGATGATGATCTGGCGGCCCGGCGCGCCCATCTCGAGGGCGATCTTGCCGTCGAGGATCAGGTAGAAGAGGCTCGACGGGTCGCCCTCGCGAAAGACCACTTCGTCCTGATCAAAGTGCACCTCGAAGGCGAGCTTCGACAGCATATCGATGTATTTCTCAGGCAGCCCTTCCAGGAAGGGATGCGCCGTCAGCACGGTCTTCATTTCAGAGGGAGCCATGGTTCAATCCTTGGTTGAGAGAGAAGCGGCCGCCGCAGCGCTGAGCTGAAGCTGCCGGAATTCTTCGGTGATATCGATCCCTACGGGGCACCAGGCGATGCAGCGGCCGCAGCCGACGCAGCCCGGCGTGCCGAACTGCGCCTGCCACCGGGCCAGCTTGTGGCTGAGCCAGTGCCGGTAGCGGGCCTTGACGCTGGAGCGCACGCTGCCGCCGTGGATGTAGGTGAAGCTCTGAGTGAAGCAGGAGTCCCACAGGCGCCACCGTTCCGCCTCGCTGCCATCGATCGAAGTGCGGTCTTCGTAGTTCACGCAGAAGCAGGTGGGACAGACCGACGTGCAGTTGCCGCAGGCAAGACACCGTTTGGCGACATTGTCCCAATGCGGGCTGTCGAACAGCGCGTCGATCAACTGCGGCGCGGCATGGGCGTCGAGGCGGCGCGTCTGCGCCGCCGCGGCGCGAGTGCAGCCTTCTTCGACTGACCGGTTCCACTCCGGCGGGGCAGCCGTGGCACCGCAAGCTTCCAGCAGATCCACGCCGGCTGAGGTGCCCGCTTCGGCGAAATACTCGGGCGCGCCGCCGTCGGCGAATTCCGCCAGCGCGATGTCGAAGCCCGACCGCGCCCGCGGACCGCTGCCCATCGAGGCGCAGAAGCAGACAGGCGCGGACTTCAGGCAGTGGACGGCGATGAGAAATGCGTCCCGCCGCCTGGCGCGATAGATGTCGTCGGCATACCGGTCGCCGGTCAGAACGCGGTCGAGGATGGCGAGCGCCGCCAGGTCGCAGGGGCGCACGCCGAGGAAGGCGCATTTCTCCGCGGGCAGCGGATTGTCGAGAATGCGGAACACGCCGTTGTCGCGCCGCGCCGACAGAATGCGCACCAGAGGCAGGTGGAGCACGGCCTTCAGCCCTTCGGCGCCCGTCCAGTGATGGAAGAAGGCTCCGGTGTCGTCCGGCTCGAGCCGCGCGCGCCCCGGCGCCAGTTCCTGCGTCCAGCCCCGCGGCAGATCCGCGCAACCTGCAATGGGCCTCCAGTGCAGGGCGGAGTTCTCCACCTTCGGCCCGTACACCCGATAGCCCTGTTCGCGGAGGCGCGCGATCAACGCCTCCAGCCCTTTTTCGTCCAGCCGGTATGACTTCTTGCGCATGAGGCCGTCACAACTCTCTTTTATTTTTATATCAGAGTTTCAGATCTGAATCTAGTGGGGTATCCGCCCGAGGCCGCAACGAGCTCGTGCCCGCGCCTGCGGCTGAACGGCGCTGCGAGTGATGGGCTCTCGACCGGCCGGAGAAAGCGGTCCAGGAGCGGTTCTCTGCTGCAGGCGGCGCGGCCGCAGACCGCGAAAGCGGGCGGTGCCCGCACGGAACGCGAAGCGGAAATTAGCGCCAGGCGGGCCTGCCCGATTCTTCTGTCTTCACGCGGGACTCATCTGTAACGCGACAGCGCGGCCGGGTGGTTGCCCCGGCCGGTACTCCGGCGATTCCGGCCGCCTTGTGCGCCACAGAAAGGCGCAGCGCGCGCGCACCGGCGCGATGGGACAATAAGATGGCTTTGGTCTCTTGAAAACGGCGCCTCAGGGCAGGAAAGCGCCTGTGTCATTTTCATGCTTCGGGGTGAAGCCTGGCTTCATGACCGGCGGCCAGCCAAAATTTCGGGGGACGGTGCAGCCGGGACTCAGGAGGCGTTTTCGTCCGGGCCGGTGAGTTCGGACAGCCGCTGATCGAGGCGGGCGAGACGGGCGGCGATGCGGTCCTGCGCCCGTTCAAGTTGCCGCAACTGATCGGCCAGATGAAGGCAGGCGAGCACGGCGATGCGGGCGGGGTCGGCGCCGGAGGTGCGCGCGGCGATGCGGTTCATCAGGGTGTCGACGGCTTCGGCGAGCGCCTCGGTCTCGGCCGGGTCGCCAGCGGTGCGCAGCGCGTAAGGCTGCTGGAAGATGGTGACGCGCACCACTTTCTTGTCCGCGCCGGAGTCTTCCACGCCTGTCTCCTTCCTCAGGACTCGGGCAGTTCCATCCGCTCCACCTGTTCGAGCAGGGCCCGGACGCGGGCGATCGCCTCTTTCTGCCGGGCGCGCAGGTGCTCGTTTTCCTCCTGCAGCCGCCCGGCCTCTTCCCTGGCGCTGCGGGCTTCTTCCAGAGCCCGGTCGCGCTCGGCGGCAACCTCCTGCAAGCGGAGGTCGAACTCTGCCTTCTCCCGGGTCAGTGCGGCGAGCCGCTGCGCGACCGCATCCAGGCGCGCCTCCAACCGTGCCAGCACGTCGTCTTCTTCAGCCGCGAAGCCGGTCATGGGAGGGTCCTCCGACAGTGTCAAGCCTGAGCGGTCTTGGCCTTTTCCACGAGCGCGGCGAAGGCGGAGGGCTGATTGACGGCGAGATCGGCCAGGATCTTGCGGTTCAGCTCGATGCCGGACTTCTTCAGCGCGCCGATGAACCTGGAGTAGGAGATGCCGTGGTTGCGGCAGGCGGCGTTGATGCGCAGGATCCAGAGCGCGCGGAAGTCGCGCTTCTTGCGCCGGCGCCCCACGTAAGCGTAGCGCAGAGCCTTTTCGACGGCTTCCTGCGCCGCGCGGTAGAGCTTGCTCTTGGTGAGGAAGTAACCCTTGGCGAGTTTGAGTGTTTTGCGGCGCGAATCGCGCCGGTTGGTGGAACGTTTGACTCTTGGCACGTTTGGTTCTCCTTGTGTTTCGCGGAACCGTCAAGCCGTGGAACTGGCTTGCGGGTCCGGGGCGGCGGCTCGGGCACATGCCCTGGCGCCGGCGCGCACGCCCGGTTTCATTGATTCAGTAGGGCAACATCTCCAGCACGCGGGCGGCGTCGGCGGGATCCACGAGCGTCGCCTGGTGCAGGCGGCGCTTGCGCGCCGGGCTCTTCGATGTGAAGATATGGCGGGCGAACGCGCGGTGCCGCTTGATCTTGCCCGTGGCGGTCTTCTTGAAGCGCTTGGCGGCGCCTCTGTGGGTCTTGAGCTTCAGCTTGGCCATGAATTTGTCCTGGGGAACTGCCCGCGGTGCGCGGAGCAGCAGGCTAACGGTTTTAATATACCATACCTGCGGCGCAGGGCCGTCTGGAAAGCCCCGCGGATTGTCATGGACAACGTCCGATCAGCGCCGGCCGGCGCCGCAGGCCGCTCCTTGCGGCGGCTGGCGCCGCCTCCAGTCGCGGTTCCATCGGGGCGAAGCGCGCAATGAGCCGCGACGGAAGGGCGTGAAGCGCCCGGAGGGAGCGGCCCCACGGCGTCGACCATGCGGCCGGCCGCCTGCGCGGCCTTTGTGCGCGGCACAGCAAGCGCGCCAGCGGCTGTCGGGCCGGGCAAGCATCCAATCCGCGTTTTTCCGCGCCGCAGGCCGCTCCTTGCGGCGGCTGGCGCCGCCTCCAGTCGCGGTTCCATCGGGGCGAAGCGCGCAATGAGCCGCGACGGAAGGGCGCGAAGCGCCCGGAAGGAGCGGCCCCGCGGCGTTGACCATGCAGCCGGCCGCCTGCACGGCCTTCGTGCGCGGGACAGCAAGCGCGCGGGCGGCTATGGGGCCGGGCAAGCATTCCATCGGCGTTTTTCCGCGCCGCAGGCCGCTCCTTGCGTGGCTGGCACCGCCTCCAGTCGCGGTTCCATCGGGGCGAAGCGCGCAATGAGCCGCGACGGAAGGGCGCGAAGCGCCCGGAGGGAGCGGCCCCGCGGCGTTGACCATGCAGCCGGCGGCCTGCGCGGCCTTCGTGCGCGGCACAGCAAGCGCGCCAGCGGCTGTCGGGCCGGGCAAGCATCCAATCCGCGTTTTTCCGCGCCGCAGGCCGCTCCTTGCGGCGGCTGGCGCCGCCTCCAGTCGCGGTTCCGTTTCCTCCTGGCCCGCAGCCCCGGGCGCGGTCCTGCCGTCACGGTAGAATGAAAGGGACACCTCCCGCTGGGCCATGAAGCGCTTCTACATCGAGACTTTCGGCTGCCAGATGAACGTGCACGACTCGGAAAAGGTCATCGGCACGCTCGAACAGAAGGGCTATGTACAGGTGCACTCGCCCGAGGAAGCCGATCTCGTGCTGTACAACACCTGTAGCATCCGCGACAAGGCGGAGCAGAAGGTGTTCCAGCGCCTGAACGAAAACCGCCGCGCGAAGGACAAGATCTTCGGCGTGCTCGGATGCGTGGCGCAGCAGGAGGGCGAAAAGATCTTCGAGCGCGCGCCGCACGTGCGCCTGGTCGTTGGATCGGCGAGTTATCCGCGGCTGGGCGAATTGCTGGTGCAGATCGAACAGGGCGAGGGGCGGGCTGCCGGGCTCAGCCTGGACACGGAAGCCACATTCGAGACGCCGGTGACGCGGCGCGACAACCCCTACCGCGCCTACATCACGATCATCGAGGGTTGCGACAAAAACTGCGCCTATTGCGTGGTGCCGTTCACGCGGGGGCGCGAGCGCAGCCGGCGCTGGGAATCAGTGCTCGAGGAAGCGCGCGCGCTCGCGGGCATGGGATACACCGAGATTCAGCTCCTCGGGCAGAACGTGAACAGTTACCGGGATCCGTCCGATCCCTCGCGCACGTTCGCGTCTCTGCTGGAAGCCGTGGCGCAGACGCCGGGCATCCGCCGCGTGCGCTTCACCACTTCCCATCCGCGCGATTTCGGCCGCGACATCGTGGCAGTGATCGACCGCAACGAAACCATCTGCAACATGGTCCATCTGCCCGTGCAGAGCGGATCGACGCGGGTGCTGGCGGCGATGCAGCGGCAGTATACGCGCGAGGAATACATGGAGCGCATCGAGTGGCTGAAGGCCTCGCCGCGCGACATCGCCCTGTCGACCGACATCATCGTGGGCTTCCCGGGAGAGACGGAGGACGACTTCCGGCAGACGCTGCGGCTGCTGGAGGAAGTGGAATACGACCAGGTGTTCAGCTTCAAGTATTCGGTGCGTCCGAACACGGCCGCGCAGCACATGGACGGCCAGATCCCGGAAGAGGAGAAGTCGCGGCGGCTGGCCGAGCTTCAGGAGAAGCAGCGCAGCATCCAGTTGCGGCGGAACACGGCGCAGATCGGCACGGTGCAGGAAGTGCTGGTGGAGGGCTTCAACAGCTCGACGGGGCAGTGGATCGGCCGCACCACGCAGAACCGCGTGCTGAACTTCGTCACGCGGCCGCGCGGGGACGGCGGCGCTCCGGCCAAAGAGGAAATGTTCGGCCGCTACCTGCCGGTGCGGGTCACGCGCGCCGGCCCGAACTCGCTGGCGGGCGAGTGTGTTATAGCGGTGTAAGGAAGGCGGCGCGAGATGGAAATCGAAATGAAAATCCGGGGTCTGATGATGGACCCGGTGACCAACATGCCCATTGTGATCCTGAAGGATCTGGCGGGCACGCAGGTGCTGCCCATCTGGGTGGGAATTTACGAAGCCAACGCCATCGCGCTGGAGATCGAGAAGGTGGCCACGCCGCGCCCGATGACCCACGACCTGATCAAGAACGTGCTTCTGGGGCTCGAGACGGGCGTGCAGAAAGTGGTTGTCAGCGAACTGAAGGAAGACACTTTTTACGCCGTCATCTGGCTGGAGCGCGGCGGGGAGCTCATCTCGATCGATTCGCGGCCCTCCGACGCGCTGGCGCTGGCGCTCCGCGTCGACTGCCCGATTTACGTCGACGAGGAGGTGCTCAAGAGCAGCAAGAGCGCGGCCAGCATGGCGGAGAAGAGCGGCAACGAAGAGCTGAAGCGCTGGCTGGAAGGGCTCAACGACGAGGACTTCGGCCGCTACAAGATGTGACGGCGATGAGTCCGGAGACGCTGCGGCAACTGGAGAAGATTGCGGAGCTGGGCATCGGGCTGATTCCGGCGGCGGGGGTGAGCAGCCATTTCCTGTTTGAGCGGGACGGGTTCGTCGTGCTGGTGGAGCGCCACGGGGAGGCTTTCGGCCGGGCCGGCTCGCCGGGCAAGCTTGTCGAGGGACACGGCTTCGCCGCGCTGGTGCGCCGGGACGAGGGCGACTGGTTTGTCGCGAGGGACGGCCAGTGGCCCGCGGCCGCCGGAGAGGCGGAAAGCGCCCGGCGACTTTTTACAGAGCTTAAAGCAATCCTGGAAAGCCAACCCGCCTGTGAAACGTCATAGCAGGTGTGAGGCCTGCTGGAGCAGAACGGACGTTGGGAGTGGCGCTGCTGAGCGCCGCCGCGGCGCTGTGGATGTTTGCGGCTGCGCCGGCTCCGGTGCGGCGGCTTCCTTCCACCACGCACAAGTTCGTCTGTTACTTCTCCGAACTGGAGCGCAGCGGCAGGGGAATGAGCCTTTGGGACCGCCTGACCATCAGCCTGGTTCTTGCCGGAACCGAAGACGGCCGTCACGAGGGGACTCGCCCGGTGAGCTAGGAGGCTGCTGAAACCGCCGCGCCGGCGGCGCCCGGGACGGGACTGCCGCGGCATTTCCGCAGCCTGTCCTGTCAGGAAAGAAAGAGCCGGTCCTCGCGGGCCGGCTCTTCTCCAAAGGGAGGTCAGGTGCTAGAGGGCGATTACTTCTTCTTCCTGGCGGCAGGCGCTTTCTTTGCGGGAGCGGCCTTCTTCGGCGCCGGCAGCCCGGTGACGTCGGCGGGGTCCACTTCGAAGGTCACGTTGAAAGGTTCGAGGGAATACTCTGTCACGATTCCCGCAAACTCCAGCTCCGTGCCAGGCTCCGGCGCCACCGCCAGCGGGGTATCGAAGACGAGCGTGACTTCACTCATGTTGGGCGAGCTGAGCCCGAGCACAAGCTTCTTGGGGCGCTTGGGGGGATCGACGCTCACAACCGTTCCCTTCAGCTTCTTGACCATCGTTTCGCCCACTAGGATGCCGTCCGGGCCGGGAATATGGGCATTCTTCAGGGAATTCTCGAAGTAGGACGGGCCGTTGGGCCCGGTCAATTCGCGCTTGATGCCGACCCATAGCGCCAGCACGGGGTTCGACTTCTTCAGCGCCTCTTCCTGCTTGGCCATGATCTCGTCCTGCGACTCGATCTTGAAGCCTTCCGGCGGGATGGCTGACGCCTGCGCCAGCTTCAGGACCTCGTCCATGCCATCCTTGCTGCCGTGGAAATTGATGTAGTTTTTCTCGAAGCTCGACATGAGCTGCTGCCGCGCCTGCTCGGGGAATGAGCCGGGGCCGGCGTAGACGGCGGCGCGGGCGAAGTGGAACAGCGCGATGCCCTGCCGCTCCAGTTGTTTGGTGCGGACGTTGGCGCGACCGGCCCAGGCCGAGACCTGGGCGTCGTTAGGATTGCGCTTCAGGGCCTCCATGAAATACTTGTCGGCATCCAGATACTGCTGCCGCTCGAGCGCCACCCAGCCGAGCGTCCGGTAAGCCACGTATTCCATGGTCGCCCTTTGCTGCTTCCACTGCTCCTCGGTCGCCTGCGCGGGCTTCTTGGCGGGGCTCAGAGCGTCTTCAATCTGTTCGAGCAGAGCCTTGGCCGCCTTTTCTCCCTGGTCCAGGGCCGCCGGGGAGGTGTCATTCATGCTCACTGTCAGCAGGTTGATCCAGTACCAACCGGTGATGGCCTTCGGATTGGATGCCACCCAGGCTTTTGCGGTGTCCAGCATCTCCCTGGCCTTGCCGAGCTGCTGGTAGGTCTGCACCATAAGCTCGAACCGGCCGTCTTTGAAGTCCGTCTGGGGATACTTCTGCTCCCACTGCTGAAGCAACTGGAGCTTGGCCTGTGGGTTCTGCTCCTTGCGGATGAGTTCGAACAGGTCGAATTCGGCGCGGTCCTTCCACTGCGGCTGCTTTTCCTGGGCGCAAAGCAACACGCCGCCGAGGCAGAATACACCGAGTCCTGCGAGTGTTTTCTTGAGAGTCTTCAGCACCACGAGCCTCCTGAATATCCAGATCCTTGCCCGCCTGCCGACCGGGAGGGGCGGGCGGAACCCCTCAGGGTTCCATCAACCAAACACTTGCGGAGTATAACGGAAGCCGTCCGCATGCCGCAAGCGCGTCCGTCAACTGCGCCTTTGCCATCCTATCAGCACGTCTGCCTGTTTTGACGCGACAGGGCGAAGTCCAGTTCCCGCGCACGGCGGCGGCTTGGGCGGCTCCGGCCAGAAGGCCGGGGGAACCGGGTTTGGGCGCGCGCGGCGGCCGCAGCCTCCGATGGTAGAATCTGGAATCCATGCATTATTTTGACCTTGGCCTCATTCTGCTCTACCTGATCGGCATCACCTGGTTCGGGGCGCATTTCCGGAAGCGGCAGAAGAGCCTGAAGGACTACTTCCTCGGCGGCAAGACGACGCCGTGGTGGGCCATTGGATTCTCGATCGTCTCGGCCGAAACATCCACGCTGACCGTCATCGGCACGCCGGCTCTCAGCTTCCAGGGCAATTTCGGTTTTCTCCAGGTGGTGTTCGGCTATCTGCTGGCGCGCGTCGTGATCTCGGCGCTCTTCATGCCGCACTATTTCCGCGGCGAGCTGTTCACGGCCTACGAACTGATGCAGCGCCGTTTCGGGCTGCGGTTGAGGCGCGTCACCGCGGGCACGTTCCTGCTGCTGCGGGCGCTGGCCGAGGGCGTGCGCGTGTTTGCGATCTCGATCGTGGTCGCCATTGTGCTCGGCACGGGCGAGATCGCCTCCATCGTGGTGATTGTCTGCCTGACGCTGTTCTACACGTTCGAAGGCGGCATGACGGCGGTGATCTGGACCGATGTCGTGCAGATGTTTCTGTATGTGGGCGGCGCCATCCTGAGCCTGTTCGTGATGCTTGGCCAGATCGACGGGGGATGGCAGGCGGTGGTTTCCGCCGCCGCCGCCGCGGGCAAGCTGCAACTGTTCGATTTCCGTCTTGAGCCGACGATGGAGTTTCTCTCGCGGCAATATTCCTTCTGGGCGGGCGTGCTGGGCGGCTGTTTTCTGACCACGGCCAGCCACGGGACCGAGCAGTTGATGGTGCAGCGGCTGCTGGCCGCCCGCAATATCAGCGACGCGCGCAAGGCGCTGTTCGGCAGTTGGGCGGTGATCTTTTTCCAGTTCACGCTGTTCCTGGTGATCGGCCTGATCCTCTGGAAACATTACCTGGACAGCGGCGCGGCGGCGCCGCAGCCGGCCGACCGGATTTATCCGGAGTTCATCTGGAATTCGCTGCCTGCCGGCGCCCGCGGACTGGTGATCGCCGCCATTCTGGCGGCGGCGATGTCGAACCTCAGCGCGGCCCTGAATTCGCTGGCGTCGACCACGGTGATGGACTTTTACAAGCTGAAGTTCAGCCATCACAGCGAGGCGCATTATCTGCGGCTGGCCAGGATGGCGACCCTGGGCTGGGGCGTGGTGCTGTTCGCGATCGGCGTGCTTTCGCGCCAGGTCAAAAGCGTGCTGGAAGCCGGATTGGGCATTGCGTCCATCCTGTACGGCGCGCTGCTCGGAGTGTTCGTGCTGGGCGTGCTGACGCGGCGTGTGAGCGAGAAATCGGCCATGATCGGGATGTTGGCCGGGTTGTGCGTCAACCTCTACCTGCGCTTCGCCACGCCGGTGGCCTGGACATGGTACGTGCTGGTTGGCACGCTGATGACCGTGGCAGTCTCGCTGGCGGCGTCCGCGGTTCTGGACCGTGAGGAGGCGCATTGACTCAACTGCGGCGAGAGTTGGGGGTCTGGGGGGCCGCCTCGATCGTGGTGGGCACGGTGATCGGGAGTGGCATCTTCCTGGTACCCCGCAAGATGCTGCTGGAGACGGGCAGCGTGGATCTGGTGTTCGCGGTCTGGATTTTCGGCGGGCTGTTGTCGATGGCGGGCGCGCTCACTTACGCCGAGCTGGCCACGATGATGCCGGAAGCGGGCGGCGAATATAACTACCTGCGGGCCGCGTACGGGCCGTTCTGGGGTTTCCTGTACGGCTGGACACAAATGTGGGTGGCCAAGAGCGGCTCCATCGCCACACTGGCCACCGGGTTTTTCTACTATCTGGCGAATTTCCGGCCGGGATTGGAAGCTACCGTGTTCCGCATTCCCGTTCCTCTGGGCGCGGGCGGCGGCCCGCTGGAGGTGAGTTACGGGCAGTTGCTGGCGATGGGCGTGATTCTGGCCCTTGGTTGGCTGAACTGGTTCGGCATCCGGGTGGGCGGCTGGGTTCAGGTGGCGGTCACAGCCTGCAAGCTTCTCCTGATTGGCTGGATCATTGCAGCCGGACTCGGGGGTGAAGCCGCCCGGGCTTCGGCGCCGATCGCGCAGGCGCGCGGAGGGGTGGCGGGATTCTTCGCCGCGCTGGTGGCGGCACTTTGGGCGTATGACGGCTGGAACAACCTGAGCATGGTGGCCAGCGAAGTGAAGGCCCCGCAGCGGAACCTGCCGCGGGCTCTGATTTTCGGCACGGCCGTGGTGATGGCCGTGTACCTGCTTACCAATTACGCGTATTTCCGCGTCTTGAGCCCGGGAGAAGCGGCGTCGTCGGACCGCATTGCTGCGGTGATGATGCAACGGGTTCTGGGCGGCTGGGGGGCGGACCTGGTCAGCGTGGCGGCGATGATCTCGATTTTTGCCGCGCTGAACGGCTCCATTCTGAGCGGCTCGCGGGTTCCGTACGCGCTGGCGAGAGACGGCTGCTTTTTCCGTCCATTCGGCGCGGTCCATGAGAAGCACGCCACGCCGGGCTTCTCCATTCTCGCCCTCAGCGGCTGGTCGGCCGTCCTGGTGTTAAGCGGGCGCTACGACCAGCTAGTCACGCTGGTCATTTTTCCGAGCTGGATTCTATACGGAATGGCCACGGCAGCCGTGATCGTGCTCCGGCGGAAAATGCCGGCCGCGGAGAGGCCGTACAAGACGCTCGGATATCCGGTGGTTCCCATTCTGTTTGTGCTGGTTGCGGCATTTCTCACGGTGCAGACACTGTTGCATTCGGCGCGGGAATCCCTGCTCGGCCTCGGCCTGATGCTGTGCGGCCTGCCCTTCTACCAGCGGTGGAAAAACAGGGTTCAAACACCCGCCAGAACCTCCTAAACGGCTCCTCAAAGCCGGTCCTTGTTACGTTTTTGGAACAAAGCTCTTGTAATCCGTCTGAGTCTGAGGTATGAATATGAGAGGGACGTGGCCGTTGTTCGGGCGTCTGTTCCGAAACCGGAACAGCGGACCGGCGGGAGAAGGCCGTCCCAAGCAGGGAGCTAGAGAAAACGCATGGACATTTTGAAAGTAATCGCCGAGTTGCGCCAGGAGCGGGAGAAGATCGAAGAGGTGCTCGTGGCGCTGGAGAGGCTGGCCCGGGGCCAGGGCAAGCGCCGCGGCCGTCCGCCAGCCTGGATGATGGCATTGCAGCAGAAGAAAGCCGCAAAGAAGGCGGCTGCGCCTTCCCCCACGGGCAAGCGCCGCGGCCGTCCGCCCAAGAACCCCCAGCCGCAGCAGTAAGAACAGCGGCAGGAATCAACCATAAGGGGCCGCCCGCCGGTGACGGCGGAGGCCCCTTTTTGCAGTCCCGCCGCCGGCGGCGTTACGGATAGAGCAGATAACGGGCCCGCACGGAGAGAAAGTCCTTCAGCTTCTCCTGAATCCCGGGCTCGATCGTCCGGGGATCCGCTCCCGCCAGGATGGAATCCAGCGCCTCGCGGTTTCCAATCAGGCGGTAATTGCCCTCGAAGTCCAGTTTCCCGGGATAGAGCTTATTCAGCGCCGCGGCCAGTTCCAGACCCAGCCTCAACGAAGAAAACCCCTCCCGGTCTACAATCACAAACCGCACGCCTTCGACGGTTTTGCCCTTGAAATTGGAGTCCGCAGGCGTAAAGCGCGCCGGGTAGAAGCGCACTCCGGGCACCATCCGTCGGTTCAGATACGCCGCCAGTTGCCGGCCGTCGATCCAGTCGGCGCCGATCTGCTCGAACGGCGCAGGGGTGCCGCGGCCCACCGAGTAATTCCGGGCGTATTCCAGCATCGCTACGCCCGGATACAACAGCGCGGCGGTCAGCGAACGCATATTCGGGGAGGGATCCACCCAGATCAGGTTGGTGGAATCGAACCAATCCCGCCGCCGCCAGTTTTTCATGGCCACGACGTCGAGCTGCGCGCCGATTTTCTCCTCCGCGTTGATCATGCGGGCCAATTCGCCCAGCGTCATGCCGTGCCGGAGAGGCAGGGGCGAGCAGCCGACAAAAGAAATGGCCTCTTTGTCCAGCATTGGCCCTTCTACGTGAACGCCCGTAATCGGATTCGGGCGGTCCAGCACGACGAAGGGCACTCCCGCCTCGGCTGCCGCCTGCATTGCATTTTTCATCGTGGACAGATAGGTGTAGAAACGGGCGCCAATGTCCTGGATATCGAAAACGAGAACGTCGACCTCCCGCAGCATTTCCGGCGACGGTTTCCGGTCTTTGCCCCGGTAGAGGCTCCAGACGGGAATGCCGGTGGCGGGGTCTTTTCCGTGATTGATGTTTTCGTGGTCTTCCGTGCCGGCGATGCCGTGTTCGGGAGAAAACAGGGCCGTGAGGCGCACGCCCGCTGCCAGCATGGCGTCGATGTTGCGGCGCCCGTCGCGCGTCAGCCCCGTGTGGTTGGTGATCAGGCCGACCCGTTTGCCCATCAGGGTCTGGAAGCCGCCGGCTTCGAGCACGTCCAGCCCGGTATGCACCTCTACAGTCCGGCCGAGGGCCCGCAGCGGCTGGAGCTCGTGGAAGCCGGTCAGCGACACGCCAGGCACGTCGACGCCAAGAGCGGCGGCGACGATCGTCGCCACCTTCGATCGCAGCGGCGTGATCGCCGGGCGCAGTTTCGGATGAACGCTGTTGGCCAGCAGCACGACGAAGCTCCGGGTCGCGGGATCGATCCAAAGCGAGGTGCCCGTGAATCCGGTGTGCCCGAACGAGCCGAGCGGATAGAGTTCGCCGCGGTTGCCTGAATAAGGCGAATCGATGTCCCAGCCGAGCCCCCTGAGCGTCGGCTGTATGGGCGGCGTCTGCGGCTCGGCGAACTTGCGGACCGTGAGAGGGCTCACAAACTGTTGTCCGTCCGGGAGGCGCCCGAGGTTCAGGATCATCGCCGCGAAGCGGGCCAGGTCCTCGGCGGTGGTGAACATTCCGGCATGGCCTGCCACGCCGCCCATGTAGCGGGTCGTCGGATCGTGCACCGTGCCGCGCAGCAGCGTGCCTTTCACAATCTCCGTCGGCGCGATCCGCGGCCGCAAGTCCTCGGGGGGATTGAACAGGGTGTCCTTCATTCCGAGGGGCAGGAACACCTCTTCGCGGGCGAACTGATCCAGCGGGCGCCCGGAGACCACGCGGACGATCTCTCCCAGCAGAATGAAGTTGATGTCGGAGTAGATGAACCGCTGCCCGGGCTCGGCCACCGGCTGGTCCGCGAGCGCTTTGGCGATGCCCGTTTCGTAGCCGGACCATTCCGGTTCGAGGTCCAGATCCGGGCGCAATCCGGAGAAGTGCGTGAGCAATTGCCGGACGGTGATGTCGCTCTTGCCGCCCTGGAAATCCGGCAGGTACTCGGTGACGCGGTCGTTCAGCCGCACCTTGCCCTGCTCGAAGAGCTTCATCAGGGAAGCCGTCGTGGCCACCACTTTCGTCAGCGAGGCCGCATCGAAAATTGTGTCCGGTGTCATCGGCTCCCGCTCCGGGACCAGGGTGCGGTTGCCGTATGCCTTGAAATGCAGCACGGCCATGCGCCCGTCCTTTTCGACCCTCGCCGCCAGGCACACGGCGCCGGGGATCTGGTCTTTCGCGACCGCCTCTTCTATGGCCGCATCCAGATGCGGCGAGCCGGGGAAATTCGTCTGCGCGCAGATGGGAAGAGCGAGGAAAACAGCCAGTACGGATTTCTTCATAAGAGCCTCTGTGCCAGGGATTCCATCTGAGTGGCAAGGTCCAGGTCGAGCTGCGTGACGCCGCCCGCATCATGAGTGGAGAGGCGGACGCCGACGCGGTTGTAGACGTTCGACCAGTCAGGATGGTGGTTCATCTTCTCGATCACCGTCGCCATGCCCGCCAGAAACGCCATGGCGTGCGTGAAAGAAGGGAACCTGTAGCTGCGGCGCAGTTCGCCGCCTTCGTATGTCCATTCCGGCAGAGCCCGGAGCGCTTCGAAGATCTGCTGCGATTCCAGAGGCCGCATTGCATTCACCCCGCGTGGTATCGGCCCGCCGCGCCCGGCGGGTTTCGAGCCGCACTTCACATTATGATGGAGTGGTGTCGAAACCACTACCTCGCCTGCGGATGGACCTTGACTTCCTGCCTTCCCCGCTGGAGGACCGCCCCGGGCTGATGATGCGCGATCCGTTCGGCTATTCAGACGTCACACTGATCGTGCCCCCGCCACTGGTGCCTCTGCTGGCGATGTTCGACGGCGAACAGAGCGAGGACGAGCTGCGCGAAGCCATTTACCGGATGACGAACGACCTGCGCAGCGGCGAGATCATGAACCACCTCAAGGAAGCGCTGGAGCGGGCGGGCTTCCTGGAAGGCCCTGTGTTCGAGGAAATGAAGGAAGCGCGGCACAGGGCGTTCGCCGAGGCGGAAGTGCGCGCTCCGGCCCATGCCGGCGCCGCCTATCCGGACGAGCCCGGGATGCTGCGGCAGTGGATGGAGCAGCAGGGGCTCGAACCGGGCGCCGGCGGCGAGGACATCCTCGGCATCGCCGCTCCGCACGTCAGTCCCGAGGGCGGCTGGACGTGTTACCGCGAAGCCTACGGCGCATTGAGTCCTGCGCTGGCGGACCGCACTTTTGTCGTGCTCGGCACGTCGCACTACGGCGAGCCTGAGAAATTCGGCCTGACGCGCAAGGATTTTGTCACTCCGTTCGGAACGGCGCGCACGGAAAGGGCGCTGGTCGAGAAGCTTGCGGCCAAAGCGCCGCGCGCCTCGAAGCTGGAGGACTACTGCCACGCCGTGGAGCACTCCATCGAGTTTCAGGTGCTCTTCCTCCAGGCCATCTTCGGCCCCGAGATCCGGATCCTGCCCGTGCTGGTGGGGCCGTTCGCCCGCAGCCTGTACCGCGGGGGGGCGCCTGAAGAAGACGACGGCGTGCGCGAGTTTTTCGACGCGCTGGGAGAGATCGGCGCCGCCGAGGGATCGAGGCTCTGCTGGGTGCTGGGCGTGGACATGGCCCACATGGGGCGCCGCTATGGCGATCCGGTGGAGGCGGAAGCGAATCGCGGTGAGATGGCCGAGGTGGCCGGGCGCGACCGCGCGCGCATTGAGAGGCTGGAGCAGGGCGATGCGGAGGGCTTCTGGGAACTGGTCCGCCCCAATCACGACGATTTGAAGTGGTGCGGCAGCGCTCCGTTCTACACGTTCCTGAAGGCAGTGCCTCAGGCGCGCGGCAGGTTGCGGCAGTACGAGCAGTGGAACATCGACCCGCAGAGCGTGGTCAGCTTCGCCGCGCTCGAGTTCCGCCGGGCGGCGTGAGCAGGCCTCATTCGGGAACCGCGGCCATCCAGTAGCCGGGCCGCGTGCGCACCTTCAGCCGCGGGCGGTCCACTTCCACCCGGATGCGGTGGAAGCCGCCCTCCATCTTGTTGTTCGGCGAGTAGCTGAGGATGTACTGGCTGCGGATTTCGGAGCCAATGGCCGCCACCGCGCGCTCCAGCCCGTCCTGCGTGGTGAAGCCGAACTCGCGGCCGCCGGTGAATTTCGTGTAGACTTCCGCGGGATTTTTCACGAAAATCGCCTTGGCCGCGCGGAAAATCTCTTCGACCACCGGGACGAACTCCGCGGCGTAGCCGGGCGCCCCGGAGATCTGCGCCTGTGTCGTCGGATCGCCCGGCGCCACGCCGGGCCTCGGCCGGGTGCCGGGCGGGAAGGGATCCGGCCGGGGCAGATCGGGCTTCTCCTGGAGCCGCGTGACCAGCCGGTTGATGTTCAGAGTATAAACATCCACGTTATACAGTTGCAGCTCCGTCGCCACTTCTTTCACGCTTGCTTCCGAGGAGCGGTCCAGCGTTTCGGCGATCAGCAGAATCACTTTGCGGCGGTCTTTCTTGTAGCGCAGCATCCGGATCGCCGTCTGCACGGCATCGTTCAGCCGCGAGCTCCGGCTGCCGGGCTTCAGCTTCGCCACCGCTTTGTTGATCTCATCCGGATCCCGCGTGAAATCCTGCAACAGTTCGATTTCGTGATGGAAAGCGATCACGGCGGCTTCGCCGTCCTGCCCGACGAGCAGATCGTTCAGTACATTGCCGATGCGGCGGATCTTGGGCAGCACCGAATCGACGTTGCTGCTGCGCTGGATGCAGACCACCAGCGACAGCGGCAGCGAAGCGATGTCGCGGTTGATGGTCTGGAGCTTGTCATTGTCGTACAGGAGGAAGTCCCGAGGCTCCAGGCCCTGCACGAATCGCCCCTTCTCGTCCGTCACCGTCGTGGGCACCAGCACCACGTTTACCGTGGCGCGGATCACCGGGCCTTCGGCGAGTTCCGGCGGCAATTGCGGGGCGGGCTGGCCCGGCATCTGCGGCGGCTTCCTGGCCGGAGCCTGCGGCTTCGGCGCCGGGGTGCCCGGCAGCGTCAACTGCCCCAGGGCAGGCCAGGCAAGGCAGGCCAGGGCGGCGGCGCACAGCAATCTCATCACTTTGTGAGATGCGTGAATCATGGGGTCAGTTACGTCTCCTGCCGGTGCTCGGTCTGGCCCTGAAGCAACTCAACAATATGGGGCACGAGATCCAAGATAGCATCCAGCGACTCGACGGCACCTTTGGGCGAGCCGGGCAGATTCACGATCAGGCAGCGGCCGCGCGTGCCCGCCACGGCGCGGCTCAGCGCCGCGCGGCGCGTGTGCCGCAATCCTTCCGCCCGCATCAGTTCGCCCAGGCCGGGGAGTTCCTTTTCGAGCACGGCGCGCGTGGCATCGGGCGTCGAATCGCGCGCCGCAATGCCCGTGCCTCCCGTGGTCAGAATCACGTCGCAAAGGCCGCTGCCGGCCAGTCCGGCCAGCCGCTGCGAAATCGCCGCAGCATCGTCCGGCAGGATCTCCTGATGGGACACCAGCCAGCCCTGCTCCTCGCAGCGCGCCGCCACCCTGGGGCCGGAGGCATCGGCCCGCCGGCCTGCCGCGCCGGAATCAGAGATGGTCAGCACGGCCACCCGGATCATGACTTGCCGCGCCGGTAGTGGCCCGACTTGCCGCCGGTCTTTTCGAGGAGCCGGACCCGCTCGATCGTGATCGACTTGTCGAGCGCCTTGGTCATGTCGTACACAGTGAGGGCCGCCACAGCCGCCGCCGTCAACGCCTCCATTTCCACGCCCGTCGGCGCGGTAGTGGAGACCGAACTTTCGATCCGTACCCCGCGCGCCTCCACCTGCACGTCCACGTCGGCGTGCGTCAGCGGAAGCGGGTGGCACATCGGGATCAGTTCCGCAGTGCGCTTGGCCGCCTGGATGCCGGCGATGCGCGCCACTTCCAGAGGGTCTCCCTTGGGGTTGCGTCCGAGCGCCTGGATCACTTCCGGTTTCATGCGCACCAGCGCGCCGGCGCGCGCCGTTCGTGCAGTGGCGGTCTTCGCGCTCACGTCCACCATGCGGGCGCGGCCCGCTTCATCGTAATGAGAGAGTTTCTTCATACGGCCAGCAGCACGCGGATCAGTTCTCCAGCCTCGTAACGCGGCTTGTCCGGGTCGGCCACGAGAAAGCAGTTCGCCCCGGCGAGCGCGCGCACGTCCCCGGAGCCGCCCCAGGCGATCGGGTGCAGCCGCGCTCCGTCTTCGAGCCGCGCCGGCAGGAAGCGCGTGAGTCCGGGCTTGTGCCAGAAGGGTTCGGCGAGCACCGCCAGAGCGAACGGCAACCGCGGCTGCGCCACGCCGCCCAGCAGGTCCACCGCCGCGCGGGCGAAGATCTCGAAACACACGAACGTGGAAGCAGGGTTTCCCGGCAGCCCGAAGAAAAACGTCTCCCCGGCCTGCCCGAACACGCACGGCTGCCCCGGCTGAATCAGCACCCGGTCGAAATAGAACGATGCGCCGAACCGCTCCAGGGCCCTCTCCACCAGATCATACTTGCCCGCCGAAACGCCGCCCGACAAAAGCACGAGATCCTGTTTTAACGCCTCCTCGAGCGCTTCTGCCGTGGCCTCCAGCCGGTCCCGGACGGGAGGCAGGACCACGGGAACTCCCCCGGCGCGCCGCACCTGCGCGGCCAGGGCATGCGAATTGGAATTGCGGATCTGCCACGGCGCGGGCCGCTCTTCGACCGCCACGAGTTCGTCGCCGGTCGGCAGGATCGCCACGCGCGGCGGCGTAAAGACGGGCGCCTGCGCCGTTCCGACGGCGGCCAGCAGAGCCATCGATGCAGGTGTCAGGCGCGTGCCCGCCGGGACAGCGACTGCGCCCGCCTTCAGGCTGGAGCCTTGCGGGCTGATGTTGGCGCCCGGCTCCACCGGATGCGGCACGCGGAGCTTGCCGCCCTCTACTGAAACATGCTCGATCATGACCACCGCATCGGCGCCCTGCGGCACCGATGCGCCGGTCATGATCTCCACCGCTTCGTCCGCGCCGACCGTAAAGCGGCAGGGCTCCCCCGCGCGCACTTCACCGAGCACGCGCAGCTCGCCGGGCGTCGAAGAGGCCTGGAGCGCGAACCCGTCGCGCATCGAGCGCGGCTCGGGAGGATAGTCGCGGTCGGCGGTCACGGTCTCCGCCAGCACCCTGCCGCACGCCTGATCAAGCGGCACGGTTTCCACTGCGGGCCGCGCCGCGCGCCCGGCCACGCGCCCGATGATTTCCGCGCGCGCCTGTTCGAAGGTCAACGCCTCCACATGCGTCATTGTAGCAACGGGCCTTCCCGTTGCTAGGCTGGAAGCATGTGGAACCGTTTGCCCCTGTGGCGGATGCGGGAGGCGCTGGATCGGGGCGAAGTCAGCGCCGGGGAGCTCGTCGAGGCGCATCTCGAGGAGATCGAAAAAACAAATCCGCGCGTGAATGCTTTTGTCGGGATTTATGCGGAAGAGGCGCTCCAGCGCGCCCGCCAGAGGCTCGACAGCCCGCTGGCCGGGATTCCTGTAACGGTCAAGGACAGCTTCGACCTTGAAGGCCGCGTCACATACTGCGGAAGCCTGCTGCGCCGCGAAGAGCGGGCTGCGCGGGATTCCACCGCGGCGGCACGGCTGAAAGCCGCCGGCGCCGTCATTCTCGGCAAGACTTCGTGCCCGGAGTTCCTCTATTACTACGAAACCGACAATCGAATTATCGGCCGCACGAACCATCCGTGGAATCCGGAGTTCACGCCCGGGGGCTCGAGCGGCGGCGAAGCGGCGGCCATCGCGTCGTTCATGAGCGCCGGAGGCGCCGGCAGCGACGGCGGCGGCTCCATCCGGGAGCCGGCCCACTTCTGCGGCATCTGCGGCCTGAAACCGACCCCCGGCCGCGTGGGCGCGGGCGGCCACTGGCCGGTCATCGGCCATCCCGGAGGATTCATGGGCGTCGGCGGCCCGATGGCCCGGACCGCGCGGGATGTACGGATCTTGTTTGAAACATTGGCGGGCTGGGATGTTCGCGATCCGTTCAGCGCTCCCGTCCCCGTGCGCAGCCCGGAGATTCGCCGCACGAAAATCGCGCTCTGGCTACCGGGAGGCGTGCGGCCGGAGTGCTCCGCGGCGGCCGTCCGCACGGCGGAGCGGCTCTGGCAGGCGGGCTTCGAAAAGATGGATTTTGACGCCCGCCTGTTCGAAAACGCGCACGAGCTGTGGCGCGTGCTCTTCGTCGATCTGATCACCCAAAGCCTGCGGGCCATGACCGCCGGGCGCGAGCAGGAATGCGCCTGGACGGGCACGGCGCTCATGCAGGAAGCGCGCGAAACGGTGACCACGGAGCGGTTGCTCGGGGTGCTGGCGGAGCGGGATGCGGCGCGCGCCCGCCTGCTGGAGCGCCTGGGCGAGGAGGCGGTGCTGGTCGCGCCCGCATTCGGGACCGCCGCTTTCCCGCACCGGCAACCGCCGATGCCGGTCCTCGAGGCGGCGCGCCCGCTCACCCCCGCCAACCTGTTCGGGCTGCCTGCCATGGTGGTTCCTGCCGGTGTCAACGGCGACGGGATGCCAGTGGGCGTGCAGCTCATCGGCGCGCCTTACGAAGATGAGCGGCTGACCGGCCTGGCGGAAATGTACGAAGAGATCCGCGGTGACGCATGGCGCAACGAAACGCTTTCCCCTTCGAATACGAGCTCCATGACCTGTCCAACGGCCTGAGGCTGGTCACGGTCCCGCTGCCATGGCGCGGCACGGCCAGCGTCTACATCGTCGTGCATGCCGGTTCGCGCAACGAGGTCGAGCCTGGCCGCAGCGGCTTCGCCCACTTTTTCGAACACATGATGTTCCGCGGCACGCCGGCCTGGCCGCCGGAGCGCTATGAGCGCGAACTCCAGCGGCTCGGCGCGTCTTCCAACGCTTATACGGAGGATGACCGCACCGTTTATCACACGACCCTCGCCGCGGCAGACCTTGACACGCTGCTCGCCATGGAAGCAGACCGTTTCCTGCATCTCCGATACAGCGAGGAGGACTTCCGGACCGAGGCTCTGGCTGTGCTCGGCGAGTACTGGAAAGACAGCGCCGAGCCACTGAACCGCCTGCACGAAGTGCTGCGCGACACGGCGTTCGACGTCCATCCCTACAAGCACACGACGATGGGCTTCCTGCGCGACATCGAGCGCATGCCGGAGATGTACGATTACAGCCTCTCCTTCTTCGACCGCTTCTACCGCCCGGAGAACACGACGCTGCTCATCACAGGCGACATCGAACCGCCGCGGGTCCGGTCTCTTGTCGAACAACACTGGGGCGCGTGGCGGCGCGGGACGTACACGCCGGACATTCCGCAGGAGCCGGCGCAGACGGCGCCCCGGGAGGCGCGCATCGAATGGGAGACGCACACCTTGCCATACGTCGTGGCCGCGCAGCGCGCGCCCGCTTACGATGACACGAGCCTCGAGTGCGCCGCTCTCGACCTGATCTCCGCCATGAGCTTCAGCGAGGGCTCTGACCTCTACCGGCGGCTCGTGATCGAAGAGCAGTGGGCGGACGAACTATGGGCCAATCAGGTGGACCATCTCGACCCGTACCTGTTCACTGCCGTGGCGCGGGTCAAGCAGCCGGACCGCACGGCCGATGTCCGCCGCGCCATCGAAAACGAGCTCGACCGGCTGGCCGCCGAACCGCCGGCGGAGGAGCGGCTGGAACAGGTCCGGACGCATTTGTTTTACCGCTTCCAGCTCGGCCTGAACCGCAGCGACGCCGTGGCGGCCCATCTGGCGCCCTTTCTTGCGCTGCGCCGCACGCCGGAGACGGTGAACCGGCTGTTCGGGACCTATGCCAGCGTCACGCCGCGGGACCTGGCCGCAGCCGCCGCCCGCTGGTTCCGCCGCGAGGGCAGAACCGTGGTGACGCTCGAGGAGAAGGCGCGATGAAGTTCCTGACGCACGAAGACCGCTCGCCGCTGCTTTCGGTGCGCGCCGTGTTTCTCGCCGGTTCCGCCCTGGATCCGCAGGGCAGGGAAGGGGCGGCGTGGCTGGCGGCGCAGATGCTCGCCCACGGCGGCACGCGCCGCCGCAGCTACAAACAGATCCTGGACTTTCTGTTTCCGCGGGGCGTCTCCCTTGAAGTCGCCGCCGACAAGGAGATGACGTGCTTCCGGATGGAGTGCCACGCCGATCATGCGGAGGAGATGACGGAGCTGCTGGCCGAAATGCTCTGCGATCCAGGCTGGCGCGAGGAGGATTTTCAACGCCTCCGGGACGACGCCATTCACTATCTGGAAACCGGCCTGCGCGGGGAGAATGACGAAGAGCTGGCGCGCGAAGCGCTCTACGGGCTTGTGTTCAGAAACCACGCTTACGGGCATCCAGGCCAGGGCAGGGTTTCCTCGCTGCGCCGCCTCGATCCCGGCGCGGTGCGCGAGTTCTACACTGCGGAATACGGCCGTGACAACGCGATCCTTGCCTGCGGCGGCGCGGGGGCGGAAAACGCCGCCGCGCGGCTCGAGCGGCAGCTCGGCGCGCTTCCGCCAAGAACAAGGAGCGCCGGTTTTGTTCCGGCTGCGCCGAGGTTGCCGGAATCGGCGATGATCTTCGTGGAGAAGCCCGCGCAAAGCGTAGCCATCTCCGCCGGCTTCCCGCTGGAAGTGCGCCGCGGGCACGAAGACTATCCGGCGCTGCTGGTGGCCGTCAGCGCGCTGGGCCAGCACCGCATGAGCAGCGGGCGGCTCTTCCAGAGCCTGCGCCAGCACCGGGGGCTGAACTACGGCGATTACGCCTACATCGAGTATTTTCCCGGCCCCATGTTCACGCTCGAGCCCGAGCCGAACCACGCGCGCCAGCGGCAGATCTTCGAGCTGTGGGTGCGTCCTGTGGCTCCGGAGCACGCGCACTTTGCCGCGCGCCTGGCACTGCACGAACTGGAAAAGCTGGCCGATGCAGGACTCGCCGAAGAGGAATTCGAGGCTGCGCGGTCCTTTCTGCTGCGGCACTGGGTGCTGCTCGAAGAGGCCCGCAGCGCGCAACTCGGGCACGAGATCGACGGCCTGTTCTACGGCACAGGGCTCCAGTCGGCGTACCTGCGGGAGCGGCTCCCGGAGCTGACGCCCGCCGATGTCCGCCGCGCCGTGGACCGGCATCTGCACCCGCGCGCGCTCGCCTTCGCCTTCGCCGGTCCGGACATGGCTGCGCTGAGAGATGCGATCCTGAACAACATTCCTTCGGCCGTGCGCTACAACTCTCCCAAGCCGGACTGGCTCCTGCAGGAAGACGAAGCCGTCTGCCGCCGCCGCATTGATGCTGACGCGCGGGATGCCCGCGTCGTGCCTGCGGAGGAGATGTTCGAATAACCGCGCTACGGGCGGAACGGCTCGCGCTTCTCGATCTTCGCCGGGTCGAGCTCGATGCCGAAGCCCGGCGCCTCCGGCAGTTCGATCCGCCCGCCGGCGGGGGCGAGCTGGCTCTTTTCGAAAAAGTAGTAGCTGCGCATCTTCAGGATCAGGTATTCGACCAGCGGACACACCGCCGGCGGTTGCGCCGCCACCACGTGCAGCGCCGCGTGGAGCGAGTGGCCGTGGGGAACCACCTGCACTCCAGCGGCGGCAGCCAGATGGCAGATCTTGACCAGCTCGCTCACGCCTCCGCACCACTCCGGATCGGCCTGCACCACGCTGATCGCCTGCGCATCCAGGTAGCGCTTCACCTCCCAGCGGTTGTACAGGTGCTCGCCCGAGGCGACGGGGATGGAAGTAGCGCGGCGCAGCGCGGCGAATGAATCGAGCTGATCGGGCGGGAACGCCTCCTCGATCCACCGTGGGTTCTGCGGCCCGGCGCGCCTGGCCCAGGCGATGGCGAAGTCGAGCGTCCAGCCCATGAAGGCGTCGAACATCAGATCCACATCCTGCCCCACGGCCATCCGCAGGGCGGAGACGAGATCGGCGCAGCGGCGCACGCCCTCCGGGCCGTCGCCGGGGCCGTGGGCGAAAAACCATTTCTGATGCCGGAAGCCCTGCTGTTTCAGCTCCGCCGCGCGCCTGCCCGCCGCGTCCGGCTCCACCGAGTAGCCCAGCGCGGAGCCGTAGGCCTCCACCGAGCTCCGAGTGGGCCCGCCGAGCAGGCGGTAGACGGGCGCATTGAGCACGCGCCCGCGCAGGTCCCACAGGCAGTTGTCGATGGCCGAGATGGCCATCATCGGGTGCGAGGAGCGGTAATGGCGGTTGGAGCGGTAGAGCAGGTCCCACACGGTCTCCACCGCCATGGCGTCCTTGCCCAGAACAAAACTCTTGAGCTGCGTTTCAATCAGAATCGCGGCTTCCCGGTCGATGGGTCCATAGAGTCCTTCGCTGCCCCTGCCGGTGCGAATCGCAAGGTAGATGGACGACACAGGCGCCTCGCGCGGCGGCTGCGGATCGTCGCGGTAGGGCCTGGGGCGGTATTCCGGGTAGATGTGGAGCGGCTGCACCTGATACTGCGCGTCCACCCCGGGCGTCACCGTGCGCCGCCCGTGCAGACGGAATAGATCGACCGAGGTGATGCGATGAGGCGCCGGCGGCGCGGCAAACGCAGGCAGGGAGGAAAACAGGGTCAGGAACGATCGTCTCTGCACAGGATCAGGCACCTCCATTCCTCTTCCACCCGCGCTGCTTCCATCCGGAATCCGCGCCGCCGCATCGCCTCCTCTACAGCAGGCGCGTCCCGCTCCGGGAATCCGCTCAGAATCAGCAGCCGCGGCGCGAGCCGGGCGTATTCGTCAGAAAGCGTCTCATGCGCAGCGGCGTTGATGTTCGCGACTACGAGATCGAACGCGCCCCCGCGCACCGCCCGCGCCGACCCGCAGAACAGTCCTGCCTTCATTCCATCGGCATGCAGGTTCCGGCGGGCGATCTCAAGCGAGGCAAAGTCGATGTCGCAGCCCACCGCCATCCGTGCGCCGAGCAGCAGGGCGGCAGAGACCAGGATGCCGGATCCCGTGCCTACATCGAGCACGGTCTGGCCGGTTTCGAGATGTGCGTCCAGCGCCTCCAGGCACAGCCTTGTGGCCGGGTGCGCGCCCGTGCCGAGCGCCTGCCCGGGATGCACGGCCAGCCGCAGCCGCCCCGCGGGTGCGGGACTCTCGTCCCACTCCGGCGCCAGATAAAGCCGCCGTCCCAGCGGGAAGGCGGGCCACGCCTGCCGCGCCACAGCTTCCCAATCGACATCCGGCACCGGCTCCACGTGCCTGTCGAACGCGGCGAATGCATCGGCCAACCCTTCCGGACTTTCGAAATAGGCGCGAAGCTGGCAGCGGCTGCCCGGGAGGCTGATCTCTTCGATGCCCGCCGCGCCGCGCTCCCACAGCTCGGCGGAAAGGCGTTCAACTTCATTCTCCGGACAGGTGAGGACGAGTGAATACATCTGAAGCGGAATTTTCAGGACCCGCGTTCCGGTGTATCAGAAGTTGCGGCTTGCCGCAACAGGCGCGCCGCGTCAGTAGTAGTCCGCGCAGCTCATGTAATAGCCGCAGCGCGGGCAGAACAATTTGCACTTTCTTTGCTGCAGCCGCTCCGAGCAGACCGGGCACCACAGCATCGGCTCGTCTTCATCGGCGCGGGCCTGATCGCCCTCCTGGATCCTTCCGTCCTGCCCCATGCCGCCAGTATAGCCGGACGGCTCAGTTCAACCGCCGGATCACCGTGCGCACTACGCCCTGAATCACGAGGTCCGCGCGCGGGTGCAGTTCCGGATAGGCGGGGTTCTCCGCCTTGAGGAACCACGCGCCGCGCACCTTCACCAGCCGTTTCAGGGTCGATTCGCCGTCGATCAGCGCCGCCACGATCTGCCCCGCGCGCGGCGCCGGGTCCGGCTCTACCAGCACCAGATCGCCGTCCAGAATGCCGGCGTCCTTCATCGAATCGCCGCGCACCTTCAGCAGGAACGAGCCGGGCCTGGGGCGGAAGCCGAGCAGCGTTTCGTCGAGCCACGCGTCGCCCTCCGCCATGGCGGGCGCGACAGACTGCGGCGGACCGGCGGGAATCGCGCCGAAGATGGGCAGCGGCGTCACACGCGCCTCAAGCGCGGGGTCCGCGGGCACGTCAACCCGCCGCGAGCCGCGGTTCGACAACCGGATGACGCCCTTGGCCTCCAGCGCATGGAGGTGCCCCGCCACGCCGTTCGGGCTGCGGATGCCGAAATGGCGCTGGATCTCGGGGATGGAAGGCGAGCATCCGTTTTCGCGCCGGTAGGCGAGGATGTAGTTGTAGATCTCCTGCTGCCGGGCCGTCAACTCCATACTGTAATTATTTACACTTTTTGAAGCTGTGTCAAGCCCCCGCCGCGCCAGGGAGACAATGGAGAAGCAGGTGCTGCATGGAGTCTCTGCCGCTCTTCGCTGAACCCGCCTCTCCGCGCGAGCGCCTGGCCGCCCGACTCGCCGAGCTCGCGGCGCAGGGGATTTATCTCGGCACGAGTTCGTGGAAGTACGAGGGCTGGATCGGCCAGATCTACACGCGGGAGCGCTACTCGGCGCGCGGGCGCTTCTCGCAGAAGAAATTCGAAACCGAATGCCTGGCCGAATATGCAGAAGTGTTTCCCGCCGTGGGCGGCGACTTTTCCTTTTATCAATTCCCGTCGCGGGACTACTGGCGCAGGCTGTTCAGCCTGGCCCCGAGGCTGCTTTTCGGATTGAAGGTCCCCGAGGAGATCACGGTCAAAGAATGGCCGGGCCATGCCCGTTATGGCGGCAGGGCAGGGAAGGCGAACGAGCACTTTCTCGACGCAGACCTGTTCCAGCGCGCGTTTCTGGAACCGCTCGAGCCATACGCTGCGCAGATCGGCGTGCTGATTTTCGAGTTCGGCACGATGGGCAGGCGGCACTACGAAAGCGTCGAGCCGTTCGCCGCGGAATTGCGCCGCTTCCTCGCCGCCCTGCCCGCGGGCTGGCGGTATGCGGTCGAGATCCGCAACAAAGAGTATCTCGATGAGCCGTACTTCGACTGCCTGCGTGAGCGGGGCGCGGCGCACGTTTTCAATGCCTGGACGCGCATGCCGCCGCTCGAGGAGCAGGTGAAGATCGAAGCCGCCTATACGGCGGACTTCCTGGTGGCGCGCGCCCTGCTGCGCCACGGGCGGACGTACGAGCAGGCGGTGGCGCGGTTCGAGCCTTATGACCGCGTGCAGGAGGTCAACGAGGGCGCGCGCTCGGCGTTGCGGGCGCTGGTTGAACGCGCGCGGCAACGCAGGCAGATGGCGTTCCTGTTCGTGAACAACCGGTTGGAAGGCAATGCGCCGTCGACGATTCAGGCGGTGGTGGAAGGGGAGTCCTCGAGTTCCCAGTGATCGCCGGCGAACCGCCCCATGCGCTCGTTCCACACGCTGAACTTGGCCGCCATCTGCCCGCCGTCGACCAGCAGCGCGGCGCCGGTGATGTAAGACGCCAGCGGCGAGGCGAGGAACGCAACCGCCCGCGCTACTTCTTCGGGGGCGCCGCCGCGGCCCAGCGGGATGTGGCGGAAGTATTCTTTCAGCAGCTCCGGCTGGGCAAAATGGCTGGCGGTGAGATCCGTGCGGATCAGCCCCGGGCAGACGGCGTTGACGCGGATGCCCCACGGCCCCAGTTCGTTCGCCGCCGTGCGCAGGATGCCCAGCAGTCCCGCCTTGGTGGCGTTGTACGCGGCCAGGTCCGCCTCTCCGTCGAAGGAGTTGGTGCTCGCCGTCAGCACGATGGCGCCGCGCCGCCGCGGCTTCATCGCGCGAGCCGCCAGCCGCACTGTATGAAACGCGCCAGTGAGGTTGATGTCGAGCAGGCGGCGCCAGTCGGCATCGCTGGTTTCATCCAGACGGTTGAACACCGCCGTGCCGGCGTTGGCCACCACGACGTCCAGATGGCCCGCGCGCGCGAAGGCTTCTTCCAGGGCAGGCGTGTCGCTGACATCGACCGGCGGGCCGCCCAGTCTGTCGATCACGATCACTTCGGCCCCGCAGGCTCGCAAAGCTTCTGCCGCCGCCGCGCCGATGCCCCGCGCGCCTCCCGTGACCAGCGCCCTCTGTCCGGCAAGATCGATCCGCATGAGCCGCATTCTACCGCCTGCCGCGCGGCCCGGCTGTGGCACACTGGAAAGTTTGTATGGGTGACGTCAAGATCGAACTGGCCAGCCAGCGGAAGATCCGCACGCGCAACAAGCTCTACTACCGCTTCAACCACTGGCCCATCTGGATCTTCGTGTTTTTCCTGATCCCCGGCCCGATGGTCTTCCGGCTCTTCGAAGAGGGCTTCGGCGGCAGCATGACGTGGTGGCTGGCGGCGGTGCTCATCGGGACCGGCATCGCCGGGCTGCGCGGCAAGCTCCCCGGCTGCGAGCCGGCGCCCTACATCATCCGTTTCACCGAAGACAAGCCCAACCCGCTCTACCGCCGCGTCTGTTATACGTTCGCCTGGGGCGCCGCCGTCACTTACGGCGTGCTGAATCTCGCCGGGCTGATCGTGGCGGTGGTCACGGGCAAGTGGATGCTGAAGCAGATCTACTGGTACGGCTACTTCCCCGTCGCCGTGCCGATCTGGATTCTGGGGGCGCTGGGCAAGCTGCCGCGCGTGAAGCCCTCTACGGCGGGCGAAGGCGAGGAGCGCCGCTATTTTTACGGCACTGTGTGGGCGATGTGCATTGCCCAACCCGTGCTGTGGATTCTCTGGAAGACGCTGCCGTTGAACCGCGCCACGGACGTGCTCAAGCTGGCCGTGTTCGTAGGAATTCTGGCAGGAGTCGGCTATCTCAGCTATCGCGGCTATCTTCCGCGCACGCGCAAGATCGTGCCCGGCGAGATCGCCGCGCTGGACTGACGCCTCAGCGCAGGGCGCGCAGCACGAGCGCCCGCGCCTCTTCGACGATCCTCTGAAGGTGCTCTTCGCTGCGGAAACTCTCCGCGTAGAGCTTGTAGATGTTCTCCGTGCCCGATGGGCGGGCGGCGAACCAGCCTCCTTCGGTCACCACCTTCAGCCCGCCGATCGGCGCGCCATTGCCGGGCGCCGCCGTGAGCTTCGCCGTGATCGGGTCGCCTGCCAGTTCGGAGTCGGTCACGGCTCCCGCATCCAGCCGCGCGAGCTTCGCTTTCTGCTCCGGCTCGGCGGGCGTGTCGATGCGCGTGTAGAAAGAGCGCCCCAACTCATTCTCTATCTCCCGGTAATGCGCTGCCGGGTCGCGCCCCGTCACCGCCGTGATCTCGCAGGCAAGCAGCCCCAGAATGATGCCGTCCTTGTCGGTGGTCCACACCGTGCCGTCCCGGCGCACAAAACTGGCGCCGGCGCTCTCCTCGCCGCCGAAGCAGAGCGAGCCGCCGTACAGCCCCGGAGCAAACCACTTGAACCCAACCGGGACTTCGCACACGGCGCGTCCCACCGCCGCCGCCACGCGGTCGATGATGCCGCTCGAAACCAGCGTCTTGCCGATCTTCGCCGTTGCCGGCCACCCGGAGCGGTGCGTGCACAGGTAGCGGATGGCCGCGCAGAGATAATGATTCGGATTCATCAGGCCGCCGCTCGGCGTGACGATGCCATGCCGGTCCGTGTCCGGATCGTTGCCAAAGGCGATGTCGAAACGATCCTTCAGGCTCACCAGTCCCGCCATCGCGTACGGGCTGGAGCAATCCATGCGGATCTTGCCGTCGTGGTCGAGCGTCATGAAGGAAAACGCCGGGTCCACGCGCGGATTCACCACTGTCAGATTCAGGCCGTAGCGCTCCGCGATGCGCGCCCAATAATGCACCGCCGCGCCGCCCAGCGGATCGACGCCGATCCGCAGCCCCGCGCTGCGGATGGCCTCCATGTCGATCACCTCGTCAAGCTGCGAGATGTAGCCTTGGGCGAAATCGATTCCATGCACGCGCCCGGAGCGGAGTGCTTCCTCATAAGGGACACGCTGCACGCCGCGGTTCTGTTCCAGCAGCAGTTCATTGGCGCGCTGTTCGATCCACGAAGTCACCTCCGAGCCCGCCGGACCGCCATCGGGCGGGTTGTACTTGAAGCCGCCGTCAGAAGGCGGATTGTGGCTGGGCGTGATGACGACGCCGTCGCTCAGGCCGCGGCCGTTGCGGTTGGCCTGGAGGATCGCATGCGAGATCACCGGGGTGGGCGTGTAGCCGCCGCTTTGTTCGATGGCCACCTCGATGCGATTGGCGGCGAAGACTTCGATGGCCGTGCGCTCGGCCGGCGCCGAAAGCGCGTGCGTGTCCTTGCCCATGAACAGAGCGCCCGTGTAGCCGCGCTCGCGCCGGTAGTCGCAAATCGCCTGCGCGATGGCGAGGATGTGAGCCTCGGTGAAAGTGGCCGCCAGCGAAGTGCCGCGGTGGCCGCTGGTGCCGAAGCTCACCCGCTGGTGCGGGTCGCTCATGTCGGGCGTCTTCCCGTAGTAGGCGGCCACGAGCGCTTCGACGTCGATGAGAGACTCCGGAGGGGCGGGACGGCCTGCCAGCGGGTGCAATGCCATACCGAACATGATACCCGCGCCGCTTGATCTCCCTCCGGGAATGGCATATAAACAGGACAGCATTCTCTGATTCGAGGAGCCACGATGTCCTTCACCCGGCGAGCCTTCCTGCAAAGCGCTGCCGCGGCGCCCGCTCTGGCTGCGCAGCCCGCTCCGCTGCCCAAAGTGAATTTCGGCGGCAGGCACGAGATCTCGCGCCTGATCATCGGAACCAACCCGCTGATGGGCTACTCGCACTTCAACCGGATCCTGGACCAGTGCATGCGCGAGTGGATGACGCCCGAGCGCCGCGTGGAGACGATCCTCGCTGCGGAGCGCGCCGGCATCACCACGTGGCAGCTCCACTATCAGAAAGAGACGATCGAGACGCTCAAAGGCGTGCGCGAGCGAGGCTCGAAAATCAAGGTGTTCCTGCTGAGCGATTTCGAGTTGCACAAGGACTTCTCGATGATTCCCGGTGTGGCGAAGCTCGGCTTCCTCGGCATGGCGCACCACGGCAACCGCACTGACGAGGCGTTCCGGGAAGGGCGCATGGAGCGCGTGCGCGAGTTCATTCAGCGGGTGCAAGACACGGGCGTGATGGCGGGCGTCTCCACGCACAATCCAGCCGTCATCGAGTGGATCGAAGAGAAGGGCTGGCCCGTGGATTACTACATGGCCTGCTTTTACCACGTCACGCGGACTCCCGAGCAGACGCGTGCGCTGCTGAACGGCGAACGTCCGCTGGGCGAGCCGTTCCTCGAAAAAGACCCGGAGCGGATGACGCGGGTCATCCGCCAGACTGCGAAGCCCTGCCTCGGATTCAAGATTCTGGCCGCCGGGCGCGCTGGGGGCAGCCGCGAGCAGATCGAGGCCGCCTTCCGTTTCGCTTTCGCCAACATCAAGCCCGGCGATGCCGTCATCGTGGGCATGTGGCCGAAGTTCAAGGACGAGATCGTGGAGAACTGCGAGATCGTCCGGAAGCTCCACATGACCTGAGCGGGGGCTGCCGGGGCGCTTCAGGCTGTGAGAGGATGCCGGTGATGCGATCTGTGTGTCTCCTCTCCCTGGTCTTTCCAGCCGCTGCCCTGCTGGCGCCGCCGCTGCGGGCGCAGCCGTGGCGCGAGGCGGCCGAAGCGCGTATCGAGCGCATCCGGAAAGCCGAACTGACGGTGCAGGTGGTGCGGGCCGGCGGCGAGCCCGCCGGGGGTGTGCCGGTGCGGGTCCGCATGACGAAGCACGCTTTTGGATGGGGCACGGCCATCGCCGGCCGTTTCCTGCTGGGAGAAGGCGAGGATTCGGAGAAATACCGCCGCGCCATTCTTGACAACTTCAATATGGCGGTGCTCGAGAACGACCTGAAATGGCCGCAGTGGGAGCGCGACCGCCAGACGCCGCTGGCGGCCCTGAAATGGCTGCACTCGAACGGCATCACCCGCGTGCGCGGGCACAACCTCATCTGGCCGGGCTGGCGCTGGCTGCCGAGGGACCTGAAAGAGCTCGCGGGCGATCCGGAGGCGCTGCGCAGGCGGGCGCTCGATCACATCCGCGATGAAGTCTCCGCCACGCGCGGGCTGCTGGAAGATTGGGACGTGGTGAACGAGCCCTACACGAACCACGATCTCATTGACATTCTGGGCCGGGAGGAGATGGCCGCGTGGTACAGGCAGGCGAGGGAGTTCGACCCGAAGCCGGTTCTGTTTCTCAACGACTTCAACATCCTCTCCGCCGGAGGCCGGGACGCGGCCCATCAGCGCCATTTCTACGAGACGCTGAGGTTCCTGCTCGGCCGCGGCGCTCCGCTCGGCGGCATCGGCCTCCAGGGTCATTTCCGGGAGGTCACTCCGCCGGAAAGGATGCTGGAAATCCTGGATATGTTCTCTGAATTCAATCTTCCAATCCGGATCACCGAATTCGATTTTGAGACGGATGATGAGAAATTGCAGGCGGAATTTACACGCGATTTTCTCACCGTCTGCTTCAGCCATCCGCGCGTGGACGCATTCCTGATGTGGGGCTTCTGGGAGGGCCGCCACTGGCGCCCCCGGGGCGCGATGCTGCGCAAGGACTGGTCAGGGAAGCCCAACTACGAGGTCTGGCGGGAGCTCGTGCACCGCCGCTGGCGCACGGAAGCCGAGGGCGCGACGGGAGGGGGAGGCGAGTACCGCATCCGCGCCTACCGGGGCGAGTATGAAATCACGGCCGGCGGAAAGACGGTCCGCGCTTCCTGCCCGGGCGCCGTCAAGATCAGCCTGCCGTGAAGGGACGGGCCCTTACGGCTCCACCGCGACGTAGAGTTCCTGGGCCAGCGGTTTCCCGTTGAGGCGGATCTCAAGCGGCGCCGGGCCGCTTTCGGCGAGGGGCGGCACCACGACGCGCAGTTCGTACAGGCCGACCTTGCCGGGGGCCAGCCCGGCTGCCAGGATCTCGGCGGGCATTCCGCCCACGCTCACCTCGACCGGCCAGGCGAGGCGCGTCTGTTCGCCGGGCGTTTCCCCCGTGCTCACGTGCGGCGTCACCGGGCCGAAACCGGTCCCGTAGAGAACCAGCACCTCACCCGGCCTGGCGGGGCGCGACGCGGCTTCTTCCAGAGCGCCCTCTGGCAGAGCGTAAGCATCCGCGCCTTCAACCAGAGCCGCCGCGAACTGCTTCCCGGAGAGACGCAGCCGGGCCGGCGCGTGGACCCCGGCCGCCGCAGGATCAACTTTTGCGGTATAGGCGCGGCTGCGCCCGGCTGGCGATTCCACCACTATGTTGGCGGTGGAGCCGTCCAGTTCGAGAGGCGCCAGCGCGCGGATCATGTTCGGGCTGACGTAGGCGACCGGCGCCGGCTGCCCGTTGATCCACACCTGAGCGCCTTCGAGCGAAACCGGCGCGCGGCCCTCGATGAAATCCTCGCTAGCCCACTCGCGTTCCACTGGAGAGAAGCGGCTTCCATAGATTTCGATCCATGCGCCGGGGGCGATGGCCACGGAAGCGCCGAACGCCGTGTCGGTAGCCACTCCGCCATCGGCGCGGATGGCAGGAGGCTCAGCCGCGGCCTCCGTAGGATTCTGGCTGACAGGGGTGAGCAGCTTGACGCGGCTGTTGGCGTTATCGCTGAAGTAGACGCGTCCCTGCGGGTCTGCGGCGAGGCCCATAGGAAAGCGGAGCCGCGCCTGTTCGGCCGCGCGGCCGTCGAAATCGTCGCCGAACCGGCCCGTTCCCGCGGCCAGCGAGATCGTTCCCGTCCGGGCATCGACTCGCCGCACGCGGTTGTTGGTGCGGTCGGCGATGAACAGGTTGCCCTGTTTGTCGAGCGCGATGCAGCAGGGATAGAAGAGCTGCGCGCGCGTGGCGAGTCCGCCGTTTCCGGAGTAGCCGGGCAGACCCGTGCCCGCGACCGTGGCGATGATGCCGTCCTTGTCCACTTTGCGGATGCGATGGTTCATCTGGTCGGCGATATAGACGTTGCCCGCCGCATCCACGGCGACGCCGGTGGGAGAGTTGAGCTTCGCTTCCACCGCTTTGCCCCCGTCGCCCGTCTCGCCCTTCTCGCCGGTGCCCGCGATGGTCTGGATCTTGCCGTCGGCGCCGATCTTGCGGACGCGGTGGTTGCGCGTGTCGCAAAAGTAAACGTTGCCCGAACTGTCGATGGCGATTCCCGTTGGCGCATTGAGCTGGGCGTCTTTCGCCTGGAGGTATTCGCCCTTGGAGTCTTTTTCGAGAAAACCGGAAACGCCGCGCTGGCCCGCAAAGAGCGTGATGTTGCCTCCGACGACGACCTTGCGGATCACATGGTTCATCGTGTCGGTGATGTACAGCGCGCCGGAACTGTCGACCGCCACGCCGGATGGATAGTTCAGCTTGGCGCTCGTCGCCGGACCGTCGTCTCCGGTGGAGCCGATGCTTTCCGACCCCGCCACTGTGGTGATGGTCCCGTCGGCAGCCACGCGGCGGATGCGGTGGTTGAAGTGGTCCGCGATGTAAATGTTGCCGGATCCGTCGATGGCCAGGCCGAGCGGGTAACTGATCTGCGCTTCCCCCGCCTTCCCGCTGTCGCCGGCGAAGCCCGCCGTGCCGTTGCCCGCCGCGTTGGTGATCGTGTAAGAGGGCGGCGCCTGGGCCGGAGCCAGGGCGGCTGCGCAAGAAATCAGCAGCATCAAAACGGGAATACGGCTCATGGTTTCGCTCCTGATAGCGCGGAATGCCTGCGGAATTCCGGCATGGCTCACTGCGGCTGCCGCGGTTTGCGGCTCACCACCGGGATGGTGAAGATGTTGGAAATCTGGAAGCTCTGCGCGATCCAGCCCTCGGTCTTGAGGTTCGTCGGCAGATCCGGGTTCAGCTCGAGATGGACCTCGTAGACGCCTACGGCCCCCTGCTTGAGCCCGGCGAACAGGACATTCGCCGTGCGCCCGCCGACCAGCGACGAAACGAATTCCAGCGGGTCGTTTATCTCCGGTCCGTCGTATGGTTTCCCGGTCTTCATGGCGGACTTGGCCGCCTCCGGTCCCACCAGGCCCAGGCCGCTGGCCAGCACGACAATCGTCTCGCCGGGTTGGGCCGGATTGTCCTCGGTCACCGGAGCGCCTGCGGAGTTGGCGCAGCAGAGTTCGCTGTTCAGCGCCGTCATGATCACCTGGGCGTCCGTGTTCGCCTGGGCCTTGATTGGAATGCCGTTGCCCGCAGGGCCTTCAATCCGGGCCCGCAGGCGGATGCGCTGGAATGGCCCGGCGGCGAACGCCTCCACCTCCGGATCGAAAGCGTTGATCAGCGCGATCAGGTTGTCGCGGATCGTCGCCAGCGTGTCGGTGGCCTGAACGCGGTAGGTGTATTTCCGGTCGCGGATGTAGACGGTGGGCGTGTCGCCGGGATTGGCCGCGCCGTCGACGGAGATCGTTCCGGTGGCCTGGCTGGAGAAATGGAACGTCAGGCCCGGCGAAGGCGATGGGGAGTCCAGCGTGTAGACCGAGGGGTTCTGTTCGATCAGCCGCACGGCCACGGCGCTCGACACCGTGATTTCGCCGCTGTTGCGCCGCACGCGCAGAACGCCGCTTGCGCTGTTGGAGCCGGCGACCTCGACAGGAATCTGCGCGATCACGCGCTCCGGAGAGACCGCCACGATGGGGCAGGGAAGGCCGTCGACGAAGAACTGCACGCCGCCCAGTTCATAAGGCAGCGGGCTGGTCAGGTCCGCGACGGCGGCTGTCTGGTCGGCCAGATTGTCGCCGAGCACCGCCACCAGCGCGAATGGCGCCACCAGCGCCGGATCCTGGCCCCCGGTGAGCTTGGAGCCGCTCGTGGTCATGACGATCTTGGAGCCTTCCGGCGAAACGGCCGTCTCCAGCGTCACCGAGTTGCCCGCCACGTCGGCCTCGCGCGCGATCAGCAACAGGGCGTTGAACAGCTTGTTCGGCGCGGCGGTGACATAGGGGTCGGGGGCGCCGTTGATCGCCTGCACGAAGCGGTCGATGATGGTGTCGAAGCTGTCATCGACGGTGGTTGAGATCTTGTAGTCTTTCGTGATCACCTTGCCGTCGCTGTCCTTCACGTTCTCGTTGCCGATCTTGATGGTCAGCTCGACGTCCTTCTCCACCGTTCCGCTGAACACGATCGAGCCGCGGGCGAATGTCGCCGGGCTCGGAGCGTTGCGCACCGCTGTGACGGGCAGGTTGAAGTCGCCGGGCGTGTAGACGAGCACGCGGCGGTTGTAAGTGTCAGAAACGTAGAGGTTCAGGCCGTCGTAGGCCAGCGCCGTGGGCGTTTTGAAGGAGTCGGTGGAGGCGACGCGCCGGGGCTCGCCGGAATCCGAGCTTTGATTCAGCTCGAAGTTGAGCTGGCCGAGCACGATGTCGGCGCGCTGCCCGTTCTGCGCCGGGATCTCATTCCAGATCAGCACGCGGTCGTTGCCCGAGTCGGCGACAAAGAGGCGCCGCCCGTCGCTCAGCACCGCGCGCGGCATGTCGAGCGTGGCGGCGCACCGCTGGGGATAGGTGGGCTTGCCATCCTTGTCTGTTCCGTTCGATTCGCAAAGCACCGTGTTGGTGGGCGTTCCGCCGGTCTTGAATTCCGGGAAGTTGAAATCCGGCTGGCCCACCACGACGCTGGCTGCCTGGCCGTTGCTTGTGGGGATCGAGTTCCAGATCAGCACGCGGCTCAGGCCGAGGTCGGCGACAATCACCTTGCCCGCGCCCACCCACACCGACGACGGCGCCAGCATCGAATCGGCTTTCGCGATGTACTCGGGGAAGCGGCGGACCTGCTGGTCCGTGGTCAGGTTCGGCTGGCCGAGCACGAGTTTGGCCGCCTGCCCGTTCTGCGTGATCTCGCCGAAGTACAGCACGCGGTTGTTGCCGGTGTCGGCAACCCAGAGTCCGTTGTTGTCGTCGAGGAACAGGCCCGTCGGCCCGCGAAGCGACGCCTCGCCCAAACCCGGCGCGGAAGACGTGAAGTCCTTCTGTCCGACCACGAGGTCGGCCGGCTGCTGGTTCACGGCGGGCAGGGAGCGCCAGATCAAAACGCGGTTGTTGTCTGTATCGGCCACCGCCAGCACGCGCCCGTTATAAGCCACTCCGAGCGGGTTCCGCAGCGTGTTCTGCGCCGCAGGCTTCAGTTCCGTGGTGGTGAAGTCAGGCTGGCCCAACACCACATCGGCCTTGCCCACGCATGCCGGGCAGCGCCGGTCAGTGAGCGGCAGCACGGCCTTGCGGTCGGGGATGAAGCTGCTGACGTTGCGGTAGATGAGCACGCGGTGGTTCACCGGCGTGCCGCCGATATTATTGCCATCGGCGATGATCAGCGTGTCGGCCGCGTAAGCGACGCCGGTGATCGAACCCAGCAGCTTGTCACTGGCGCCAGGGTAGGCGTTGGTGAACGGGTTCTGGCCGATCACAAGCCGGGCAGCCTGGGAGCTGTAAAAGTTCTGCGCCTGGGACACACCCGCCAGCGCACACAGAGCAAAGATCCACTTCATCGGGAGTCTCAAAGCGAGCAAACTTTCAGTATATCAGCGTGATGACAGCAGCCTGCTGATCGGGTCCACCTGCATGAGACGGCCCGCGCCCGCCCTGGCGTTTCACCAGATGTAGCGCGAGGCGATCCGCCTGCGCTCGTGGCTGTCCAGCACATGCAGCACGCGGATCTTCCGAAGCTTCTCAGGCGACAGCGCTCCCAGGGGGATGTACAGAATGTTGCGCTCGAGCCGGGCCGCGATCTGCCGCATCATCGGCCGCGGGGGTCTGGCGGCCACATACACGACATGCCGCTCCAGCGAGTAATCGATCGCCGCCAGCAGCAGTCTCTCCGGTTTCGTCTCGGCGAGGTCGTAGTCAGGGTCCGTCCAGACGTCCGCCATCCGGCCGGGCGGCATGGTCATGAGAAAACCGCCATACTCGGCGCGCCCGATGCCCGGCCCCACCAGATTGTCGAACGGCGGCGTGGAATAGAACGCCATATCGCTCTCGTTGGAGTGCTCGCCCAGCCACGTGGTCAACCACGGGTAACGGTTGTCACGGTCTTCATCGAAGATCACCACCACCGCGCCCGCCTCGCCTGTCAGCCGTTCCGTCTCCCGAACGTAGATGCGGCCCTCATGCCAGCGGCGGATCGTTTCGCGCAGGTCGATGCCGTCGAGCAGCGAGGTGGTGAACGGCTCTACGCGCGAGCGTTCTTCGCCCAGCATTGTCACAGCGCGCTGCCGCAGGAAGCGGCCGTAATCCTCGATCACGATGTCCTCGGGCGGGTAGCTGCAAATCGCGTCTCCACCGAGCTGGGCAGCCCATAAGTCGGGCGCACGGCCGGGCCGCCGTTTCCACGCCTGCGGGGCGGCGCGCCGCTTCTCGCGTTCATAGCGCTGCCGCAGGCGCAGACGGCGGGTCCGCGGAAACACCTGGTCTGCCTCGACCTCCACCATCTCATCCTCATGCGCTGCATGCTGATGCCGGTAGCTCGTGCCCAGCCGCCAGACTTCATAAGCGAAATTGTCGTCCACGACCCCGCGCGCAGCGGCCACCAGGTCGAACAGCGAGGGCGCCACCATGGCGTCCGTGCGCAACAGCCTTGCCAGATACCTTGCCGATTGCCGCCGCTGCCAGGGCGCCAGCTCGCCGCGATAGATGGCGCGGTAGTTGTCTTCGGCTTCACTCCAAAGCTGGTTCATCCAGGCGCGCCGGTCCGGCACACCGGCGCGCTGTTCCAGCGTGATCGTGCTGCGCCAGTCTTCGTACCGCTCCTGAAGCCAGGGACAGTCCTCGGTGATCTCGCCCAAGGAAGCGGGGGATGGCAATGCGCTCACGGGCTCTGTCCGGGGCGCATGGGCGCCGGGCGGCATAGCCAGGCCCTGCAGTGGCAGCATCTCCGCAAAGGAGGAAAGCCGCATGACGACAACTGTGGCGGTCTCGCGGTCGAGCTGCTCCAGCCAGGCAGCCGCCTCCCAACCGCCGGCTCCGCCGGGTGAAGGCGGGGGAGGCTTGCGCAGGTACATTTCCGTATAGCGTTCGTAGGAGATGACGCTCAACGCCGCCGGGTCCGGATAGATCTCCCACCGCTCCACCAGCGGCTTGTGCGAACCGACCAGCACGAGTTCGGCGCCGAGCTCGAGCGCCGTGCGGCAGGCTTCCGTCAGGGCGTCCGCCGGTTCGATCACGGCCAGCACGGACGGCGGTTCGCCGTCGTCCTCTTCCGGCAGCCTCTCCCCGATCTGCCCCATCAGCACGCTGATCCGGGGCAACTGCTCCAGCGCCTCCAGCACCGCCGTGCGGCCATGCCGGGGCAACTCCACGGCCACGCGCGCGGGCCGCAGTTCGAGCAGCGTCCGCCGCACCACTGCGGCAAACTCGAGCCGCCGGGGAACCACTGGCAGGAACGTCCACAGGCCCCGCCGCAGCCCCAGCCTTTCGGCCTCAGAAAACATGGCGCAGCGCCTCCTCGCCCAGCACCTGCCGGACGGCGCGGCGGACGGCGTGCTCCAGGTCGGGCGCCTGCCGCGACTCCAGCAGCCGCATCGCGTAACGGCCCACGTGGATGCCGTCCCGCACCGTGAACGGCTCGTCGGATTCGTGCGCGGACTGGAGGAACTCCGAAACCAGCGAAATCACTTCCTCTTCGGCCTGCGGCAAGTTCTGGCGGAGGATGGCTTTTTCCTCGGATTCGTCGGGAAAATCGATGTGAATTTGCGGCTGAAGACGCGAGAAAATATACTCCGGCAGGTCAAAAGTGGACGCGTCCTCGTTCATCGTGCACACCAGCCGGAACTCGGGATGGGCGGGGATCTTGATGCCCGCTACCACGCTCTCCACGTAGCGCCGCGAATCGAGCAGCGGCGCCAGGCTGGCCCAGCTCTTTTCCGGCATCCGGTTGGCCTCGTCGAGGATCGCCACGCCGCCGCGCAGCATCGCCGTCACCAGCGGCGACGCCACGTATTTCAGCGTTCCGGGCCCCTCCACCACGGGCTGCACGATCAGGTCTTCGGGACGCGTGTCCACCGTGCCCTGCATGATGTAAGCTTCCCGTCCGAGCCGCTTCGCCGCCGCGTAAGCGAGGGTTGTTTTGCCGACGCCCGGCTTGCCCGTGATGCGCGGGTTCATCGGCAGATCGTCCTCCCCCAGCACCATCCACGCGGCCAGCAGCTCCCGCATCACCTCTTCCTGGCCGATCCACTCCGCCGCGTACTGCACCGGATGGCTCAGATGCAGCCGCACTCCTTCTACTTCGACCACCATGATTTCATTGTCCCGCAGCAAAAGGCGCCCGAGCGCGGATAGAAAACGGGCGCCGGACGCAACGCGGCCGGCGCCCGGAATCGAGCCAGGGAAACGCTATTTCTTCTGCGTTTCCCGCAAGACTTTCTTCATCTCGTGTTCCACTTCCTTGAAGCCGGCCGGTACAGCGAACTTGCCGGGGTCGACGGCGGCCGTCGAGAAGTTCGAATTCTCGGCCGTGGCTTCCAGCAGCACGCCAGGCTCCTTCTTCGTCTGATCCGCCTTCTTGGGCGCGGGCGGAGGTTCTTCCTGCTTCTTCCTCCGGCCGAACCCTCCCAGGCCACCGAGCCTGCCGAGCCGCCCCAGCGCCGCGCCCGCGGCGGACTCCGCTGCTGCTCCGCCCACATCCGCGCCGCTTGGCATTTCAATGTCCGGCATATCCACGCCCAGCCCCATCATGCGCGTCACCTGGACCAGCGGCACGCCCTCCAGTTTTGAGGCTTCCTTGGCCAACCTGGCCATGCCTTCGGCCGTGCCCGCCTGCCCCATGGCCAGTTGCATGGTGCGCATCGATTCGGGCCCCATGCCCACTTTTTCCGCGTAAGCCGTGTAGAAGGCCTGGATCTGCTCATAGCCGGCCACCTTCGGGGTCCGCCACTCATCCACGTCGATCGTGGTCGTCATGGTCTGGCCGGACTTCTGGTCCTTCAGATCCATCTCCAGGTGGAGCTTCATCAGCTTCGCGGGCAGGCCCTGGATCACCTTGGTTTCTCCCCCGTCCTTGACAGACAGGCGCATGTCCGCGACCACCTGCTGGTTCTTGTTGCCCATTTGCTGGGCCATTTTTTCAGCCATCGCCGCAAGGGCTTTCCGGTACTCGTCGAATGTGATGGCCGAGTAGGTCTTCTTTTCCAGATCGATGTGCAGGATCAGTTCCTTGTTCAGGTCGATGATGTCGATCTCGCGGTCCGACACCCTCGCCATGCGGTCCTTCTGGAAATAGACCTGGCTGTACACGGGCTCCTTGATCTTGCCGGCGCCAGGCACAAAGCGCATCATCTTCAGCAGCGTTCCGCCCGTCACCTGCGTCTTTTCCTGATAGCTGAAGTCTGCTCTCGCGGCGCAGGGCAGCAGGGCCAGCGCCAGCACAGTCGTCATCTGAAGTCTCACGTCGTCAGGTTTCCTCCCTTCCTCCAGAGAGTACCCGATTCGCTCCCGCTGAGTAAATGCCCTTTGTGCCTGCCGCCGGCGGCGCTGCCGCGCTGCTATACAATGGGGCAGTCGGAGCCACTTTGTGAGCGACCTGAATCTCCGCCCATCGCAACGGCAGGCCCACGCGCTGCTGATCCTGTGCCTTATCCCTGTCGGCGCGCTGCTACGCTATGTCTTCTTCTCCGCGCCCGATACACCGAAGGCGTGGCTGCTGGCCGGGCTTTTCTTTTTCATCTTCCCGTTGCGCCTGTACGCGCACTCGTGGTCCACGCGCCTGACGGTGGAAGGCGGCACGCTGCGCCTGGTCGAAGGGCTTCTCAGCCAGAACGCTACCAGCATGGCGCTGGACCGGATCCAGAAAATCAGCGTGCACCGCACGCTCTGGCAGAGGTTGTGGGGCATCGGCGACATCGAGATCGAATCCGCGGCGGAGTCCGGCGCCATCCGGCTCCATGATGTGGATGACCCGCAGGCCGTGGCCGACCGTATTCTGGCGCTTTCGCGCTCTTCGCAACAAGCTTCCTGAATCCCCCGCCATGACTGATTCGCAACCGCTGCTCAACCGCTCCGCCGTCGTCACCGGCGCCTCCCGCGGCCTTGGGCGCGCCATCGCCGTGGCGCTGGCCGGCGCCGGAGCCCGCGTTGCTTGCGTGGGCCGCGACGTCGCAAAGCTCGATGAGACTGCCCGCCTCTGCGGGCCCGGCGCGATCATCGTTCCCACGGATGTCACGCAGGAGGAGGACGTGGCGCGGCTGGCCGCGCATGTGGCCGAGCACATCGGCCCTGCCCACATCCTCGTCAACAACGCTGGCGTGAACCTCCGCAAGCCGGTCACCGAGTTCACGCTGGAGGAGTGGCGCTGGGTTTTGGATTCCAATCTCACCAGCGCATTCCTCTGCGCCCGCGCCTTTGTTCCCCAGATGATCCAGAACGGCTGGGGCCGCATTCTGAACCTGACTTCGATCATGAGCCACGTCTCGCTGCCCGGCCGCGCGGCCTACTCTTCCTCCAAAGCGGGCCTGCTCGGCCTGACTCGCGCGCTTGCCCTGGAACTGGCGCCTCACCACATCACCGTCAACGGCATCAGTCCCGGGCCCTTCGCCACCGAGATGAATGCGGCGCTGATGAACGACCCGCAGGCCAACGCGGCCTTTCTCGCGCGCCTGCCGCTCGGCGAGTGGGGCCGCCCGGACGACATCGGCAGCCTGGCCGTCTATCTCTGTTCCGATCAGGCCCGCTTCATCACCGGCACCGACATCGTCATCGACGGGGGCTGGCTGGCCCAATGAGCCGCCGCCGTGTCCGTTCCCGCAGACCATGACCCAGGACGCCCGCGACACCCGCTTCTTCGGCCACCCTGCCGGGCTCTCCACGCTGTTCTTCACCGAACTCTGGGAGCGCTTTGGCTACTACGGGATGCGCGCCATCCTCGTGCTGTTCATGACCGCCGCGGCCGCCGCCGGCGGCATGGGGCTGGACGCTTCGCGCGCGTACGCCATCTACGGCCTTTACACCGCCAGCGTGTACATGGCCAGCCTGCCCGGCGGGTGGATCGCCGACCGCATCCTCGGGCAGCAGCGCAGCGTGCTTTACGGAGGCATGCTGATCGCCCTCGGCTATCTCACGCTCGCCATCCCGTCCGACTTGGCTTTCTTCGCGGGTCTCTTCATCGTCGTACTTGGCACGGGACTGTTGAAGCCGAACATCTCGACAATCGTGGGGCAGCTCTACTCGCCCGGCGATCCACGGCGCGAGTCCGGCTTTTCGATTTTCTACATGGGCATCAACATCGGCGCCACCATCGCGCCGCTGGCCTGCGGCTGGGCCGGCGAGCGCATCAACTACCGCCTCGGATTCGCGCTGGCGGGCATCGGCATGGCGGCCGGGGTGCTTACCTTCTGGCACGGGCTGGCGCGCCTTGGGACCGCCGGGCTGCGCCCTGTCGAGCCGCCTACCCCCGAGGCCGGCCGGCAGTGGCGGCGCAATTTCCGGCATGCCCTGCTCGGCTGCGTCCTCGCTGCCGCGGCTCTGCTGCTGCTGCACGTGTCGGGCGCCGTGACGATCAGCATCCAGTTTCTGGTGAACTCCGCCGGCGCCGTGCTGGCGCTCACCACGCTCGGCCTGTTCGCGTGGATGTTCTTCGGTGGCGGCTGGACGCCGGCCGAGCGGCGCCGCCTGGCGGTGATCGCTGTGCTGTTCTGCGGATCGGCGCTGTTCTGGGCGGCGTTTGAACAGGCCGGCTCGTCCCTGAATCTGTTCGCCAAGAATCACACCCACAACGTGCTGCTGGGCTTCGCCTATCCCGCAAGCTGGTATCAATCGTTGAACGCCGCCTTCATCATCTGCTTTGCCGCCGTATTTGCCTGGATCTGGATCCGGCTGGGCGACAGGCAGCCGTCTTCGGTGGCCAAATTCGCGCTCGCGATGGTCTGCGCGGCCGGCGGCTTCGTGCTCATGATGGAGGCCAGCCGCCGCGCCGCCGCCGGAGTGCTGGTCAGTCCGCTGTGGCTGGTGGGCACCTATCTGCTCCACACGTTCGGCGAGCTGCTGCTGAGCCCGGTGGGGCTGAGCGCGATGACGCGCCTGGCGCCTGCGCGGGTAGCCGGGTTGATGATGGGCGTGTGGTTTCTCTCGCTCTCGATGGGCAACTACCTGGCCGGGCGCCTCGCTTCCTTTTACGGACACCTGCCTCCCTTCGAGCTGTTCCGCACCCTTTCTGTGATCACTGTTGCCGCTGCCGCCGTGCTGTTCCTGCTCGTGAGACCGGTCGCAAGGCTGGCTGCCGGCGACGGCGCGGCCTCCCGTGAATCGTAAAATGGAGCCAATGGCCGTAGAGCACGACAAACACAAGGCAGGCGAAGACAAGCCCCGCGAGGTTCCGTTCGAGAAGTCGCTGGCCGAACTTCAGCAGATCATCGCCGAGCTCGAGCAGCCCGGCATCCCGCTGGAGCGCGCTCTCGAGCTGTTCGAAAAGGGCGTGCAGCTTTCCGAAACCTGCCGCCGCCAGCTCGTAGAAGCCGAAACGCGCATCGAGACTCTTCTGAAACGGGGCCAGAAGGTGATCCCCCAGCCCTTCGGGCCGGAACAAAAATGACATCTTCTGTTTTGCCTCTCTCCGAATACCTGGCCGCGCAGGCGCGCCGCATCGACGCCGCGCTGGACCGCCTGCTGCCCGCGGAATCCGAGCCGCCGGAGACGATCCACCGCGCCATGCGCTACTCGGTCTTCGCCGGCGGGAAGCGCATCCGCCCCATCCTCTGTCTGGAAGCGGCCCGCACCGTGGCGGGCGCGGACGCCGAAGGGATCGAGGAGGTGGCGTGCTCGCTGGAACTGATCCACACCTATTCGCTGATCCACGACGACCTGCCCGCGCTGGACAATGACGACCTGCGCCGTGGACGCCCGACGTCGCACAAGGTCTTCGGCGAGGCCATGGCCATTCTCACCGGCGACGCGCTTCTCACGTATGCGTTTGAAGTGCTGGCGCGCGCCGGGTCGGCGCCGCTGGTGGCGGAACTGGCGCGGGCAGCCGGCACGGTGGGCGGCATGATCGCCGGCCAGGTTCATGACCTGGAAGGCGAGAACCAGCCGCCGACGGCGGAGCTGCTCGATCGCATCCACCGCGCCAAGACAGGCGCCCTGCTGCGCTGCTCGCTCCGCCTTGGGGCGATGCACGCCGGCGCCACCGCCGCACAGCTCGATGCGCTTTCCCGCTTCGGCGAACACATCGGCCTCGCCTTCCAGATCGTCGACGACATCCTCGACGTCACGCAGACTTCCGAGCAGCTCGGCAAGACCGCCGGCAAGGACGCCGCCCAGCACAAGATCACTTTCCCCGCCGTGTACGGGCTGGAGGCCTCGCGCCGCATGGCCGCGGAACAGCGGACGCTGGCGCACGAGGCTCTGTCGATGTTTGGCGACCGCGCCCTGCGCCTGCGGCAGCTCGCCGATCTCATCGTGGACCGCTCCCGCTGACCCCTCGTGCCGCGCCGACGCATCGACCTCCTGCTGGTGGAACGAGGCCTCGCTCCTTCCCGTGAGAAGGCGCGCGCGCTGCTGCTGGCCGGCGCGGTGCGCGCCGCGGGCCAGAAGGTGGACAAAGCGGGCGCGCTGGTCGATGAAGACGCGGTGATCGAGATCGCCGAACCCTTCCCCTGGGTCAGCCGCGGCGCGCTGAAGCTGCTGGCCGCGCTGGACCACTGGCGCATCGATCCCGCCGGACGCGTCTGCCTGGATGTGGGCTGTTCGACGGGCGGATTCACGGAAGTGCTGCTCAGCCGCGGTGCGCTGCGGGTGCATGCGGTCGATGTCGGCAAGGGACAGCTCCACTACCGGCTGCGCTCTGATCCCCGGGTCGTGCTCCATGAGGGCGTCAACGCGCGCTTCCTCAGCCGCGATATCATCGGCGAAGATGTTCAGTTTGCGGTCTGCGACGTGAGCTTCATTTCCGCCACACTCGTACTGCCTCCCATCGCTTCCGTGCTTTCGCCGCCGCGGGAGTTCGTTGTCCTCGTGAAGCCGCAGTTCGAGGCTGGCCGGAGCCAGGTGGGCAAGGGCGGGATCGTCCGCGACCCGGCCGTGCAGGCAGCCGCCGTCGAGCGCGTCCGGTCGGCTGCCGCCAGTCTCGGTTTCTGCTGCGAGGCCATCGAAAGCCCCATCACCGGCGCCGAGGGCAACAAGGAGTTTCTCCTGTATGGATTCGATCCAGACGGTCGGCATCATCGCGAAGCCTGATGTCCCCCACGCCGCGGGCCTGCTGGCCTCGCTGGTGGACTGGCTGGAGGAGCGCGGCGTCACCTGCCGCCTCGACGAGGTTGCCGCGGCTTACGTCCCGGGGCGGGGCGTCCCCGTTCCGCGCGAACAGATTGCTGACGCGTGCCAGCTCATCATCGTCCTCGGGGGCGATGGCACGCTGCTGGCGGCGGCTCGCGCCATCGCCGGGCGCGACATCCCGCTGTTCGCCGTCAATCTGGGAGGCCTCGGTTTCCTCACCACGATTTCGACCAGCGAACTTTTCGCCGAACTGGAGCGCACCCTGCGCGGCGAGAGCCGCATCGCCCGACGCCGGATGCTGTCCTGCGAGGTGCAGCGCTCCGGCGCCGCCGTCTCCCGCTACATCGCCCTCAACGATATCGTCATCACCAAGGCCCATATCGCCCGCATGATCGACCTGGTCGCCTATGTCGACGCCCACCTGGTCTGCCGCTACAAGGCGGATGGGCTCATCGTCGCCACGCCCACCGGTTCCACCGCTTACTCGCTCAGCGCCGGCGGGCCGATCATCTTCCCCAGCGTGTCGGCGTTCTGCGTGACGCCCATCTGCCCGCACACGCTCACCAACCGGCCGGTCATCGTGCCGGATTCGAGCGTGATCCGCGTCGTCAACTCCGCCGCTGACAGGGACGCCTACCTTACCATTGATGGACAGGTGGGCGAACCGCTGCTGCGCGACGACGCCATCGTCTGCCGCGCTTCTCCGCACTCGCTTTCTCTTGTCCGCCCGCCGCGCATGCTGTTCTTTGACGTACTGCGTCAAAAACTCAAGTGGGGAGAAAGATGAAAAAGATCTCGCTCACATCCTGGATCTTCATCGCGATGGCCGCCGGCATCGCCCTCGGCCATTTCTTCCCCGAATTCGGCAAAGACGCCGCATTCCTGGGGACGATCTTCCTCAGGCTGATCAAGTCCATCATCGCCCCGCTGCTGTTCGCCACCCTGGTGGTGGGCATTGCTGGTTCCGGCAGCGCCAAGGCCATGGGCCGCATCGGGCTGAAAGCGATCATCTACTTCGAGATCGTGACCACCATCGCGCTGTTTCTCGGACTGGCGGCGGTGAATCTGGCCAAGCCGGGCGTGGGCATCTCGCTGGAGAAGGCCTCTGTCGAGAACCTCGCCCCCCAGCATCAGGCCACCTGGACGGCGGTTCTCGAACACACCTTCCCCACTTCCGTCATCGATGCGATGGCCAAAGGGGAGGTGCTTCAGATGGTCGTGTTCTGCTTCCTTTTCGGGACGGCATGCACGATGATCGGCGCCCGGGCTGAACCTGTGGTGCGCTTCCTGCAATCGCTGGCAGACGTCATGTTCGAGTACACGAAGTATGTGATGTATCTGGCTCCGATCGGCGTGGGTGGAGCGATGGCTGCAGTGGTGGGCTCGAAAGGCATCGGCGTGCTGTTCGGACTCGGCAAGCTGATTCTCACCCTGTACGCGGCTCTGGCTGTCTTCGTCGTCTGCGTGCTGGGCGCGGTCGTGCTGATCTTCCGGATCCCCGTGAAGCGCTTCATCCATTGGGTGAAGGAGCCCTATCTGCTGGCCTTTTCCACGGCGTCAAGCGAAGCGGCCTTGCCCCTGGCGCTGGAAAACATGGAGCGCTTCGGCGTGCCGCGCCACATCGTCGCGTTCGTACTGCCCACAGGATACTCGTTCAATCTGGACGGCACCACCCTGTACCTGTCGCTGGCGTCCGTGTTCGTGGCTCAGGCGGCGGGCGTGAATCTTTCCCTCAGCCAGCAGTTGATGATGATGCTGACGCTGATGCTGACCTCGAAGGGGGTGGCGGCAGTGCCACGCGCCTCGCTCATCATTCTGGCCGGGACGCTAGCCACGTTCGGACTGCCGCTGGAAGGCGTGGCCCTTCTGCTCGGAGTCGACACGCTGATGGACATGGCGCGCACTTCGGTCAATCTATTGGGCAACTGCCTTGCCAGTGCGGTCGTCGCCCGATGGGAAGGCTACGACCTGGCTCCGCCCGCGGAAGGGCTGGCGAGGGATTTGCGGACAGAGGCCGATTCCATCTGATTCTCTGGAGGAACTCCCCAATGATGCTCGGTGCAGTCACTTACAACGTCCTGAAGGATTGGGACCTGGAAACCGTCATCACGAAGCTGGAACAGGCCGGCTTCGAAGCCGTCGAATTGCGCACCACGCATGCCCACGGCGTCGAACCCACGCTCTCGCCGCAGGAGCGCGCGCGTGTCCGCGCCCGCTTCGAGAAGTCGAAGGTCCGCCTGCTCAGCTTCGGCTCCACATGCGAGTACCACAGCCCTGACGCGAACATCCGGCGCAAGAACATCGAAGAGACAAAGATGTGGGTCGATCTGGCCCACGATACCGGCGCCTGGGGCGTGAAAGTGCGCCCGAATGCGCTGCCCAAAGACGTTCCGCCGCAGGTTACCGTCGGCCGCATCGCCGAAGCGCTGCGCGAGGCGGGCGATTACGCCGCGGGCAAAGGCGTCGAGATCTGGGTGGAGGTCCATGGTTCCGGCACGTCCGCCCCGCCCGTCTGCGCCGACATCATGCGCGCTGCCAGGCACAAGAGCGTCGGGCTGTGCTGGAATTCGAACCCTGGCGAGGTGCAGAACGGCTCCATCCGCGCCGCTTTTGATCTGCTGCGCCCGTGGATCCGCAACGTCCACATCAACGAACTGGCCGACCCGCGCTATCCGTGGCGCGAACTTTTCACCCTGCTCCGCCAGTCCGGCTATGAACGCTACACCCTGATGGAGGTCGCCGAGAGCCGCGAGCCGGAGCGGTTCATGCGCTATTACAGGGCCTTGTGGAAGGAGCTGACGCGCCCATGATTCTGCCGCGCCGCCACCTGTTCGCACTTCTCGTCTTTCCTCTTCTCGCCGCGCAGCCGCCCGCGCCGGAGCAGCACTTCGGCCACAAAATGGGCGCTGACCGCTCGGTGCTGGACTGGCAAAACGTCGTCTCCTATTTCCGCCTGCTGGAGGAAAAGTCACCGCGCGTCAGGTATCTGGAATACGGCAAATCCACGGAAGGGCGGCCCATGATCGCCGCCGTGATTTCCGCGCCGGAAACGGTCCGGAATCTGGAGAAGTACCTGGACATCCAGCGCCGCCTCGCGGATCCGCGCGTCACGCCGCCCCAGGAAGCCGCTCGGCTGGCCGGGGAAGGGAAGACCGTCGTCCTGATCACGTGCAGCGTCCATGCCACGGAGATCGCTTCCACTCACACAGCCGTCGAGATGGCCTACCGCCTCGCCACGGCGCAGGACGAAAAGACGCTCCGCATCCTCGACAATGTCATCCTCGTCCTCGCCCCTTCCATCAATCCCGACGGGCTCGATCTGGTGACTGCCTGGTACCGCCGCACGCTCGGCACGCCCTTTGAGGGAACAAGCCCGCCGGAGCTGTACCAGAAATATGTCGGCCACGACAATAACCGCGATTGGTATTTCTTTACGCAAGCGGAAAATCGGGCCGTAGTCGAGAAATTGCACAATGTCTTCCGGCCGCAAATCGTGTATGACGTCCACCAGATGGGGATGTTCGGCGCACGCATATTCGTGCCGCCCTGGCTGGATCCCATCGAGAAGAACATCGATCCGCTGATCGCGCAGCTCTGCAACATGGCGGGCATGAACATGGCCGCCGACCTTACCGCGGCCGGGCGCAAGGGCGTGGTAGTCAATGCGATGTACGACTACTGGACTCCGGCGCGGCACTATCAGAGCTACCACGGCGGCCTGCGGATCCTGAGCGAATCGGCCAGCGTGCGCATCGCCACTCCCGTTGAAATCGATCCGGCCAAGATCGCCAATCAGGGCACGGGCTACGCGCCGCGCGAAAGCTCCTGGAATCACCTGGAGCCCTGGACGGGCGGCCGCTGGACGCTGGCCGACATTGTCACCGACCAGCTCATCGCCATGGAGAGCCTGCTTGACACGGCAGCCATGCGCCGTGAAATGTTTCTGCGCGGCTTTTATGACATCCAGCGGCGCGCCGCCGCGCGCACCTCTCCGTACGCCTTTGTCATCCCCGCCACCCAGGCCGATCCGGGCGCGGCGCGGCGGCTGCTGGAGACGATGGACTTCGCCATGGTGGAGGTCGAGCGCGCCTCGGCCCCGTTTGCCGCCAACGGCAGGGAGTTTCCCCCTGGCTCTTACGTCATCCGCATGCAGCAGCCCTATTCCTCATTCGCCAAGACGCTACTGGAGCGCCAGCAGTATCCCGACCTGCGCGAGTATCCCGGCGGTCCTCCAAAGAGGCCGTATGACGTGACTGCCCACACGCTGCCGCTGCTGCTCGGCGTGAACGTGGAGACGATCGGTGCGCCGTTCGACGCCAGGCTCGAACGGACGCGCGATTTCCGTTTCCCGGCCCACGGCCTTGCAGCTTCCGACAGCGATTCCTGGCGCGCCGTGACGCGAGCCTGGCGCGAACGGCGGCCTGTGTACCGGCACCCGCGCGACGGCGGTTTCGCCATCGGCGCGCGTCCCTCGGATGAGTTTGTCGAATTGCGCGAGCCTCGCGTGGCCCTGTACAAGCCGTTCGTCCCCTCCATGGATGAAGGCTGGACGCGCTGGATCCTGGAACATTTCGGCTGGCGCTATTCCTCCGCGGGCAACGCTGACATCCGCGCCGGGCGTCTGGGCGAGCGCTTCGATGTGATTGTCTTCGCTGACATGAGCGCCAACATGATCGAGAACGGACACAGCAGGGGCACGATGCCGGAGGAATTCACGGGCGGGCTGGGCGAAGAAGGGGTAGTTGCGCTCAGGGAGTTCCTGGCTGGGGGCGGCCGGCTGGTCTTCCTGAACCGGTCGGGAGAGTATGCGGTCCGCCACCTGGGCATCAGGGTCCGCAATGCCGTCTCCGGCGTCCCTTCGCGCGAGTTCTACTGCCCCGGCTCCCTGCTGAACGTCCGGCTGGACGCCAGTTCGCCGCTAGCGCCCGGATTGCCGTCCGAGTTCACGCTCTGGAACGAAGCCAGCCCGGTCTGGGAAAGCCAGAACGGCGCTGCCGTGGCTGTGATCCGTTACGCGCCGCAGAAGGTGCTCGCTTCCGGCTGGCTTCTCGGTGAGAAGTACCTGGCTGGACAGCCTGCCTTGCTCGACATTCCCGTGGGAGCTGGGCGCGTGCTGCTGTTCGGCTTCCGACCCCAGTACCGCGGGCAATCCTGGCTCACGCTGAAGCTGCTGTTCAACGCGCTGGTCCTGTGATCTGCCGCCGCGGTCAATCGAGGCGGATCTGATTGGCGTCGAGTGTCGAGCCAATCGCCTGCTGCAACTGAGCCACCGCGCGGTTCAGCAACAATTCCGCCGCCACGACGCGGCGGCGAGAATCGAGCAGTTCGTTCTGGCGCGTCAGCACCAGGAAGTTGGTGCTCTCTCCGGTCTGGTACAGCCGGATCTCGCTTTCGAGCTTCTCGCGCGCGGCGCGCTCGCTCGAGCGTGCGGCGTCGATTCTCAACCGCGCCGCCTCGAGGTTCTGCAAGGCGGTGCGCACGCTCGCGGCGATGCCCTGTTCGATTTGCGTGCGCGTGAGCCTGAGCCGCCGCTCCTGGATCGCGGCCTGCTCCAATTGCCCCTGCGCCGCGCGATTGCGAGGGTTCCACTCGAACGAGATGCCGGCCGAAACCGTCTGGAAATTGCCGGTGGCGAGATTGGACAGAGTTGAACCGTAGCCGCCGATCAGCGAGGCGGGAACGGCGCCGCCCGTCTGGACAGGCGGCAGGGGAGGAAGGCCGCTGATGCCGGACAGCGTATTGACGCGCTCGAAGAGGGGGCCGAAGAAGTTGGCGAAACCGCCGCCCGTGTTCGGCGCCAGCGCGCCCGCCAGCCCGCTGTTGAAGTAGTTTGCCGTGAGCATCACCTGCGGCTTGAGCGCGCTGCTGGCCAACTGGATCTGCGTGCGGTTCTGGTCGAGGCTGAGTTCGAGCGACCGGAGTTCGAGGCGCTGGCGGAGCGCCCTCGATAGGGCCTCCTCGACGGTGAGCGCCGGGGGCGGCAGCGCGCGGGCGTCCACGGGGACCAGACGTTCGTTCCAGAGCGGGTCCGACGGGTTGGGGGTGAGGATCGTCTTGAGCTGGTTTTCCGCCGCGGCGAGCACGGTGAGCGTGGTCTGAAAAGAGTCCATGCGCCGCTGGAGTTCCGCCTCCGATGCCGCGCTCTCCACCTGCGCCAGCGTGCCCGCTTCAATGAAGCGCAGGTTGCGTTCGTGCTGTTCCCGCGCCAGGCGCACGCCGTCGGCCGCAACGGTGGCGTCTTCAATCGCCGCCGCCAGATCCCAGTAAGCCGATTGCGTCCGGGTGACCACGTCGATCACCTTCAGCTCGAATGTGGCGCGCTGCTGGTCGCGCTGCTTCAGCCGGATGCGGAGTTGCGCGCGGTCCGGATCGACCTCGCGGAAGCGCAGCAGCGGCAGTGTGAAGCCCGCGCCGAGGCGTGAGGTGAGGAACGGGGTCAGCGCGGTGAAGGGATTGTTTGTCGACTGGCGCTGGTTCTCAAAATCGATGTGCCAGGACAGCCCGGAAAACGGCGTTTTCCCGCGGACATAGAAATTGTGGTTAAGATACTTTTCGCTGAGCCTGCCGCCGGGCGCGGCCAGCGTGTTGGCCACCGGCAGGTTGCGCGTGTCGAACGAGGGATTGTATTGCACGAGCGGATCGAAGGCGCCGCGGGCGCTCCTGATCAATGCCGCCGAGGTGTCCAGGTAGGACCGCTCGATCTCGATCTCGAGATTGTTCTTCAGTGCCAGCTCCAGCGCCTGCTTCAGCGTCAGCTCGCGCAGGACATCGGACACGCCGACGCGGGGCGCGTGCAGCACCTGCTGCCGGGCCGCTTGCAGCGGCCCGCCGGGAGAGCCCGGCGCAGGTTGCGCGGAAAGCACGGCCGGCGCGGCCAGCAGCGCCAGCACGAACATGGCGGCCGTGGTGGGAGATGGCTTCGGCACGCGGGCGAACAGCCGCCGCCACAGCCGCGAGTGGGCCACGTCGTCGAATAGGGAGTAAGCCACCGGCGTCACCAGCAGCGTCAACAGCAGAGCCAGCGACTGCCCGCCGATGACGACGATGGCGACCGTGCGGCGCGAGCCGGAGCCGGCGCCGGTGCCGAGCGCGAGCGGGATCATGCCCGCCACCAGCGCCGCCGTGGTCATCAAAATCGGGCGCAACCGGTCTTCGCAGCCCTGGATGATGGCCTCGAGGCGCGGCATGCCTTCGCGCCGCAGGCCCTTGATGTGGTCGATTTGGAGAATCGAATTTTTCTTGACGATGCCAAACAGCACCAGGATGCCCAGCGACGTGTAGACGATCGAGAAGTTCTCGCGCGCGATGAAGAGGCTGAGCAGAGCGAATGGCGCCGAAAGCGGCAGAGACAGCAGGATGGTGACCGGATCGATGAAGCTCTCGTAGTTGGAAGCAAGCACCATGTACATGAACACGATCGACAGCAGAAAGGCGATAAAGAAGTTCCGCACCGCGCGCCCGAGTTCGCGCGAGCGGCCCACCGTGCCGTAGGTGTAGCCCGGCGGCATGTTGAGCGAGTCCATGTGCTGGCTGGCGATGTTGATCAGATCGCCGAGAGCCAGGTTCTTTGAGAGGTTGCCCATGATGAGCACGCGCCGCTGCCGGTTGTAACGGTCGATTGACGTCGGCCCGGTGCCGAGCTCGAAGGTGGCCACGTTGGAAAGCGCCACGTTGCCCAGGGTCGCGGAGGGCACATAGAGCCGCTCGAGCGTGCGCGGTGAATTCCGGTACGGCTCCGCGACTCGCAACATCACGTCGTAGCGGTCGTCGCCCTCCTTGTAAGTAGTCGCCTGGTCATCCCCGCCGACGAGCACGCGCATGGCGTTGGCGATCTGGGCCACGTTGACGTTCAGGTCCGCGGCCTTGTCGCGGTTGATCTGCACGCGCACCTCGGGCTTGCCGGACTCGTAGGTCAGCTCCATGTCGGCCATGCCGGGGACCTGCCTGAGGCGGGCCATGAGCGAATTGGCGTACTTCTCCAGCCGGTTCAGGTCGGGGCCCTGGATGGAAAACATGAAGTCGCTGTTCGGGGCGCCGGAAATCAGCGAGGGCAACTGCACGGTGACGATGAGGTCCCTGTACTTGGCCAGCCTCTCGCGCGCCATGTCCATGAGCTGCCGCTGGGACTGCTTGCGCTGTTTCACGTCGACGAGCTCGACGATGATCGAGCCGCGGTCCACCTGGCGGCGCTGATCGGCGCCGATGGTGACGAACAGGTCGCGCACGCCGGGCAGTCCGGCGAGATCCTTCTCGATCATCTCCATCACCTGCGACGTGCCGTCCAGCGACGAGCCTACAGGCATGCGGACGTTGATTTCGAACTCGGACTGGTCGTCGGTGGGCAGGAAGTCCACGCCCATGGAGCGGACCATGGGCACCGTGGAAAGCATCACGGCCAGCGCGGCCAGCGCGACCGCCCAGCGGTGGTTCAGCGACCAGACCAGCATCTTCTTGTACGGCGAAGCGAAGATCCGGTCAAAGAAGCCCGCCTTGGTGGACTTGCCGTGGCCTCCCAGCTTGAGGAAGCGCGAGCACAGCATCGGGGTCAGCGTGAAGGACACGATCAGGGAAATGCCCACCGCAAACGCCGCCGTATAGCCGAAGGACGACATGAAGCGTCCCACGATGCCCGGCATCACGGCGATGGGGATGAAGATGATGATCAGCGACAGCGTCGTCGCCAGAACGGCGAGGCCGATCTCCTTCGTGCCGATGAAGGCCGCCTCCATGGCCGTGAGGTTTTTTTCCTCCATGTTGCGGAAGATGTTTTCCAGCACGACGATGGCGTCGTCGATGACGATGCCGACCACGAGCGTCAGCGCCAGCATCGTGATCTGGTTCAGGCTGAATCCCATCCAGTTGAGCAGCGAGAAGGTGGAGATGATCGAGGTGGGAATGGCGATGGCGGCAATGAGAGTGGAGCGCCAGTTGCGGATGAAGAACAGCACGATGATGGCCGCAAAGAAGCCGCCGAGGATCAGGTGCTCGAGCACGGCGTTGTAAGAGGCGCGGATAAAACCGGACTGGTCGCGCGTGTAGGTGATTTCGAAGTCCGGCGGCAATGTGGGGCGAAGTTCCTCGATCCGCTGCTTGATGGCGGCGATCACATCCAGCGAGTTGGTGCCCGCCTGTTTGCGGACCGCAAGCGCGACCGCCGGCTTGCCGTTGAGCCGCGCGACGGAACGGGGTTCTTCGTAGGAGTCCTGCACTTCGCCGATGTCCGAGACGCGCACGGGCGCGCCGTTCACCGTCGCGACGATGATGCGCGCGAAGTCGAGCGGCTGCTCCACGCGTCCGAGCGTGCGCAGCGTGAGTTCGCGGTTGCCTTCGTCGATGCGCCCGCCGGGGATCTCGATGTTTTGCGCCGCCAGCGCCATCCTCACCTGCTCGATGTTCACGTTGTAGGCGGCGAGTTTTTCCGGATCCAGCAGCACCTGGATCTGCCGTTTCCGCTCGCCGACGAACCGGACCTGGCCGACGCCGTTGATGGTCTCGATGTTCTTCTTGATGTGGTCGTCGACGATCTTTGTGACCTCGCGCAGATCCCGCTGCGAACTAATGACGACGTTCAGGACAGGCGCGGCGTCGGTGGCCAGTTTCTCCACCACGGGCGTGCGCGCGTCCCGGGGCAATTGCCCGAGCACCGTGCTGACCTTGTCGCGCACCTCCTGCGCGGCGATCTCGGGGTCCTTCTCCAGGACGAAGCCGATGGTGATGATGGAGACGCCTTCGGCGGAAGTGGAATTCAGCTCGTCGATGCCGGAGATGGTATTGACGGCCTCTTCGAGCACCTTGGTCACCTGCGACTCCACCTCCTCAGGCGAGGCGCCGGGCAGGACCGTCGTGATGGAGACGAACGGGAATTCGACCTTGGGAAAGAAGTCGACGCCCAGCTTCCGGTATGAATCCAGCCCCACCACCACCAGCGCCAGAATCAGCATGGTGGCGAACACGGGCCGGCGAATGCAGATTTCAGCCAGCTTTTGCATCGAAATAGACTCCGGAAAAGACCGCCGCTATTGCCGGACCGTCACCGCCGACCCGTCGGTCAGCATCGGCACGCTGGAAACCGCGACGACGGCGCCCGCTTCGATGATGCCCGGCGGGATCTCGACGAATCCGTCGGTCGACAGGATCTCGGGAATGCGGTGCTCGACCGCCTTGCCGTTTTCAATGGTGAAGAATTTGTTGAGTCCCGCCACCGTGTAAACCGCCGCCCGGGGGATCGAAACCACGCGGAATGCAGGGTCGGTCACCAGGCGTACCTGGACAAACGCGCCGGGCTTGAGCCGCTCGTCGCGTGTTTCGATGCGGCCCTCCGCGGTCAGGATGCGCGACCGCGGGTCGAGCGACGGGTTGAGATGGCGGATCGTGGCCCGGAACTCCGCGCCCGGGGCGGCGCTGGTGGTGAACATGAGCGTTGCGCCGATGCGTGCGTGCGAGACAGCGGACTCCGGAATTTCGACGCGCAGGCGCAGCGGCCACGCTCTCACCAGCGTGTAGATGGGCGCGTTGTCCCGCACGTACTGCCCTTCGGCCACGTGCCGCACCTGCACGATGCCGTCGAACGGCGCAACGATGGTTGCGTCCCGCAGCCGCTTCTCCGCCAGCGCCACCTCCGCGCGCAGCGACCGGATCAGCGCCAGTTGTGTCCGCAGATCGTCGAGAGTGGCTTCGTAGGCGGCTTTGCGCGCCAGGTACAGCTTTTCAATTTCGTTGAACCGCTCCTGTGCAATGTCGCCAGTCTTGACCAGCTTCTTTGCGTTCTCGTATTTCGATAACGCATCCTCCATTTGCGCTTTTGCCTGTCGGATCATCGGCGTTGTGTCGGGTTCCTTCATGGTTTCGCGGTCCATCCCGGCGCGCGCCATCGCCTGCTCCAGCGCCGCCCGCGCCCGGTCCACCTGAAGCGAAAGTTCCTGCCGGTCCAGCTCAGCCATCACCTGTCCCTTGCGCACAGGCTGCCCGAAATCAAAATGAAGCTTGGCCACGCGTCCCGATACCTCGCAGGAGACCGTGGTCGTGTCGTCCGGCAGCAGGGAGCCGGTGACCATGATCGCCCGCTCCACCGTGCGCTCCTGCGCCACGGCGGTTCGCACGGCGATGGGCGCGGCCGGCCGGGATGCCGCCTTGGCTGTCGTTTCCTTCCGTCCCTCGCAGCCGCCAAGGAACAGCAGGGCCGCCAGGAGGCTCATGGCCGCCAGGTATAACTTATGATTCGTCATGGCTTTCATCTTTCTGTCTATGAATTGCGATCCCGTTCAGGAAAATATCCACCAGCCTTTCCACCAGATGTGCATCCGGAGCGGGCACGCAACGGCCGGGAAACAAGAGGTGCATGAAGCCGAAATGGCTCACCATGAATATGAACGCGCGGGCGAGGAATTCCGGGGACTCTGCCCGGATAGCGCCTGCCGCGACGCGCTTTTCCAGATGCTTCTCCACCCACCGGATGAAATCCAGCGTGGCTTTCTCATACCAGAGGTCCGCGAGTTCGTGCCCTTCCAGCGCGCTGAATACCAGCAGACGCACCCGGTCCGGATCTTCCGAGTGATACGCCAGGATGCTTTCCCCCAGCCATTGCAGGAACTGGCGGTCCGTGGCCTCGGGTTCCAGTTGTTTGGCGCGCTCGTCGAAGCGCTCGTGCGCCTGGGCGATCAACTGGTCCACGATTGCCGTGTAGAGGTCGCGCTTGGTGGCGAAATGCTGATAGAGAACCGGTTCGCTCACTCCCGCCGCGGCAGCCAGTTCCCGCGTGGTCGTCCCCCGGAACCCGTGCATCGCGAAACGCCGGATCGCCGCCTGCACGATGGCCGCCTTCCGCTCCGCCCCTGACATCCGGGCTTTTCCTTTACCGGAAGGCTGCGCCCTGAGTCTTTCTGGGCTAGCGTCTGCTAACATGATCAATTGCTAAGATAGCAGATGCTAGCTTGTGGATGCAGCATTTGCGAGTGTAAAGTTTTGTGATTCTTCAGTCGCGGACGACCGCCTTGAGACCACCCCAGCCTCTGGAACGGCGAAGATCGTCCACGTTTTCAATGAGTTCTATGAGGTCCTCGAAGGCCGATTCGTCGTTCTGGCGCAGCGCATCAGGATCGGGAAACAGCACGAGGCACGCCGGCCTCGCCTGAGGCTTCAAGTTCAGGAGGGCGGCCCGCAAGGAGGGGAGGCTGTGGTCGTAGAAGATGCTGCCAGGCAACAGGCGCCCGAAAGCCGCCAGGAGGGAAGAGAGATCAAAGACCGGACCTGCATCGCCCAGATTCAGCACATGGAAGCCGCGGGCGGCGGCCGCCGGCGGGAGTTCGGCCCATAGCTGCGCGGGAAGAGCGGGATCCAGCCACACGACCGGCGTGGCGGGGTCTTCCAGCCGGTGGAGCAACTGCTCGAGTGATAAGCTCATGAGGAAGCGCTGCGCACCTTTGCGCGGGGTTTGGAAGGAATTGTATGACGAGACGCAGCCTCATGGCTAGCGGGGCGGTTGCGCTGGCTCACGCGGCCGCTACCCGGATGAAGATTCAGCTCGATTGCGGCTCGATCGGGATCAAGGCGTCGTTGCCCCAGGCGGTGGAGTATGCCGCCCGGTTCGGCTTTGAAGCAGTCAACGCCGATTCAGCATGGCTCGCCGCCGCGACGGCTGCGGAACGCGGAGAGCTGCTCGGCCGCATGCAGAAGGCAGGTCTCACATGGGGCCAGGCGGGATTGCCCGTGGAGTTCCGCCGCGGCGAGGAGGAATTTCAGAGGGGGCTCCGGGCGCTGCCCGAGCGTGTTGCGGCGCTCCAGCAAGCAGGCGCCAGCCGGGTGACCACATGGCTGCCGCCCGCCAGCGAGGATCTCACGTACGTCGAAAACTTCCGCCTGCACGTCCGCCGGCTGCGCGCCGCCGCCCTGGTGCTGGAAGACCACGGCTGCCGCCTAGGCCTGGAATATGTGGGTCCGAAGACCTCCTGGACCGCCCGCCGCTTTCCCTTCGTCCACACCATGCGCGAGGCTCGGGAGCTGATCGCCGAGATCGGCCGGCCCAACGTCGGCCTCGTGCTCGACAGCTGGCACTGGTACACGGCCGGAGAAACGGCGGATGATCTGCGCTCCCTGAAGGCATCTGACGTCATCTCGATCGACCTGAACGACGCCCCCGCGGGCCGCTCCCGCGACGAGCAGAAAGACTCCGAACGCGAACTGCCTCTCGCCACCGGCGTCATTCCGCTGGCTGACTTCCTGAAGACGCTGAATGATATCGGCTGCGACGCTCCTGCGCGCTGCGAGCCGTTCAACGCTGCCCTTCGCGCCATGCCCCCGGAGCAGGCGCTGGCCACGGCCGCCGCGGCCATGAAAAAGGCCTTCGCCCTGATCCGCTAGCGACGCCGCGGCAACGGGTATCCGCCTCTGAAGCGCGGTTTCCGGCAGACTCCTGTCCCCATGCCGCCGGATCGACTCCGGGTCCGCGTCATCTCCTTGCACGCCGGATGGGCCACACCGGGTAATGGGTTGGCGGAAATGTCACGAACGGCCCCGGAGTCGGCCTCCGGAGCAGGCGGTCCCCGTAGTAGTCACGCTCCAGCCTCAACGATCTCCCATTGGTGTCTTCGAACCTCGCTCCTGATACGCGCGCCTCTCCCAACAGTGCGCTGTCCACCAGTCTCGTTGCAGCGGCCTTCCAGACACGGTCGAGCGGCGTGGCGAACCGGATCCGCACGGAGTCTCCATCCTCCTCCCATTCGGCGTCCAATTCGGCCGTTGTCTGCGCCGAACCTTTCTCTCCAGCCATGGGCCGCGCTCCGCGGTAGTACACATTGCCCCCGGCGAAAGCCGGTTGCTCCAGCCGCTCGTACATCCACAATCCGTGCCCCACCACCCTGTCGCTGCCGGGCTTATCCACGTCCGGGCCGCCGCCGAACAGGTTATTGTAGAAGCGGTTGTCGCCACCTTTCGTCTCCACGACGCCCGCCACTTGCGTTGAATGCGGGCGGAGGAACGGCGTCTTTCGCGCCGGTTCCGGGCGGCTCTCGATTCCGCCGGCGAACAGGTTGTGCGCATAGGCGCCGCCCTCGCTCCAGTCGCGCAGGCTAAGCGGGGAAAGCATCAGGTTGTTGTCCACCAAGAACGGCCCGTGGTTGACCTCCACGAACAGGTCGTCTGACGTGTTGTCGTACAGCAGGTTGCGGGTGACCCTCGTTCCCTGGGCCATCCAGTCGAGCCAGATGCCGCGGCCGGCATTGTGAATCCGGTTGTTCTCGATCCGTACATCGACCGCCCCGTGTAGCTTGATGCCCGCCATTTCCGCTCCCGTGAACAGCCGTCGCTCCCAGATGGAATAAATGTGATTGGCGTATATATGGCTGAAAATCGCCCCGAGCGAGCCGGCAATGCCCGCCTGCTCACAGCGGAAAATCACGTTGTTCCGCACTATATGCGAGCCGATGTTCTCCCGGGACCATCCGGCTTTCAGCGCCCGCTGGATCACTTCGTTGTAGTGGACTGCGCCGTCTTTCGACGGATCGTTCGTCCACACGTTGTGCCCCGTAGCCCGGTCTTTGCCCAGCGTGATGCAGGAGCAGCGCGAATCGCTGATCACGTTGTCTTCAATGATCCAGCCCCTGCTCCAGTGCGTTCCGATCAGCCCGAGCTGCTCCGCGGTCGGAGCCGCCCACTGCGTGGCCGCGTGCATCATCCGGAATCCCCGCACCGTGATGAAGTTCTTGCCCGGCGCCGGCGGATAAAAGCAACTGTCGCGCACGTTGATCTCCACCGTCTCTTCATTGGGGTTTTTCCCGCCGAAATTGGCCCAGATCGTCGTTTCTTTTTCGCCCGCCTCGGCGTGCCAGGAGCGCAGCGCGCCTTCCGGCCGCCGGGCGTGGGGAAACGGCTTCGGATCCCGGACGTCGTCGAGCGACGCCGCTTCCCACAAGGGTTCGCCGTTCAGGTAGACCTCGCCCGTGTGGTGCTTGCGCCCGCGGCTCTCGAACCAGTCCCCTTGAATCTCGTCGCGGTACGGATTGTAAGTGCCGAAGAACGTCTCGGGCAGCACAACTTTCCACACATCGCCGCCGTCGCGCACCCAGGTTTTGACCACCTCCGACCCCTTGATCTCCACGCGCTCGCCCGGCGCTGCGCGGTACGTGATCCGCTTCCGTTCGGAGAGTCCTCCGCGCGGGGGCGTAACGCGCTCGCGGTACGTGCCTTGGTGAACCGTGATCACATCTCCCGGCTGCGCCCGCCGCGCCGCTTCCATGATTGTCCGCAGCGGGCGCTCCATTGATCCGGGATTCCGGTCATCGCCGCGGATCGAAACGTGAAATTCGGCGGCGCCTGCGGCGGCGATGCACACGGCGGCCGGGAGGAGGAGACGGATCAGGCCATCCGGCATGGCTCCATGATATAGACGCTTAACCGCCAGCTAACCGCCTCCCTTGACCGCTACCTGCGGGTACACCTTGCGTATGGCCGACACAATGTCGCGGGTGTCCGCTTCGCTGAATTTCGGGTCCAGCAGCACGCCGCCGAAGCGGTTCAGCACGTCGATGGTTCTGGGACACGAGGCCGCGCCATAGCGGATCTCCGGTCCGCGCCCCACTTTGAATGTCGGCCACCCCGGGTGCACGGTCAGTTTCTTCTCGGCGTACGGCTGCACCGGCAGCACCACCGAGCCAGACGGCGGCGAAGCCGGGACGTTCTCGGCGCGCATCGCCTTCAGGAACAGATCACGCGCCTCCTTCGAGCCCAGATCCACGTACACGCCCACGCCCAGTTCGCCCGCTGGATCGGGGAGCAGGCGCGTTTTCAGCCCCGGCAGATCCGCGATGCCCTCATACACACGCCGCGCCACGGCGCGGATATCGCCGACGATCCGGTCCAGCTTCCTGACCTGGCTCAGCAGCACCGCGCCGGTGAACTCGGTCATGCGGAAATTCGAGCCCGGAACGCCTTCGAGGCTGCTCTTGCCGAGCCAGTCCTCGTGCACGCGCCGCAGCGTCCCCACGTCATGGAAGCGCACGGCGCGCTCGAACAGCAGCGGATCGTTGGTGTACACCATCCCGCCTTCGCCCGCGCTGATCGTTTTGTTCACCTGAAGGCTCGCCGCGGCGATGTCGCCCATCGATCCCAGCCGCTTGCCCTTGTATGAGGCGCCGACCGCCTGGGAGACGTCTTCCAGCACCTTGAGTCCGTGTTTCCTGGCGATGGGCAGCAGCCGGTCCATGTCCGCCGGATTGCCTTGCAGGTGGACGATCATCATGACCTTTGTGCGCGGACTGATGGCGGTTTCCACGCGCGCCGGATCCAGGTTGAAGCTCTCGTCGATCTCCGCGCATACGGGCAGCGCCCCATGGCGCACCACCGCATGGAAACAGGAGTGCCACGTCCAGGCGGGCACGATTACTTCATCGCCGGGACCGGTCTCGAGCGCGGCGAGCGCCGCTTCCAGAGCGGTCGTGCCGGAGTTTACAGCCAGCGCATATTTCACCCCCATTTTCTGGGCGAATTCCCGCTCGAGCGCGGCCACTTTATCCGGCAATTGATTCTCGAAATTCCAGAACCGGAACGGGCTTCGCGTCTGCCAGACCTCTTTCAGCAATGTCCATTCCGATTCGTCGTAATACAGCGGCCCGAAGTGCCGGGCCCGCAGCGGGGCGGCCCGCACGGGCGTGCCCCCGTCCAGCGCCAGCCCCGCCGGCGCCGCCAGAAACGATCTCCTTGTCCACTGCATGATCTGCCTCCCTGTTTATCCGGGCAGCGCGCCCGACCACCGCCGCAGCGTGCGGTGGAACCGGTGAATCCACCCCGTGCCCTTCAGCCACATCAGCGGGCATTCGCCGTCCACCAAGGCCACTCCCTCGATGGCAGGCCCCTTCTGCCGGAACCACAGGGCCGCCGCCCCTGCCTGCTTTGCCTCGGCGCCCAGTTGCGCATACAGCGCCGGGCTCGTCAGAATCAGCGCCGCTTCGGGTGGAGGCTGAACGTCGGCCACGCGGCGGGCGCATGCGATCCCGTCAATCTCGGCCGCCTCAGGATGCACGGGAACAACGTCGTAGCCGCGGCGGCGCAACTCCCGGAAGACCATCCTTCCGTAACTTGCCGCTTTCCTCGATACTCCGACCACAGCAATGCGCTTCAGCGCCAGGAATGCGTCTATGTCCCGCCGCGTGGTCATCTTGGCCCATGCTTACCCTATCACGCCCGGACAAACGCCGGAACCCCGCCGGAGCGCCGCGGCGTTGGCGCTGCCGGGGAATTGGGATAATAAAGTCATGAACAGAGCGAGCTGGGCCGAACAGCGTATGTGTGATCCGGTGCGGACGCAGATGCACTACGCCCGCAGGGGCCGGATCACGGAAGAGATGCAATACGTCGCACAGCGGGAGCAGCTCGATCCCGAGCTGGTCCGCAGCGAAGTCGCCCGCGGGCGCATGGTGATCCCCGCCAACATCCGCCACACGCGGCTCGAGCCGATGGCCATCGGCATCGCCGCCCGCTGCAAGATCAACGCCAACATCGGCAACTCCGCCACCACATCGAACATCGCCGGAGAGCTGGAAAAGCTCCATTATGCGGTCCGCTACGGCGCCGACACGGTGATGGATCTTTCCACGGGCGGCGACATCCCTGCTATCCGCAAGGCCATCATTGCCGAGTCGCCTGTGCCTGTCGGCACGGTCCCCATCTATGAAGCTGTCGCCCGGGTCCGCCGGATCGAAGACCTCACGGCAGACCTGGTTCTTGAAGTCATCGAGGAGCAAGCCGAACAGGGCGTCGATTACATGACCATTCACGCTGGCGTCCTGGTGCAGTACATTCCGCTCACGACGAAACGCATCTGCGGCATCGTCAGCCGCGGCGGCTCCATCATGGCCGAGTGGATGGTGAAAAATCACAAGCAGAATTTCCTCTATGAGAGGTTCGAGGATATCTGCAAAATCTTCCAGAAATACGATGTCACTTTTTCCCTGGGCGACGGGCTCCGCCCCGGAGCGCTGGCCGACGCGAGCGACGAGGCCCAGTTCGCCGAACTCCGCACGCTCGGCGAACTGGCGAAGACCGCCTGGAACTACGACGTCCAGGTGATGATCGAAGGCCCCGGCCACGTCCCCATGGACCAGATCCAGCGGCAGGTGGAGGAAGAGATGAGGTGGTGCCACGAGGCGCCCTTCTATACGCTTGGGCCGCTGGTCACCGACATCGCCCCCGGCTACGACCACATCACCAGCGCCATCGGAGCCGCCATGATCGGCTGGCACGGGGCATCCATGCTCTGCTACGTCACGCCCAAGGAGCACCTCGGACTTCCGAACAAGGAGGACGTCCGCCAGGGCATCATCGCCTACAGGATCGCCGCCCACGCCGCCGATGTCGCCCGCGGCCGCAAAGGCGCCCGCGACTGGGACGACGAGCTGAGCCGCGCCCGCTACCGCTTCGACTGGAACCGCCAGTTCGAGCTGGCGCTGGACCCCGAGACCGCCCGCGCCTATCACGACGAAACCTTGCCCGACGAGGGGTTCAAGGACGCCCACTTCTGCTCCATGTGCGGACCGAAATTCTGCGCCTACAACATCAGCCAGAAGGTGGAGGAGTTCACGCGGGAGCAGGCGCTCGAGGTGCTCGGGCAGAAGCCTCAAGCCTGATTCCAGCCGCCCGGAGCCGGAACGTGGAATCCTATGAGCGCATCCTGATCCGGGCGGCGAACTGGGTGGGAGACGCCATCCTGAGTCTTCCCGCCGTTCAGGCGGTCCGCTCGGCTTTTCCGGGCGCCTGGATCGCTGTGCTCGCGCGGCCCTGGGTGGCGGACATCTACCGCTTCGGCGACTTCGCCGACGAAATCATTTTGTATGAGAAACGTTCCGGCCTGTCTGCCGCACGGGAGCGCCTCCGTGTCGCTGGCGAGCTGCGGCGCCGCCGGTTCGATTGCGCTCTGCTGTTGCAGAACGCCTTCGACGCCGCATTGATTGCTGCGCTCGCGCGCATCCCCGTCCGCATCGGTTATGCCCGCGACGCCCGCCGGTGGCTGCTCACGCACGCCATCGAAACTCCTCGAAGCGGCCAGATCCCAAGGCACGAGAGCTTCTACTACCTTGAACTCCTCCGCCGCGCCGGCTGGCTCGACTCGCTCCCGGCGCGTCCGGAGCCCTCGTTCAGCAAGATCGCCCGCCATCCAGAGCCGGTCGTCGGCGTCAGTCCCGGCGCTGCGTTCGGCTCGGCCAAGCGCTGGTTGCCGGAACGCTTTGCCGCCGCCGCGGCTGAACTCGCCCGGCGCTGCGCGGCGACCGTCTCCGTGTTTGGCTCGCCCGCCGAGCACGGCCTCTGCGAGCAGGTCGCCGTGGAGATTCGCGCCTGCGGCGTGGAGGCGCGCAACCTCGCCGGCGCCACATCGCTGGATGAGTTCATCCGCCTCGCCGCCCGGTGCATGCTGTTCCTGACCAATGATTCGGGCGCCATGCATGTGGCGGCCGCACTTGGCGTGCCCACGGTGGCAGTGTTCGGCGCCACCGATCCGGAGGCCACTGCGCCGCTCGGCCCGCGCGTCCGCCTGGTCCGTGAACCGGTCGAGTGCAGCCCCTGCCTGCTGCGCGAGTGTCCGATTGACCACCGCTGCATGACGCGCGTGAACGCGGATCGGGTTGTGTCCGCAGCCCTGGAACTGCTCGCCGGCCCATGAGCCGCCGCCCGCCGGATGCTACAACGGAGAGGATGGACACTCGCCGCAAGATCGTCCGCGATCCCGTTCAGTGGCAGCCTCCCGCAGGCGCTGTCGTCGCCGCCGGTCCTTTTGATCCTCTCCTGTCTCGACACGCCGCCCAACTCGAGCAGCTCAAAGGCGGCGCCTCATCCCTGGTTGTCTACGTCACCGACCCTCCGGATCCGCTCCTGTCCGCGGAGATGCGCGCCGAGCTGGTGGCGGCGCTGCGGCATGTGGATGCCGTGATCGTCTCCAACCAGCCGCCGCCGCAGGCCATCGACCTCACGGCGGATCACCTGGAATGGCGCGAGCAGCTCATCCGCCGCATCGCTGAAGCCGCCGGTCTCGGCTCGTGAGGCTATGAAGCGCGTCCTTGTGATCCGTCTTGGCGCCATGGGCGATATTATTCACGCGCTGCCCGCCGCCGCATCGCTGCGCGCATCCGGCGATGTCCGCATCGCCTGGATCGTCAAACCGCAGTTCCGCGAGCTGCTCGAAGGCGGCGGCATCGCCGACGAAATCCTCGAGTTCCGCCGCCGCGGTTTCCGGCCCCTGCTGGGGACACTCCGGCGCCTGCGGCGGCAGCCCTTTGACGCCGCCGTGGATTTCCAGGGTCTCATCCAGTCCGCGCTGGCGGCGCGGCTGTCCAGGGCGGAGCGCGTCTTCGGCTTCGAAAGCTCCCTGCTGCGCGAGCGCGCCGCCGCGCTGTTTTATCATGAGCGGGTGCGCTCGAGCGCCGCCCACGTCGTCGAAATGAATCTCGATCTCGCCGCCGCCGCCGGCGCTCCACGCCGCCTGCTCGAGTTTCCTCTGCCGGAAGGGCGCGAAGAGGGCGAACTCCCGCGAGGTCCGTTCCTCCTCGCCTCGCCCTTCGCCGGGTGGGGTTCCAAGCAATGGCCGCTCGATCACTGGCTTGCGCTGGCCGGTCTCGTCCGCCGAGAGCTGGATCTCCCGCTGGTCTTCAACGTGAGTCCTGCGCAGGCTGGCGCGCTCTCCCGTGAGTCCGGCGCCCTGACGCATGTTTCTTCCATTTCCGGCCTGATTTACGCCACCCGCCGCGCGGCTGCCGTGATCGGCGTCGACAGCGGCCCCATGCATCTGGCCGCCGCCCTGAACCGTCCCGGCGTCGCCATTTACGGGCCCACCGATCCGCACCGCAACGGGCCGTACTCGGAACGGATCCGCGTGCTTCGCGATTCTTCGGCCAGAACCTCGTACCGCCGCGGCTCCGCGCCGGGCGCGGAGATGCTGGCGATCCAGCCGCGCCAGGTGCTGGATGCGTTGTGGGAGGTGCTCTGATGGCGCTGTTTCCCAAGCCCTTCGCCGATGCCGTCCAGAAGTGGCGCGTCCCCAGCGGCATCGTGCTCGCCGCGCTGTTCGCGCTCCTCGCCGATCCCGTGTTGCCGACTCTCCTTCTGGGGCTGCCGTTCTGCCTGCTCGGACTTGCCATCCGCGCCTGGGCCGCCGGGCACCTGCGCAAGGACGAAAGTCTCACCGTCAGCGGCCCTTACGCCTTCGTGCGCAACCCGCTTTACATCGGATCGCTCCTTGCCGCGCTGGGCTGCATCATCGCCGCGGCCCGCGCCGAGCTCGCTCTGCTGGCCGGCGCTTACTTCCTCCTCGTCTACCTCCCGGTGGTGGAACTGGAAGAACAACATCTGGCGGAATTGTTTCCGGAGTTCCACGTTTACGCGAAACGCGTCCGCGCGTTTCTTCCCACGCTTCCCGAACGTCTCCCGCCGGAGTCTTTCTCGTTCGCGCTTTACCGCCGCAACCGGGAGCAGCGCGCCCTTTACGGATTCGCCGCCGTCTACGCCTTCCTGATTCTCAAATCGGCCTGGCGCTCGATGTGAGATTCTGTCGTTGATGAAGCTCACTTTCCACGGCGCCGCGCAGACCGTCACCGGATCGATGCACGAACTCGCCGCCGGCGGTGCCCGCATCCTGCTCGATTGCGGCCTCTACCAGGGCCGGCGCAAGGAAGCGCGCGAGCGCAACGCCAACTTCCCTTTCGCCGCCTCGCGCGTCCACTCCGTTCTGCTCTCCCATGCCCACATCGACCACTCGGGCAACATTCCCACGCTGGTGAAGAGCGGCTTCGAAGGCCCTGTCTACGCCACTCCGGCGACTGTCGACCTTTGCCACTCGATGCTGCCCGATTCGGCCCATTTGCAGGAGAAGGACGCGCTGTTCATGGCCAAGCGCAAGCACCGCCGCAAGCTCCTCGGCATGGAGGACGAGATCGAGATCGTGGAGCCCCTGTACTCGCAGGCCGACGCCGAGCGGGCTCTGAAACAGTTCCATCCGGCTCTCGACGGCGATCCCGCCGAGATCGCGCCCGGCGTCTCCTTCCAGTTCCTCGAAGCCGGCCATATCCTTGGCTCCGCGTGGGTGCTGATCGAAGTGAAGGAAAACGGCCGCCGCACGCGCATCGCATTCTCCGGCGATATCGGCCGTCCGAACCTGCCGATCATCCGCGACCCCGAGCCGCTCCGCGAGGCCGACTATCTCATTCTGGAATCCACATACGGCGACCGCCTGCACAAGGATCTGGAAGCCGTGAAGGAGAAGCTCGGCGACGCCGTGCGCCGCGCCGCATCGCGCGGCGGCAAGATCATCGCGCCCGCCTTCGCTGTCGGCCGCACCCAGCAGCTTGTCCTGCTCCTGCACGAGCTGATCGAGGAAAAACAGATTCCCTCGATTCCGGTTTTTGTCGACAGTCCGCTCGCCGTCGATGTGACTGAGGTTTTCCGCCGCCACGTCTACCTGTTCGACGAGGAGACTGCGCGTTTCCTCCGCAACGGCGAAGATCCGTTCGGATTCCGCATGCTGCGATACGTCCGCGAGGCCAGCGAATCGAAGGCGCTGAACGATCTGAAAGGCCCCGCCCTCATCATCTCCGCCGCCGGCATGTGCGAAGCCGGCCGCATCCTCCACCACCTCCGGAACAACATCGAAGATCCCCGCAACATGGTCCTTGTCACGGGCTTCATGGCCGAGCACACGCTGGGCCGCAAGATCGTCGAGAAGTGGCCGGAAGTCCCCATCTTCGGCGAACCCGTGCGCCTGCGCGCCGAGGTGATCAAGCTGAACGAGCTGTCCGGGCACGCCGACCAGCGCGAGCTTCTCCACTGGATCCAGCCCGCCGTTCGCAGCCTGAAGGGCATCTTTCTCGTGCACGGCGAACCGTCGCAGTCCGCCGCCCTGAAGAAGGCCATCCACGAGCGCTACGGAATCGAGGCGGTGGTCCCGTCGCGCGGCGATTCGTTCAGCCTCGCCTGACGTGCCTCTTACGACGGCCACTCCAGCGTGCCCACCACGTCGGACACGCGCTGCACGTTCTGCCCGCGGAGAAATTCATCGAGCTCCGCTGCGATCCGCAACGGCGCCTGCGGGTCCGCCATGGTAGCCGTGCCCACTTCCACCGCGCCCGCTCCCGCAATCAGGAACTCCGCCGCGTCTTCGCCTGTCAGGATGCCGCCCATTCCGATCACCGGAATTTTCACAGCCAGCGCCGCCTCCCGCACCAGCCGCAGCGCCAGCGGCTTGATGGCCGGTCCCGAGACGCCGCCGTAGCCCGCTCCCAGCCGGGGGCGCCGCGTCCTCGCGTCGATGGCCAATCCCAGAAACGTGTTCACCAGCGAGACCGCCGCCGCACCGCTGTCCTCCGCCGCGCGCGCCACTTCATCGATCCGCGCCACGTTCGGCGACAGCTTCACGATGACGGGGCGTCTGGCCGCCCGCACCGCCTCCGCGGTGACTTCAGCCAGCAGCCGCGGGTCGGAGGAAAAAAACATTCCTCCGTGTTTTGTATTGGGGCAGGAGACGTTCAGCTCGTAGGCGTCCACGCCTTCAGCGTCCTCCAGTACGCGGATCACCTCGGCGTAGTCCTCCTGCTGGTAGCCGAACACGTTGGCGATCACCCGCGTGCCGCAGCCCCGCAGCAGCGGGAGCTTGTCCCGCACGAACGCCCGGACTCCGACGTTCTGCAGTCCCACGGAGTTGATCATGCCTCCGCGGGTCTCCCACAGCCGCGGCGGCGGATTGCCGCGGATCGGTTCGCGCGACAGCCCTTTGACGACAAAACCGCCCAGCTTGCGCAGCGGCACGATCGGCGCCATCTCCACGCCGTAGCCGAAGGTGCCTGAAGCCGCGATCACCGGGTTCGCGAATTCCAGCCCGAACAGCGTGGTGCGCAGCCTTGGAGAGAGCGGATCGCCGGCCATTGCCATCAGTGTACCCGCCCGCCGGGCCCGCTCACTTCCGCTTTGGCAGCAGCTCCTGCAGGTAAGTGCCGCCGCCCGGCTTCCCGGTGGCGAGCAGCCGCATCGTGGCCCGCGCGTCGTCCAGGGCCCGGTGCGCGCTGCCCGGCGCGATTTTGTGCGCCGCCAGCAGGGATTGGAGCCCCTTCGACAGAAAGCCCTTGCGCCGCCAGGCGATGCCCTCCATCGAGCACAGCCACTGCATCCTGCTTGTCTCGGGGAAGAGGCGTTCCACGAAACCCCGGTCGAACGGAGCGTTGTGCGCGATCAGATAATGCGCCCGGCGCAGAAGGCCGCGGATGCGCTCTTCGTCGAGCCTTTGCCCGCGCACATCCTCATCGCGGAGTCCGTGCTGCGCCGTGGCGTCGCGCGGAATCGGCCGCCCCGGATCCCGCAGCCCGCTGTAAGCCTCCAGCTCTTCCAAAACCTGCCCAGTGAGCGGATCGAACGAGAACAGCACGATGGCGAACTCCACCACTTCGTCCGTCTGCGGACTCAGCCCCGTGGTTTCGACGTCGATCACCGCCGCGCGCAGATTCATGGCTCGTTCAGCTCCGCGAGTTCATCAAGATTCAACCGCCCCGTGTAAATTGCCATGCCCAGCGCGCAGTCGATGCCCAGCGCTGCCAGCGCACGGATGTCTTCCATCGTGGTGATGCCTCCGGCGGCGGTTATCGGCAGCCGCGTGGAGCGCCGAAGACGGGCGAACCACTCGAGGTCGGTTCCCTGCATCATCCCCTCCTTGTCCACGTAGGTCGCCAGAAAGCCGGAACAATACGGCTCCAGATCGTTTAAAACATCTTCCGCCGTCTTGTCCAGTTGCTCCGTCCAGCCCTTCACCGTGATCCGTCCCCCCTTCGAATCGATCGCCACCATCACGCGGTCCCGGCCCACCTCGCGGGAGATCGCTTCCAGGGCCGGCAGGTGGAACGCCGCCGTGCCCACGATCACCTTCGCCGCTCCCGCCTCTGCCAGGCGCCGCGCCCGCTCCGGCGTGCGCACGCCGCCTCCGGCGCGGATGCGCGCCCGTGCGGCGAGCATCTCGACGATCGCCATGTTGTCGCCGCGCCCCATGGCGGCGTCGAGATCGATCACCTGGATCTCCGGAAAGCGCCGGAAGCGCTCCAGCATCTCAAGCGGCGGCGCGCCCTCCAGCGCCTTCTCGCGCCCCTGCACGAGCTGCACCACCTTGCCGTCCATCAGGTCGATGCATGGAATGATCATCAGAGCATCCTCACGGGGATTCCGGCGCGCAGCAGCTCTTCTTTGAGCTGCCCCACCGTGTATGTGCCGTAGTGGAAGATCGATGCTGCCAGCGCCGCGTCCGCCTCGCCTTCCGTCAGCACCTCGATGAAATGTTCCGGCTTCCCTCCGCCTCCGGAGGCGATCACCGGGATGCGCGTCGCGCGGCTCACCGCGCGGGTCAGTTCGCAATCGAAGCCCTGCTGCACGCCGTCGGTGTCCATCGACGTCAACAGAATCTCGCCCGCTCCCAGCGCCTCGCCGCGGGCCGCCCACTCCACCGCGTCGATGCCTTCATCCACCCGTCCGCCGCGCGTGTAGACGTTCCAGCCCCCGCGCCCGTTGCGGCGCGCATCGATCGCCAGCACGCACGCCTGAGAGCCGAACTCGCGGCTGATCTCCGTGATCAGTTCCGGACGCCGCACGGCGGCCGTGTTCACGCTCACCTTGTCAGCGCCGCTGTGCAGGATGCGGCGCGCGTCCTCCACGCTCCGGATGCCGCCGCCCACGGTGAGCGGGATGAACACCTCCCGCGCCGTGCGCGCCACCACGGCCGCCATGATCTCTCGCTCGTCGCTCGATGCGGTGATGTCGAGGAAGACCAGCTCGTCGGCGCCCTGCTCGTTGTAGCGCGCCGCCAGCTCCACCGGGTCGCCCGCATCGCGCAGCCCCACGAAATTCACGCCCTTCACCACACGGCCGCCAGTCACGTCGAGGCAGGGAATAATGCGTCTGGCCAGCATCGCTTACTCCAGTGCGCCCGCCAGGCGGAGGAAGTTGCGCATCATCTGCAATCCCGCCGGACCGGACTTCTCCGGATGAAACTGCACCCCGAATACGTTGCCGCTCTCGAGCAGCGCGCAGAACTCCACGCCGTACCCGCACAGCGCCGCCGCGTGCGCGCCCGCAGGGCAATAGTAGCTGTTGGCGAAATAGAAGTAGGGCGCCTCTCCCAGCCCTTCCAGCAGCCTGGACTCGCGGGCCGCCTGCACGGTGTTCCAGCCCATGTGCGGGCACCGTACTCCTGGCGGAAAACGCCGCACGGTTCCCGAAAACAATCCCAGCCCTTTTTGTTCCGGCGCTTCTTCGCTCCGCTCGAACATCGCCTGCAACCCGAGGCAGATTCCCAGCAGCGGGGCGCCGGAACGCGCCTTTTTCACCAGCGGATCGCGCAGCCCGAGCCGGTCCAGCGCCTCCATCATCTGCCCGAAATGACCCACGCCAGGCAAAATCACCGCCTCCGCCGCTTCCACCGCCCCGGGCTCCTGAGTCACGGCGTAGCGGGCTCCCAGGGCTTCCAGCGTGTTGGTCACCGAGCGCAGGTTGCCCGCGCCGTAGTTGACCACGGTGATCATAGCAGCCCTTTCGTGCTCGGCAACTGGCCTTTGAGCCGCGCGTCCTTCGAGCACGCGTATTTCATCGCGCGCGCAAAACACTTGAATACGGCTTCCACCTTGTGGTGGTTGGACCGCCCGTAGAGCACCTTCGCGTGCAGGTTGGCGCCAGCGTGCGTCGTGAAGCCGTGGAAGAAATCCTCGAGCAGCTCCGCCTGAAGATCCCCCACCAGCCGCGTCCGCACCTTGTCCTCGTAGGCCAGGTACGGGCGTCCGCCGAGATCCACCGCCACCACCGCCAGCGTCTCGTCCATGGGCAGCACGAAGTAACCCGCGCGGTTGATCCCCTTGCGGTCGCCCAGAGCCTTCGCAAACAGTTGCCCGAGCACAATGCCCACGTCCTCTACCGTGTGATGCTGGTCCACGTCGAGATCGCCCCCGGCGTGCAGCGTCAGATCGAACCCGCCGTGTTTGGCGAACAGCTCGAGCATGTGATCCAGAAAGCGCACGCCCGTGCGCACGTCGTAACGGCCGCGTCCTTCGATGCGCAGCGAGCCGCGGATCTGCGTCTCCCGCGTGATTCTCTCAACCGAAGCAGTTCTCACTGCGGCAACACCTCTTCGATTTCATTGACGTCGCGGATCACTGCCACCGCGCCCCCGGCTTTCAGCGCCGCCACCATCTGCTCGCGCACCGGCGCGTCTGGCGCGGCCACGCCGATGAACGGCACGCCTGCGGCGCGCGCGCTTCCAGCGTCGTCCACGGTGTCGCCCAGAAACGCAGCGATCGGGGCGCCGGTGCGGTTCCGGATTTCGAGCAGCCCGTCGGGCGCGGGCTTGCCGCGTCCGACGTCGTCGCTCGTGACGGTCACATCAAACAGCGGCTCGGGCACAAACCGGTCGAGGGTCACTTGCAGTTCCCGCCGGTTGCGTCCCGTGAAGATCGCCAGCCGGTAGCGCTCCGCCAGCCGCTCCAGCAGCCCGTCCCGCGGCGCCCACCACTCGCGGGCGATAAGCCCGTCGTTGTTCTCGCCGAAGAACACGCTGTTGAAATAGTCCACCACCGTGCTGTATTCGAGGTCCACGCCCAGCTCGCGGCAGTAATGATGGCACAGCACCCAGTCGTTGTTGTAGCCGCCGCGGTTCTTCCATCGCTGGATCGATTCCGGCGTCACGGTCTCGCCCGTGAAGTGGCGGATCGTCTCGATGATCGCTGCGCGGTAACTGGCGGTCACATCCACCAGCACGCCGTCCATGTCGAACACGAGCACCGGCCTGCTCATTGCCACACCTCGTCCAGCGCCGCGAAAAATCTCGCCACCTGCTCCGGCGTCCCGGCCGTCACCCGCACCGTTCCGGGCAGCTCGTAGGAACGGTCGCGGACCAGCACGCCGCGCGCCCGCAGCGCATCGCGGATTTCCACCGAGCGCGCGCCGGCCTCGAACAGCACGAAGTTTCCCTGCGACTGCCAGTAGCGGATTCCGCGCTGCTCAAAGCCCTGATACAGCAGCGTCCGCGCCTCCAGCGCCCGCCGCACGTAATTCTCGAGGTACTCGCGGTCTTCCACCGCCGCCCGCACCGCGATCGCGGCCACCGTGTTCACCGAATAAGGCGACTGCGACTTGCGCAGATACGCCACGTTCTCCTCGCGCGAGAACAGCACGCCCGCGCGAAGCGCCGCCAGCCCGTGCGCCTTGGAAAACGTCCGGCTGACGAAAAGATTCGGATAGCGGTCGATGAGCCCCAGCGCCGTGACGCCGTAGAAATCGTAGTAAGCTTCGTCGATCAGCACCGCTGCCGAGGGCGCCGCCTCCAGAATCCGCACGATCGCGCCGATCCCGATGGCCGTCCCCGTCGGGTTGTTGGGATTCGAAATCAGCACCGCGCGGGTTGCGGGCGTCGCAGCGCCGGCCAGTTCCTCCAGCGGAAACGCCAGATCTCCGGCGCGATAAGGAATCTCGCGCACGCGCGCCCCGGCCACTTCCGCATAGAAACGGTACATCGCATAGGACGGATGCAGCACCAGCACCTCGTCGCCCTCGCCCACATAGGTATGCACCAGCACCTGGATGGCTTCGTCGGTGCCGTTGGTGAAGGCGAATCGATTCTCGGGGACCTGGAAAAACCTGCTCAGCGCCCGCCGCGTGGCTTCGTATTCCGGATAGATGGAGAGCTGCTCCTGGCTGAGCTTCTCCATCAGCGCCGCCAGCACGCGCGGCGAGCAGCCCAGCGTGTTCTCATTGAAATCGAGCCGCAGCTTGCCTTCGCGCCCCGAACTCGGCGGCGAGTACGGCGCCATCGCTTCAATCGCTCGGCGAGGTTTCAGCATCGGGCGCCGCCTTTCTTTGCGAACCGCACCTCCACGCTACGCGCGTGCGCTTCCAGCCCCTCCGACCGCGCCAGCGTGGTGATCGCCGGAGCCAGCGTGCGCAGCGCGCGCGCAGTCAGCTCCTGCACGGAGATCACCTTCACGAAATCCGCCGCCGAGAGCCCGCCGCGCAGCCGTGCCGCGCCGGATGTCGGCAGCACATGGTTCGGCCCGGAAGCATAGTCGCCCGCCGCCTCCGGACTCCACGGTCCGACGAACACGCTGCCGGCGTGGCGCACGCGCTTCAGCAGCGACGCATCGGGAATCGACAGATGCTCGGGGGCGAACCGGTTGGAGATTTCCAGCGCCTCGTCCCGGCTGGAGACCACCAGAATCGCCGAATTGCGCTTCAGAGCCGTGCGCGCCGTCGCCGCCGTGGGAAGCGTGGCCAACTGCCGCTCGACTTCCTGCGCGACAGCTTCCGCGAGCTTGCGCGAGGTTGCCAGCAGAATGGCCGAGGCGTCGTCGTCGTGCTCAGCCTGCGCCAGCATGTCGGCCGCGATCGCGCGCGGATCGCCATCTTCCGCGATGAGCAGAATCTCGCTTGGCCCGGCGATGAAATCGATGCCCACCTCGCCTGCCAGCAGCTTCTTGGCCGCCGCGACGTAGATGTTTCCCGGTCCCACGATGCGGTCGGCGCGGGGAACGGTCTTCGTCCCGTAAGCGAATGCGGCGATCGCATGCGCGCCGCCCATCTGGAAGACGTGCGTTGCCCCCAGCAGGTGCGCTGTGCCCAGAATCTCCGGCGCCGGCTTCGGCGTGCACACCAGAATCGTTTCCACGCCGGCCACGCGCGCCGGAACGACCGTCATCACGACGGTTGACGGCAGCGGGTATCGGCCCGAGGGAATGTAGGCGGCGGCAGCCTCCAGCGGCCTTACCATCTGGCTGAGCCGCAGCCCCGGCGCGGGTGTGATCTTCTTTGCCTGAGGCAACTGCATCCGCGCAAACGCCGCCACGTTCTTTTCGCTCGCCCGCAGCGCCCGCCGGAAATCATGGGGCAGGCCGCGCGCCGCGGCCTCCAGCGTCTGAGGCGGTACGCGAACGGACCGGCCTTCGAATCCGTCGAAGCGGCGCGCGTATTCGAGCACGGCCGCGTCTCCGCGGCGCCGCACGTCCTCAAGGATCGGCCTGACCACGGCTTCGGCTTCATCGAGCCTCGCCGCGCGCCGCTTCAGCAGCCGTTCTGCGTCCCGGGAAGAGAGAATGCGGAGCATGGCTACATCACAATCTTGTTCAACGGGTACTCGACGATGCCTTGCGCGCCTGCTTCCTTCAGCCGCGGAATGATCGTGCGCACGGTGGATTCATCGAGAATCGTGTTCACGGCCAGCCATTCGCCGTCGCTCAGCGGGCTCACCGTCGGGTTCTTCAGCGCGGGCAGCACACCGAGCACGGTGTGCAGATGGTCGCGGTGCACGTTCAACATCAACCCCACCTTGCCCAGCGCATTGATGGCGCCTACCAGCAGAAGCCGCATGTCTTCCAGCTTCCGGCGCTTCCACGGGTCTTCCCACGCCTGCCGGTTGGCCACGAGCTGCGTGTTCGATTCCATCACCACTTCCACGATGCGCAGCTTGTTGGCCCGCAGCGAGGAGCCGGTCTCGGTCACTTCGACGATGGCATCGGCGAGATAAGGAGGCTTCACCTCGGTGGCGCCCCAGGAGAACTCCACCTTGGCTTTCACCCCGTACTTTTCCAGGTAGCGCCGCGTCGCGCCCACCAGTTCTGTAGCGATGATCTTGCCCTCCAGGTCTTTCACGCTCTGCACCGGCGACGACTCCGGCACCGCCAGCACCCACCGCACCTTGCCGAAGCTCTGCTTGGAATAGATCAGGTCCGCCACGGTCACGACGTCGGCTTCGTTCTCCAGAACCCAGTCGTGACCGGTGAGTCCGGCGTCCAGGACGCCGTCTTCCACGTAGCGCGCCATCTCCTGCGCCCGGATCATCATGCACTCGATCTCGGGATCGTCGATGGCGGGAAAGTACGATCTCGACGAGGTCGTGATCTGGAAGCCGGCGCGCCGGAACAGATCAATGGTCGCGTTTTCCAGCGACCCTTTGGGAATTCCCAGCTTCAGTTTCATGTCTCAGTACACCTTTCCCGGGTCGTATGTCTGCGGCTCGGTGACGCGCCATGCGCCGTTGTCCCACGTGCGGTAGAAGCAGGAGCGGTAGCCGTTGTGGCACACGCCGGGGCCCAGCGCCTCCACCAGCACGAGCACCGCGTCCTGGTCGCAATCGGTCTGAACCGCCTTCACCACCAGCCTGTGGCCGCTGGTCTCGCCCTTCATCCACAGCTTGTTGCGAGAGCGGCTGTAGAACGTCACGAAGCCCGTCTCCAGCGTCTTCTCGAACGCCTCGCGGTTCATGAAGCCTACCATCAGCACGCGCCCGTCGCTCGAATCCTGCACGATCGCGGGCAGCAGCCCGCCCGCCTTGTCAAAGTCCAGTTCCATCGGATGACGTCTCCAGAGAAACGAAAAGCCCGCCGGGGTGCCGGCGGGCGCTGCGAACTTGTTCCTGCACGCGGCTCAGAACAGGCTCCGCCCGCCCATCCCGTGGTGATGATGGCTGGCGGACATGAAGCTGTTCCCAAAGCGTGCCATGGAAACCATCATCATAGCACGGCGCAGCCGCAGCCGAAAGACGCGCCACTCGCAAAACCGGCGCCGGGCTCGGACTCCGGCTCGCGCCTCATGCGCCTCCCACCAGCGCATGCAGCGCGATGGCCCGGTGGCCCAGCAGCGCGTCCCGATGCCGCTTCAGGTAGTAATCGATCGTCTCCACGCGCAGGCGGATGGCGCCCGCAGGGCGGTTCTCGTCCAGATCCAGGAAGCCGAAATACGGACGCCCTTCCGACTCCAGGATTCTCTGGATCAACCTGTACGCCGGGGCGTCGTGGCCGCAACGGAAATTGGACAGCTCGACGCCGATCAGATTCGGGTGGCGGGCCACGAACTTTGCCGCCCACACCTTGTGCGTCGTGCTGGCGGAGTAGGAGTGCTGCCAGACGTCGTCGATGTCCAGTGCGTGACCATCGCGAAAGACGCGTGCAAGAATGTCGGCGTCCACCGGCAGGAACGCCTGCGAAAGCACCGGATAGCCGCGGCGCTGAAATTCGCCGGGGATGCCGTGGTTCAGGCCGGGATCGTGATGGTAGGGCCTGCCGAGGATCACAATTCCCAGGCGCCCCTGCGCTTCCAGCATCTCGATCACCTCGCGCGAAGCGGCGCGCATGCGGGCCATCCACTGCCGGTGAGCCGCTTCCGCTGCTTCGAGCGCCTCGTCGTTTTCCCGCTCGTCCACGCCGAGCACCGGGCGCCAGCATTCCAGCATCTGCCGCCGCAGCAGCGCCTTGTCGCGCAGATCCAGAAGCGGCCGCAGAAACACGATGCCCTTCTTTTTGAATTCATCCCCTCCGATCTGAAACGCAGCATGCGCCACCAGAGGAGTCATGCTCACCGTGGGACAGGCGTTCGCGTTGATGACGCGCTCCAGATGGGTTTCCAGCACATCGAACATCGGCATGAAAAGGACCTGGAACGGCCGCCCCGCGTCATGTTTCGCCAGCAGATTGTGAATGTGCGCAACGGCCACTTTCGAGGGGAAACACGGGTCGATGGCGCCGCGGCCCATGGCGGCGCGATACATCGCGTCCGAAGTGAAGTCCGACCAGAGGATATTGCTTTCCGGCACGCCGAGGCTTTGCAGATAGGCGGAGAAGAAGTTGGCGTAGACGTACTGATAGGTGACGCGCGGGATCGCGATGCGGATGTCCCGGCGCAACGCCTGAAGCCGCTCCCGGACGGGCCAGAGCAGCCGGCGCCCGGCCGTTGAAACCCGCGGCACGGGCGATGGGGGACGCCAGCAGGTCTGTGCGGCCAGCTCCACGAGGTTCGGATTGTCCCGCCGGTTCTTTTCCGCGGAAGCCTGATGGCGCTGCACCGCCGCCACGTCTTCCGCCGCGCCCCTCTCGCAGCCCGCCAGGATCAGCAGTCCGGGAGCTCCGCCGATCTCATAGTGGAGGAACGTGCGCAGGCAGGCGTTGCGGCAGTAACGGCAGCGCGTCTGCTCGCCCGTCTCGGTGCGGAACCGCAGGCTCTCTATCGCCTCCAGCCCAGGAAACCGAGTCGGCTTGCCCGCCCGCCACAAATCGCGCGCCTCCAGAGCCGCGCCGATGGCGCCCGCCTCTCCCCGGAACGGATGCACGCGGATTTCGAGTTCTCCCTGTCTGCCGTTGGCGCTTGCGCGGAGATAATCCACCTGCGCCTTCACGGCGGCGAGGTTGTGCTGCGTGCCGCCCTGGAGAAGAAACCGGCGGCCCAGCCGTAAGGGGTTGGGTGTCTTGGCGACTTTGATCCAGATGTTTTTCGGCAAAACGGCGGCAAGCCCGGCCAGGATCTCTTCCTGCCGCCAGCCCTGGCGCTGGAAATTTACGATGTCGGCCTGGAGGAACACCGCACAGCCGGGTGTGAATTGCGGCATCCGCCGGGCGCGGAAAGCGAACTCCGCATAGCGCTCCAGCGGCACTCCGAAGGCGCGCGCCACCGACTGGAGGAAATACCCGTTGCCTGCCGAGCACTGTGCGTTCAGCATGAAGTCGCGCACCTGCGGACCCTTCAGGGTGATCACCTTGATGTCCTGCCCGCCCACATCGACGATGACGTCCACGCCTGAGAAGACCTCCAGTGCGGACCGCGCGTGGGCCGCCGTTTCCACGATCACGGTGTCGGCGCCCAGCACCTGCGCCAGCGTGTCTTTCGCATAGCCGGTCACAGCCGCGCCCGCCACCTTCACCGTGGCGCCCTGCTGCTCTGCGGCCCGGCGCAATTGCCGCGCCACCGCCCGGCAGTCCTCGAGCGGACTGCCCCCGGAGAGCCGGTAGGCTGTGGCGCGCACCACGCCCCATTCATCCAGCAACACCGCTTTCGTCGATGTGGAGCCGGCGTCGATGCCCAGAAAGACGCGGCACTGCTCTCCGCGCTCGAAGCCCCGCGCGCGTGCGGCCGCGCCGCGGTACTGTTCGAGGAACTCTTCCATCTCACGGTCCGGCCCGCGAAGACCGGGAAGTCCTTCCAGGGGGCTGTCGAGCGTCTCCTGAAGGGCAGCAGCCAAAGCGGCCGTTCCGACCCACCTCCGTTCCGCCCTCTCCTCGCGCAGAAAATCCACCGCGCCCAGCGCGGCAAAAAACAGCCCGTCCTCCGGGCACAGGACCAGCGAATCCGGAGCCGCGCCTGGGGGCAGGGCCACGCCCCGCTCGCGCCAGATCCTTGCCAGGTGCTGCCGCCAGGCCTCGCGCAGCCCCGGGAGGAAATGGTTCGGCCCGCCGAGCAGAAGCACGGCCGGCTCCGGGATCTTGCCGCGCGAGAGCACCGAGAGGTTCTGGAGCACGATGGCCTCGAACAGCGACGCGATCAGCTCCTCCGCGGCGATGCCCTTCTTCTGAAGGCTGTTGATGTCGCTCTCGGCAAACACGCCGCATTTGCCGGCCACAGGATGAACAGGGACGCCCGTGTAGCGGAACCGCCGCAGGTCCTCCTCGCCGATGCCCAGCTTCGCGGCGATGCGGTCGATCACGGCGCCCGTGCCGCCGGCGCAGACGTCGTTCATCGTGGGCGTTTTCCTGCGGCGGCCGCCGGGCTGGGGCTCGAGGAACACCATCTTGGAGTCCTGTCCGCCCAGCTCGATCACCGTTCCGGCTCCGGGGAAGCGTTTCTCCACGGCAAGAGCCACTGCCGCCACTTCGGAAACGAAGCGCGCTCCCGCCAGCGGCGCCAGCGTAGTGGCGCCTGAGCCTGTCATCACCACTTCCAAGCCGTCTTCCGGCCCGCCGAAACGTCTCTCGATTTCCTCCAGGATTTCCAGGGTGGTCCCCGCCTGCCGCGCGCCGTGCCGCCGGTAACACCGCCACAAAATTTCGCCTCCGCCGGCCGGGCAAACCACGGCTTTCACCGTTGTCGAACCCACATCCAGTCCAGCGATCCGCGTCACCATCCCTCGCTCCTCATCCTGCCGGCCGCGTGCAAGGCGAACTGCGCCGCCGTGCCCGCAGGCGGGGTGGACCTCGAAAAGCGATAAAAAGGACTCTGCATTTCCGGATGTTTTTGCACAAAAGCCCGGATCTCTTCCAAAGACCTTCCGGTCTGCCGGATCACCGCATCAAATTCCTCCCGGGCCTGCCGGCGCGCGTCCGTCAACGCCATCTGAACGCGGTTCAGCGCATGCACCTCTCCTTCGCCGAGGGTCTCCAGGGGCAGAAACAGAAGCTCGGGATGGCGGTCGGCCAGGAGAGCCAGCACGCCGTCGGCCTGTGTCGAAGGCATGCAGCCGAATGGCTTGACGGTCATGAAGAGGTGGCAGTTGCGGTCCTCCACCGCCTCGAGCGCTCTTCCCGCCGGCAGGTGTCCTTCGCCCCCGCGCGCAAGCAGGTCGAAATATGGCTGCGCCAGCCGCCCGATCCGCTGCTGGTTCTCGGGTTGCCCTGCCAGGCCGCCCAGCAGCCGTGCCGTAAAACGGTAATGCCAGGCCCAGAGATGCGCCGATAAGGCGAGCAGCACCTCCTTCTTCCAGTATCCCGGCCGCAGCCCCCGCCGTCGGCGGTTGTTGAGGCGCGCTTCGTACAGCCAGTACAGGATGAGGTTGGTGATCGGGTCCACCCGCACTTCCGCGCCCTCCCGCTCGAGGTAGCGGTACAGGCCGTAGTTCGCGTCGCCCTCGGACAGAGCGGAGTAGAACTCGCCGGTGACGCGCACCACGGGCTTCACCCGCAGCCAGTCCACTTTCACCTGTGCGAGCCTTGCCCGCGCCTGCTCGAGCGCCTCCTGCCAGTCCGCGCCGCGAAGCTGCCGGGCGATCGTGCGGAGAATCCGCCGCAGGGACTGCAGGCGGCCGTTTTGGGCGGGCGGCGGATCCGGGCGGGCCCGGCTGCGGAGCGCCGAGGCCAAATGCCGGAGGACATCGTCAAGAGCCTCATCGGTGGCGCCGGGCTGGATCTCAAAAGGCCGGATCCGGTAGGAAATATCGAACAGAATATCTCCGGCGATCAAAGCGTTCAGCATGCCGAGGCCGAACCGCAGCGTGTATTTCAGCCCGGGATGCCGCGATCCCTCGCGAATGGCCGTGTTAGCCAGGAAGGTCAGCACGCGGAACTCCGGGAACCCCGCTTCTTCGGCGGCCTGCCTGTACTCCGACTCGTACATGCCAAAGCGGCAAGGCCCGCAGCCCCCGATGGTGAAATACACAAAATCTCTGGAAATCTCTTCCGGAGAACGGCCCTCCTCTGCCAGCTTCCGCAGGAAATCGATCAGGTTTCCGGCAGTATAATAATTCGGATTGCAAAGTCCGTGGTTGCAGAATTCCACGCCGGTGAGATAATTCGCCCGCGTGGGCGTGGGCAGCGCACGGCAATTGTACCCGGAGCCCTGAAACACCGCCTCGATCAAAGTGTCGTGCTTCGGCGTCAAATTGCCGAAAAGGATTGTCGTTGTCCCAACTTCGTCTGGTGTGAACGGGCGCGCCGGAGGCGAGTGGTAATGGCGCCTGGATGCGGAATCCGGCCGCCCTGAAGATGCCTGGGGCTGCCTCCGCGAACAACCGGGCCTGGTGGTGGTCCCAGACATCCCAACCTCCACTGCCTGGCTGCGTGTCTTTGCCTGCGCCTGGGCGCCGCCGGCCTCTGCCGCAGCGCCGCCCGTTCTCCGTATGCAGGCAAATCCGGAATTCAGTGTAGCCGCCGCCGGTTATCGTGGCAAGCCTGAACCGTGAGCCCGCCCGGCCGTCAGGCGGTCACGCCCGCTTCTTGCAGAGCTTGTGCCGCAAGCCCCGCCAGAACCTTCCGGCAACGGACCACTTCGCCCACCACCATCACGGCCGGGTTAGCCACTTCGGCGCGGCCTGCTGCTACGGCTTCGAGGTGCGTGACCAACGTGCGCTCGCTGCTCAATGTGGCGTTTTCCACAAATGCTACCGGCTCCTGCGGGCTCCGGCCAGCCTGAATCAGTTGCTGCGCGATCAGCGCCCGCCGCGCCACGCCCATCAGCACGATCAATGTGTCCACCGCCGCCAGCGCCTTCCAGTCCGGCTCCTCGTCAGCGCAGGCATGGCCAGTCACCACGGCGAAGCTGCGCGCCACGCCTCGAAACGTCGGAGGAATGCCTGCAAGGGCGGGGCCGGCCAGCGCCGACGTGATCCCGGGCACGAGTTCCACGTCCCATCCCCGTTCGCGAAGCCACTGCCACTCCTCCGCGCCGCGGCCGAACACGCACGGATCGCCGCCCTTCAACCGCACCACATGCGCATGCCGCCGCGCGTAAGAATCGAGCAGGTCGAGAATCCGCTGCTGCGTCTCCTCCTGCCTTCCGTGTTCTTTGCCCGCGTCCACCAGTAGGGCGCCAGGACGCGTCATCGCCAGCACTTCAGCCGAAACCAGCCGGTCGTAGAGCACGACATCGGCCAGGCTTAGGACCTGCGCAGCCCGGAGCGTGAGCAGGTCCGCGCGCCCCGGTCCGGCGCCCACCAGGTAAATTGTCGATTTCTTCTTCATCGCGCGAAGCTCCTCACTCCTTCCCACACAAGCCGCGAGCCGAGGCCGAACATCAGCAGAGTCAGCGCGGCGCGGAACGGCCGCGCCGGCACAAAGGTGGCCATCCATGCCCCTGCCAGCGCTCCGGGGATTCCTCCCAGGTACAACTGACGCAACGCGCCGCTGTCCACATGGCCGGCGCTCAGGTGCAACGACCCGGCCGCCGCGGCCAGTGCGAGGCCAAACACCAGATCGGTCCCCACGACCACCGCCGGAGCGGCGCGCGTGCAGTTCATCAACGCCAGATTGCCCAGCGCGCCCGCGCCCGCCGAAGAAAAGCCTACTTCCACTCCGATCGCCAGCCCGATCCAGGAGAGCCATCCGCGCCGCCCGCCGCCTTTCTTCGCCTCTGCCCGGCTGAGCACCAAACGGCACATCTGCACCAGCGCCAGCGCCACGATGGTCAATCCGACCAGCGCGAGTACGGCGGATCGCAGGCTGCCGTGGGAGAACCAGCGGTGCACAAACACGCCCGCCGCCGCGCCCGGCAGGCCCCCCACCAGCAGCAATCCTGCGGCGCGGTAATCCACCTGCCTGCGGACGATATAGACGGGCGCAGCCAGCAGCTTGACCACCGTCACGAACAGCAGGGCGGTGCCGACGGCGGCGGCAGGCTGCATGCCGAAACCCAGGATCAGCACAGGCGTCATCAACACCCCGCCGCCCACGCCTGTCAGCCCGACGGCCAGAGCGACCAGGAATCCGGCCAGGGCCATCATGAGCCGTCCCCCCGGTCGAAGGTGTGAATGCCGCACTCGAGCTTCACGCCGCCCCACCTTCCGGAACGGGGGTTGGACGGATCCGCCGGCTTCGCCGTGCAAGGCGCGCAGCCGATGCTTGTATAGCCCTGTGCGTAGAGCGGAAGCAGCGGGATCTCGTGGATCGTGCAATAGCTGAGCACGTCCTTCCACGTCCACCCTGCCAGAGGGTTCAGCTTCACGATCTCGCGCCCGGAGGGAAGCGTGTGCTTCTCCTCCACCTGAAGATTGCGCCGTGTGGGCGACTGCTCGCGCCGCAGGCCCGTGATCCAGAGTTCATAAGGATCCAGCCCCTCCAGCAGAGGCTCGACCTTGCGCAGGCGGCAACACTCCGACGGATTGGTCTGATGCAGGGCGCCGTAACGGGCCTCGTGCTCTTCGCGGCCGAGCGGCGCCGCCAGGTTGACCAGCCTCAGCTTCCAGCAGCGCGCCATCTCATCGCGATAAGCGAGCGTTTCCGCGAAATGGTATCCCGTTTCCAGAAAAAGCACGGGCAAATGCGGATCGAATTCCAGCGCCATGTGCAGCGCAGCCATGTCTTCCGCCTGAAAACTGCAAGTCAGGCACGCCGCTCCGGCGTGTTTTGCCAGCGCGGCAGCCAGCGCCGTCCGGGCCTCGTCCAGCACGTTCATGCAGCCTCCTTTCCCGCTTCCGCGAGGATCTCTTCGAGCGCCGCCTCCGCCTCTTCCCGCTTGCCCGCCCGCAGCAGTTCCAGCGCGGGCGAGTCCACCAGCCGGTACCAGAGCTTGCGCCTGGCGGAAAAATCCGGGATCAAGCGGGAAAGCCGGCCGCGGATGTGTCCGCAGATTTCCAGAAATTGCGCATAATGAGGCCCGAATTCCAGGGCAAGCCGCTCGCGCAGCCGCACTGCCAGCGCCGGGCATTTCCCGCCTGTGGCGACCGCGATCACCAGATCCCCCTGCCGGTGCACGGAGGGCATCAGGAAGCGGCATTGGGCCGGATCGTCGGCTGCATTGAACAGGACGCGCCGCCGCTCCGCCTCCTGCGCGAAGGCCTGGTTCCTCGCGCCATCGCCGAGCGCGCTCACCGCCAGGCGGAACTCCCCCAGATGCTCCGGGCGCGGTTCTTCCCCGCGCCACGCAATGCGCCGCTGCGCCGCGAGGTTTTCCAGTTCCGCCGTGAGCCGCCCGGCGATCACCGTGACATCGGCCTCCGCGGCGAGCAGCGAGCGCACCTTTTCTTCCGCAAGCGCGCCGCCGCCCAGCACGGCGCAGGGCCACCCGCGCAGGTCCAGCATCAGGGGAAACAGTGCGCTCATTTGCCGTTCTCCAGAAACCGCGCCCGCAGGGCGTCTATGCCCACGCGATGGCAGTAATCGCCAAACGCCTCGCCCGCGGCGCGCTGCGATGCCCAGGCTTCGAGCAGCGGCCGCAGCGTTGCGCCGATCCTGTCCAGCGGGATGTTGTGCGAATACAGTTGCGCCAGCCGCGTCGCCAGTGGCGAGCCGCCGAGATAGATGCTGTACAGCTTCGGGCTCTGGCCCACGATGCCGATCTCGGCCGTGTAGGGCCGCGCGCAGCCATTCGGGCAGCCAGTCATCCGAACGTGGATCCGCTCTTCCCCAGCTCCTGCCGCGGCGGCTTCCTCCTGGATCGAGGCCACCACGTCCGGCAGCACCCGCTCGCTGTCAGTGAGGGCCAGCCCGCATGTCGGCAGGGCGGGGCAGGCCATGGAGTGGCGCAGCAACGGCGGCATCTCTCCAGGCAGCTCGATCCCGCGGCGGCGCAGGATTCCTTCCAGCACGGGCCTGGCTTCTTCGGTCAGCCCCGTGAACAGCAGGTTCTGTTGCGGCGTCAGGCGGAGCTGCGGCCGCAGCGTCTCCACCGCCTCCGTTACCCCGTCGAGAAGCGCCCCGGCGAGCCGGCCGCTCACCACGCGCAATCCGAAGAACCACAATTGCCCGTCCTGCCTGTGCCAGCCCAGCCAGTCGGCGTGGCGCTCCCACACAAGCGGCCGGGGCGGATCCACCCGGTAGCCCAGCCGCGCCTCGAGCTCCTCGCGGAACCAGCCGGCCCCGCGCTCCGCCAGGAGATACTTCAGGCGCGCATGGCGGCGGTTGGAGCGGTCGCCGAAGTCGCGGTGAATCGTCACTGCGGCCCGGGCCACGTCCAGGCAGTGTTCAGGCCGGATGAAGCCGATCACATCGGCCAGGCGCGGATACGTGTTGCGATCGCCGTTGGTCTGGCCCATGCCTCCGCCGGCGACGAACGTGAAGCCTGCCACCTCGCCGCGCTCGAAGTGGGCCACAAAGCCCAGGTCCTCGGCGTAGATGTCCACCGTGTTGTCGCCCTCGCGCGTGAACGCGATCTTGAATTTCCGCGGCAGGTACGTCTCGCCATAGAGCGGCTCGCTCTCGTCTTCCTCGACCAGGGAGGCGGCGCGCTCGCCGTCCAGCCAGATTTCGGCGTAGGCTTGCGTCTTCGGCTTGAGCGAGCGGTCCACCAGGCGCACCCAGTGGTCGAGGCTGCGCGCCTCGGGCGAGTCGAACGGCGCCGGCGAACAGACTACGTTGCGCACGACGTCCCCGCAGGCGGCCAGCGTGTTCAGGTTCGCCTCGCGGATGGCCCGGATCAGATCCCGAAGATCCCGCTTGCCCACGTAGTGGTACTGCACGCCGCCGCGCGAGGTCAGCCGCAGCGTGCCGTCGCCGGCCTGCATGGCCAGCCGGCGCAGAGCCAGGAACTGCTCCGCCTCCAGCCGCCCGCCGGGAACGCTCACGCGCACCATGCAGGAGTGCTCCTTGCGGGCTTCCGCCTTGCGCACATCGCGGTCGTGCTGCTGGTAGATGCCGTGAAACTTCAGCAGCAGCACCGAGTCTTTGGTGAAATGCTCCGTGTCCGCCGCCAGCTCTTCCGCAATCGAGCCCCGCAAATGGCGGCTGCCCGCCTTCACTTTTTCCGCTCCGGAGAGCGGCCGAGTGCTGTTCATGGTCAGATTCCCTCCCCGGCGTTGAATTGATCGCGGTCGGCCAATATGCCCTGTCGGTGGAGCTCTACGATCGCCGCTTCCACGTGCGCTTCCGAATCGCCCGACTGCTCCTGCGGCGGCAAGGCCAGCACCGGGAAGCCCGCGCAGACGCTGGATCGCGGCGCGATCACCAGCAGTCCCGCCGCCAGCAGCGGCTCCAGCGGCGCCACCGGCTGCTCGAGCAGAATCACGTCGGCGCCGTGCTCGAACAGCCGCCGCTCGAGCCCCTGCGCCGCAGCCGAGCGGACGTCGGCAAGAATCAGCGCCCCTGTGTGCCCGCTGCGCAAGGCGCGCTCGGCGGGCGTCAGCTTGGATGCGCGGAACGGCTGCGGCGCCGCCCGGCGGGCCGCATACGGATCTTCCGCCGCCGCCTCGATCATCCCGGCGGCGATCGTGCGGTTCGTGTGCGGATCGATCACAATGAAGGCGCCGTTCTCCCGCACCTCGCCGTAAAGGTCGAACGCCAGCGGCCGTGCCGTCTCCCAAAGCACCAGGCCGATCTCGCTCCAGCCCAGCGAGGACGCCGGCCGCGGGTCGAGCGTGGTGATGTCCACCGCATGGCGGACCGTCAGCGCGCGGGCCTGCACTTCATGCGGACCGTGGCGCAGCAGGTACGTCTTCGCCGGGTCGAGCAGCTCCGTGCTCATCCATACCGTGTGCGCCTCCATCCTGCGGCTGAATTGCGGCGGCTGCCCGGCGGCAGCCAGCATCGAACCGCGGGAGACGTCGATCTCGTGCTCCAGCACGAGGGTCACCGACATCGGCGACGCCGCTTCCTCCAGGTCGCCGTCGAACGTCACGATCCGCTCCACGCGCGTGCGCCTGCCCGATGGCAGCTCGATGACCGGATCGCCGACCCGGATGCGGCCCGCAGCGATGCGGCCCGCAAAGCCGCGGAATCCGTCCTGCGGCCGGATGACATATTGCACCGGGAATCGAAATGGCGCCGCCCAGGTTTCGGCCTCGGGTTCCGCCTTCTCCAGGCGCTCCAGCAGCGGCGGTCCTTCGTACCACGGCATCCGCGGCGAGCGCTCCACCACGTTGTCCCCTTCCAGGGCGCTCACCGGGATGAATGTCAGCCGCGCGCCGCGCATTCTCGGCTCCAGCGCGCGAAAGTCCGCCGCGATCTGCTCGAACACCTCGCGGCTGTAGCCGGCCAGATCCATCTTGTTCACCGCCACGATCAGCTCCCGCACGCCCAGCAGCGCCGCGATGAAAGCGTGCCGCCGGGACTGCGCCAGCAGCCCCTTGCGCGCGTCCACCAGAATCACCGCCACATCCGCCGTCGACGCTCCGGTGGCCATGTTCGGCGTGTACTGCTCGTGTCCGGGCGTGTCGGCGAGAATGAACGTCCGGCGCGGCGTGGAAAAATGCCGGTAAGCCACGTCGATCGTGATGCCCTGCTCGCGCTCCGCCCGGAGCCCGTCGGTCAGCAGCGAGAGATCGAGCGCCCCGCCCGCGCGGTTGACCGGGCTCTTGCGGACCGCGTCGAGCTGGTCTTCGTAGACGCTCCGCGTGTCGTGCAGGAGCCGCCCGATCAGCGTCGACTTGCCATCGTCCACGCTACCCGCCGTCGACACGCGCAGCATTGACCGCTCGCCTGGCTTCTTCAGAAAATACGCCAGCGGCAAGAGGCGCTCGCTCACACCGGCTGCTGCCGACATCAGAAATATCCCTCCCGTTTTTTCAACTCCATCGAGCCATCCTGGTCGTGGTCGATTACGCGGTTTTCGCGCTCGGAGCGCCGGAATTCCTGCAATTCGGCGAGGATTTTCTCCACCGTGTCCGCCTCTGAACGGATGGCTCCGCTGCAGGGCGTGCAGCCCAGCGTCCGCAGACGGCACATCACGCGCTCGGGCTTTTCGCCCGGCAGAAGGCGGACGCCCGATTCCATGAGGATCAGCGTGCCGTTGCGGACAATCACGTCCCGCGGCCTGGCGAAGTAGAGCGGCACGACGGGGATGTTCTCCAGTTGGATGTAGCGCCAGACGTCGGCTTCCGTCCAGTTCGACAGCGGGAAGATCCGCATGCTTTCGCCCGGACCCACGCGCCCGTTGTAGATCGACCACAGCTCCGGGCGCTGCGTCTTTGGATCCCAGTGCCCGTTCCGGTCGCGGAACGAGAAAACGCGCTCCTTGGCGCGCGACCGCTCCTCATCGCGCCGCGCCCCGCCGAATGCCGCGTCGTAGCCGCCTTCCTTGAGAGCCTGCACCAGCGCCTGCGTGCGGAGCAACTGGCAGCACCGCGCGGTGCCGAGATCGTAAGGGTTCGCCCCCTGCCGCACCGCCTCCTGGTTGCTGTAAACCACGAGCCGCGCTCCGATCTGCCGGGCGTACCAGTCGCGGAACTCGAGGATTTCCGGGTATTCGTAAGTCGTGTCGATGTGCAGCAGCGGGAATGGAATCGGGGCCGGGTAGAACGCCTTGCGCGCCAGGTGCAGCAGCACCGACGAGTCTTTGCCGATCGAATAGAGCAGCACGGGGCGGGCGAACTGGGCCGCCCCCTCGCGCAGGATGTGGATGCTTTCCGCTTCCAGCCAGCGGAGGTGGCTGAGCGAAGTGCTGCCTGGAAGATCCATGCCGACAGTGTAGACTAACTGTATAATCCCTAGCAAGATTATGCAGATTATGCGCGTGGTGCGGCTGCGCCCGCCAGGACGCAGGCCTGGCGGAATCAAGGGTTCGGCTGATTACAGTGCCGCCTGAAGAATCTCTTCCAACTCACTGGGAAGTAATGGAATCGGATTGCCTTTCATGCTGCTGGCACGGGCCGCCTTCTCGCAAAGGGCAGGTATGTCGGCCGCACGGATGCCGTACTCGGACAGGCGCGGAATCTTCAGATCGATCCGGATCTGATCGAGCCACTCAGGCAGGTCGTCAGCGCTCCGGGCGCTCGGATCGAGCAGGCGCGCGGCCTCGGCATACTTTTCGATGGCGGGACTGCCGGGCTCGCGCTGGCGAAGCGCCCGCAGGTTGGCGCGCGTCACCGGGGCGAGCAGGGCGGCGCACACTGCGCCGTGCGGGGCAGGGAAGGCGCCCCCTGCGGGCGCGGCAAAGCCATGAACCGCGCCGAGTCCGGCATTGGCCAGGGCCATGCCGCTCAGCAGGCTGGCCATAGCCATGTCCGAGCGGGCTTCCAGGTCGCTGCCGTCTTCAAACACGCGCCGGAGAGAGCGCCCGGCGCGGCGCAGACCCTCGCGGCACAGCATGTCGGTCATGGGGTTGGCGCGGACGCTCACGAACGGCTCGAGCAGTTGGGAGAGCGCATCGAGCCCCGTGGCGGCGGTCACCTCAGGGGGCACGGAGAGGGTGAGTTCGGGATCGACCACGGCCAGCCGCGGCAGCATCAGCGGGCTGCGCAGGCTCGCCTTGACGCGGTGCTCGGGCGACAGCAAAACGGCGTTGCGCGTGGCTTCGCTGCCCGCGCCCGCCGTAGTGGGCACGGCGATGAAGGGCGCGGGTGGCGCCGCCAGGGGCTGGCCGCGGCCGATGACTTCCAGATAATCGAGCACGTCGCCGGGGTTGGCGAGCATCGCGGCGATGGCCTTGCCCGCGTCGATGGCGCTGCCGCCGCCGCAGGCGATCACCAGGTCGCAGCCCTCGCGCCGCGCGGTCTCGACGCCCGAGCGCACCGTATCGAGCGTGGGTTCGCCTTCGGTGGCGAACGGCGAGCAGCCGACGCCCGCGCCGTGCAGATCGGCCACGATGCGCGCCGCCTGCCGCGGCTTGCGCCCGGTGACCAGCAGGGCGCGCTTGCCCATGGTGCGGGCGGCAGAGGCGATCTGGCTCGCGGCGCCTGCGCCGAACACGATGCGCCCCGCGGTGGCGAACTCCCACGTCATGGTGTCACCAGCCTTCGTCGCCGGGGAAGACGTTGGAAAACTTGACGCTCGTGCGCGGCTGCGCCATCATCTCGGCTACCGTATCGCGCCACTTCGCGTAGTGGGCGGTCTCCTTGTGCGCCGCCGCGGCCTCTGGAGAGCGGTATACCTCGACCAGAATGAATTTCGACGGATCATCCATCTGCTGGATCACGTCGAAGCGCGCGATGCCCGGCTCCTGGACGCTCGCGCGGGCGTTCTCCACCGTGGCCTCTTTGAACGCCTCGACGTACTCAGGCTTCACCTGGACATGGACATGAACAATGAGCATGGCAGCACCTCCCGCGCCTGCGGCGCGGCCCTGTGCTCATGATAGGCAATCTGATTTGCGGCCGCGGCCCCTTCCGGGCGGGTGCGCGTCCGTGCCGCGTGCCATCTACTGAGCCGTGTCTGAAGGGCGCTTGAGCGCCCGGGAGGACTGGCCGCCCAGCCATGATCACGGGCCGCACCCGCATGCGGGGCGCACTTCGGAACGAGTTTCAGATCGACTCGAGCTCTTCTTCGAGAAGCTGTTTCTGGTACAGATCGGCGTAATAGCCGTTGAGGTCGAGCAGTTCGGCGTGGCTGCCCTGTTCGACGATCCGGCCTTCCTCGAGCACGTAGATGCAGTCGGCCTCGCGCACGGTGGAGACGCGGTGGGAGATCAGGATGGTCATCCGGCCGCGCATGAACTCGCGCAGGCTCTTGAGAATCCGGTCCTCGGTCAGCGTATCGACGGCCGACAACGCGTCATCAAGGATCAGGATCTGCGGATCGCGGAGCAGGGCGCGGGCGATGGCGACGCGCTGTTTCTGGCCGCCGGAGAGCGTCAGGCCGCGCTCGCCGACTTCCGTATCGAGTCCCTGCGGGAAGCTCTCGATATCCTGCGCCAGTCCGGCCATCTGGGCGGCGCGCTCGATGGCCTCCCGGGGCGCATCAGGCGCTCCGAAGGCTATGTTTTCGGCCAGCGTGGCGCTGAACAGAAACGTCTCCTGCGGCACGAAAGCGATGCGGCGGCGGAGCTCCGAAGGGTCAAGCTCGCGCAGGTCGATGCCGCAGAGCCTCACCGCGCCCGATGTGGGATCGAGCAGGCGCGGGATCAGATGCACGAGCGTGCTCTTGCCGCTGCCCGTGCGTCCGACGACGGCGACGGTGGAGCCTTCGAGGATGCCCAAAGAGACGTTTTCGAGCACGGCGCGCCCGTCGAAGGAGACCGACACGTTGTCGAGTTCGAGCTCGGCCGCCCTCTCGGGCAGCGGCCTTGGCGCGGCGGGCGGGCCGATGCGCGGCTGCTCGGCCAGCAGCTCCCGGATGCGGCCGAGCGAGGCGCGGCCGCGCTGCACGAGGTTCACCACCCAGCCGAAGGCGATCATGGGCCAGACCAGCATGCCCATGTAGGTGTTGAACATGACGAAGCTGCCCAGGGTGATGCGGCCCTCCATCAGCCGCAGCCCGCCCACCCACAGCACCAGCAGAAACGTCAGGCCAATGAAAAAATGCAGCAGCGGAAGGAAGAGCCCGGAGAGCCGGGCCAGACGGAGGTTCTCGCCGATGAAGCGCCGGTTCAGCTCCTGGAACCGCTCCATTTCGGCATCTTCCTGCACGTAGGCACGGACGACGCGGATGCCGGCCAGGGATTCCTGCACACGGCTGCTGATGTCGGAATAGAGCTTCTGGATAATTTCAAACCGGTCATGAATGCGCCGGCCGAAGAAGGCGACGGCGAGGCTGACCAGCGGCGCCGGGGCCAGCGCCCAGAGCGTGAGCCGCCAGTCGACGGCGAGCATCACGCCGAGGGCGAGCACCAGCGTCAGCGAGGTCTCGGCCAGATACATCACCGCCGGGCCGAGCATCATGCGCACGGCGTTGAGGTCGTTGGTCGAGCGCGCCATCAGGTCGCCGGTGCGGTACCGGGCATAAAACGCGCCGTCGAGCCGCACCAGGTGCGCGAACATGTCGTTGCGCATGTCGTATTCGACGTCGCGGCTGACGCCGACCAGGATGACGCGCATCCAGTACATGAAGACGCCCTTCAGCAGCGACAGTCCGACCACGGCGGCGGCCAGCCAGCCCACACGGCCCAGCGCGGCGCCCGCGGTGAGCGAATCGATGGCCCATTTCACGAGCAGGGGCACGCCCGCCCCGGCCAGATCCTTGGCCACCAGAGCGCCCACGCCCAGGGCGATCCTGCCGCGGTAGCGCGCCAGGTAAGGCCCGCAAGAAGCGATCACCTCTCTCATATCAGGAGTCCACCGGCAGTGACAGCACCTTGATCCATTCCATCACGACGGCTTTCCATCCTTCGCGGCGGCGGTACCACTCTTCCAGCCGGAACCAGGGAGCGTCGGCGCCGGTGTAGTAGATGCGCATGGAGGGCGGGCGGTGTTTTTCAAAGATCCAGCGGGCGCGCCGCAGGTGCGTGCGCACGCTGACGACAAGCAGGGTCCTGACGCCGCGGCGCTCGAGTTCCGGCAGCAGGACGCGGGCTTCGTCCCGGGTGGAGAGGCCGTCGTTGGGCAGGCACTCGAACCATTCGGCGGGAAAGCCGTGCCCGGCGGCGTAGGGAATGGCGAGATCGCATTCGCAGCGGCCGTACAGGATTCGGGGGCCGCTCACATAGGCTTTCCGGGCCATGCCGGCGCGGATCAGCTCGCCCGCCTTCAGGATGCGCTCGCCGCCCCAGCCGCCCGCGAGCACGAGAATGGCGTCGGCGCGCCGCGGCGGCTCGCCGGTGTCCAGGAACAGCCCCGCCTGGCGCAAAACCGGTTGCCACAGCAGCCAGATCAGGACGGCAAGGCAAACCAGAACCGCCAGAGGCAGCAGGAGTCCGCCTCGCTGCGGACGTTGACGGGAAAGCATACGAGAGGCCGCGCTATTTCTCAGGGTCCAGGCGGCCGGCGCTGCGCAGCTTGTGGTAGAGGCGTTCGACCTCCGCTTCGTCCTCTTCGCGCAACAGCCGCGGGCGCTGCTGCGCCGGCTGCACCGGCGGGACGAGCGCAGAGTCGCCGAAGATCTGCCGGTGCGGCACGCCATTGATCAGCGCCTGCGTGGAGTGCTGCTGGATCAGCCGGAGCAGGCGGTTGGAATGCACCGTTTCGCCGGGATAGACGAGCCGGATCTGTCTCTTGCCCGTGAGCGTCAGGTATGCGATGAGCGGGGCGATCCAGCCAGTCTGGTCCACCCGCTTGATGTCGCGCCAGCGGATGAATTCTCGGCCCAGGCGCAGTCCTTCTTCGCTGACCTCGATCACCGGACGCGTCGCCAGCCACAGCGCCAGGCCTGCCGTGGCGAGGAAGAGAACCGCCGGGATGGCGGCCGGCCACCACGCCCTTGCCCACCATCCGGAAAACGCCCCCAGGCCCAGGGCCACCGCCGCCAGCGTCAGATAGGTGCGCGCGGGATGAAATCGAATCGCTCCTGGCGTCACACTTCAAGCCTACCCGCATGGGGGCCAGGAATCAATCCGCCTCTTCCCTCAGGCGGCGGGCGGCGAGCCAGCCGTAATGGAACCCGCTCCAGACCGTAGCGGCCGCCACGGCAGGGATCAGCCGCTGGACGAGCGGGCCGGTCCAGCCGGCGGGCGCAGCCGCATCGAGCAGGCAGGCCAGGCCGAGGCTGAACTGCAACACCGTGCTCGCCTTGCCCCAGAGCGATGGAGGGAACTTGCGGATCCGCGTCCGCGTCATCGCCCAGGCGGCGAAGGCCAGGATCAGCAGGTCGCGCCCCAGAACCAGAGCCGCCAGCCACCACGGCAGCCGCCCGGCGAATGCCAGTCCGGCGAACACGGTGGCCGCCAGCAGCTTGTCGGCGACCGGATCGAGATACGCCCCATAAGCGGAAGCCGCCTGCCACCGCCGGGCCAGAAATCCGTCGGCGGCGTCGGTGAGAGCGGCCACGGCCAGCAGCGGCAGCGCCATGCCCATATCGTCCCGGGCCACGGAAATCCCGACCGGAGGGACCAGGAGAATGCGCAGGGAGGTCAGGATGTTCGGCAAGTGGCGCTTCATCGCACGGGCGCCGCCGCGGCCCGCCCGGCCAGCTCCGCCGCGGTGACCACTTCGTACAGCGAGGCGTCCGACATGATCCGCGCCACCAGCGCCACGTGCATGGCGTGCCCGGCCCGCTCCGCCACCACCTCGCCGAGCAGCGGGCGCCCGATCAAAGCCAGGTCGCCGATCAGATCCAGCGCCTTGTGCCGGCAGGGTTCGTCCGGGAAGCGCAGGCCGCCTTCATTCAGCACCCCCGCCGCGCCGAAGCAGACCGCGCTGTCCAGGCTTGCGCCCCGGATCAGCCCCATGTTGCGCATGGCGTCCAGCTCCTGTTCGAAGCCGAACGTGCGCGCCGGGGCGATCTCGCTTGCGTAAGTCTCAGGCGTCACCTCGATGTCCAGCCGCTGCTGCCCGACCAGCGGGTGCGGAAAGTACACGCGGCAGGAGAGGCTGAAGCCGTCCGCCGGGCGGATGGAAATGCTCTTGCCGGGAGTCTGGTGGCTCACCGGTCTAACGATCCTCAGGTAGCGGCGCCGCCGGCGTGTGGAGCGCATGCCGGCTTCGCGCAGCATTTCGACGAAAGGCGCGCCGCTGCCGTCGAGGATCGGCACCTCCAGGTTGTCGATCTCGACATAGGCGTTGTCCAGCCCCATGCTGTAGAAGGTGCTCAGCAGATGTTCCGTGGTCGAGATCAGCACGCCCTGCCGCATCAGCGACGTCGCATAGCTGACGCGCTGCACGTAGCGCCAGCTTGCCGGCACCTCGAAGCCGTTCAGATCCGTCCGCCGGAAGACGATGCCCGTCGCCGCAGGCGCAGGCAGGATGCGCAGGCGCACCGGCGCGCCGCTGTGCAGCCCGACGCCCCGGCACTCGACGGGGCGGACAGTGGTGGTTTCAAACTCAGGCAGGCGGGGCATGGGCTTGCTCAAGCCATCATGCTAACAGAAGCTGGCAGTGATGTTAAGTCCTTTTGTGAGAAATATTTGGCTCCAATTTTGTGTGTCTGTTGTGCCACAGATGAAGGCTTTTTCGTCTCGCCGGAGCCACGTTCGCCGGCGGCTGCCCCGGACCGGGCCGGCCTGGCGGGCGCGCTAGACTCACAGGAAGATGCGTATCGGCCTGCATTGTTCGACCTCGGGGGCGCTGGCGAACGCTGCCCGCCGCGCCCTGGAGGTGGGGGCGAACTGTCTCCAGATTTTCTCTTCGAGCCCGCGGATGTGGCGCGCCGTGATGCCGCCGCGCGAGCAGGTCGAGGAGTTGCGGCGGCTCCGCGCGGAGCATGACTTGCAGCCGCTGCTGATCCACGACAGCTACCTGATCAATCTCGCCGCGCCCGACGATGGCATTCGCGGGAAGAGCATCGCCGCCATGCGCGGAGAATTGGAGCGGGCGTTCGCGATCGGCGCCGAATTTCTGGTGATCCACCCGGGGAGCGCGCGGCAGGATCCCGTGGAAGCAGGGATCGAGCGGATCGTGGATTCGCTGCGGCAGGCGTCGGGCGGGATGCGGCCGCCGGACGGGTTCATGCTGCTGCTCGAAAACACCGCGGGCGCGGGCGCCACCATCGGGCGCACGATGGAGGAGTTGCGCGAGCTGCGCGAGCGGCTGGCGCCGGCGCTGCCCTTCCCGGTGGGATACTGCCTGGACACGTGCCATCTCTTTGTCTCCGGCTACGACGTTTCCACGGCTGAGGGGCTCAGGGACACGGTGCGGCAGGCGCGCGAGATCCTGGGGCTGGAGCGCGTGCCCGTGATCCACGCCAATGACAGCCGCGGCGCGTTCGGCTCGCGGCTGGACCGTCATGCGAACATAGGAGAAGGACAGATCGGGCTGGCGGGCTTCCGCCGGATCCTGAACCACCCCGAACTGCGCCGGAAAGCCTTCGTGCTGGAGACGCCCGTCGACCATCCGGGCGACGATCAGCGCAACGTCGAGCAATTGAAAGCCTTATGCCGGAAATTCCGTACCGCCACGAAGAAATCGAGCTGAAATGGTGCGAGCGCTGGGACGCTGATCCCGGGCTGTACAAGGCCGCCGATGACGGCTCGCGGCCCCGCTATTACGTGCTGGAGATGTTCCCCTACCCGAGCGGGCGCCTGCACATGGGCCACGTGCGCAACTACTCCATCGGCGACACGCTGGCGCGGTATCAGTGGATGCGCGGTTTCGACGTGATGCACCCCATCGGCTGGGACGCCTTCGGGCTTCCGGCCGAGAACGCGGCCATCAAGCACGGGCGCCATCCGGCCGAGTGGACGCACTCCAACGTCACCTACATGAAGAAGCAGCTCCAGCGGCTGGGCTTCGCCTACGACTGGGACCGCGAGGTGAACACCTGCCTGCCGGAGTATTATCGCTGGAACCAGTGGATGTTCCTGCGGATGTTCGAGCGCGGGCTGGCCTACCGCAAGAGTTCGCTGGTCAACTGGTGTCCCGAGTGCCAGACGGTGCTCGCCAACGAGCAGGTGGTGGACGGCTGCTGCTGGCGTCATGAGACCACGAAAGTGGAAATGCGCGAGCTGGACCAGTGGTTCCTGCGGATCACGGCCTATGCCGACCAACTGCTCGAGGACATGAAGCAGATCGAAGCCGGCTGGCCGCCCCAGGTGCTCACCATGCAGCGCAACTGGATCGGCCGCAGCGAGGGCGCGGAGGTGGATTTCCGCCTGAAAGGCTCGGGCAGGCCGGTGCGCATTTTCACTACGCGGATCGACACGATTTACGGGGCCACCTGCGTGATCCTCTCGCCCGAGCATCCGGCGGCGAAGGAGCTTTGCACGGGCGATCTGGCCGCGCGCCGCAAGGAAATGATTGATGAACAGGCGCGCAAAGGGCCGGAAGATCTCGAAAAAGAGGGGTTCTTTACCGGGCATTTCGCGGTGAATCCTTTTAATGGCGCGGAAATTCCCGTCTGGGTCGGCAATTTCGTGCTGTGGGGCTACGGCACGGGCGCCATCATGGCGGTGCCGGCGCATGACGAGCGCGATTTCGAGTTCTGCCGCAAGTACGGCATCCCCATCGTCCCGGTGATCCGGCCGGTGGACGGCGTGCTGGATACCGATCCGCAGCAGGCGTTCACCGAGGACGGCGTGATGGAGAACTCGGGCGAGTGGTCCGGGCTCCCGAGCGCGGAAGGCCGCAGGCGCATGGCGGAGAAGGCGGAACGGGAAGGATTCGGGCGCGCCGCGGTCACCTACCGCCTGAAGGACTGGGGCATTTCGCGGCAGCGCTACTGGGGCACGCCGATCCCCATCATCCACTGCAGGAGCTGCGGCGCCGTGCCGGTGCCGGACGATCAACTCCCGGTCGTGCTGCCCGAGAACGTCGAGTTCACGGGGCGCGGGCGCTCGCCGCTGGCGAATCTGAAGAGCTTTGTGGAGACCACGTGCCCGAAATGCGGGGCGGCGGCGGAGCGGGAAACCGACACGATGGACACATTCGTCGATTCGTCCTGGTATTTTTTCCGCTACGTGGATCCGCGCAATGCCCGCCTGCCGTTCGATCCCGAAAAGGTGAAGCCGTGGTTTCCGGTGGATCAGTACATCGGAGGAGTGACGCACGCCATACTGCACCTGCTGTATTCGCGCTTCTGGTGCAAGGTGCTGCGCGACATCGGGCTGGTTTCCGTCGACGAGCCGTTCCGCAACCTGTTCACGCAGGGCATGGTGCAGTTGCACGGGCAGACGATGTCGAAGTCGAAGGGCAACATCGTCGATCCCGACGAGATGGTGGCCAAGTACGGCGCCGACACCTGCCGCCTGTTCACGCTGTTCGCCGCGCCGCCTGAGAAGAACATGGACTGGAACGAGTCCGGCGTGGAGGGCCAGTACCGCTTCCTGAGCCGCCTGTTCCGCTGGGTGACGCGCAATGCGGACGCGGCAGGCGGTTCCGGCGAGAGCGACTCGCGGGCGCTGCGCAAGCTGCACCAGACGATCCGCAAGATCACGCAGGATTTCGACAACCGGTGGCACTTCAACACGTCCATCGCAGCGCTGATGGAGCTGATGAACGAGCTGCATGCGTGCGAGGCGGGCATGTCGGCCCGCGTGTTGCGCGAGTGTGCCGAAAAGGTGACGTTGATGCTGGCGCCATTTGCGCCGTTCGCGGCGCAGGAGCTGTGGCACATGCTGGGCCACGAAGAGCCGGTGTTCCGCTGCTCGTGGCCGTCGTTTGACGAAAGCCTGGCCCGGGAGGAAGAGCTCGAAATTCCTGTGCAGGTCAACGGCAAGCTGCGCAGCCGCATCAGCGTGCCCCACGGCACCCCGCAGGAAGAGCAGCAGCGGCTGGCGCTAGCCGACGAGCGCGTGCGCGCCCACACCGATGGCAAGACGGTGGTGAAGGTCATTCACACGGGCAAGCTCATCAATATCGTGGTAAAGTAGCGCGCTGTTGCGGCGCGGGCATTTCCTCGAAAACTGTGGCTGGAACGGGCCGCCGCCGCAGTCTGAGCTGCGCCTGGAGGCCGCGCAGGCGGCCGGAAGGAGCGGTCCCTGCGCGGGATTCCTATATGGCAGGGCAGGGCCGGCCGGCCGCTTACTCCGGCTGGAATTCTGGCGAATTCCAGCCTTCGTGCGCGGCACAGAACCGTGCTGGTGGCGAATTCCAGCCTTTATGCGCGGCACAGGACCGGCATGGTGGCGAATTCCGGTCTTTCCCCTTTTATTGAACGCCGGAAAAAAGCGGCCTGCCATGAAAGGCAGGCCGCTTCTTGCTCAGGTGAGTTGTTGCAGATCGATTTCCGCCGGCGCAGCGCTTCAGGCGCGGCGCTTCTTGCGCAGGACCAGGGCCGGTTCGGGCTCCAGCTCCTTCTCGAGCTCGGCCAGTTCGCGCTCGATGATCGCCTTCTCGACGTCTTCCGACACGTCCTCCCTTTCCTCGAGGGAGCGGATCCTGTCGAGCCGCTCGAGGATTTCCATCTCCAGTTGCAGCCGTTCGTTGAGGCTCATCGTTTCCTCCCGGCCTTTTGGGCCCTCTACTTGTCTAGACGCTGAATCGCGCGGATCGTTCCACAAAAATATACGGATTCCCCCCGTGAACTTGCGCCTGTATGATCGGGGCATGGAGTATTCGCGCCGGGCCGTTCTCGCCATGCCGGCGGCCGCCGCAGCGCCGGCTGCCGCCGCAGCGCCGGCTGCCGCTACGCTGCCCCAGGTTCCCTTCGGAAAGATCCTCGTCTCGCGGCTGCTGGTGGGAGGGAACCCTGTCAGCGGGTTCTCGCACCAGAGCCGCGCGCTGGATGAAGAGATGATGGACTACTTCAGCGCGGCCAACGTCAAGAAGCTGCTCGCGCAATGCGAGCGGGCCGGGATCACCGCGTGGCAGTCGCGGGCGGACCGGCACATCCTGAGGCTCCTGCGCGAATACCGCAACGATGGCGGCCGGCTGGACTGGATCGCGCAGACGGCCACCGAGCTGGCCGACTTCGCGCGCAACGTCAGAGACGCTGCGGCGGCGGGCGCGGCGGGCATCTACCTGCACGGGGCGAACACGGACCGGCTCTGGCTGAACCAGCAGCGCGGCGAGATTGAAGAGAGGCTGAAGCGGATCCGCGCAACCGGCCTGCGCACCGGCATGGCTACGCACATTCCGGAAGTGATCGACTGGGCCGAAGATCGCGGCCTGGATCTGGATTTCTACATGACCTGCCTGTACAACCTCAGCCGGCCGCACGAGGAGGCGCTGGAGCTGGCTGGAGGCCCCGTGGCCGGCGAGTTCTTTTACGAGCCCGACCGGGCGCGGATGCTGGCGCGTGTCAGGAAAACAAAAAAGCAGTGCATTGTATTCAAGGTGTACGGGGCTGGCAGGCGCTGCGCGAGCCGGGAAGACCGCCTGGCGGCGCTGAAGGAAGTCTTCGCGTCGGCCAAGCCCGGGGATTGCGTGGTGATCGGCATGTTCCCGAAGCATGCCGACCAGGCGGCAGAAAACGCGCAGCTTGTGAAGGAGGCGCTGGCTCCGGCGGGAGGTTCGTAGGCGGCTTCGCGCAAGGCAGCGCCGCCGCTCAGATCTGATAGTCCTCCGCCAGCGCGGGCGCCGGTTCGGCGGCAGGCAGAGGCCGCAGAACCGGGTCGAGCTCCGCGGCCGCGCCCCAGGCGGCGAGCCGCAGCACAATCCGCGCCAGCACATAAGCCTGCTGAAGCAGAACCAGCAAGGCAAGCACGGCTGCGCCGCCCGCCTCCAGCCGCACGGCCATCTCCACATAGGCCCAGGCCAGCGCGGCGCCCGTGGCGGCGAAGCACGCCCATAGCCAGAACACCACGCCCGGGTTGCGCCAGACGAGGCGCAGCGAGGCGAAGCAGCCGCGCAGGCTCTGCCGGGATCCGCTCAGAGCCAGGCGCACCTTGGCGAAATCCATCGCCGTCGAGATCAGCCCGAACAGGACAATGAGCAGCGCCAGGCGGGCGTAGTCCGCCAGCACGAGCGGCCGCGCCTCGAGTCCTTCGCCCCAGAGGGCGTGCGCGCCGCGCCGCAACAGTCCGGCAATAGCGAAAGCAGCGCCGTAGGGGATGCATGAATACAGCGACAGCCGGAGGAAGGGCCAGAAATTCCGCCCCGCGCCCCCCCAGAACGCTTCGGGCGAATAGGACGCGCCTTCCTCGGCCAGCAGCGGCACCGCGCCGGAGGCAAGAAACACCGCGCCCAGCAGCAGAACAGCGGATGCCGCCACCATTGCTGCCACCACCGGGGGCGCCGCCGCCCCGGCCTCGGAGGAAATTTCGGCCAGCCACGCCAGATCGAACTGCCGCATCAGCTCATCGCCCAGCCGCGAGCGGCCGAGCTGCGGCACAGCGGCAGCCATCAGCGGCAGTGCCGCTGCGGCAGCGCAGAGGGTGTGAAAGAACCAGTACAGCGCAAGCATCCGCTTGCGCCGCCAGGCTCGCCCGAGCCCGCTCCAGTATGCGATCAGCGGCAGCACCGGTTCCTCCTTACACAAGCGCGGTGAGCCACAGCATGGCGTTTTGCGCCCAGAACAGCACGCGCAGCGTCCACTCCGTGCTGAGCCGGACATTGTAATCCGCCTTGCGGCTGTTGTTGGCGAAGTTCACATCCAGGGCGTACCTGCGCCGCGGATCGATGGCGGCGCTTTCAATCTCCGCCTGCCGCGTGAACGTGAATTTGGCCCAGCGCCCTTCGCCGTTCCAGTTGCGGTGTTCGACGTGTCCGTCGCGGAAGCGGATCTCGATCTCCTGGGGCGCGATGGCGTCGCCCAGCCGCTCCACTTTCACCCACGATTCATATTGCGGCTTCTCGCCGCGCTTCTCCCGCTCACCGTCTCGGCGGCGCGCCTCCTTCACGGTGACCGTCTGTTTCTTCCCGTCCCTGAAAAACACCCCCGCCGGCGTTTCCAGCCTGCGGTTGCGGATCTCCGATACTGCATAGTCGAGCTTGCGGCTGCCGAAGACAAACTGCGAGAAAAACCAGTCCATATCCCGCCCGGAGACATCCTCCACCACCCGCTGAAAATCCCGCGAGTGCGGATGGCGGAAGCGCCAGCGGTGATGGTAAGCGCGCATGACGCGCGCCATCGTGTCCTCGCCGAGAATCGCCTCCAGCGTACGCAGCGCGACGCCCGTGCGCGAGTACGAGCTGATCGCGTAGCTGGCGCTGTCGTAGAATTCCCAGGCGCGGGTGGCGAGCGGGTCGCGCACCGGCGAACCCGCGTGCGCGGCGCGGTCCAGCGACGCCTGGGTCAGCTTCGGAAGCCGGAGCCAGGACCAGATGTTCCTGCCGAAGACGGTCAGCGGCAGCGAAGTGCCGCCGTAGACCTTGTCCATGATCTTGCCCGTGGAATAGGTGTTGAAGCCCTCGTCGAGCCAGGACTCCTCGAACTCGTTGTTCGCCACGAGCTGCATCCAGAACTGGTGCCCGAACTCGTGCACCGTCACCATCTCCAGCATCAGCACGTCGGGGGGCAACCTGTAAGACGTGCCCGCTGTGATGAATGTGGGATACTCCATGCCGCCCGCGCCGCCCGCCCCGTAAGGCGGATCCACCACCGTGATGGTGCGGTGCGGGTAACGCCCGTACCAAAGCCCGAAATACTTGAGAGCGGTGGCGAGCGCGTGGAAATGGCGCTCCGTCTGCTCGGCGTGCTCCGGCTGGATGAGCGCTATCATTTTGACGTCTGAAAGCCGGGCTTCCTCGAGGCTGATGCCATGCAGCCGCGCCGCGGCGGCGAGTTCCTCCGGCGCGGCCTGTTTCTGCGCCTCGAACATGCGCTCCACACGCAGGAAGCCCGGCTGGGCGGTCCACGCGAAGTCGGTCACCGAGGGCTGGACGAACACGTAGGTGGACGTGCCGCGCCTGAGATCATCGGTGCGCTTCACCATCTCGCCGGTGGCGCCCACGACAAAGCGGGCCGGAACGGTGAGCTCCACCCGGTAGTCGCCGAAGTTGGCATAAAATTCGGAATTCGCGTGGAATTGATGGCAATTCCATCCGCTTTTTCCGGCATGACGGAAGCCTTTTGTCTCCCAGACGCCGATCTTCGGGAACCACTGCCCGGCCAGGTGGAAGTCGCCACGGTATCCGGTGCGGGCGAAGACCTTGGGCAGTTGCGTGGTAAAGCGCATCGACACGCGCAGCGCCGCGCCGGGCCGCACGGGTGCGGGCAGGGGAACCTCGATCACCGTGCAGTCGTCCGGGTTGCCGTCATCGGGGGAAATGCAACGCAGGAGCGGCGTCAGGTCCGTGCCATCCTCCAGCCGCATGGAATCGACCTGGATCCAGCCCCAGCCGTCCTCCGCCGCACGGTCGCCGCGCAACTGCCCGCCGGATTCGCGGAAGAAGGTCGACCGCGAATTGCGGAACGCGTTCATGTACAGATGGAACTGGAGCGTGGGGACCGGGTCCGGCGAATCATTCCTCCAGGTCAGGGTCTGCTCGCCCGCGATCGTGTGCCGGCCGGCATCCAGCGTGGCCCGGATGTCGTAGCTTGCGATGGGCGGCGCCAGTTGCGCCCACAGGGGCAGGGAAGCGGCCAGAGCGGCCAGCCAGCGTCTCATAGGGAAACTGGCCGATCAGCATATCGCAGCGGCGGCTATTTTTCCACGGGCAGGCCGCGTTCCACCCAGTCGCGCCAGCCGCCTGCCAGCGACAGGCAGTTCGTGTAGCCCATCTTCTGGAGGTTGTCCGCCGCCAGGGCGCTGCGGTATCCGCCGCCGCAGTAAAGCACCAACGTCGCTGACAGATCGGGGATCAGCCGCTCGATGTCACGCTCGATGATGCCCTTGCTCAGGTGCATGGCGCCAGGAATGCGGCCGGCATTCCATTCGCTCTCTTCCCGGGTGTCGATCAGGAAGTGCTGCCGGCCGTTGTCGAGCCAGTCCAGATATTCCGGGATGTCGATTTCCCGTACGCGCGCCTTGGCGTCCTCGACGAGCTTCAGAAAGCCGGGCGAGTGCTTCATGAAAGCCGATTGTAGCTGATTTCAGCGGCGGCGCAGGACCGGGCGCTGCGCCGCCCCGGAGCATCACTTCTGCGAGGCTTCCAGCGCCTGCTTCAGGTCCCAGAGCAGGTCGTCGAGATCCTCCAGCCCGATTGACAGCCGCACCATGTCCGGCGTCACGCCGGCGGCTGCCTGCTGGTCGGCGCTGAGCTGCTGGTGCGTGGTCGATGACGGATGGATCACCAGCGACCGCGCGTCGCCCACGTTGGCCAGGTGCGAGAAGATCTTCAGCGAGTTGACGAACTTCACGCCCGCGTCGTAGCCGCCTTTGATGCCGAAGCTGAACACCGCGCCCGGGCCCTTGGGCAGGTACTTTTTCGCGAGCGCATGATAGCGGCTCGATTTCAGCCCCGCGTAATTCACCCAGCCCACGGCGTCGTGGGCTTCCAGGAACTCCGCGATCACCTGCGTGTTGTGCACGTGGCGGTCCATGCGCATCGACAGCGTTTCGATGCCCTGGAGGAAAAGGAACGCGTTGAACGGGCTCAGGCAGGGTCCCATGTCGCGCAGCCCTTCGACGCGCGCACGCAGAATGAAGGCGAGCGGGCCGAACGTTTCGGAAAAATTCATTCCGTGATAGGCGGGCGAAGGCTGGTTCAGCAGCGCCGTCGGTCCCTTGGACCAATCGAACTTGCCGCCATCGACGATGATGCCGCCGATCGAGGTGCCGTGACCGCCAATGAACTTGGTGAGCGAGTGCACCACAATGTCGGCGCCCCATTCGATGGGACGGCACAGGTAAGGCGAGGCGAAGGTGTTGTCGATCAGGAACGGCAGCCCCGCCTCATGCGCGATCTTCGCCACCGCCGCGATGTCGAGCACGTTGCCGCGCGGGTTGGAGATTGTTTCTCCGTAAATGGCTTTCGTGTTCGGGCGGATCGCCTTGCGGAAGTTGTCCGGATCGTCCGGCTCGACGAAGGTGACGTCGAAACCCAACCGCCGGAAGCTGACATCGAACTGCGTGTACGTGCCGCCGTAGAGCGTCGAACTGGCCACGAAGTGGTCGCCCGCCTGAAGGATCGAGCTGAGCGCCACGAACTGCGCCGCCTGCCCGGAGCTGAGCGCCAGCGCGGCGGCGCCATTCTCGAGGCTTGCCACGCGCTTTTCCAGCACATCCGTCGTCGGGTTCATGATCCGCGTATAGATGTTGCCGAACTGTTGTAGCGCGAACAGCGATGCCGCGTGGGCGGTGTCATCGAAAACGTAGGACGTCGTCTGGTAGATCGGCACCGCGCGCGCTTTAGTCGTGGGATCTGGATCGTACCCTGCGTGCAGGCACCTGGTGTTGAAGCCGAGTTCTCGTTGAATTTCCTGTAGCTTTGACATTGTCCCCATATCCTATCGAATAGGGGTAGATATTGTCAACAGAGCCCCCGCTCATGTGCCGGCAGCGCTGGGCGGACACTCTTCCCAGAGGCTGTTCCGGCGCACTCCAGCCCTCCGCACGGGGCTGTTGAGGAGGCGGCTAACGGGGGTCGAAGTACAAGGTCTCGGGCACGATCCGGTTCTTCCTGTCCAGGACGCAGTATCCGCAGCGAGAAGCATAGAACGGGGCAACCTCACCGATTGTCGCGATGACGTTGCGGTTGTTCTGGATTCTGTCTGCGGTGTGTTCCGTGGCGACGGCGAGGCGGGGGCGGAAGCGGTTCAGCGTTTCCCACGCACCGCGCAGGGCGCGGACTTCGGCGCCTTCGATGTCCATCTTGACGGCATCCACTCGTGTCAAGCCCAACTCTCGGACTGCGGCGTCGATGGTCGTCAATTGGACGGTTTCGCCGCGGGAACTGCGCTGATCCACCACGCTATGGCCTGCAGGATTGTCGTCCCAGTGGGTGAGGGTCAATTGCTCTTCCCGGTCCCAGACGCCTTTGGTCACCAGCACGGCGCGCCCGTCCTGCAACGGTCCGGCCAGATTTCTCCGAATGCACTCGATTTGTCCGGCCGCGGGTTCGAAGATGACGACGCGCGCAGCTCCTTCCCGCAACACCCAGTGGGCCCAGTCCCCGACAAAGCCGCCGCAATCGAGCACGATGTCTCCAGGCCAGATTTCGAGCCCGGGATAAGCGGCCAGCTCGTACTGCGCCAGGCTGAAGCGAATGCTACCTTCGCTCGAGCCCCGCGGATACCACCACTGCCCGAAGGGCGTCTGCCAGAGCTGATGGCCCTGCTCGTCGATGCGGATCAGGCGGCTTGTCTTGCCCGATTCCTTCACGGTGACGGAAGTGCGGTAGGCTTCGCGCAGCCCCATCGCCGCCTGCCACGGAGAGCAAACAGGGTTCTCCGCCCGCCAGACGAACCAGACGTAAGAGGCGGGCGTGGCGAGCAGGGCATGGGTCAAAGCGGAACGGCCGGCCGCGGTGAACGTCAACAGGACGGCGCAGAGAAGCAGGACGATCAGTCCCCAGAGCAACTGCCCGAGAAGCTTCGCGGCTCCATGGCGGCCAGTCCGGCTAACAGGGGCCGATGTCGAGCCATCAGGCGGGGTTGGATCGCCGGCTGGCAGGTTTTCTTGCATCGGTCATGCCTTCTGGGTAAGTTACCACACGGCATCGGCCTGTCCGGTCTTTTTATGCGCGGACCCGGAGGGGCCGGCCACGCGGATTGGACTTGGACAAGCCTGTGGCATCGTGTGACCTATGGCCAATACACGCCGTCTTGTACTTTAGTGTCCGGGGGCGGGTGCGGGACGCGCCGCCCCGGAATCGGGGACGATAGAAACATGGCTCTGGGAATTGTGGGTCTGCTGCTGCTCCTGCCTGCCGTGGAGACTTGCACTCCGGCGCGGTGGCGCGACGCGGCGTCAGAGTCGCTGGATCTGTTGCGCGAGACGCCCATCAATTGCCTGCTGGTAGAGCCATCGGCCGGGGGCGCGGATTTGTTTAGAGCGGCCCGGGACCGGGGACTGCTCGCTCTGGCCGTTATCCGCGGCGGAGACGCGGCTGCTGCCGCGCGGGCGCTGGAAGCCGGCGCCGAGGGCATCGCCGCCGAGGGGCCTCGTTCGGAGGCCCTGGCCGGGCTGGCAAGGGAGCGGGGCAAGGCGCTCGTGGAGATCGTGCCGAGGTCTGAATTGCGGATCGGGCCGGACGTCAAATTGCTGGCCACCTACGAAGGGCTGTGGGCGGGCGTGCGCATCGAGAAAGACCAGACCAAGGCGCAGCCCACGGGCGGGCCGTGGATCGACACCAACTCGGGCTTTCTCCGCTTCCTGCGCGCGGCGGCGCCCGCGGGGGCGGCGATCTGGATCGCGCATCCGGCGCCGGCCGAGCCGCAGCCTGTTTCGCGGTACGTGCAGGCAGTGGCGGACGCTGCCCTGTGCGGGGCGAAATGGGTGCTGGATTTCGACCCGGACCTCTGGCGGAGCGTGCGTGCGGGCGAGCCGAAAGGGAAACGGGATTGGGCCCGCGTCATGGACGCTGTGCGCTTCTTCCAGCAGCACGAACCGGTCCGCTGGAGGGACGCCTCCGCGCTCGCCGTCGTTCTGGATGAGCAAAGCGGCGGGCTGGTATCCGGCGGCATTCTGGACATGATCTCGGCCAAGCACATCCCGCTGCGGGCGGCGCCGCCCGGCCTGCTGCCTGCGTTGTCCGGCGAATTGCGCACTTTGTTGACGATCGAACCCGGCCGGCTCAGCGCGGAGCAGCGCGAGGCCGCGCGGGCGGCGGCCCGGCGCGGGGCGACGCTGGTCAACGGCCCCGCCGGCTGGAAGCTCGAACCGCCCCCGCCGGGGAAATTCACTTACAGCGACGAGCAGGTGAAACAACTGGACCAGATCTGGCGCGAGGTGAATTCGATCATCGGCCGCCGGAATTACGGTGTGCGCGTATTTGGAGCGCCAGGCATGCTTTCAGCGTTGAAGGAATCTCCTGACGGCAGCCATGTGGCGGTAATTCTCGTGAATTATACGGATTATCCGGTGGAAAATATCACGCTTCATTTCGCCGGCAGGGTGCAGAGGCCGCGCCTGACGGACGGGCGCGGGGAGCGGGTGCTGGAGGCTTACGAAGTGGAGGACGGCACGGGCGTGGACATCGAGCGGGTGCAGGATCTGGCCCTGGTGGTGGCGGAGCGCGCCGATCAGCCGAAGCGGTAGACGAGATCTTCCACGCGCCCGCCCCGTACTTCGATGCGGCGCAGATCGGCGCTGCCGGCGCCGAGCTGTTCGGCCAGCAGCAGCATGTTGTCACAGCGCTCGAACGGGTGCGTGCCGCGCGGTGCGCGCGGGTCGTAACCCATCAGCGCGGTGGCCACGGCGTCGGTGGAAACGGCGTTCGTGCCGAGGATCAACAGTCCCGGCTTGAGGTGGCGCAGGCCGCGGATCCACGGCCCTTCGCCTCCGGCGACGGTCTCGACGCCGTCGATGAAAGAGATGTGGATGGGGCGCGCGGCATTCAGTTCCGCGACGATGCGCGGCATGCGGTAGCCGGGCTCGCGCGGCGAGGCTGGGTTGCTCTCCGGCGGCGCGGGCGGGGCGGGCTGGCGCCTGCCCTCATGGCACACGGTGACGCGCCCTTTTTCCGGACTTTCGTTCGGCTCCTGCGTGCCGGCATCATCGCCATAGATCGACGCCGGCGTGATGCCGAAGAGGTTCTTCATGGCGAGCGTGACGCCCGTCGTGGCGTGGTTCTTGAGCTTCGCCATGGAGACGAGAACGTCGGTCTCCTCATAGGCGCGGTTCAGCATCCACGCCGGGTAGATGAGCCCGCCGCCGGGCACGGCGAAGCGGGCGTAGTCCTTGTAGGGGCCGCGCGCGTTGGTGTTGACGAATTCAATGCCCGGAGCGGCGTTGCGCAACTGCCGCACATTCCAGCCGGCTTCGAGCAGGTATTCCTCCAGAGGTCCGGCCGTGGCCCAGCAGCTCTCTACGAAACGGATGCGCCGCGCGCCGGCCCGGCCGAGCACATGAGCCATGGCGAGCGCAGTGCGCGGGTGCGTGTAGTGCGTGACGCCCAGCGGCCGTCCCTGCCAGCGGTTGGCCGGGCTGCCGGTAAGGTTCAGCTTGACGGTGACCGTCCTGTTGCGGACCAGCGCGCCCGCGCCGCCGAGCTGGTCGAACATGCGTTCCAGGATGGCGGCAAGATCCTCATCGTAGGAGAGGCAGCGCGCCACGGCCACGGGGGGCGCCGGAGCGTTCTGTGCCTTGAGCGGGGCCGCGCCCAGTGCGGCCAGCAGTTCTCTGCGGGTCATTGCTTCCAGTGTAGCGGTAGAATCCAGTCATGCGAAAACTGGCGCTTGCGGCCATGCTGGCCGGCCTTCTGTCCGGAGCCGACGCCGACCTGATCCTGCACAACGGCAAAGTGGTCACGGCGGACGCGAAGTTCACCGTGCGCGCGGCCGTGGCCATTGGGGGCAACCGCGTGCTGGCGGTGGGAACGTCGAAGGAAGTGCTCAAGAAATTCCGCGGCCCGCGCACAACGGTGATCGACCTCCGGGGCAAGACGGTCCTGCCGGGTCTGATCGACGCCCACGTCCACGCGCTCGAATCCGGGCTGAGCGAGCTGCGCGGCCCCCTGCCGCCGTTCGATAGCATTGCGGCGATCCAGGACTATGTGCGCGCCCGGGCGCGGGTGACGCCGAAGGGCGAGTGGATCATCGTGCCGCGCACGCTGCCGCCGCGGCTGAAAGAGATGCGCATGCCGACACGCGAGGACCTGGATGTGACGGCGGACCATCCGGTGGCGTTCGACGGCAGCTATGTATGGGCGGCCAACACGATGGCGCTCAGGATCAGCGGCATCACGCGCTCCACGCCCAACCCGCCAGGCGGCGAGATCGTCAAAGGCCCGGACGGCGAGCCGAACGGCATCCTGCGCAACGCCTCCCACCTGCTGAAAGGCGTCTCGCGGACGGCGCCGTATTCGGAAGAAGAGAAGCTGAAGGTGCTGGAGCTGATGTTGCGCGAATACCGCCGCGCCGGGCTGACCGCTGTCCACGACCGCGCGGTGACGCCGTCCGAAGCAGCGCTGTTCGAAAGGCTGAAGGCTGAAGGCCGGCTCCCCGTGCGCACGGTGCTGACGTGGCGCGTCAGCACGGCGCGGCCCACGGAGGAGATCGTGCGGGAAATCGAGTCGAGCCCCTGGCGGACGAACCTCGGCGACGAATGGCTGAAGTTCGGCGCCTTCAAGGTGACGCTCGACGGCGGGCAGAGCGTGGGCACGGCCTATCAGCGCATGCCCTACGGATCGTTCGGGCGGCAGCTCTACGGGCAGACGGACCCGGACGCGCGGGGCACGCTGTTTGTCGAGCCTGGGAAGCTCCTTGCCATCATGCGCGCGGCGCGCAACAAAGGCTGGTCGCTCACCGCCCACGCGCAGGGAGGCGGAGCGATCGACACGCTGCTGGACGTGTTCGAAGCCCTGGATAAGGAGAAGCCGATCGCGCCCACGCGCTCCCACGTCATGCACGGCAGCATGCAGAACCCCGGGTCGCTGGACCGGATGAAGCGGCTCGGCATCGCGGCGGACGTGCAGCCAGGGTGGCTCCATTTCGACGCCCCGGCGCTCGAGCGCGTATTCGGCGAGCGCAACCTGCGCTGGTTCTTCCCCATGCGCGGCTATCTGGACCGCGGCATTCCGGCGGCGGGCGGCAGCGACCACATGCTGTTTCACGACAAGAACCGCGGCGTCAACCCCTACAATCCGTTTTTCGGCATGTGGATGACGATCACGCGGCGCACCACGGAGGGCAAGGTCCTCTTTCCGGAAGAGCGCGTGACGCGCGCGGAAGCCATCCGCATGTGGACCACATGGGCGGCGTGGCTGCATTTCAGCGAGAAAGAGCAGGGCTCGATCGAGCCGGGCAAGCTGGCCGATCTGGTGGTGATCGACCGTGACATCCTCACCTGCCCCGAGGATGAAATCCGCGCCATCGAGCCGTTGATGGTGGTGCTGGACGGCAGGATCGTCGAGCGCAGCATCGCCGCGTTTCCCGGCGCGGAGGGCTTCGGCGCGCAGACGCCGGGCGGGCGCGGCGGGCGCGTGCTGGTAGTGCGGAACCTGATTGACAGCGGGCCGGGCAGCCTGCGGGAGGCAATTGAAGCAAAAGGGCCGAGGATTGTTGTTTTCGCCGCGAGCGGGACCATCCGCCTCAACTCGCCGTTGCGCGTCACCGAGCCCTACCTGACGCTGGCGGGGCAGAGCGCTCCCGGCGCCGGCGTCTGCCTGCGGGGCGAGGGGCTGCGGATCGAGACGCATGACGTTGTGGTGCGGCATCTGCGGTCGCGTCCGGGAGAGGAACTGGGGCGCGAAGTCGACGCCATTTCAGTCGGCGGCGCCGCCCGGCGCGTCGTTCTGGACCACTGCTCGGCAAGCTGGTCGGTGGACGAAGCGCTGAGCCCGAGCGGCGCAATCTCGGACGTGACCGTGCAGTGGTGCCTTATCGGCGAGTCGCTGCGGAAGAGCGTGCATTCGAAAGGCGAGCACGGCTACGGCTCGCTGGTGCGCGCCTCGGGCGGGGTGACGCTGCACCACAATCTCTGGGTGAAGAACACGGCGCGCAATCCGAGGCTGGGCGACAACTACGGGCGCCCTCCGTGGCCGTTGTTCGACGTGAGGAACAACGTAATGGCGTTGTGGGGCGCGGTGTGCAGCGGCATGACGGGAGACAGGCTGAGGGCGAATTATGTCGGCAATTACCTGAAACCAGGTCCGGAATCCGTGCGCCGTCCGCCGGTCGTGCTGACGCAAAGCGCCGATGTCGAATATTTTCTGGCGGACAATGTTGTCGAAGGTTGGCCGGAATTTACGGAGAATGACGGGCGCTTTTTCACGCCCCAGGAGGCCGGCGGGAGGCGCCTGTACCGGCTCGCGCGAACGCCGTTCCCCGCGCCGCCGGTGCGGACCACGGCCGCCCGGCAGGCTTATGAGGCGGTGCTCGCCGGGGCAGGAGCGGTCCGCCCCGTCAGGGATGCGGTGGATGAGAGGATCGTGGATGAGGTCCGGCGCGGGACGGGGCGCATCATCGATTCGACACGGCAAGTTGGCGGATGGCCCCGCTACGGGCCGGCGCAGGCGCCTCCGGACGCGGACTCCGACGGCATGCCGGACTCGTGGGAGGCCGCGCGCGGGCTCGATCCGCGGAATGGCGCGGATGCGGCGGCCGACCGCGACGGCGACGGATATACGAACATCGAAGAGTACCTGAACGCGCTGGCCGAAGGGCAGGCGCGGGTGGAAGATTTTCTTGAAGGGAACAGGATTTCGCATGCCGTTTCTGCTCGCACTCGACCAGGGAACCACATCCAGCCGCGCCATCGTCTTCACTGAGGACGGGCGCATCGCCGCTGCCGCGCAAAAGGAATTCCGCCAGCTCTACCCGCAGGCCGGCTGGGTGGAGCACGACCCGCGGGAGATCTGGGCCACGCAGCGCGGCGTGGCCGCCGAAGCGCTGGACCAGGCTCGGATCGGGGCGCGCGATGTGGCGGCCATCGGCATCACCAACCAGCGGGAGACCGTGGTGCTGTGGGACCGGCGCACGGGCGAGCCTGTCGCGCCGGCCATCGTGTGGCAGGACCGGCGCACGGCCGGGTTCTGCGATGAGCTGAAGGCGAGCGGGGCGGAGGAAGAGATCCGCCGCCGCACCGGGCTGCTGGCCGACCCGTATTTCTCCGGCACCAAGCTGCGCTGGCTGCTGGATCATGTGGACGGCGCGCGGGCGCGGGCCGGGTGCGGGGAGCTGGCCTTCGGCACCATCGACTCGTGGCTGCTGTGGAACCTGACCGGCGGCCGCGTTCACGCCACCGATCCGAGCAACGCGTCGCGCACGCTGCTGTACAACGTTCACACCGGCGCCTGGGACGGAGAATTGCTGCGGCTGCTCGGCGTGCCGCGCGAAGTGCTGCCTGAGGTGCGCCCGTCGTGCGGGCTGTTCGGCGAGACCGAAGCCGGAGTGCTCGGCGCGCCGGTCGTGATCGGCGGCGTTGCCGGCGACCAGCAGGCCGCGCTGTTCGGGCAGGCGTGCTTCTCGCCTGGCCTTGCGAAAAACACATATGGCACGGGATGTTTTTTGCTGATGCAGACGGGCGGGGAGGCGGTGGACTCGCGCCACCGCCTGCTGACCACCGTGGCCTGGCAGACGGACGGGCGGATCGAGTATGCGCTCGAGGGCAGCGTCTTCATCGGCGGCGCGGTCGTTCAATGGCTGCGCGACGGGCTGGGACTGATCCGCTCGTCCGAGGAAGTGGAGTCCCTGGCGGCACAGGTGGAGGACAGCCACGGCGTGTATCTGGTTCCTGCGTTCACCGGGCTCGGCGCGCCGCACTGGGACGCCTACGCGCGGGGCACGATCGTCGGACTGACGCGGGGCGTGACGGCGGCGCATCTGGCGCGGGCGGCGCTCGAGTCGATCGCGTTCCAGGTGGCCGACGTGGTGAGCGCGATGGAAGCCGATTCCGGGCTGCGGCTCAACGAACTGCGCGCCGACGGCGGCGCTTCCCGCAACGACCTGCTGATGCAGTTCCAGGCGGACCTGCTGGGCGTGCCCGTGGTGCGGGCGGCGGTGACGGAAACGACGGCGCTTGGGGCGGCGTATCTGGCCGGGCTGGCGGCCGGAGTCTACAGGGGACGCGAGGAACTGGCGGCTCAATGGAAAGCGGAGCGGCGGTTCGAACCCCGCATGGCGCGCGGGGAGGCGGCGGCCCGCCGCGCGCAATGGTCGCGCGCCGTCGAGCGCGCCAAGGGCTGGGAACAGTGAGATGAACCGCGCCGAGATGCTGGACCGCCTCCGCTCGGAGCGCGGAGACTGGGACATCCTGATCATCGGCGGCGGCGCGACGGGCGTTGCCTGCGCGCTGGATGCCGCCAGCCGCGGCTACCGGACGGCGCTTGTCGAGAGGCATGACTTCGGGAAGGGAACTTCGAGCCGGTCGACCAAGCTGATCCACGGCGGCGTGCGCTACCTCGAACAGGGCAACATCACCCTGGTGATGGAGGCGCTGAAAGAGCGCGGCATTTTGCGGGAAAACGCCCCTCATCTGGTGCACGATCTGGCATTTATCGTTCCGAATTACGAGTGGTGGGAGGCGCCGTTTTACGGCGTAGGGCTGCGGATTTACGACCTGCTGGCGGGAAAATACGGATTCGGCAAATCGAAAGTATTGAGCCGGGAGGAGACGCTCGAGCGGCTGCCGAACCTGAAGACCGAGGGCCTGCGGGGCGGGGTGGAATACTACGACGGGCAGTTCGACGACGCGCGGCTTCTGATCCACATGGTCCGCACCGCCGCCGAGCAGGGCGCGGCGCTGGCCAACTATCTGGAAGCGGCCGCGCTGCTGAGAGACGCGCAGGGCCTGGTGACGGGCGCCCGAGTGCGGGACTGCGAGACAGGCGGCGAGTTCGAAATCCGGGCGCGCGCGGTGATCAACGCCACCGGCTGCTTCAGCGACGCCGTGCGCCGCATGGGCGGGGCGGAGGTGAAGCCCATGATCGCGCCGAGCCAGGGCGTGCATCTGGTGTTCGATGGGAGTTTTCTGCGCGGAGAGGCGGCGATTCTGGCGCCGAGGACCCGGGACGGCCGGGTGATGTTCGCCATCCCCTGGCACGGCCATGCGCTGGTGGGAACGACTGACACGGCGCTCGATGAAGTGACGCTGGAACCTCAGCCGACGGAAGAAGAGATCGACCTGATTCTGGAGACTGCGGCGGACTATCTGGAGCGCGCGCCGTCGCGCAGCGACATTCTCAGCGCGTGGGCGGGCATCCGGCCGCTGGTGAAGTCGGCCGAAGCCGGGTCGACGGCCTCGCTGGCCCGCGATCACTCGATTCACATCGACCGCAACGGGCTCATCACCATTGCGGGCGGCAAGTGGACCACCTGCCGGAAGATGGCGGAGGACTGCATCGACCAGGCGTCGTTGCTGGCGGGGCTGGAGGAGCGCGAGTGCGTCACGCGGCGCCTGCGCATCCACGGCTATCATCATCATGCCGAGCAGTTCGGCGCGCTGTCGGTGTATGGCAGCGACGCGGTTGCGATCCGGGAGATGATGCGCCTGCATCCGGAACGGGCGCGTCCGCTGGCTCCGGCCCTGCCTTACACGGAGGCGGAGGTGGTGTGGGCGGCGCGGTGGGAGATGGCGCTGCACGTGGAGGACGTGCTCGAGCGGCGCACGCGCGCGTTGCAGTTGAATGCGCGGGCGGCAATGGAAGCGGCGCCGCGCGTGGCGCGGATCCTGGCCGCGGAACTTGGCAAGGACGCGGCCTGGGAGGCGGCCGAGACGGCGCGATTCCTCGGCCTGGCGCGCCGGTATCTGCCGGCCGGCGTCTGATAGCCTGAGAGTTGGTCCGCAGAATCATTTTCGCCGGAATTGTTTTGGCCGCGGCGGCGATGGCCGCGCCCGCGCAGTCCGGATGGCGCGCAGCGGGGCCGTGGGGCGGATCGGCCACTTCGATCTGGGTGGATCTGCACCGTCCGGAGGTGCTGCTGGCGGGAGCGCGCAGCTCGATGGTGTTCCGCTCCACCAACGGCGGGGCGCGGTGGGAGAGGCTGAACTTCCCGCGGTACTTTTCGGCGACGATCACCGCCGTCATGATCCATCCCTCCGAGCCGCGGCTGTACCTGGCGGCGGCGGAGACTCCGCAGGGCACCGGCGCGGGCATCTGGTACAGCGAAGACGAAGGGGCGACGTGGAAAGCCGCAGCCGGCGTGGAGGGGCTGTCCACGCACGCGCTGGCGTACTTCGAAAAAGATCCGCGCAGGATGGCCGCCGCCACGCGCGACGGCGTGTGGAAGAGCGAAGACGCGGGCCGCTCATGGATACGGATTTCGGCGCCCTACAATCACGAGCTGCGTTCTGTGACCGCGGTGGCTATCGATCCCCGCGACGACCGCATCATCTATGCGGGCACCACGCACCTGCCCTGGAAGACCGCCGACGGAGGCAAGACCTGGCAGAGCATTCACGACGGGATGCTGGACGATTCCGACGTTTTCTCCATCTTCATCGACCCTGCGCGCCCGGATCGCGTGCTGGCCAGCGCCTGCAGCGGCATCTACCGCAGCGAAGACGGCGGCCTGAACTGGGCCAAGTTCCGCGGCATTCCGCCCGAGCAGCGGCGCACGCATGTCGTGCGGCAGATGCCCGGGCGCAACGGGACGATCTTTGCGGGCACGACGCTCGGACTGCTGAAATCCGCGGATGGCGGCGCGACCTTCCGCCGCCTGAACCGGCTGCACGTCTACTCGATGGCGTTCGATCCGCGCCAGCCGAGCCGGATCTATCTGGCCACCGAGGGCGGCGGCATATGGAAGAGCGAGGATGCGGGCGAGACGTTCGCGCAGATCAATGAAGGCTTCGCCAGCCGCCGGACATCGGGCCTGGCGGCTGCGCCCGGCGCGCTGTATCTGAACGTGGTGGGAGACGGGGAATGGAGCGGACTGTACGAGAGCCGCGACGGCGGAGCGAACTGGCAGGCCGCGCCGAAGTCCAGAACATTTCCCGAGAGTCATGTGACAAAGCTGGCGGCCTGCCCGGGGCGCGAGAATCTATTGTTCGCAGGAAACGACGAGCGCATCCACCGCAGCCAGGACGGAGGCAGAACCTGGTCGCCGCTGCGCATGGCAGGCGGGGCGCGCGTGAGGATACAGGCGCTCGCCTGCGTGGCGGCTGGCGGGAAAGAGGTGCTGCTGGCGGGCACGGACATCGGGCTTCGGCGGAGCATGGATCTGGGTGCGACGTGGCAGGCGGCGCGGCTGACGACAGCCAACATCCGCCATTCGGTGCAGGATCTGATTGCGGCGCAGGCCGACGGCGGCCGGGTTCTGGCGCGGACGGCGCACACGGTCTACCTCAGCGCCGACGGGGGGGCGGGCTGGCGCGTGCTGAGCATGCTGTTTCCCGTGTCAACTATCTATGACATGGCGATCACGGAGTCGACGCTTCTGGCGGCGACCTCCGATGGCCTGTATCTTTCGGCCGATGACGGGCGGCACTGGGAGAAAGTGGAAGAGGGGCTGGCGCCGGGCACGGTGAGCACGCTGGCCGCCCGGCCGGGGCGGGGCGGGGAGGTGTACGCCGGACAGTTCGGACGCATCTACCGCTCGCTGGACGGCGGGCGCCGGTGGCGGGTGCTGGAGGGCGCGGATCTGCCCGCGGTGAGCCTGCGGCGGCTGCTGCTGGTGAAGGCCAAGGGCTGGCGATTGTTGGGCTTAACGCCAGACGCGGGCGTTTTTTATTTGGATTTGCCGATGCAGGAGTAGCATAATGAGGAGTGAGGCAGGTGAAGTCCACATGATGAACAAACGTGCAGGTACATACTATTCAAGCTACGGGTCGTGGATGCGTGCTGCCGCCCTGCTGGCGCTGATTCTGGCGCCCGGCGCAATGGGACAGCAGGCGGCCAAACCGCCGTCGGGAGGAGACGAGCTGCCGGATAAGGTCGAACTGAACGGGTTCGGCGGCGGCAGCTTTTTCCAGGGAGTCTCCAGCGGGCTGGGGACGAAACTGGTCAATGGCGGGGCCTTCGGCTTCCGCGTAACCGAGAATTTCTGGCGCTACGTGGGATTGGAGCAGGCATTCACGTACAGCGCGAACAACGTGCGGTTCGAATCGCCCGCCGCGCCCGGGTTGCCCCAGAATGACTTCGGCCACAGAATTTATCAGTATTCGCTGAATCCGATTTTCTATTGGACGGAGCGGGGATCGAAGATCCGTCCATTCCTGACCGCCGGCATCTCGGCCATGTACTTTGCGCCGATCGACTCGGCGAAGGGCTGGGCGCGGAGCCCGCTCAACACGAATCTTCTGGCGCAGAACCTGGATGCCAACATCCATCCCGCCATGAATTATGGCGGCGGCCTGAAGTGGCACCTGACGGAGCGTTTGGGCCTGCGCTTTGACGCGCGCGGCATCTGGACGAAGAATCCGACTTTCCGGCTGGCCGATTATCCCAACGGTGGACTCTACATCCCGCGCGGCGACAAGCTGCACGGGATTCAGACGACCGCCGGCATCACCTATTACATCGGCCGCAAGGCGGAAGCTCCGGCCCCGCCGCCTCCGCCGCCGCCGGCGCCGCTTGCGGCGCTGAACGCCGGCACCCTCAGCGTGGGGCCCGGTACGCTGTGCCAGGGCCGCGCGATCACCGTGCGGAACACGGGCGCCAGCGACCCCGCCGGGCGCGCTCTCACTTACAAGTGGAAGGTGAACGGCCAGCCCATGGGCGGCAACACGCCCGAGCTGTCCTTCACGCCCGACCGCCCGGGCAGCTACAAGATCGAGATGGACGTCGAGGCGGAGAACACCCCGAACCATCCCGTGCGCGTCGCCTCCGCGCCGCCGCTGTCGCTGAACATCCAGCCGTACAACCCGCCCACGGTGTCTAACGTGATGGCCAACCCGGCGGCGATCCAGTACGGGCAGACCTCCACGCTCAGCGCTCAGGGCACGGGCAGCGCCTGCTCGACGATCAGCTTCCAGTGGACTGTCACGGAAGGGACGCTGGCCAACCCGAAGGCCGCCACGACGGCGTTTGACAGCAAAGCGGTGAAGTTCGAGCAGGGCGGCAAGATCCAGTCGAAGACCGTGACCGCCACCGTGCGCGTCACCGACGACCGCGGCGCCTCGGCCACCGGCACGGCGCAGATCAAGGTCGACTACATCCCGAGCTCGATCCGCTACTCCGACGTTATCTTCAGCAAGAACAGCGCCCGCGTGAACAACTGCGGCAAGCGCATCCTGCTGGAAGAGGTGGCGCCGAAGGCCGCCGATCCCGATTACGAAGTCGTGCTGATCGGCCACATCGATCAGGACGAGGTATCGAAGACGAAGAAGCCGAGCGACCTTGACATGCGGCGCGTGCTGAACGCCTACGCGGTGCTCACCGCCGGCGGCGGCACCTGCGCCAATGTCGACAAGTCACGTATCAAGGTGACCTGGGCCGGTGCCGAGCAGGTGTCCGACATGCAGCCTGGCCTTTGCGGCACGGCCGCCCGCGCAGCCTCCAAGGAGCGCGCCGGCCAGATGGTTTCGACGGCGGACCAGAACCGGCGCGTCGAGGTCTGGCTGGTTCCGAAGGGCACCAAGATGCCGGCCGCGTTCAAGGAAGCCAAGCAACTCGATGAGAAGCTGCTCAAGCGGCTTGGCTGCCCGAAATAAGGGCGGCCCCGGCTGACCTGATTCAGAGGCCCGCTTCCGGCAATGCCGGGGCGGGCCTTCTTGCGTCCGGGCCGCTCCTTCCCGCGCCTTCGAGGCTTCAGCCGCGGTTGTTTGTCCAATGGAGCCGCGAGTGGAGGCCGCGGCAGCGGCAGGAGCGAGCGG
>JBMOMB010000049.1:0-357352 GCA_049325215.1 Acidobacteriota bacterium
TTTAGCACCGCTTGAAGTGTGTGGCCGCTTCTGCCTCACCGGCCTGAAAAGCGCCGAAACGCAAATTCCGTCCCCCTGCCCCGCAGTTCGCCTCCCGCATCTGCGCTGATTGCGCCGCACGTCCCCCCTTCAGCACCACTCTGCTGCGTTCCGCCCACCGCTACGGACGGATTACGGGCGCGCGCGGGGCGCGGCAGGCGTTCTGCTAGCCTGAGAAAGAACGTTCTCTCATGCGATTCGCCAGCGTGCCTTACGGCGAACTGCCGGGCGTGAGCGCCCTGTTCGCCGCCTACACATCTTCCTCCGAGCGCGCGGCGCGCTTCTATCGCCATGCTCCGTTCTCGCTCGCCGGCTGGCTGGAGGCGGCGCGGGAGGCGCTGTCGGCCGCCGGCGCGCCGCGGCGCGAAGTGGCGGACGCTCTGCGGGACGCCAATCCCGGCGGCGCCGCTCTGGACCGGCTGGCCGAACCGGGCACGGTGGCGGTGGTGACGGGGCAGCAGGCGGGACTGTTCGGCGGGCCGGCGTACACGCTCTACAAGGCGCTGACGGCGGTGCATGTGGCGCGATGTCTGGAGGAGGCGGGGCAGCCGGCCGTGCCGGTGTTCTGGGTGGCGAGCGAGGATCACGACCTCGAAGAGGTGAGCCACGCCCATGTCTTTGACACGCGCGTGCGGCCGGTGCGGCTGGATGTGGCCGCCGGCGAGGGGCGGGGCCGTCCGGTGGGGACGGTTGCGATTGAGCAGCCGCCGGTGAGGGAGCTCGCCGGGGCATTGCAGGGATTCCTGCACGCCGACGAGGTGAGGGCGCTGGTGGAAGACGCGTACCGTCCCGGACGCACGTTCTCCGAATCGTTCCAGACATTGATGGGTGCGTTGCTGCGCCCCTACGGCATGGTGTTTGTGGATCCGCTGGCGCCCCGGCTGCGGCGGCTGGCGGCGCCTTTTCTGGCGAAAGCCTGGGGCCAAAGAGAAGCGCTTGGCGAAGCGGTGGCGGCCAGACGGCGGGAACTCGAGCAGGAGGGCTTCCACGCGCAGGTTGAAGTGGCCGATGGCGCGGGATTGTTCTTCGTGCTCGAAGGAGGCATCCGGCGGCGGGCGGGAGCCTCCGCCACCGTGGACGATCCGGCGCAGTGGTCGCCGAACGCGCTGTTGCGCCCGGTGATGCAGGACTGGCTGTTGCCAACAGCGGTGTACGTGGGCGGCGCGGCGGAGGTAGCCTATTTCGCCCAGTCCGAGGCGCTGTATGTGCGGCTCCTGGGACGGATGCCGGCAGTGCTGCCGAGGGCCGCGTTCACGTTGATCGACGAGAGGACGCGGAGGCTGATGGAGCGCTTCGATATTTCGCTCGCCGATTGCCTGCGGGGCGAAGAGGCGGTGCTCGAGCGCGTGGCGCAGCGGTTGACGCCCCGGCGGCTCCAGGACAGGATGGAGGAGACGGCGGCGGAGATTGCGTCGCGGCTGGAGGGTCTGCGCGTGGAACTCGAGGAGTTCGACCCCACGCTCGGCGAGGCGATGAAGCGGAGCGCGGCGAAGATCGCGTATCAATTGGAAAAGATGCAGCGCAAGGCGGCGCGTGCGGCCCTGAAAAAGAGCGCCGAAGCGGAAGAGCAGGCCCGGCACGCGTTCCGGCTGGCGAGTCCTGCGCGGAAACTGCAGGAACGGCATTACTCGTTTCTTCCTTTTCTCGCCAAATACGGCTTGCGGATTGTAGATGAGATCCTGAACGAAATTGAGGCGCGCCAACCGGCGCATAAGGTGCTGGCATTATGAAAAAAAACACGGTAAAACAGGCCCTGACGGAAGGGCGGCTGCAACTGGGCACAGCTTTTCAGCAGTTGCGCTCGCAGGACGCGATCCGCGTGCTGGCGGCGGCTGGTTTCGACTGGGCTTTTCTGGACTCAGAGCATGGCGGTTTCGATCTGGAGACTCTTCAGGACCTGTGCCGGATCGCCGTGAAGGTGGGACTGGCGCCGATCGTGCGCGTGGCGGATCTGCAATACGCGCTGATCGCACGGGCGCTCGATTGCGGCGCCGAGGGGGTGATCTTGCCCCGCGTCGAGGATCCCGCGCTGCTCGAGCGCGCCGTGAGCTGGGCGAAGTTTCCGCCGCTCGGCGTGCGCGGCATGGGGCTGACGCCGCTGCACATCGATTTCGAGCCAGCCGGGATCGCCGCCATCATGGAGCACATGAACCGCGAACAGATGGTGGTCCTGCAGATTGAAACGGTGCGAGCGCTGGAGGCGCGCGACGAACTGCTGAGCGTGCCGCACATCGACGCGGTGATGGTGGGCCCGGTGGATCTTTCGATCAGCCTGGGCGTGCCAGGCGAGTTCGAGCATCCGAAGATGCTTGGGGCGGTGGAGAAGATCGTCGAAAGCTGCCGGGCGCACGGCGTGGCGCCGGGGGCGCAGGCGCGCAGCATCGCGCTGGCGGAGCGGTGGAAGAGCATGGGAATGCTCTTTGTGGGCTGCTCGAGCGAGATCGGGATGCTGTACGAGGCGGCCAGAGGGATCGCGTCGAAGCTGAAGGGATAAAGCCGGGTCAGGCGATGCCGAGCCGCCGCATTTCCTGTTCGATTTCGGCGATTTCTTCTGATGAAAGGCGGAATTCTGCGGCGCCTTTCACGCCTTCCAGTTGAGCGGGCGACCGCAGGCCGACGATGGCGCCGGTGACTTCCGGCCGCCGCAGCACCCAGGCGATGGCGGTCTCGCCCGGTGTGCGGCCGTGGCGCGCGCCGATCTCGCGGAGCTTTTCCACCAGTTGCAGGTTCCGGCTAAGGAGCGGCTCCTGGAATTGCGGCCGCCGCGCGCGGTGGTCGTCCGGCGGCATCTGGGCGATGCGCTCCCTGGTCATCCGTCCTGTCAGCAGGCCGGAATGCATGGGCGAATAAGCCAGTACGCCGATGTTCTTTTCCGCGCAATAGGGGAGAATTTCTGCCTCTATGTCGCGAGCCAGGAGATTGTACGGCGGCTGGAGTGAAGTGACCTCTCCGTATTTTTCCAGCCTCTTGAGCTGCGCCAGTGAAAAATTGGAGACGCCGATCCAGCGCACCTTGCCCTGGCGCTTCAGCTCGAGCATGGCCTCCCAGGCTTCTTCGATGTCCTGGTCAGGTTCCGGCCAGTGGATCTGGTAGAGGTCGATGACGTCGACGCGGAGCCGCCGCAGGGAAGCCTCGCACTCTCGGAGAACGGATTCGCGCTTCAGGCAGCCGTAGATCTCGCCGTTTTCCTTCCAGCACCGTTCGCACTTGGTGAAGATGTAGGGCTTCGGGGAGATGCCGTCGAGCGCCTGCGCGAGCACTTCTTCGGCGTGGCCGAGGCCGTAGACGGCGGCGGTGTCCACCCAGTTCCAGCCCGCTTCGAGAGCGGCGCGGATGGCGGCGATCGATTCGCGGTCGTCCTGCGGCCCCCAGGAGAACTTCCATCCTCCTCCGCCCATGGCCCATTGCCCGATGCCGAGGGGCGTGATCCACATATCGCTGTTGCCAAGCCTGCTCGACTGCATACGTTTTCTGTTATACCGAAGAGGCGGGGTGGCGCGAGGAGGAAGAGATGCGCGTATTCCTGTTCGACTGGGATGAAGAAGCGGCCGAGAAGCGTGCTGCAGTGATGCGAAAAGCCGGTTGCGAGGTTGACGTGGAAACTCGCGACGGCGCCCGCGGCTGCCGGGCCGTGCTCGCCTGCCCGCCGGACGCGGTGGTGCTGAGCCTGGAGAAGCGGCCGTCGCACTCGCGGGAGACGGCAGCAGCGATTCGGGGCTGCAAGGCGGGGAGGCGGATCCCGATGCTGTTCCTGGGCGGCTCAGCGGCGGACATCGAGAAGACACTGGCGCGTGTGGCGGACGCCCGGTTTGCCGGAAGTGAGCAACTTTGCGCGGTTCTGGAGGCTATGAAGAAACCCCCGCAGGCGTAAGATGGGGATGGAATGATCGGGCGGCCGTCGCGGCGCAGCATCTTTCCGGCGTGGATCGTGTCCGCATTTTCCTTTTCAATGAACGGGCAGGACTGGACCTCGCTGCGGGAGAGGATGGTACGGGAGCAGATCGAAAGGCGCGGGGTCCGGCATCCGGGCGTGCTGAAGGCGATGCGGGAGGTGGAGCGCCATCTGTTCGTTCCAGAGTCTCTGCGGCGCTCGGCCTACGAGGATCACCCCTTGCCGATCGGGCACGGGCAGACGATTTCGCAGCCTTACATTGTGGCGGCGATGACCGAGATGCTGGATCCCAGGCCGGCGGACCGGGTTTTGGAGATCGGCACGGGGTCTGGCTACCAGGCGGCGGTGCTGTCGCGGCTGGTCAGGCACGTCTATACCATCGAGCTGGTGGAGCCGCTCGGACAGCAGGCGCAGGCGCTGCTGGCCAAGCTCGGGTTCAAGAACGTGACAGTGCGCATCGGCGACGGCTATGAAGGATGGCCCGGGGAAGCGCCGTTTGACAAGATCCTGCTGACGGCAGCGCCCCCGGACGTGCCGCCGAAGCTGATCGAACAGCTCAAGCCCGGGGGGCGGCTGGTGGCGCCGGTGGGCACGGGATGGCAGGAACTGGTGGTGATCGATAAAGACGCCAGGGGGGGCGTCCGGCGGCGGACGGAATTTCCGGTGATGTTCGTGCCGATGGTGCCGGGGAAGCGCTGATCAGGCGGGCTGGATCTCTTCAAACTCAAGCTGGTCTCCGGGCTGCGTGCCCGTGGCGCGCAGGACTCCTTCAGGCAGCTCAAGCACGGAGTGGGCGCGCAGGCATCCGGCGATGCGCCATGGCCTGAGCGAGGGGCGGACCTTGACCACGCGCAGCTTCTTATCGAGGAAGACCACGTCGATGGTGAATTTCATGAAGAAGCAGTGCACGGCCTCGCAGGGGACGATCCACAGGCCCTCGCCTTCGGGAAGCGATTCCCGGCCGAGCAGCCCGCGGCGGCGCGAGCCCGACTCGCCGGCTGTTTCGGCACGGGTGGCAAGGACGGTGGAGCGGGTCCGGTTGACGACGCGGAGGGGCATGACGGCTTCATTCTGGCAGAAGCGGAGGAGGGAAGCGGCGCGGGTATGCCCCGGCTGAAGGGGAGATATGGAGGCGATCGCCGCGGCGGCGGTATGTTGGGGTGATGATTGTGCTGGCGCATCCCATTACGGTCCTGGCGGCTTGCGCGCTGTCGCTGGCCGGGTCGTTGCTGTTGTTTTTCAGCCTGAATCGCGAGCTGGCGCGGCTGCGGGCGGAAGTGGCCGGGCTCGAAGAGAAGCGGACGGCGGAGGCGGGCGAGTTCCGGCGCGCGCTCCAGGTGCTTGCGCAGGAACTCGAGGAAGAGCGGCAGGCGGCGCTCGACCGCCTGGCGGGGCCCAGGCAGAGCATGAATCTGACCAGGCGAAGCCAGGCGCTGCGGATGCACCGCCTAGGGGCGAGTCCGGAGAAAATCGCGGCCGAACTTGGGATTTCGCGCAGAGAGGTGGAACTGCTGCTGAAGGTGCACCGGACGGTGCTGGAGACGGTAACAGGCCGTGAGGCGGCATCGGCTGGGGCATGAGCGGGCGCAAGCAATGCGGCGGACGGGATAGAATGGCGGCCTTGGAGGTGCTCATGAGGCTGCCTGTCCTGTTCCTTCTGGCCGTTTCACTGCTTTCCGCGCAGGCCTTGCGGGTGGAGCGCGGGGCCGTGGACTATCAGGTTTTTCAACGCGGACCGGCGAACACGGCCGATATCGCCGTGGAAGGCGCGGTGATCGGCGCCGGCGGCGGAGCCGTGGAGGCGCGTGTCATCAAAGCCGGCATGACGCTGGCCGGCTTCGAGTGGAAAGCGGCGGGCAAGGCGGCCGGGGGCCGCTGGTCGGCGGAAGTGAAGGGCCTGCCCGCGGGCGGGCCGTACAGGCTCGAGTTCCGGGTGGCGGGTTCGCAGGATGCGGCCTCGATCGCCAACGTGCTGGTCGGGGACCTGTGGGTGCTTGCGGGGCAGTCCAACATGGAGGGCGTTGGGAATCTCGAGGACCTGCCGCTGCCGAGCGCAATGGTGAACTCTCTCGATATGACCGATGTCTGGGTTGTAGCCGAGGATCCGTTGCACCGGCTGGTGGACGCCGCTGACAGGGTGCATTGGCGCAAGAACGCGAAAGGCGAGATCGCGAAACTCGAGGGCGAGGAGCTGCGGAAGTGGATGGCGGCGCGGCGCAAAGGGGCGGGCGTCGGCCTGCCGTTCGCGCTCGAAATGGTGCGGCGCACCGGCGTGCCGGTGGGGCTGATCCCCTGCGCGCATGGCGGCACGTCGATGGACCAGTGGAGTCCGGAGCTCAAAGACCGGGGCGGGGAATCGCTCTACGGCGCGATGCTGCGGCGCATCCAACTGGCCGGAGGGCGTGTCCGTGGCGTGCTCTGGTACCAGGGAGAAAGCGACGCCAGTGACAAGGCGGCCCCGCTGTTTGAGGAGAAATTCCGGCGCTTCATCCAGCAACTGCGCCAGGACACGGGATTGCGCGACCTGCCGTTCTATTATGTGCAGATCGGCCGCCATGTGAGTGCCGCCCCAGGCGCGCCGTGGGACATGGTTCAGGACGCGCAGGTGCGCGTGGAATCCCAACTGCCGAACGTGTGGATGACCACCTGCGTCGACTGCGAGCTGGACGACGGAATTCATGTGGGCACCGACGACATGCGGTTGCTCGGGCGGCGGCTGGCGAATCTGGCCGAAGGGCGGCTGCGGCGGGGCCCGCGTCCCGTGGCGGCCCGCGTCAAGGGGCAGGCCATCCTGGTCGAGTTCAGCGAAGTGAACGGACGGCTGAGGCACGCCGGGCGGCTGAACGGTTTTTCCGTGCAGGATGCAAGCGGCAAAGAACTGTCCGTGATTTACCGGCAGCGCGTGTCGCGTGAAGCTCCCAACGTGGTGGAACTGCTGTTTCAGGGCAAGCTGCCGGAAGATGCCGTGCTTTACTACGGGGCCGGACGCAACCCGTACGTCAACCTGCGCGATGAGGCGGAGATGCCGGCGCCTGCGTTCGGTCCGATGAAGATCGAGCGGTAAGAAAGGCGGGCATCCGCCTCTGCTTCGCTCGTGGCGCGGCCCGCCGATGGGATGGACTGCCGGGGCCCGTTTCAGGCCGGTGACTCCGGCGCTGGGCCGGCCTACAATCGGGGCATGAAGCGTACGATCAGGGCCTGGCGGGGCAGTGAGCTCCATGCGAAGGGCTGGCCGCAGGAAGCGGCGCTTCGCATGCTGATGAACAACCTGGATCCGGCGGTGGCGGAGAGGCCGGACGAGCTGGTGGTGTACGGCGGGGCGGGCAAGGCGGCGCGGAACTGGGCCTGTTTCGACGCCATCGTACGCGAGTTGCTCGCTCTGGAGAAAGACGAGACGCTGCTGGTGCAGTCCGGCAAGCCGGTGGGGGTGTTCCGGACGCACGAGGACGCGCCGCGCGTGCTGATCGCCAACGCCAACCTGGTGGGACGGTGGTCGGACTGGGAACACTTTCGGGAATATGAGCGGATGGGTCTGACGATGTACGGGCAGATGACAGCCGGAAGCTGGATCTACATTGGCACGCAGGGCATTCTGCAGGGCACGTACGAGACGTTCGCCGCGGCGGGCCGGAAACATTTCGGGGGAGATTTGTCGGGCCGCTTCGTGCTCACCGGCGGCATGGGAGGCATGGGCGGGGCGCAGCCGCTGGCCGCCACGATGAACGGCGCGGCGATCCTGTGCGTGGAGGTGGATCCGGCGCGCATCGCCCGGCGGCTTCAGACCGGCTATTGCGATCTGAAGGCGGACACGCTGGACGAGGCGCTGAGGCTGGTCATGGATGCCCGCGATGAGCGGCGGCCGCTTTCCGTGGGCCTGTGCGCCAACTGCGCAGACGTGCTTCCCGAGCTGGTGCAGCGGGGCGTGATCCCCGATCTGGTGACGGATCAGACGTCGGCGCACGACCCGCTGAACGGATACATCCCGTCGGGTTACGACGTGGAGCAGGCGGCCCGGCTGCGCGCGTCGGATCCCAAGGCTTACATGGAGCGGGCGCTCGATTCGATCGCGCGCCATGTTGAAGCGATGCTGGAGATGCAGCGCGCCGGCGCCCACGTGTTCGACTACGGCAATAACATCCGGAAAATGGCCTTCGACCGGGGCGTGAAGAGGGCGTTCGACATCCCGGGCTTCGTGCCGGAGTACATCCGGCCGCTGTTCTGCGAGGGCAAAGGGCCGTTCCGGTGGGTGGCGCTTTCCGGGGAAGCTTCCGACATCCATGTGACGGACGATCTGGCCTGTGCGATTTTCGCGGACAATGAGCCGCTGGTCCGCTGGATCCGTCTCGCCCGGGAGAAGGTGCGGTTCCAGGGGCTGCCGGCGCGCATCTGCTGGCTCGGCTACGGTGAGCGGGACCGGTTTGCGCTGGCGATGAACCGGCTGGTGGCCGAAGGCAAAGTCAAAGCGCCGATCGTGATCGGCAGGGACCATCTTGACTGCGGTTCGGTGGCTTCACCTTTCCGGGAGACAGAAGGGATGAAGGACGGCAGCGACGCGATCGCAGACTGGCCGATCCTGAACGCGCTGCTGAACACGGCGGCGGGCGCCACATGGGTGAGCGTGCACAACGGCGGCGGGGTCGGAATCGGTTATTCCCAGCATGCCGGGCAGGTGACGGTCGTGGATGGAAGCGAGGGCGCTGCCCGGAGGGCCGAACGCGTCATGCGTTGCGATCCGGGGCTGGGCGTGCTGCGCCATGCCGACGCGGGGTACGAGGAGGCGGCCGCGTGCGCCCGCCGGCACGGGCTCCGCGTGCCTATGGCGCCGGAGGACGCGGCTGCCAGAGACGGGCTTTGACGAGCTGAAAGCGGGCCTCGCTGCCTCCCGGGAAGAATACCGCTGCGGCCACCGCATTCCGGCTCCACTCCTGCGGCAACGCCTGGAGAAAGCGGCCGAGGAGCTGAGGGTTCGCGGCCAGCCGCGCGGCCGCGCATGTGGCGGCGGGAGACAGTCCGCCGAAGACCACGGAGAACGGGCGGCCCGGAGCGCCTGGAATCCGGTAAATGACTGACACATTCGGAGCCTTCTGCTGCAAATCGGAAATCCATTCCTCCTTTTCTTCGGGGAGAAATTGAAGATTCCAGCCGGCGCCGAGCAACGCACGGAAGGGCGCCTCATCCAGCCACCTGGCAATATTGCCATGCGCCGGCGGCCCGATGATGACGCAAGCATCACGCAGCTTCTCATTTGACTTCTCTTCCATAGAACGGATATTCACGCTGCAATTCCGGCTGCGGAAAAGATGGAACAGCTCGGCGGCGGCCGCAGCCTGGAACCGCGCGGGCTCCCCGCCGGGTGCGTCTCCGGAGGGCGGCTGGGCGAGAAGGATCGCGGCGCGGCGCGCCGCGAGGGCCGGGCCCCAGAACTGGTCGATGGGGCTGGAAGACGATGGCAGGAAGCGCCACAGGAGGAGCGATCCCAGGGAGGCCGCTGCAAGAGCAACCGTCAGGAAGCGCCAGCCCAGGCGCGCCCTTTCAGGGCGTGCGGGAGCCCCGCCATCGGAATCCTGCACAGCGGGAATGAAGGACGGCTCATAGCTGCCCGCCGGCAATTCGATCCTCCACCTGGCGGCGGCTCCGGAGGCGGACGCGTAGTATCTCGCCAGCCGCTCACGGACGTGCCTGGCGCATACGCGGACGGCGCTGTCGTGTTCCAGGTCGGCGCCCGGCGGACGGCCATACAGTTCCACGGCGAGTGTGCGTTCTTTCAGGTCGCTCCCCTGTCCCGCGAGAGTTTTGTTTACGACATAACGGAGGAATGTCTGGCACCTTTTACTGCCTTTGAATTCCGGGCTGGCGACAATTTTCTCCAACTCGGCCCGCAACTGGTCGGCAATCTCCCCTGCCGGAGGCTGGTCTCGCTTAGCCTCATTTTTTTTCACGAAACGGCGCCGCATCCGAAATCAGTGTAGCGGAACGCCAGCAGGCTGAGGAGGGGGTTCCAGGATTGCGCCGGAATCCAGGAGGCAATTCCGAATCGACAAGCAGCGCCGGGGCGGATACGATGAAAAGGTTGTCTGTCATGTCATCACGGCTGCTCATTCGCGGTGCCCGCCAGTTGCTCACCCTCCGCGGCGCCGCCCGGCCACGCCGCGGAAAAGAAATGAACGAACTGGCCATCGTCGAAAACGGCGCCATGGTCGTGGAGAATGGCCGCATCGCTGCCGTCGGACCCTCGAGCCGGGTGGAGAATCTGTCGCTGGCGAAAGACGCCCTGGAGCTGAACGTTCAGGGGCGGGTCGTGATGCCCGGATTTGTCGATTGTCACACGCACCTGCTGTACGGCGCGCCGAGGCTGGAAGACTTTTCGTGGCGCCTGGAGGGGAAAGACTATGAGGAGATCGCCCGCGCAGGAGGCGGCATCCTCTCGACGATGAAGCTGGTGCGCGGCATGACCCAACACCGCCTGAAGGCGCAGGCACAGCGGGAACTCCGGCGGATGGCGGAGTGCGGGACTACCGCCGTGGAGGCGAAAACAGGCTATGCGCTGGAGGAACAGGGCGAGCTGCGCTGCCTGCGCATCTTGCAGTCGCTGGACGGCGATCCGCTGGACGTCTGCCCGACGTTTCTGGGGGCCCATGCGGTGCCGCCGGAGTACGAGGGGCGCCCCGATGCCTGGATCGATCACCTGATCGAGGACGTCCTGCCCGCGGTGGCGGCGAAACGCCTGGCGCGGTTCGCGGACGTCTATTGCGACCGGAATGCATTCACCCTGGTCCAGGCGAGGCGCTACCTGGAGGCGGCGCAAAGGCTGGGGTTCGGCTTGCGGATTCATGCGGCGCAATTTCAGGACCTGGGCGCCGCCACGCTGGCGGCGGAAATGGGAGCGCGCAGCGCGGACCATCTGGAACACCTGAACCGCGCATCGATCCCCCTGCTGGCCCGTTCCCAGACAATCGCCGTTCTCCTGCCCGGCTCGGTGCTCTTTCTGGGCGGCTCGAGGTACGCTCCGGCGCAGGCGCTGATCGAGGCCGGGGCGGCGGTGGCGCTGGCGACCGATTATAATCCCGGAACGAGCCCCGTCTGGAATATGCAGATGATCCTGTCGCTGGCCTGCACGCAGATGCGCATGACGCCGGCGCAGGCGATCACGGCAGCCACGGTGAACGGGGCCCATGTGCTCGGAATTGCCGGCCGGACAGGGACGCTGGAAGCGGGGAAGCAGGCGGATTTTCTGGTGCTCGACGCCTCTGATTACCGGGAAATCGGATACTATTTTGGCGCCAACCTGGTGGCGCTGACCGTGAAAGCAGGAAAAATTCTGAGACGGCCGGCGGAAGGAGAGTTTCATGGCAAGACGTCTGGTTGAATGCGTGCCGAATTTCAGCGAGGGGCGTGACGAGGGGAAGGTGCGCGCCATAGCGCAGGCGATAGCGTCGGTTCACGGCGCGGTGGTGCTGGACCTGGAGATGGACTCGGACCACCATCGAAGCGTCATCACCTTTGTTGCTCCGCCCGAAACTGCCGTCGAAGCGGCGGTGGCTGGCGCGGCGAAAGCCGTGGAGCTGATCGACCTGCGCCAGCACCGGGGCGCCCATCCCCGGATTGGCGCGCTCGACGTCCTGCCGTTTGTCCCGCTGTCCGGGGTCACTCTGGAGGAGTGCGTGCGGCTGGCGGAGCGGGCTGCCGCGGAGCTCTGGAGCAGGCTGCGGATTCCCTGCTACCTCTATGAGGCCGCAGCCCGGCGTCCGGAACGGGTGCAACTGGAAAACATCCGGCGGGGTCAATTCGAGGCTCTGCGCGAAGAGATCGGAACAAATCCGGACAGGGCGCCCGACACGGGAGACCCGGTAATCCATCCGACGGCGGGCGCAACGGTAGTGGGAGCACGGAAGTTCCTCATCGCCTACAACATCAACCTGCGCACGCCGGACGTGGAGATCGCCAGGCGGATTGCAAAAGCCATACGGTTCTCGTCGGGCGGCTTCCGGCACGTGAAGGCGATGGGCGTGGACCTGGCCTCGCGGGGGCTGGCGCAGGTCTCAATGAACCTGACAGACTTCGAATCCACGCCGGTGCACCGGGTTTTCGAAGCCGTGAAGCGCGAAGCGGAGCGTTACGGAGTCCACGTCGCGGGCAGCGAAATTGTCGGGTTGATTCCCAGAAAAGCCCTGGAAATGACGGCCGATTTTTATCTGCAGATCGAGAACTTCAACTCATCGCTGGTGTTGGAAAACCGGCTGGAGCAGGCGATGGAGGAACGGGGCGGGCTGAAGGAGTTCCTCGACGCGCTGGCTGCGCCCACGGGAGCGCCCGGAGGAGGAAGCGCGGCGGCGGCTTCGGCCGCGATGGCGGCGGCGCTGGGCGCGATGGTGGCGCGGCTCGCGAAGCTGGAGGCGGCGGAATTCGAACAGATGCGGGCTTTCTTCACTGAGGCGGTGGAGCGTGACGCGGCGGCGTTCCGCGAGGTGATGGCGGCTTACCGCCGCCCGAAGGACGAGCGGGGACCGTACGTGGAAAGCGCGTTGCAAGGGGCCGCCAGCGTGCCTCTGGAAGTGTTCGCCAGGGCGGGCGAACTGGAGTCGCGGCTGAAGGAGCTGCGCGCGGCGGCGCCGGCGAAGTTTTCTTCCGACGTGGCGACGGCGCAGGCGCTGGCGCGGGCTGCGCGGGAGGGAGCGCGCGCGAACGTGGAGATCAATCTGGAATCCCTCCCCGAGGGGGAGTTCCGCGCGAAGGTGCGGGCGGCGCTTTCCGAGGCCGAGGGCGCCGGGCCGGTATCATAAAAGGAGTGCTCATCTCCATCGACGCGAAGCCCAGGCGCCCGGCGTGGCTGAAGGCGCCAGCGCCCGTGGGTGACAATTACATGGACCTGAAGCGGCTGGTGCGGGGCCTGCGCCTGCATACGGTGTGCGAGTCGGCGGCGTGCCCGAACATCGGCGAGTGCTGGAACCACCGCACGGCGACGTTCATGATCCTGGGCAATTTTTGCACCCGCCGCTGCGGCTTCTGCGCAGTGCAGAAGGGAGCGCCGCTCGCAGTGGATCCGGACGAGCCACGCCGTGTGGCCGAGGCGTGCGCGCACCTTGGGCTCCGGCATGCGGTGATCACCAGCGTCAACCGCGACGACCTGAAGGACGGCGGCGCCGGCCACTTCGCCGCAGTGATACGCGCCATCCGGGAAAGCATCCCGGAGTGCCGCGTGGAAGTGCTGGTGCCGGATTTTCAAGGCTCCCGCGAGGCGATGCGCACGGTGCTGGACGCAGCGCCCGCCGTGTTGAACCACAACATCGAGACCGTGCCCCGGCTGTACCGCGAGGTGCGCTTCGGGGCGCGCTACGAGCGCTCGCTGGAGATGCTGGCCTATGCGGCGGAGCTGCGTCCCGACATTCCCACAAAATCCGGACTGATGGTGGGCCTGGGCGAGAGCGACGAGGAAGTCATCGAAGTACTGCGGGACCTGCGGCGTCACGGCGTGAAGATCGTGACCATCGGACAATATCTGCGGCCAACCCTGCAGCATCTGCCCGTGCTGCGCTATGTGACTCCGGAGCAATTCGCCGAATACAGGAGAGCGGCGCTGGAGATGGGCTTCGATCACGCCGAATCCGGACCGTTCGTGCGATCCTCCTACCACGCCGCGGAAGCGGTGGGACGAGCTTCAGAGACCGGCCCGAAGGCGGGCTGAGGCGGATCCAAGCCAGGTATCGAAGCTGTTTTCCATCTCCGCGCGGAGGCTGCCCGTATCGGCTTCCACGGCTTCCAGGCGCAGACGCAGGAAAGAGCGCGGCTGGAGCTCGATCCGCAGGGGAAGCGAGGGCCGGGCTTGCGGATCGTGCCAGAGAGAGAAGCGGGAGCGGGTGTTCCTGTACTCATCGACGGTTTCGGCGTCGAAACGCATCACAGTCCTGCCGGACTCGATGAGGCGGCGAGAAGCGAACTCGATGCCCGCTTTCCGGTCGGCCGAGCGGCTCCAGACAAGGCGCCGCGGATTCCGGCCGTAAAGGAAGGCTGTCTCGCCTCTGGGCTCCGAGCTTTCCAGCAGCCGGCTCAGAGTGAGCAAGAACGTCTCGGCGGCGGAATTGCGGGCAGGCGCAGCAGGGGACGGCGTGAGCTCCTCAAATGCCCGGGCCGCGGCGGCCAGGCACTGCGGCCAGACAGACCAGCGGGCGCTGGCTTCGAGATCGAGGTTGGCCAGGCGCGAGAGATGGCTGCCTTGGCGCAACTCACCGCTGATGGTGACGACGGGCACGCCTCCTCCGCGGGCGTGCAGGGCGCGTTCCGCTTCCTTCAGACTCTTTTCGTCTGCGCGAGTCATAAAGCCGAAGTATTGCGCCTCCGGCGTGCTGCCGGCGGCGGCGCGGATCGATTCGCTGAAGTAGCCGAAGCGGTTCAGGCCGCGCGCCCGTTCCGGACGGGAGCCGGCGGCGAAGGCGAACCGGAGGCGGCGCTCTTCGGCAAAGTCCGCTTCATGGCAGTACAGGACGCCCTCACCGACATCGGTGCGCGTGAAAATCGGCCGGGAAAACAGCACGATGACCGCGTCAACGCGATAGGCGACGATGCGGGGCGCAGTAGCGGCGAAGGATTTCTTGCCCAGCCATGGCGCGGCCAACAGAGATAGGAAAAGCCGTCGGGTCGTCACTCACACCTCCATGCCCGGTCACTTGCCGGACGTCAGGAAGAAAACACGTGGAAAGGCGGGAGCGGACCGGCGGCCGTGCGCGAAACCTGTCAGTGCGTGGCGACGCGCGAAGGGATCTGTCCCCGATGTTGCCACGAGCCACGGATCGCAAACAGTGACGCTGCGCCCAGCGGGCTCGTGGAATACATTGATAAAACGTAGCATCTTCACCATAGCAGGAACCGAGGGGCCGGCGCCGGGCACCGTTGACGCACGCCTTTCCACAATCCCAGGCTGGCGCCGCGGCGTTCCATGGAAATGACAAATTTGAGAACATTTGTTTGATCCACGTCTTGTGCGCGGAAGCGGTGGAAAGCCCTCCGGGAACTTCCTGGGCTCAGGCGGCGTATCTTCCAGCGAGGAGGTGGCCCGATGGCCGGGTTCCTGCTGTTCTGCATATTGGCGGTGCTGTGCTGGCCGCTGGCGCTGCTGGCGTTGATCCTGTATCCGATCGTTTGGCTGCTGCTGCTGCCGTTCAGTCTGCTCGGCATGGCCGTCAAAGGCGTTTTCGAGCTGATCGGCGCGCTGTTCCTGCTGCCGGCAAAGATCGTGAAAGCCATTCTGTGAACGGGCAGCGATGGCTTCCCCTCCGGCCCCGCGCGCAGGAAGGCGCCGACTGCCGGGCAAGTGAACTTCCTGGGCCGGTTGAGGATTGGGAAGGTTCAGAACGGCCTCGGGTTTGCAGGTCATTTGGGGCGCCAGACCGCGGCAAGGTGTGGCGCTGTTCCGCCCGCCCGCCAGATCGAGATGGCGGGCGCGCACATGATGAAGCGGAGCGCGGCGCCGACCACGCGAACATGAGCATCCAGCCTGATGAGAAGTGCGTGTGCGAATGTGTGAAGAGCGGCAGGCAGAAATCCGCGCCGATCGACGCCCGAGGGAAGATGATGGTGCTGAGCAGCCAGCAGGCGCCGGAGAAATATGCGCCGAAGAGGGTGAAAATTCGCGGCGTTTTTTTACGAGAAGACGGGAATTCTCCGGATGGACTCAATCGCGGCGGAGGAGTGAAGGAGCGCAAAAATGATACGGCCGCGGCTCGGACGAGCCGCGGCCGCGGCGGGTGACGCGTGCGTCCCGGGTCAGCTTCGTGTGGCGGTGTAGGCGCCTTTGCTGCCGTTGGGCGTGACGTATTCGCCGGAAACCTTGCCGTTGTCGAGCCTGCCCTTCACCTCGATGTTGCCGTCGCCGACATAGATCTTGAAGCTGAACGAATCGCCCTGGACCTTGCCGTCGACCAGCGGGGCGGAGTCGCCGCTTTCCGTGACGATGGCCCCGGTGAGGCGGTCACCTTCGACTTTGAGGTCGAGCGTGGCGCGAATCTGGTTCCCTTCGGCGTCACGGGCAAGTACATTCCATTTGCCGGCGAGCGTGGCAGGCGCGGCACGCCGGGCGGTGAATTTGCCTTTCTCGCCAGTGGGGATGGTGTACTCGCCGGAGACGGTATCGCCGCTGAGCTTGCCGGTGACAGCCACGTCGCCCTCGCCGATGGAGATCTTGAAGCTGATGACGTCTCCGGTCACTTTGCCCGCTGAGAGGGGCAGAGCATCGCCCGAATCCATGACGATCTGCCCGGTGAGCGTCTCGCCATTCTGCTTCAGATCCATGGTGGCGCGGCGGGCGGTCCCGTCGGGATCGGTGGCGGAGATCTCCCACTTGCCTGTCACCTGCGCGGGCTGGGCGGACGCCTCGCGCTGTCCGGTGACGGAGCCCGTGCTTCCGTCAGGAGCAGTGAGCGTGCCGGTGACCTTGTCGCCATCGATCTTCAGGCGGAAGGGGATGGCGCCCATGTCGAGCACCAGATCGAAGCGGAGTTCGCCGCCAGCGTAAGCGACGTTGGCCAGCGGCATCTGGCCGCGCTCGCTGTCCAGCACGCCGGTGAGCTTGCCGCCATCCTCTTTCACGATGAGGGTGACGTTGTAGGTGTTGCCATCAGGAGCGTTGGCGGCCAGCTTCCAGCGGCCGGCGACATCGGAGGCGAGGCAGGCCGCGGCGAAAAGAGAGAGAACAACAAAGGATCGAAACCATCGCATGGGACAGGAAACCTCGAACTGGATTTGTATTTCATCATACGATGCCGGTTCCGCAGGTGTTCCAATGCCCATAAGAAAAAAACGGCCGCCGGCGCTCCGGCGGCGTGGCTGGCGCCCTGGAAAACACTTCATCGGTGGGCGCGAACAAAGTAAACCCGCCAGGGCCCTTGAGAGTTTCCACAACCCCGGCAGCCTGAACTGTGTGGGCCGGGAGTGTTGGAGCTTCCGGCGCCGGCGGCGGTGTCGGCGATGCCGGCCGAGGGCGCCGTGGTGATGGCGAAAATCGCCAGAGCGATCACCGACAGAACCTTCTTCATCTTTCCCCTGTGCGGCAGTGGGATTGATTTCATGAGGACAGGGGATCTGCCGCGCATGCTCAAAGCGATTGCAGGCGCGCGCCCTGAAGCCGGTGGGTGGTTATTGTCCAAACAGAACGCGTTCCCGGACCGCCCGGCCGCCGGAAGTCTCCGCGCGCAGTTCGATCACCAGGGACGCCGAAGCGGATTCATAGGAGAGGCTTCCCGCCCGCACTTCCGCCGGAGACAACTGCCGCTCGGCTGTACGGTTTCCATCTGCGATTTTGAGAACCACACGGCTGGCGCCCGCAAGGGCGGGCTCCAGGGGATTCCAGCGGATGAGGAATCCACGGCCCTGACGCTGGACCCGGAGGGAGAACGTCGGCAAGGGCTGCGAATTTGCGGGGTCGATGGGCGGCGGCATCCGCCTGTCGAAGTAGAGCCAGGCGGGGACGCTGAGAGAGGCGGCCAACAGGAACAGGCCGGGAATCAGCGGACCCCTGAGGATTGACTGCCGCTTCGGGCGCCCCCGCGGTATCGGAGCGTGTCCCGGCGCAGTGCTGACTGCCGCACTCCCCGCCCGCACGGCAGATGAAGGTTCGGCGCGCGCGGAGGGGGCGGGAAGAATGCGCCAGGGAGGATTCACGGGCCGGGCGCCGCGGTGCACGACGATCTCGAGGGCGCCGTCAGGCCGGATTTCGATCAGCAGGAACAGGTCGCTGGCACGAAAAAAACGCTGATGGAGGCTGATTTCGTCATCCCTCAGCACAGCGCCCGAGTGGGGGTGCGAGACGAACCAGCCGACGATGATATCCTCCGCCTTTCCGGCGCCTGCCGGCAATTGCGAAAGGAATTCCTTCAAACCGGCCACTTCCTCTTTGGTCAGCAGGAAGGAAGGCCCGCGCTGGTGGCGGCATGGGATCGGATGCCAGGCACGGATCCGGTACGTGCCGCCAGAATACTCGCCCGTCAGAGCACCGCCGACCCCAAGCGGCACAGGTCCGCGCGCGGCGAGGACGCACTCGCGGCGGATGGCTTCCAGCAGCGCCGCGGAACACACGATGCGGCATTCCTCGGCCTCCGCCTCCCAAATGACGAGACGTCCGGGCTGCTCTGGCTTGGAACCGGCTGGCGCACTCATAGGCGACCGCCACGCCTCTCTCCGGCCACGCGGCATGGGTCCGCGCCTGCCGGTGCAAGCGTTGCGCTTCCAGTCTATCTATCTGTTTTACATCCTTGCAGTGGTGCGGAAACCAAATCATGTTGGATCGAGGGTTCCAAACGGTTCCTCCACACGCTCCAGGCGGTGTCAGCGCTGGCCTTCGCCAGCCTGAGGGCCCGGAAATTGCGCAGTTTCCGGACGCTGCTGGGCGTCATCTCCGCCTCGCTGGCTGCGATGCTGGCGGGGCAGCCCGTGCCGGAGCTGGCGGCGCCCATGCCGGGCTGGGCGGTTTCGATGGGGTTCCTGGTGCCGGTGATTGTGGGGATCTTCTTTGGGACGCAGCCGGCGATGAGGGTGGCGAACCTGGCTCCGGTGGAAGCGCTGCGGTATGGGTGAGCGGCGGAGCGCGGCGGGAGGGCTTGCGTCCACCGGCGGCGCATTGCATCCTGTGCATGCCTGAGCGTCCCGTTGCGGGACTCAAGAGCGGCTGCAGCGGGCCCATCCAGCAGTCCCTGGTGCGCCGCCATATTCCGCCAGGAGTTGTGGAGGCCACGGGCAAGAGCGGACAGGGCCGGCGAAGTTGCGGCTCTGTCCGCTTTTCTTACTGCTCCAGTTCAGCCGTGAGCTTGGCGCCGCCCATCTGGGGCATGATGGCTTCGATTTTGACAGGGCGGCGTTCTTTCCTGGCTACGAAGAGCGTTTGTTTGCCCGGCGAGCCGTCTGCTGGCTCGATCTCGACGCGCCAGCAGTCGAACGTGCCGGCGGGAACCGAAACCGACTCCGAGCCTGTCACCTTGAGCGCATAGAGCTTCGTTTTCTGCGTTTGCAGGTCCAGCGTGCGGTAGGCGATCGAATAGCCTTCCGCCAGGGGCAGGGCGGCCAGAACCACGGCTGAGCCCGCGCCGTCGGCGAACAGCGGGCCTTCCAGAGCGATGTCGATGGGGCGGCTCTGCGCGCCCATCTGCATCTTGCCGGTGGCTTTGCCGCCCTCGACGCCGAATTCGATCTGCATGGGGCCCTGCTTCAGAGTGCGCTTCCGGACGGCAAACGTCTCGCCATCGAGCAGCGTCACGTCCGTGGCTTCGCCCATCGGTGTCTGCATGGTGTCAGTGGCGCGCCAGCCTTCCGGCGTCTGCTCGATCACGGATTTCATCTGGAGCGCAATGTTCTGCGGGCCGGCCTCGATCCGGGCCTTGAACGAGTGCGGCTGTGTGGAGGGCGGCGCCGCCAGCGAGGGCAAGGATGCGGCGGGAGCGGGCATCGACGGGAGCTTGACTGTGGACGGATCCACCGTGATCTCTTTCAGCCGCTTTTCCACGTCAGGCGTCATCGACTCCTGGAAGCGCCCGCCGAGGTGCCTGGCCAGGAACTTTTCGACCGCCGCGATCATGGCGAGGTTGTTGATGGGACGAGCGAAGCCATGGCCTTCGTCGTCCGCCACGAGGTATTCGACAGGGAACTTGCGGTCTCGCAGCGCGATGACGATCTGGTCCGATTCGCGTTTCTTCACACGCGGATCGTTGGCGCCCTGCACGACCATCAGCGGCGTCCGGATCTTCTGCGCGGAAAAGAGCGGCGATTGGCGCTCGAGCTGCGCCTTTCCTTCGGGTCTGGTAGGATCGCCCATGCGCTCGTAGAACATCTTGCGGATGGGCTCCCAATAGGGCGGGATCGAATCGAGCAGCGTGATCAGGTTCGATGGCGCCACAATGGCCACGCCGGCGGCGTACAGATCCGGAGTGAAGGCGACGCCCGCCAGCGTGGCGTAGCCGCCGTAACTGGCGCCCAGGATGCCAACGCGCTTCGGGTCGGCGACGCCCTGTTCGACGAGATGCTTGACGCCCCAGGTGATGTCATCCTGCATCTTTTCGCCCCATTGCCGGTTGCCCGCGTTGAGGAACTTCTTGCCGTATCCGGTGGAGCCGCGGAAGTTCATCGAGAGCACGGCGTAACCGCGGTTGGCGAGAAACTGATGCAGCGTGTTGTAGCCCCAGCCGTCGCGGGCCCAGGGGCCCCCATGCGGCACGACAAGCAGCGGCAGATTCTTCGCCGGGACGCCCTTGGGCAGCGTGAGGTAGGCGGGGATTTCCAGGCCGTCAGAAGACTTGTAGCGGATGGGCTTCATCTCTGCCAGCGCCTCGCGGGGCAGTTTTTCGCGCAGCTTGTATTGGAATGTGATCCTGCGCGCCTTGCGGTCGAAGACGAAGGCCTGGCCGGGGTCGGTGTCGCGGCCGGCGTTGATGATGAACCGGGTCTCGTCCGCCGTGCGCGAGCCGAAGCTGATCCGGTAGCCGGGCAACTGCTTCTGGAGCCACCGGTAGTCCGCTTCGAATGACTTGTCCTTCCAGTAGATCCGTTCACGCTCGTCTTCGTAGACCGTGCCGACCAGGCGGTTGGTGACCTCCGAGAAGATGGCGCCCGTGAAGTCGACTCTGTTCAGGGGATCCTTCTCGGCGAGCGCCGCCTGCCCGGTGGCAGGATCCATCAGCATGAGCTGGGAGAGGTTCAGGTCGCCGGCGTCGGTGATGAAGTAGAACTTCGTGTTGGTCTCGTTGAAGCGCACGGGCTGGCAGGTTTCCAGCACCGAGCAGGAGTAGATCTTCGTGAAGCCCTTTTCGTCGATGCGCAGGAACTCGGTGTCGCCGTTGGCGGCGGAGCGGGTGGCGAGGCGCGGTTGAGCCTTGTGATCGAAAACCCAGCCGGTGATGCGGTCCGTGTTGCGGCGCAGCAGCGTCTTCTCGCCAGTGGCGAGGTTCAGCTTATAGAGGTCATGCCAGGCTGCGTCGTGGTCGTTGAGGCCGATAAAGATGTGGGCGGGGTCGGACTTGGGTACTTCGTAGATGATGGTGCGCGCGCCTTTGGCGTTGGAGAGATTACGGGAGACAGGCACTTGCGCGCCGGCGGGCGGCGCATCGGACGGGCTGACGGCATAGACGTTGAAGTTCTCGTCTCCGTCCTGGTCCTTGACATAGAGGATGAACTTCGAGTCCCGGGACCAGAAATAGGCCGGGATGGGGCGTTTGGTTTCCGCGGTGACCGGACGCGCGGCGGAGAAGGGTTCTTCGGCCCTCTTCACCCAGATGTTCCGCGCGCCCTGGTAGGGCTTCAGGAACGAGATGAATCGCCCGTCGGGTGAGATCTGCGCCCCGGCGATCTCCACTTCGCCGAAGAACAGATCGCGGTCGATCAGCGGGGGCAGTTGAGCCGGCAGCGGCGCACCGAGCAGAGTGCACAGAAGCAGAAATACGGACGGGTGTCTCATAAGGATCAGGATCTCCTTTGTCAAGACGGCGTCAGGCTATCATGCTGGCATACGCGGTGGACGGCCGGATTGTTCCCGGTTTCCGGCGGGCCGGATGGGTGGCTGAGGCGGCAGGCGCCGGAAGAACCGGTGGGGCGCCGTTACGTGCGGAACCTGCCTGTCGTCTAACCGGTTTGTCCGGGAATCTTTCCGAGGTGTCCTGATGCACGGTCTCCACTACTACTTTGTGCGCCGCATGAGCTTCCCCATTGTGGCGCTCGCTCTCGCCTGGTCTTCCGCCGTTGGGCAACAGCGCCCACAGCCGCAGATTTCCGCCCGGGTGGCGCCGCTGCTGAAGGTGGGCGGGCTCACGTTCAAGGACCTGAACAGGAACGGAAAGGTGGATCCATACGAGGACTGGCGCCTGCCCGCGGAACGCAGGGTGGAAGACCTGTTGTCGCGCATGACGCTGGAGGAGAAGGCGGGGCTGATGTTCCATGCCTCGATTCAGGGCGCCATGGGGCCGAACGGAGAGGTGACCGACCGGATGGGTTCATTTGGCGGCGGAGGAGCGGCGCCGCAGGTCCAGCCCACAGGCGTGGCTCGGGCGATCCGGGGACGCGTGAACCCTTACAACGTCGAGCCGGTGGAACCGGCGCCGGCGCGGGAATTGATCCTGAAACGGGGCGTCCGGTGGGCGGTGATCCGGCCGGGCAATGAAGCGCCCGAGATCACGGCCAGGTTCATCAACGGCCTTCAGGAGATCGCTGAATCGTCGCGACTGGGCATACCCATGGTTCCAAGCGACAACCCGCGGAGCGGCATCCGGCGGGCGGTGATGGGCGTGGAGATGGGGCCGGCGGGAGCCGCGCCGCCTGCCGGTCCGTCTCGTTGGCCGGGCCAATTGGGGCTGGCGGCGATCGGAGATCCTGCGGCGGTGCGGCAGCACGCCGAGATCACGTCGCGCGAGCTGCGTGCCATGGGGATCCGGGCCCTGCTCGGGCCGATGGCCGACATCGCGACGGAGCCGCGGTGGAACCGCATCAGCGGCACCTTTGGCGAGGATGGAGAGTGGGTGGCGCGGCTGGTGCGGGAATTCGTCGAGGGCTTCCAGGGCAAGCAGCTCGGACCGGACAGCGTCCTCACGGTAACCAAGCATTTTCCGGGCGACGGGCCGGTAAAAGACGGTTACGATCCGCACAGTTCATACGGGAAATGGACCATTTATCCAGCCAATCAGTTCGACTATCATGTGGCGCCTTTCCGTGCGGCGATCGAAGCCGGCGCCGGGGCTGTCATGGGCGGCTACATGATCCCCGCCGGCAAGGACACGGTGGGTGTGAATTTCTCGAAGGCCATCATCACGGATCTGCTGCGGGGGAAGCTGGGATTTCAGGGCGTGGTGATCACCGACACTCTGCGCAACATGCCCTGGGGCGTGGAGCATCTGTCACAGAAAGACCGGCACAAAACGATGGTCCTCGCCGGCGTGGACCAGATCCTGAGCGAAAACGATCCGAAGTACGTGCTGCAATGCGTCAGGGAAGGCAGCATTTCCGAGGAGCGGATCACGGCTTCGGCGCGGCGCATTTTGCGTGCGACATTTCTGTTGGGATTGTTCGAAAATCCCTATGTCGATCCGGACAAGGCCAGAGAAATTGTGGGGCGGGATGAGTATGTGAAGGCTGGATACCAGGCTCAGCTCCGCAGTGTCGTTCTGCTGAAAAACACGGCTGATATCCTGCCTCTTCCGGCAGGGAAGAAAATCTATGTGCAGAATCTGGAGGCCTCCGCTGCGGCGAAATACGGCGCCGTGGTGCAGGACCCGAAACAGGCGGATTTCGCGCTGATCAAGATCGCCACGCCGGCGATCGTGTATCCGTTCGGTGGCGGCTTCGGCTTTGGAGGCGGCGGAAGGGCCGGCGCGGGCGGAGGCCGGGGTGCGCGCCCGCAAGGGAGCGGCGCGGCGCCGGTGCAGGTGCCGCTCGTGCTTGGCAACACGCTCGCCTATACCGGATCGGCCAATCAGGGGCAACTGGACGAGGTGCTCAAGCTGGCCGGATCCGGGGTTCCCACGATCGTGATTGTGGAGATGGACCGGCCCACGATCCTGACGGAGTTCATCGACTCGGTGGCAGGCGTGTTTGCTTCCTTCGGCATCACAGACAGCGCTCTGCTTTCAGTTGTGTTTGGCGAGCACAAGCCGGCGGGGAAGCTGCCGTTCAATCTGCCGAGCGACATGCCTTCGGTGGCGGCGCAGAATGCGGACGCGGCGCATGATCTGGAGGATCCGCTCTTCCGCTTCGGTTTTGGGCTCCGGTACAACCGGTAGGGGCCTGCAGCGCTCCCGCGGCGGCGCGGCGTGGCGCAGACGCTTTCGCGCGGATCTGCGAGCGGAGTGCTGCCGCTCACCGAGGCTCCGGGAGGCGCGGGGTGATCCAGTCCGAGACACGCTGGGCCGAGGGCGGCAGATTGGACTGCACGGCCACGACGTAGCCGGTTTCGGGAAAGATCTTGAGATCGGAGTTGATGCCCGGAGCGCCGCCGCCGTGGCCGAACCATCTCCAGCGGCCGTCGCCGCCGACGGTGAAGCCGTAGCCGTAAGCGCCGCGGCGGCCCGTCCCGGCCTGCGGGGAGGTGAGCAGCGCAGTGTGTTTCGCATCGAGCAGCCTGTGGCTCAGCAGCGCCGCGGCGAATCGTTGCAGGTCGTCTACGGTGGAATAGCCGCCGCCGGCCGAGGTTCCGCGCATGGGCAGGGTGCCGTCGTTGCGCTTGTACGTGCCGCCCGGCCCGGCGTCGTAGCCGCGGGCGAGATTGTCGACTTCCTCGGTTTTCCAGTAACTGGCTGTGTTCTTCATGCCGGCGGGCAGGAAGATCTTCTCGCGGACATAGTCGTAATAGCTCATGCCGCTGACCTGTTCGATGATGCGGCCGAGAAGGATGAAGCCGTAATTGCTGTAGGCCCAGCGCGAGCCCGGCGCGAAGCGCGGAGGGCGGGCGCCGTACAGCGTCACGTAGTCTTTCAGGTCCCGCAGTTTTTCGATGTTGCGGTCGAAATCCGGGCCGAAGATGTCGCCCGTGCCGCCGGTGTGAGTCAGCAGGTGGTGGATGGTAACCTTCTCGGCGATCTCGCGGTTCGGGTAGTCCGTGAGGTGCTTGCCGGCCGGATCCTGGAAGCTGAGCCTGCCGGCCTGCGCCAGTTGCGCCACGGCCACGGCGGTGAACATCTTGTTCATCGATCCGAGGTTGAATTTCGTGTCCGGCCGGTTGGCGATCTTCTGTTCGCGGTCGGCCAGGCCCCAGGCGCCGCGCACAAGTTCCTTCCCGTTGTGCGTGACGCTGACCGCGCCGGAGAACCGTCCCGCCTCGGCAAGCCTGTCCAGGTGCTCGCGCACGGCGGCGGCGAAACCCGCGGCGCTGAGCCGTTCCGGCGGCGGGCCGGCGGGCTCGTCGGGGCTGAGGCCGATCATCGAAATGTGGTGCGGCGGCGCGGGGTCCAGTTCGAGTTCCATGATGAAGGCGCCGCCGGAACTGTTCATCCGGAGCCGGGCTGACGCGCGCGATTCCGTGGCCTCGAGAATCTTCAGAAGCGTAAAGCCGCCGGTCTGCTTGCGCAGTTCCAGTTCCCGGTTCACGCGCTCTTCCAGAGGCGCATCTCCTTCTCCGACCCATTGCTCGTGGAACTGCCTTGCTCTGGCGGCGTCGCCGCTGTTGAACATTTCGAGCCACGCCCGCAGGGCGCGTTCGCCGGCCGCGGGGGCGGGCTGGCTCCATAGGGAGGGCAGCGCGGCCGCCAGCAGGGCCATTGCCAGCGTGTGAAGGATTCGCATACGGGAGTTTATACGCGTTGCCGGGCCCAACGTTAGGCTCCGCCGTAGATATTTGCACATGGCGCCAACGGGGCCACCGGTGTGGCTGCCGGTGGGCTGGACTGAGTTCTCCGGGTTCTGATCAGACGCCAAGCCGATTGAGCAGGCGCTCCGCATCGGCGATGCCCACCCGGACAGGGAGCTGGATGGTTTGGGGATCCGGGCGTTCGTCGAAGGCCTCGAACAGGGCCATTTTGGCGATGGCGTAGCGCTCGTTATCGGCCAGAGGGCGGCCGTGCTTTGCGGTCCAGGCATCGATCGCCCGGTCTTCGACAAGCACGCGGAGTTCGAACCATTCCTTGCGGTCGGCGCTCACCGTGAAGACATGGCAGCGGCAGCCGCCTTCGTCGCGGAAGCCTTCGTAGAAGTATTCGTAGGAGTAGCCGCTGGCGGCAGGGTAATTCTTCTGCCGGCGTACGGCGGGCACGGCGCGCAGCGGTTCCGGCGGCTTGTGCGAGAACAGCTTGCGCCACCAGTTCATTGCCGCAGGCTCCGCGGCAGCGGGTGCAGCTCGACCTTGCGCACGAAGATCTCCGCGCCCTCGCTCTGAATCTGGATTTTGCCCTGGCGGTGCGTGGAATCGAACGCCTGATTGACCATCCGCCCATTCAGATAAAAGGTGAGATCGCCGCCGCGGGCGATGATCTCGCTGCGGTTCCACTGGCCCAAGGGTTTCTCGACATCCGCTGCGCCGCGGAAGCCGAGCCTGTCCTGCCATTGCATGTCCCGCCCGTACCAGTTGATGCGACCCTGGTCGCGGGTGACGCGCTCCGCGCCGGGCTTCCAGTAAAGCTGCCCGTCAGAGCGCTTCTCTGCCTCCACGGTGACGCGCGGGCGCGCGGCGCCGCGCACCAGGATCAGGTCCCCCGTGCCGCCCTCGATGATCTGATATTCGATCGACTCGAGCCACCCGTTTCCCGCAGCGCCGTCCTCGCCGGTTCCGTGGAGAAGAATGCCGCTGTCGCGGGCGTTCTTCTCGCGCGGCGGCCAGCTTTTCGAGCCCCATTTCCACTCGACCACCAGCCGGTAGTCGGCGTATTCCTTTTCCGTGGTCAAGCCGCCCCAGGCTTCACCCGAGATGCGGATCATTCCGTTCCGCACGGTGAAAACGCCCTTCGGGTCCTCGCGTCCCGTGTCCTTGAGAGAGACGTAGAAGTTCGTCAGGTCCCGCCCGTTGAAGAGCACGATCTTCTTCGAGGGGCGCACCGGTTCGCCCGCAATGGCGAGCGCCGGAAGCAAGAGCCAAAATAGTGTGGAGCGCATCACTACAATCATGGCGGAACCCGGGGCGCAAGTGCAGCGGGGCATCGGGCTGTTCAACCAAGGGCTCTATTACGAGGCGCACGAAGAACTGGAAGCAGCGTGGAACCGCGCCGCGCGGGCCGAGCGCTTCTTTGTGCAGGCCCTCGTGCACTGCGCCGTAGCGTGGCACCATGCCACGCACGGCAATCGCACCGGCGCCGTGCTTCAGGCGCGGCGCGCGATGCGGAAGCTGGCCGGCTACCTGCCCGAGCACCGTGGGATCCATACGTGCGCGCTGCTCGGGCAACTGCAAGAGTGGCTGGAAGCATGGCAGGGCGGAGAGGCCGCCCCTCCGGCTACAATCGGCTTGAAGCGATGAACCTCTGGGCCGCGCTCCTGCTGCTTCAGGCCGTGCAGCCGCCCGCGGCGGCGCAGATCCAGGCGCCGGTGTGCGGCGACGCGGAGATCGCCGAGTTCGGGCTGGACTGCTCGATCCGCGACGCCTGCAACATCTTTCTGGAGCTGGCGGCCGTGGAGCCGGCGGGCGGGCGCGTGTTCGTCACAGGCAATTTCCATACGAGTGCGGCGACGCTGTGGTCCCTGCTGCTGATGAGCGAAGACGAAGGACGCACGTGGACGGAGCCGCACGCGCGTCTGCGCGGCATCACGCTCGACGACATCCAGTTTGTGGACTCCGAGACCGGCTGGGTTTCGGGGCACATTGTCGGCGCGCTGCCGCGTGATCCGTTCCTGCTGAAGACGGCCGACGGCGGCAAAACATGGAGGCGCATTCCTGTTCTGGAGGAGTCCTCCTATGGCGCCATCGACTCGTTCCGTTTCGAATCGCGCGCGCAGGGCGTGCTGTTCCTGCAACGCCGCGGCGAGCCGCGCCAGCGCTACCAGCGTTGGGAGACGATGACGGGGGGCGAATCGTGGATGCTGCGCGAAGCCGGCCCGAGGCCATTCCCGCCGCCCAAGCCGCGGGCCACCGGGTGGCGCATCCGCACCGACGTGCGCGCGCAGCAGTATCTGGTGGAACGCGACACGGGCAAAGGCTATGCGGTGGCGGCGCGCTTCCCGGTCCGCTTCGGCGAGTGCAAGCCCGCGCCCGAGCCGCAGGAACCTCCGCCAGCACCCGGGACTCCACGGCCATGAAGCGCCCCGCCACAGACGCCGTCGAACTCGAATTCTTCCGCCAGCTTCTCGTCTCGATTCCGGAAGAGATGGGCGCCGTGCTGCGGCGCACGGCGTTTTCAGCCAACATCAAGGAGCGCCGCGATTACTCCTGCGCGCTCTACGACGCCGACGGCGAGACGGTTGCCATGGGCGACCATATGCCGGTGCACCTCGGAGCGATGCCGCTGAGCGTTCGCGGGGTTCTCGATTCGATCGAGCTGCGCCCCGGCGATGTGGCCATCGTCAACGATCCCTTCCGCGGCGGGACGCACCTGCCTGACATCACCGCCGTGTCGGGCGTGTGGCTCGGAAGCGCCAAGCCTGCTTTCTATGTCGCCTCCCGGGCGCACCATGCCGACGTCGGCGGCATGAGCCCCGGCTCGATGCCGCTGGCGCGCGAGATCTATCAGGAGGGGCTGCGCATTCCGCCGGTGCTGCTGGTGCGCGAGGGGCGCGTAGACGCGGGAATCCTGGAGCTGATCCTGGCCAATGTGCGCACGCCGGAAGAACGCGAAGGCGACCTGCTGGCGCAATGGATGGCCATGCGCCGCGGCATCCAGCGCATCGAAGAGGCGGCGGCGGCGTTCGGGCTGGAGCGGCTGAACCGCAACATTGCGGCGCTGCGGCAATACGCGGCGGCGATGATGCGCGCCTGCCTGGCTGCCTTGCCCGAAGGGCGGTATGAGTTCGAGGATTTCCTCGACGAAGGCGAGCGGATCCGCGCCGTGGTTGCGTTGAGCCGCCGCCGCGCGGTGGTCGATTTCACCGGCACCTCGCCGCAGGCGGCGGCGCCGGTCAACGCCAACTATGCCATCACGCTGGCTGCGGTGTTCTATGTGTTCCGGTGCCTGCTGGGCGAAGACGTGCCGGCCAACGCGGGGCTGCTGGAGCCCATCAAAGTGATTGCGCCGCCGGGCTCGCTGGTCAACGCGCTGCCGCCCGCGGCGATGGCTGCGGGCAACGTGGAGACGTCGCAGCGCATCACCGATGTGCTGCTGGGGGCGCTGGCGAAAGCCGTGCCGGAGCGGATTCCGGCGGCGTCGCAGGGCACGATGAACAATCTCAGCTTTGGCGGTGCGGGCTTCGCCTGGTATGAGACGATCGCCGGCGGCATGGGCGCATCCGCGCATTCGGATGGGCAGAGCGGCGTGCATACGCACATGACCAACTCCTGGAACACGCCGGTGGAAGCGTTCGAGCAGGCGTTTCCCGTGCTGGTGCGCGCCTATCACGTCAGGCGCGGCTCGGGCGGGCGCGGGCGGCACCGCGGCGGCGACGGACTGGTGCGTGAGTTCGAATTCCGGACGCCGGCGGAGGTGACGATTCTTTCCGACCGCCGCGAGCGTCCGCCGTACGGGCTCGCCGGCGGCGAGCCGGGCAAGCCGGGGCGCAACGTCCTGATCCGCCACGGACGGATGCAAAGACTGCCGGGGAAGGTTCGCTTCGATGCCGTGCCGGGCGACCGGCTGCGCATCGAGACGCCGGGCGGTGGCGGGTACGGGAAGCCCGCAGCCCGTGGGCACCAAAAACAGAAGCCCCGCTGTTGAGGGCGGGGCTTCTCAAACGATCGCGGCGCGGCGCCGCTGTAGGGTTCCGGCTTACTGGCGCGAAGGCTGCATCCGGCGCAGCAGGCCGAGGCCGATCAGGCCTGCGCCGAGAAGGATATAAGTGCCGGGTTCGGGCACTACCTGCGCCTCACCGCCATACAACACACCGAAGGGGCCGCCGCCGCGCTGGTAAGCGCGGATCTCCAGCCAGGCTGCGCCGCTGAAGTCGACAGGCACCCAACCGGAAGTCCAGCCTTCATTCGGCTGGCAGCCGATGGGACCTGCGGCGCAGGCGCCGTCCTGGACCGGGTTTGCCGCCTTCAAAAGCAGCCCGCTGGGATTGGCGTTGTCAAAAAGGTAAACATCCGCCGTGTCGTCGGCGAAGACCTTCACGTTGACAGAACCCGTCCAAGCGGGCAGCCACTCGGTGAAGATGGCGGTCGGCGTGCCGGGGATGGTGGTGCTTGGAGGGCTGATCGCTCCCGCGCCGACACCGGTGTTGGCGTATGAGATCCACGAGTAGGGCGGCAGGCTGCCCCAGGCCCCATGTGGTGTAATCAGGACGTTGCTCGCGGTCTTATTGTTGCCCTCATTCACCAGGTCGGAACCAAACGGGATGACCGTTCCCCACCCTGCCATAACAAACACGCTTGACAGGACAAGCGTTCTGACGAGTAGATTTCGCATTCGAAGTCGTTCCTCCTTCGCAGCTACAGAGCGAGAATCTGCCCTGCCCAACTTTATTGTCCGGGCCGCGCATGAATGGCCCAATAGGACTTTGAATGGGCGGAGTTCCAGGTAGGCGCCTGGGTCGTACCAGTACGAATCAAGGCAGGAGCTGTGGATGGAGGAACACGAGCTATGACCGCGGGCAAAGAACGCCGCCCCCGTTCGGGAATCGCCTCCGGAGCTCAGCGGGCGGTGGCACTGACTGTTGCCGGTCTGCGGCCGGGGCGCGCACCCTCTTGCCGCGCCTGCCGCTGCTTCCGCTCCCGCCACCACAGCCACGCCAGGCCGCCCGCCACCAGAAGAATCGTCACTTCTTCCGGTGTGTGCACCACGTCCACCTGCCCGCCGTACAGAAGGCCGAACGGCCCGTTGCCGCGCTGAAACACGTCAAAGCGCAGCAGCGCAGGGCCGAAGCGGTTCACGGCGAACTCGAGCAGCAGCCCCTCGCCTGGCTGACAACCGATGGGACCTGCCGCGCATGCGCCGTCCTGGCGCCAGTTCGGCGGCGCCAGCAACAGTCCGGACGGATGATCCTGGTCGATCAGATACACGGCCGCCGTATCGTCGGCAAACACGGTCAGACGGACAAAGTAGGCAGTCTCGGGCAGGAATTCGAAAAAACTCGCCGCAGGGCGCGCCGGGCCGGGCGAGTTTCGCGGCGAGACGGCCCCAGGGCCCGTGCCCGTGTTCGCATACGAGATCCAATGCCACGGGGCCATGGACGCCCAGGCAGAGTGGGGTTGGATGGCGACGTTGGCAGTGGCGATGCTGTTGGTTTCGTTCACCAGGTCGGATCCGAAGTTGAGAGTCACCGCTGGCAGGGCGACAGATAGGCAAAAACAAGCCGCGGGGAGGAGGAGCAGTCGCTTCATGGTCGCAGCAGTCCTGTCAAAGAGACAGTGCCCTGCCGCGCCCGTTTCTCTCAGGGAAATCCCTGAGGCGCTGCCGGCGCCTCCGGGGCGCCTACTCTCCGAAAGCCCGCCGCGGGTTTTCCACCATCAAGCGCTTCTGAATCTCCGGAGCGAGGGCGGGGAGGAAATCCGTGTAGATATAGGTGTAGCCACGGTACTCGCCGCCGCCCGGGATTTCGGCGTGATACCAGCCAGCGTCCTGCGAAATGAGTGTCCGTTCCAGCAGGCCCTGACTTTCCATGAAGCGCACGCATCCGAGATGCCAGTCGCGGCTTTTCGGTCCGATGCCGTCGAACTCGACCCAGGCGCCCGCACGCGCCACGCGTTCGTGATACGCATGGTCCTTCTCGCTCTGCGCGTGCACCCACACGAACTTCTTCAAAGGGCAGCGAAGCCTGTCGAGGATGTCGAGCTGCGCCTCCGCCGCCTTCCCGCCGCCGTTGGTGTGGGAGGCGATGGTCATGCCGGTTTCCAGCGACGTGAGGGCTGCAGCTTCGACCAGCCGCCGGTCCAACTCCTCCAGCGGATAGCCGTTGACGGCGGTCTTGATGAAGCGGGGGCGGACGCCGTCGATGCCCTTCTTCCACTCCATGATCCACCGCTGCGCGAGCTGGTTCGCGTTTTCCTTCCACGCCCATTCAGGCACGCCGCTGCGGTTGGCCGCGCCGTAGACGCCCGTGTTGGTCCAGATCTGAAGACCCGTGAGGTCCGCGGCCATTTTCATGAGCAACGGGTCGCGCCCCAGCCCCTGCGGCGTGCATTCGAGCAGCCGCACACAGCCGTGTCTTTTCACTTCCTCCAGATGAGGGCGCGCCATGCGCAGCACGGCGCCGCGGTCGTATTTCGACGGGTTCTTCACGCCGCCGAAATCGACGAGAATGTGCTCGTGCACCAGCACGGAGCCGGGCAGCGCATGCACGGGCGCCGGCGGCTGCGCCGCCATCATCGACAGAACGAATTCGCGTCTCCGCATCACGGCCTCAACATATATCAAGCGCGGGCGCGGCGTCGGGTATGATGGCGTTCATGGCGGAACAACCCCTGCCGCTCGGCTACAACACCTACTGCCTGCGCGCGCTGCGGTGGAACGATGCGCAGTTGCTCGAATTCGCCGCCGCGCACAAGCTCGATGCGGTCTTCCTCCAGGACTCGCTCGATCCCCGAGCCATGGAGCCCGCGCACTGGCAGGAGGTGCGGGAGATGGCGCGGCGGCTGGAACTGCATCTGGAAACCGGCGGCGGCGGAATCTTGCCGAAGCGCGAAGAAGACATCGGCCAGAGCATCGCCACGCTGCGCCGCCACATCGAGCGCGCGGCCGCCATGGGCTCCCCTTTTGTGCGCTGCGTGCTGGCTTCCGAGCGCGCTGCCTTTCCCGTGCAAGTGGAGCTCGCCATGGAATGGGCCGTCAAGATCCTGCGCTCAGTGCGCCCGGAGCTCGCCGGGCGAGGACTGAAGGCAATCATCGAGGTGCACAAGGATCTGCAAGCCTGGGAGCTGCGCGAAGTGGTGGAGGCGGCGGGCAAGGATCTGGTGGGCGTCTACCTCGACACGGGCAACCCGGTGTTCGTGCTCGAGCACCCGATGACGACTCTCGAGACGCTGGCGCCGTATGTGGAATCCGCGCACTTGCGCGATTCGGTTGTCTTTGAACACCCGCGGGGCGTGGCGGTGCAGTGGGTGCCGCTGGGAGAAGGCGTCATCGACTTCCGGGCTTTCGTGAAGCGGCTGGGAGAGCTGTGCCCGCGCGTCCATGTTTACAACAAGCCGATCACCGGCAGGCCGCCGGCCGTGATTCCATATCTGGAACAGGACTTCTGGAAAATGTTTCCGCACGCCCGGGCCGCCGAGCTGGCGAAGTTCCTCGACCTGGCGCGAAAGGGGCGCCCGTACGAGGGCCGGATGGTGATCGAGGACATCCCTGGCAGGCCCATCCCGGAGGCGTTCCGCGCCGCCATCCAGCACCAGCAGCGGGACCATGTGGAGCGCGGGCTGGAATATGCCAGGAAGGAGCTGAACCTCGGCCGCCGCTGGCGCCAGACGGCCTGAAGGGCGCGGTCAGAAGGGCCGCGGGGGGTGGCCTTTTTCTCTGATGCGTAACTTCAGTCCTTCACGTTTTGCTTCAGGGACCAGCGGCTCCCACGTGCGCAGCGGAGCAGTTGACTGCACCCTGCTGCCGAGAGCGAAGCGCAGCGTCACGATCTCCAGCGGCATCACGGTGAACCGGTAGCGCGGACCGTGCGCGAGCGGCTGCGGTTGCTCCCCCAGCAGATTCGTCCGCCGCGCCGATCCGTGCGGCGCAAGCACCTCGGCCCATGCCATGCCGGACTCGCCGCGCCATTCCACCAGTCTCGCTTCGAGGTCGTCCCCGTCGCGCCGCAACGCTTCCAGCATCAGGTTGCCCGAAGTGCGCAGCAGCGGGGGCATGGCTTCGCCGCGTTCGAAAAAGAGGGGAGGCGCGCTGAATTCGCGGGCGCGTTTTGGCGCCTCCACCGAGCGCCAGTCGCCTTCATGCGGAATGAGGCCGAAGCGGAAACGGTGCTGGCCCACGCCGCGCAGTTCGTCATTCGGGAGTCCGCGGTACTGGCTGACGGCATTCACCAGCCCGAGCGTCAGCCGGTCCGGCGCGAACTCGTGCATCGGCAGTCCGTCCTCGACGATTGTGAGCCCGCCGCCGGCGGCGAGGCGGTAATCGGACCAGCCGAGCGCAGGCATCACCGCGGCGCTGTAGCCGAACTGGGTGTGTTCGGAGGCGCGGGCCAGGAAATACGGCTGCGGCTGGAGCCAGTCCTCTTCTGGCGGCCCTTCACTGAAGCCGAAAGGAATGCCTCGGGTGCGGCGGTCCACGCGTCCGGCGAAAGGGAAATCGACACTGGCCAGTACATCACTGCGGCGCAATTCGATAGAAATGTCAAAATCTATTCTGGAGAAATCATGATAAAACCAGATGTATCTTTTCACCTTCGCCTCCGGGCAGTCCCGGATGGATTCGACTACTGAAGCAAGAGGGCCCTGCCATCCGCGCACCACGGCGGGTGCCGCGCAGGCTGGCAGAGGCCTCCTTTGCCTGGCCGGCGCCATGAAATCGGCGGCCACCTTCGCGATCTTCTCCGGCGGCTCTTCCAGTTGCACCCGCCCGGCGTACTGCGCCAGCAGCGGCTTGCCGGAAGCGGACAACAGCGCGGACAATTCTCCTGTATCCAGGTCGATGTGCGCCGTGTAATATTTCGTCCTGATCTCGCCCGGCGCCTTCCCGCCCGTCATGGAGACGGGGTTCCCGGCGGCCAGCTTCACCGCCGAAGCCTGCGCGGCCGGCAGTTTCAGGCGGCACCGGGCCGCGGCAGGGTCCTCGAGGCCGGCCACGCACTGCGCGCCCGCGAGCGTCCTGCCCTGGGGCAGGCGGACTTCGAAAGGGTCTGTCCGTTCCCAATTCACCGATGACAGAAGCACCGGACCGCCGCCGCGGCTGCCGAGCGCTTCCGCCAATACCTTTCTAAGCCTCGCCTCCGCGCCCTCGAACCGGTCCCAGGCGTCCCAATGCTGCTGCGAGCGGAACACCGAGCCCGCCGCCGCACCCCAGATGGTGTTGCGGTCCATGTTGGTGAGCAGCAGGAGGCGCGCTTCCTGAAGCGCGAGGGCGGGGTAGGGCAGGGCGCGCCGCAGGCTGGCCGACGCGGCGGCCATCTCCGCCGCCTGCATCAGGCTCTCCGTGCGGCGGAAGGCCCGTTTCACCGCGGGCATATCGCTCCAGAAGCCGTTGAAGCAGAACGCCGTGCCGCCCGTGTATTCAGGCAACTGCGCGCCGCGGCGGATCTCTTCCCGCAGCCCTTCCAGGTATTGCGCCATCGTGCTGAAGCGGATCTCGATGTCAGGATGTTTTTCGCGCCATGCATGCAGGAATTCCTCGACACGCTCGCCCATTGCGGGCGGCAGGCTGTAATCGCTGGCGCCGGCGATGAAGAGCGCGAGTCCGGGCGACGGGCTGTAGAGGAGCCGCTCTTCGATGGCGCGGCGCGTGGCTTCCAGCGCCTTCGGGTCGTGCGGGTCACGAGCCTGGAAGAGTTCCCGCAGCTCCATGTAATGCGGAGCGGTGACCGCCAGCGCCCGCGAGCCGTCGGGCGCGCGCCACCAGAACGCCGTTCGCCCCGCGGGGTTGTTCCGGGTGAAGACCACGGCCTCCAGGCCCAGCTTATTCACCACCTGCGGCAACTGGCCGTGCGCGCCGGTGATGTCGATGGCCCACGCGAAGCGCGGGCGCAGTCCGAACACCTGCTCGTGCCAGCGGATTCCTTCGATGCCCAGTTGCGCCAGCGTTTCGCCTCCGGCGAGGCTGACGTCAGACTCGAGGAAAAAAGCGTTCACCAGTTCGACATTCCCGTTGCGGATCAGATTGCGGAGCATCGCTTCCCGTTGCGGTTCGAGTTCGAACAGGCTGATCAGGTTGGGCGCTTCGGACCAGACAAAACGGTAGTGCGGACTGCGCGCCGCCAGGCCAAGGTGCTCAAGATAGTTGTTGAGCACGTAATTGCGCTCGGTATCGAAGTCCACCAGCCAGCCGCCAATGGTGCCGTGCGTGTTGGGCACGATGTGGACCACCGTGCGCTGGCATGGTGCAGGAGTTGTCAGAAGAAGGAATAGCGGAAAGATGAAGCAGCGTCGCGCGCGCATGAAGAAGAATCTACAGGGCGCGCAGCGGCGCTGCAATGGCGCGGCTGCGGCTCGGGAGGCCGAAGCGGATCCGGCGGCGCCTCCATCCGCCTGACGGGCGAAGAGAGAACCAGGGGCGCAGGGGCCGCGGGCGCCGCGATTCTCGCGGGTGTTGGCCGGACGATTGGCGGTGGGCGGTCCCGGCTGGGGCCGCATGCCGCAGAACGTCCAGCCGGGCAGAAAATTTCCGCTTGATGCTTGCTTCGACGGGTAATCCCGCCTAGAATTGCCCCGAGGAGGTGCTGGGATGCAGGCAGGAGCGATGAGTGTGTGTCTGAGCGGGGCGGCTTTCTGGGCAGCTCTGATCGGGGCAGCGTCATGGGGACAGCCGCCGGCTGCCACAAGCAAGGCGGCGGCCAAGGCGGCTGCGGAGAAACTGAAGGCGATCTGGGAACCAGTTCCGTTCAGCCGGGATATTGGGCTGCATGACATTGAGTGCACCGGGGCCAACGAGTGCTGGGCCGTGGGAGACAAGTCCACCGTCCTCCACACCACCAACGGAGGCAGCACCTGGGACGTACTTCTCGGAGGCGATCCGGATTCCGTGGACGAGCCGCTCCGGTTTCTCCATGTGCTGGATCAACGCCACGCCTGGGCGATGACGCCGCGGGGCAAGATTCTGGCCACGGCCGATGGCAAGTCCTGGTCGGAGCGGCATTCCGCTGGCGGAACGGCGAAAGGAGTGTGGTTTTCGAGCCCGTTGGCGGGGATTCTCATCGACAACCCGGATTCAACGTGGCAGACGACGCTCCGGATCACCTCCGACGGGGGCAAGAGCTGGAAGCCCGTCTCGCGCTGCGGGCTGGAAGCCAGTGTGGATGGGCTGACGAGGCGCCTCGCCTGCATGTGGCTCACGGCCCAGTTTGTGGCGCCGGGCGTCTTATACGCGGCCGGCAACGCAGCAGTGGGCGACTACGTTGCCGTGTTTGGCAAATCCGGCGATGCAGGGCAGAGCTGGGATCTCGCCCTAGTGCCTGACGTGAGGCGCAAGTTCACTTCTTTGCACTTCTGGAGCCAGACCCACGGGATCGCCGTCGCAGACCGCGGCGAGGAAGTCCACTGGACCGAAGACGGCGGCGCCACATGGAACCGTTCCGCGAGGCAGAGGCTCTGGCCAAGCTTTCATGCCTCCGGTGAAGGCAAGATCATCGTGGGCGTGGGAGAAAACGGGGGCATCAGCTACTCTTTCGACGGCGGCCGGACATTCACTTCCCGTCCGTTCACGCTGCCGGCTCGCGCCCGGGCGGTAGCGTTCCCCGACGCCACACACGGCTATCTGGTTGGCGAGCATGGGATGGCGTACCGGTACCGGATCGTGCCCTTCGAATACAGCGCAAAAGGAATGCTGCCGGCCATGGCGCGCTGAAGGGCGGCGCCCTTCGACCATCCGGTCAGGCGGCGCGCCAGCCGGTGGCGGCGCCGCCGAGCCCGCCCGTTCCGGAGTTTTCACTCGGCGCGGAAGCGCGTCCAGGGCTGCGAGGGAAGGTCGCGCAGCAGCGGCCTCATCCACTCAAACTGCGGATGCTTCTTCAGGTGATCCTCGGCCCGGAAGCCGATGCCGCAGGAGTGGCCAAGCGCCGCGTCCAGCTCCATCGCGCGGATCATGCCGGCATCGGCAGCCTTGGATTGGACGGCGCCCGCCGGGCCGAACTCGTCCTGCCAGGGCTTCATGCCGCGCGGGCTCAGGTCGACGTGCCCGCATAGGGTGCGCTCGTTCGGGGAATCGGCTTTCTTTTCATACGTGTCATAGTGGTCCGCCAGGAAGCGCTTCGCTTCCTCGATGCCGATCCTGCCCTTGAATTCCGCCATCAGTTGCTCCCAACGGGCGCGGCGCGCATTGGCGCTGACCGAGGGGTCGTTCACGGGGAAGACCGTTTCCTCGGCGGCGAGCTTCGGGCTCACGGGAAAGTTCGCCCCGGTGAAGTAGCCGTCGCTGGTGCGCTCCAGGGTGACGTTCTTCAGGCCAAGTTCCAGCCGTCCCACCTCGTTGCGGCGCGTATCGGCGACCAGCCAGGCGTTGGCGTAGCCGCCGTTGTTGCCGCGGATCATGAAGGCGGTGAACTCGTCGATCGAGGACGCGTACTGCATCGCCTGCCGCGCGCGGGCGAATTCTGGCACGCCTTCCGGATCAAAGCCGCGGAAGCCGGTGATGGTGGTTTCCGTGATGGCGAGCCCGGCGGAGTTGATTCCGAAATCGTCGCCCGAGTGAATGAAGCCCGGGAAGCCGTCCATCAGGATGCGGTGGCCGCGCTGCGGGCGGATCTCGAAAATGATCTTCCAGCGCGCGCCTTCCAGATAACCGGACCAGTTGTTGTGGGCGATCACGGGCAGCCCGCCGCGGGTCCAGCTCCCCGTGGCGACGAAGGCGCTGCAACGGTCCGGCGCGGCTGGCTTGCCTTTGCCGTCAAGCCACGCCACGTAATAGCCCAGCTCGATGTTGGCGTTGAGAACCGTCAGGTCGAGATGGTCCGCCTTGACGCCCGCGCGGTTCAGCCCCTCGCTCATCGAGCGGATCTCGCGCTGATACTCTTCAGGCACTCTGGGCCAGAAAATTTCCTCTGCAGCCTTGCGGAAGAACTGCCAGCCGCGTTTGGTGTCGTGCTCGAGACTCAGCCGCGTGACGGCGAGCGCGTCTTCAATTTCTTTTGCGAGCAGATAACCGTGCTGATAGCCGATCTGCTCGGGCGTGCCGGCAAGCCGCACGGGAATCCACCCGTTGCGGACTTCGCCGCGCCGGCCGCCTTCCAGCCGGTTGTCGCGGGCGGGCTGGCAGGAGAGAAGAACCGCCGCTGCCACGGCGGCTCCAATGAATGCATTCGCAGGCCGCAGTTTCATGCATCAGATCATAGCAGCGGCGGCGCGGCTGAGGCGCGGCGTGGCGCTAGTGGCAGCCCTTGCAGGTGAACTTGCGCCCGTGGCAGACGGCGCAGCCCTGGCGGGGGAAGTCCTTGTCGCCGTGCTTGTCGGCGAACTCCGCCGTGTGGCTGGCGGGGCGGAAATTGGGCGTGGACTCGACGTGGCACTTCTTGCAGGAGTCGGGCGGCTTGATCTCGCCGTGGCATACCAGGCAGTCGGCCATGTGGGGGAAGTGAGCGGCCGTTTTCTTGCCGTGCTCCACGTTGTCGCTTTCCGGAATGCCGCGGTGGCAGACCGTGCAGGGATCCTGGATCTTCGCCAGGGCTTCCTGGGAAGGCGGGTGATCTCCGAGATACGTTTTCGCCTTCACTGCCGCTGAAATCAATGCGGCAATATTGCCCATCCCCCCATGGATGGAATGGTTGAATTTGTCCACGCCAGACTTGTTCGGCCCGCCGATGTCCACTTCGTCATGGCAGGTGACGCAGGCCATGCTGTCGGGCAGGAGATTGTCCTCGGCCTTCGTGGAAGCCGGGGCGTCCTTGTGGCAGTTCTCGCAGGAGGTGACCTGTTTCAGGTGATACTTGTGGGAGAAGGGCTTGCGCGGGGCGGACAGCGCCGCCGCGCAAGCCAGAACTAGAGCGGGGATCAGGGCTTTGAATATGTGATTCGCCATAGACGGTTGCCTCCGTCATCCGATACCAGGAGGCTGCCGTCGCGCATTTCCAGCACTCCGACCGGGCGGCCCCAGACCTCTTTTTTCGAGGGATCCAGCAGAAATCCGGTCAGAAAATCCTCCACAGGGCCGGCTGGTTTGCCATTCTTGAACGGGATGAAAGCAACCGAATAGCCGATCCTCTGCGCGCGGTTCCAGGAGCCATGAAATGCCAGGAAGGCGCCTCCGCGGTACCGGTCAGGAAACTGTTTGCCCGTGTAGAAGCGGGCGTCGAGCACCGCCACATGCGCCGGCAGAACCACGTCCGGCACAATTGTCTTCGCCACCAGGTCGGGCCGCTGCCCCTTGTTGCGCGGTTCTTCATTCGGCCCGATGTAAGCGTATGGCCACCCGTAGAAGCCACCGGGACGAATGGCCGTGAAATAGTCGGGAACCAGATCGTCGCCGAGCCCGTCGCGCTCCTGCACCGCCGCCCACAGGGTGTCGGTGCCGGGATAGAAGGCCAGCCCGATCGGGTTGCGCGTACCCGTGGCGATGAATTCGCGCCCCGTGCCGTCAGGGTTGAAGCGCAGGATGGCGGCGCGGATCTCCGGCTCGCCCGGGCTGACGTTGGACTGCGATCCGACGGCGAGATAGAACTTTTCGCCTTTGCGGTCGAACAGGATGTTGCGGGTCCAGTGGCCGGTGGCTGCTTCCTTCAGCGGCACAATTTCCTCCGGTTGGCGAGCCTCCAGCTTCTTCGAGTCGTACTTGTAGCGTTTCACCGAAGTGGTTTCGGCTACGTAGAGGTAGTCTTTCCACAGCGCCAGACCGAAGGGGCGGTCAAGCCCGCTCAGGATCTCCTTCTTCTCGTCATCGCTGATGCGGTTGTCGCGGTTGCGATCCGCCAGCGCGTAGACGCGCCCCTGACGGGCGGAGTCCGAAAGCAGGATCTCGCCCGAGGGGGCTAGGATCATGTAACGGGGGCGCTCGAAGCTGGAGGCAAAAACCTCGACGTCGAAGCCCGCCGGCAGCTGCAACCGGGCGCCGTCGGGACGCTCGATCACCCGCGGAGGGTTGGAGGCCGAAGGCGTGTGGAAAGGAGGAGGCAGCTTGGGTTGCTGCGCGGAGGCCGCCGCAAGGCCCAGCGCAGCCGCCATCTGGAGAACTCGCAAAGTCGTCATCGTACCCGTATTCTAGCGTCCAGCGCGCGAGGAGAGTCTGAAGGGGGCTTCATCTGCGAAATCGGCTGCAACATGTCGGCGGCGGCAGGCACAATTCCATCAGGATGGCCAGACCAGTGGAAGCGGTGGAAGCGCAGATGCGGGCATGGCGGGAGTCGCCGACGGAGGCGCGGCGCCGCCTCGAATCCTGCGCCCGCGCCTTTGCGCAGTGTGCGCTGACGGTGGAAGAGACGCTGGATGCCCTGGCGCCGCGAGCCGGACGCGCCACGGAGACGCCGCTGGAGCGCCAGTGGCGGTGGAAACGGAAAGGCTACATTCTGTTCTGGGCGGCCACCGCCGCCCTGTCCCTGCTGGCGCTCGCCGCCGGCTACTTCGCCGCTTTCGAGGGCTGACGGAGCACGAAGACCGGATCCGGTTTTGCCGCGGTTTCGAATACTTTGACCACTTCCAGGTCCGGCAGGCGGAACCGCACGGTGCGGTTATCGCCCTGCGCGGACACGAACAACGTGCCGCTGGCCGGATCCAGCCGGATGCCTTCGGGGTGGCTGCCGGCGCGTGCGCGCCTGACCTCCTCCAGCGTTGCGAGGTCGATGACCGCCACCTCGCCGGATTCGATCAGCGACGTGTAGGCGAACCTGCCGTCCGGGGAAACCGTGATCCGCGAAGGCTGCCCCGGCACGGCAAGCCTGCGCTTCACGGTATTGGTGACGGCGTCAAGGACAACCACCTGGTTCGCCGTTCGCGTCCCGACAAGCACCGTTTTCTCGTCTGGCGTGACAGCGATGCCCATCGGCACGCCGCCAACTTCCACCGAGCCCCGCTGCCGCCGCGCACGCAAGTCGATGACGCTGACCGTGCCCGAGCCGGAGTCTGCCGTCCACGCCTGCCGTTCGTCCGCCGTCACGGCCACCAGATGGGGCAGCTTGCCGGACACTGGGATCCCGTAGAGGAGCTTCCTGGTCCGGCTGTCCGCCACGGCGAGCGCAGCCGGAAAATCGCAGGTGACATAGAGCCGTCCGCTGCGCCCCAGGTGGATGCCGTGGGGGCGGTGATACTGGCCGAGCTGGATCTCGCCGGCGGGCTTGCGCGCCGCCAGATCGATCACGGTGAGCGTGTTGCCCCCCTGTTTGTCTTCCGTCCACGAGTCCACACCGTAGTTGCTGACAAACGCAAAACGTCCGTCGGGGGTGACCGCGAACTCGTGGGGTTTGGCGCCAGTGGGGATCTTCTGCTCGAGCTTGCCGCTGTCTTCGTAGTAGATGCCGAGCGAATCGTCACCCTTATGGAGAATCAGCACCTGCGCCGTGGCTGCGGAAGCCAGGGTTGCGGTCCAGAGCAGGAATGTGGGAACGCGCATGCCACTATTGTCCCGCCAGAAGGGGAGCGGCGGCAAAGAAAAGTGGTCCGGCGCGGACAGGCGCCGGACCGCGGTGAGCTCAGGCGAATGCGCCTGCTACTCGTTCACATGGAAGGTGGCCACAAACGCGCTGCGCCTGTAAGGCAGGGACCAGCGGGCCTGGATGCCGTCGCGGGAATCGGCCGCATAGCGGTTCTCAAGCGTGTAAGCGGCCATGGCGTGGTCCGTCTTCGCGAGCGGCGGGTAGAAGGTCTCTTCATGCCCGCACACCTTGTCGCCCTCTTCGATGGCGCGTGTGCGGATGGAGGCCAGAGTGCCGGCCGTAAAAGAAACGCGCCGCTCGTGGATCGAATCGCCCTCAACGCGGAACTCCATCGGCATGACGAACTCGCGCACGACGCGTTCCAGCAGGTCGCCGGTCATGCGCTGCGCGAACAGCCGCAGCGCCTGCCGCTGCTCGAGCGAGGCGCGCTCGTCGTAGATGAGCACGGCGAACACGGGGTAGGGTTCGCCGGTGAGATCGCCGAGCGTGGAGGCGGCCTTCACGGCGGCGGCCACTTTCAGCCCGTCAATCCTGACGCCGTTGACCTCGCCGCGCTCGATCTGCCAGCCGAACACGGCCAGATTGCCAACCAGTTGCACTTCGCTGTTGATGAAGCAGGAGCCGGCGTTGACGTCGGCAGACCTGGCTTCGACATACATTCCGCTTGCCTGAATCGACGGCGACGCAGCCCAGCTCATCATCGCGGCGCCGAAGGAAAACACGCCCAGTCTCAACCACGCAGTCATCATCGAACCTCCCAGTTCTCCAGTCCCATCGCACTGGCCGGCGGGGCGAGGACTGCATGCCGCGCTTCGTCCGGCGGGGACTGCCTGTTTGATTCGATTATACGCGGTAAAGATTCACGCGGCGCCGCGGCAACAGGGCCGCACGTGGCCGGTGCGTAGCGCCCCCCCCGGCAGGCGTTTCCTGCATGGTGCTGCGCCGCAGACTCCTCCAGCCGCGGCGCAGACCATGTCTGCAGCCCGCTCCGGCCGCGGTTCATTCCGCGGCCCAACCGCCGAGCCGCACGGCGTCCGCAATGCCCGCGGGCGCTTTCAGGCGGCGCGGCTGCGCGCCTTCACGAACTCGGCGAATTCACGGTCGGCGCCCAGGAGGTGCCCGTTGATCCACTCTTTCAGGAATTGCAGGACGCTCAGCGAAACACTCGCCCGGCCCTTGAGCACTTGGTCTGCATATTCCTCGACTCTTGCCGTCAGCCCCTGATGTTCCCGCCGATGGCCTTTCCGCCCGGGATAGCCGGCCTCCGCCATCAGCCGCTCCTCGGTGGTGAAGTGATACTTCGTGTACAGCAACAGCTCTTCCATGACGCGCATCAGATCCCGGGGCTGGCTGCCGGCGAGCATCGCCTGATGCAGTTCGTTCAGGATCCTGACGAGTTGCCGGTGCTGGCGGTCCATCTGTTCTACGCCGAGTTCGAGAGCGGGGGTCCATTCGATGAGAGCCATGGGGATTTCGAAGTCCTCGCTTCTTATCGGGCGGTTCCGGCGCGGTTTGAGGGGAAGCTACTTCTGGTGAGCCAGTTGATGCTGGCGGCAGTAGCGCGAACCGGCCGCTGCCGGGCGTGTGCAGCGCTTGCCGCTGTTGGTGATGGCGGCGCAACGGACGACCGGAGGCTTGCGGTCGGGCGCGTCCGCGGGCGGCTCCGCCGCCTGCTTCAGGGCGTCGAAGGAGGGGCGGTTCTGGAGCGCGCCGCGCTGTTCGCTCAGCGCCCGCATCAGCTTTTCCAGGCGCGCTTCGGCGTCGGCCAGTTGCGTTTTGACCTGCGCCAGTTCTTCGATGAGGGCTGTGATCCGGTCCGCCTCGGCTGCGCACGGGGATGCCGGGGGCGGTTCGGCGGCGGCCTTGCCTGGCAGGCACCCGGCCAGCAGCGAGACGAGCCACTCCCTGCGAGGCACCATCACATGGGACTAGTGCCCGGAGGAGGCGATTCCTCTCACAGTTCGAACCGGATGCCCTGAGCCAGGGGCAGCTCGCGCGACCAGTTGATGGTCACCGTCTGCCTTCGCATGTAAGCCTTCCAGGCGTCCGAGCCGGCCTCGCGGCCGCCGCCGGTCTCCTTCTCGCCGCCAAAGGCACCGCCGATCTCGGCGCCGGAGGTGCCGATGTTGACATTGGCGATGCCGCAGTCGGATCCGCGCGCCGACAGGAACGTCTCCGCGGCGATCAGGTTGCGCGTGAAGATCGCCGAGGACAGCCCCTGCGGCACATCGTTGTGCCAGCGGATGGCCTCTTCGAGGTCTGAATACTCGATCAGATAGAGGATCGGTGCGAAGATCTCTTCCTTCACGATCGGCATGTCGGCGCGCGCCCGCACCAGTGCGGGTTCCACAAAATAGCCGGCGCGCGGCAGCCGCCCGCCGCCGCAGATCACTTCGCCGCCCTGTTCGGCGGCGCGCCGCAGGCCGTCCATCATGTCTTCGACAGCCGCAGCGTTGACGAGCGGCCCCATCAGGGTGTGCTCGTCGAGCGGGTCGCCGATGCGGATCTGCGAGTAGGCGTGTTTCAGCCGTTCGGTAAACGCCGCCGCAATCTCCCGGTGCAGGAAGATCCGCCGGATGGTGGTGCAGCGCTGGCCGGCGGTGCCCACCGCGCCGAACAACACGGCGCGCAGGGCCAGATCGAGGTCGGCGTCCGGCTCGATGATGACGCCGTTGTTGCCGCCGAGCTCGAGAATCGTGCGGCCCAGGCGTTTGCCCACCACTTCGGCCACGCGGTAGCCCATCTGGCAGCTTCCGGTGGCGCTGATGAGCGGCACGCGGGGATCGGCCAGCAGGCGCTCGCCCACTGTCAAGCCGCGTCCGATGGCCAGAGTGAAGACGCCGGGCCAGCCGTTGTCTTCGAGCACCTTCTGGCAGATCCGCTGCACGGCGACCGCGCACAGCGGCGTCTCCGAGCTCGGCTTCCAGATCACCGTGTCGCCGCAGACGGCGGCGATGAAGGCGTTCCAGCTCCACACCGCCACCGGGAAATTGAAGGCCGAGATCACGCCCACCGCGCCGAGCGGGTGCCACTGCTCGTACATGCGGTGCTGCGGCCTCTCGCTCTGCATGGTGAGGCCGTAGAGCTGGCGCGAGAGACCGACGGCGAAGTCGGCCATGTCGATCATCTCCTGCACCTCGCCGAGACCCTCGGCCAGGATCTTGCCCATCTCCAGCGAGACCAGCGCGCCCAGCTCCTGCTTGTGCTCGCGCAGGGCGAGGCCTATCTGGCGGATCACCTCGCCGCGCTTCGGGGCGGGGTGGAGGCGCCAGCGCAGAAACGTTTCGTGGGCGTCGGCGGCCACCTGCTCGTAATCGTTGGCCGAAGCCATGTCCACGCGCGCCAGTGGTTCGCCGGTGGAAGGGTTGTAGCTGACCAGTTCGCCTCCGCCGGGATGGTCGATCCACGCGGACCCGCACGCGCCCGGGTTCGAATCGCCGATGCCAAGCCTGGCCAGGATCTCTTGAGAATGCATGCCTGCCTCCGGATCTCCATTCTACGTCCCCGGCTGCGGGCGCAAAGGCTTACGCCCGCGGCTCCTGTTGCGACAGGCAATGCAGGGTTCCCAGCCCCCAGACGAGATCGAGCGCATGAATGCCGATGACCGCGCGGCCGCGGAACAGTTCAGACAGAATGCCCAGGGCGGCGCGGTCGTTGGGATCGTTGAACGTGGGCACGAACACGGCGTGATTGGCGATGTAGAAGTTGGCGTAGCTCGCCGGCAGACGCTGCCCGTTGAAGATGACGGGCGCGGGCATGGGCAGGGCGGCGATCTCCGGCTTCGAGCCGTCTTCCAGGCGCAGATCCGCAATCCGCTCCCAGTTCTCCTCAAGCGGTCGGTAGTTGGGGTCTCGCGGGCTTTTCTCGCGCACCAGTACAAGCGTGCGCGGGCCGGTGAAGCGGCAGAGATCGTCGATATGGCCGTGGGTGTCGTCTCCGGCGATGCCGCGCCCGAGCCAGAAGACGTTTGCGGCGCCGAGCCACGCGCGCCAGGCCGCTTCATAGTCGCGGCGCGTGAAGCCGGGGTTGCGCACCTGCGTCTTCGGGTCCAGATAGCACTCCTCGGTGGACAGCAGCGTGCCCGCGCCGTTGACTTCAATGCCGCCGCCCTCGGTGACAAAGGGGCGCCCGTTCCAGCGGGCGTCGAAGCGGGGCAGGCGCAGCCGGGCGGCGGCTGCGGCCGGCATGCGGCCGTCCTTGCGCCAGTCCGGATACTTGGCCCAGCCGTTGAAGTGCAGGTCTACGATGGCGCGGCGGGGGGCGGGCGAGGAGCGGGCCACGAACACGGGGCCGCAGTCGCGCATCCAGCCGCGGTCCGTGCGGTGGCGGATCCAGTCGATGCGTTGCAGGGAAGCCCCTGCGCGGCTGAGATAAGCCCTCGCCTCCTGCTCGGCGCGGAGGCTGCCGGTGAGCAGGCGCACGCGTTCTCCGCGGCTCAATTTGGCGATGAAGTCCGCCACCGCCCAGCGCACGGCGTCGAGCTTGCCGGGAAAGTCGCTTTCGTTCTGCGGCCAGGTGAGCCAGGTGGCCGCATGAGGGGCCCACTCGGCGGGCATCGAGAAACCGGCTTCGGCGGGCGTGGCGCGGTTCGGATCCAGAGCCATGCCTGTTATTGTGCGAAATCAGGGTAGGGGCGCGCGATTTCTGGTACAACGGGACTAAGCCAGATGCGGGGTCTCAGTCTCATCCTCGCGGCCGCGGCGCTGAGTCTTGCGGCGGCGCGCGGCGACAGCAGGAAGCAGGAGTTCTCCGACTTCACCACGCCTCTGCCCGTGGAGCGCGGAGATCGGCTCGTGATCGGCATCGTTGGCGGATGGGAGCGGTGGGACAATCCGACGCGCGCCATCCGGCGGACGGCCATCGCCGTCAAACGCAAGCGGCTGCCGGGCGTGCACGTGGAGACGGTGGAGAACCACAGCCTGGAACTGGCCGAGGAGCTGGTGGCCAAGGCGTTCGACTTCAACCGCAACGGAAAGCTCGAGCCGGACGAGGCGGCTCACGGTTCGGTGATCCTGTATGGGCAGAGCCTCGGCGGGCGGGCGGCGCTGCGGCTGAGCCGCAAGCTGAACGAGTGGGGCGTGGCAGTGCCTCTGCTGATCACCGTGGACAGCTTCGGGCGGGATTCCTACGTCGTGCCGCCCAATGTGCGGCGCGCAGTCAATTACTACCAGCGGGAGCATCTCTACATCAAGGGCGCGCCGGAGCTGCGGGCGGCGGATCCGGCCAGGACGCAGATCCTGTTCAACCGGAAGCTGACGTTCAAGAGGCGCGATGAGGTGCAGGCGGAGGAGCATGGCTGGCTCCAGCGGTTCTTCCTCGATGAGCACGCGCGGATAGAATACCTGCCCGAGGTGTGGGAAGAGATCGAGCGGATGATCGTGGAAGCGGCGCGGTGAAGCGCGCCGCGAGCCGTGTCCGGTGCGGCTGCTCGATGGCGCGAAACGCCTTCTGTGCCGCGACTGAAGGGCGCACAGCGCCCGGAAGGAGCGGTCGGCGGGGCTGGCCGCTTACTTGGGCCGCTTCGCGGCCTTCGTGCGCGGCACTGAAGCCGGCCGCACGGCCTGTAGCCGCGGCTGACCCGGCGCAGGCGGTGTTCCGTGCCGGGACTGGACGGCGCGAAACGCCTTCTGTGCCGCGACTGAAGGGCGCACAGCGCCCGGAAGGAGCGGTCCCCGGCAGGGGAAAACCAATTTTGCAGCCCGGCGCAAGTTCTGAAAACGCGTGCGTGGCGCGCTGCCGGAGCGCACCACGCTGTCTTCAGCCCAGAAGCGCCCCGCCGCTTCAGGGGACGGCGACGGCGGGCAGGTTCTTTTCGCGAACCAGGCGGTTGAAGGCGTCGAGATCCTTCTTAAGCAGGTTGTCCAGCGTGCGGAGCTGCGCATTGGCGCGGGTGGCGAGATCCTCGTAGACCTGGTAGCTCTGCGCCGTGGGGCGGGCTTCGGCGGCGCCGGCGACGGAGGCCAGGGCGGCCAGCTTGTTGTTCAGCTTGATGGGGTAGTTCAGCGGATCCTGCGAAGAGCGGTTCTTCGTCTGGTACAGCTCCTCTTCCACGGCGGTGAGTTTCGCGGCCAGTTCGCGGGCGGGCTTCTCGAGGGACGGGTCCCGCTTGCCCCAGGCTTCGGCCTGCGCGCGGACCGTGCGGATTTTCAGGATCGACTCATGAATTTCCGTGAGTTTATCGCGAATTTGCAGCAGCAATTGCTCCTGTTTCTCCAGGTCTTCCTGCGAGACATCGGTCAGGCGCGGATCTTTCCGGATTTCGAATTCCGTCTCGAAAGAGACTTTTCCGGCCGAGAAGCGGGCGCGGTAACGGCCAGGAGCGGCCTTGGGGCCGCGCACGGATCCGGCCCAAAGAATGAGGTTGGGGATCGATTTCGCGTCTTCGTGGCGGAGATCCCAGACAAAGCGGTTGAAGCCTTTGGCGGGCTGGAAGCGCGCCGGAGCGGGGCCGCGCTGCCGTCCTTCTTCGGCGGCGCCCGCGTTCTCCTGTTGCTGCCGCGAGGAAAACCGGCGGATGACTTTGCCGCGCGGATCGACGATCTCAAGCGCGGCTTCGCCCTCGGGCTGTTCGTCCAGCCAGAAGTGGAAGACCGCGCCGTCGGGGGGATTCTCGCCCACGGCCATGGCCGGGTTGACGGGCGCGTGGGCGGTGGTCATGCGCCAGGCGGGCTCGACCGGGAAGAAGCCGTTGCCGCGGCGCTTCCATTCGTGCAGGACCGGCAGGTCGTCGAGAATCCAGAAGGAGCGCCCCTGGGTGGCGACGACAAGGTCCTTCATCTCCTTGTGCAACGCGAGGTCGGTGATGGGAACCACGGGCAGATTGAGCTGGAGCGATTCCCATGTGGCGCCGTCGTCGAAGGAGACATACATGCCGGTTTCCGTGCCGGCGTAGAGCAATCCCGCAACGTTGGGGTCTTCGCGGATCACGCGGGTGAAGGCGTCCTCGGGGATGCCCTGGACGATGCGGGTCCAGCTCCTGCCGCCGTCCGTTGTGCGGTACAGGTAAGGCCGGAAGTCGCCGTGCTTGTACATGGTGGCGGCGAAGTAGGCTTTCTTCGGGTCGTGAGGGGACGCTTCGATCGAGTTGATCTGGATCCATTCCGGCATCCGGGAAGCCGGCGGAGTGACGTTGCGCCAGTTCCTCCCGCCGTCTTCGGTCACCCAGACAAGGCCGTCGTCGGAGCCGGTCCAGATGAGCCCCCTGGCCAGGGGGCTTTCAGCCACGGTGAAGATGGTCGAGTAGTATTCGACGCCGGTATTGTCCTTGGTGATAGGCCCTCCGGACGGGCCCAGTTTGGACGGATCATTCCGGGTCAGATCGGGTGAAATGGCTTCCCAACTCTGCCCTTCGTTCGTGGTTTTGAAAAGGATATTTCCGGCCGTATACAGCACGTCTGGATCGTGCGGGGAGAAGAGGATCGGGAAATTCCACTGGAATCGGTATTTCATGCCTTCGGCGCCGTAGCCCATGGGGTTGTCGGGCCAGACGTTGACGGCGCGCGTCTGCCGGGTGCGGTGGTCGTAGCGGGTGAGATAACCGCCGTAAGAGCCCGCGAAGACGATGTTGGAGTCTTTCGGCGAGGGGGCGATCCAGCCGGACTCGCCGCCGCCGACGGGCCACCAATGTTCCCGTGTGATGAAAGCGCTCGAGGAGCGCGATGGGATGCGGACGGTGGAGTTGTCCTGCTGGGCGCCGTAGATGTTGTACGGGAAATCGCGGTCGAGCGTGACGCGGTAGAACTGGGCGGTGGGCTGCTCCTGGCTGGTCCAGGTGCGGCCTCCGTCGGTGGACACGCTGGCGCCGCCGTCGTCGCCGTTGATCATGCGGCTGTTGTCGCCCGGGTCAATCCAGAGGTCGTGGTTGTCGGAGTGCGGCGTGGAGATGGGACGGAAGGTCGCGCCGCCGTCGTCGGAGCGCCAGAACTGCACGTTCTGCGCATAGACGCGGTCGGGGTTCTGGGGATCGGCGTGAATGTGGGTGTAATACCAGGCGCGCTGGCGGAGGTTGCGGTTATCATTGACCCGGCGCCAGTTCTTGCCGGCGTCGTCGGAGCGGAACAGTCCGCCGTCGTCGGCCTCAATCTGCGCCCAGACGCGGTCCGGATTGGGACCGGAGACGGTCACGCCGATGCGGCCGATTGTGCCTTTGGGCAGCCCGGAGTTGCGTGTGATCTCCGTCCAGGTTTCGCCGCCGTCGGTGGACTTGAACAGGCCGGAGCCGGGACCTCCGGATTCGAGCGACCAGGGAGTGCGCTTGACGTCCCACAGGGCGGCGTAGAGCACGTTGGGATTGGAAGGATCCAGGGCGAGGTCGATGGCGCCGGCGCGGTCGTTGCGGTAGAGAACCTTGCGCCAGCTCTTGCCGCCGTCCGTGGTCTTGTAGACGCCGCGTTCTTCTGAAGGATTGAAGATGGCGCCGAGTACGGCAGCCCAGGCGATATCGGGATTTTTCGGATGGACCCGGAGGCGGGGGATGTGGCGGGAGAGTGGCAGCCCGGAGTGCTTCCAGGTGCGCCCGGCATCGGTGGACTTGTACACGCCGTCACCATGACTGACGTTGCCGCGGATGCAGCCTTCGCCCATGCCGGCGTAGATCGTGTTCGGATCGGAAGGGGCGACGGCGATCGAGCCGACCGAACCCGTGCGGAAGAAGCCGTCCGAGACCGGGAGCCACGTCCTGCCGGCATCGGTGGATTTCCATACCCCGCCGCCGGTGGCGCCGTAATAGAAAACGCCAGGCTGGCCGGGCACGCCAGTCACAGCGGTGACTCGCCCGCCGCGGTAGGGGCCGATGGAGCGGTACTTCAGATTTTTCCAGGCGGATGCCGGATCCTGGGCGGAGGCGGCGGCCAAAAGCAGGGAGACGGTCAGCAACATTGTGCGGGTCATATGGGAAAACTTACCGAATGCGTTTATTGTATGCGGAGATACGCTAGGAGGAGGAGAGGAGGTGGGTGATGAGAACAATCGTGGCGGTCCTGGGGGCCGCGGCTTTGTGGGCGGCGCCGGCGGGGGCGACCTTCCTGTGCACGCTGAGTGGGACCCCCGCGTTGGTGAGCCGGGGCGGACTGGCTGAACCTGTGGGTGATGTTGCCTTGCAGTGTGCGGGGTTGCCGAACCAGGCGGTGCAGTTGACGCTCTCGGTGCTGCTCGAGCAACGGGTGGCCAACCCGATCGACTTCGCGGGCGGCAACAACGGCGGCGTGACCTTGTGGCTCGATTCGGGCGCGACGCCTGTTCCTTTGCCGAACCCGCCGAGGCTGTTGAACAACCTGGTTATCTTCGAGAACCTCATGGTTTCGTCCAACTCCTTTGGGCAGCTCTCCTTCCGCGTGACCGGACTGCGCGCGGAGGCGGCGGAGACGATGACGGCGAGCGTGCAGATCCTGGCCAGCACGCCCATGCTGCTGCCGGTGAACCGCGTCGTGGTCGGCAGGGCGCAGCCGGGACTGTACGCCACGGCGATGCCGGCGGCGGTCTGTTGCGCGGGGCCTCCGCTGCCTGCCACCTTCGACTGGGACGGCGTGATGGCGCGGCGTCCCTGGCCGGCGGTGGTGCGGGTGACGGAAGGCTATGCCAGCGCGTTCCAGCCGGTGCAGGCACCCGGGCCGCCGGACCGCGCGACGCGGCTGCTGATCCGGCTGAAAGGCTTGCCCGAGGGAAGCCGCGTGCTTGTGCCGGACGCGATCGTGGGAGATAAGGGCGTTCAGCCGACACGGACAGGCGCGTTCGGCGCCGATCCGGATCCGGGCTTCTATGCGCCTGCGCCGGGGCCGTCGCTGCTGTTGAGCCGCGTGGCGCAGGCGGATGAGAAAGGAGTAGGCGGCTATCCAGTGTTCTGGCCGGCTTCGGCCACGCCGCTATCTGCCGTGGGCGAGGCAAGCGTCTCCGGTGACGAGGCGTGGGCCGTTTATCAGGTGATGAACGCGGATGCGGGCCGCGTGGAGAGCGCCGAGATCCCGCTCTGGGTCTTCTCTCCCACCTCGCGCCCGAACGAGTTGGTCATCGTGCGGGCCGAAGTGCGGCTTGCGCCTCTTTCCGGGCAGGCGGGCGCCGTGGCGGGCGCCCCGCTGCCGCGATACCGGGACCTGGAAGTCGAGCCGGACTGCGCCGCGCTCGGTGACTGTGACGCGGATTACTTCCCGCGCCTGGCCGTAACGCCGAGCCAGACGACCGAGTTCGTGCTGCAATCGGGCGGCGGGCTGAAGGACGCGTATCTGTTCGTGCATAACACAGGCGGCTGGTTCATGGAATGGGAGGCGAGTCTGCGGTATCTGTCCGGCCAAGGATGGCTGCTGCTGCGCGGCACCGGCGGCCTTGTGGAAGGCAGTTACCAATACCAGCTTTTCCCCCGCGATCTCACGCCCGGCCAGTATCAGGCGGAGATCGTGTTCCGGCAGAAGAGCTCGCCCACGGGGCTCAACCGCGAGATTGTGATTCCGGTGAAGCTGACGGTGACGGAGGGGCCGCCGCCCCAGCCTCCGCAACCCCCGCAGCCACCGCAGCCGCCTGCCGCTCCGGCGCCCAGGGTGTGGGCGGCCATGACCGTGCCTTTCTCGTTGCAGGGGCCCTTCGCCAGCGGCGGTCTGATGCGTCTGCAAGGAATTTTCTTCGCCGAAGAGACGGTGGTGACCGTGGGCGGGCTGCCGGCGCAGGTCGTGTCGGTGCAACCGGGCGAGTTGGTTGTGCGGCTGCCCGAAACAGTGGGGCGGGGCTGGCAGCCAGTGGTGGCCGCCAATGGGAATCAACGGAGCGAACCTCTCCTGATCGACATCCTGCCCGTCGCGCCGTCGATCGTGGTGGTGGCCAACGGCGGCGGCGCGGCCAATAGCGAGACGGCGCCCGTGGCGCCGGGCGCGGGCGCGGTGCTCGAAGTGACAGGCATCGCGCTGGCCGATGAACCGGTGTGGGTGAATGTCCACGACCGGTGGCAGCCCGCAGCCAAGCAGCCCGGCTCGGGCCCGGGGTTGCACAAGTTGCAGATCACGATTCCCGACGACCTGCCGGCGATGTTGACTGCGGTGCGGGTGTGCGTCTCCGGTCCCACTGTGGACAGCATTTGCAGCCACCCAGCGCCCCTCTGGATCGGGTCCGCACCGTAGCGCGGGCAGCGGCCGGGGCCCGCGGCGAGGCCAGCGGAAATGATTCAGCCGCGTGCTAGGCGAGACCTTCCAGCGGCCAGGGATGTCCGAGCCAGGCAAGGTAGGCCCGTGCGCCCGTCATCAACAGCGCGGGGAAAACCAGGGTGAGCAGAGAAGCCAGGCGGGCCAGCCAGCCGTCCTCGCGCAGCGCCACGGCGGCCAGCGCCAGCCCGAGCCAGCAGGACAGCAGAACGGTTCCGGGGGAAAGCGCCTGTAAGAGCGGCAATGAGAAGCCGCACTGGAGCCGCGCCCGGGCCGAGTCCTGACGCGTGAGTCTCCAGAAGGCATGGCCGGAAAAGCAGGCGGCCGCCAACTGCGCCGCCGCGCCGGCTCCTGCAGCGATGGCCAGCAGGGCGGCGGCCAGCAGCACGCCGGCCGCGGGCTCATGAGCCGGAGACTTCGCAAGCCGGGGAGAGTTCGTCTCCTTCATATGCGGACACCCTTGTCAATCCGTGGTCGGTCTTTTCCCAATAGTGGGGCTTCGTCGCCAGTTGCCACAAGGCGCGCCAGGCGGCGATGGACATCAGCAGGTAATAGGCGGGCAGGTGGAGGGAGAAGAACACCAGCGCAGGATGCTTGCGCACCCAAGCCGCCAGCATGTGGAAATAGATCAGCAATCCGTTGCCGGCCAGCAGCAGAAAGACAGAGATGGCGAGCACGGGCGGCGGGAAGATCGGATCGAATACCGGCGACCTCGTGATGAGCCATGCGAGATAGATGGAAGCCAGCGGCGGAAAGACCAGCGGGCCGAGAAATGCTCCTCCAATAAAGCCCTGAAAGCCCAGAAATCCCTTCCACCCTAACCGCCTCCAGGTCCGCAGGGGATGGCGCATGTACACCAGCCACGTCTGGATATAGCCTTTGACCCAGCGCGAGCGCTGCCGGATCCAGTTCCAGAGATGGCCGTTGGCTTCTTCGTAGGTTGTCGAATCCAGCACCCCCACGCGCCAGCCGCTCATGGTGAACCGGACGCCGAGATCCGCGTCTTCGGTGACGTTGAACGGATCCCATCCGCCAACGGCCCGGATGACTTCAGTGCGGAAATGGTTGGAAGTGCCCCCCAGCGGAATAGGGATGCCGAGGGCTTCCAGCCCGGGCAAGTACCAGTCGAACCAGAGCGAATATTCCAGGCAAAACATCCGGGTCAGCCAGTTTTCGTTCCAGTTGAAATAGTTCAGGCGCGACTGGAAACACACCACATCCCACGGCGCCTTGCGAAAAGCCAGGACGGCTTTTTTCAATTGGTCCGGCTCGGGGACGTCCTCGGCGTCGTAAATCGTGAGCAACTGGCCTCGGGCGAAGGCCAGGGCGTAGTTCAGGGCTTTCGGCTTCGTGCGGGGCTGGCTCGGCGGAACCACGATCAGCTCCACGCAGCCCTCCAGCCCGGCCTTCTTGCAGGCCTCGATCGTCTCGGGATCGTCCCCTTCGAGGATGAGCTTGATGTCCAGCTTCGACTTCGGATAATCGAGCGAGCGCAAGGCCCGCGCCAGCACGGGAACCACGGCGGCATCGCGATAGAGTGGCACGAGGATGGTGTAGACGGGTAATTCCTTTGAGTCCAGCGCCTCGATCTCCTCCCGCGTGGCCGAGGCATGGTAGAGCGTCCCGCTGCCTGTCCAGACCAGCAGCACGCGCAGCAGCAAGGCGCCGGCGAGCAGCAGGCCGAGCACGAGGTTGACCGCCGCCAGCGAGGCGGCCGCGTTCCAGAACAGGCAGGCGGCAGCGGCGGCGGCAGCGATGGCCAGCCAGATCGACTGGGCGCGGGTCAGGATCCGCATGGCTGAATGGTCCGGGTCCTCTTGAGCCCGTTTGAACACTGAATCCAGCGCGAGCTGCCGCTGCGCCAGCCGCTGGACCGTCCACAGCACGTCGAGGCGGGAGGTGAGCACGAACCGCACAGCATCGCCGTAGCGCTGCCGCAGGGCCTGAAACAGGGCCTCGTCCGGTTCGGCAACAGCTACAGTCAGACAGTCCGCCGACTTCTTCCAGGGCAGGAACAGGAGCCGGGCATACTCGGGGTAGAGCTCCGGATCGAAAAGCGCCTCGTCGGGCGGGTCCTCGATCAGATTGACGAAGGGTAGCTCCAGGTGCGCCGCCAGATGGCGGTAAAAGTCCAGCGGCCGCACCCAGCCATTGGCCATCAGGATCCGGCCCAAAGGTGTGCCGGTGGAACGCTGTGTTTCCAGCGCTGCCTCCAGTTGATGCTCGGTGAGCAGCCCGGCGCGTACCAGGCTCAGACCGAGCGGCTGGCGGGGCGTCGCGACCGGACCGGCGCCGGCGGCCAGGGGGCTCAGAAGGTCTTCCATACCGCCGCCACCCATTGACGTCCGCGGCCGATGTTGCGGCCTGCGATATCCAGCCCGTAGCCGGCCTGCACGCTCCAGCCCGGCGCCACGCGGACAATGGCCGAGACCTGGAACTTGTAGAGATCGAAGACGGGTTCGATCTGCGGGTTGCGGCTGCTGCTGGCGGCCGGCAGCGCGCCCACGCGGCGGATGGCGTAGCTCTGCCCGGTCAGTGTCAACCGCTGGTTCCAGTGAATGCCGGCGGCAGCCTCGCCCCGGTACTGGTCGGCGGGTTGCCCCCACCGCTTCCGGTAGCCTCCCTCCAGTGCCACGAAGCCCCAGCGGCTGCCCACGGGAAAGCTTCGTCCGGCCAGCAGGCTGCCCTCCAGGTCCGCCTGCCCGTTGCCCGGCCGTGGCTCGGCTCGGCTGGAGTAGGCCGGCGCCTTCACGAGCATCTGCGCGGACACCTGCCAGCCGGCGTCGGCGACCCTCAGCCCCCGGCGCAAACCCGCCTCCAGGTCGCCCGGCGATGTAGTGGATGCCTGGTAACCAGCCTCCTGGTAGCGCAGGGAATGCACCGATCCGGACAAGATTCCCGTCCAGCGGTCTGTCAGTCCGACCTCTGTCCAGACATGCACTGACCTGCCGCGGAATACTCCCCCGGCTCCAAGTGGCTCCAGGCTTCCGGTCAGGGAGAAGCGTTCGTCGGCCCGGTAGTCACGCCAGGTGGCGATCACCAGGCCATGGCCGCGCTTTTGCATCCACGGACCGGCCCATGCGGGCGCAGCGGCCAGCATGGCGATCGCCACAGCCGCTGGCGCTCCCCACGGCATTCTCTTCGCATCAGTGCGTCTAATCCCGGGCACACCGTGACTATCGGCCGAACGCGTGGCGTGCTTTAGTCAGCGGTGGGTATTGATTGGGCTTCGGCTCTCGGAACGCGCTGCCGATAAGGGACAGGGGTGCCGCACTACTTCTTCTTGCAGCGGCTGCGGGGTTCAACAACCGGCTTCGGCCCGGCGCTGCCGAGCCATTGGCTGGCGCACGCGCCGCCGCTCAGCAAGCAGTGCCGGGACGCGGCGCTGAGGGCGAGGATGCTGCGGTGGTGGCTGGGATTTCAGGATCCGCCGGAGCCGTGCGGCGGCCGGTTTGAAGGAGCGATCAGGCGGATGCAAGGATGACGCAGCGCGGCTGCGGGGACTCTCGTCCCTGCGCGGGCTGTGATGAGCTGAGCGTATCCGTGCAGCAGGCTGCGCGGTGTGGCGGCTCACGGGAGGGTGGGGGCAACCCTCCCGTGGAGTCCGAAGCGGGTCGTCAGATGGGCGTCCCGGGCGCCTTCGGTGGCGCCTGCTGGCGGCGCTGCTGCTGGAATTCGCGCATCCGCTGCCGGTTCATCGGGCCCACGCCGGGGCCGGGGCCCCGCATCAGGCCCGGGCGGCGCTTCTGGAGCTCCTGGAATTGCTGCGGCGTCAGCACGGCGCGCAGCCGCAGCGTCATCCGGGACATGGTGCGCGTCAGTTCCGTGCGCGCGGCCACGAGCTGTTCTATCACCTGGTCGACGCGCGCCGGGTTCGGCGACTGCTCGGCGAACAGATCGGCGAACTGCGCCTCGGCCTTTTGCAGGGCGGCGCGCTGATCGATCAGCCGGTCGCGGTGCTCCCGGACGATGGACCGGATCTGGTTCTTCTGGTCTTCCGACAGGTTCAGATCATTGACGATGGGAGAGTCCCACCAGTTGAAGAACCCGGGCGGCGCCTGGGCGAACAGGACGCCGCTCAGGATGAACATCAGGCACAGACGGATCATGGTTGTTGTGACTCCTGGGATTCCTGGGGCGTGAACAGGGCCATCAGCGGCTCGGCCGCGATGGGCGTTTCGCGATTGATCATGTCAGCCAGATCGTTGAACAGTTCCTGGTCGGTGACGAGCGGCTGGCGGACGGTTTGCACCGGCGGCGGCGCGGGCCGGTAAAGCAGGACGCCCAGAAGGACTGAGCAGGCCAGCGCCCCGGCCTGAAGCGCCCGCCAATAAGGGCGCGCGCGCTTCTTCTCGATAGCCTCATAGATGGCGTCCCTCTGGGCGCGGAGGCGCGCGGGATCCGCGGGCGGCGCAGGAGTGGCGAGCCACGCCGAGCGGCGGGCCTGGAGACGGCGCAGGCGCGCGGCGCACTCCGGGCAGGCGCCGAGATGAGCCGTGGTTTCCGGCGCGGCGGCGTCATAGAGCGAGAGCAGGAGCTGCTCGTCGTCGAGATGTCCAGCCTTGTCGTTCATGTCCGTTCTCCCCGGCTCATGCCATACAGGTCCTTGAGTTCCTCCCTGAGCTTGGCGACGGCGCGCGCCAAATGGGCTTTGACGGTGCCAACATCGAGGCCGAGATGCGAAGCGATTTCTTCCAGCGCGTAATCTTCAAAATGCCGCATGGCGAAGACGGCGCGCTGCCGTGGTGAGAGCTGGTCGAGCGCTTCGGCCAGACGGCGGGCGATCTCGTGGGCGAAGACCTGCGACTCCCCGTCCGGTTCGCGCGCCGGCGCCATGGCGAGGATGATCTCTTCGTCCGGCCCGTCCGGGCGCTTGCGCCAGAACTGCCAGCGGCGTGAGCGGAGCCGGTCCAGACAGGTATTGACGGCGATGCGGGTGAGCCAGCGCGAGGGGTCGTCGAGTTCGGCGGCAGTGCGCTCCCAGGCCTGATAGGCCTTGAGAAAAACGTCCTGCGTGGCTGAGCCTGCCTCATCGCTGTCTCCCAGCATGCGCTGGCAGAGCCGGAAAATCCGGGGCTGTTCGGCCAGCATCCAGCCGCTGAAGTCGGCGGCTTGCGCTGCGGCGCCGGCGGCGGCCAGCGGTTCTGCCATTGCGCTCATCCTACCCCGGATGACGGGGCAGGGAGGCCAAAGGATTACACGGCGGGCGGCTTTCTCCTCCGTCCGGTTGGCGGCAGGCGGCGGGAGTCGAGTAAACTGGCGGGCAGCCATGACAACCTATCTGCCGCTTCTCGGAATCGGCCTGGTGGCCGGAGTGCTTGGAGGCATGTTCGGGATCGGAGGCGGGCTGGTGATCGTGCCAGCCCTGATCCTGATGATGAAACTGCCGCATTTTGACGCAGTGGGCACGTCGCTGGCGGCCTTGATCCCGCCGGTGGGGCTGCTGGGGGCGATCGAGTATTACCGCAACGGGCATGTGAACCTGGTCTACGCGGCCCTGGTGGCGGCGGGACTTTTTCTCGGCTTCTATTTCGGGGCCAGGATCACGCTGGGGATGTCGCCTGAGACCGCCAGGCGCGTGTATGCCGTCTTTCTGCTGGCGGTCAGCCTCCGGATGCTGCTGGCGGGCAAGTGACCCGTCGTCCACCAGCAACGGGTAGCTGCGCTATATTGGGATTGGAACCATCCGGCCGAAGGCGCGGTAGCCAAGTGGTAAGGCAGAGGTCTGCAAAACCTTTATTCGCGGGTTCGATTCCCGCCCGCGCCTCCAATCCTGCAGCCGGCGCCTCCTGACCCGGCCACGGCCTGGGCCTGAAGCGTCCCCGCCTTTGCCCTGAAAAGCGAATCCCCCCATGCAAACCGCGAGACTCCCGGAAGAGCTGTCAGAGGCCATTCAGGAGTTGTCCGCCGCCTTCCCGACAGACGAACTCGCCGCGGCGGCGGCGCGGATCAGCGACGCCTACCGCCGCGGGCTGCCGCCGCCGCTGGACACGGCGTTGATGCGGGCGGCGTATGTGGTCACGCGGCTCCCGGCGACGTATGCCGCGCTTGAGCTGGCTGCGGCGGAGCTGCCTTTCGTGCCCGAGTCCTGGCTCGACCTGGGAGCGGGCCCTGGCGCGGCGGCGTGGGTGGCCCCCTGCCTGGCCACGCTGGTGGACTCCAACCCCCACTGGGACGATCTGCGCCCGGCGCGGCGCATCTGCGCGGATCTGGAGCGGCTGCCCGAGTTGCAGGCTCATGATATCGTGAGCCTGTGCTACGTGCTGAACGAGCTGCCCCCGGCCGTGAGGCCGAGGCTGCTGGACGAGGCCTGGCGGCTGGCGCGGAAGGCCGTGATCCTGGCCGAACCGGGCACGCCGCAGGGCTTCGGCCATATCCTGGAGGCGCGGCGGCAACTGCTGGAAGCGGGGGCGCGCCTGCTGGCGCCTTGCCCGCACGATGCCGCCTGCCCGATGGAGGGCGGCGACTGGTGCCATTTCGCGGTGCGCGTGGAGCGCTCGCGCCTGCACCGGCAGTTGAAAGGCGGCTCTTTGGGATATGAAGACGAGAAGTTCTGCTACCTGGTGGCGGTGAAAGGCGATCCCCTGCGGTCGCAGGCGCGCATTCTGCGCCATCCCGACGTCCGCCCAGGATGGATCGGACTGGTCCTCTGCACTGAAACAGGCATCGAGCAGCGGGCGGTGCGGCGCCGGGACGGATTGTGGAAAGCCGCCCGGAAGGCCTCCTGGGGCGACGCCTGGCCGCCGGTCTCGAGTGAAGGCAATGGAGGCGCGGAATGATTGCGCCGGCGGTTCTCGTTGCCGTCCTGCTGGCGGCGGGCGCGGCGGACGCCGATGTGGCTGCGGTCATCCGGGGCGTGGAGCAGCGTTACAACCGGGCGGTGACCCTGCGCGCCTCGTTCGCACAGAAACATCTGGTGGCGGGGCGGCCCCGGCGCATCGAGTCCGGAACGCTGAGCCTGAGGAAGCCCGGAAGGATGCGGTGGGAGTACGGCCAGCCCGCCGGAAAGCTGTTCGTGTGCGACGGCAGGTGGGTATGGCTGTACTCGCCGGGGGCGCAGCAGGTGGAGCGGGCGCGGCTCAAAGAGGCTGACGATTTCCGCGCGCCGCTGGCGTTTCTCCTTGGGCGGTTGGACCTGAGGCGCACGTTCTCGACCTTCGAGCTCGAGGCGCAAGGCGGCGAAACACGCCTGTCGGCATGGCCGAAGAGCAACCGGATGCCGTTCACCCGGGTGGACTTCTTCTTGACCGCCGAGTTCGGTATCAGGCGGCTGGTGATCCATCAGGTGGACGAGACGGCCATGGAGTTCACGTTCTCCGGCGAGCAGTTGAACGTACGGTTACAGGACGCGGCGTTCCAGTTTCATCCTCCCCCGGGCGTCCCGGTGGTTGACGCCGGACTCCGGTAGCGCAATGTCCGGCTGGGGGGAGGATCTGAGATTGGGGCGGGGTGTGTAACTAGTACTTGCCACACGATTTCCTCTGTGGATAACGTCATGTGTCTCATTGACCAGCGAATGAAAAAGTACTTACATGGTTGTTGGACCAGGCTGTGGCAGAAAAACGGCGATACCTGCGCTTCGACCTACGTTTGCCTGTCGAAGTGTTCAAGATTGGCGACCGGCGGGTGAACCTGCGCTTACAAAGCCGGAACATCAGCTCCCGCGGACTGCTGCTGGAGGATCCGGCCGAACAACTGGAGAAGGGGCAGTTGCTGGAGTTCTTCCTCTATCTTCCTTCGCAGGAAGACGGCGTGCAGGTAAGGGTACACTGCCGGGGCACTGTTGTGCGGCGGGATAAGGCGCGGCAGTGCAGCGCGGCGATCCTGCAACGCTATGAGTTTGAGCGTGTTCTGGTTCAGGGAGCCGCGGCCCAGTAGACCGGGCGCCGGCGGGGGTTGACGCAACGGAAGGTTCGCGCTACCCTTGCAAAGAAAAGGCGAAGAGGCGGCGATGAACCTCAGTCTGGACTTTCCCGATCCGAAACGTGAAGACCAGTTGGGACTTTCAAGGCGGGCGGATCTGGACGCGGCGATCACGCGCCTCCAGGCCTGGATGGAAGAGCCCAACTCACCGGTTCGGGCGGTCCGGCATCAGCCTGCGCAGCCGGGGCGGTTCGAGGACATTCCGGAAGAAGTGGCGCCGGAGGTGCGGCGGGTGCTGGTGGAGAGGGGAATCCGGCAGCTCTACTCTCACCAGGCCGCGTCGTACCGGGCGCTGAAGACAGGGGCGCACATTGCCGTAGTGACGCCGACGGCGAGCGGCAAAACGCTGTGCTACAACCTGGCGGTGCTCGACCGGCTGAGCCGGGACCCGGAGGCGCGGGCGGTCTACCTGTTTCCGACCAAGGCGCTCGCCGAGGATCAGCTACATGAGTTCCACTCGACCGTCGAGGCGATGGGAGCGGACTTCCGCGCTTTCACCTATGACGGCGACACCCCGCAGGACGCGCGGAAACAGATCCGCGAGCGCGCCAATGTCGTGCTCACTAACCCGGACATGCTGCACGCTGGCATCCTGCCGCACCACACCAAGTGGGCCAAGCTGTTTGAGAACTTGCGCTACATCGTCATCGACGAGCTGCACACCTACCGCGGCGTCTTCGGCAGCCACCTGGCCAATGTCATCCGGCGGCTGAAGCGGATCTGCGCGTTTTACGGCTCCTCGCCGCAGTTCATCTGCTGTTCGGCGACCATTGCGAACCCTGCGGAGCTGGCGTCGGCGCTCACCGGCGAGGCGTTCACGCTGATCGCCGACAACGGCGCGCCCGGCGGGGAGAAGTATTTCGTGTTCTACAACCCGCCCGTGGTCAACCGCCAGTTGGGCATCCGGCGCAGTTATCTGAACGAGACGCGGCGGCTGGCTACGGAGTTTGTGCAGCGCGGGCAGCAGACGCTCGTGTTCGCCAACAACCGGCTGGCGATGGAGGTGCTCGTCAAGTACCTCAAAGACGCCTGCGCGCGGCCGCCGGCGCAGGCCGATGCCGTGCGGGGCTACCGCGGCGGCTACCTGCCGCGGGAGCGGCGCGCGATCGAGCGCGGCTTGCGCGAGGGGGAGATCCGGTGCGTGGTGGCGACCAATGCGCTCGAGCTGGGCGTGGACATCGGATCACTGGATGTGGTCGTGATGGCGGGCTATCCAGGCAGCATTGCCAGCACATGGCAGCGGGCCGGGCGCGCCGGGCGGCGGCTGGGCACGGCGCTGGCGCTGCTGGTGGCGTCGAGCGCGCCTCTGGACCAGTACGTGGTGGAGCACCCCGAGTTCTTTTTCGAGACGCCGCCCGAGCACGCGCAGGTCAACCCTGACAACCTCGAGATCCTGATCAGCCACCTGAAGTGCGCCGCCTTCGAGCTGCCGGTGAAGGACGGGGAGCGGTTCGGACCGCATGAGACGGAGGAGATGTGCCGGTACCTGGCGGAGCTGGGCGTGGTGCATCACTCGGCGGGCGCCTGGCACTGGGTGGCGGACTCCTATCCGGCGGACGCCATCAGCCTGCGTTCGGTCACCAGCGACAACTTTGTGGTGATCGACATCACGGGCGAGGAGCGGGTGATCGGCGAGGTGGCCTTTCCCGCGGCGCTGACCGAATTGCACGAGAAAGCCATCTACCTGCATGAAGCGCGCCAGTACCAGGTGGAGCGGATGGATTACGACGGGCGCAAGGCGTACGTCCGGCAGGTGGAGTGCGACTACTACACCGACGCCATCGACTACACGCAGGTGAAGGTGCTCGAAGAGTTCGCCATGAAGCCGGTGGCGGCCGCGGAGGCGCGCCACGGCGAGGTGCGCGTGAACCGCCAGATCGTGGGCTTCAAGAAGATCAAGTTTTACACGAACGAAAACGTAGGCGCCGGGACGCTTTCGCTGCCCGAGCAGGAGATGCACACCACCAGCTTCTGGCTGCACTTTCCGGCGGCGTTCTGGCAGCCCTTCGGGCATCTGTCGCCGGCGGAGCGGCTGAATGGACTCACCGGACTGGGGCACGCCTTCCGCACGGTGGCGTCGCTGCTGCTGATGTGCGATCCGCGCGACCTGGGCGTGTCGATCACCGAGGAGATCGCCCCGCCGGTGGCGTGTTTCGAGCCCAACCTCCACCTCTACGACAACTATCCCGGCGGCATCGGCCAGAGCGCGCCGCTGTGGGAGATGACGGACCGCCTGGTGGCGGGCGCGCGGGACCTGATCAGCCGCTGCGGTTGCGAACACGGCTGCCCGGCCTGCGCGGGGCCAGCCGGGGAGACCGGGGCGGGCGCGAAAGAAGCGGCGCTGGAGATCCTGGCTGCGCTCGGGGCGGCTCAGGCGCAGGCTCAGGCAGGGTAGGCGGCCTGGCGGCTGGGCTATCCTGAAAAGGACTTCCGTGACTACAACCGCGAAGGCTGCTCCCGCTTCCTTTCCGCCTGTGGGGACGCTTCTCCGCCCGCGCGAGGTTGCGCGCTGATGGGGGCATCGATCGGCACGCCGCTGCTGTGGACGGCGTTCACCCTGATGGTGCTGGCGCTGCTGGCGCTGGACCTGGGCGTCTTCCACCGGCGTGTGCACGTGATCCGCACCCGCGAGGCGCTGCTGTGGTCTGTCTTCTGGATCTGCCTGGCGCTGCTGTTCAACGTGGGCGTGTATTTCTGGTTCGGCAAGAAGCACGCGCTCGAATTTTTCACGGGCTATGTGATCGAGAAGGCGCTCTCGGTCGACAATATTTTCGTCTTCGTGGTGATTTTCACCTATTTTGCGGTGCCGCGGGAGCTGCATCACCGGGTGCTGTTCTGGGGCATCGTGGGGGCGCTGGTGCTGCGCGCGGCCTTTATTCTGGCCGGCGCGGCGCTGATCCAGACGTTCCACTGGGTGATCTATATTTTCGGGGTTTTCCTGATTTTCACCGGGGTGAAGCTGTTTCTGGACCGCGGTTCGGAAGTGCATCCGGAGAAAAACCCCGTGCTGCGGCTGTTCCGGAAGTTCGTGCGAAGCGTGGACGGCTACCGCGGCGCGCACTTTTTCATCAAGGAGAACGGGGTGCGGTGCGCCACGCCGCTGCTGCTGGTGCTCGTCTGCATCGAAGCCACCGACGTGGTCTTCGCAATGGACTCGATCCCGGCGATCTTCGCCATCACGCGCGACCCGTTCATCGTCTATACCTCGAACATCTTCGCCATCCTCGGACTCCGCGCGTTGTACTTCCTGCTCGCAGGAATCATCCCCAAGTTCCGCTACCTGCGCGTCGGGCTGGCGGTGGTGCTGGTGTTCGTCGGCATCAAGATGGTGATCGAAGGCTTCTACGAAATCCCCATCGTGCTTTCGCTGCTGTTCATTCTGATCGTGCTGAGCCTGTCCGTGCTGCTGAGCTGGATGATTCCGGACAAAGCGGCGGCGGCCGGACAGGACAGCTCCGGCGGTTGAAGCGCCTCCGGCCGCCCGCAATCGTGTAGGATGTCAGCCGGAACCATGAAACCCGCAGCCCTGCTCCTCCTTCTCTGCGCCCCCGCCGGCGCGCAAACCTGGACCCCGCTGTTCGACGGCAAGACGCTCGACGGCTGGGAAGTCTGCAACGGCTACGCCACCTACAAGGTCGAAGACGGCGCCATCGTCGGCACAACAGCCGAAGGCAGCCCCAACAGCTTCCTGTGCACCAAACGCGAGTACGGGGACTTCATCCTGGAACTGGAGACGAAGACCGATCCGGCGCTGAATTCCGGCATCCAGATCCGCTCCCACCGCTACCCGGACGAGGGGCCGATCCTCGTTCTCGAGAAGGGCAAGTGGATCGGGCGCAAGGTGCCCAAGGGGCGTGTCTACGGCTACCAGGTGGAGATCGCCAATGAGAAGTCCGGCTCCTCCGGCGGCATTTACGACGAAGCGCGGCGCGGGTGGCTGCACAACATCGCCTCCGATCCGGCGGCGTCGAAGGCGTTCAAAGACAACCAGTGGAACCACTACCGGATCGAGGCGCGCGGCGACACCATCCGCGTCTGGGTCAACGGAGTGCCGTGCGCCCATCTCACCGATCCGATGGACCTGAGCGGCTTCATCGCTTTGCAGGTGCACGCTTACAAAGGCGAAAAACCCGCGCAGGTGCGCTGGCGCAATATCCGCATCCAGGACCTCGGCCGGCACGAGTGGCGCCGCATCTGGGACGGCAGGACCTGGACGGGATGGAAGCACAACGGCGCGGGCCTTGCGGAAATTGCCGACAGCGCGTTCCGGCTGCGCTCGAAAGAAGATGATCCGCGCATCGCCATGGTCCTCAGCGAGCGCTCCTTCCGCGACCTGACGCTGCGGCTGAAGTTCAAAATTCTGAAGGGAAATTCCGGCGTTTTTGTGCGTACCGATCCCTCGAATTACGCGGCCTACGAAGTGGAAGTGGACGCCGAAGCCCGCACCGGCGGCTTCTGGGAAACGGGGCCGAACGGACGCAAATGGGTCACGGGCCCCGAGGACAACGCCGTCGTGCATGCCGGCGACTGGAACGAGCTGACGGCGTCGCTGCACGGCCACCGCATCGTGTTCCACATCAACGGCGTGAAGACGCTCGAGCTGCCTGACGACACGGCGGGGCGGCTGGAGGGCGTGATCGGCTTGCAGGCGCACGGCGCCAAGCGGCCGACCGAGGTGTGGTTCCGCGACATCGAGATCCTCGAACCAGTACGGTAGCCGCCGCAGCGGGCGCGCCGGACTCTTGTGTGACTCCAGTCACAGACGGCGGCGGGGAGCTCTCCATACACTGTCCTTGCCCCGGCATGTCCGGGATGAAAGGACCTCTTTGTCTCTATGTGGAAAGCACTCTTCCTGCTCGCAGCGGCCTCCGCTTGGAGCCTGCATGCCGACACCTGCATCGATTGCCACAAGAAACGTACACCGAATATCGTCAGCGACTGGCAGTTGAGCAAGCACAGCCAGAACGGCATCGCCTGCTCCACCTGCCACGGCGAAAAGCATCAATCGGAAGCGGACGTCTCCAAAGTGGAGATCCCGTCGCCGGAGACCTGCAAGACCTGCCATCCGGATCAGGTGGAGCAGTTCCTCAAAAGCAAACACGCCGCCGCATGGGCGGCGATGAAGGCCATGCCCACGGCTCACGCCCAGCCGGTGGCGATGATGGAAGGGCAGAAGGGCTGCGGCGGCTGCCATAAGATCGGTGTCAAGAGCGCCGCCGATCTGGCCGAGCTGCAGAAGTCCGGTACCGGCTTCGGCCGCGCCTCCTGCGACGCCTGCCACACACGCCACACATTTTCCGTGACGGAAGCGCGCCAGCCGCAGGCCTGCGCCACCTGTCATATGGGCTTCGACCACCCGCAGTGGGAGATGTATTCGACCTCGAAGCACGGCGTCCGCGCGCTGCTCAAGCAGACGGGCGCCCTGCCGGCGAGCGCCGCCGCGCCCGCCTGCCAGACCTGCCATATGCAGGCCGGGGATCACAATGTGCAGACAGCCTGGGGCTTCCTCGCCGTGCGCCTCCCGATGCCGGAGGACAAGCAGTGGGCCGCCGACCGCGCCGTCATTCTCAAGGCCCTCGGCGTGCTCGACCCGGACGGCAAGCCCACCGCGAGGCTTGATGTCGTCAAAGCCGCCAACGTGGCGCGTCTCACGCAGGAAGACTGGCAACGCGAGCGCGACAAGATGCTGAAGGCCTGCAACCAGTGCCATTCGGCCAATTTCGCCCGCGAGCAGCTCAGACGAGGCGACGACATGATCCGCGAGGCGGACCGCCTGATGGCCCAAGCCATCGAGACCGTAGCCGGCCTGTACAAGGACGGCATCTTGCCGAAGCCCGCCGGCTACGCTTACGCCTATCCGGACCTGCTCACCTTCCACGATGCGCCCACGCCCATTGAGCAGAAGCTGTTCGTGATGTTCCTCGAGCACCGGATGCGCGCCTTCCAGGGCACGTTCCACGCCAGCCCCGACTACGCCCTCTGGTACGGCTGGAGCGAGCTGCGCCGCGACCTGGCCGAGATCCAGCACATGGCTCAGGAGCTGCGCGAACGGGCCCGCACGGCGCGGCGCTGACCGCGCCGGGCGGAGCTGGCGCCAGGCTTGCCCGCTGTGCCGTCCCCTGCGCAATGCCAGGCAGCAAGTCATCGGCTGCCGTCACCACTTCATGGCCGTCGGAGTTGCGGGCGCGGGCCTGTCGCTGCCCTTCGACGTGGAACCGTAGGGGACGGGCGGCAGCGAGTACGCGCCCGGCCAGCGCCTGCTGAGCCGGGCGGTGAACGGACTGGGCGTGCGCTTCGCCGATTACCTGGCGGTAGTTGGCGAGTTCGCCACCGCTTCCTTTCTGTACGCCGCCCGGCGGGCCGGCTTACGCGTGCTGGCGCGCCTGAAGAGGAATCTGCCGGAACCGTGCCGGCTGCCGTAGAGAAGTGCTTCCGCGCCCACCCGCCCACGCGCACCTGCCACGACGGCGAGGACCGCGTGGAGATCCGGGATGCCAGCGATTTCGACCCGTGGGAAACCTTGCACCGGGAAACCGTGCGCGTCATTCGCTGCCGGTAGCACAAGGCGGACGGCGCCGTGGTGCAGGCCGGTTGGTTCATCGACTGGCCCGCGCGCCAGGCCGGCAGCCTCTCGCAATGCCACATGGCCAAGAGTCGTTGGCAGATTGAGAACAAGGCATTCAATGACGCCGGGAACACTCCCGGCCTCGAACAGATCTACCACCCTGAGGCCAACAGCCTCTTGCTGGACTGGCCGCTCAATTTCCTGGCGCTGGTCATCGGGCGGTTCCATCGCATTCGGTATCCGCACCCTGGCGCCCACCCGGTACGCTCGGCCGAGGCGCTGTGCCGTCACTTGTGGCTGGCCATTTCGCGCGGGCCTGCTCCCGGCAGTAGTGAACAACCAGCTCGCCTTCTGTTTTTCCCCGTGCGCCCAGCACAAATTGCCGCTTCTCACACCAAGCGGGGCTCGGGAAAAAACCGTCCTCGAAATAGGCCTGACCACGCTGAGGCCTTGCACTCGTTTCCCCCAGCCCGCCAACCGGGCCTTCTCTGCACACCGTCATCCAGAAGTTCCGTAACGGCTGCCGGCGCGATTCGCGGTTTGACGCTCCACGTGTGGGGTGATAGATTAAAGAGACGCTGCTGGCGGGACTTCCATGCAATGGAGCCAGCGGTGGCCAAGGTTCCTTGTCGAGCTGAGGCCCTTGTCTGTTGTAGGTCCTGAACGCGCCGTTTCGTATTCCTCCCGTAGTACCACACGCGCCAACTCTTTAGCTGCACAGGGCCTGAGTCAGGTTGTCGTTGTGTCCGCGTCCGGCTTCGAGGTTGGTCGACCGACTCTCAACCGCTTCCGGGCGCCGGGCGGATACCTTCCATTCTGAATCAAGAGGTTGGCTATGCGTGTTTTTCGCTCCAAAGCCCTCCAGGTCTGCCTGGTTTACCTGGTGTGTGCTTTTGCCTGGGTCATCCTTACGGACGACCTGATGATGCGCTTCGCTCGTGACAAGGGAACCATCGAGGCTGTGAGCCACGCAAAAGGTTTTGTCTTTGCGCTGGTGACAGCACTCCTCCTCTTTGTGATCCTCCGCCGATACCTGGGTTCGGTGGACACAGCCTGGGCCGCCTGGAAGGAAAGCCAGGAACGTTTCGAAGCCTTCATGGAGCATTTGCCGGGAGGCGCGTCACTGCGCGACCGCCAGGGCCGGTTTGTCTACGCGAACCGCTTCTGGATCGAGAGCTTCTTCCAGGGGCGCGAGTGGCTGTACCGGCGGCCCGAAGACTTCTTTGAAGCCGAGTACGTTCGGGGCACCAATGAGGACATGGCCAAGGTTCTTGCCGGCGAACGAATCGTAGACCGGACTTCGGAGTTCCGGATCGGCGGCGGGACTCGCCAGTTCCTTTTCAGGCGCTTCCCTGTCTTTCTGGGAACCGAGGTGTTTGTTGGAGCCTTCGCCATCGACGTCACGGAAAGGGCGCGCATTGAAGCAGCCTTGAGACAGGCCGACAAGCTCGAGACGATGGGACTGCTGGCCAGCGGAATTGCCCATGATTTCAATAACCTTTTGACGGTCGTCAACGGTTGGGCGCATGCGCTGAGGGACACCAGCATGGACCGGGAGGAAATTGAAGAGGCGGCCACCGAGATCCTCAGGGTGACATACCGCGCCTCGAACCTTACCTCAAGGCTTCTGCTCTTCGCCCGCGACCAGTCGCCCCGATACGCGCCGCAGGACCTCAATGAAATTGTTCAGGGCTCCGTTGCGTATCTGGGAAGGCTTTTGGGGCGAAACGTCCGCATAGAGTGCTCCCTTGCGCCCAGAATTCCTCCGCTGTTTGCGGATCGCGGCCAGGTGGAACAGATCCTGCTGAACCTCGTGGTCAACGCGAGAGACGCAATCAAGGAGGGCGGGCTCATCCAGATTTCCACAGAGCCTCTGACGCTCACATGCCCCGAAGATGCGCGCAAACTGGGGCTTGATCCTGGCCAGTACGTCCGCCTGACGGTTCGGGACACCGGGATCGGAATGGACGCGGCCACGATTGAGAAGATTTTCGAGCCATTCTTCACCACCAAAGCTCCAGGGAAGGGCTCAGGGCTCGGTCTTGCAACGGTGAACACGATTGTGAGATCGCTTGGCGGAACCATCCGTGTGAAATCCGCGCCTGGGCAAGGCACATCCTTCGAAATCGACTTTCCTGTTTCCTCGGCCCCCTCCGCGGCCGCAACAGAGACCGGACGGAGCAGGGCTCGCGCTCGAATCCTTCTGGTGGAGGACGATGATGCCGTGCGGCTGCTCACGCGCAGCCTGCTCGAGCAGCTTGATCATGAAGTTGTCGATACACCCTCCGCCGCGAAGGCCCTGGAATTATGCGCCACCGGCGACAGGCCGTTTGACCTGTTGATGACCGACCTCTCGATGCCCGGGATGGATGGCGAGGAACTGGTGCGCCAGGTGCGGGCCATCGCCCCGGGGTTGCCGGTGCTGTTCTTTAGTGGTTATTCCGGGGAACCGGCCCATTACGCCGCGGACCCGCGGGGCATCCCGATCCTGGGCAAGCCATTTACGGTGGAGGCTCTCACCCAGGCCCTGCAGCGGGCGTTCGGATCGTCTGCCAGCGCCTCCTCCGTTCCCGCTCGATCGTCCAGCCGGCCGCCAGGACAATCGGGAGCTGTCTGAAGTTCCCCGATTTCCTTGGGCGCTGATTTGCGATAAGGCGGATCAGCCTGTTCCGGCAGTTCACGGCTGCCGGGATGTAGCCCCCTGGGGTGCGCCTGAGCGAGCCGGCCGGGACAAGCACCTTGCCTGGGGCAGTCCGCGCGCTTTCATGGGATGCACCCTGCCTGTTTGGCCGAGCCTTGCCCCTCCGGGGCTGTCATTGCCGGGCCCGCTGCCTCGGCCTTGCCGCCGGCCCCGGACCGGAAGGGGCTGCCCGCTTGTGCGGGTGCTGGCTGCTTCCGGCCTGGACTGAACTACGTCAGGCGGCGGGCCCGGGTGAGAAAGCGAGGCCGGGCCCGCCCTGCCCCATTTCTCCAGGGCGCGCCTGAATCAGTACCGGTAGTGCTCCGGCTTGTACGGGCCTTCCACCGGCACGCCGATGTAGCTGGCCTGCTTCTCGGTCAGCTTCGTGAGCTTTACGCCGATCTTGTCCAGGTGCAGCCGCGCCACTTCTTCATCCAGCTTCTTGGGCAGCATGTAGACGCCCGGTGTGTAGGAATCGCGGTTCTTCCACAGGTCCATCTGCGCCAGCACCTGGTTGCTGAACGAGGTGGACATGACGAAGCTCGGATGGCCGGTGGCGCAGCCGAGGTTCACCAGCCGCCCTTCGGCCAGCAGGTAGATCTGATGGCCGTCGGGGAACGTGTAGCAGTCCACCTGCGGCTTGATGTTCTTCTTGATGACGCCTGGGGCCTGGTTCAGCCGGTCGACCTGGATCTCATTGTCGAAGTGGCCGATGTTGCAGACGATGGCCTGGTCCTTCATCTTCTGCATATGCTCGAGCGTGATCACGTCGCAGTTGCCGGTGGCGGTGACATAGATGTCGGCTTCGCCCAGCGTCTCTTCGATCGTGGTCACTTCATAGCCCTCCATCGCCGCCTGCAACGCGGTGATCGGATCGATCTCGGTGACGATGACGCGCGCGCCGAAGCCGCGCAGCGACTGCGCCGAGCCCTTGCCCACCTCGCCATAGCCGCACACCACCGCCACCTTGCCGGCGAGCATGACGTCCATGGCGCGCTTCAGGCCGTCGGCCAGCGACTCGCGGCAGCCATAGAGGTTGTCGAACTTGGACTTCGTCACCGAGTCGTTCACGTTGATCGCCGGCACCAGGAGCTTGCCCTCCTGATGCATTTTGTAGAGGCGGTGCACGCCCGTGGTGGTCTCTTCGCTCACGCCGCGCCATTCGGCGACGATCTCATGCCAGCGGCGCGGATTCTCGGCGTGGATGCGCTTCAGCAGGTCTTTGATGATCTGCTCCTCGCGCGACTCGGATGGCTGATGGACCCAGTCCGAGCCCTCTTCGAGTTCGTAGCCCTTGTGAATGAGAAGCGTGGCGTCGCCGCCGTCGTCAACCACGAGCTGCGGTCCCTTGCCGCCCGGGTGCGACAGCGCCATGTAGGTGCACCACCAGTAGTCCTCGAGCGATTCGCCCTTCCAGGCGAACACCGGAATGCCCGCGGCAGCGATTGCGGCGGCGGCGTGGTCCTGCGTCGAGAAGATGTTGCACGACGCCCAGCGGACGCTCGCGCCCAGATCCACAAGCGTCTCGATCAGCACCGCCGTCTGAATCGTCATGTGCAGCGAGCCGCTGATGCGCACCCCGCCGAGCGGCTTCTCGCCGGCATACTTGCGGCGCAGCGCCATCAGGCCTGGCATCTCGGATTCGGCAATCGTGATTTCCTTGCGGCCCCAGTCGGCCAGCGACAGGTCCGCCACCTTGTAGGGAAGCGTTTCGGGCTTCATCACGCCACTGCTCATGGGCATCGGCTCCTCGGTTGGTTTAGTATCGACTCATCACGATACATTGATATAATGCCAGAGGACACGCCATGGCGTCAATCCTGCGGGCCCTGAAGGTACTGGGCGATCCGACCCGGATCCGCATCCTGCGGCTGCTCGAACGCGAGGAGCTGGCCGTGGCGGAGTTGCAGGAGATCCTGGCCACGGGGCAGAGCACGGTGAGTTCGCATCTGGCGCAGTTGCGGCAGGCGGGGCTCGTCGAAGACCGCAAGACGGGCAAGCACGTGCGCTACAGCCTGCGCCCGGGGGCGCCGCGGACGCTGCTGAAAGCCGTGGAGGAGGCGTCGCGGGAGCTCGATGAAGTGCGCCGGGACGAAGAGGCGCTGGCGGTGGTGCTCGAAAAGAGACGCGAAAAAACGCGGGCGTTTTTCGACGAACTGGCGGGAAAATTCGGGCGGCATTATCTGCCGGGGCGCTCGTGGAAAGCGATGGCCGAGGCGCTGCTGGCGCTGCTCGGACCGGTGGAGGCGGCGGATCTGGGGGCGGGCGAGGGCGCGGTGGCGTTCCTGCTGGCGCGGCGGGCCAAGCGGGTCTACGCCGTGGACAGCTCGCCTCAGATGGTGGAGTACGGGCGGCGGCTCGCCGCAGAGCGGGGTGTGAAGAACGTGGAATACCGGCTCGGGGATCTGGAGAGCCTGCCGCTGGAAGACGGCTCGGTGGACGTGGCGTTTCTCTCGCAGTCGCTGCACCATGCGCAGCACCCGGAGCGGGCGGTGAAGGAGGCGCACCGGATCCTGCGGCGCGGCGGGCGGGTGGTGATCCTCGATCTCGCCCGCCACCATCATGAAGAGGCGCGAGAGCTGTACGCCGACGAGTGGCTCGGATTCACGGAGGCGGAGATGCGCCGGTTCCTGCGCGCCGCCGGGTTCCGGCAGATCGAAACGGCGGTAGTGCACCGGGAGGAGCAGGCGCCGCATTTCGAGACGATGCTGGCGTCGGCGGCCAAATAAGGCGGCGCCTGCCGCCGCGCGTCACTTGTTCTTCATGGCCAGGGCTTCGGTGACGTCGAGCCGCGCCTTCCAGGGGTCGGTTCTGGCGGAAACCGCAACGGGGCCGAATTCCAGAATCTCGTCGCAGGAGGCGCTGCACGCAGGCCAGGCGGGGCGTCCTGCGCCATTGGGATCGCCTTTTTTGACGAAATCGACCCAATAGGAGTGGATGATTTCCGCCATTTTCTGGTCCGCAGGTGTGAGTTTATCGCCGTATTTCACCTTCACCGTGTTGAACACATAAGGGATTTCCGTGGCGTGCGGCGCGCCCGGCCACTCCTTGCGCATCGATTCGGCGACATAGGAGAACCGGTAATGGAAGGCCTTCTGCCCCGCCGCAGCCATCCTGCGCACGGTGAAGCGGGCGGGCTCGATCATCATGCGGTCCATGGCCGCCTGATAGCCCACCGTGCGGGCGTCGCCTTTGCCGTCCGGGTTGTAGACGGCCTCGGCGCGGGCGCGCAGATCGCCGAACGGTTTGAAGACGTCCTCGAGCGTCCGCGCGGAGCTGAAGCCGATGTCCATGTTGTTGGCGCCGGCGATGAACGGCACCTTCGCCTGCCTTCCGGCGAGGAACGCCTGCTCGACGGTTTCGACGGCGATCTTGCCGTCGAGCATCGGCCCGCTGTAGGTGGGCGTGTTCATCGACGCCATGTTCAGCCCGTCGACGATCTTTTCGGGAGGCAGGGCGCGCAGCGCTTCCAAGGCTTTGGCGTCCTCGCCCTCGATGCCCATCTTCTTCGCGAACGCGACGCCCACGCTTTCGGCCGAACCCAGCGCGCCCTGCGCCTCGCTGACCTTGCGCATGGGCCCCAGCAGGTTGCGGCCGCCGCCGGACTCGACGATGGCTTTGTGGAACAGGCCCCGCGCGGCGGGCGACGTCATCAGCGTGAGCACGGACATGCCGCCCGCGGATTCGCCGAAGATCGTCACGTTGCCCGGATCTCCGCCGAAGGCGGCGATGTTGCGCTGCACCCATTTCAGCGCGGCGATCTGATCCATGAAGGCGTAATTGCCCACCATGCCGTCCGCGCTTTCTCTGGTCAGCGCCGGGTGGGCGAAGAAGCCGAAGCGGCCGACGCGGTAGTTGAAGCTGACGAACACGATGCCGTCTTCGGCGAAGCGGCTGCCGTCGTAGACCTCGGGCGAGCTGCCGCCGTTGACGAAGCCGCCGCCGCTGATCCACACCATCACCGGCAGGCGCCGGCCGCCGCGGGCGGGCTTCCAGACGTTGACATAGAGGCAGTCCTCGGCGGGTGTCACGCCGAGCGGCGCGGCGTCGCCAGGGAAGGGAAGCTGCATGCAGTCGGCGCCGTATTTCGAGGCGTCGCGCACGCCGGACCATCTCGCCGCCGGCTGCGGCGGGCGCCAGCGGTTCGCGCCAACCGGCGGCGCGGCGTAGGGAATGCCTTTGAAGGCCACCACGGCGCCTGAAACAACGCCGCGGAGCCTGCCGGTTTCCACGGTGACGTCATTCACGGCCGCCTCCGCAGAGGGGACGGCCAGCAGGAGAGCGAGGAAGAGAGCTGGTTTCATGGGGAATCACTTCTCGTATGGGTTCCGGCGGCGCGCACAGCGGGAGGCGCGCCCGGCCGGAAATCGATTCCAGCATATCCCGATGCCGCCCCTGCGCGGTTCAGGGCGGCCGCGCCCGCGGGCCGCCGCGGACGTGCCATGATGTGACGCATGGCAACGCCCGCTCCCGGCACGCCGCAGCGCAATCTGTCATTGGATGCGTTCCGCGGCTTCGTCATGATCCTGATGATGGCCGAGGTGCTGCGCCTGTCCGAGGTGGCGCGCGCGTATCCGGACAGCGCCTTCTGGCGGTTCCTTGCGTTTCATCAGACGCATGTCGCCTGGGCGGGCTGCTCGCTGCACGATCTGATCCAGCCGGGCTTCTCGTTCCTGGTGGGCGCGGCGCTGCCGTACTCGATCGCGAGCCGGCTGGCGAAGGGCGCGGCGTTCGCGCCGATGCTGGCGCACGCGCTGTGGCGCTCGCTCGTGCTGATCGCGCTGGGCATCTTCCTGCGCTCGATGCACAGCCCGCAGACGAACTTCACGTTTGAAGACACGCTGACGCAGATCGGGCTGGGCTATCCGTTCCTGTTCCTGCTGGGCTTCGCGCGGCCGCTGGTGCAATGGGCTGCGTTCGGCGCCATCCTTTTCGGCTACTGGCTGGCGTGGGCGCTGTACCCGCTGCCCGGGCCGGGCTTCGACTGGCGCGCCGTGGGCGTGCCGCCGGACTGGCCTCATCATTTCACCGGATTCATGGCCCACTGGAACAAGAACGCCAATCTCGGCGCGGCCTTCGATCGGTGGTTCCTGAACCTGTTTCCGCGCCCGGAGCCGTTCGTGGCCAACCGGGGCGGCTATCTGACGCTGAGCTTCATTCCCACTCTGGGCACGATGATCCTGGGGCTGGCGGCGGGGCGGTGGTTCCGCGCCGCCGCGCCGCGCGTGCCGCTGAAGAAGTTTCTGCTCGCGGCCGCGGCGGGCGTGGGCTCGGGGCTGGCGCTGCACGCGCTGGGGATCTGTCCGGTGGTGAAGCGGATCTGGACGCCCGCGTGGACGCTGTTCAGCGGCGGCATGTGCTTCGCGATCCTGGCGGGCTTGGCCTGGATCGTCGATGTGCGGGGCTGGCGGCGCTGGGCGTTCCCGCTGGTGGTGGTGGGGATGAACTCGATCGCGGCTTACATGATCGCGCACCTGTTCGAGGACTTCTTCCGCGCGAGCTTCCGCATTCATCTCGGGCAGGAGTGGGCGCGTCTGTTCGGCGCGGGGCTCGAGCCGCTGGTGGAAGGTTTGGCGATCCTCGCCTGCTATTGGCTGATCCTGTTCTGGATGTACCGCCGCAAGCTGTTCCTGAAGATCTGAAGCGCGGGGGCGGACTCGGCCTCAAGAACCGGGGCTCGCGGCCGATAAGGCGAAAGAGCCCGAGGAGCGGGGCGCGGCATGATCCGCCTGACGCGCATCAACGAGACCGCATTTTATGTGAACGGCGAACTGATAGCGTTCATCGACGTGACGCCGGACACCGTGCTCACGCTGACGACAGGAGAGAAGGTGCGCGTGCGGGAGCGCGCCGAGGAGGTGGTGGAGCGCGTGGTGGAGTACAAGCGCCGGGTGGCGGCCGGAGTGCGGCAGGCGGAGCCGCCGGCGCCTGCGCCGGAAGGGACGCACCAGTCGTAAGGAGAGAGCATGGCAGCCACGCGGCAGCGCAGGCGCATTGATGCGGGAACGCTGGCAGGCCTGGTGATGGCGGTGGCGGGCATCCTGGGCGGATACCTCCTGGAAGGCGGCAAGGCGGGCGACGTGCTGGGAGAGTCGGCCGCGTTGATCGTGTTTGGCGGCTGCCTCGGCGCGACACTGGCGGCCAATCCTCTGTCGATGGTGAAGGCCGCGCTCATCAGGGCGAAGGACCTGCTGTTCGAGCTGCCCGACGACAGGGAGGAGCTGATCGAGCGGCTAGTGGGCTTTTCGCAGGCGGCGCGCAAGCAGGGCATCGTCTCGCTCGAACAGGACGTGCTGGCCATCGAGGATCCATTCCTGCACAAGAGCATGCTGCTGGCCGTCGATGGCATGGATCTGCAGGAGATCCGCGGCATCATGGGCCTGGCCATGGACGCCGCCGAACACCGCGCCGAGAGCGAGGCCAGGGTCTTTGAATCGGCCGGAGGCTTCGCGCCCACCATCGGCATCATCGGCGCCGTGCTCGGCCTGATCATCGTCATGGGCGACCTGAAAGACATGGACAAGGTCGGCAAGGGCATCGCCGCCGCGTTCGTCGCCACCATCTACGGCGTCGGCTCGGCCAACCTGCTGTTCCTGCCCGCCGCTCACAAGATCAAGGCCCGCGCCGCGCAGCAGCGGCTGCGCCAGGATCTGATCCTCGAGGGCGTCTGCGGCATCGTCGAAGGCATGAACCCGAAGATGATCCGCGCCAAGCTGGAGGCCTACGTCGCCAGAGCCTCGAAGGAAAAGGCGGCGCCTGCGCCGGGCGCGAGGGCCGCTGCATAGGGGGCCTCATGCCGCGCCGGCCCAGACACGAACACGCCAGCCACGAGCGCTGGCTCGTCTCCTACGCCGACTTCATCACCCTGCTGTTCGCCTTCTTCGTCATGCTCTACTCGCACTCGCAGATGGACCGCTCGCAGGCGGAGCGCATCTCGCAGGCGTTCCGCGAGGCGATGCAGGAAGGACGCCTCAGCCATGTGCTGGCCAAGTGGCTGAAGAACGCTCCGCCCCCCAGGCCGCGCGCGCAAGCGCCCGCCTCGCTGCCGCCCCTGCCGCCCGATCCCAGGGGAACCATCGAGCTGCTGCCGTCGCTCCAGGAATTGCAGGAGAAGCTCAAGACGGAAATCCATCAAGGCAAAGTCGAAGTCCGCATGGAGCGCCGCGGCCTTGTCATCAGCCTGAAAGAGGCCAGCTTCTTCCCGCCCGGCGGAGACACCATCCAGCCCCAGGCCATGCCCGTGATCGAAAACATCGCCGTCGAACTGCGCCGCATCCCCAATCCCATCCGCCTGGAAGGCCACACCGACTCCACGCCCATCCACAATTCGCGCTTCCGCAGCAACTGGGAACTGTCCGCCGCGCGCGGCATCGCCATGCTGGAGCTGTTCGCCACCCGCTTCCTCATCCCCCGCGAGCGCATGGCCATCGCCGGCTACGCCGATACCGCCCCGGTCGCTCCCAACGACAACGAGGAGGGCCGCGCCCGCAACCGCCGCGTCGATATCGTCGTGCTCAACGAAACCGGCACCCTTGGCGAGCCGCAGGCGCAGTCCGGCGCGGAAGACTGAAAAACGCTCAGCGGCGGACTGCCGCCGCCAGCTCCTCGTAGCTCATGCTGCCGGGATGGTAGAGCCGCACGATGCCGCGCTCGTCCACCAGCGCCACCGTCGGCGTCGTCGACGCGCCCCAGGTGACGAAGTTCTCTTCGCTCACCGGAACCATCATCCGCGGCACACGGCCGTAATATTGTTGCCGCACGGCGTCGATGTAGCGGATCTCTTCGGCGCGCGGCGCGTCTTCGCCGCGCGCCACATAGCCGTAGGGCTGCGTCGGCGCGATCAGCACGAGCTGCGGGTGCTCGCGCATCAGCCGCTCGAGCGCCGGGACCATCGCCTTGCAGTCGCCGCACCAGTGCGCCCAGAAAAACAGCAACACCCTTTTGCCGCGCAGCGCTGGGAGCTCCGGCACCGCGCCGCCCAGCGATTCTTTGACGACCAGCGCGGGCGCCGCCCGCCCGGCGAGCGAGATCAGGTTCAGGTTCTTGCGCAGCCGCGTGATGATGCTCGTGCCCTGCCAGCGGCGCAACTCTTCTTCGAGAAACGCAACGGCCTCCGACTTCTGCCCGCGCGCGTTCAGCGCCTGCGCCTGCACCTCGATCGAAGCGCCAAGAGCGATGGGCAGCGAGCGCTCGTCGTCCAGCTTGCGTGTCTTGAGCAGATCCAGCGCCATGGCCCGCGCCGCCGCCGCTTCGCGCTCGGCCTCGTCGTAGCGCTTCGCATTGAGATAGCCGCGCGCCAGCCAACTGTATGCTTCCAGCCACTCGGGCGACGCCGGTCCCGCGCCGCGCGCCTTTTCCAGCGCCCGGCGCGCGGCGTCGAACTCTTCCCGCGCCACCGCGCCGCGCACCTCGCGCACCAGCGATTGCGCCATTGCGCACGGCAGCATGCCCAGCACGGAAAACCCGATGATGATCCAGATTCGCTTCACGGCTGATTAGACGCTGCCCAGCCCGAGGAAGCTTCGCGTCCAGCGCATCGACGCCTCGAAATCTTCGCGCTCGGCCTCAGCCGCGCGGTCCTTGGGGACGGCGGGACGCGGAGAGGGCGGAGTGCCGCGGGCGGCGATGTCGAGAAAGCGCGCGAAATCGGCGGCGCGGACGTTTTCATAGCCCTGCCAGAAGTCCGGCCGGCGCCACGGATACGCGCGCGGTCCCATGACGATCACTTCCAGCGACATCGCCTTGCCGGGGCAGAGTTCGAGAAAGCGCTTCATCAGCCGCCCGATGTCCACGTTGCCCTCGCCCATCCGCGTCCAGTTCACCTGCGTGCCGGCGGCATCGTTCCACAGATACGAATCGCGGATGTGCGACGTGAGCACATACGGGGCCAGCGTCTCCAGCGCCGCGTGAGGATCTTCCAGCACCCAGCACGGGTTGCCCGAGTCGTAGCAGGCGCCTGTGAAGTCCGGCCCCGCGGCTTCGATCAGGGCCTTGAGCTCGCGCGACTGCATGTCGCCGGCGTGGTTCTCCACGGCGATGCGCAGCCCCATGTCGAGCGCCTGCGCGCGCACGCTCTTCAGCACCTGCACGGTGTCGCGGATGCGCGCCTCGATGCCGCCGGGCGTGCGGCGGTCGTTGAACGTGCCGAGGAACGCGCGCACCAGTCTGGAGCCGGCGATCCGCGCCGCCCGCATCACTTTCAGGAGCTGTTCCTCGGCCGTGCCGGCGTTCTTGTCGAACGCCGTCGATGTGGGGCAGATCGAGCGCATGCCGATCTCAAGGGCGATGCCGAGCCGGCGGGCGTGTTCGCCCACCTCGCGCACATGGCCGTCGTCGAGCGATCCCAGGAAGCGGATTTCGGAAAAGTGCACCGTGCGCGCGCCGGACTTCGCGCAGTAGTCGAGGTGCTCGAACGCGGTCCACTTCTGCGAGCGAAGGCTGAACAGATCGACGCCGAGGTTGACGCCCTCGGGCGCCGCCGCGGCCGCCGCCGCGGGCAGTGTGGCCAGGAAATCACGCCGCCGCATGCTAATCATGATCCGGCAAGGCGGCGGTAGGTGTAAAGCTCGACGTTGTGCTTATCCAGCGCGCGGCGGGCGTCGTCGCTGGTCCAGAACTGGAAGTCGCTCCAGCGCTGCTCCCAGTTGTTGGTGATGGCGCGGATTTCGGCGTCGTCTTTGGCCAGATGGATGATGAGCTTGGTGACGCCCGGCTTGAGATCCGCGATCAGCTTCAGATAGCTTTCGCGCCGCTCGGCGGGCGTGCGCCCGGGCACGCCGGTTATCAGGCGGTCCAACATTTTCAGCCCGGCCTGTTCTTTTTCGCGCAGCATCTCCGGCGTGATGGGGTAGCCTTTGAGACCGGCGGCGTTGGCTTCGTTGGGCCGCGGCAGCATGCACGGGACGCGGTACTCTTCGGAGAGTTTCACATAGATCTCGAAATAATCCGGCCGGGCGAACAGCGTGCCCATATGCGAGTCCAGGTGCGTGAAGCGCACACCGTAGAGCGCGGCGCGCTCGATCTGCGCGCGCAGCTCGGTCTCGATCTCCTCCGGCTTCGCGTTCATTGCCGTGGAACGGACGTCGCGCCACATGTAGCCTTCCTTGTCGATCAGGCCGCGCACCTTGTCCCACGGCGCAATGGGCCGCCACCGGTAGTGCCGCCATTCGCTCGTCAGCGTCAGGTGCAGGCCGATGTCTTTCTCGGGATGGGTCCGAGCCCACTCGGTGAACTCCTGCACCCAGGGGCAGGGCATCATCACGGACGCCGAACTCACCAGCCCCTTCTCCATCGCCTCGATGGTGGCGGCGTTGGCCGAGTGGCACATGCCGGCGTCATCGGCGTGCACGATCAGATGCTTCCTGCCGTCGGCGGCGTTCTCGGCCAGCGGCGCGGCAGCCATTGCGGAGACGAATTGCCTGCGGTTCATGGTGTCCTCTCCTGCGGCGCTCAGCGCCACACTTCCGGGTTGACGAGATTGGGCGGGCGGCGCCCGGCGAGCGCCGCGGCGGCGTTTTCGGCCGCCATCATCGACATCCGCCGGCGCGTTGAGAAGCTCGCGCTGGCGATATGGGGCGCCAGCACGACGTTGGGCAGCTCGAGCAGCTTCGGATGCACCCTCGGCTCTTCTTCGAACACGTCCAGCCCGGCCGCCCAGATCGTGCGCTTCTCCAGCGCTTCGGCCAGAGCGGCCTCATCCACCACCGGGCCGCGCGCCGTGTTGACGAGGATCGCCGACGGCTTCATCATCCCGAGCTCCGCCGCGCCAATCAGATGGCGCGTGGCCGGAGTGAGCGGCACGTGAAGGCTGACGAAGTCGGATTCCCGCAGCAGCTCTTCCTTCGAGACGCGCCGCGCATCCAGCTCGCGCTCCAGCTCAGGCGGCGCCGGCTGCTCGTCGCAGTACAGAATGCGCATGCCGAAGCCGCGCCCGCGGCGGGCCACGGCGGCCCCGATCCGCCCCAGCCCGAAGATGCCGAGCGTCGCGCCGTGAATGTCCTGTCCGGCGAGCAGGTCGATGATCCATGTGCTCCACTGGCCCGAGTGCACGAAGGCGTGGGCCTCCACAACGCGCCGCGCAGCCGCCATCAGCAGTGCGAAGGCGAAGTCCGCCGTCGTTTCGGTCAGCACGCCGGGCGTGTTGGTGACGGCGACCGAGCGCGCCGTGGCCGCGGCCACGTCGATGTTGTCATAGCCGACGGCGACGTTGGCGATGACGCGCACGCCGTCGAGTTGGGCGATCACGTCCGCGCTCAGGCGGTCGGTGAGCTGGCTCACCACCGCCGCGCAACCGCGGGCGCGCCGGATCAGTTCTTCGGAGGGCAGCACGCGGTCCGTGCCGTTGTAGTCGACTTCGAATTCGCGGCGCAGGAACTCCACCGCTTCGGGGAAAACGCGCTTGGTGACGAGGATGCGTGAGGGGGCGGACATGGCCTGAAGCCGCGATTGTCGCATAGCCGTGCGGAGGCATACAATCAAGGGTTCCGCGCGGTCCGCAGCCGCGGGCGGCGCCGGCATTCTTCCCCACGGAGGTTCGCATGGCACGATTGGGTTTCCTCGGTCTCGGCATCATGGGCTATCCGATGGCGCGGCATCTGCTCGCCGCAGGCCATGAGGTGGCGCTCTGGTCTCACACGGCGGCCAAGGCCGAACAACTGGCGCGCGAGGGCAAGGGCACGGCTTGCGCCACCCCAAGAGAAGTGGCCGGGCGGGCGGAGATCATCTTCCTGTGCGTCGGCGACACGGCCATGAGCGAGCAGGTGACGCTTGGCGCGGGCGGCATCATTGAGGGCATCCGGCCGGATGCGGTGGTCGCCGATTGCAGCACCGTCGCTCCTTCCTACGCCCGCCGCGCCTATCAGGCGTTCCGGCAGAAAGGGGCGCACTTCCTCGACTCCCCCGTCACTGGTTCCAAGCCCGGCGCCGAGAACGCCACCCTCACTTTCATGGTGGGCGGGGACCAGGTGGTCTATGAAAAACTGAAGCCCTATATGGAGGTCATGGGGAAGAGGTTCTATTACTGCGGCGGATCGGGCATGGGGCTGCACGCAAAGTTGACCCAGAACCTGATTCTTTCTAATATGTTACAGGCATTCAACGAGGGTATGGTGCTGGCTGCCAAGGCGGGCGTGGACCCTGAGCTGATGCTCGATATCCTCGACAACTCAGCGGCAAAGAGCGGCATCGCCTCTTTCAAGGCTCCGTTCGTCTTCCGCCGCGACTTTTCTACCAATTTTTCAGTGCGTTGGATGCATAAGGACATCGGGCTGATGCTGGAAACAGGCGCGGAGATGGAGGTGCCGCTCCCTTTGACCGCCCTGACCCAGCAGATGTTCCGGGCGGCCATGGCGGAGGGCTATGCAGATGAAGATATCTGTAGCACAATCAAGGTGTTAGAGAGGATCGCCCGGGTTCAGGTGGTGCCGTCCTCCAAAAAATAGAAAAAAGTGCTTGCAATTTGGGATTCGGTATTCTAAGATTGGAAGTAAGCCGGGGAGGCAACTCCCACCAAAGCGAGACTAACCTCAAAAAAGACCCCTGAAGCATTCTCCTCCCCGGCGCCCTCTGGGTCAAACCTTCAGACAGCAAGAGCAAAAACCTGGCGAAGATCGTGTGCGCCAGCTCCCGCCCGTTCCGCTGCGTGCAACGTGTTTCGCTTTCCGCCCGCGATGTGAAATCATCGGAACAGATGGAGACTCCGGGTGATATGATGACGGACGCGCGGTTATGCAGCGAGTGACGCTCCTGGGTTCAACGGGAAGCATTGGGCGGAGCACCCTGGACGTGATCCGGCGCAATGACGGGCGTTTCGGCGTCTTCGCGCTGGTTGCGGGCCGGAACGCCGCCGAACTGGCGGACCAGATCTGCGAGTTCCGCCCCGAGGTGGCCGTGGTGGCCGATGAAGAGGCCCTGCTGCGCCTGCGGGCAGCCCTGGAAGGGCGCGGCGCCGGCCGGACGGAGCTGCTGGCCGGTCCCGAAGCCTATGTGCGCGTAGCCACGGCGGCCGAGACGGACGTGGTGGTGTCGGCCATCGTGGGCATCGCCGGGCTGGAAGCCACGTATGCGGCCGTGTGCGCAGGCAAGCGCGTGGGGCTGGCCAACAAGGAGACCCTGGTGGCCGGCGGCCGGCTGGTGATGGAGGCGGTGCGCCTCCACGGCGCGGAACTGATCCCGATCGACAGCGAGCACAACGGCGCGCACCAGTGCCTGCGCGCCGGCGCCCGGCCGGACGTGCGCAAGCTGATCCTCACCGCCTCCGGCGGGCCTTTCCGCAATACGCCGAAAGAAGACCTGGCGCAAGTCACTCCCGAGCAGGCTTTGAATCATCCAACATGGAAGATGGGGCCGCGCATTACCATCGATTCGGCCACGCTCATGAACAAAGGGTTCGAGGTGATCGAAGCCTGCTGGCTGTTCGGGCTGGACCCGGATCAGGTGGAAGTGGTGGTTCATCCGCAATCGACGGTGCATGCCATGGTCGAATACAACGACGGCAGTGTGATCGCGCAGGTGTGCGCCACCGACATGCGGATGCCCATCCAGTACGCGCTCACCTGGCCGGAGCGCTGGGAGGCGCCCGTGCCGCGGCTCGACTGGAAAGAGGCGCGCACGTGGGACTTCCACCCCCCCGACTTCGACCGTTTCCCGCTGTTGCGCATGGCGTACGAAGCGCAGCGGGCCGGAGGATCCGCCGGGTGCACACTGAACGCGGCCGATGAGGTGGCCGTGGAGGCGTTCCTCCGCCACGAGATCTCCTTTCCTGCCATCGCCGAGGTGGTGGAGGAGACGCTTGCCCAGGTTCCCTCGAAGGACGCGGCGAGCGTGGCGGAATTGCTCGACATCGACCGGCAGTCTCGCGAGGCGGCCGGCAGAATCGCGCGGGAGAGGGCGGGCGCCCGCGTGATGGCCTGAAGCCCGGGACAGGAACTTTCCATGGTTTTGCTACACAACATCTGGTGGCTGCTGGTGCTCATCGGGGTGATGATCGTCATCCACGAACTGGGCCATTTCTGGGCGGCGCGCTTCTTTGGCATCCGGGTTTCCACTTTCAGCATCGGCTTCGGTCCCCGGCTGATGGCCTTCCGGCGCGGCGAGACCGAATACCGGATCGCGTGGATCCCCTTTGGCGGCTACGTGCGCATGGCGGGCGAGCAGCCCAATGACGAACCCGATCCTGACGGCTTCACCTCCAAGCCCCGCTGGCAGCGGCTCATCGTGGTGCTGGCCGGGCCGGCGATGAACGTCGTTCTGGCGGTGGCTCTGCTCACCGGCCTGTACATGGTCCATTACCCGAAGCCGGCCAGCGCGGGCGGCCCCGCCGTCATCGGCTATGTGAAGCCGGGTACGCCTGCCGCCAAGTCGGGACTCCAGGAAGGCGACGTCATCGTCCAGCTCGAGAACCGCACCAATCCCACTTGGGAAGAAGTCATGATGCGCGAGGTGGTCAGCGCCGGCCGCCCGCTGCCCATCGTGATTCAGCGCGGCAGCGAGAAGATCTCTCTCGCAGTGATGCCGGAACTCGACGAGGCCAGCGGCGTGGGACTGGCCGGCTGGGCCGAGCAGACGCAGATCGTGGTGGGCGGGCTCGTTCCCGGCCTTGACGCCGAGCGGAAGGGGCTGCGCCGCGGCGACCTGCTGGTGGCCATCAACGGGAAGCCCATCCGCACCGTTTACAGCATCCATGAAGTCTTGAAGCAGTGCGAAGGCAAGCCCGTCGAGCTTACTTATATGCGCGACGGCCGGCAGCACTCCGTCATGCTTCAACCCTCACTCTCCGATCAGGGCGGCGCCGGACCGCGCTGGATGATCGGCGTGGAGCTGGCGCCGCGCGTCACCTTCACCCGCCTCGGCCCCATCGAAGCGCTCCGCGAATCGCTCCGCCAGAACGCCCGGGGCGCCACGCTCATCTATCAGTTCCTTCAGTCGATCGTGGAGCGCCGCTCCTCGGCCCGCTCGCTGGAAGGCCCCATCCGCATCGCCCAGCTCTCGGGCGAAGCGGCGCGCGAAGGCGCCCCCGCCTTCATCAACCTGATGGCCACGGTGAGCCTGAACCTCGCCATCTTCAACCTGCTGCCCATCCCCATCCTGGACGGCGGCGTGATCCTGCTGCTGCTGATCGAGATGCTGATCCGGCGCGATCTGAGTCTGAGCTTCAAGGAAGCGGTCTTCAAGCTCGGATTTGTGTTCCTGATGATGGTGGTGGTGTTCGTGCTCTACAACGACATCACCAAGCTGCTTCCAGGCTGACGCCGGCGTCCCTTCAGCGCAGCGGCGAGTAGGCCGAGGCGCGGTACAGCGAGATCTGGATCACGTTCGAGATCTGCCCGTGCCGCGCGATCGATTCCGCGCGCACCTTCGCCCATTCAGGATCGGCTGAAAACGCCGCCCAGGCCTTCTCCCTCGCAGCGAGCGATTCGAACGGCGTCAGGTAGACCAGGTTCGGCTTGTGCGGACCCGCCAGGGTCGAGCCGTACAGCAGCGGGTGGATGCCGCTGCGGTGGAAAATCGGAATCTCGGGACCGGCGAACCGCTCATGCAGGGCCTTCAACTGCCGCTGGGTCGGCGAGTGGTACAGGCGCAATTCGAAGATGCGCGGCTGCGCCTGCCCGGGCAGGCTTGCGGGCAGCGGCGGCGTGTATGGAGCGGCCTCCAGCAGAACTTCCGAATACTGCTCGTACGGCGCCTCTTCGCCCGCTTCCATCGCCGCCAGCGCGCTGCGGTAGCCGTCGTCGGCAGCCAGGCGCGCCCGCGCTATCGTCCATTGTTCGACCGAAGAGTACGGCGTCACGCAAGCCACCTGCGGCATATGCGCGGCTACCAGCGCCTCCATCACTACGGCGGGCCCTGGCAGGCCCAGCCGCCGCCGCGCCGGAATCACGCCCTTCTCGAAGAAGGCGTGGATGCGGCCCGGCTGGCTCCCGTTCTTCAGCAGATACTGCTCCAGCACGAAATAGCGCGGCGCTGGCGGCGCGCCCCCGCTCTGCGTCATGCCTTCCATCAGAGTCGCTCCGGACACGGCGAGAAAATGCCTGCGTTGCATTGGACCAACCCGCTTTGAAAGAGTATCAGAAGTGAGCTGGCAATGGCGGGCCGCGTGGCCCACCCTCTTCTGCGCCGCCCTGACGGCGGCGGATTTCCGGCCCCCGGCCGGCACGCGCAGCGTCTCGCGCAGGCCCGGCGCGGAGACCATTCTTCCCGGCGGGCGTATTGTGACCCCGCTGGGCCGGCAGTTCAACACCGGACCCGGCGCTTTCGGCCTCGCCGTGAGCCCCGACGGCAAACTCGCCGTGACGGCCAATGGCGGGCCGAACCGCTTTTCCCTCACCGTGCTCGACATGTCGGACGAGCCGTGGCGCACGCGCGAACTCCGGGCCAGGACGAAAGAGGAGGAGGCCGCCCCCGGCGAAGATGACTGGCGCAGCGTCTTCATGGGGCTGGCCTTTGCCGGCGGCCGCCGCCTGTTCGCTTCGGAAGGCAACTCGGGACGCGTGCGCGAAATCAGCCTGCCCGGCGGCCAGGTGCACCGCGTGCTCGAGCTGAACCAGGGCCCGTGGCGCGACTCCTATTCGGGCGATCTCGCTTTTGACGCGCAGCGCCGCATTCTGTATGTCGTCGATCAGGCCAACTTCCGCGTGGCGGTCTTCGACGCGCGCTCCGGCCGCATGCTGGCGAGCGTCCGCACCGGCCGGCTGCCGTTCAAGGCTGCGCTGTCTCCGGACGCCAAGCGCCTGTATGTGACCAATATCGGCATGTTCGAGTACAAGCCCGTGCCCGGCGCGGATGCGGAAAACGCGCGGGAGACGGGCCTGCCGTTCCCCGCCTTCGGATTCCCTTCACGGGAAGCGGAATCAGGCGCCAGGCGTGAGACGGCGCGCGGCCCCGTCGAAGTGCCGGGCCTCGGCGATCCAAACGCCGATGAGTCGAATTCGCTCTGTGTGATCGACGTCGCCAACCCGGCCTCGCCGCGCGTGATCCGCTTTGTCCGCACGGGCAAGCCGTTCGGCCCGGAGAGCCTCGGCGGGGCCAGCCCTTCCGGCGTCGTTGCCACGGCCGGGACCATTTACGTCAGCAACGGCAATCAGGACACGGTCACCGTGATCGACGCCCTCACGCTGCGGGTGCGTGCCACCGTCGAGCTCCGCATCCCCGGGCTGGAAGCCTGGCGCGGCATTCTGCCCATCGGATTGGCCCTCGATCTGCCCAACGGACGGCTGCTGGTGGCCGAGGCGGGCATCAACGCCGTCGGAGTCATCGATCTCGCATCGAACCGCCTTGCCGGGCACCTGCCCGCCGGATGGTTTCCGGTGGCGGTCGCGGTGGACCGCGGGCGCATCTTCGTCGCCAGCGCCAAAGGCCTTGGTACGGGCCCCAACGCCACCCGCACCGCGCCGCTCGAGCGCAGCTTCCAGGGAGAGCTGCGCCAGGGCCTGCTCAGCATTTACGACGCCCCGCTGAACCGCATGCTGCCGTTCCACACGCAGGCCGTGATGAACAACAACGGTTTCGTCCCGGTGGAGGAATCGCCCCGCCCCCTGCCCATCGAGCTGCGCCACGTCGTGCTCATCGTCAAGGAGAACCGCACCTACGATGAAGTGCTCGGCGATGTCACGCAGGACTCCGTGGGGCCGCTGCGCTCCGCGCCCGAACTGGCGCGCTTCGGCCGCCGCGGCTGGGTGGAGCTCGATAAAGACTCCCTCCGCACCCGCCTGGAGAAGCAGTTCTACAACATCACGCCCAACCATCACGCCCTCGTGCAGCGCGGGGCGTTCAGCGACAATTTCTACGCCGACAGCGAGGTCAGCGTCGACGGGCACCACTGGCTCGCCGGCTCCTATCCCAACGCATGGACCGAATCTTCGCTAATGGCCGCCTATGGCGGCCAGAAGGACTTCCGCTTTCCCACCGCCGCGCCCGGACGGCTCCAGTTCGCGCAGAGCAATTCCAGCGTGCATCCGGAGGAGCAGCTCGAAGCCGGTGCATTGTGGCACCACCTGGAGCGCCACGGGATCCCGTTCCGCAACTTCGGCGAAGGATTCGAGCTGGCCGGTGTGGCCGAGGATCCGGGCCTGATGCCGACCGGCGCCCGCTTCCTCACCGACGTCCCCATGCCGCGGCCGCTGTGGGAAAACACTTCGCGGAATTACCCGCAATACAACACCAATATTCCGGATCAGTACCGCGCCAGCGCCTTCATTCGCGAAATCGAAGAGATGTACGTCCGGCCGGGCAGGGAACTGCCGCGCTTCCTTTACATCCACCTGCCGAACGACCACCTGGCGCGCCCGCGCCCCAGCGACGGCTATCCGTTCCGGGCTTCGTTCATGGCCGATAACGATTACGCCCTTGGCCGCATCGTCGAGTTCCTTTCGAAGACGAAATGGTGGAGAAGCATGGCCGTCTTCATCACGGAGGACGACGCGCAGGGCGGCGTCGACCACGTCGACAGCCACCGCACGGTGCTCCTGGTCACCGGGCCTTTCGCCCGCAGGAACTACGCTTCGCGCACGAACGCCAGTTTCCCGGCCCTGCTGAAAATCATCTTCCGCGTTCTCGGTCTGCCGCCCCTGCATCTGTACGACGCCACCGCCGCGGATCTGTCGGACCTGTTTTCCAGCATCCCCGACTACAGCCCGTTCGACGCGATCCGCCCCGATCCGGAAATCTTCGACCCCGCCAAGTCGAAAGACCCGGCCGATCCCGGGCCGCCGCCGCGCATGGATGACCCCGCCGTGCTCCAGGAGCAGCACCGGAAGAGGTGAGGCTCACCGGCGCGGGGAGGGATCGGGCTGGAGAAACTCATGCTCCACCCACCCGGTTTGTCCCTCCAGCGGGCCTTCGACGATCCGCACCTGCCGCCGGCTCACGGACTCCGCCAGAATCCTCACCCGCGTGCCCGCCGCGGCGGGAAATGCCGTCTGGTTGTCAGCGCACGCTTTGAGGAAATCTTCTTTCCTGTCCACCACGGCCGCCTGGATCTGGTAGCAATCTTCTTTGTTGCGGGCCAGCCACACCTGCCCGCCGGCGGGCGTGACCAGCACCGCCGCGTCGCCTTTGTGGAGAATCCGGCTTGTCTTCGATTCCGGCTTCAGGCGCCACGCCTGCCCCACGGCGAACAGAATGATGAAACTGCCGGCGATGACCAGGGCGTACATCAGTTTTCTCATACCGCGGCTCCTTTCTTGCGGCTCCGATTCCGGCTCTTATTGTTGGGCCAACGGGAAAGGAGTTCAAGGGGGATTGATGTATACTGGAGGTGGAACCCTGACAGTGGGCGCAAGCCCACTTTTTTGTTGGGGCAGGCCCGAGAGCAGCATGACGTCCGCTACCAGGGAGAGCGTGATCCAGAGAGTCGCCGGGATCGCCGAGCGCGCCGCCCGGCGCGAAGGGATCCTTGTGTGGGACGTCGAGTTCGCCGGCAGCGGGCGTCGGCGCGTGCTCCGCATTTATATCGACAAGGCAGGCGGCGTCACGCTGGAGGACTGCGAGCGCATCTCGCAACAGGTGAGCGCGGTGCTGGACGCCGAGGACGTGGTTCCCGGCGAGAGCTATCAGCTTGAAGTCAGCTCGCCCGGCGTCGAGCGGCGGTTGAGCAAGCCCTCCCATTTCCTCCACTGCCTGGGCCAGAAAGCACGCCTCCAGTTGAAGGAGCCTGTTGACGGGCAGCGCCGCTGGCACGGCGTGCTCCGGGGCATCGAAGAGGACTGCGTGGTTCTCGAAACCGTTTCCGGCAAAACCATCCGGGTCCGGATGGAACTCATCGAAAAGGCGAATTTGCAGTTCGAGTGGTGAGCCGCGAGGTTCGCCCGGGATTGCGGAGCGAGAGGAGCGAAACGCTTGGCATCCATCAAAGAGTCGATCGAGATCCTGAGCAAGGAAAAGGGCATCGATCCGCAGATCGTGCTCGACGCGGTGAAAGACGCCATGCTGGCGGCCGCCCGGAAGCAGTTCAAGGGCGGCGAGGAGCTGGCGGTGGACCTCGATGAACGCACCGGCGACATCGTGCTCTATGCGGTGAAGACGGTCGTGGAGAACGTCACCAACCCGGCGCTGGAGATCGCGCTGCCGGAAGCGCGGAAGCTGGATCCGGAAGCGGCCATTGGCGGCCAGGTGCGCATCCCCAAGCCCACCGGGATCCTCGGCCGCATCTCGGCCCAGACCGCCAAGCAGGTGATTCTCCAGAAAGTGCGCGAGGCCGAGCGGGAGAACATCTGTTCGGAATTCGCCGGCCGCGTCGGCGAACTGGTCAATTGCACCGTGAAGCGCATGGAAGGCCCCGATCTGGTGGTCGAGATCGGCAAGGCCGAGGCCCGCCTGCCCAAGAAAGAGCAGAGCCGCCTGGAGAGTTTCAGCGTCGGCGAGCGCGTCCGTTGCGTCATCAAGAGCGTCGAAAAGACCGGCAAGAACGCCGGCGTCATCGTCTCCCGCGCAGCCCCCGAACTCGTCATGCGCCTGTTCGAGCAGGAGGTGCCGGAGATTTACGACGGCACCGTCGTCATCCGCGCCTGCGCCCGCGAAGCCGGCGAGCGCACCAAGATCGCCGTGCTCAGCCGCGACCGCGACGTCGACTGCGTGGGCGCCTGCGTCGGCATGAAAGGCATGCGCGTGCAGTCCATCATCCGCGAACTCCGCGGCGAAAGGATCGACATCATCGAGTACAGCGACGATCCCGTCCAGTTCGTCACCCACGCCCTCAGTCCCGCGCGGATTTCCCGCGTCTCGGTGCTCGATTCCAACGAAAAGTACATGGAAGTCATCGTCGATGACACCCAGCTCTCGCTCGCCATCGGCAAGAAGGGGCAGAATGTCCGCCTTGCGGCCAAGCTTCTCGGCTGGCGCATCGATATCAAGACCGAAGAAGAGAAACGCCGCGAGGTCGAGGCCGGCGAGGCGGCCATGGCCATCGGCACGCCTCTCAGCGTGCTGCTCGAATACGGCCTGCCGGATGCAGTGATCGAAAAACTTCTGGCCGGCGGCATCGGGTCGGTGGAAAAACTGGGCTCCATGACCCCCGAAGAGCTGTTGGAAATCGAAGGAATTACCGAAGATTTTCTCCAGGAAATCGGCGTTTCCGTCAACTTGTATTACCAGCATCTGGAAGCCGGCCAGCCGCCGGCCGCGCCCGCGCCCGGGCCGCCGGCCGAGCCCGCCGGCGAGACGTCCGCCGCCCCCGCTGAGTACGGGACGGCTCCGCAGGATGCCGGCGCCGGGGAGGCGCCTCAGGACTCGGCCGCGGGCGGGGCTCCTCAGGAGGCCGCCGTTGAGGACAACTCCTCCGCCGCGGAAGAAATTCCAGCCGGTGAATCTGATACGATAAAATCCACGGGTCTAGCGGAAGAAGAACCAGCCGGACAGTGACCCCAGCGAGGGCAAGCAAGGAGCAGATGGCCAGTCCTGCGCGGCGGGGCGGCGTGCCGAACACATGAGTAAGATTCGCATCAACGAGCTGGCTCGCGAGCTGGAAGTCAAGCCCGGCGTCATCCTGGAGATTCTGCCGGAACTCGGCATCACCGGAAAAAAGACGCATTCGAGTTCGATCGAGGAAGAAGAAGCCAATCGGGTGAGGGCGCGCGTGCTTGGCGCCGGGGCTGTTCCGGCCGAGCCGGCTGCGGCTGAAGCCCCCGCCGCCGCCCCCGTGCCCGCGCCTTCCGTTGAACCGGAGCAGGCTCCGGCTCCGGAGCCATCGCCGCCTGCCCAAGCCGCGCCAGCGGTTTCTCCCCCGCCCGCAAGACCGCCCGCAGAGCAGCATCGCTACGCCACGCCTCCGGCTCCCCCGCCGGCTCCGGCGCAGCCGTCCGTTCCTGTGCCGAAGATGCCAGCGCCCCCGGCGCATGGCGCTCCCGGCCGTCCCGCAGTTTCTCTTACGCCGCACGTGCCTCCTATTCCCATCCCCCCGAAAACCGTTCAGGCCCCGCATCCACCGGTCGAGAAGCGTGCGGCCCCCCCTATCCCGAGGCCCCCCGTGATCCCGGTGCCGCCTGTCGTCCCGGCCGCTCCAGCAGCGCACAAGGAGAAGCCTGGCGCACCCGTGGCCAGCGCTCCCCCCACTGCGCCTGCTGCTGCCGCGACGCCCGCGGTGCCCGGCGCCCCCAGGCCCGCGCCGTTGCCTGAAAAGGCTGCCCCTGTGCCGGCTGCGCCTGCGCCGCCCGTGGCACGGAAAGTCTCCGAGCTCCCCAAGCCAGCCCCCGCGCCGGCCCAGCCGCGGACCGCCCCGGCGGCGCCGCGCCCCGCCGGCCCCAGGCCCGGCCAGATTCTCACTGGCCCCAAACAGCCTCTCCCTGGAGGCGAACCTCTACGCTCTCCCGCTGTGGCGCCGGGCATCCCCAAGCCTCCGGTGCTGACGCAGCCCGCCCGCCCTGCTGCTCCGGCTCCGCAGGCCAGCGCACCAGGCGCGCCTGCCGCGCCGCCGGCGAGGCCGCTTGCCGGGCAGCCGGCTGCCCGTCCCGTTGTGCCGCCGAGTCCCGAGATTCTCCAGAGACTGAAGCAGGGTCAGGGCCGGGCCGTCCCGGGCCAGCCCGCCGCCCCCCGTCCTGGCCTTCCCAGGCCCGGACAGCCAATTTATTCCGGCGCCCGCCAAACCGGCGCGCCGGGCCGCCCGGCTGCTCCTGGCGCGCGGACGGCGCGCGGGAGAGGGCCTCATCCCACTACCCCGGTTCTTGAGCCTCCACCACCTTCCACCGAGGTCCGCCGCGAAGCCGGCAAGAAGCGGCCCACCGCCCGCGACCGTGAGCTGGAGCGGGAAGGCATCCTCAAGCCCTTCGGCCGCAAGCAGGAGCCCCTGTCTCTGCCCGTCGTCGACAAGGAGATCCCCATTTCGGAAGGCATCACGCCCAAGGAATTGAGCGAGAAGCTCGGCGTCAAGGCCAACATGGTCATGAAACGCCTGGTCGAGCGCGGCGTGTTTGCCACCATCAACCAGTCGCTCGACATGAAACTCGTCGAGGAGCTCTGCCGGGACTTCGGCGCCCGCCCCACCCGCATGAGTTACGAGGAGGAGGCGGTGCAGGAGGTCGAGATGGCCGAGGTTGCCGCCGACCTCGAGCCCCGCCCGCCCGTGGTCACCGTCATGGGCCACGTCGACCACGGCAAGACCTCGCTGCTCGACGCCATCCGCGAAACCAATGTCGCCGACAGGGAAGCCGGCGGCATCACCCAGCACATCGGCGCTTACACCGTTGAACTCGAAGGCCGCAAGGTCGTCTTCATCGACACGCCCGGCCACGAGGCCTTCACGCGCATGCGCGCCCGCGGCGCCAAGGTCACCGACATCGTCGTCCTGGTCGTTGCCGCCGACGATGGCGTCATGCCACAGACGAAGGAAGCCATCGACCACGCCCGCGCCGCTGGCGTTCCCATCATCGTCGCCGTCAACAAGATCGACAAGCCCGACGCCCAGCCGGAGCGCGTCAAACAGCAGTTGACCGACCTCGGACTCATGCCCGAGGAGTGGGGCGGAGACACCCCGTTTGTCCCGGTGAGCGCCAAGCAGCGCCAGAACATCGAACTCCTGCTCGAGATGATCCTTCTCGTGGCCGACATGCTGGAGCTGAAGGCCAATCCCAACCGGCCGGCTGTCGCCACCGTGCTCGAAGCCAAACTCGACCGCGGCCGCGGGCCCGTCGCCACCGTTCTGGTCCGCAACGGCACGCTCCGCACCGGCGACTATTTCCTCTGCGGCGCTGTTTTCGGCAAGATCCGCGCCCTTTACAACGACCTCGGCCAGCAGGTGAAGGAAGCCGGACCCGCGATGCCGGTCGAGTTGATCGGCCTCGAATCCCTCCCTGAAGTCGGAGACACGCTCCAGGTCGTCACCGACCCCGCCAAGGCCCGCCAGATCGCTGAATTCCGCGAAACCAAGGCCCGCGAGGCCGCCCAGGCCAAGACGCGCGTCTCGCTGGAGCAGCTCCACACGCAACTGCGCGAAGGCGAAACCAAGGAGCTCAACATCATCCTGAAGACCGATGTGGGCGGCACCGCGGAAGTGCTTGCCGAGACGCTTCAGAAACTCTCCACCGACAAGGTGCAGATCCGCGTCATCTCGGCCGGCGTCGGCGCCATCAACGAGTCCGACGTCGATCTGGCCGACGCTTCCAACGCCATCATCATCGGCTTCAACGTCCGCCCGGACCGCAAGGCGCAGGAGCGCGCCGAGCAGGAGAAGGTGGACATCCGCCTGCACACGATCATCTACGAGCTCACCGACGAGATCAAGAAGGCGATGCTCGGCATGCTCGAGCCCGTCTACCGCGAAGTCTTCCGCGGCCGGGCCGAGGTCAAAGAGATCTTCCGCATCGCCAAGGTCGGCACCGTCGCCGGCTGCGTGGTCACCGAGGGCGTCATCCCCCGCGACGCCGAAGTGCGCCTGCTGCGCGACAATGTCGTCGTCTACACCGGCCGCATCGAGTCGCTCAAGCGCTTCAAGAACGACGCCAGCGAAGTCCGCGAGGGCCAGGACTGCGGCATGGTGCTGGCCAACTTCCAGGATGTGAAACCGGGCGACATTATCGAAGCGTTTGCCAAAGAGAAAATGGCGCCCGATCTCGGCGTTTGAGGCGCGGAGGTTCGCGTGGCTGCCATCGGCGTGTTGACGCTGGAACTGGAGCTGGCCGAAGCCCGGTCTCTCAAGGACAAGCGCCATTGGGTGCGCGGCCTCAAGGACCGGCTCCGCAATGGGTTCAATCTCGCCGTGGCGGAGATCGACGACCAGCACCTGCTGAACCGCTCCGTCGTGGCCGCGGTCACCATCTCCCCGTCCCGCGAAAATGCCGCCAAGGTGCTCGAGGCGGCCGAAAAGAGCGCCGCCGCCTTCCTTGGCGCCGCTCTCATCGCGGCCACCGTGGACTGGCTGGAGTAGCTCATGGACGAACTGCGCAGCCGCCGCGTCGCTGAATCCATGCGGGAAGAGCTGTCCGAACTCGTCCGCTTCGAGCTCAGCGACCCGCGTATCCAGGGCGTCGACATCGTCGACGTCATCGTCAGCCCCGATATGCGCTCGGCTGATGCGCTGGTCGTCATCTCCGGCACGGAGGCCGAGCAGCAGGCGGCGCTGGAAGGGCTTCAGGCCGCGCGCCACTACTTGCGCCGGAACCTGATGCAAAGAATCGACTTGTTCCGCATGCCCGAGCTCCGCTTCCGGCTGGCCGCCCAGTTGCCCGGGGGCGACGCCCTCCACCGGCTGAAACGCCGCCTGCGGCGCGGCCGTCCTCGCGAATAGCTGTTCCAGCTCAAAGAAAATGCGAACTTTCGTTGATCCGGCGAGGCTGCGGGTTGTAGGCTAAAATCAGGCGCGCCCGGCAGCGGGCGGCTGCCAGATTTCCTGTGGATCTCTCGCCAGTGCAAAGAGTTGCCCGGCTGTCCGGGGCGCTGCTGCTGCCCTGCCTGCCCCTGTTCTGCCTTCCCGCCCCCCGGGCTGCCCGCCCGGAGGAGCCCTCCGTGCGGCTGGAGCGGTCCTTCGACGCCATGGGCACCACCTACACCGTCGTGGCTTATGGCGCGGACCGCTTCGCTCTCGACTCCGCCATTGAGGAGACTTACGAGGAGGTCCGGCGCCTGGACCATCTTCTTTCCAACTACCGGCAGGATTCCGAGTGGAGCCTTGTAAACCGCGAAGCGGCCCGCCGCCCCGTGGAGGTGTCCCAGGAATTGTTCGACCTGCTCGCCCGCTGCGTCGAATACAGCCGCCAGAGCGAAGGCGCCTTCGACATCACCGTCGGGCCGCTGATGAAACTCTGGGGCTTTTACAGGGGCGACGGGCGCGTGCCGCACCGGGCCGAGATCCGCACCGCCCTGGCCCGCATCGGCTGGCGGAAGATCCAGCTCGACCCCCGCTCGCGCACCGTGCGCTTTACCGCTCCGGTCGAGATCGATCCGGGCGGCATCGGCAAAGGTTACGCCGTCGACCGGATGGTGGAAATCCTGCGCGCCCGGGGCGTCCGCAGCGCGCTGATCTCCGCCGGACGCTCGAGCATCTACGGCCTCGGCGCGCCGCCATCCGAGCCCCGCGGCTGGCGCGTGACGCTGCCCGACCCGCGCCACCCGGGCCGCAATGTGGCCGAGTTCTTCCTCAACAACATGTCAATGTCCACCTCCGGTTCGAGCGAACGCTTCTTCGCCGCCGGAGGCAGGACATACACCCACATCATGGATCCCCGCACCGGCTATCCGGTGCAGGGCATGCTTCTGGCTTCCGTGCTCGCTCCCAGGACCCTGGACAGCGAAGCCTGGACCAAACCCTTCTTCGTCCTCGGGCGCGAGTGGGCCGCCCGCCACAAGCCGAAAGAATTCCAGGTCTTCCTCTGTGAAGATAGATCGGAGAATGCATGCGCGTACCTCCCATGAGCAGCCGATTCCTCGATGCCTGCCGCCGCCGTCCCACCGACTGCCGGCCCGTATGGTTCATGCGCCAGGCGGGCCGTTATCTCAAGGAGTACCGGGCCATCCGCGCCCGCCACTCGATTCTGGAAATGTGCAAGCGGCCGGACCTCGCCGCCCAGGTCACTCTCCAGCCGGTGGAGATCCTCGACGTTGACGCCGCCATCATCTTCGCTGACCTGCTGCTGCCCGTCGAGCCGATGGGGCTGCACCTGAAGTTCGTTGCCGGCGAAGGGCCCGTCATCGACAACCCGGTGCGCACCTCTCACGACGTCGACACGCTCTCCACCACCAACACCGATGATCTCGGCTACGTCGGCGAGGCCATCAAAATGGTCAACGCCGCCCTGGCTGGCAAGGTGCCGGTCATTGGCTTCGTCGGCGCGCCCTTCACGCTGGCCAGCTACATGATCGAAGGCGGCTCGTCCCGCCACTTCCTGCTCACCAAGAGCCTGATGTACCGCGACGAGACCCTCTGGCGCCGCCTCATGGGCAAGCTCGTCGATGTGCTCGCGCCGTTCGCCATTCTGCAAGTGGCCGCCGGCGCCCGCGCCATCCAGGTTTTCGATTCCTGGGTCGGCGCGCTCGGCACCGACGACTACGTCCGCTACGTGCAGCCCTATTCGCGCGCCCTGATCGAACGCATCCGCTCCACCGGCGTGCCGGTCATCCACTTCGGAACCGGCTGCGCCGGCTACTTCAAGGAGCTTCACGCCGCTGGCGGCGACGTCATGGGCGTCGACTGGCGCCTCAACATCGATCAGGCGTGGATGGACATCAACTACCGCGCCGCCATCCAGGGCAATCTCGATCCCGCCGCCCTGTTCGCCCCGCTGCCCGAGCTGAAGACGAAAGTCATCGAGATCCTCAAGCGCGCCGGCAGCCGCCCCGGCCACATCTTCAACCTCGGCCACGGCATCCTGCCGGAAACACCCGTCGAAAACGTCAAGGCTGTCGTGCAGATCGTCCGGGAGTACCGGCCCTAACGTGCGTACGGCAATCATCGGCGGCGGCATCACCGGCCTCGCCGCCGCCTACGAGCTCACACTCTCCGGCCGCGAGGCCATCCTGATCGAGGAGCAGCCCTCCCTCGGCGGCGTCATCCAGACAGAAGTCGTCGAGGGCTGTGTGCTCGAGGGCGGTCCCGACAGCTTCCTGTCCGCCAAAACGGCCGGCGAGGAACTCGCCCGCGAACTCGGCCTCGGCGGCGATCTGATCGGTTCGCTTGACGAGCAGCGGGTCACCTACGTCGTGCGCCGCGGGCGCCTCGTGCCGCTGCCCGACGGGCTGCTCATGATGGTGCCCACCAAAGTGCTGCCCATGGTGGCCAGCCCCCTGCTCGGCTGGGGGACGAAATTCCGCATGGGCCTGGAGATCTTTCGCAAGCCCGGCCCTGCGCAACCCGACCGCACCGTTGCCGCCTTTATCGAAGACCATTACGGCCGCGAGGCCGTCGACTATCTCGCCGAGCCGCTGCTGGCCGGCGTCTACGGCGGCAGCGCGGACCGGTTGAGCGTGGAAAGCGTGCTGGCGCGCTTCGTTGAACTCGAGCGCCGCTACGGCAGCCTTACCCGCGGCGTGCTTGCCGCCCGCCGCGCCGCGCGCGCCCACGCCGGCACGGCTGAATCCGCGCCCCTGTTCCGCACCCTGAAAAACGGCCTCGCGCAGCTCACCGCCGAACTGGAGCGCCGCATCCGCCCCCGCTGCCGCATCGTCCATGCGCGCGCCCGGCAGGTGGAGCGCGCCGGCCCGAATTGGGCCGTGCGCCTGGACGGCGAGACCATCGAGGCCGGAAACCTGATCCTCGCCTGCCCCGCCTGGCAGGCGGGCGTGCTGTTGCGGGCGTCGGATGAACGGCTCGCCGCTGAACTCGAAGCCATCCCCTACACGTCTTCCGTCACGCTCGCCCTCGGCTACCGCCGCGAAGATTGCGGGCCCATCCCGCCGGGCTTCGGATTTCTGGTGCCCGCGCGCGAGCGCCGCACGCTGGTGGCCTGCACGTTCGTGGGCGCCAAGTTTCCTTATCGCGTGCCGGAATCGCACGTTGTGTTGCGCTGCTTCCTGGGCGGTCCGGGCGGCGAAGCGGTGCTTGAACAAAACGACGAAGATTTGATTCGGCAGGTCCGTGCCGAGCTGAAGCAGCTTCTCGGCTGGGACGCCGAGCCGCGCTTCACCCGTCTCCGCCGCTGGCGCCGCGCCATGGCGCAATATGAAGTGGGCCACGCCCGCCGCATCGCCGCCATCCGCGAGATGGCCGCCCGCCACCCGGGGCTGCAACTGGCAGGCAACGCCTATGAAGGCATCGGCGTGCCCGACTGCATCCGCACCGGCCGCGCCGCCGTGCGCACGCTGGCCGCCGCCTGCCCATAAGAGGCACGAGCGCATGGCGGGTGCGCAGCGCCAGCAACAAACAGCTCCCAGCACGCACCACCCCGCCGGCGGACGCCCGCTGTCACTCCCGGCTCTCATACCGCAAATGGAAACGCGATGGATGCCGTCCAGGCGGATGATTCTGCATGCCCCCGGGGAACAGAACGGGGATGAAGATTCTTAATCAGCGCGGCTGTGGTTTGACCCTTGACACAGAGTTGCGATCGGCGCAGGATGTAAGCGATTGCGGCCCGCCTCCGAGGCGAGCTGCGCAGCGGGGTTGGGCAGTCTCCTCCGCCCCGCAGGGAGTTGCCTGTACACGATCGCCAGGAATGAGGTTCCACCATGAAACAGATTCTTAGCTTGTTGTTGGGTGCAGGCCTGCTTTCCCCCTGGCTCTGGGCGCAGCAGGACCGCGCCACTTTGGTTGGCACCGTCACCGATCCGACGGGCGCCGTCGTCCCACAGGTGAAGGTCTCGATCATACAAACCACGACGAACCTCGCCGTGGAAACCCGTACCAACGAATCCGGCCAGTTCCGCGCCCCCAACCTCCCCATCGGGGAGTACCGCGTGGAGTTTGAGGCGCCGGGCTTCAAGAAAGTGGTCCGTGACGGCATCCGCCTCAGCATTCAGGATGTCGTCCGCGTGGACGTACGGCTGGAGGTCGGCGCCACGAGCGAATCCATCACCGTCACCACCGAAGTCCCGCTTCTGCAAACCGAGACCCCGGAGGTCGGCCAGGTTCTCGGCACGCGCCAGGTCATCGACCTGCCGCTGGGCTTCAGCGGCGGCCGTTACGCCGAGAACTTCGCCTTCAAGCTCACCCCAGGCGTCAGCGGCAACAACTGGACCAGCCACATCAACGGCGCTCCTTCGTTCTCCAAGGAAGTGGTTCTCGAGGGGGCCTCGGCCACCATTTACATCAGCGGCCACATGGGGGAGTCCAGCCCCTCGATGGAGGCGCTCGAGGAATTCAAGATCCAGACCAGCGGCATGAGCGCTGAATTCACCCGCACCGCCGGTGGCGTGTTCAACTTCGTCATGAAGTCGGGCACCAACCAGTACCACGGCAGCGGCATGTTCCAGCTTCACAACGAGAGCTTCGACGCCAACACGTTCGCCAATAACTTTTACGGCCGGCCGCGCCGCTATGACCGCCGCCACAACTGGGCGGCCTCGCTCGGCGGGCCCGTGGGCATTCCCAAGCTTTTCTCCGGGAAAGACCGGTGGTTTTTCTACACCGCCTATGAAAAATACAAGGAACAATACGCCGGAGGCGGCTCCCCCACCGTCACCGTGCCCACGGAAGCATGGTGGAACGGCGATTTCAGCAACTACCTGACCGGCGAGATCCTCGGCAAGGATGCGCTCGGCCGCGACGTGCCGCGCGGCGCCATCTACGATCCGGCCAGCTACCGGCTCGTCGGCGGCCAGGTGGTCCGCGATCTGTTCCCCGGCAACCGCATCCCGCAGGCGCGGTTCTCGAAAGTCTCCATGAACCTGCGCGACATCATGCTCAAGCACTACAAGCCGGCGCTGCCCACCCTGCTGAACAACTCCTTCTTCCCCGTCTCCAACCAGGCGGGCTTCGAGCAGACCCAGTTCTCCACCAAGTCTGATTTCCAGATCAACTCCAACCAGCGGCTGTCGGGCTCATTCGTCTTCGTCGACCGCCCGCGCACGCTGCTCGACCAGGGCGGCGTCTGGGACTTCAACGATCCCAACGGCGGCCCCCTCAGCCGCGCCCGTCTCCAGTGGGTGGCCTCGCACTATGTCCGCCTGGCCCACGACTGGACCGTCACTCCGACGATCCTGAACCACATGCTGGTAGCCTACAACCGCCAGATCAATCCGTCGACCTCGAAGCACGTCAAGGAGCCCGGCGCGCAGATCCTCGGCATCAAGGGGATCCGGCAGGACATGAACTATCCCGAGATCACCGGTCTGTCGGGCGACCGCGTCAGCTTCCCCACGCTCGGTTATCAGGCCAATGACATAGGCGCGGGCACGGCCTACCAGTTCGTGAACACCCTGAGCTGGCTCCGCGGCAAGCATGCCTTCAAGTTCGGCTTCGATTACCGCTGGAACGGGCTGAACTGGCGCAACAACGCCGGCCCCGGCCAGTTCAACTTCTCGGCCGATGTCACCGGGCTGCCCGGCTTCAACCAGACCGGCCACGGCTTTGCGTCCATGCTGCTGGGCCAGGTCACCAGCGCCAGCGTCAATATCGACGTGCCCGTGGGCAGCCAGTTCCCCATGTATAGCTGGTTCGTCCAGGACGACTGGAAAGTCAGCCGCCGGCTCACCGTCAACATCGGCCTGCGTTGGGACTACCAGCCCCAGGGCACGGAGAAATACGACCGCCTGCACAACTTCAATCTCGACCTGACCGACCCGAAGTACGGCATCAAGGGCGCGGTCGAGTTCGCCGGAACCGGGCCGGGCCGCAACGGCCGCCGCATGTTCTATGACAACAACCTGTGGACCACCTGGGGGCCTCGCGTCGGCTTCGCTTACCAGTTGCCGGAGGCCACGAAGATGACCATCCGATCGGGCTTCGGCATCTTCTACTCGCCGCGCATCCCCAACGGCTGGTCCGGTGTGCCGTGGGGCAACAAGACCGGTTTCACGATGACCAGCCAGGTGCAGCGCCCGGCGCCGAACCTGCCTGCCTTCAACTGGGATGACGGCTACAACGGCGTCGTCCGCAAGGCGGAGCTTGATCCGTCGCTCGCCAAGTACATCTGGGGTCCGGTGAGCTGGGATCCTAACGGCGGCCGCGTCGGCTACACCATGCAGTGGAACTTCAACCTTCAGCGCGAGCTGCCCGGACAGATGGTTGTGGACATCGGCTACGTCGGCACGCAGAGCGTCGGCCTGCTGGCCAACGAAATCCGCCGCCCCTTCCAGATCCCCTATGCGGCGCTCGCTCTCGGCGACACCCTCGGCGGCTGGGTGAACAACGATGCCTCGATCCCGGCTTCCGTCAAGCAGCTAGGCGGCCGCTACCCGTATGGCAACGACGGCGAGTGGATCCCGCTTTACCAGACGCTCTCGCCCTATCCCACCGTCATCTACTGGAGCGCGCTGTATAGCTGGAACGTGCCGCTGGGCTTCTCCAACTACCAGGCGCTGCAGCTTCAGTGGAACAAGCGCTACTCCCACGGCCTCCAGTTCAGCTCCAACTACACCTTCTCCAAGACAATGGGCAACGTCAGCTCCACTTTCGGCGACACCTGGGGCATGAACTCCGGCCGCCCGCTCGACTATTACAACCTGAGCCTTGAGAAAAGCGTGATGGAGTACGATCAGCGCCACGTTGTCAAAGCCGGCGCCTCATACGACCTCCCCTTCGGCCGCTCGCGCACGCGCGGCAAGGACATCCCCGTTTGGCTCGACTTCATCGCCGGCGGCTGGACGTTGCAGTACATCGGCAACTACGCCTCCGGCATGCCGATGGGGCTCGGGGCCACGGGCACGCCCAACTCGAACTTCGCCACCAACCGGCCGTTCCTCATCACCGGCGGCAAGCCGCTGTACAACCCCAGCTTCGACCCGAAGAGCTTCGACATGACTGACATCAACACGCCCCGGCCCGGGAAGACCTACATCAACACCTCGATGGTGGTCGATCCGCGCGTGATCAATCGTTACGCCCGGGGCAATGCATCGCGGTTGGTCGATCAGCTCCGCGGCTTCGCCTTCTACAGCGAGGACACGAGCCTCCAGAAGAACTGGACGCCGCGTGAAGGCATGCGCGTGCAGTTCCGCGCCGAGTTCCTCAACCTGTTCAACCGCCACCGGCTGAGCGGGATCAACACAAACCCGGCCAGCCCGCTGTTCGGCCAGATCTCCGGCGTCAGCGACGACCGCCGGCAGATCCAGTTCGGCCTCCGCGCCGACTTCTGACGGGGCGCGCGAGCGCGATGCGGCCCGCTCCGTGGATGTGCAACGCGGAGCGGGCCCGGCTTCGCGCAACGGCGCATGCTGTGCGGTCAGCGGCTCGCCGCGTACCAGCGGATGCGGATGCGGGGGCTGTATTGCTCCCTGCCATTGGTGCGGAGCATCAGGCGGGCCGGCGCGGCTCCCGCTGGCAGCGGCTGGTTCCGCAGGTACATGGCTGCTTCCGGCAGGTTGCGCGGCAACGGACTGAGCGGCATCGGCTCGCGGGCGATCTCGCGCAAGAGCCGGATCCACATGGAATCCCCGCCGGGGAAGTCCGCCTGGAGCAAGGGCGGGTCGGTGCGGAACACGAACCAGCGCAGCCTGCCCCAGGGAGAAGGGACGATGTTGAAACTGGCCCAGAGCGTCTCGTGCCCGCTGACCGGAGGCGGGGTGAACGGCTCCTCCCAGCCAGCGGCGGCTTCTCCCATCTCCCGCAGCTCCATCCGCGGCGGCTGTTCGCGGCGCTTCAGCAACAGGGCTTTGGGCCCTTCATACGCCACCTCGTAGCGGCTCAGCATGGCTCGAACGGCGCCGGTGTCCTGCATCAGCGGGTGCCGCCCGTCAATGGATTCGAAGAAGAACAGCATGAAGTCCGGCGCGCCTGGACCGGCAAAGTGGCGGCCGTTTCGCTCGTTCATGGGCCCGGTGAAGGCGGTGATGGCGTCGATGGTGGGGCGCGCGCGGTAATTCCACCGGTTGGCGCGGATCCAGTCGATCTGATCGGGAAACGCATCGATGCTCCCCGCGCCGATCAGAGAGTGGTAGGGTTCGCCCATCACCCGGCCGGCGTGAAGTTCCCTGGACTGCGCGCCCACTCGCGCATAGCTTTCTCCGTACCGGGCCAGATTCCGCGCCGAGGCCGCGATTCCGCCGGGAGTGAGAGATACGTAGGCGCGCTGGAAGTGCGGCGTGCGGGCTTCGGCCATGTAGAACCACGTGAAGCCGCAGGCGAACATGGCCAGCAGCACGAGAACCTTCCGGAAAGCTTCCTCCCTGGCGGCCGCCAGCAGGAAAAACGCGCAGGCGGCCAGCTTCAGGAAGGCCAGGTCCGCGTGCCCGTCCTGACGGACGAAACCGTGCTTGAAGCTCTGGAACGCCTGCAGGAGAGCGCACCAGAAAACCGGCTGCCGAAAACAGGACAGGCCGGAATCCATCAGCGCCACGGCAGACAGACAACCCCAGAGCAGCAGAAACAACCCCAGTTGCCATAGCGGGCCCGGAATCGACGCAGCCTCCGTGAATCCGCGCACCGCTTCCATGGCCCACCGCAGGTAGGGAAAAGCCGTCCACATCCCGCCGTTAAAGGCCCAGGCGCCCCCGAGCAGGATTCCCGGTGGAATCGCCAGAAGCCAGAGGCCCCCCTTGGGCAGCTTGCCCCGGTGGGCAATCACAAGGACGCCGTAGAGGCTGAAGGCCGTCAGGGCTTCGTTCGCTTTCAACAGCAGCGTGACGCCAACCAGCAAGCCGGCGACTGCGTACGCCCCTGCCGATGGCGCAGCCGCGCACGCGATCAGCGTGGCGAGGTAACTCGCCTGCCACGTGTCGGGATAGTGATAGGCGAGCAAACCTGCGGAACAGAGCACCGCTGCGGCGCCAAGGGCGGCCCACGGCGGCCAGGTTCTTGCCAGCCGCAGAATGCCCCAGATAAGTCCGAACCAGCCAGCGGCACGGAGCAGCAGCGGTTGCCACCACGGCGTGATTTCAGGATCCGGCACCGTCAGATAACCGAGCGGTCCCATCGTGAAAGCGATGTCCGGCCCGATGCGCCCGCCGTCCCGGTGGACCAGGTTCAGCGCGGAATACCAGGCGCCGTCGACGGTGGCACGGATCGGTAGCGGCAGTGCCGGCATCGAGGCGGCCAGCAGCCAGGCGATGCCCGACACGGCGAGAAACCTGCCCGCCGCAGCGGGGGTGAACAACAGGCGGAGGCCGCCCGTCTGGCGATTCCACGTCTTCATCGCGGTTGCCAAGGTCATGCGATCGTCCGGCATTATCTCATGACAGCAACCGCTGGCCCGATAAGAAAGGGTGAACAGGCGGCGTGCCGGCGCACCCGTGCGGGGATGAATGGAGTCCTGAAGCGCGCCACTGCCAGGCCGCGCTGCAGGCCCGGAGACTGATGGAGCGTAATCTATTCGCCGGCCGTTGCGTCATAAAAATATGCTGACTCGGCAAAGCTCCGGGCCGCGCCTGTGTCCCGGACGTCACGGGTTCCTGTTCAGGAGGACTATGCGGCTCCGCGCACTCTGCTTCGCTTTATTCCTGGCACCGCTGGCCTTCGCGCAATCCTGGACGCTCGCGCCGGCCGAGCGGCTCGAACTGCCTGTCCGCCCTGACGGCAATAGTTCGACGTTCTGGGCTGGGGGCGCATTTCACGTCTTCACTTCCACCGGGCAGCCGCTGATGATCAGCACCGGCGGCAACCAGTTCAGCGGGTGGGAAAGTGAGACTGTAGATGTTTCCGGCATTGCGCATGTTCCCCTCTGGATGGAGGCCGCATACCGCGCCGGCGGCGTGCTGTTTGGCTGGTATCATCACGAGCCCGGCGGGGTTTGCGGCTCCGTCCCGCTCACCAGCCCGAAGATCGGCGCCGCCCTTTCCAGGGATAATGGCCTGAGTTTTACCGACCTGGGCATCGTTCTCGATTCCCCTTATCCCGTCGATTGCACTGCGAAGAATGGATTTTTCGCGGGAGGACACGGAGACTTCTCGGTAGTGTCTGACAGGCAGCGCGAATATTTCTATTTCTTTTTCACCAATTACTCCGGTCCCAGGGAAGAGCAGGGCATTTGCGCCGCCCGCCTCGCCTGGACTGACCGTTTCAGCCCTGCCGGGAAGGTCTGGAAGTATTTTGAGGGCAAATGGGAAGAGCCTGGCCTTGGCGGGCGCTGCACGCCGGTTTTCCCCGCTCGCGTGGAATGGCAGAGGGCAGACACAGACTCTTTCTGGGGGCCTGCCGTGCACTACAACACCTACCTTCGCCGCTACGTCATGCTCCTGAACCGCTCCTGCTGCTCCCCCGGCTGGCCGCAGGAGGGCATCTATATTTCTTTTAGCGACGGCGCACTGGCTTCCAACAGGTGGACTGAACCGGTGAAGCTGCTCGACCGCGAAGAGATAGGCTTCCTCCCCGGCTACTATCCGCAGGTGATCGGAGTCCGGTATGGAGAAACCGACACGCTGGCCGGCCAGCAGGCGCGGCTGTACATACACGGCATTTCAGACTGGGTCATCACATTCCTGCGCACGCCGGCGCCGGGCGCGCCCGCAAGCGCGCCTCAACCGAAACCGGGCGATGGGGCCGGGCAATAACCAGGGGCAGGCATGCCCCGGCGGCGCCGGAATTCCGCACAGCGATCCATTCTTGACAGGAAGACGCAGGGAGACACACGGGACGGCTGAACTGTAGACCTGCAACCGGACCGCACTTGCACACGGCGGATCCATCAGTCAGCCGGGGATCTTTGGACAGAGTCCAGCGGCCCGGCTCACGCGCCCGGCTCGCGCCAGTGCAGCTCCGCGTCCGAGCGGCGCACATAATTCGCGTCGAGGCCTGCCGGATCCTCCAGGCGGTCAAAGGCCAGCAGGGCGATCGCCCCGGCCAGAGCCCGGGGCGTGACCGTGGCCTGCACCGCGAACGGGGCCGCATCGGGTGTCAGCAGTTCCGCTCCAGCAGGCAGTGAGGCGCGCCAGGCAGGAAATTTCGCCACCACCTCCGGCCCGAGGGGTTCGAGGCGGTCGTTATAGAGCGCGCCGTAGATCTCGCCGCGGCGGGCGTCGAAGAACGGCGCCCGGAGGGCGGAACTGCCGAAGCTCGCCATGGCCTGCAGGTTCGAGATTGCGGCCGCCAGCGCTCCACTCGCCTCGGCCAGGCCTTTGGCAGCCGCCAGCCCCACACGCACTCCCGTAAAGGAACCTGGCCCCGCCCCCGCGGCGAAACCCGTCACCTGCTCCCACCGCCAGTGATGCCGCTTCAGCAGCCTTTCCAGATGCGGGAACAGCAGATGGGCAAAACCGTCGGGGCTGTGCAGCAGGACCTCCTCCAGAACGCGCCCCTCTTCGGCCAGCGCGATGCTGCCGAATTCCGAAGCCGTATCGATGGCCACGATCCGCGTCATGCGGCGCGTCTCCGGCGCTGCAAGACGCTGTCCCTGCCACGCGGGAAGCTGCCCTGCGGATGCGTGTACGGCGAATGCATTCTGGTTGAAATCACTGCGTGTTCCTGTTTCTTCTTACGGTAAATACATAGTCCAGCAGATACAGTTTTCCGGCTGCATTCAGAGCCGCCAGCCGCACGGCCAGCACCCCGGAGTCGGATTTCATCAGCACGGGATCCACGGTGAATGCGCCCGCAGCGCCCGAAGCCAGGTAACGGGCTCCTTCGCCATCCTGCACGATCTCGCCCGTGAGCACGTACGTCATCCGCCGTGTTCCACCCGTCTGGCGCTTCAGCGTGACTTCGAAATGCGCCGGGACTCCGGTGGTCAGCGTTTCTCCCAGCCCCGGTTTCGACAGCTCGAACGGCGCCTTCTGCGGATTGCGCTCCGGCTCCTGCACCGGCACGGGCCAGGACTCGAACTTGTAGCTGTGCAGCATTCCCTCCTTGCGCCCGTCGCGGGAGAGGTGCAGCACCCAGTCCCGTGATGAGTCCGGAGGCGAGGCTTCGTACAGCTCTCCCTTCCAGTCTTTTTTCTCCTTGCGCGCCTCGCCCGTTGAGGGATTCACCCAATAAACGTCGTAAGAATGCTTCCGCGTGGTCACCTTCACGGGGCCGGGCTTTTCGATGTAGACGATATACTCCGTCGCCGGCAGGTCATAATCCTCCGTTCTGAGGCCCGGCAGGGCGATGGCCCGCCCGCCCTCGACGTCGAAGTATGGCTGCGTGTCCCAGAAGCGGACCCGTTCGCTCATGAATTGGAACCAGGCCTCCATCGTGCGCGCGTTCGGCGAGCCGGGGCCTGCCGGACCCTTCATCGAGGGATAGGCCCCGCTCATCACGGCGTTCCAGAGCTGCCTGCGGAACTCGTCAGGAGGGAGCGTGCCGTCGATCAGCGCCACCTGCGGCACAGTGTTGCTCTGGTGTTCGACAGCGATCAGATCGTCGCGCCCCGGCCCATAGATCACATGGTCCATCCAGCCGTCCCGCCCCAGGAACGATGAAGAGTCCCGAGCCCGCGTCGAAATCGGGTGTCCGTAGGGATCCATTTTCTTGATGGCCGAGCCGAATTCCCTGAGCAGCGCCCGCGCGCCCGGCTCGGACTCCCACTCTTCCACAAGCTGCCACGTGCTGTTGAACGCGGCATAACGCGCGGTCAGGAAGCGCGCCAGCTTCTCCCGTTCCGCGGGCGAGGGCGCGGCCTTTGCCAGTTGTTCCGGTGTCCGGGCCAGAAGAAAATCCACGGTGATGCCCGCCGAATGGATCTCATACGCCCGGGCGTCGAGCTTCTCAAACCATTCGGGATCCGGTCTTCCGGGCCCGGCGAAAGCCCCTTCCGCCAGAACCCTCACCGCAAGGTGCGTGAACTTCCGCGCGGCCCATGCGCTCACCCGCGTGCCCGGCTGGTCCTCGGCCCCCATGTAGAGATGCGGCTTCCGGCCTTCGGTGTATTGCCAGTGGTGGACGTTCGCCCGGCGGACAAAGGCCGCCGGGGGCGGTGCGGCCGAGGCGCTGAAGCTGCCCTGCCGCCCGTCATAGGCCGGCAGGTTGCTGGTGATGCGGTATGTCCACTGCCCCGGCTCCGTCGGCGTGAAGCGGATCGTCAACCTTCGTCCGCCGCGCCAGAAGGCGTGGGCCAGGTACGTCTTGAACTCCGGCGACCGGAATTCCGCCCGCAAATCCACCGAGTCGTAGGGGTTCTGGTGTCTGGCTGCCTCTTCAGGGGCGATCTCGAAGTCGAGCTCGCACGGCATGTACACAGACGCCTGGCTGCACGGCTTCTGCGCCGCCGCAGTCAGGCACAACAGCATTCCAGGCAGAAGCCAGACCCTCATCTCTACTCCAGTGTGAATAAAAGGCGGGAGGAACACAATTCCCGCCGGAAGCCGCATCCCGCCGGCCATGACCGGCTGTGTTGACCGCAGTTGGGAAAAACGCCGCCAGCGAACGCCGGGCGGCTGGATTCACGAATCGCCGCAGTCCGATGCGCCGGGCCACCCGCCCGATTCCTGCAACCGCCGCCTGCCAGTCCTGCCTCAGCCCTGGGACCGGCGGGCTTGCGCCCGCCGCGCGCATATCTTACTCTTAAGTGCAGTATTCCCATTCTGAACCGAGGAGGTTCCCATGAAGAAGCTGGCTCTTTCGCTCGCCATGCTCGCCATTCCGCTGCTGGCGGGTGAGTGGACTGGGTACGTGAGCGAAGACAAATGCGGCGCGAAGCATCATTCCGGCTCTGCCGCTGATGTGAGCTGCGTGAAGGGTTGCATCAAGGGCGGCGCCAAGCCCGTCCTCGTCGTGGATGGCAAAGTCATCAAGATCAGCAACCCCGAGCGGGTCCCCGAGTCGCTTTACGGACTCAAGGCGAAGGTGTCGGGCGAAATGAAGGACGGGTCGCTCGTCGTCGCATCCATCGCCAAGGCGGATTGAACCGGCCGGGGCTGCCTCACAGGGGGGCTCATGGCTGCCGCGCCGCCAGCGGTTCTGCGGCGCTGAGATAGATCGCGTTCAGCACCAGGCGGAATGTGCCGAAGGTCTGCCCCCGGAACTGGGGGCGGAAGCCGAACAGCACCACTCTGCCTTCGCCTAGCGGCGTCTCCACTGCCGCCGCCTTGCCCGCCATGACGCGCTCGCCCGAAATCCACCCGCTCGCGAGCAGGTTCTTCTGCGCGTAGCGGACAAACACCTGCGGGCGGCGGGGCGATGCCGTGTCTTCGATTTCGAAGAACTGTCCGCCGGTGGAAGTCGCGTAGTGCTCGGCGGGCATTCCAAAGGCCAGCGGGTGTTTCGGATCCGCGGTCATGCGCAGGATGGAGCCGGGGCAGACCCAGGCGCCCTGCTCGGTTTGGGCGCCTGCGCGCAGTCCGGGGCGGACACCGAGGGGGAACAACGTCAGCGGGAGTTCCGCCGCCGAGTCGAACGCGATCAACGTCCCGCCGCGCCGAACGAACTCCTCGAGTTGCCGCGCACCTTCCAGCCCTATGCCGCCTGCATATTCCGGCCTCTGGCGGACCGTCTCCCCGGTGCGCAACTTCGTCAGTTCCGGCGTTCCGTGCAGAATGGACTGCATGGACTGCTGCGCCAGGATGATGACGTCGAACCGCTCGCGCAGCTTGCCCGAGCGGATGTCTCCGTTGTGCACCAGTTCGTAGGGAACGGAAAACTCGTCCAGCAGCCACTGCGTCCAGCCTGCGTCCATGTTCGCCGTGTAAGGCTGATACAGCCCTGTGCGCGGCCGTTTCAGCCGCCATCCCGCCGCCGGCTGCTCCCGCGTTAGCGCTCCGCCGGAGGAGACAAATACGCTGCCGTTATCCCGCAGCGCGGCGGCGATCGCGAGGAAGGCGGAATTCTGCTTCAGGTCCAGGCCCGGCGCGGGGATCTGCACAGCCTCGACGAGCGATGCCCGCGCCTCGAAGGGCGCGTCCACGCGCACCGCGGTGACTCCCATCTGATACGGCAGCGTCCAGCCGGCCAGATCGTATGGCCGGCGCACAGGGCCGCCCGGGGCGGTGCGGATCTCCGGGTACTTCTGCGGCTCCATCAGATCGGCCAGATACCCCCGGAAGGGCTGAGCCGCATACAGGATGTGTGTGCCCGCGGGATATGCCGCGCCACCCGCCTCGAACGGCGCATCGGCGCGGTGGATCTGCACGCCCGCCAGATGGAGCCGCTCGAGCATCTGCGCGGCGCTCCAGGCGTCGTGCTGCGCGGGCGGCACAATCCAAGCGAAAGGCGCGCCTTTGCGGCCTGTCTCGATGTTGAAACGGGCCATCTCCCACGCCTTCAGCAGGTAGTGGGACGGGCTCGAGGCGGCTTCGTTCAGGATGGCGAAGTCCGCCGTCAGCATGTAGTCCACGGCGTCGCGCAACGCCCACCGGCCGCCCAGCCACGGTTTCGGATAGAAAATGGTGGGCTCGCGCGCCGGCATGCCGTTCTGGAATCGCTCCGGCAGGTCGGAGGGTTTGTATTCCTTCGGGGTGGCGTAATAAAATAGCGCCGTTTCGGTCAATATCCCGTGCATATTGTGAAATGCGGGAGCGGACCGGAGCCCGCCATTCCACCAGCCGTCGAAGCTCACGTAGGAAATCACGCCGGGTTTTTCCTCGCGCAGGAACCGCTCGCGCATGACGCTTCCAATGCGGTTGATGCCCTCCATGACGGCCGCCAGGATGTTGGAATTCAGCGGTTCGGCATAGGGCGGAATGAAAATCCGCGCAGGAAACGGGGCCACCTGATGCTGGTTATACACGATATGCGGGAACCATTCCTGGAAAAGCATCCGGCCGACATGGCGTGTTTCCGCTAGATTATACATGAAATAGTCCCGGTTATTGTCGTGGCCGGCGTATTTCTGGTACAGCCACGGCAGAGGCGCGAGTTCAAAGGGCGTCCCCACGTTGCGGCCATACCAGGAAGCGACCATGTCGAGCCCGTCGGGATTGATGACGGGAACCTGGATGAGGATGACGTTCGAGCGGATCCGGCGCGTTTCTTCGCTTTCGTCCGTCACCATCCGCCAGGCGAGGTGAGGAGCGTGCTGCACCGGCGCGACCTCGGTGGCGTGAAGTCCGGAGTCGATCCAGACAATGGCCTTGCCTTCCCTGGCAAACCGCTGCGCCTCCTCGGGCGATGCCTGGCCCAGCGCCAGCCGGCGGTTGATGTCCTTCCAGTGGCCGAGTTGCCGCAGGTTGGCGGCGTCGCTGATGAAGGCGGCGATCATGGGCCGCCCTTCGCTGCTCTTGCCGAACTCTGCCAGGCGGATGCGGTCGCTTTCGGCAGCGAGCCTCTGGAAGTAAGAGATCACCTGTTCGTAGTTGGCCAGCTTGTAATCGTCGCCCGGGTCGAAGCCGAAGTGCTCCCGCGGGGCCGGCGGCGCCGCCAACAGAGGAAGCGCAAACAAAGACAGCAGGGCGCGTCTGGAAACGGCGGATCCGGAAACCATATGGAACAATCGTAGTATGGCAGCCAGGGCTGATTCAGCGAGCTTCCGGACAGGACTGATCCAGATGCGGGCGTCGGCCGATCCGGCGGAAAACCTCGCCCGGGCGGAGGAGCGGATTTCGGAAGCCGCGCTCGGGGGCGCGCAGATCATCTGTCTTCAAGAGCTCTTCCGCAGCGAGTATTTCTGCCGGGAGGAGCGCGCCGATCTGTTCGATCTGGCGGAGCCGGTGCCGGGGCCGACGACGGAGCGGCTCTCGCGGCTGGCCCGCGAACTCCGGGTGTCGATTGTCGCGAGCCTGTTCGAGCGCCGCGCCTCCGGCGTTTATCACAACACAGCCGCCGTTCTGAATCCGGACGGCGAGCTGGCCGGCATCTACCGGAAGATGCACATCCCGGAGGATCCGCTCTATTTCGAGAAATTCTATTTCACGCCCGGCGATCTGGGCTACCGCGCCTTCGACACGCCGTTTGCGCGCATCGGCGTGCTCGTTTGCTGGGACCAGTGGTATCCGGAAGCGGCCCGGCTGACCGCGCTGGAAGGCGCCGAAATCCTCCTCTATCCGACGGCGATCGGCTGGCATCCGAAGGAAAAGCAGCAGCACGGGGCGGCGCAGGCCGATGCCTGGCGGACCATCCAGCGCAGCCATGCCATCGCCAACGGCGTCTATGTGGCTGCCGTCAACCGCGTGGGCTTCGAGGGCACGCCCGAGAGCGGCCTGGAATTCTGGGGCGGCAGCTTTGTTGCCGACCCGTTCGGCGTGGTGCTGGCAGAAGCGTCCAGAGAAAACGAAGAGGTCCTCGTCATCGAGTGTGACCGGAGGCGGATCGAGGAAGTGCGGCGGAACTGGCCGTTCTTCCGCGACCGACGCATCGACTCCTACACGGGCATCACCCAGCGATGGGGAGGCGGGCGATAAAAAAAGGCGGGCCGGATGTCCGGCCCGCCATCGCCAGCCCTCAGCGCGGCTGGTAGAGGGAAGAAGAAACGGAGAGAATGGATTCTGCAGCGGGCCGCTCAGTCCGGCCCAGGCGGAGGACGAAAAGGAAGGGAGCGCGCTTCCGCTCGCACGGCGCGTCCCCGCCCGCTTCGCATCCGGCGGCTGCGGAGGTCGGTCAGCTCTCCACAAAGCCGGGCACGGGTTGACGCGGACGGGGAGCGCTCCGTAGCGGGAAGAAACCGGGAGGAGGATTTTCCCGGTGCTCCGCACCCGGCGCGGCCTCGGAAACGCGCCGGGTGAAGCCTGTTTCGGTCAGCGGCGGACCGGATCTCGAAAAGCCCCGCGCCGGCCGCGCCTTCACCAGCCGGTGAGGGCGCGGCCAGCCAGAGCGGTGCAAGCCGGGCCCGCGCGCCCAAGTCCGCTGCGCGGTCCCCTTGCATTTGCAGGCTGCCGAGAGAGGGCTCCGACTCTGCCCCACTCGCGGCAACCCACGCCAGACAGAGTGACAGTGCCTGGCAAAAGCGGAATCTCATGCGCGGCAGCCCTCCCCCAGAGGATCGGGCGGCGGGCCAGGCTTCCTTGCCTCATGGGCACGTTCAGTCTCAGCGGCGGCCGCCGGCCGGACGCCGAGCGGATCGGGAGGCGGCCCGGGGTGGATGCCCGCAGGCGCCGCGCTCAGAGAAGGCAGCAGGAGCAGCATCATCGCAACGGCTGTGAACTGGAACTTGGTCTTCATGGCTCTGCCTCCTTTCGTCGGATTCCGCGCCGCCAGGCCGCCAGGAGCAGGTTACAACCGCTGCGCCGTGGTCTTCACTTTCGGCGCAGCCAGGTAACCGACAACGTTGTCTTTCTTCACTTCGTTGATGACCAACTCATATGGGATCCGGGCTTTGCTCGGGACGTAGAACTGCACGGGTTCGTTGACTGTGCGGTCCTTCTTTTCCACTTTCTTGTCGTCGGCGACGATCTCCACGGTAAAGCGGTTGCGTTTCGCGTCGGCCTTCTTCAACTGGACCACGACATCGCCGATTTTCTGCGGGCCGCTTTTCTTGGTGAGGTTGAACTCGTAATAGTCGCGGTCGCCGAGCTGCTTCAGCGCCGCCAGTTCCTTGCTGTTGGTGGCGATCAACCCGCTCAGCACGCCAAGATCGCCGGTCACGCGGCGCAGCTCTGCGATCGTCTTGTCGATCTCACTGCGGCTGGCCGCCACTTCGTTCTTCACCGTTCCCACCTCGCTGGTGATGTCGGTGAGCCGCGCGGTGGCCTGCTCCGTGCGGGACTTGATCTCGTCCAGTTGCTGGGCGATCTGCTGCTTCTCGGCTGCCTGCTGGTCGGCGAGGCTCTTCTGGACCTTCGCAGCCGCCGCTTCCGCCTGCCTGCGGGCCACCCGCCGCGCCTCCTCGGTCGTGGTGGCGTTCTCCTTGCGGACATTCTCCAGCTCGGAGCGCAGAGCGGTGATCGTCTGGACGGCGTTGACATCGGCCGTGCTCATCGTCTGGCGGACCGCCGACAGCTCCTGCTTCAGCGCCGCGGTCTCCAGACGCAGGTTGACCTGCTGGTTGTGCAGATAGAAGATCCCGGCGAGAGCGGCGAGCAAGCCTGCTCCGAGGACAATGACGGCCCAGGGGAAGCGGGCGCTCGCGTTTTCAGGGGCATTGTTGACGTTCTGATTTGCTTCAGTCATGACGTTTCCTGCCCTTTGAGATAGCAGCCGCCGTGCCAAACTGCAAGGCTCGTATTTTCAATCATTTGTATTGTGTACAGAGAAACGATGGCGGTAAGAATTACCGGAGAATCCGGCAGCCGTGTCCGTATGCTGAAACATTTACTACCCCCTAGCCATTGAGGAAGAATTGTCCTAGACTGGGGGCGCGAAAGACTGACCGCCGGCCGGCCCGGGTCCGGGCAACCGGCGGGCGCTCGCGGGCCGGCGCCGGATGAGCGGGTCCGGGCAGGGCAGCGCCCGCGCGGACAAAGCGCAAGGAGGCATGCCATGCCTGGCGACCGGTACGAGCTGAGATTTTCACTGCGGCGCCTGTTGACCGGACTGTTGCTCACGGTCATTCCGATCTGCGCCATCGGACTGATTGTCGTGAGCCGGGCAGGGCAGGCGCTGGACCGTCAGTGGGGCCGGTACTTCCGGACGATCGCGGAGTTCACGGCCAGCGAGATCGGCATGTTCTTCCACGAGCGGATTCTGGCCGCAGGCACGCTGGCCGCCGATCCGTTGATCGTGGAAACCGTCAAGCAGGCCAACGCGCGCTATGCGGGCGTATCCGAACAGACGACCACGGACCGGATCAACCAGATCGAGAGGGACTGGAACAGCCCGAGAGGCGAGCCGCACGTGCGGGCGGTTCTCAGCAATCCGGCGGCGCGTCTGATGGTGAAGTGGCGCGACCGCGACCGGCGGTTCCTGCGGCTGACGCTGACCGACAAGTACGGGGCCGTCATCGCGGCGACGCACAAGACCCTGGACTACTATCAGGCGGACGAGGATTTCTGGCAGGCGATTTTCGCGCAGGGGCGCGGCGCGGTGCACATCACCGACGTTCTCTACGACGACGTGACCAAATCTTACTATCTCGGCCTGGGCGTGCCGGTGATGGACGAGGAATCGAACACGTTCATCGGAGCGCTGGACGCGCTGATCGAAGTCTCGAGCCTGTTTCCGCTGTTGCACCGGCTGGATCTGGGGCCGACGTCGCGCATGATGCTGGTGAAGAACGACGGGACGGTGATCCATTCGCCGGGCGTGAACCTGGCGATGAACGTGAAGTCGGCGGAATTCCACGCCGCGCAGGAGTCGATGGCATCCGGGCCGTCGAGGTGGCCGGGCTATGTGATTGCGCCGCTGCCGGGCGGCGAGCCGGTAATCATCGGCTATGGCAGCCCGGGGCTGGAAGAGTCGTTCCCGAACCTGAACTGGCGCGTGCTGGTGGCGCAGAACACGCGCGACGCGTTCGCGCCCACCCGGGGCGTGCTGCGGCTGCTGTATCTGATGATCCTGGCAGGGCTGGCGGCGGTGACGGTGCTGACAATGTATTTCGCCCTGCACCGCAGGCAGGAGATGGCCCGGGTGGCGCTGAGCCAGGAGCGCGCCGAGGAGCCCAAGCAGGAGACGCCGGCGTGAGGGCGGCGCCGCGCCGGCAGGAAGCCGCTGGCGGCCTGTTTACTGGGCGCGTTGCACGAGCACTTCGACTTCAAAGCGGCGCGGCAGCACGGGGTCGTCGATGGAGGCGACTCTGGCGCGGGCGCCGGGAGCGACTGGAACCTCGGCCTGGATCCGCGTTGTGGCCGTGTGGAGCGGAGGTCCTCCCTCTTCCGGGCGCTTCTCGCCGCTCAGCAGATCCATGATTTCCAGGGTCAGGGAGACGGATACAAGCGGCGACGCGCCGGCGCCGCTGACGCCGCACTCGATGGAAATCGCCCTGTCCGCGAACTGGTAATGCTGCCGCGTCTGGGAAGGCTCAATCGGGCCTATCGGGTACGGGACGCGCTGGTTCAGCCGGTAGCTCCCCTTCCCTTTTGTTCCAGTGAGAATCGCGTAGCGGCGGACGGTCTGGCTGGCTGCGGCGCCGGGTTCGCGCAGCGTGATTTCCACGCGGTACGGGACGGGATCGGGGGCGCTTTGCTGCGCCTGCAGCCACGGCGCCAGCAGAGCAGGGGAAAGCAGAAACAGAGCCGGGAATCGAGCCATGGGAACCTCCATCAGGGTTGACGCCGTGGAGGACAGCGGCGTGGAGGAGAAAGCCTGCGGCCCGGCTGCAAGGGAAAAGCGAAGGCCGCCGCTGCCGGAGCAACGGCGGCCCGGGAGAGGAGAAAGGAATTCGCGCTACTTGCGGCCAGAGCGCGCGGGCGCGCACTTGACCCACGTGTGCTTCCTGTTCGACTCCATCACGGCTTCCAGCAACTGCATGCCGCGCAGGCCGTCGGCGAAAGTCGGATATTGCACGGGCAGCGAAGGATCGAGCACGCGCGACCAGAAGCGCTTGAACAACTGCTTGTGGCAGTCGTCATAGCCTTCGCTGTGGCCGCCGGGATAATCGGCGTAGGCGGCGGCTTCGGGATAGAACAGGCTGCCGTCCTTGATGATGATCTGGTTGGGTTCATTGCGGCGGCCGATCCAGAGCTCGTCCGGCCGCTCCTGGTTCCAGGCGACGCTTGCTTTCGTGCCGCAAATCATCCACTCGAAACGGTTCTTGCAGCCGGCCGAGACCTGGCTGACGGTGAAGGCGCCCCGGCAGGTGTCGCCAAGGTGCAGCAGCGCCATGCCGAAGTCTTCGGTGTCGATCTTCACTTCGTCATAGTCGGAAGGTTGCAGCGTCTTGCCCGCAAAGGTCTCGATGGCGACCTTCGGCTGCTTCCGCGTCTTGTGGATGATTTTCAGATCGGCGCACAGGGCGGTGATGGGCATGCCGGTGACGTGCTGGATCATGTCCATCCAGTGGGAGCCGATGTCGCCCATCACGCGCAGCGGGCCGTTGTGCTTGCGGAGGATGCGCCAGTTGAAGTCGGTGTCATACAGCAGCCAGTCCTGCGAATACGTGCCCTGCACCACGAGGATGTCGCCGAGGTCGCCGCGGGCCACCATGGCGCGGGCCTGCTGCACGGCCGGATAATACCGGAGATTGTGGTTGGTGGCGTGGTGGAGCTTTTTCTTCTCGGCCAGGTCGAGCATCTCCTTCGCCTCTTTGGCGCTGAGGGCGAGAGGTTTCTCGCATAGCACGTGCTTGCCGGCGTTGAGAGCGGCCTTGGCCACCGGGGCGTGCAGGGCGTTCGGCGTGCAGACGTGAACGCCCGCGATCTCCGGGTCGGCCAGAAGTTCTTTGTAGTTGCCTGTCGCTTTCGGGATGTTGTGCGCTTTGGCGAACCGGTCGGCCTCCTCCTGCGAGACGCCGGCCACGGCGGCTACTTCCACGAATCCGAGCCGGCGGAGGTTCTCCACATGGGTCTTCCCCATGAAGCCGGCGCCGATGACTGCCACTTTCAGCTTGCTCATAAAGAATCGTTCCTTTCGAGCCGATAATCGAACAGATGGGAGTAGACCCCATCCACTCTATAACAACTGGGCGCGGCAGGGCACTATGGTGGTGAGACTTCGATGGAAACGGGATAGGGGCCGGCGGCGGGCCCTGAGAATGCGGGCTGCGGCTGAGCCTCCGCCCCCGCTGACCTTGCAGGAGATCGAGGGCGGGCTGGCGGCGATCCTCTCACCCCTGGCGGCGGCGTTGTTCGCCATCTCGATATGGAGGCTCGGCCAGGATCTCGGCTTCGCGCGCAACTTTTTCATCGAGGAGGGGCCGCTGGCGCACTGGCAGCCGTGGTTCGCCCTGGCGGCCGGTCTGGCCCTGGCAAGGGCGCGCCTGAACCGGCGCTCGCAGAGCGGCGGCGGCGGCACGGCTGCGGCGGGCTGATGCCGCTCGGGTTTCGCCGTTCCGGCGGAGCCACATCCCGCCTGCTGTCGAATCCCGGCCGCCCGGCACGCTACCGATTTCGCGCGCGGCACAGACCAGCGGCGCGGCTGAGCCTTGCATTTTCATGGTTCCAGGTGAAGCTCGGCCTCATGACCGGCCGCTGTTCCGGTTTTTCGCGCCCGGGTTTTCTCTCGGGATTTTCGGGAGCGCCCGGTTGGCCATCCCGGTGCCAGCCGCGTCGAGTCAACACGGCTGCCGTCGATTGGGGACGCCGCCGGCTGACCACCGCTCTCCCGGCCGGCCCCGCAAGCTGATTAACTGGAAGAAGCTTCGTTCCAAGGAGAACGTATGGACATACCCGCGACCATGAAGGCTCTCGTGAAGAAAAAGGCCGAACCCGGGCTTTGGCTCGACGAAGTGCCGGTGCCCGAGATCGGCATCAACGACGTCCTGATCCGCGTCGAGAAGGCGTCCATCTGCGGCACCGACGTCCACATCTGGAAATGGGACGAGTGGGCGCAGAAGACCATCCCGGTTCCGATGGTGGTCGGCCATGAATTCGTCGGCCGTATTGTGAAGGTCGGCGCCAATGTCAATGACTTCTTCCCCGGCGATCTGGTCAGCGCGGAGGGCCATGTCGTCTGCGGGCGCTGCCGCAACTGCCTCGCCGGCCGGCGGCATCTGTGCGCGCACACTCAGGGCGTTGGTGTGAACCGCCCAGGCTGCTTTGCCGAATACATTTCGGTGCCGATGTCGAATATCTGGAAGCACGCGCCGGGCATTCCTCTGGAGATTGCCTCAATCTTCGACCCCTTCGGCAACGCCGTCCACACGGCCCTCAGTTTTCCCGTGCTCGGCGAAGACGTCCTGATCACCGGCGCCGGTCCCATCGGACTGATGGCGGCGGCGGTGGTGCGGCATGCGGGTGCGCGCTTTGTCGTGATCACGGATCTGAATCCGAAAAGGCTGGAACTGGCGCAGAAGTTCGGCGTCACGCGAGCGGTGGATCCGCGCGCCACAAGCCTCAAAGACGTCATGCAGGAGCTGGGCATGAAGGAAGGCTTCGACGTGGGGCTGGAGATGTCCGGCAGTCCGCAGGCGTTCCGCGACATGATCGCCCACATGTGCCATGGCGGCAGGATCGCGCTGCTCGGCATCCAGCCCGGGGAAGCCTCGATCGACTGGAACACGGTGATCTTTTCGATGCTCACCATCAAGGGCATCTACGGGCGCGAGATGTACGAGACCTGGTACATGATGACGGTGATGCTTCAGTCCGGGCTGGACATCTCGCCGGTGATCACGCACCGCTTCCACTACACGGAATTCGCGAAGGGCTTCGAAGCCATGATTGCCGGCGAAGCGGCCAAGGTGGTGCTGGACTGGTCCCAGAGCTGAGCGCGCCGGAGCGCCCCGCGGGTTCACGGCGCCACCTGAAGCCCACTCAGCCATGCCGGCGCCGGCCCCCGGCGGACTTCCGCGCCGAGAGCAGAAGCGCCCGGCCCGCCAGCCTAATCCCAGTCGCGCTTGTGCCGCTTGAACGCCTTGCGGTAGTGCTTCGGGTAGGCCGGGCCATAAGCCGGACCATAAGGCCCGTACACCACGACCGGCGGCGGCGCGGCGGGCGCGAACAGCATGTGGCGCGGGACACGGTAGCGCGAGCAGACGTGGTCCCAGCCGCCATAGCGGTAGGCTTCCACGATCACCACCGGCCGCACGTGCGCGTGGCGCGCGGCGATAAACACCAGCGGCACATCGTAAGCGGGCACGTAGCGCTCCACGTACACCACCTCGGCGGGCGCGTAGCCATAGTAAGGCGGCGAGCCGATATTGACATGCACGTTCCAGTCCGCCAGGAGCGGGAGAGCGAATGCCGCCAGCGCGGCAGCCAGTGTAATGTTCCGCATGGCTCGTGTCTCCTGCAACGGAGACGCGGCCCGGTGCGGTCCGGGTTGCAAAAAAACCCACCAGGCGGCGCCTCAGGTTTCCGCTGGATCGCGGCGCAGTTCGGCGGCGTTTCTGCGATAGGCGTCGAGCAGGTCCTGCAAAGTGATCTCGCCGAGGAGCATGCGCGAATGCATGCGGTCCGTTACGGGCAGAACGCTCAGGCTCGTGGCCCCGAAGCGGTGCAACGCGAAATCGAGCGGATGATCCGGGTGCATGTGCGGCAGCAGGGAGGAAGGCGGGGAGGCCACCTGCTCGGGCGTGAGCGGCAGCAATTCCCGCAGGCGGGCATGGCCCGGCGCCTGAAAAAGGTCTTCCGAAGAGACGACGCCCCAGAGAATTCCCTCGCGCCCCACCAGGAAATGCCTGCCGGGATACAGCGCGGCCTCGCCCACTTCCGTGTCGGGATCCAGCAGCAGTTGAACCGGGCGCATCGCCTCGCGGACCGTCAGCTCGTGTTGGATTCGCTCGTCGGGCGGCTTCGGCAGGTGAACGCCGTCCTGCGCCGCGAGCTGCTCATAGATCGGCTGGCGGATCAACCGCCGCGCGAGCCAGAAGCTGAGCAGGTTCGAGGTCATCAGCGGCACGATGATCGAGTAATCGCGCGTCAGTTCGAAGATCATGAGGACCGACGTCATGGGCGTGCGGATGATGCCGGCGAAAGTGACGCCCATGCCAACCAGCGCGTAAGCGCCCGCCGGACCGGTCCAATCGGGAAACAGCCAGTGGCTGAGCGAACCCAGGCTGCCGCCGAGCATCGCGCCAAGAAACAGGCTGGGCCCGAAAATGCCGCCCGGGTTGCCGGAGGCATAGCAGAGCACCGTGGCGGGGAGCTTCAGCACCAGCAGCAGCAGCATGATTTCCCACGCCATCCGTCCATTCAATGCCTGGTTCACCGCACCGTAGCCGACGCCCAACAGCCCGGGGATCCACCAGGCCAGCAGCCCGACGCCGAGTCCTCCCGCCAACGGCTGCCAGGCAACCGTGTGCTTCGGCAGACGCTGGAAGCGTCCGCGCAGCTTGACGAGCGACCACTGAAACAGGGCGGACACAAGCCCTCCGGCGATCCCGAGCACGGCGTACACCAGCAACTCCGCGGGCGAGCCCAATTGATAGGCGGGGACGTGGAACAGAGGTTCGTCGCCAAGCAACAGATGCAGCACCAGCCACGACGACGCAGAGGCCAGCACCACCCCGCCGAGGATCCGCGCGTGCATGTTGCCCAGAACTTCCTCCAGCGTGAACAGAACGCCGGCGATGGGCGTATTGAAGGCAGCGGCCAGCGCGGCGGCGGTGCCCATCGGGATCAGGGAAGAGGTCTCCTGCTGCCTGAGCCCGATCCGCCGGCCGGCCTCGGAGGCGATGCCCGCGCCGATCTGCACGGACGGCCCTTCGCGGCCGAGCGAGATGCCGCTGCCGAGCGAGACGGAACAGCAAAGGAATTTGCCGATGGTGGTGCGCAGGCTCACGGTGCGGCCGGTGAACAGAGCCGCTTTCGTCTGCGGGATGCCGCTGCCGCGCGCGTCAGGGAAAAAGCGGTACAGCAGCAGTCCGGACAAGAGCGCTCCAGCGGTGGGAAAGACGAGGCGCATCCACGACGGACTCTGGGCCGTGTACAGCCGCGCACCCAGCAGTTCCGTGGTCCAGATGAAGGCGGAGATCACCAGGCTGGTGGCGGCCCCGATGGCAATGGCCAGCGGCGCCTCGCGGTTCTTGCGCAGAAATCGGGCCAGTTCCGCGGCCGTGGCGGCAACATCCATCATGACCAGTGTAGGCGTGCGGAGCGCGATGGCGTGCGCGTCAGGCAGAAGCGCGGATCTTCCGCAGTTCCGGCAGCACGCCGCCGATGGCGGCGGGCTCCGAGCCAGGCCGGCCGAGAGCGAAGTACAGCTTGCGGTAGAGCGCGTAGAGCCGCTCGTAGACGGCCGCTTCCTGCGGGTCGGGCTCGACGATGCGATAGGACGGGCAGAGACGCTGCTGCGCCTCTTCGATGGTGGAGAAACTCCCCGCGGCGAGGAAAGCGAAGATCGCCGAGCCGAGGCTGGTGACCTCCTGCGCGGGCACCAGCACAGGCTTATTGAATACGTTGGCGTAGACGCGGTTCAGCACTTCGTTCTTCTGCGGCACGCCGCCCCCGTTGATGACACGGTGAATCGGCACGCCGTGTTCGGCCATCCGTTCCAGAATGATGCGCGTGTGAAAGGCGGTGCCCTCGATGGCGGCGAACAGCTCATCGGCGGCGGTGGAGGTGAGCGTCCAGCCCAGCGTGACGCCGCCGAGTTCGGCGTTGACGAGAACCGTGCGGTCGCCGTTGTCCCAGCTCATGCGGAGCAGCCCGGTGGAGCCGGCTTTGTACGATTCCAGCCCTTGTGACAGCTCCGCCACGCTCGTGCCCGCGCGCCGCGCAATGGCTTCGAAAATGTCGCCGACGGCGGACAGCCCCGCCTCGATGCCGAAATAGTCCGGGTGGATCGATCCTTTCACCACGCCGCACACGCCCGGGATGAGCCCAACCTGTTTCGCAATGGCCATCATGCAGGTGGAGGTGCCGACGACGTTGACGACGTCGCCCTCGCGGATGCCCGCCCCGATGGCGTCCCAATGGGCGTCGAACGCGCCGACGGGGATCGGGATTCCCGCTTGCAGGCCCAGTTTCTCCGCCCATTCCGGGCAGAGACGGCCGGCGATTTTGTCCGAAGTCTCGTAGCGCCCGCGCAGCTTTGCGCGCACGCCGGCCAGCAACGGATCGACGCTCGTCAGAAACTCTTCTGGCGGCAGACCGCCGAGCGCGGCGTTCCACATCCACTTGTGGCCCATCGCGCAGACCGAGCGCGGCAGTTCATCCATGGAGCGGATCCCGCACAGCACGGCGGCAGCGTAGTCGCAGTGCTCGATGGCCGTGGCGAAGCGGGCGCGCTTTTCGGGGTTGTTCCGCAGCCAGTGGAGGAGTTTCGAGAAGCCCCATTCGGACGAGTACACGCCGCCGCACCACTCGATGGCCTCCAGTTTCTGTTCGTGCGCCTTCGCGGTGATCTCGGCGGCCTCGCCCTTGGCGCGGTGGTCGCACCAGAGGTAGTAGTCGTCGAGCGGCTCGAGATTCTCATCGAGCACGAGCACGGTGGAGCCGGTGGTGTCGAGCGCCATGGCTTCGACCTGTGCGCCGCGGATGCCGGCCGATTGCACGGCGGCGCGTGTAGCCAGTGCGAGCGCGCTCATGTGATCGGCGTGGCTCTGGGTGGCGTAGTCGGGATCCTCTCGCTTGCGGTGCACGGGGTATTCGGCGACGGCGGCGCCGATCCTGCCCCTCTCGCTGTCAAACAGGGAAACCCGAACGCTTTGCGTGCCGAAATCCACGCCCGCGACGATTGCCATAGTAAAATGAATCTCCTCGTGAGACTTGTCATGATATCGCATACACTCGGGAAAGAGGTGACGCGATTCCGATGCTGATTCCCGATCTGCGAGCCGAGGTTCTGGAGGCGAACCTGGAGATCGTCCGCCGCGGGCTGGTGCTGTACACCTTCGGCAACGCCAGCGGCTACGACGCGCGCGAGGGGCTGGTGGCGATCAAGCCGAGCGGGGTTCCGTTTGAGAAGCTGCGCCCCGAGGACATGGTCGTGACCGACCTTGCGGGCAAGATCGTGGAAGGCACGCTGCGGCCGTCTTCGGACCTCGACACGCACCTGGAGATCTACCGGAATTTCCGCGGCGTGCGCGGCGTCGTCCACACGCACTCGACGCACGCCACGGCGTTCGCACAGGCTCGGCGCGAAATCCCCTGTCTGGGCACGACGCACGCCGACTACTTCCACGGGCCCGTGCCGGTGACGGAGCCGCTGGCGGAAGCCGAGATCCGGAACGACTACGAGTTGAACACCGGACGCGCGATCGTGCAGCGCTTCCGCAATCTCGATCCGCTCACGCATCCCGGCGTGCTGGTGGCTTCGCACGGTCCGTTCGCCTGGGGCAAGAGCCCTTTGCAGGCGGCGATGCACGCGGTGCTGCTGGAAGAAATCGCGCGGATCGCGTGTCTCACGCTGGCCTTGCGTCCGGACGCCGCACCCATCCCGCAGGCGCTGCACGACGAACACTTCCTTCGCAAGCATGGCCCCCAGGCGCGCTACGGGCAACCGTGAGCCGGAAACGCGCCGCCTGAAGCGCGATTCTCCACGCAGGCCCCGGCTGCCATGCCAGAAGGCAGGGCGTTCCGCCTTGTCCAGCCGTGGTGTCGAAAGCAACCGCGCGGCCGGGCTTTTGGCACGAATCGTGCTCGCACATGTTAGTCAACCGGTATGAGTGCGGCAGATCGGAAAGAATTGCCGGATGGAGGCCCTGCGTGAGCCGTCATTCCGGAAAATATTACCGCATATATCGCGAAGCTGGGCTTGAAAAGCGCCGCCTTGGACGTGGATGGAGAAGAACAGAACTGGCGATTCAGTCGAAATCCTGGGCCAAACTCAGAGAAACCAGTCCTCCTTTCCAGCTAAAGTCCGCGGTTCAAGGGGCCGATTCAGGGATACACGCAGCCCGCTGTTTGCGCGGGGATGCAGGGAACTGGATTGATCTTTGGAGCACGACTGTTGCAGAGGAGCTGCTGGCTGGGCATGTGTGCGATCTTAGCCTGCACGGCACCGTCGCTGGCGCAGATGTCGCCGGGCGAGTTGTCCAAGGCGCACGCGGCATTGGATAACCCGCTGCGGTGCGGGGCCTGTCATGAGTTCGGGGCGCGGCGCGCGCAATTCCGGTGCCTCGATTGCCACGGCGAGATTCTGAGAAGGCTGGAGGAGAAGCGGGGCTACCATGCGCGGGTGGTGCGGGGAGCGGACAAGGCCGCCGCCAATGATTGCGCGCGGTGCCATTCGGAACACAACGGGCGGAACCACCGGCTTGTGCGCTGGCCGCGGCCCCAGGCGCAGTTCGACCACCGCGAAGCGGGCTGGCCGCTGGAGGGCAAGCACGCCCGCCTGGCATGCGGCCAATGCCACCAGGAGGCGCGAATCACAGCGGAAGACCGCGCCGTGTTGCGGCGGACGGATCTCTCTCAAAGCTACGCCGGTCTCCGCGGCAACTGCACGTCGTGCCACCGGGACGAGCACCACGGAGATCTGGGCCAGGATTGCCGGCGGTGCCACTCAGTGGAAGCCTGGAAGCCGGCAGCCGGTTTCTCGCACGACGCGGCGCGGTATGTGCTGACCGGGAGGCACCGGCAGGCCGCCTGCTCCGGGTGCCATAAGCCGATCGCGGCGCTGGGCAGCCATGCGCAATACCGGAACTTTGTGCAGTTCGAGACGTGCCGCTCCTGTCACGCCGATCCGCACGGCGGTTCGTTTGCGGGCGGCTGTGACAAGTGCCATACCACCGATGGCTGGAAAGGAGCCCGGGCGGCGGGGCAGTTCGATCACGGAACGACACAGTTCCCGCTGCTCGGGCGTCATGCGGCCGTGGATTGCCGCCAGTGCCACCGGAGTGAAAACTTCCGGACGCCGGTGGCGCACGCCCGCTGCATGGATTGCCACCAGGACCGCCACCGCGGCCAGTTTGCGCACCGCAATCAGGGGGAGTGCGCGCCCTGCCACCAGGAAACCGGATGGAAACCGGCGCGCTTCGCCGGCCGCGAGCACGCCGCCACGAAATTTCCCCTGCGCGGCCGGCACGAGGCGGTGCCCTGTTCGAAGTGCCATGCCGGGGCAGGCGCGGGCGTCGACTATCACCCGCAGTTCGCCAGTTGCCGCGACTGCCACAGTGACGCCCACAGCGGCCAGTTCGCGGGTCCTCCGCACGAGAACCGTTGCGAGCGCTGCCACCAGGACAGCGGCTGGAAGAACGTCCGCTTCACGGCGCGAGATCATCAAGCCGGCCGCTTCCCGCTCGCCGGCGCCCACGCCGCGGTGCCCTGCACAGACTGCCACAAGCTGAGCAACGGCCGCCGCGTCCTGCGCCTGGACGACTTCACCTGCGGCGCCTGCCACGCCGATCCCCACCGGACGATCGAGGACCTGGCCGCGGGGACGCGCTTCTCGGCCGCCTCCGGCCGGTGGGGCTGCGAAGGATGCCACACGCCGCGTGGCTGGGCCAGCATCGCCGCCTTCGACCACGGCCGCACGGCTTTTCCTCTCGCGGGCAGGCATAAAGGGACGTCCTGCAAAGGCTGTCACAAGCCCGCGCTGCTCGGCTCGCATAGGATGCTGGCGTTCAAGGGCACGCCGCAGAGTTGCGCCTCCTGCCACGCCGACCCTCACATGGGACAGTTTTCCGGCCGGGAACAGGGCGAGGGCGGCTGCGCAGCCTGTCATACGGCTTCGAACTGGATCCCCACGGGCTTCGATCACCAGCGCCATTCCACCTTCCCGCTGACGGGCGCGCATCAGGATGTCCCATGCCGCCTGTGCCACCCGGCGCGGGAGGCGGATCGACGGCGCGTGGTCCAATATCGCGGCACCCCGCGGGCGTGCCAGGAGTGTCACCAATGAAACGCACGCGCCTCCCACTGCTCCTTCTCCTGCTGCTGACAGGCGCGCTGGCCCCCGCGGCGCCGGCCCAACTCCGGCGGACCGTCAATCCCCACGGGCCGCTGCGGACGGCGTGCGAGAGCTGCCATACCGCTTCCGGATGGCGTCCGGTCCGGCCCCATCTGGAATTCGACCACAACACGCAAACGGCGTATCCGCTTCGCGGCCGGCACGAGGGCGTGGCCTGCAATGCCTGCCACGTCGATCTCGTCTTCCGCCGCGCTCCCCAGGAGTGCGCCGCCTGCCATGCCGATGTCCACCGCCGCCAGCTAGGGCCGAATTGCGCCCAATGCCACACCGTGCAGGGCTTCACCAGGGCGGTGCGTGAAACACGGGAGCACTTCAACCGCTTTCCGCTCCTCGGCGCCCATTCCGCCGCGCCCTGCGAGAGCTGCCACAAATCCGCCGCGGCAGGAATTTTCGCGGGCCTGAGCACGGAGTGCGCCGCCTGCCACCAGACAGACTACAACCGTGCCGCCCTGCCGCCGCATGGGGCTTCGCGGTTTCCGCTCGATTGCCGGCAATGCCATCAGATGAATTCCTGGCGCGGGGCGCGGTTCGACCACCAGTCGATCACGGGGTTCGCTTTGACTGGGGCCCATACGGGGCTGGAATGCCTGACTTGTCACACGGGAGGCCGTTTCCAGGGCACGCCCGCCGATTGCTTCTCGTGCCATGCCAGGGATTTCGCCGCGACGCAATCCCCCAATCACGCCGCGGCCGGATTTCCTCGCGAATGTTCGCAGTGCCACACCACCGCGCAATGGAAGGGCGCCGTCTTTGATCATGCAGCCAGGACACGGTTCGTCCTCACAGGCGCGCATGCGCAGGCGCAGTGCTCCGCCTGCCACGCGGGCGGGCGGTTTTCCGGCACCCCGCAGAACTGCGATGGCTGTCACTTGACGCAATACCGGGAGACGGTCAACCCGAACCATGCCGCGTCCAACTTCCCCCTGGCTTGTCAGAACTGCCACACAACCACTCAATGGAAGGGCGCCAGTTTCGACCACTCGCTCAGCCGCTTCGCGCTCACCGGAGCGCATATGCAGGCGCAGTGCGCCTCGTGCCATAAGAACGGCGTCTATACGGGCACGCCCACGGCGTGCGAGGGCTGTCACCTGACGCAATACAACCAGGCGTCGAATCCGAACCACGCCGCCGCCGGGTTCCCGAAAGACTGCGCCGTGTGCCACACGACGGCGCAATGGAAGGGGGCGGTGTTCGATCACAACCGCACGCAGTTCGCGCTCACCGGAGCGCACACGCAGGCGCAGTGCGCCTCGTGCCACAAGAACGGCGTCTACAGAGGAACGCCCATGGCGTGCGAGGGCTGTCACCTGACGCAATACAACCAGGCGTCGAATCCGAGCCACGCCGCCGCCGGGTTCCCGAAAGACTGCGCCGTGTGCCACACGACGGCGCAATGGAAGGGGGCGCGCTTCGACCATGCCGCGATGACGCGCTTTCCGCTCACCGGCGCACACGTGCAGGTGCAATGCGCGTCGTGCCACAAGAACGGCGTCTACAGGGGCACGCCCACGGCGTGCGAGGGCTGTCACCTGACGCAATACAACCAGGCGTCGAATCCGAACCACGCCGCCTCCGGGTTCCCGACCGACTGCGCCGTATGCCACACGACGTTGCAATGGAAGGGAGCGCGCTTCGATCATACGGCGATGACGCGCTTTCCGCTCACCGGCGCGCACGTGCAGGTTCAATGCGCCTCGTGCCACAAGAACGGCGTCTACAGGGGCACGCCCACGGCGTGCGAGGGCTGCCACCTGACGCAGTACAACCAGACGTCGAATCCGAACCACGCCGCCGCCGGGTTCCCGACCGACTGCGCCGCGTGCCACAACACCACCCGCTGGCAGGGCGCGGTGTTCGATCACAACCGCACGCGCTTCGCGCTCACGGGGGCGCACACGCGGGTAGCCTGCGCCAACTGCCACGTCGGCGGGCGGTACAGCGGCACGCCGACCGACTGCTATAGCTGCCATCGCGCCGTATATGAGCGGGTGTCGAACCCGAACCACATCGCCGCCGGGTTCCCCAAAGACTGCACGCTCTGCCACACGACCGCCGCCTGGAGCGGGGCGCGGTTCAATCACCGGTTCCCGATCTACACGGGCGCGCACGCGGGCAAATGGAGCACCTGCAACGACTGCCATACCGTGCCTTCGAACTACGCCTCGTTCAGTTGCCTGAATTGCCACGCGCACAACAAGACGGACATGGACCGCAAGCACCAGGGGCGGCCGAATTACGTCTATGCCTCTCCTGCCTGCTACCAGTGCCATCCGCAGGGGAAGGGGTGAGGGCGGTGCGCGGCATCTGGTGGATGGCCTGGTTTGCGGCATGGCTGCCGGTGCTCGGCGAAGTCCCGGAGTCTCAGCGCACGCGGCGTGAGTTCCGTGTCAAGCAGGTGGCAGGCGAATTCGTGTATCTGGACGGCGGCGCCGCGCATGGACTGAAGGAGGAGATGCGGCTGAGGCTGGAGAGGCGGGCGGCAGGGGAGGCGCGCATGGCGGCGCGCCAGCTCGGGCAATTGCGGATCGTATCAGTGGCCTCGCAGTCTGCACTGGCGGAATTCGTCGAGCGGGAAACGGGCGCGGAGCCCGCGCCCGGAGACGTCGCTGTGCTGTCGGCGGCCGATGCCGAGGCGCAGGCCCGGGCGGCGGCGGCCGAGGGCCCCAAGCGGTACGCGCAGGTCATCACCTTCACCAGCGGAGATCCGTTGGAGGAAGAGTTGCGGGAATACGTGCCGCGGCCCCCGCTGAAGGAAGAAGGCCGGTTGCAGGGCAGGCTGGGCTTTGAGTGGAACCATCTGGCGGACGCTGCGTCAGGCTACAGCTCCCATCAGGAAGGTCTGGTGGTCCGCCTGGACTGGACGCGGATCGAAGGCAGTTACTGGAGCCTGGAAGGCTACTGGCGCGGCCGGTGGAACAGCCGTTCTTCGGGGCCGCGGACGCAGACGATCACCGATCTCATCAACCGTACTTACACGCTCGGGCTGTACTACAACAATCCGCGGTCGAAGAACCAGCTCGGATTCGGGCGGATTCTGCTGCCTTGGGCCTCCAGTCTGAGCACTCTGGACGGAGGCTATTATGCGCGGCGGTTGACGCGCACGGCCACCGCCGGCGTCTTCGCCGGCTCGACGCCGGATCCTACGCAGTGGAATTACGACCCGGAACGCCAGATCCTGGGCGTGTTCACGAGCCTGGAGCGCGGAACCTACGACAAGGTGCGGTGGATGGGCACGGTGGGCGCGGCCGTGACGCGGGTGCGCTGGCGGCCGGAACGGAACTTTCTTTTCCTGGAGAACTCGCTGTTTGCGGGGCCGCGGTTCAGCCTGCTGCACAGCCTGGAGGCGGACCGGAAGAACCCGCGGCTGATGAACGGGCAGAGCGGGGCCATGCTGACCCGGAGTTTTCTGACGGTCCGCCTGCAGCCGCACCGGCGCATCTCCTTCGATGTGAATCACAACTATTTCCGGGGCCTGCCGACGTTCGATTCGACCCTGCTGGGCACCGGGCTGCTGGACCGCTTCCTGTTTCAGGGCTTCAGCGGCGGCTTCCGGGCGCTGCCGCTGGAACGGCTGTCCGTGTCGGCCAACTGGGGCCGCAGCAGCCGCGAAGGAGACGCGCGCGGCAGCCTCAACCAGATGTATTCCGCGGGCTGGCGGCGGCTGCCGTGGATCGGCGCGCGGATCGACGGGCGCTATACGCGGTTTGCGAGCTCATTCGGCAAGGGTTCGTATGAATCGCTGTCGCTCACGCGGGAATTCGGAGAAGGGCTGCGGCTGGAGGTGATGGGCGGGCGGCAGTATTTCTCCGGGGGGCAGCCGCTTTCCGGCCGCGCCCGGTTTGTGAGCGGACGGCTGGACTGGGACCTCGGGCTGCACTATTTCCTGAGCAGCGGCTGGCTGCGCTACCGGGGCGAAATCCAGAATTACGAACAGATGTTTCTCACGCTGGGGTACCGCTTCTGATGCGCGCGAGTGAGATTGTTGCGATTCTTTTGTGGTCCGCCTGCGCGCTGGCTCAACCGCCGGCGGAGGATGCGGCGCTGTCCGCGTTGCTGGAAAAATCCGCCGCACACGGCCGCCTTTTCGCAGCCGAATTTCCTGCCTATACATGCAACGAGCGGGTGCTGCAGGTGAAATACGGCCAGGGCAATCATGTGGACGCGAAGCAGGAAGAGATGTACGATTACCTGATTCTGATCCACGGAGAAGCCGGCGGCCTGACATTTGAGGAGTCTCGCATCCGGCGGCAGGGGCCTGAAAAACCGCCGCAGCGGCCTTTGCTGGCCACGACGGGATTCGCGGTTCTTTCCGTGATTTTTCACGAAGAATTCCAGTCAAGCTACCAATTCCGGCGCCTGGGCCCGGAAGCGCTCGGCGGGCGGATGACGGAAAAAGTGGCGTTTGAGGCGGTCCCGGGGCGGCCATCGCCCTCGGTGCTGGAAGTAGGGGGGCGGCAGTACTCATTGGAATGGCGCGGAACCGCGTGGCTGGATCCGGCCTCGGGAGCGGTCGTGCGGATCGAGGCGGCCCTGGCCGGAACTCTGGATGACATCGGGCTGGTGGGGCTCCGGGCGGAGGTGGATTACGCGGCGGTGGAAGGCGCGCAGGCCTTGTGGCTGCCGCGCCAGGCGATAGTCGAAGCGCGCACGCTGCGCCAGCGGTGGAGAAACGTGCACGCCTTTTCGGGCTTCCGGAGATTCGAAGTGCAGACCGAGCAGAAGATCGGGGAGGTGCGGCAGTGAATCCCGCGCTGGCGGAGCGTGCCGCGCAGTGGAGGCACCGGCTCACGCTGGCGGTGTTGGTGTGCGGAGCCGCGGGCCTAGCCGCGTGGCTGGGGTGGCGGGGGTATGACTATTACCGCCTGCCGCTCAACGAGCGGCCGTTCCATCCTCTGCATCCGGAGCTGCGGCCATCCGGCGGCACGGGGATCCGCCTGGGCCTGCTGTCGGCCTCGCTCTTCCTCTGCATCTACCTGTACCCGCTGCGCAAGCGCATCGCCTGGCTCCAGCGCATCGGCAAGACGCGGCGGTGGCTGGACGTGCACGTGGCGTTGGGTCTGATCGTGCCTCTGATCGTCACCGTGCATGCCTCCTTCAAGGTGCACGGGCTGATCGGAATGGCTTACTGGATCATGCTGGCGATCGTGGCCAGCGGGGTGGCGGGCCGGTATCTATACGCCCAGATTCCAAGGTCGGTGAGCGCGGCGGAACTGAGCCTGAAAGAGCTCGCCGGGCAGGCCGAGGCGTGGAGCCAGCGGCTGCACGAGCAGCGGATCTTTTCGGCCGGAGAGCTGGCCGCCGCGCTGGCGGCGCCCTCCAGGGAAGCTGTGGAGTCGATGCCGATGCTGGGCGCGCTGGCCCATATGGTGGCCCTGGATCTGAAGAGGCCCTTCCGTGTGGCGGCGCTGCGGCGGCGGGTGATCGACCGCCGGGAGCGCCTCAGCACGCTATGGGGTCTGCGCAGAAGCCGGCATCAGGAACTGGAGTCTGTGCTCGAGGCGGTGCGGGCCGGCGCGTGGCTCGCGGCCAAAATCGCTTTCCTGCGCCGTGCGGGTGAGATTTTTCATCTGTGGCATGTGGTGCACAAACCATTCAGTTACTCGTTCGCGGTGATCGTGGCGGCGCACATCGCGCTCGTGTTCCTGATGGGCTACTTCTAGGAGGCGCGCAGGGCACATGGAAACGCTCCTCGCATTCGGGATCGCCTTCTCGGTTTCGTTGTATTTCCTGCGCGGCTACCTGAAGCAGTTGACCCGGCAGCGCGGGGCGGCGCCGGCCGCGGCCGCCGTGCGCACCAGGCAGTGTCCGAGGTGCTCCGGCACGGTGGCCGAGGGGGCGGCCTTCTGCCCCGCGTGCGGCGCGCCGCTGGCGCTGTGGTCGGTCCAGCAGGCGCGTGAATCCACGGGGCAAAAAGCGGACACGCGGCAATTGCGGCCGGTGATCAACGCGACCCTGTGCATCGGCTGCGGGAGCTGCATTACGGCCTGCCCTGAGCAGGGCACGCTGGCGATGGCGGGCGGCAAAGCCGTGCTCGCCCATCCCGAGCGCTGCAAGGCGCACGGCGATTGCGTCAAGGCGTGTCCGACTTCGGGCATCAGCCTCAGCGCCAGCGGCGCGCTCCGCACGCTCCGCGTGCCGAAGATGACAGCCAACTTCGAGACCAACGTGCCGGGGCTGTTCGTGGCGGGCGAGCTCGGCGGCATGGGACTGATCAAGACATCGATCAACGAAGGGCGCCTGGCCGCCGACGAGGCCGCTGCACGCATCGCCTGCGGTGGCGGCGCGCCGGAAGGGGCCTGGGATGTGATCGTCGTCGGAGCTGGGCCGGCGGGGCTGAACGCCGCGCTCACGCTGCATCAGAAGGGCATCCGCTACCTCGTCCTGGAGCAGGGCGAGATCGCCTCCACCATCCGCAACTACCCGCGCCACAAGTTCCTCATGGCCGAGCCGATCGAGATGCCGCTCTACGGGAGCCTTTACATCGCCGACAGCACCAAGGAGTCCCTGCTTCAGGTGTGGGAAACCATCATCGCCAACACCGGCGTGCAGATCCGCACCAATACCCGCGTCGATTCCATCCAGCGCGATGGCGCCGCCGGCCTGTTCCGCGTCGGCACGCCCGCCGGAGAGTTCGCCGCGCGGCTCGTCATCCTGGCCATCGGCCGCCGCGGCACTCCGCGCCGCCTCGGCGTTCCAGGCGAAGAGCAGTCCCATGTCGCCTACCGGCTGATCGAGGCGGAATCCTACGAGGGCCGGGCTGTGCTCGTGGCCGGCGGCGGCGACAGCGCGCTGGAAGCCGCTCTGGCCCTGTCCCGCGGCGGCCGCAACCGCGTCACGCTGGTTCATCGCAGCGAAACCTTCGACCGCGCCCGGGAGCGCAACCGCGAAGCTCTGGCCAAGGCCGAGCAGGAAGGTCGGGTCACCGTGCTGCGGAAGGCCCGGGTGAAAGAAATCGGCCGGACCGCCGTTCTGGTCGATTGCGGCGGAGCCGTGCAGGAAGTGGCGGCGGAATATGTCTTCGTCCTGGTGGGCGGAGAATCGCCGGAGGAGTTTCTGCGCAAAGCGGGAGTGGAGATCGTGGAAAAAGAGGTGGCGGCATGAACCAGGCCAGAGCGGCGGCGATCGCGGCTGGGGCGGCGCTGGCCGTCGGCGGGCTGCTTTGGGTGGGGCTTGCCCGCCGGGGCCGTTCCAGCCCGGATCCGGACGCGGCGGGAACCACCCCCATGGCGGCGCCGCAAAGCCCCGCCCACGAGCGCGCCGCGCTCGAGGAACTTTCCCGCAAGAAGCCGGACCACGGTCCCATCGTTCTCCGCCTGGCTCAGCTCGATCTGGCCGAAGGCAAGCCCGCCGAAGCGCGCATCAGGCTTGAAGACTACCTGCGAAAGTCGCCCCGCGACGCCGCGGCGCTGCTGGAGCTGGGACGCGCCTGCTACGAAGCGGGCGACATGGAGTGCGCCGTGCGCAGCACCAGCCTGGCGGTCGAGATCGAACCCCGCAATCCCGAAGCCCTCTACAACCTCGGCGCCATTCACGCCAACCAGGGCCGCGCGGATCTGGCCCGCGGCCTCTGGGAGCGAGCCGTTCAATCCGGCGCAGACTCCGACGGCGGCCGCAAGGCGGCCGGCGCGCTGCGGCAACTGGGCGCGATCACCAGAAAATGATCTGAAGCAGGAGGAACACGCCGCCCACCACGCAGGCCCAGAAGATGGGCCGGTGCCAGAGCGGCATGTCGCGTTCGTGCGGCACGTCCGTGCAGCCGTAAACGAGGCCGCGCAGGGCGCTCTCCGGCAACGGCTTCGTCATGTAGCTCACTACCACAGTGACCACGACGCAGATGATCCAGCACCACAGCGCCCGGTACATGTTTTCAGCCATGTCCCTGGCGTGCGGCGACAGAGCGATGTAGCGCAGGGCGGAGGGATCGAGTTTCACCCACGCCCACATGGCCACCGAGGAGACCGTCCCGGCCAGCAGGCCCCAGAAGCCTCCTGCCGGGGTGGCGCGCTTCCACAGCATCCCCAGCAGCACCGTCCCGAACAGCGGCGCGATGAAGAAGCTGAACAGCGCCTGCACGTAGTCCATGATCGACTTGAACTGCATCACCAGATACGCCGTGCCGATCGAAACGAGCACGCCGAGCACCGTGCACCACCGGCCCATGGAGACATAGTGCGCGTCGGAGGTTTCCTTGCGGACGAAGGCGCGGTAGATGTCGTAGGTCCACACCGTGGCGAAGGCGCTGACGTTGCCCGCCATGCCGCTCATGAAGCCGGCGATGAGCGCCGTGATGCCCAGCCCGAGCAGCCCCGGGCCGGCGTAGCGCGCCAGCATCAGCGGCAGCACCTCGTTGTAGCTGTGGCCGCCGGTGGCGACGGCGACGTCTTCCGGCACCAGCTTGAACGGCAGAATCGCCAGTGCCAGCAGTCCCGGCAGGATGACGATGAACGGCACCATCATCTTGAACGCCGCGCCGATGACTGGCGCCATCTTGGCGGCGCGCAGGTCTTTCGCGGCGAGCACGCGCTGCACCACCAGGAAATCCGTGGTCCAGTAGCCGAAGCTGATCACCCAGCCGAGGCCCAGCACGATGCCGGTCCAGTGGATGCCCATCGGGTTGTCGGTGAAGCTGCCCATCGTGCGCCACAGATGCGTGAAGTCCTGCCCGGCGAAATTCGCCTGGATTCTGGCCACCATGCCGTCCCACCCGCCGGCTTCGATCAGTCCGATGATGGGGATCACCAGTGCCCCCGCCCAGATCAGGATGAATTGCAGCACCTCGTTGAAAATGGCCGAGCGCAGTCCGCCGAGGGCGACATAAATGGCCACCGTGAGCGAGCTGACCCAGATGGAGAAGTTGATGTCCCAGCCCAGGACCACTTTCATCACCAGCGCCATCGAGTACATGTTGATGCCGCTCATCAGCACCGTCATGACGCCGAAGGTCACCGCCGACAGCGCGCGCGACGGCTCGCCGAAGCGGAGCTGGAGATAGCCCGGCACCGAATGCGTCTTGGAGATGTAATAAAAGGGCATCATCACCACGCCCAGGAAGAGCATGGCGGGGATGGCGCCCACCCAATACCAGTGCGTGGCCAGGATGCCGTACTGATAGGCGGCGGCGGCCCAGCCCATCAGCTCGAGCGAGCCGAGATTGGCGGCGAGAAAGCTCAGTCCGGCGATCCACGCCGTCATCTCGCGGCCGGCGAGGAAGAAATCTTCGCCGGTGCCGGAGCGGCCTTTCAGATAAAAGCCGATGCCCAGCACCATCGCGAAGTAGACGACGATGATGGCGATGTCGATGCCGCCGAGGCTGATGAGTCTGCTGGCTGCCTGTTGCATGGCTGACTCAAGATCGTATCGTATGCGCGTACATCCGCGCCAGCGGCCCGTTTTCTAATTCACGGAGGCGAGGAATTCGCGGATGGCCGCGGCGATGCGCGCGTCCTCGCACCGGGTGGCCAGATGGCCGCAGTGGGTTTTCAGCCGGAGGACGTCAAAGCCCGCCACAGCGGCCATGCCCAGCGCCGGGTGCGGATTGACCATGTGGTCCTGTTCGGCGGCGACAACCAGCACGCGGGCGCGCACGGCGGCGCCCGCTTTCTCTAACGAGCCGCTGAAGCGGCGCGTGACATCGTGGCCCAGCATGGCGCGCAGTTGCGCCGCATAGTCGCGGGGATCCATGCCCTTGCGGGCTTCCTCTTCGAGCTGTTTCACGAATTCCGCCATCCCTGCGGCCGGGCGGTTGTGGTGGATCCATTCCGGCGACGTCAGCGCGAACTCATGCATCAGCCGCACGGCGGGCATGATGCGGCGCGGGTCCGCGCCGGAGCCGAGCAGCGTCTCGATGGCGGACAGCTCGGCGCGCCACAGGAGAATGTCGGCAGAGCTCAGCCGCGGCGACCCCACAATAGGCGCGGCTGAGCGCACCATCTCCGGATGGGCCGTGATCCACTCGAACGTTTGCATGCCGCCCATCGAAATGCCCATCACGGCGTGCAGGCGGCGGATGCCCAGCGTTTCGGTGACGAGCCGGTGCTGCGCGGCCACCATGTCCGCGATCGAAAGCTGGTCCAGCGCGGGACCGGTGTTCGACGGCGAGCAACTCACGCCGTTGCCCGGCGCGTCCACAGTGATCACGAAAAAGCGGGAAGGATCCACAAGCCGCTGCGCGCCGACCAGTCCGTCGAGCTGGGCGCTCGTGCCCGTGAACCATGTCGGGATCAGAACCGCGTTGGACTTGTCCGCGTTCAGCGAACCATACGTTCGATATCCCAGCTTGCAGGCGGCGATCTCCTGCCCGCTGGAGAGCCGGAAATTGCGGAGTTCGGCAAATTGGAGCGGCGGCTGCGCCAGCAGGGGCGCCACAACGGCGAAAAGCAGCCAGTACCTCATGCAGCCGAGATTACTACGATCGGCTCCGCAGATGCGCGGGCGAAACGGGAGAAGCCACCAGGCAGGGCAGGACTTTGCTGCCGGGGATCCACGGCTCGGCCTGCGGAGTGAACGGCTCGGAGGGGGACCGGACGGTCAGGCCGAGCGCCGTGCCGGCCAGCAGCAGCGCGACTCCAATAAGAAACATGCCTGCCACGGGCAACCGGTCCGCGTGTGCCAGCATCATGAACGGAAGCGAATCCGTGCGGGGCGGCTGTCCGACGCGCGGAGCCGCGGACCTCAAGGCGCCGGCGCCGGCGATGCCGCCGCCTGCGGCCAGCAGCCAGCGGTTCGAGGCAGGCAGCAGCGTCCGGGCAGCCACTGATGGCAGATGAGCGCGCCGCGGCACAGCGAGGGCGGCAGGCAGCGTGTTGTGTGGCAGTTCCAGCAGGCATCCCGCATCTTGTGCGCATGCCTGAGGTTGCGGATCGAAAAAAACCAGCCGGTCCGGCGGCGCCGGAACGAGCGGTTCCGGATCGTACCGCTGGTTCAGAGCCGTGCCCGTCATGAGCAACGGCATCGAAACCAGAAGCAGGAAAATCACCGTCAGCCTTGCGATGATCGTGCCGCGGCGGGACACGGACCCGACTTTCCCCGGCAACCGCCCGGGAGCGGGTCGAAGGGCGGATTGCGACACGAGAGCGACCTCCCAATCCTTCGACCGGCGCCAGTTCAGTATTGCGCTTTCACACGGAGAGTAGCTCGCCACGGCTGAATTTCTCAAAGCAAGTTCTAGAACTCTTAGAACTCAGGGATAGGCGGGCCGTTCCGCTTGTCCGCCACCGAAAAATGCGTGGCGAAGGCGCCGCGCCGGTGCATCGCGGCAGGTGCTCGCCAGGCGGCCCGGTGTTGAGTTACACTGAGTGTTAGCCGAACCGTGGGCGGCTAGCTCAGTTGGGAGAGCACCGCGTTCGCAACGCGGGGGTCGTGGGTTCGAGTCCCATGCCGTCCACCATCTTTCGGCCCTTCCCGGAAGCCGGTTGGCGGGCCGGATCTACGCGCATTTCCTGTTGCCGCCTCATCCCGCCCGGCGGTTCGCGCGGCGCGCCGGGAGCGCCTCTCGCTACCCCCGCTGCTGCCGCCGCAACTGGATCAGCAGCCCCGTCACCCTCTGCTCGATTTCGTCGCGCACTTCGCGCATCTTTCGCTCGCTGCCGCCCACGGGGTCCTCGATGTGCCAGACCTGCACGTCCACTCCCTGCGGAGGATGGACCGGCATGCCGCTCATGTTGACGATCACGTCGTAGGACTTCATGTCGATATGCGCGAGCGCTTTGGGGAAATGGCCATCCATGCCGATGCCCTTTTCCCGCATCAGAGTTCTCGTGATCTCGGGCACGGCGAGCACCGGGGCAAGTCCGGCGCTTTCCGCCTCCACGGCATCGCTGCCGTAAGCTTTGGCGAACGCCTCCGCCATCTGGCTGCGGAAGGCGTTACCCACGCACACGAACAGGACCCGCGTCTTCATCGGGCTTCCGCCTGCCCAAGCGCCGCCACCTTCTCCAGGAACCGCCTGTGGATCCGCTCATCCTGCGTCAGCTCCGGATGGAAGGTGGCGGCCAGGTGGAGGTCCGATTCGACCAGAACAGGATCGCCCAGATATGTTGCAAGCACGCGGCAGCCCGCGCCCGTGCGCCGGATGATGGGCGCGCGGATGAAGACCGCTTCCAGCACTCCAGTGCCGAGCTGATGATCGGTGATGCGGGCGACGCGGCTCTCGAGCTGGCGCCCGTACGCGTTGCGCTCCACGGCCATGTCCATCAACGCCAGCGACGGCTGCGGCGGGTTCAAGACTTCGCTTGCCAGCAGGATGGCCCCGGCGCAGGTTCCGAAGATGGGCTTCCGGGCGCCGAAGGCGCAGAGCGGCGGCATCAAGCCGTAGTACTCCATCAGTTTGAGCATGGAAGTGCTCTCGCCGCCGGGGATCACCAGCCCGTCCAGGCCGTCAAGCTCCGCGGCTCGGCGCACCTCGCACGGCTCGGCGCCCGCCCGCTTCAGCGCCGCCGCGTGAGCTTCATAGTCGCCCTGCAGGGCGAGCACTCCGATCACTGCCATCGCGCGCTACCAGCCCCGCGTCGACAGCATCTCTGACTCGCTCATCGTCCGCACATCAAGACCCGGCATCGCCTCGCCCAGCTCCTCGCTGGCTTCCAGCACCGCCTTGGGGTCGTTGTAGTGCGTGTTGGCCTTCACGATCGCCCGCGCGCGCCGCTCGGGGTCCGAGCTCTTGAAGATGCCGCTGCCCACGAACACGGCCTCTGCGCCAAGCTGCCGCATCAGCGCCGCGTCGGCCGGCGTGGCCACGCCGCCCGCGCTGAAGTTGGGCACCGGCAGCCGCCCGTTGTCGTGCACATATTGAACGAGCTCGAGCGGCGCCTGAAGGCGCTTGGCCTCGGCCAGCAGTTCGTCCTGCCGCAGCACCGTGAGCATGCGGATCTCTTTCATCACGGTCCTCATATGGCGCACCGCTTCCACGATGTTGCCCGTGCCGGCTTCTCCCTTGGTGCGGATCATCGCCGCTCCCTCGGCGATGCGGCGCAGCGCCTCGCCCAGATTGCGGCAGCCGCACACGAAGGGCACCTTGAAATCGCGCTTCCAGATGTGGTGCTCTTCATCGGCGGGGGTGAGCACTTCGCTCTCGTCGATGTAGTCGACCTCCAGCGCCTCCAGCACCTGCGCCTCGGCGAAGTGGCCGATGCGCGCCTTGGCCATCACCGGGATCGACACAGTCTTCATGATCTCGCGGATCTTGCTGATCGCCGCCATCCGCGCCACGCCGCCTTCCTTGCGGATATCGGCGGGCACCCGTTCCAGGGCCATCACCGCGCAGGCGCCGGCCTTTTCGGCGATCTCCGCCTGCCGGGCGTCGGTGACGTCCATGATCACGCCGCCTTTCAGCATCTCCGCCAGGCCCACCTTCACGCGAAACGCATCGTCCAGGTAGATCATTGACAACCTCTCCCTTCCTCAATCAATCAAACTCTCTTCCGGCCGGCTCTCCTCATACGATGGCCGTTGCGAGCCCGGCCTGGGCTGAAGCCCGCGTCTTTTGCCATTCCCGCCGGAAAATCCGGCCGAGAATCTGCAATCCTTCCTCGATCAGCGCCGGATCCAGTCCGGCGAAACTCAGCCGCAGTGCGTTCGGCTCCGCGCGCTGCACGGCGAACAACCGCCCGGGCAGGTAGCTCACGCCCGACGCCTCGGCCTTCGCCAGCAGCCGCTCCGCGTCCAGCGCCTCGGGCAAACGCACCCATACGTTCCCCCCGCCCTGCGGCCGCGTATAGCGGGTCCCCTCCGGCATACGCTTCGCGCAGCCTTCCAGCACCGCCCGCAGCCGCGCCCGCCCGGCCTCCACCAGACGCCGCCGGTGCGCTTCCAGCCGCCCGCTCTCAAACAGGCGCAGCAGCACCGCCTGCGACAGATGGTCCGAGTGCAGGTCCGCGGTCTGCTTCCAGCCGGCCAGCCGCCGCACCACTTCGCGCGGCCCCGTCACCCAGCCGACGCGCAGCCCGGGCAGCGCCAGCTTGGAGACGCTGCGCACCTGGATCACCAGCCGGCTCTCGTCCAGTTGCTTCAGCGAGGGCAGTTCCTTGCCCTCATACCGCAGGCCGCCGTAGATGTCGTTTTCGATCACGGCCACGCCGGCGGCCCGCGCCAGCCGCAGCAATTGCTGCCTGCGGGCGAGCGGCATCGTCGTGCCCGTGGGGTTCTGGAAGTTGGGCGTCACCGCCACCACCGCCAGTTCTTCCCGCTCGAGCAAGCGCTCGAGCGCCTCCAGATCCACCCCATCACCGCCCACCGCCACGCCGGCGACGCGCGCGCCTCCGCGCGCGAACACATCCCGCAGCCCCGGGTACACCGGGTCTTCCACCGCCACCACGCCGCCCGCGCCCGCCAGCGTCCGCTCCAGCAGGTCCAGCGCCTGCTGGCAGCCGCTGGTGACGATCACATCGTCGCCCTCGCGCACCGTGCCTTCCGCCCGCCCCTGCTCGAACAGCCATTCCCTCAACGGGCCATATCCGTACGGCGAGCCGAGCCTGAGGATATGCCCGATGTCGCCGCGGAGCACCTCGCGCGCGCAGGCCCGGAACTCCTCCACCGGAAGCAGATCTTCGCCCGGACGCGCAGAGGCGAAGTTGATCCTTGCCGCGGCGCCCCAGCCCCGGGCTTCCGATCCGCTGCCCTGAAGGCGCGCCTCCCAGTCCACGGTGGCTCCGCCCGCGCCGGAGACAAAACTGCCGCGGCCGACATGGCCGCGGATCAGCCCCTCCTGTTCCAGCAACTCATAAGCGGCCGCGACGGTGGCGCGATTCACGCCAAGTCGCCCAGCCAATTCCCGGCTTGGCGGGATCTTTTCGCCCCGCGCCAGCGCGCCGGAGAGGATCCGCTCCCGCAACTGCGCGTACAGTTGCCGGTAGAGCGGCTCTTCGGATTTCGGATCCAGCCGGACCGGCGGCGTCATGTCATTCTTACGGTATCGCAGGGCCTGCTCCAGAGGCAAGCCATGCGGGCCAATTTGGCTGAGCCGCTGGCGGGGCGCAACGCGCGGTTTGAGCCGCGACTGAAGCGGGCCGAAGGCCCGCGAAGGGAGCGGCCCGCGGCGCATCGCGCATCGCCGCGCAGGGGCAGCTTGTTCCGGCCGCTCAAGCGGCCTCCACGCGCGGCTCTCTCGTGCAGGGAACCGCGGCTGAACCGGGCCGAAGGCCCGCGGACGCCCCTCTACGCGCCGCGCTCGAGCGGGATCGTCCGCACGCGCACGCCGGCTTCCTCAAACAGTTTCATGACGCGGGGAAAGTGTTCGTTGTACTGGTCGCTCTTGTATTTCTGGAAGCGGCTTTCGTCGGTCACCACTTCCACGATGCCCGCCTGCACGATGGCCCGGGCGCAGTCCATGCACGGCATCAGGTCGGTGTAGATGGTGCAGCCCTCCAGAGGCGTGCCGGCGCGGGCCGCGTTGTAAATCGCGTTGCGCTCGGCGTGCTCGAACCAGAGGTATTTCTCCGGGCGCTCGAACCGTTCCGGCACATGGTCGTTCACATGGCGGGGCAGGCTGTTGTAGCCCGTCGAGCGGATCTCGTGCGCCGGACCCACGATGACGCAGCCCACCTGCGTGGACGGGTCCTTGCTCCGCCTGGCCACCACCCGGCAGATCTCGAGATAATAGCGGTCCCAGTCCGGCACCTGCGCCATGTCCGCCCACTCTAGCCAAAAAGGGGACAGGAACACAATTGCCCTGTTCCGCAGGCGCGCCCCGCTTTATCGCGCCGCAGCAGCGCGCCGGGGGCCCGGCGGTCCGGCCTCATCAAAAAGCAGGGACAGGCCCGCCTGGCACCATTTTTCCATAAGGGTTCCCCACGGCGGACCGCTCCCTCCGCGGGCCTTTGACCCTTCTCCACTCACTGCATAGACGACAACTTGCGGCCCGCTTCGCCGTCCGCCTCAAGCCGGCGCCATTTGCACGCTCCTGACTGCCGGCAGCCGAGGCATGGGCCAAACCTGTCCTCTTTCTCAGCCGTGCCGCCACCAGTCCGCCGGCTTCCAGAACGGTCCCTCTTCGTCATAGAGCGCCTCCAGCCGGCCGAGCAGCTTCGCCTTTCCAGCCGCCTCTGCCCAGTGCATCGGTCCGCCGCGCCAGGCGGGAAAGCCGAACCCATGCACGAACACGACGTCGATATCGGCCGCCCGCAAGGCCATGCCCTCATCCAGAATCCGGCCGCCCTCGTTCACCAGCGCCAGCAGCGTCCGCTCGCGGATCTGCTCCACCGTCCATTCCCGCTGCTCGATGCCGCGCGCCGCCGCGTACTCCCGCAGCACCCGGATCAGCTCCCCGTCCGGATGTCCGCGCCGGTTCTCGTCATAGCGGTACCAGCCGAAGCCGTTCTTCTGCCCCAGACGCCCCAGCCGCGGCAGCTCGTCCTCGAATGCCGATACCGGGATATGCCCCACGCCGCGCCGCAACGCCTCCTGCCGGATCATCAGCCACACGTCGTGCCCGATCAGGTCTCCCACCGCCAGCGGCCCCATCGCCCAGCCCCACGAGGTCAGCGCCGCGTCGATCCGGTCCGGCTCGCCTCCCTGTTCGGCGATCGCCACCGCCTGCGTGCGGTAAGGCAGAAACATCCGGTTGCCGATGAAGCCGAAGCAGTTGCCCGCGGCCACGGGGATCTTCTTCAGCCTCTTCGCCAGCTCCATCGCCGCCGCCACCGCCTCGTCCGAGGTCGCCCGCCCCCGCACCACCTCCACCAGCCGCATCACCGGCGCGGGACTGAAGAAATGGAGCCCCAGAACAGATTCAGGCCGTTTTGTTGCGGCCGCGAGCCCGTCGATATCCAGCGTCGAAGTGTTGGTCGCCAGCAGCGCTCCCTGCGGCGCGGCGGCGTCGATCATCCGGAACACTTCCCGCTTCACCTCGGGATCCTCGAATACCGCTTCCACCACCACATCCGCCTCCGCCACTCCTTCCATCCCCTCGGCAGCCCGGATCCGCTCCATTCGCTGCCGCGCCTCTTCTCCGCTCATCTTTCCTTTCCGCACGGCCGCTTCATATTGCCTGCGGATGCCCGCCAGCCCGCGCTCCAGCGCATCGCGGCTCGCGTCCGAGAGCCAGACGTCGATGCCCGCATTCGCGAAGCACATGGCGATGCCGCTGCCCATGGTTCCCGCGCCCGCCACCGCCGCGCGCCGGATCTCTTTCGGCGCGCCTGCGGCTTTCAGCCCCGGAATCTTCGCCGTGGCCCGCTCGGCGAAAAACACATGGATCAGCGCCCGCGACTGCTCTCCCTGCAGACACGCCTCAAACAGCCGCGCCTCCGCCGCCAGCCCGTCTTCAAACGAGCCCCGCGCCGCCGCCGCCACCGCTTCGATGGCGGCCTCCGGGGCCTTTTGATGCGGCATCCGCCGCCTAGCCGCCTGGCGGAAGATCTCGGCCAGCGACTCGGCCGATTCGGCATCGCAGAGCTTCTCCCGGAGATCGCGCGTGCGGCGCACCGGCGGCGCGCTCCGGGCAAACTCCACCGCCGCTTCCACCACGCCGCCTTCCACCACCTGATCCACCAGGCCCAGCTCCGCTGCCGCCCGCGCCGCTACGGCCTCCCCGAAGGTGCACATCTCCATCGCCTTGTCCACCCCGATCAGGCGCGGCAGCCGCTGCGTGCCGCCCGCGCCCGGAATCAGGCCGAGCTTCACCTCCGGCTGCCCCAGTTGCGCTCCGGCCGCCGCAATGCGGTAGTGGCACGCCATCGCCGTTTCGAGCCCCCCGCCCAGCGCCGCCCCGCCAATGGCCGCGATCACCGGCTTCGGGCTCTGCTCGATCCGGTTCATATAGTCCTGAAACGGAACAGGGGGAATCTCGCCCTTTGCCAGGCGCGGGAACATCGAGATGTCCGCCCCGGCGATGAAATTCCTTCCCGCGCCCGTGACCACGATGGCGGCGACCGAGTCATCACGCGCGGCCTGCTCCACCGCGGCGGCCAGCTCTTCCAGAACCTCGCGGCTCAACGCATTCACCGGCGGGTTGTCCACCACGACCACCGCCACGCCATCGCGGCGTTCCTCGCGGATATATGTTGCCATCCTACGGCCTATCCTACACTGGTGATTTGGGGACGCAAACTCCCTCAAGAGCCGAAATCGGGCGCGCCATGGCGCGCATTTCGTTCAACCAGCATCTGGGGCTGCGCCTGACGCGCGTCTACCGCGACGGCGTCGGCCTGGAGTGCCTGATCGAGCCGCACAAGCTGAACCTGCTCGGGACCCTGCACGGCGGCGTCACGGCGGCCCTGGTCGATGCCGCCGCCGGCGTCGCCATCATCGCTTTCCTCGGCGGGCGGCCAGCCACCACCGTCGAACTCAAAGTCAACTATCTCCGCCCCGTGAGCCAGGGCAAGGTCCATGCCCGCTCCCGGATCGTCAAGCTGGGCAAGACTCTCGCCTTCGCCACCGTCGACGTCAAGGATTCGCACGGGCGCCTGATCGCCGCAGGCTCGGCGACGTACATGATCCTCGAATCCTGACCACTTTTCGCGGTTTGCCCCACCGCAACCGGTGGGGCATGTCACCCATCTCGCCTGGGCTGAATCTGCAAACCCAAGAAACGGCCATGTGATTGTTGAAGATTTCCACACCCGAAACACTGGCATTGTAATTGCTACGATTGAAAGTGCCAAGGAGGGGCTGATGCCCAAAGGTACGGTTGCCATCACTGCTGAGCGCTGCAAAGGCTGCGGCTTCTGCGTCGAGTTCTGCCCGACGCACGTGCTGGAGCTTTCCAGCGCCTTCAACGCGAAGGGCTACCATCCTCCGCACATGATCGCGCCCGAGAAATGTTCGGGCTGCAACCTGTGCGGCATGTATTGTCCGGACTTCGCCATCTTCGGCTTCCGCCTTGCGGCCAACGGCGAGTCCAGGGGAGCTACGAAATAATGCACGCCGATCCGCGCACTGTCCTTACCGGCACTCATTTCATCAACGGCGACGCCGCCTGCTGCGAGGGCGCTCTTGCCGCTGGCGCCCGCTATGCTGCGGGTTATCCCATCACGCCCAGCACGGAGATCGTCGAGCGCTTCGCCGCGCGCGCTCCGGAGGTCGGCGGCCTGTTCATTCAGATGGAAGACGAGATCGCCTCTTCCATCGCCATCCAGGGCATGGTGTGGGGCGGCCAGAAGGCGTTCACGGTCACCTCGGGGCCGGGCTTTTCGCTGATGATGGAGCACATCGGCCTGGCGGCGATGACCGAGACTCCGGTGGTGTTTGTGGACGTCCAGCGTGGCGGTCCGTCCACCGGCCTTCCCACGCTTCCCTCGCAGAGCGACATGATGCAGGCGCGGTTCGGCTCCCACGGCGATTACGCGGTCATCGCTCTCAGCCCCAATTCCCCCCAGGAGTGCTTCGACCTCGCCATCAAGGCCTTCAACCTGGCCGAAGAGTTCCGCGTTCCGGTCATGTTCATGATGGATGAGTGCGTCGGCCATATGACCGAGAAGGTCGTCATCCCTCCCGCCGATCAGATCGAGATCTACCCGCGCCGGCACACGAAGAAGCCCCCCGGAGAGTTCCGCCTCTACGAACCCGGTCCCGATCTGGTTCCCGAAATAGCGCACGCCGGCGAGGGTTACAAGGTCTACGTCACCGGTCTCACGCATGACAGGCGCGGCTACCCGTCGCTCAACCCTGCCGCGCAGAAAGAACTCGTCAGCCGCCTGTTTGAGAAGATCCGCCGCGCAGCCGACCGCCTGGTGATGGTCGAATCCGATCAGCTCGAGGGCGCCGATGTCGTCGTGGTCAGCTACGGCATCACTTCCCGCGTAGCCCTGCGCGCCGTCCAGATGGCCCGCGCCAAAGGCATCAAGGTCGGCACGCTCCGCCTGATCTGCGTCTGGCCCTTCCCCGAAAAGCTGATCCGGGAACTGGCGCCCAGGGTCAAGGCCATGGTCATGCCGGAATTGAACATGGGCCAGGTCGTTATCGAACTCGAGCGCTGCGCGGCCGGCCAGTGCAAAGTTATCAGCGTTCCGCACGCCGGCGGCACCGTCCACGATCCCGCCGACATCCTTCAGGCCATTGAAAGAGGGGCACAATGAGCGCCACCGATCTCCACGTCCGCAATCCCGTCGAAGATCTCCTCCGCCAGGACCGCATCCCCACCATCTGGTGTCCGGGCTGCGGCATCGGCACCAGCGTCAACAGCTTCGCCCACGCGTTGCTCAAGCAGAACATCGACCTCAACAAGACCGCCATCGTCAGCGGCATCGGCTGCTCGGGCCGGGTCAGCGGCTACATGAACCTGGACTCGTTCCACACCACCCACGGCCGCGCCATTCCCTTTGCTACCGGGCTCAAGCTCGCCCGTCCCGAGCTCAACGTCATCGTCTATTCCGGCGACGGCGACCTGGCCTCCATCGGCGGCAACCACCTGATCCACGCCGCCCGCCGCAACATGGACATCCTGGTCGTCTGCATCAACAACATGATTTACGCCATGACCGGCGGCCAGGCGGCGGCCACCACTCCCGGCAGCGCCCTGTCGACCACCACTCCGTACGGCGCCTTCGAGCCGGAGCTCAACCTTGTGCAGCTCGTGGACGCCGCCGGCGCCTGCTTCGTCGCCCGCTGGACGGTCTACCACGTCGTGCAATTGGAGAGGACCATGGAAAAGGCGCTCCAGAAAAAGGGCTTCCGGTTTATCGAGATCCTCAGCCCCTGCCCGACGTACTTCCAGCGCAAGAACAATCTTGGCGACGCGCTGCAGGCCATGCTCGATTACAAGAAGCGTTCCAAGATCCAGCACGGCTGCCCGACGTGGGAGACGGCGCTGACGCCAGGCGGCCCAATCATCGTGGGCGAGTTCGTCGACCGCGAGCGCGAGGACTATCTCACTCGCATGCGCAAGCAGCTCGGGCCGCATTACAGCGAGTTTCCCGCCCAGCTCGAAGAACACGAACCGGAAGGGTGCAGCAGGGAATGCTGAACGCCTCTGCCAGCCCCGGGATGCGCGGCGCCTGCCTGCGCTCCGCACGGCCGCGCGGAGAGGCTGGGCCGTCCGCCGCGCAGGAATGCCTCAGACAATTCGAGGTGAAGCATGCTGACTGAACTCCGCATTGCCGGCTTTGGCGGCCAGGGCGCGATCCTGGCCACGCACATTCTGGGCCGCGCCGCCGCGGTCCACGAGAACCGCTACGCTACCATGACCCAGAGCTACGGGCCCGAGGCGCGCGGCGGAGCGGCCAGCGCCGCTCTCATCGTCAGCGACGAGCCGGTTCTGTTCCCTTACGTCGTCCACCCGGACATTCTGGTAGTGATGTCGCAGGAGGCTTACACCCGATTTACGCCGGAAGTGAAGCCCGGCGGTTTCCTGCTGGTGGAAGAGGATCTCGTGCGCCTCGACCAGAAGGCGCAGGGCCTGAAGATCTACGGCATCCCCGCCACGCGGCTGGCCGAAGAGCTGGGCAAGAAGATGGTGATGAACGTCATCATGACGGGCTTCCTGTGCTCGATCACCGGCGCCGTCAGCCCGGAAGCCGCGCGCAAGGCGGTGGAAGAAAGCGTCCCGGCGCGCTTCCGCGATCTGAACCTCCAGGCGTTCGAAAAAGGTTTCGAATACGGCCGCCTTTTGCTCGAGCGCGGCCCCCTGAAGCTCGAAAACATCGAAGAGATCCCCCTGGAATCCGAGGTCTGACGGAATCTGGCAGCAGCGCGCGCCGGGGCCGGCGCGCCCCTTCAATGTCCCGGTTCCCCCGCCCCACGATTTTATTGGACACCGATTCGCGATCAGGACAATCATCATCAACACGGAACAGGCGGCTTCCGGACCCGCGCAAAGAGTCCGGAAGGTGCACAGTGCAGGGCGAGGCGAACGGAGGTGACACCGGGACGAGTACGAGCTATTCGGCAAGGAGTTCATGCTGGACGCTCTATCTTCTCAGTCGCTACGCACCTGGACGCTCGAATGTGCCTCGTGGCCGGATGATCGAAGCCTGCGCCACGAGAGCCTCTCGAAACGCCCCGCTGCATCTGCTGTTTCTGACAGCCTTACCGTGCCCCCCGGCGCTGCCTGGTCCATCGCGCTGGCGTCTCCGGCAGTCCGCCCGCAGGAAAGTCAGAACAGCGTCCGCAGCCGCTCTTCCCGGCTGACGATCTGCTGGATCCGCACCGCGTAGTTGCCCTCGTACACGACGACCTCGCCGCGGGCGATCACGCAGTTGTTGACGATCACTTCCACCGGTTCGATGATGCTGCGGTTCAGCTCGACGATGCTGCCGCTGGTCAGCTTGATGGCGTCTTTCAGCGGCAGTTGCGTCCGCCCAAAGGTGACGCCTACCGGCAGCTCCACCTCCATCAGCAGGTCGAGCATCGGGCGCCTTGGCCCGGCAGCGGCGGCTGCCTCCGGTTCCCCAGCGGCCTCTTCTTCCCGGCCATCCTCCAACACAAAGGCCGAATTCGCCGAGACCCAGGCCCGCCCCCGAATTCCTCCCCCCGACACATCCACCGCGGCCCACTCCGCGCCGGTCTCCGGCGCGGAACCGCCTTCGTCGTCCTCCCAGCCGACTTCGCGCCCCAGGCGGCGCCCCAGAGACACGGCCAACTGCCCCAGCGACTGCTGCAACGCCTCCAGGAACGCGTTGCGGACTTCCGCCTCATCCTCCGCCTGGAGACCGGCGCCCCGCAAAACCGCCGCCCCGGCCGTCCGCCACAGCTCCGGGCTGATGGCCAGCCGCAGAACCGCCTCCGGCGACCCGCTGAGGCGGCGCGCGATGTGCAAAACCTCCCCGCCGGGCTGCTCACCATCGCCGCCGGCGGCCTCCGCCTGCACCGCTTCGCCCGTCATCGAGCTCAGCGCGGGCCCGATCTGCCGCGCCCACTCCTGTGCCAGCCAGTCAGAGATTTTCATCGCTCTCTCCTTTCCGCCGCCGGCCGGTAGGCCCTCCCGCCGGCCAGGCCGCCGGGCATGCGCCGCCCCATCCCGGTTGTGAGCGCCCCAGGCGCCGCTTCGGCTGTTTCCGCCCCGGCGAACCTTGGATATGCAGGCCCGGATTCCCGCCGCCCGCTCATGGCGCCCCTCCGGAGCGGTCCGCCGGCCAGCGCTCCCGCAGGAAGGCCCGCAGCCGGATGATCGCTTGCGTTTTCAGCTGCGATACCCGGGACTCATGCAGCTTCACGATCCGGGCAATCTCGCGCAGGGTGAGCTCTTCCTGGTAATACAGGCCCAGAACGGTCCGTTCGATGTAGGGCATGCGCGCAATGGCGGTCTTCAACAGCCGGTGCAGTTCCTTGCGCTCGACAACCTGGGAAGGCCATTCCGACCTGTCGCCGGCCACAAAGCGCAGCAGGTCGCGGCTGCCGTCCTCCCCTCCCCCGGAGTCGAGGCTGCCCAGATGGAGTCCCTGCGCTTCCGAGAGCCACTCCTGGTACTCCTCCAGTGAGACGCCCAATTCCGCCGCGATTTCTTCTTCCCCAGGGGCTCGTTTCAGCTTCTGTTCGAGCGCCGCCACCGCCTGCTCGATCTGCCGGCTGCGGCGGCGCTGCTGGCGCGGCGCCCAGTCCAGGCCCCGAAGGCTGTCCAGGATCGCGCCGCGGATCTTGTACTCGGCATATGTCCTCAGCTTCACGTTCTGGTCGGGACGGTAGCGGTCGATGGCTGCGATCAGCCCGAGAATGCCCGTCGAGACCAGATCTTCCAGTTGCACGCTCTCCGGCAGCCGCTCGTGGATGCGCCGTGCGATCAGCCGGACCTGCGGGAGGTGTTCCAGGATCAGCCGCTCCCGCTCCTCGGCGGTGAGTCCGGCAGTGGTCTGGTACGGATTCATGATTGGATCGCTCCCGTTCGGCTTTTCCGGCCGCCGGAGGAGGCGCCGGACTGCTTCCGCCGATGGTGATTCATGCCGCTCCTCCCGCCGCCCGGCTGGCCTCGGCCCGGCGTGCCGGCGCGGCCCCCAGGGCGGCCCGCAGCCGGTCGCCGGAAGCTGGCTCGAGATCCTCGGGGATGCTCTGCCCGGTGCCGAAATACGCCACCGGCAGGCCCGATTCCAGCGCGGCCGTCGCCCAGCCCCCGGCGGCCTCGGTCTCATCGATCCGCGTGAATGCCAGCGACGACGGTTCAAACGCCGCCCACCAGGACAGCGCCGCCACCAGGTCGCGGGTGCGCCACGAAGCGGGCAGCACCAGCAGAGTCTGGCGGCGCGGGATCCCGCCCAACAGTGCGGCCCATTCCAGCGCCCAATCCCCTTCGTTCCGGCTGAAGCCCGGCGTGTCAATCAGGATCAGGGAACGCGCCGAGTGCTCGGCCACGGCCCGCCGCAGGGCGGCCTGGGTCTCCGCCTGGCAGAACGGGAGGCCCAGAATTCCCGCATAGGTGCGGAGTTGTTCTGCCGCCGAGACCCGGTGGCAGTCGGTCGACATGATTGCGGCAGGGCGCCGGCGGCCGAGCCCCTCCCGCATGGCCACCTTGACCAGCATGGTTGTCTTGCCGGATCCCGGCGGCCCGGCGAATACCACTACTGCGGGCCCCTCCTGGCCGAGTTCGGGACGGAAACGGATCCTGGCAATCAGCTCCTCGGCGACCGCCGTGCGCAGCGCGGACTCCCCGTCCAGGGCCGCTCCCGGCGGCTCCGCCTCCAGCCGCCTTTGCGCCGCCCCCAGCAACACGCCGATCCACTCGGCCGGAAAATCCTGTGCTGCCAGTTCCGCCCGCACGGCTGCCGCGCCCGCATCGGAGTCCAGAGCGGCGACGGCCTCCGCCACCATGTGGAGCATCCGCTCCAGCTTCGCCAGTCTGCCGGCTACGCCGTCGCCTGCAGGCGCGGCGGCTTCCTTGCCGGCGCGGCCCGGCCCCGATGGCGCACGGCCCGCAGATCCGTTTTCCCCCTCGCAAACCACACGGTACGCGCCCCGGCTCTCATCCTCTCCGGCGGGCCCGGCCTCTACCAGAAGTGCTTCAGGCCCCAACTCCCTGCGGGCGGCGGCCAGGGCGGCCTCCAGCGTGCGGGCGAAATACTCTCTCCGTTGGCTCACGGCAGGCGGCAACCTCCCTTGGATAAGTGAGCGGGCCGTCCGCTCCGTCTCGCCCCAACTTGCGGCAAAACGCCAGGCGGTTCCGGATCTGCGCTTCTGCCGGGCCGCACCGGGCTCCTTCCATCTCTCATGCCGCTCCTCCTTTCAACACTCCGAGCGACACCACGCGCAGCCCCGGGGGGATCTCTCCATGGCTCAGAACCGTCACCTGCGGGAAACTGGCCTCCAGGATCTGCCGGACGAAATATCGGGCGCCGCTCGAAGTCAACAGGGTCCAACTGCTTCCCGCCGAGGCCGGGACCCTGGCCGCCGCCGAGAGCAGATCGGAGACCTTCTGCGGGTGCAGGTTGACATGCGACGTGTGCTCGCCGTGCTGCACGGCATCCTCGACCTCTTTCTCAAGCGACGCATCGAGCAGGTAGACCGCGAGCTGGCCGTTCCGGTCGAGCAACGGGCGCACCAGCGTGCGCCGCATCGCCTGCCGCACGTACTCGGTCAGCAGCACCGGATTGCGGGTCACCAGCGCCGCCTCGCCGAGCGCCTCCAGGATCGTGACCCCGTCCTTGACCGGCGTCCGCTCCCGCAGCAGGTTCTGGAGCACCTTTTGCACGGCAGGAAGCGGCAGCAGCTTGGGCACCAGATCCTCGACAAGCTTGGGCTGCTCCTCCGCCACCCGGTCGAGGAATTTCTTCGCATCCTGGCGCGAAAAGATCTCATGGCAGTGCCGCCGGACGAGCTCGGAGAGATGGGTTCCCAGCACGCTCACCGGGTCCACTACCGTGCACCCGGCGGCGCGGGCGCTCTCCGCCTGCTCGGCGGCAATCCAGACAGCCTCGAGACCGAAAGCGGGTTCCCGCGTCGGCGAGCCGGGCACGGGACACGAGCCGCCGGCCGGCGGGATGGCCAGTTCGCACCCCAGGGGCAGCTCGTACCGGCCCACCTCCGCCCCCTTCAGCAGAATCACATACTCCCGCACCTGCAACGAGAGGTTGTCGGTGACGCGCACGGCCGGCATCAGGTAGCCCAGTTCCGCCGCCAACTGCCGCCGGATGCCCCCGATGCGCCGCAGAAGCGGGGAGTTCTCGGCGCCTTCGACCAGCCTGACCAGCCCCAGTCCGACTTCCACCGCCAGCGGCTCCACCCGCAACAAAGCTTCCAGGTTCTCCCGCGCGGGCGTTGCAGCCGGCTGCCGGGCGGCCTTCTCGGCCGCGCTTTTCCGGGTCTTCATCTGCCGCCCTGCGGCCCCCAGGCCCGCCGCCAGCAGCAGGAACGGGATCTTCGGCAGGCCGGGCACGGCGGCCATCAGCGCCAGCGCACCCGCCGCCAGCAGCAGCGGCTGCCAGGCGCCGAAGACCTGCCGCTGAAAGTCCTCGGCCATGTCCCGGTCCGAACTGGCCCGCGTGACGATCAGCCCGCCCGAGATCGAGATCATCAACGCCGGAATCACCGTTACCAGGCCGTCGCCGATCGTCAGCACCGTGTACGTCGTCAGCGCCTGCCGCAGCTCCATGCCGTGTTCGAGGACGCCGATGAGAAAGCCGGCCACGATGTTGATGGCTGTGATCAACAGGCTGGCCACGGCGTCGCGTTGCGTGAACCGCGTGGCCCCGTCCATGGCGCCGTAGAATTCGGCCTCGGCTGCCAGCGCCTTCCGCCGCGCCTTGGCTTCGCTCTCGTTGATCAGCCCGGCGTTGAGGTCTGCGTCGATCGACATCTGCTTGCCGGGCAGCGCGTCGAGCGTGAATCGCGCCGTCACTTCGCTGATGCGCACCGCGCCATGGTTGATGACCACATACTGGATGGCGATCAGCACCAGGAAGACCACGAACCCCACGACAAAGTTGCCGCCCACCACGAACTGCCCGAACGACTCGATCACCTGCCCCGCAGCCGCCGTGCCTCGGCTTCCCTCGAGCAGAATCAGCCGCGACGAGCTGACGTTCAGCGCCAGCCGGAACAGGGTCATCAGCAGCAGCGCCGTCGGAAACACGCTGAAATCCGCCGGACGGCGGATGTAGATTGAGACCAGCAGCACGACCGTCGACAGCGCGATGTTGGCGCTGATCAGGATGTCGAGCATCCAGGATGGCAGCGGCACCACCATCGCCAGCAGAATGCCGAGAACGCCCGCCGGCACCGCCGCTCCCGGCGAGGCCGCGAAGGCCCAACTCCGGAGCCTGCCAGGAGCGGCAGCGGCCCGGGGCGCTTCCGCAGGCCGCCGGCGCGGCTCTGCTTCCGCCGCGAAGCCGCCGGACACGGGTGGCGCTACCGGTGCGGTCACGGCCTTGCCTCCGCTCTCCTGCAGCGCCCTGGCCTCCGGGGCGGCCAGCGCCTCAAGCCTGCCAGGCCCTGCGCGTCGCCGTCAGCCACCAGGCCCCCAGCGGCTTCTCTGGCAGCCGGCGTTGGTCTGGCCGGCGCGGTTCCTCCCTCCAGCCAGCGCCGCCCGCGTGCCCCGTCAGGCCCGATCCACGCCTCTGTGCCGATAGGCTCGATTCCCAATGCGCACCTCCCTATCTCGTTGTCCCCGCGCCGCCCTGCATCAGGCGGAAGACATAAGCCAACACCTCGGCCACCGCCCGGTACAGGCTTACGGGAATCTCCTGTCCTACCTCGACCTGCTGGTACAGCGCACGGGCCAGCGGCGGATTCTCGACCACCGGGACGCGGTGCTCGATCGCCTTGTCGCGGATGCGGAGCGCGAGGTAGTTCTTCCCCTTGGCCACGACCGCAGGGGCGGCCATGGATGGCTGGTCGTAGCGCAGGGCCACGGCGTAATGGGTCGGGTTGACGATCACCGCCGTCGCCTTCGGGACCTCCGACATCATGCGCCGCCGGAGCAGATCGCGGCGCAGCCGCCGGATCCTGAGTTTCACTTCCGGACTGCCTTCGCTCTGCCGGTGTTCTTCGCGCACTTCCTGGCGCGTCATCCGGAGATCCTTCAGATAGCGCCGCCGCTGCCTCAACAGATCGATAGCTCCCCAGGCCAGCAGCAGCAGGGCCCCTTTCCACAACAGGCTCCCCGCCGCCCGGCCCACCGCCTCCACGCCGCGCGGCAGCGGCAGCAGCGGCAGCCGCTGAAATTCCGCCCAGCGGTTCGCCACCACCCACCACAGCGCTGCCAGCAGCAACGGGAGGAAGAGCACAGCCAGCGTCAGGCTGTCCATGTTTCTCCGGGGCAGTTCCCGCAGCGTGCGCGCCGGATTGAGCCGGTTCAAATCCGGCGCCGCTTTGGCTGGCGCGAACCCGAAGCCCGTCACGCAGAAATGCGCCAACAGGCCAAGCCCCGCCACCGTAGCGCCTGCGCCGGCCAGCAGCCCCGCCTCGGCCAGAAGCGGACCCCGCGACACCAGGCGCAGGATATCGACCCTGTCTTCAGGCTCGAAGGCCGCCGCCATCAGCATGCGAAACGTTCTCAGGGCCGGCGGCAGCCACTGACCCGCCAGGTTCAGCAACGCCGCCCAAGCCAGGAACTGAATGCCGGAGACCAGTTCCCGGCTCGCCGGGAACCGCCCGTCCTCGCGCGCCTTGCGGATCCGCTGGGGCGTAGGCGGCTCGGTACGCTGTCCCTTGTCCGGCATACCTCACCCCACTCCCAGCCGGCGCAGGCTCTCCAGCGCCACGCGCGCCGCTGCGCGGTGCATCCATACTGTCACCGGCGCCAGCGCGGCCAGCACGGCCAGCGCCACCAGCATCTTCAACGGAAATGCCATCGCCAGCAACTGGAGCTGCCCCTGGATGCGCGATGCCAGCGCGAGCGTCAGGTCTGTCAGCAGCAGAAGGCCCGCCACCGGCAACGCCAGCCGCAGTCCCAGCTCCGTCATCGCGGATCCTCCAGCAGCCAGCGCTTCCACCCAACCCTGGCCTTCCCACCTCGAGCCGGGAGGGAACGCTTCCAGGCTGCGGGCGAAGGCCCGCACTGCGGCATGGTCCAGGCCGCCGGCGAAAAACAGCAGGTTCGCCGTCAGTTGAGCCAGCAGTTGCAGCACACTGCTGTTGGCCTGGCTGCTCGGGTCGATCATCGAGGCATAGGAAAAGCCCGCCTGCAAGGCCATCGACTGCGCGCCGAACAGCAGCATCTCAGCAGCGAATCCCAACACCAGACCCACGCCCAGGCCGAAGACCGCTTCCGTGCCCGTCCACAGCGCGAGTTCTCCGATCCCTCGCGGCGAGGCGTGCGGCCACAGCGGCGCGAGGCTCACCGCAATGGCGAGCGCAAACAGCGCGCGCACCGCGCCTGCCAGCGCCCATGCGCCGGGCACCGGCACGGCCACCAACAGCCCGGCGACGCGCACGAGCACCAAAAGAAATCCGAACACAGGGACGCCAGCGGCCGGCGGCTCAGTCCACATAACGGCTCAAGTCCCGCAGCAGCAGAAACGTGAAATTCACCATCCGGCCGATCATCCACGGCAGGGCGATCAGCAGTCCCGCCAGGAACGCGCCCAGGCGGAGAACCCCTCCGAAGGCTGGATCCTGAAAGCTGGTCACGATCTGGATCAGGCTGATGACGATGCCGGCTGCAAACCCGATGGCCAGCAGCGGCAGCGAGAGCCAGAACGCTGCCATCAGGGTCTGGCGCAGCAGTTCGGCGACAGCCGTTGCGTTCATGAAGCCTCCTTCCCGTGGACGGGTGTCTCCCTGCGGCCAGTCCTGCGCCTGCTCCGCAGACGGACTGCATCCGCCCACCTACGCTCTGAGTCCGGATGCGCCTGAATCTCTCCGCAGCCGCCGGCCCGGCGCCATCCGTGCCGGAACGCCCCACGCGGCCGCCCCGGCTTCAGTTCGTGCAGCCCGCATGGCGCTGTTCCGCGCCGTTTGGCCCTCGCTGCAGGCGGACGTCCCATCAGAAGCTCCTCATCAGCGAGCCGATCAACAGGTTCCAGCCGTCGACCAGCACGAACAACAGGATTTTCAGCGGCGCCGAAATCATCACCGGCGGCAGTTGCACCATGCCAATCGACAGCGTCAGGGAAGCCACCACCAGATCGACCACGAGAAACGGGAGAAACAACACGGCGCCGATCTGGAAGCCCCTCCGCAGCTCGGACAGAATGTAGGCCGGAGCGATCACCGCCAGCCCCAGCTCCTTCGGGCTCGACGGCGCCTGCGCCCGGGTGATCTCCACCATGAGCGCCAGGTCCTTCTCTCGCGTGAACTTCAACAGGAAGTCCTTCACGGGGCGCGTGCCCTGTTCCCACGCCTGGGTGCTGCTGAGCTGGCCCGTCTCGAACGGCCTCCATCCGAGTTCATACGCCTCGCGCGCCACCGGCTGGACGAACAGCAGCGACAGAAACAGCGCCATTCCCGTCAGAACCTGATTTGATGGGGCCGTTTGCGTGCCGAGCGCCTGCCGGAGAAAGTGCAGGACAAGACTGATCCGCAGGAAAGGGGTCAACGAAACCAGCACGGCGGGCAGCAGTGTCAGCCCGGTCAGCAACAGCACGATTTGCAGCGGCGCTCCCAGAGCCTCGCCGGCGCCCGCGCCCTTTCCCCCGCCCAGCACGCCCGGCGCCGCTGAGGCCCGGAGGACCGCCAACAGCGAGACCATAGCCAGTGCCCGCGCCGTCACCGCGAACCCTCCCCCTGCGCTACGCCTGCTTCAGCCACCCAATCCGCGAAAGATTTCCGGTGGCCAACGACGGCTCCGTTCGGGTAAGTCACCACCCATAGAGCTTCGCCCGCCACGCGGATCAGGTGCAGGCTGTGCTGCGGCGTGAGAGGCAACCGCTGCACGAGCTCCGCAGGCCCCCGCCCCCGGTTGCGCCCGAACGGCAGGCCGCTCCGCCCCCGCGCCATCACCCACAGGGCGCCCGCCGCCAGCGCCAGCAGCGCCACAATTCCTGCCGATGCAGCCACTTCCATCTTCAGTGCTCCTCCCTGAAGTCCGTGATCCGGACCCCGATCATGTCCTCGATGACCACCACTTCGCCTGAGCCGATCAGTGCGCCGCTGGCCAGGATGTCAATGTTTTCGCCTGCCGACCGGTTCAGCCGGATCACATGGCCGCGTTCCAGTTGCAGGATCTCGCGCACGCTCATGACACGCTCGTCCAGCCTGACTTCAAGCTCCACCCGGACATCGGCCAGCGGAGCGATCGCTTCAAGGACCTTCACCGTGCAAGCTCCTGCGCCAGGTTCAGCGCTTCAGATTGATCGTTTCCTGGCTGATCTCATCCACCGCCGTCACCACGCGCGCATTGGCCTGATAGCCGCGCTGGAGAACGATCAGGTTGGTGAACTCGCGGGCGATATCCACCGTGGAGAACTCCACCGCCCCGCCGATGATCTGTCCGCGTCCGCCGGTGCCGGGCAGTCCGATGGCCGGCAGCGCCGACCGGGCGCTGAGCTGGAAATTGCTGTTTCCGACGGCGATCATCGACTCGGGATTGCGCACGCTGGCCATGGCAAGCTGCCCGACGGCGACCTGCTCGCCATTGGAGTATTGAGCCAGCACCCGTCCGCCGTCCCCGATGCCAACGCGGATCAGTTGCGCCGCCGGATGGCCGTCCTGCGAGTTTGCTGCGACGGCCGAAGGTTGTGAGAACTGGGTCAGCCGCGGCGCAGCGCCGTTAAAGAGCTGCCATGTGATGTCCAGATCGGCGGCGCCGTTGGCCAGCCCCGTCACCGTCATCTGCGGCATCGGGTCGGACGCGGTTGGCGACGTCAAGCGTCCCTGGGGATCGAATTGCAGCGTGCCCGTCACCGGAGTGAAGGGTGGCGACAGCAGGTCGCTGTCGGGAAAGATCAGGGAGTAGGACCACTCGCCAGGATTGGCCGTCTTCTCGAAACGAACCGAGATCGTGTGCGAGCCCCCGAGCGAGTCGAAGACCTCGATGGAGGTGGAGAATGTCGTTGGCGGCGGGCCGGCCGTCGCCGAAGCATCGAGGTTCAGGTCGAACGAGACGTTTTGCGTCGGAGCCGGCGCCCGCAACGAACCCACCGGAACGATGACATCGGTCACTGGCTGCGTCGTGTCCAGGATCCCGTTGGATTCATTCCATCCCTGGAGGCGAAAGCCTGTGGCCGTCACCAGTTGTCCCATCTTGTTGACCTGGAGGTTGCCTCCCCGCGTGTAAAGGACGGCGTTGGTCACCGGATCCTTCACCACCAGGAAGCCGTCTCCCTGGATGGCGACATCGAGCGGTCCCGAGCTGGCCTGGATGGCTCCCTGCGAAAACTGCCGGATCGTCACCGGACGCGCCACACCGAAGCCAACCTGCGTTTCGCCCAATCCCGCGCCAAGCGACTGAGTCACCAGATCGCTGAACACTACGACGCTCGATTTGTAACCAGGGGTGTTCAAATTGGCGAGGTTATTTCCGACGACGTCCACCGCCGTCGTGTGCGCCCCCAGTGCGCTGAGAGCCGTGGAAAAAGAAGTAAACATGGAATTCTCCTTGATTGCCTGATTGGATTTCCCGTCAGGGCGTCTCGGCCCCTGGCTGCACTGTCCCTTTCAATGCCTCGCGGATTTCGTCGAGGTCTTTCCGGATGTCGAGCGTGGCCTCCAGTTGGGTAAACTGTGCCAATTGCGCCACGAATTCCGTGCCGTTGGCCGGATTCAGGGGATTTTGGTGCCGGATCTGTGCGACCAGCAACTGGAGAAACATCTCCTTGCTGGCCATCCGCTCCGGGCCGTTTTGGGCCGTCTTTGGTTGGGCGGCTTCCGTTGCTGCCTCCCAGCGGGCGCCGGACGCTGCCCAGGATGTCTGCGATGGACTCATGCTTTCCTCCTTCTGCCGAGCCGGCGGAGAGCGCTCAGATCCAGCCACTCCTGCCGGATTTCATCCCGCCCGTCCGGGCGGCCATCCCGCCGGTAACCCCCGCCCGGCTCCGCCTGCGCCTGGCCGTGCCCGGCTGCCGGCGGCGCTGCTCGCTGCCCGCCACCGGCATCGGAGCCGCCGCGCCCGCCAGTCCTTTCATGGATCCACCCCAACGCCTCTGGAACGGGCTCAGCGGGTTCGATAGCCGCCGGTTGCGGATCCCAGCCCGTCCGGCGCAGCGCCGTCTCCAGGGTCTGCCACTCCGCGCGCAGCGACTCGGCCAGCCGCGCGTCGTTGCTCGTCACGCGCATTCTGACTCCGCCTGGCGCCTCTGCGAACCGGAGGCGAACGCGCTGGCCTCCTTGCCCGTCCACCTGCACCTCCAGTTGGCCGTTGAGCCTTGCTGGATTCTGAGGCGGCTCCATCTCGGCACGCCCCATGGGAATGGTTTCGCCCCTGGGCTTGGAATCGACCATCGCGTGCTGGGCGCCCCTTGAAGGCGCCGCTTGCGGAGGCGGGCCGGCCGGGCGGGCCTCTTCAACGGGCTCTCTTTGTTGTATGCCCTGCCACTGCGGGTCTTGCTTCCCAGGGGGCCTCTGTCCGGTTTCCGGATCGCCGGAAGGCGGCGCAGCAGCCGGCTCGGTTTCTCCCTCGGGCGGCCGTGGAGCTTGCGTTTCCCCTTCCTCCCAGGCGCCAGAGGGGGGCTGGGTTTCTTCCAAAGCCGGCTGCCCGCCGGCACGAGGGCCATGATCGGCGGCCATTGCTTTTCCACCGGGTGCCCCTGTCCGCAGTCCTGCGTCGCCTGGCTGATTGAAAGCCACGACCCGCGCCAGGCTCTGCTCCCCCGTTGTTTGCGGCGCCCTCAGAGCTGCGGGGATAGGCTCATACGATGGGGGCGGAGCATTCCGGCCCTTCAGCAGGGGAGTCACGTCCCCTGCTGTCGCAGCGGTCTGCCGGCTGACGCGCCGCAGCAACACGTCCGCTACTGGCTTGGCGGGCCATGACGGCCGCGGTCCGATCATGGCCGTGCTGCCGCTGAATCGGGCGCCATCCAGCCCGGCCGCCTGCTCGGATTCCGCCGGCTCTGCACCCTCGAAGGCTTGCCCCGGCCCTGCCAGAAGGGGATCCCTCTCGGATTGTTGCTCCCCCACGGGATCCAGACGTGGTTTTTCGGCGGTGATTGGGGGAAAGACGACCTGCAGCGGCTGTCCCACCTCCGGCTGCGTCCCCTGAAGCGCGGCTGGCTCCGATTTCCGGACCGCCGCCTCATTCCACTGCGGCGGGATAGGTGGCTTGCCGGCCGATATCGGAACTGCCAGGAAGACAAGGGCTAGTGTCGTCTTCAGGGCATCACTTTCCTCATCGGCCTCCGACCGCTGCGCACCCGCCCCGTCTTCTGTGCAATGCCCGGCAAGAACTTCGGCTGGACCGGCTTCTTTCCAAACCGATCCCCACAGGCTGGGACCGCTCCCGTCATCCCCGCATGCCTGTCCCCCGGCCGTTCCGGCTTCTGGAGACGCTGGGGCAGGCGAAACAGCCGCCTGAGGGAGAAGGCCTGGGATCGGGAGCGCCGTCACGCCTTCGTTGTTGGCACGCTCGTTGCCAATCATGAACCCCTTGTTTTTTGTTGGCACTGGCGGCGCCGCGGCGCCTGCTGTGGGGCCGCGTGTTCTGATTTGGAACAACCCGCCGGATTCAGCCTGTTCCATTCTGGTTCCACCTTCGCGCAACGATCTGCAAGTGTTGACAATCGGGATTTGGCCCCGCGCTTGCTCAGAGCGGGTTCGGCATGGATGCACTCACCTCAGTGGCGGCGGCGGGGATGAGGGCCCGCCTGGAGGCGCTCGATCTGGTGGCCAACAATCTGGCCAATGCGGGCACGCCGGGATTCAAGGCCGATTGGGAGGCTTACTCCTTGTATGTTGGCCAGGAAAGCCGCGAATCGGCTCTTTCCGGCGCGGGCTTTGAACAGGCCTCTGCACCCGTCCTCGAACGGCACCGCACCGATCCCCGCCAGGGAGTCCTGGTAGAGAGCTCCAATCCGGGTGATCTGGCCTTGTCAGGCGAGGGCTACTTTCTCCTGGAATCGCCAGAGGGTATGCTGCTGACGCGCGCCGGACGAATCCGGGTCGCCGCAGACGGCAGGTTGGTATCACCCGAAGGGCATGAGTATGTGACTGTGGAACCGCGCCCGATCCGGGCCAACCCGGCCCTCCCCATCGACGTAGACAAGGATGGGCAGGTTTGGCAGGAGGGGGCGCGCCTGGGCCGCCTCCGCACGGTGGAAGCCGATCTCGATGCAACAGCGCGGCGTGAAGGACTGTATTTCTCCCTCGACAAGGCCTCGCTGGCCACGCTCAAAGCCGCCCGCGCGGAGGTGCACCAGGGCAAATTCGAAGCGTCGAACGTCTCGCCCGCCGGCGCAGGCGTCCGGCTGATCCAGGTGCTGAGACAGTTCGAGGCAATGCAAAAAGCAGTCCAGCTCGGCGGCGAGATGAACCGCCGGGCGGTCGAGGATGTGGCCAGAGTCAACGCGTGATCGCAACCAGTCACTTGAATAGGAGCCTTGACTTATGATCCGAGCCCTGTACAGCGCAGCCAGCGGCATGGACGCCCAGCAGACCAACGTCGACAACATCGCCCACAATCTTGCCAACGCGGCTACGGTGGGGTTCAAAGCGCGGCGCGCGCAGTTCCAGGATCTGCTCTACCAGACTGTTCTCCAGCCCGGCGCGGCCGCTGGAGCGCAAACCGTCGTGCCCAGCGGGTTGCAGCTCGGCCTGGGCACGAGAGTTGTCTCCAACAGCATCTCCTTCGCCCAGGGGAGCTTTTCCGCTACGGGCAATCCCCTCGACCTGGTGATTGAGGGCCGCGGATTCTTTCAGGTGCGGCGCCCCACGGGCGAGATCGCCTACACGCGCGCCGGGCAGTTCCATCTGGACCGCGACGGCAACCTCGTGACCGCACTCGGCGACGCTCTGGAACCCCAGATCACGATTCCGCCCGAGGCCCAAAGCATCACCATCGGAGCGGACGGCACAGTCAGCTACACGCTGCCGGGCCAGGCTGCCGCACAACTGGCCGGGCAGATCCAACTGGCGAACTTCGCCAACCCTGCCGGGCTCAACAGCATCGGCCGCAACCTGTACCTGCCGACCGACGCCAGCGGCGAACCCACGGTCGGCAATCCCGGCGGCCAGGAGGGCATTGGGACACTGATGCAGGGCTACGTCGAGCAATCCAACGTGAGCGTGGTGGAGGAGTTCGTCAACCTGATCGTCAGCCAGCGCGCCTACGAGGCCAACAGCAAGGTGGTGCGCGCCGCCGATGAGATGTATCAACAAGTGAACAATATGACCCGGTAGGCGGAACCGCATGTGGATGCCGTTGCTCGCGTTCCTGCAGATTGGCTGCGTCGCCGTTTCTGGAGATCAAATCCGGGCGGGGGACCTGGCGCCGTTGGCGGCCGCGTTCTCGAGCCTCGATCCGCAGACTTTCGTCGGCTACGCCCCGCTGCCCGGCCTGCAACGCCGATTGACGAGCAACGATATGCAGCGCGCGCTGGGCGCCAGAGCGGCCGCCCTGGAACTGCCGGCCTCAGTATGCGTCGTGCGGGCCGCTTCTGCCATTGGCGGAAACGAAATCCTGTACGCCATGCGGGCCGCTCTTCCGGAAGACGCCGAATTGGATCTCCTCGACTGGACAGCCGCAGCCGTCCCGGCCGGCCGGCCTGAGTTTTCTCTGGCCGGACTCAGACGCACGTCCGAGCCGGAGCGCTATGTGTGGCGGGGACGGTGGATCCCGGAACGGGGCGGCCGTTCGATGCCTCTCGCAGCCCGCGTCCGGATCCGTCTGCGCCGTCCCGTGATCGTGGCAGCCCGCGCTATCGCATCGGGCGCCGTTCTGGGGCCCGAAGACCTGACCGTGGAGCAGCGAAACGTCCCGCTGCCACCTCCGCCGGCCCAGCCGGAGCCCTGGACGCTGGCCGGCTATCGGACAAGACGGCCGCTAGCCGCCGGTCAGGCGGTGGAACTGGCGCAATTGGTTCCGCCTCCAGCGGCGCGTGCAGGCCAGACGGTCACTCTGATCTGCCAGAGCGGGACGGCCAGGATCGCGGTGGAGGCAGAGGCGCTGACGGCTGGCAGGCTCGGCGACGTGATTCTTGTGAAGAGTCCGCTGAACGGCAAGCGCCTCCGCGCCCGGCTGGAAGGGCCCGGGCGGGCCGTGGCGGAAAGGAGCGTTCAATGAACCCGGTGAATCGGGATGAGATGAGGCCGCGCCGGCCGGGCGCGGCCGGGTTGGCTGTGGTTGTGCTGGCTCTGCTGCCCAGCCTGGTTTTCAGCCGCGAGCGCGACCCTGGGCGGGGTCAACGTCCAACTCCGCTGGATGCCCTGATCCAACAGATGGAAGGCGCCCGCCCGGTTGCCTCCAGCGCCTCTGCCGGGTCGCTCTATGAGACCGGTGGCCGGCTGGCGGATCTGGCCCGCGACCAGCGGGCCGCGCAATTGCACGATATCGTCACCATCATTGTGGCCGACCGGGCCAGCGCGCTGTCGCGCGGCTCGACCACGGCCACGCGGAAGTCCCAGGCCAGCGGCGGCATAACGGCTCTGGCCGGCCCCGTGCGGGCATCCGGACCCCTGAGCCAGATGGCCAACCTCGGCAGCAAGAGCCAACTGGACGGCCAGGGGGAGACCTCGCGCGAATCGGTTCTCGAGACCACTGTCTCGGCCCGCGTGACGCATGTTCTGCCCAACGGGAATCTCGTCGTCGAGGGAACCAAGGATGTCTGGATCAACTCCGAACGGCAGCGCGTGACCGTGCGCGGGATGGTGCGATGGAACGATCTCAGCCCCGGCAACCGTGTGTCCAGCGACCGGCTGGCCCATCTCGAAGTGCGCGTCGATGGCAAAGGTGTTGTGCAGGACGCCATCCGCAGACCCAACTTTCTCTACCGGCTCCTTACCGGGTTGTTGCCGTTCTGACCGCATGGCGTGCGAATCGGAGGCTGCGAAATGAAGAACAGGCTGATCGGGAACCTCGTCATGCCGGATCCGGCGCGCGGCCACGGCAGATCCTGCCGGGCGCTTCCGGCCCTGGCGGCCGCCTTGCTCTTGCCGACCCTCGCGCAATCCGCCTGGGCGGCGGTGCGGGTGAAGGAGATCGCCTCGCTGGAAGGCGTGCGCGACAACCAGCTCATTGGCTACGGCCTCGTGGTCGGGCTGAACGGCACAGGCGACAAACGGCAGACATTCTTCTCGGCCCAGACCCTGGCCAACCTGCTCGACCGCATGGGCGTGCAGGTGCCGGCCCAGGCCATGCTGGTGCGGAACACGGCCGCCGTGCTGGTGACTGCAAACCTGCCGCCGTTCGCCCAGCCAGGCACGCGCCTCGACGTGCACGTGGCCGCCGTCGGCGACGCCACCAACCTTCAGGGCGGTCTGCTCCTGCTGACGCCTCTGAAGGCCGCCAGCGGCGAGGTCTTCGCCGTCGCGCAGGGGCCCGTGTTGACCGCAGGCTTTGTGGCGCGCGGCGGGGCGGGCAACTCCACCACCCTCAACCACCCTACGGCCGGCCGCGTGCCGGGCGGTGCGATTGTGGAGCGCGCTCCACCCTCTTCCATGCCGGGCGACCGGCTCAGGCTTCAGCTCAGGCACGCCGATTTCACCACCGCTTCACGCCTGGCCGAGACCGTCAACAAGCGCTTCGCCGGCTCGGCGCGCTGTGAGAATGCGGCGCTTGTCGAGGTGGCCCTGCCCGCCGAATTTGCAGGCAAGCCCGTCGAGTTCATGGCCTTGCTGGAAACGTTGACGCTCGAAACCGATGCCGTCCAGAAAATCGTCGTCAACGAGCGCACCGGCACGATCGCTGCCGGACGCGATATCCGCATCCGCCCGGTCTCCATCCTGCACGGCGCGCTGAGCATCGAAGTCCGCACCTCGTTTGAAGTCAGCCAGCCCCCGCCGCTGTCCGGGGGGCAAACTGCCGTGGCGCCGGATGTGCAGGTCGGGGTGCGGGAGGAGCAGGCCAAACACATCCAGCTCCGGCCCGAAGCCACTGTGGACGACCTGGCGCGTGCGCTCACGGCCATCGGCGCCACCGCCCGCGACATCATCGCAATCCTGCAAAACCTGAAAGCCGCAGGAGCCCTGGATGCGGAAATTGAAGTCATCTGATGAATCCAGCAGCGCGCTGCCGGCCGCCGCCCCGCTCCTTCCCGGAGAAGGAAACGGCGTCTGCCGGAATCGCCCTGGGCAGGATTCCGGCCGTGTCCTCGCACCGGAGTGGAAAGAAGCGGCGCCGCCGGACCAGGAACGGGTTCAACGAAGAGATTCCAGTCCTGAGGAGGAGTCGATATGACGGGATGGAACGGAGCCTTGCCTGCGGCATCGCCCTTCGACTGGGCCCCGGCATCACTGGCAACTGGCAACAGGAAGGCGTCCGCGGAAGCCATCCACGCCGCCGCGGCGGAGTTCGAATCCCTTCTGGTTGGCCAGATGTTGCGCGCGATGCGTGAGGCCGGAGGAGGCGGCTGGCTGGGAGGCGACGAGCGCGACGCCTCATTCAGCCTGATGGAGATGGCCGAGCAATGCCTCGCCACGGCCCTGGCCGCGCAGGGAGGGCTGGGGCTGGCACGGCTGGCCGAGCAGTCGCTGGCCGGGCAGGTCTCAAAGCCTGCCGGGTCAGCGGTCGAAACTCCTCCAGAGCCCAACGCGGCGAAACCGGGGCCATCCGGCTGACAGGGCGGGGAAGGGCGCCAGCTCGGCGGCGCGGGCGCCCGCATTGCTGTTGTGAGAGCCGGACTCAGTTCCGGCCAGCGCCTGCCGGGCCGGGATCAGCCCGCTCCTTACTTCGCCTCTGCCAGGCTCGCACGCCGGAACAGGAGGCCCGAGACCGTGAACAGCGCCACGTAAACGCCATGCCCGATGGCCATTCTCCTCGCCACGCCGGGCGGCGCGCCCGAAGGCACAAGCACGGAAATCAGCGTGAGCAGTGAAGCCATCGCGAACAGCGTGAAGGCCAGCCCTCGAGCTCTCAAGCGCGCCAGCTAGGCCCCGGCGGCGCCCACCACGAGCACGCTGTAGTACCACAGGTTCGCCAGATTCCCCGTGTCCGCCACGTGCACCATATTGGACCACCCCAGGGCGAATCCCGCCGCCAGCGCCACGCCCACGCCCGCCTTGTAGGACCACACGTCCATCCTCCTCGCGGCCAGGGCAAACACCATCCCGGTGGCGAAGAACAGCACATACACCCGCACGAAAGCTCCGGCGGGCCAGTTCCACCCCTCCACTACCCGCGATGCCACCAGCGGCGCCATCAATGCGGCCAGCGCTCCCAGAGCCACCCGCAGAGCCGTTTTCCCCATTGGCGACAGTTGCATTGCGCGCTCCTTAAGAATCCCAGCCAGCGTCTCGCAGAAGACCCACGCCGCCAGCCCGAACAGCCTCCACCCGCCGTCCCCACAGTTCCGGCACAGGTCGTGGAACGTCTGCTCCATTCCCTCCCCAAACCGTTCCCGGAAGGGCCGCGGATACAGCCGCAGCAGCATCGCATACCATGTCCGGCAACGCCGGACAGCACCACTAGTGGCCATGCGCCAGCCGTCCTTCCGCCACCGCCACTACTGCGCGATACCGCCGCAGTTCCGCTTCCAGCGCCGCCCGGCCTGCCCCCGTCAGCTCATAATAGATCCTCCGCTCGTCGTCCATTTCCGGATCGACGCGCTTGCCGCTCTCCCGGACCAGACCTGCCTCCATCATCCGCGCCAGCGAACCATACAGGGTCCCCGGGCCCATCTTCACTCTCCCCTGCGAGTCCGCCTGCACCTGTTTCATGATTCCGTAGCCGTGCCGTTCTCCGCTGGAGAGCGCCAGCAGGATGTGCAGAACCGCGGGAGTCAGTGGCGCCTGCGCCGTGTTCTGCTTTGCCATAACCCCACACTATATCCGTTACGGATATAAGTCAACCTGAATCCGGGGCGAAGCGCGCCGGAGAGCGATTCATGGTTCCAGACGCGCCGCCTGAAGCTCTCGCCTCCAGCAATGGAAAAGGCCGCGGCCCCCGCCGGGGGAGCCGCGGCCTCGTCGGCAAACGCCGCTGCGATCAGGCCGTGCGGCTGGTCTCGCCAGCCATGCCGGCTTCCTTCGCAATTGCCGCCTGCGCCGCCGCCAGCCGCGCGATCGGCACGCGGTACGGCGAGCAGGAGACGTAATCCATGCCCGTGTTGTAGCAGAACTCCACCGAGCTCGGCTCGCCGCCGTGCTCGCCGCAGATGCCCACTTCCAGCTCGGGCCGCGTCTTGCGTCCCATCTCCACGGCCATCTGGATCAGCTTGCCCACGCCCTCGCGGTCGATCACCGCAAACGGATCGGCCTTGAAGATCTTCTTCTCTTCGTATTGCTTCGAGAACTTCGTGTAGTCGTCGCGGGACAGGCCGAGCGTAGTCTGCGTCAGGTCGTTGGTGCCGAAGCTGAAGAACTCGGCCTCCTGGGCCACCTTGTCGGCGGTCAGCGCGGCGCGCGGAATTTCGATCATCGTGCCGATGAGGTACTTCTGGTTCTTCATGCCGGCCTTGCCGAGAACCTCTTCCGCCACGCGCTTCACGATCTCCTTCTGGTGCTGGAGCTCCTCCACGCTGCCAATCAGGGGAATCATCACCTCTGGGATCACCTTCTTGCCCTTCCTGGCCACCTGCACCACGGCCTCGAAGATCGCCCGCGCCTGCATCTCGGTGATCTCCGGATACGTGATGCCCAGGCGGCAGCCGCGGTGGCCGAGCATCGGGTTGAACTCATGCAACTGCTCCACGCGGTGCAGGAGCTTGGGCAGCTCGGTTTTCAGGCTCTTCACATCCGGCACGAAGTTCTTGTACCGCGCCAGCATCTCGCGCTTGGTCTTCATGTCGGCGCTGGGCAGCCTGGCGATATCCACCATCAGCTCCTCCCGCTTCGGCACGAACTCGTGCAGCGGCGGGTCCAGCGTGCGGATCACCACCGGATAGCCGTCCATCACCTCGAAAAGCCCCACGAAATCCTTCCGCTGCATGGGCAGCAGCTTCGCCAGGGCCTTGCGGCGGTCCTTCTCGTTGTCGGCCAGGATCATCGCCTGCACGTGCGGCAGCCGGTCCTCGGCGAAGAACATGTGCTCGGTGCGGCACAGGCCGATGCCCTCGGCGCCGAATTCCCGCGCCGCCTTCGCATCGCGCGGGATGTCAGCGTTGGCGCGCACGCCGAACTTGCCCCGGAACTTGTCCGCCATCGTCATGAACTTGGCGAACACGGGCGAGTGCGGGTCCGGCTCCTTTGTCATCGCCTGGCCCAGGTACACGGCGCCGGTGGTGCCGTCGATCGACACCCAGTCGCCTTCCTTTATCGTGAGCTTCTTGCCGTTGACATCCACCGTCGCGCTCTTGGCGCGTTCGTTGATGTGGATTGCGCCGCAGCCCACCACGCACGGCACACCCATGCCGCGCGCCACCACGGCCGCATGCGAGCTCTTGCCGCCCACGGCCGTCAGGATGCCCTTGGCCGCGTCCATGCCGTGGATGTCGTCCGGCGTCGTCTCCTTCCGGATCAGGATCACCGGGCCTTTCTCCGACATCGTCACCGCGTCATCGGAGGTGAACGCCAGCCGCCCCACCGCCGCGCCAGGCGAAGCGTCGATGCCCTGCGCCAGCTTGGTCAGCTTCTTCAGCGACGCCTGGTCGAACACCGGGTGCAGCAACTGGTCGAGCTGCGACGGAGCCACGCGCATCACCGCCGTCCTCTCGTCGATCAGACCCTCGTCCACCATGTCCACCGCAATCCGCACCGCCGCCGGCCCCGTGCGCTTGCCGTTGCGGGTCTGCAGCATCCACAGCTTGCCCTCCTGCACGGTGAACTCGAAGTCCTGCATATCCTTGTAGTGCCGCTCCAGCATGCTGGTGATCTCAAGCAACTGGTCGTAGACGGCAGGATTCCAGTTCTTCAGTTCGCTGATCGGCTGCGGCGTGCGGATGCCGGCCACCACGTCCTCGCCCTGCGCGTTCACCAGGAACTCGCCGTAAAAAACTTTCTCCCCCGACCCCGGATCGCGCGTGAAGCCCACGCCCGTGCACGAAGTGTCGCCCATGTTGCCGAACACCATCGCCTGGATGTTGCACGCCGTGCCCAGCCGGTCGCTGATCTTCTCCATCTTCCGGTAATAGGAAGCCTTGGGCGACCACCAGCTCATGAACACGGCGTCGCGCGCCAGCATGAGCTGCTCCTTCGGATCCTGCGGGAAATCGCGCTTGCCGTATTTCTTGAAAATCTTCTTGAATTCCGGGACGATTTTCTTCAGATCCGCGGCGTCCAGTTCCGTGTCCAGCTTGACGCCTTTCTTCCGCTTCGCCTCGTCCCACACATGGTCGAAATGCTCCATCTCGATGCCGAAGGCCACTTCGCCGAACATCTGGATGAAGCGGCGGTAGCAGTCGTAGGCGAAGCGCGGATTGCCCGTCTTGGCCGCCAGCCCCTCGACGCTCTGATCGTTCAGGCCGAGGTTCAGAATCGTGTTCATCATGCCGGGCATGGAAAACTTCGCGCCCGACCGCACGCTCACCAGCAGCGGGTCCGCCGGATCGCCCAGCTTCTTGCCCATGTAGTTCTCGAGCTTTTCCAGCGCCTGCCAGATCTGCTCGTCGACCTCCTGCGGCACCTTCTTGTCGTTGTCGAAGAAGATGTTGCAGACCTCGGTCGTGATCGTGAACCCGCCCGGCACGGGCACGCCCGCGCGGCACATCTCGGCCAGGCCTGCGCCTTTGCCGCCGAGCTCGTCCCGCATCTTGCCATTGCCTTCGGTCAGGTCCCCGCCGAAGAAATAGACGTATTTTTTCATAGCGCTTGATTCTCCTGGTGGATCAGCTTCTGTGATGAGTTCCTGAACTTCATTCGGTCGTTGTCGTCGTCACGATCTCCGAAAAATCGGCGATCGAAGAAACCTCGTTTAAGAGCCAGCCGAGCAGCGCCAGCCGGTTCGCCCGGACGGCCTCGTCCGGCGCATTCACCAAAACCCTGTCGAAGAACGCGTCCACGGCCGGCCGCAGCGTGGCCACGGCTTGCAGGCTCTGGATGTAGTCCTCCGAAGCCCGCAGCCCCGCCACCTCGCCCAGCACACGCTGCGCCTCCCCATACAGCGCTTTCTCTTCCGCCGCCTCCAGCAGCTCCGGCCTCACTTTGCCCCGCTCCCATCCGGCCTGCCGGAGAATATTCCGGATCCTCTTGAAACTCGCCGCCAGCGGCTCGAAATTCTCCGTCTGCCGCACCAGTTTCAGCGCGTACAGCCGCGCTTCCAGCTCCGGCAGCGTCTTCCAGTCCCCCGCCAGCGCCGCGTTCACTTCGTCGTAGGCGAAGCCGCGCACCTCGCGGAAGTAATACCGGATCCGGTCGGCCAGAAACTCCCACAATGCCTGCGTCTGTTGCGGCCCGCACTCCGGAAAATGCCGAGCCATTGCGGCCATGCCTACTTCCACCGCACGCTTCAGATCCACGCGCAGCCGCCCTTCCGCGAGCACCTTCACCACGCCCTGCGCCGCGCGCCGCAATGCGAACGGATCCTTCGACCCGCTCGGCACGAGCCCGATCCCAAAGCAGCCTTCCAGCGTGTCCAGCTTGTCGGCTACCGAGAGGACCTGCCCGTAGACGGTGCGCGGGATCGGATCCTCCATGCTCTGCGGCAGGTAGTGGTCGTAGATCGCCTGCGCCACTTCTTCCGGCTCTCCGTCGGCGCGTGCGTACAGTCCGCCCATCACGCCCTGCAACTCGGGCAGCTCCTTCACCATCTCCGTCATCAGGTCGACTTTCGAAAGCCGCGCGGCCCGCTCCGCCAGCTCCACATCCAGGCCGAGCCATCCCGCCAGCCGCCGCGCGCCGTCCACAATTCCCTGCGTCTTTTCCAGGTACGAGCCCAGCTTCGCCTGGAATGTCACATCCGAAAGGCCGGCAAGGCGGCTGGCGAGCGTCCGTTGCCGGTCGACCTCCCAGAAGAAGCGGGCATCGGAAAAGCGCGCCTCCAGCACCCGCTCGTTGCCCTTCACCACATACCCCTTGCGGTCCGCTTTCATGTTCATGACGGCGATGAACCGCGGGGCCAGCTTCCCCTCGCCGTCCTGCACCGTGAAGTACCGCTGATGGTGCCGCATCACCGTCGTCAGCACCTCCCGCGGCAGTTCCAGAAACCGCTCGTCGAACCGCCCCATCACCGGCGTCGGATACTCGGTCAGGTAAACGATGTCGTCGAGCAGCGCGTCGTCGCGCACCCACTCAAGGCCCGTCCCGCGCAGCAGCTTCTTCACGCCCGCTTCGATCCGCTGCCGCCGCTTCGCAGCGCTCACGATCACGCCGTTTTTCTCGAGCCGCTCCTCGTAGTTCGAGTGCTCGAACACGATCTCCTTCGCCCCCAGCCTCCGGTGGCCGCAGGTCAACGCGCCCGCCCGCACGCCCGCAAATTCAAACTCCACAACCTGTGCGCCGAACAGCGCCGCGATCCACCGCACCGGCCGGATGAATGTGGGCCCGCCCTTGCCCGTCCAATACATGGTCTTCGGCCAGGGAATCCGCCCGATAAGAACCGGCAGGATTTCGGCCAAAATCTCCATCACCGGCCGGCCTTCTATTCTTTTTTGCAGTGCGAAATACTCACCTTTCGGCGTGATTTCCACCCGCAATTCCGCCACAGTGACGCCGTTTTTCCGCGCGAATCCCTGCGCCGCGCCTTCCCCGGCCGCCTTCGGAGGCCCGATCACCAGCTCCTCGCGGTCTTCCTGCCGCACGGGGAGCCCCTCGGCCCGCAGCACCAGCCGCCGCGGCGTCCCATCCAGCCGCAAGGCGCCCGCTTCAATGCGGTTGTCCGCGCACAGCGAGCGGAACAACCGTTCCATCTCGCCCAGCGCGGGCGCAATCATCCAGTGCGGGATCTCTTCCACGCCGATCTCGAACAGCAGAGGCAGCCGCCCGCTCACGCCCGCACCTCCTGCGCCGGCGCGGCCTCCAGCAGCTGCTGCTGATCGGTCCAGCATGCGGCCACGCCCACCGCCAGCTTCCTCACCCGCCCGATCACCGCCACGCGCTCGGTCACGCTGATCGCCCCGCGCGCGTCCAGCAGATTGAAGGTGTGCGAACAGTTGAGCACGTGGTCGTACGCCGCCAGCAGCGGGAATCGGCTTTTCTCGCGGAAATCCTTCTCCCCATCCAGGGCCCTGTATCCGTCGATCAGCCGCTGCGCCTCAGCCTCATGCAGATCGAACAACTGCCACAGCATCTTCACATCGGCTTTCTCGAAATTGTAGACCGAGAACTGCTGCTCCTCCAGGAACCGTACATCGCGGTAACTCACGCCTTCCACCCACTCGATGTCGAAGACCGATCTGCGGTCCTGAAGAAACGCCACCAGCCGCTCCAGCCCGTACGTCAACTCCGCCGGAACCAGATCCAGGTCCACGCCGCCGCACTGCTGGAAATAGGTGAACTGCGTGATCTCCAGCCCGTCCAGCATCACCTGCCAGCCGATGCCCCACGCCCCCAGCGTCGGCGATTCCCAGTTGTCTTCTTCGAATTTCAGATCGTGCTGATCCAGCCGGATGCCGATAGCCTCGAGCGACTCCAGGTACAGATCCATCACATCCGCCGGCGCCGGCTTCAGGATCACCTGAAGCTGCGAGTGCTTGTACAGCCGGTTCGGATTCTCGCCGTACCGCCCGTCGGCCGGACGCCGCGACGGCTGCACGTAAGCCACGCTGTACGGCTTCGGGCCCAGCACGCGGAGGAACGTTTCCGGGCACATCGTGCCGGCGCCCACCTCGACGTCGTACGGCTCCTGGATCACACAGCCGTGTCTGGCCCAGAATCGCTTCAGCTTGAAAATCGTTTCCTGGTAGGAATCCATGCGGTGTTTACAGCGCCTCCAACAGGGCAACAGTGGCGAGCCTGCGCTCGATGTGGGATTCGATTTCCTTTTGCAGGGCGCGGCGGAGCTCCAGTCCCGTCGCGCGCGTCCAGTCCAGTTCCGCCAGGGCTTCCACCGGCGTCACCGCCATGGCGCGCGCCAGTTGCTGGTCCGTCCCGCCGCCCTTCAGTTCCGGCAGGAACCCGGACAGCCGCACCGCCCAGAACGTGAAGTACGTCACGGCGCGCCACAGCGCGGCGGGCAGCCCTTCCCCGGCGGACGCCCGCAGGTCCGTCAGAACCGCATTCAGCAGGCGGTAAAACCGTTCGTTGGGCTCGGCCGGCGGCAGCAACTGCTCGGACACCTCCGCGATGTAATCCAGCGCCACCCCCGCTTCATACGAAGCGGACAGGGCGAACTGACTCTCGATCAACTCGGCCCCGTCGATCCGGACCAGTTCGGCGTTCTCCCGCTGGTAGTACGCGAGGCGCACCCGCGACAGCCGCTCCAGTGCCGATCCGTAGGGACTCTTCAGCCGGCGCGCCCGCTTGGCCGCCCCCCGCAGCTTGCCCTGATCGCGGGTGAAAAAGCTGACGATCAGGTCCCCTTCCTTGTAGGGGTAGGTGCGAAGAACGTAGGCCTCACTCGAGCGGGCCGGCATCCCTGGCGCTCATTTTTCTTCTACAGGTTATCACACACTGACGTCTCAAATCCGGATTGAAATGTCAGCCCGCGCGCACCGGATTCCGCAGCGTTCCGATGCCCTCGATCGCAACTTCCACCACGCTGCCGGGCCGCATCGCCTGCGTCTGGCCCGGCGTGCCTGTATAGATCACGTCGCCCGGCTCCAGCGTCACATAACGCGAAGCGAACTCGACGCACTCGATGCAATCAAAAAGCAAATCCGACGTGGATTGTTTTTGCACGGTCCTGCCGTCGAGCCGCGTCTCAAGCAGCAGCCCTCTCCGCGGGTCGAGCCCCGTGGCGATCGCCGGACCCAAGGGGCCGAATGTGTCCGCCCCTTTCGCCCGCCACCATTGCATGTCGCGGTCCGGTCCGTTCTGCCAGTCGCGTTCGCTCACGTCGTTGCCGCAGGTGTAGCCGAAGACCGCCGCCTCGGCTTCCGCGCGCGAGGCGCGCCGGCAGCGCCTGCCGATCACGATCACCAGTTCGCCCTCGTAATGCACGTTCTTCGCATCGGGGGGAAGCACCACCGGCTCCTCCGGATGTTGCAGGCACGAGACCGGCTTGTAGAAGAACTCCGGCCGCTTCGGCGCCGGCGCCGAGCCCAGGTGCGAGCGGTAGTTCCGCCCCACCGCCAGCACCTTCGGCGGCGTGCATGGATAGAGCAGCTTCACCGCTGCCAGCGGCAGCGTCCGTCCGGCAGGGCGCGGACCGGCGAACAGGTCTCCGCTGAGCGGCTGCACGCGGTCTCCTTCCACACGTCCGTAGGAGATGCGGCCCTGATGCTCGAACCGCACGTACAGCGTCGAGCCCGGCTTCGGTTGCGCGGGTGCCAGCAGCGCCGCCGAGGCGAGCAGATCTCTTCGGGTGAACGGCATGATTCCAACGATCCTATCGCCGCGCCGCCGGCGGTGTCACCTGCCCGGCGGGTTCCGCACGGCTGCCCTTTGCCCCCCGAGCCATTCCGGCGCGCGCTCGCAGCGCAGCACCGGATACAGGTCCTTGTCCGGCTCCGCATACGGCGACCGCTGGTAGAGCCACAGCAGCCGCGCCCTCGGATTGCCGGCGAATGCGGCGTCCGTCCTGAGTTTTTCCTCGAAATCCGCCCGCAGTTGCGCATCGCGCTCCAGCATCACGCGCGCAAAAGGCTCAAAAACAAAGTCGCTGAAATACTCCTTCTGTTCGAAAACCGGCAGGAAAAAACCCCACCGCAGGGCCGAATCCGGCGCTTCCGGTTCCAGAATGTGCATGACCGCCTTTCCCGCCCGCTGCGCCACGGGCACGTAGACGCTGCCCGCTGCAACTGCGCGGCGCACTGTTACAGGCGACGCCGAAAACGACACGATCCGGAACCGCCCTTCGAACGGCGACGGCGCAAACCGGACATCGGCGAACCTGACCGTCTGAAATTCGCCTTCCACCGTTTTTTCCAGCGGCATCATTTCCACGCCGTGCAACGCAAGTAATTCAATGATTTCCGGCCACTCGCGCGGCACGATGTAGCCGTGCGGAGCGGGCGGCGCCACTTTGGCCGCCAGCGTGCGCACCAGCGTCACTTTCTGGTCGAAGCGCTCCCTCGTATAGCGCGGAACGGCGCCGCCGCTTACCGGGCTCGGAACCTGCTCCGCTTTCAGCCCCCGCAGCACATACGGCTCGCCCTCCCCCGCCGGCGTTCCTTCCAGAAACACGGGCGTCCCCGGCGCCACGGCTGCCTGAAGCCGGTCGGCTTCCCGCGATGCCCGGACCAGCCGGGCCCCCGTCTCGGCGGCGATCGACAGCGCCGCGCGCATGATGTCGTAGTGCGACCACACCCTGGTGCGGAACGATTTCAGGCTGTGCGTCTCCACGAGCAGCGCCGCGCGGTTCTGCGCCGCCGCGTATCCGGTGGAATAGCGCGGCGTGGCGGTCATCACCGCCAGCCCTTTCCCTCCCGCCGCGCGCCCTTCGATGTAGAAGCCGGGCACGTGGCCGAGCGCCTCGAGCCGCCGGAACAATTCCGGCAGAAATTGGTTTTTTACCCAGCCGCCCACCGGCGCCGCGATGTCCTGTTCCGTGTGCGCCGCCACGGTGACGTCATATTGCGCGTCCCCGCCGTCGGTGACGTGATTGTCGATCAGCAGATCGGGCAGCCACTGCGTGTACAGGCGCAGCCATGCCCGCATCTCGGGCGTGTCGGCCTTCAGATAATCACGGTTCAGGTTCAGCCGCCGCGCCGTGACGCGGAAGCCCATCTCGCGCGGTCCGTTCTCGTTGATCCGGTTCCAGGGCGAGGCGCGTTCGTGACCGTCGGGATTGAACACGGGGATCGACAGCACAATGACCGAGTCGAGCAGCTTCTCCAGCCGGCCAGTGACGAGGATGTCCCGCAGGATCATCATGGCGGCGTCCTTGCCGCCGTTTTCGCCTGCATGGATGCCGTTTTGCAGCAGCACCACGGGCTTGCCGGTGCGGCGCGCCGCCGCAGGCGTAAAAGCGCGGCCGCGGCTCGCGATCAGCACATACAGCGGGCGTCCTTCGCCCGTGCGGCCGATCTCTTCGAGCCGGGCGAATCGCGACGCCGCTGCCAGCCGCCGGTAGAATCCGGCGCAGGCGGCGTAGGAGCCGGTCTCGCGGAAATCCGTCTTCTCCGCCTGCGTGAGCCAGCCCGGCGGCGCCGCCGCCGTGCTCTCGCGCACGGAACGCGCCTCGCGCATCGCCTCCGTCTCCGCCAGCGACGCTGGCGGCATTGGCGCAAGCGCCGCCTGCAGGAGGAAAGCCCAAGTCCAGACCATCTCTCACAGGCTAGCAATGCGGCGCGCGCTTCTCAGATTTGCGGCAGCTCCCAGCCCGCGCGGTATGTCCGGGACAAATACTCGTTCGCTTTCTCGTCGTTGGTGAACCGTCCTGCCGCTGCGTCGTACTTCAGCCGGCGCCCCGCGCGCAGCGCCGCGCCCCACAGGCACACCGTCTCGGAAATGCCCCACGCGCTGGTGAACGCGCCCGGCGAGGGCTGCCCGCCCCGGCACGCCTGCGCGAACATCTCCGCCACGTCCGGCCGCTGCGGCGCCTGAGGCGCTTCCTGCGGTTTCCGCCCCGCCGCGTACAGCACCGGCTTCTCCACCCGGAATCCCGAGACGATCACGCCCTTGTCGCCCCGGAACATCATCCCTTCCGCCGGGAATTCTTCGAGCCCCGTCTCCCCGGGCGGAAACGGCTTCATCCCGCCGTCGTACCAGAACAGATCCACCGCCGGCCGTTCCGCCGTCTTCGGAAAACGGATCCTCGTCACCGAAGCGGAGGGGAACGAAAAATCGTTCTGGATCCGCGTCGCGCTGTTGCCGTCGAAGCGGCAATGGTGCGACCGCAGCGGCTCGATCAGGTCCGGCGCGTCCAGCTTCAGCGCGCGGAAAACAGACCACAGCGAGTAGATGCCCATATCGGCCAGCGTCCCGCCGCCGAAGTCGTACCAGCCGCGGAACACCATGTGCGTATAGCAGGGGTGATACGGGCGCTCCTTCTCCGGTCCGAGCCACAGGTTCCAGTCGAAGCCGCGCGGCACGGGCGCGGCCTCCTGCGGCAGTTCCACATACTGCGGCCACACCGGGCGGTTCGTCCAGTTGTGGATCTCGCGCAGCGTCCCAATGGCGTCCGAGTCGATCCACTGCTTCACCTGTTCGATGCCGTTGCCCGTGTTCCAGGCCAGGAAATGCGTCGCCACGCCCGTCTTGCGGGCGGCGTCGATGACGGCTCTGGCTTCGCTCAGCCGGTTGGCGATGGGCTTGTGCATCATCACGTGAAGCCGGCGCGCCATGGCGCGCATCGAGATCCAGCCGTGGTGATGGTCCGGCGTCATGATCCACACGGCCTGCAGGTCGGACTCCTTTTCGAGCATTTCGCGGAAGTCCGTATAAGCGCGCACCGAGCCGGGCGCCTTGTAGTACGCTTCAATCACGGTCCGCGCCACATCGAGCCCGGCGGGGATGACGGAGTCGAAGCCCGCGCCCCAGTCCGGCTGCTCGAGCAGCTTGCGGATGCCCGTCAACAGCCCGTTGGCCGACCAGTCCCGGTAACCCGCCGCCGGCCGGCATGGGTCGCAGACCGCCGTGAACCGGAACGCGGGGTTGCGGATGAACTGCGGCAGCTCGCGGATGGCTTCCGTGCCGCAGCCGACAAGGGCGATATGAATCTTCTCGCCTGGAGCGGGCTGCGCGGCCTGCCCTCCGAGCACATGGCCCGGGATCAAAGAAAAGGCCGGGGCGGCCTGAACAAATCTTCGCCGGTTTGTTTTCATGGTGGCGGCTCCTTCCCGCACGTTTCCTGTGACACTCTATGGCGCGGCGCGGCGGCAGTCAAGCAGCCGCCGCCACCACAGCGGGTATTGAGATAGGATCGGGAGCACACGGAGGATAACGTGACACGCGTACTCATCCTTGCCGTTCTGTCCGCTCTGCCCGCCTTCTCCCAGGCGCGCGAACCTGCGCCTGCCATGACGCCCGACCAGTTGCGCAAGGCCTTCGCCGACCCGCCCCCCGAGTACCGCTCCATGCCGCTGTGGGTGTGGAACGACGAAATGGATGCGGCGCGCATCAGGGAGATGCTCGCCCAATACCGCCGCCAGGGCATGGGCGGCGCCTTCGTTCATCCCCGTCCAGGACTGATGACCGAGTATCTCAGCCCGGAGTGGTTCAAGCTCTGGCGCGAGGCCCTCGAGGAGGGCAAGCGGCTTGGGTTGTATGTCAACATCTATGACGAAAATTCCTATCCCTCCGGCTTCGCCGGCGGGCACGTGCCGGCCCTGGCCCCGGAAACAGCCAGCCAGTTCGTGACCGCTGAGACCGGCCTTCCCCCCACCGCGGTCTCTCCCCACCCGCAGCATGTCGCCTTCTTCGCCGGTGCCCCGGACGATCCAGGCAGCCTCAGGCGCGTGCGATCGCCGCAGGAGGTGAAAGAGGGGGAGCGGGTGGTCGCCTTCCGCATGCGCCGCGCCTCCGGCAACATGTGGACCGCCGGCTTCCCTTATGTGGATCTCACCAACCCGCGCACGGAGGAGGTCTTCCTCGAAACCACTTACGAGGCTTACAGGCGCGAGTTCGGCGCCGAGTTCGGCAAGACGGTCCGGTGGGCGTTCACCGACGAGCCGCTGCTGGCCACCGGCGGCGCCTATGACAGCGCGCGGCTGGCGCTGCCGCTGTCTTTCGCCACGCTGGCCGAGTTCCGCAGGCGCAACGGCTACGATCTCGCAGATCACCTCCCCTCGCTGTACTGGGACACGGGCGACTGGCGCAGGGTGCGGTTCGACTACTGGCAGACGCTGCACGATCTGTGGATCGAACATTTCATGCGGCCCGTGTTTGAATGGTGCGGCCGCAACGGACTCCAGTTCACCGGCCACTTCATGGAGCATGAGTGGCCGTATCCGTGGATCACGCCCGCCGACGCTTCGCTCCACGTCTTCCAGCACGTTCCCGGCATCGACATGCTGGGCGGGCAGGAACTCCAGCCGCACTATCTCTTCACCATCCGGCAGTCGGCCAGCGTGAGCCACCAGCTCGGCAGGCGGCTGTTCTGCGAAGCTTACGGCGTCTCCGGCTGGGACGCGACGATGGAGCACCTGAAGCGCTTCGGCGACTGGCTGCTCGTGAACGGGGTCAACTTCGTCGATCAGCATCTCTCTTTCACCACCATCCGCGGCGCGCGCAAACGCGACCATCCGCAAAGCTTCTCCGACGCCGCCTCGTGGTGGCCCGCCTACCGCCCGCATGCCGATCACCTGGCGCGCGTGTCTCTCGTGTCGAGCGTCTCCGAAGCGCGCCACCGCGTGCTCGTGATTCATCCCACCACTACCGGCTTTCTCCTGGCGCGGCGCGGGGCTGCCACGCCGGAGCTCGGGAAGATGCGCGAGAACAACGCCCGGCTGGCGCAGTTCCTCGTGGACCATCAGGTGGACTTCGATTACGGCGACGAGTACGTTCTTGAGTGGTTCGGCAAAGTGGAGGGCAAGAAGCTGCGCGTGGGCAAGGCGGCCTACGACCTGGTGGTGCTCTCCCACGACGTCGCCAATCTGCGCCGCCAGACCGTGCCGCTGCTGGAATCGTGGCTCAAGGAGGGCGGCACGGTGCTGTCGCTGGTGGAGACTCCCTCCTATGTCGACGGCCGCGAGAGCGGCGCGCTCCGGAAATTGCGCGAGCAATTCGGCAAGCAGTGGGTGCGGATCTTCGACGAGGACGGACTGCTCGCCGCCATCCGGGAGCGGCTCCCTGCGCGGGTCCAGATCAACGCGCCTGTAGGGTTCCTCGAACGGTGGCTGCCTTCCGGCGACCGGATCCTCTTCTTCGCCAACTCCACCAACGCCGCCATCAACGCAAAGGCATCCGTGGAGGCCGCTGGCCTGGAAGAGTGGGACACGCTCACCGGACGAATCAGCGCTCACCCGTTCACAAAAGCCGCGCGCGGGCTCGAGTTCGCCATCCAGTTGCCGCCCGCAGGCTCGCTGCTGCTGCTGGCGCGCAAAGATCCCGCTCCCGCTCCGGCGCCCGCCAGGCCTTCCTGGCGCGCGGTCTCCGTTCCAGCCTGGACCGTAACCGCCGGCGAGCCCAATGTGCTGGTGCTCGATTACTGCGACCTCGAGGTGGCGGGAGAAACCCTGTCAGGAGTCAATACCTGGCGCGCGAACTGGATCGTCTGGCAGCGCCACGGCTTCGAGCGCCCGGCGTGGGACAATGCCGTGCAGTTCCGCCGCAACATCCTCGACCGCAAGTTCGGCGAGGGGACGGGCTTCAAGGCCACGTTCCGCTTCACGGTGGCGGGTGCGCCGCCCGGGGACCTCCGCCTGGCCGTCGAGTCGCCGGAATTGTACCGGGTCTCGATCAACGGCCAGCCGGTGGATTTCTCCAAAGCGGAGCGCTGGCTGGATCCGCACCTGAGAAGCGCTCCCGCCGGCGGCGCCGTCAAAACAGGACTGAATGAAATTGTCGTCGCGGCTTCGCCCTTCGACCCCCGCATGGAACTCGAGAACATCTACCTGCTCGGGAGCTTCGCCGTTGCGCCCGCTGAGAAAGGTTTTCAGATTGCCGCCGCCTCCAAGCCCCTGGCGTTCGGCTCGTGGGCGAAGCAGGGCAGGCCCTTCTACGGGGCTGCGGTCAGTTACGGGGCCAAGGTTCGCATCCCCGCCGGCCATCGCCGGCTGCGTGTCTCGCTGAAGGATTGGTCCGGCGCGCTGGCCGAAGTGCTGGTCAACGGACAGCCGCTCGGCTGGATCGGCTGGCCGCCGTACGAGACCGAAGTGCCCGTCCAGGCGGGCAACGCGAGCATCGAAGTCCGCGTCCACGGCACGCCGCGCAACGTCTTCGGCCCTTTCCACAACCCGCAGAAGCCGCGCTTCCGCGCCTGGCCCAACGCCTGGGCGGAGTTCCCCGAACAACAGCCGCCGGGCAGCGCCTATGACGTGCTCGACTACGGGTTGACAGCGGCGCCCGCGCTGGCCACCAGCCCGTGACCGTGATTCCGGCGGCCGCCTCTGATATTCTCGATGCGGAATTCTCGAACCATGCCCGCCGACATGCAGGAACTCTACGCGCAGCGCCTGAACCGCTACGTCACCGCCATGCGCAACGGCAGGCCCGACCGCGTGCCCCTGCGCCCCTTCGCCGCCGAATTCACCGCCGCCCACTGCGGCATGACCGCTCAGCAGGTGACGCACGACTACCGCCAGGCGTTCGAAGCCGTCATCCGCTGCTGCCACGACTACGACTGGGACGCCGCGGTGCCGAACATGGTCTATGTCTGGACCGGGCTGGTGCAAGCCGCCGGGCTGCGCTACTACGCCATACCGGGCATCGATGTCGATGAGCACACCGGCTTCCAGTACCGCGAGCCGCCGCCCGATAACGCCTGGATGCGGCGCGAGGAATACGACGAACTGATCGAAGACCCCGTCGCTTTCCTCTGGACGAAATGGCTGCCCCGCGTCTCCGCCGAATATGAACTGTCGCCCATGCGGCGCGACCTCGCTCTCGTCAAGAGCGCCTGGGCGATGGCGGATTATTTCACCGCCTTCGGTCCGCAGATCGAACGGATGAAAAATGAGACCGGCACGGTTTCCGCCATCAGCGGAATGCTGAAAGCGCCGCTCGACGTGCTCGCCGACAAGTTCCGCGGCTATCTGGGACTCGCCTTCGACCTCAAGGAAATTCCCGAAAAAGTGGAAGCCGCCTGCCGCGCGTTGATGCCGCACCTGGCGCATATTGCGCTCGCCGGGCTGGATCCTGACCGTCACCTGCCCATCCCGGTGTGGATGCACCGGAGTTGCGTGCCGTTCATCTCCCGCGAGCACTTCGAACAGATTTTCTGGCCCACGTTCCGGCCCATGGTGGAAGCCATCTGGGCACGCGGCAACCAGGTGCTGTTCTACGCCGAAGGCAAGTGGGACGCGCATCTGGACACTTTCGCCACGCTGCCCGCCGGTAGCATCATCTACCACATCGACCGGGGCGATCCGAAGCTGTGCGCCGAGAAGCTCGGCGGCAAATTCTGCCTCAGCGGCGGGGTGCCCAATGCGCTGCTCGCGTTCGGAACGCCGGAGCAGGTGCGGGCGAAATGCCAGGAATTGATCGATATTTGTGGCGAAGACGGCGGCTATATCATGGATGCCTCCGCCATCATGCAGAGCGATGCGCGGGTGGAAAACGTCCGCGCCATGACCGAGTTCACCCGCCTGTACGGCGTCTATTCCAGGGCTCCAAGCTCCGCGCCGCCACCGCCGCCGCCCGAGGAGCGCTGCCCGGCGCCGGACTTCGGCCCGCCCCCGGCCTGCTTCCGCTGGGAGGACAGGCTGCGGGAGATCCCCGCATTGCGGGGCGACGCCGAACTCTGCCGCCGCATCTGGTCGAATCTCGACGCCTTCGCCTACACTTACATCTGGCATCTCGTGCTGAGCTTCTAGGCAATGCAGCGCCGGGCCGCCCCGGGCACGGCGAGGCGTCCCTCCAGGGTGGCGTTTCGTGAAATCAGGTTCCGGGTTTTGGCCTTGATCTGGATTTCTTGTCGCCATATACTCCTCTCGGAGGTCTTCCCCCCATGATGCGGTACAGCATTCTGAATTCGCTTGTACTGCTTGCAGTCCTCTGTGGGGGTGTGAGTGGACAGGAGGTTCGCGCCACCATTACAGGGGTTGTGAGCGATCCGACCGGCGCGCCGGTTTCCGGCGCCTCCGTCATGATTGTCAACGTCGCGCAGAACGTTAGGGTCCAAACCGTAACCAACGACATGGGCGTCTACGTGACGCCGTTTCTGATTCCCGGCACGTACACACTCACCGTAGAGATGAAAGGCTTCAAGCGCTACCAGCGCACAGGCATCCAGTTGGCGGCACAGGACAAGCTGCGCCTGGATGTTGCTCTGGAAGTCGGCGATCTGAGCCAGAGCGTTACAGTCTCCGCAGAGGTGTCTCTGCTCCAGACGGAGACGGCCAATCGCTCCCAGCTCATCTCCAACGAGCTCATTGCCAACCTGCCCACGCAGGGGCGGAACCCGTTCCAGATTGCCTGGGCGGCGCCAGGCGTGGTCAAGACCGGCACATGGCGGTACCTGCGCTCCTTTGACATCGCCGGCACCTCCGGCATGTCGATCAACGGCGGGCGCAACAAGGAAAACGAGGTGCTTCTCGACGGCATCAGCAACGTTCGGGGCGACCGCACGGTGATCCATGTCCCGACGATGGAAACCGTGCAGGAGTTCCGCGTGCTCACCAATACCTATGACGCTCAGTACGGGCGTACCGGCGGCGGAATTGTGACCATCGTCACCAAGTCTGGAGGCAACGATTTCCACGGCACGATGTTCGAGTACTTCCAGGCCGAAGAGCTCAACGCCAACCAAAGCGAGCTCAACAGCGCCGGCATCCCCAAGCCGCCGATGAACATCAACACCTTCGGCGCGACTGCCAGCGGGCCGGTCCGGATTCCGAAACTGGTCGACCTGAGGAACCGGCTTTTCTGGGTGGTCTCCTATGAGGGGATGCGGCAGCGTTCGGCAGATCCGGGCGTCGTCACGGTTCCTGAGATGGCATGGCGCTCGGGGGACTTCTCGACTCTTTACAACTCGCAGGGCAACCCGGTGCTCATTTACGATCCGCTAACCGTAGACGCCGCAGGCAACCGGCAGCCGTTCGCAGGAAACCGGCTGCCGCCGGCGAGGTTGAACAAGGTCGCCCTGGAAGCGCTCAAGTATTATCCGCCGCCCACGTCTGCGGGGACCGGGCCCGCGCACATCAACAACTATCCGTACCCCTCGCGCTGGATCGCCAACATGGACCAGTGGATCGGGCGGCTGGACTGGATGATCAACGCGCGGAATTCCTTCTATTTCCGTTACGGCCAGAATCCTTTTGACGAATACCGCGGCCTCACTTTCGTCAAGAGTCCCAGCGAGCGCAACCCCGCCGAGCCCACGGGCAACGCGCCGCTCATCCGCAATGGCCGCAACTGGACCTTCGACTGGACCTCTGCTCTCTCTTCGCGGATGACGTTCAACCTCAGGGCAGGACTGGCCCGCTGGGAAGAGACGACCGGCAACTCCTTCGGCGCTGGCTTCGACCCCCGCCGCCTTGGTTTTGCCGACTCGCTGGTTGCACAGTTCACCCGGCTGCAATTCCCGCGGATCGGACTGGGAACTTACAAGAACCTCGGCACGGACCGTCTGCTGAATTACTCCGCCAACGACGCATACACGGTTCAGCCTAATGCCAACCTGGTCTGGGGCAGGCACATCTTCAAGTTTGGCGCGGAAGGGCGCCTGTACAAAGACAACCGGCCCAATCCTGGCCTGGCCAGCGGAAATTACGAGTTTGGCAAGAACTGGACTCAGGCCAATTACAATCGCGCGGACGCGGTCAGCGGCAACGAGTTGGCCACGTTCCTGCTTGGCTACCCGACCTCGGCCTATGTGGACCGCAATATCGACCCCGCATACCAGAACCACTATCTCGCCTTCTTCGTGAACGACGACTGGAAGCTGACCGCCAATCTGACCCTTAACCTCGGCCTCCGCTGGGACTACGAAGCGCCGATCGTCGAGCGTTACAACCGCATGATCCGCGCTTTCGACTTTGACATGCCCAGCCCCATCGCCTCCCAGGTCGCCGGGCTGGATCTGCGGGGAGGGGTTCTCTTCGCCGCCCACGCCGGGCAGCCTCGCGGCGCGTTTGACCGCGATCTCAACAACTGGCAGCCCCGGATTGGCGCCGCCTGGAAGTTCGCCAGCAAGTGGGTGATGCGGGGCGGCTATGGCCTTTTTTACCTGGGACAGAACGAGTTCGGATCCGCCAACGGCTTCTCCCGCCGCACCACGGCCGTCACGGCAGGCGTGGATCTGAAGCCCGCCATCTCGGTGGAGAACGCCTTCGCCAACCTGCCAGGAGGCAAGCTTCTCGATCCCATCGGCACGTCGCTCGGTGCTGCGAGCTTTCTCGGGGAATCCCTGTCGGTGAATTGGGTTCGCCGGCCGATCGCCTACTCTCACCAGTTCTCGTTCGATATCGAGCGGGAGCTGCCGGGGAACATGCTGGCCGAGGTGGCCTATGTCGGCAATCTGTCGCGGAAACTGCCCATCGCGGCGTCGGCCAATTTCATTCCTGCCTCCGAACTCGGCCGCCGCACACCTTCGGGCGCCATCGATACCGCCTGGTACACGGCGAAAGTGCCGAACCCAATGGCCGGACTCCTGCCGAACAATCCCTCCCTCAACGGCGCCACCATCCAGAGGCAGCAGCTTCTCCTGGCGTTTCCCCAGTATTCCGGCCTGACCATCACCAATGTTCCCATCGGCCGCCAGCGCTACGACGCGTTGCAGGCGAAGCTCACCAAGCGGCTTTCCGGAGGGCTGACCTTCCTGGCTGCCTTCACCGCCTCCAAGACGCTCGAGCAGGTCTCTCTTCTGAACGCGCAAGACTTCCGTCTCAAGTCACCAGAAAGCACTTTGCTTGAGAAACGATCGGCAACACAAATCGACACGCCCAAGAAATTCGTCTTCGCCGCCGTTTACGAGTTGCCTTTCGGCAAAGGCCGGCGCTTCGCTGCCGACATTGGCCGGCCTCTGGATTTCCTGGTCGGCGGCTGGCAGCTCAATGCCCAGATCACATACCAGGACGGTTGGGCCTGCGATTATCCGAACGCGAAACAGGTCAAGCCCGGCTCCGCTGCGCTCTCCGGCAACGAGCGGAGCGCCGCCCGTTATTTCAACACTTCGCTGTGGATCGACCCCGCCACCGGCAAGTATGTCCCCGCGCAGGAGCCGTACACACTGCGCGATTTCCCGACCCGCTTCGGCGACGTTCGTCTGCCGGGCTACCAAAACTACGACCTGTCGCTGTCGAAGTGGTTCACCGTCGCCGGACGGGAGCACCCGCTGCGGTCCCAGTTCCGCTTCGAGATGGTGAACGCGCTGAACCATCCCTGGTTCTCCAACATCGCCAGCGTCAATGTCACTGCCGCCAACTTCGGACAACTGAATCCCACGCAGAGCAACCTGCCGCGGTTTATCAAGCTGGGTCTTCACCTGACCTGGTGAGACAATGGCGGTTCACCTCCTGGCCGCCCGGGATGGATATAGTGGTCTGCATTCGGTGAACCGCCATGCACAGACTGAGCTTCCTGCTTTTCGGGCTGGCCTGCGCCGCGCTGGCCCAGCCCGGCGTTTTCTCCAAAGACGACCTCATCCGGTACACGCCCGAATGGAAGGGCCCGCGCTTCCCCGACGGCCGCCCCAGAGTGCCGGAGGGCATCCTCAAGCGTATGCGCGCGGTGACGCTGGAAGAGGCCTGGGCCGTGCTCCGCAATGAAGGCTACAACTTTCAATACGAGGACGGCTGGTTTGAAATCCATCCCGGCAAGGTGCTCGTCGGGCGCGCGCTCACGGCCGCCTGGGTCCCGGGGAGGCCGGACATCCACAAGGTGATCGAAGCCGAGGGAAAACGCGATGGCCGGATCGGCGCTCCCAACGCGTGGGCCGTAGACATGCTCCAGCCCGGCGATGTATACGTCTGCGACCACTTCGGACTCAAGATCGACGGGCCGTCCATCGGCGACAACGTCGGCAACTCGATTTACGCGAAGTCCGGCAATGGCATCGTTTACGACGGCGCCGTGCGCGACATCGCCGGGCTCAAGGAGCTCGAAAACTTCGTCTCCTTCGTGCGCTCCTACCACCCGTCGCATCACTTCAGCTCGTCGGGGCCGCGGCTGAATTCCACGCTGATCTCGATCAACGCGCCCGTGCGCATCGGCCGCGCGACGGTGATGCCGGGCGACGTCGTGCTCGGCCGCGACGGGGGCGTCATTTTCATCCCCCCGCACCTGGCCGAAAAAGTCGTCGTCACCAGCGAAATCGTCCGCCTGCGCGACATGTTCGGCCATCAGCGCCTGCGCGAGGGCAAGTACACCCCGGGCCAGATCGACGCCCGCTGGACGGAGGAAATCGAGAAAGATTTCTCCCAGTGGCTGCGCGATCACATCGACAAGCTCCCCGTGCCCAAAGAGCAGATCCAGGAGATCCTCAAACAGCGCACCTGGTAGCCCGGCGTTTCTGCCCGTGGCGGGCCGCCCCGCTACAATGAAGCAGAAACCCATGAGCAGCAAGAATTCCTTCAATGCCGCCGCCGCCCTCCGTGCGGGCGGGCGCGAATATCAGATCTTCCGGCTGGACGCGCTCGAGCAGGCGGGCTTCCAGCTCAGGCGCATTCCTTATTCCATCAAGGTCCTCCTCGAAAACCTCCTCCGCTGCGAGGACGGCACGGTGGTCCGCAGGAGCGACATCGAGTATGTCGCACGCTGGGACGTGCGCGCCCAGGCGCAGGAGATCCAGTTCATGCCGGCGCGCGTCATCCTCCAGGACTTCACCGGCGTCCCCTGTGTAGTGGATCTGGCGGCGATGCGCGACGCGCTGGCACGGATGGGCCGGGATCCGAAAAAGGCCAACCCGCTCATTCCCGTCGACCTTGTCATCGACCACTCCGTGCAGGTGGACGAATTCGGCACGCCCAAAGCTTTCCAGCAAAACGTGCTGCTCGAATACCAGCGCAACAGCGAGCGCTACTCCCTGCTGCGCTGGGCGCAGAAGGCTTTCGCCAACTTCCGCGCCGTGCCGCCCGGCACCGGCATCGTGCATCAGGTCAACCTCGAGTATCTGGCCACAGCCGTAGTCGCTCGCGACGGCCTCGCCTTCCCGGATACCGTGGTCGGGACCGACTCCCACACCACGATGATCAACGGCCTCGGCGTCGTTGGTTGGGGCGTGGGCGGCATTGAAGCCGAGGCCTGCATGCTCGGCCAGCCCATCTCCATGCTGCTGCCGCCCGTCGTCGGCTTCAAACTCCACGGGCGCCTGCGCGAGGGCGTCACCGCTACCGACCTCGTGCTCACCGTCACGCAGATGCTGCGCAAGAAGGGCGTCGTGGGCAAGTTCGTCGAATTCTACGGCCCCGGCGTGCTCGAGCTGCCTCTGGCCGACCGCGCCACCATCGCCAACATGGCCCCCGAGTATGGCGCCACCATCGGCGTCTTCCCCGTCGACGCGCAGACGCTCGCTTACATGCGCATGACGAACCGGCCCAAATACCTCATCGAGCTCGTCGAAGCCTACTACTCCGAGCAGGGCATGTTCCTCACCAAGGACTCGCCAGAACCCGAGTTCAGCGACACGCTCGAACTCGACCTCGCCTCCGTCGAGCCGTCCATGGCCGGCCCGAAGCGCCCGCAGGACCGGCTGACGCTCGCGGAAGTGAAGGCGAATTTCCTCTCCACCCTGGCGCAGCCGAAGCGCGAAACGCCGGTAGTGAGCGATGGCGCCGTCGTGATCGCCGCCATCACCTCCTGCACCAATACCTCCAACCCGTCGGTCATGCTCGGCGCGGGCATTCTGGCAAGGAAGGCTGTTGAAAAGGGCCTCACTGTCAAGCCCTGGGTCAAGACGTCGCTCGCGCCCGGCTCGAAGGTTGTCACCGATTATCTCCGCGAGTCCGGCCTGCTCCAGTATCTCGAGCAGCTCCGCTTCCACCTCGTCGGCTACGGCTGCACCACCTGCATCGGCAACTCCGGCCCGCTGCCCGAGGACGTTTCGAAGGCCGTGGCCGAGAACAAGCTCGTGGTCGCCAGCGTGCTCAGCGGCAACCGCAACTTCGAAGGCCGCGTCAACGCGCAGGTCCGCGCCAACTACCTCGCTTCCCCGCCGCTCGTGGTCGCTTATGCGCTGGCCGGCCGCATCGATATCGATCTGGTCAACGAGCCCCTCGGCACAGGCAAGGACGGCCAGCCCGTCTATCTGCGCGACATCTGGCCCACCAGCGGGGAAGTGCTCGATGCCGTCAACCGGTTCGTCAGGCCGGAGATGTTCGAACACGAATACGGCAAGGTGTTCGAGGGCGACGCCCTGTGGCAGGGCGTGAAGACGCCCGAGGGCGACACCTTCGCCTGGGACGCGCAGTCCACCTACATCAAGCACCCGCCCTATTTCGAGTCCATGCGCGACCCGGCCGCTCCGCTGGAGGACATCCGCGGCGCGCGCGTTCTCGCCATGCTCGGCGACTCCATCACGACGGACCACATCTCCCCGGCGGGCAGCATTCCCGCCAACAGCCCCGCCGGGCAGTATCTCATCGCCCGCGGCGTCCAGCCGAAAGACTTCAACAGCTACGGCTCGCGCCGCGGCAACGACGACGTCATGGTGCGCGGCACGCTGGCCAATATCCGCCTGCGCAACGAGCTCGTTCCCGGCGTCGAGGGCGGCTACACCGCAATGGAGCCCGGCGCGGCGCCCGTGTTCATTTACGACGCCAGCGTCGAGTACCGCAAGCGGGGCGTGCCGCTCCTGATCATCGCCGGCAAGGAGTACGGCTCCGGCTCCTCCCGCGACTGGGCGGCCAAAGGCGTCGCCCTGCTGGGTGTTAAGGCTGTCATCGCCGAATCCTTCGAGCGCATCCACCGCTCCAACCTCGTCGGCATGGGCGTGCTGCCGCTGGAGTTCACGGACGGCCAGACCCGGCAGTCGCTCGGGCTGACGGGCTTTGAAACATACTCGATTGAAAATGTTGCCGGCCCCGTTGCCACCGTGCGCGCCGTGGATGCCTCCGGCAACGAGAAGGTCTTCCAGGCCAGGGTGCGCATCGACACGCCGCGCGAGCACGAATACTTCCGCTCCGGCGGCATCCTGCCTTACGTCCTGCGGCAGATCGCCCGCGCCTGACGGGCTTGCACGAGGCCGCTCCCGGCCCTGCACCGCCGGGAGCGGACCCTCGCGCTATCCTGAAGAGACGCCCCGCGGGTATGTTCTCCGGCGAATTCCAGAGGTTGTGGCAGGAGGTGTGCGAGCGCCCCGAGCCGCCTCTGTCCGATCCTGAATTCGGCTCCGGCGGCCTCCTCGACACCGGCCTGGCGGCACGGGCGCGGCTGCGCAGGCTCGAGCAGTTCGGCGGCGCGGTATTCCCGGTCTCGCCCCTCTACGTCACATCCTTCTGCAAGGAACGCTGCGCCTACTGCAACTACCGCGCCGGCTCCACCGACCCGGACCTGAAGCGCGTCCGGCTCTCTGATGCCGAGCTCGAGCGCGAGGTCCGTTTTCTTGCCGAAGAGCGCGGCCTCCGCGCCGTGGAACTCGTCTACGCCTCCGACCCGATGATCACGGTGGACGATATGTGCCGCCACGTCGAGCTGACGGCGCGGATCCTCGCCCGCCACGGCCGTCCCGTCGCCGGACTCAGCGCCGAACCCGTCACCACTGCCGCCTACCGGCGCCTCCGCGATGCGGGCCTCACATTCTCCGTCGTCTGGATGGAGACCTACGACCCCGGCCGCTACCGCGAACTGCACCCGGGCCGGCAGACGAAAACGGATTTCTTCTGGCGGCTGGAATCCTACGAGCGGATGCTGGAAGCCGGCCTGGAAGGCGTCGGCTACGGCGTTCTGAGCGGCTTGGCCGGCTGGCGGCGCGACTGGTCCATGCTCGCCGCGCATCAGCGCTGGCTGCGCCGCCACTTCGGCCGCGGGCCCAACATCCTCGGCATCCCCCGTCTCCGTCCCGCGCCCGGGGCGCCTTACGATCCCGGCGCCTTCCTGCCCGGGGATGGCGTCTTTCGCTCTCTCGTCGCCTGGCACAGCGGACTGTTTCCGGAGGTGATGCCGTTCGTCTCCACGCGGGAGCCGTTCGAGATGTGCCTGCAACTGGCGGCAGGCGGCGGCTGCCTGTTCACGCTGAATTGCTCCACGGTGCCCGGTGGCTATACTTTCGGCCACCGCGGGGCGCAGTTCCGCACCGGCGACTATGACGCCCCCGTCTTCACCCCGCGCCTTCGCGCCGCCGGTCTGGAGCCGGACTGGGCATGGCGCGCCGCAACTTGCTATACTGGTGACGTTTGACTGCGCCCGCCGATGGGCGCGGTGTGTTTGACACCCCGCGCCGGCGATCCGTAGAATAAAGTGTTTGTACCTCGTTAAACGGAGATCGTTTGTCTATGAAGACTGAATTTCCGTCCAAGGGCGAGATCCAGCGCAACTGGTTCGTCATCGACGCCAGCGGCGTCGCTCTGGGACGGGTCGCCAGCCAGGCCGCAAAGATCCTCATGGGGAAGCACAAGCCCATCTACACCCCGTTTCTGGATTGCGGCGACCATGTCATCGTTGTGAATGCGGAAAAAGCGGTTCTCACCGGCAAGAAAGAAGAGCAGAAAATCTACCGCCGGCACTCGGGATACCCTGGCGGATTGACGGAAACCCCGGCCGCCAAAGTGCGCGCCCGGCGCCCCGTGCGCCTCGTGGAAGAGGCCATCCGCGGCATGCTGCCGAAAACCAAGCTCGGCAAGCAGATGTACCGGAAACTGAAGGTGTACGCCGGTGACCGGCATCCCCACTCTGCTCAAAAGCCACAGGCCATGGCCGTGGCGCTGTGATCAGGACGGAACTCAAGCCTATGGCACTGCTGCAATATCTCGGCACCGGCCGGCGCAAACGCGCCGTCGCCCGCGTGTTCCTGCGCCCCGGCACGGGCAAGTTCATCGTGAACGGCCGCCCGGCGGACGAATATTTCACCACGTTTTCCAGCCGCACCGTCATCCGCCAGCCCCTGCTGGCCACCGAGACGGCGGACAAGTTCGACGTGCTGGTCACCTGCTGCGGCGGCGGCATTACCGGACAGGCGGAATCCGTCCGGCTCGGCATCGCCCGCGCGCTGTGCGACTTCAACGCCGAACTGCGCGGCAAGCTGAAGGCCGAAGGTTTTCTGACTCGCGATCCGCGCGAGCATGAGCGCAAGAAGTACGGGCAGCGCGGCGCCCGCCGCCGCTTCCAGTTCTCCAAGCGCTAACCCTGCGGCGCGGCCGTGCGGCCGCGCGTCCGCCTTTTTGGGTCCGCCTGGCGCGGAGCGGCAAATTTCGCTTTGGACCGCCGCAGCCCGCGCCCGCCGGATCTGGTGCAAACCCGCCGGTTTCGCCGCCGGCTTTTTCTTTGAAGTAAGGAGAAACCTTGCCTTCCATTTCCATGAAAGAATTGCTCGAAGCGGGCGTTCACTTCGGGCACCAGACCAGGCGCTGGAATCCGAAGATGAAAGAATATATCTTCGGCGAACGCAACGGCATCTACATCATCGATCTCCAGAAAACCCTCAAGCTGTTCAAGGACGCCATGCGCTTCGTCGCCGAGCAGGCGGCGGCGGGCAAGACGTTCCTCTTCGTCGGCACCAAGCGCCAGGCGCAGGAAGCCATCCAGGAAGAGGCTGCGCGCTGCGGCATGTTCTACGTCAACAACCGCTGGCTCGGCGGGCTGCTGACCAATTTCGCTACCGTCAAGCAGTCGATCAAGCGGCTGAAAGAAATGGAAGCCATGATCGAAGAGGGCGCCGGCGAGCGCCGCACCAAGAAGGAAATCATCTACCTTGAGCGCGAGCGCAAGAAGCTGCACGCCAACCTCGCCGGCATCCGCGACATGGAGTCGCTGCCCGACGTACTCTTCGTCATCGACTCGAACAAGGAAGAGATCGCCGTCCGCGAAGCGCGCCGCCTGGGCATCCCCGTGGTTGCCATCGTCGACACCAACTGCGATCCCGAGATGGTCGACTACCCCATCCCCGGCAACGACGACGCTCTCCGCGCCATCCGGCTGTTCTCGTCCAAGATCGCCGACGCCGTTCTGGAAGGACGCTCTCTGGCCAGCGTGCAGGATTTCGCCGGCGTGAAAGAGCTCGTCACCGACGACGGCGCCATCGAAGACATGTCCCAGTACGCCCAGTATGTCGATCCGCGGTTGCACGAAGAGGTGCTCACTGAAGGCATCGCCGATCTCGACCTGCCGAGCGTCTCCCTGCCCAAGCATAAGGGCGGTACGCTCGACGAGCCGGGCGAAGAAGCCGCCCAGCCGGCCATCTAGCCCCTTGCGGCGGCTCATGGTCCGTTTTTTCCAGGCATAAGAGGATACCCATGGCAGAAATCAGCGCCCAACTGGTGAAACAGCTCCGCGATCTGACAGGCGCCGGCATGATGGAGTGCAAGAAGGCCCTCGTCGAGGCCAATGGCGACTTCGAACAGGCGCAGGTCGTCCTGCGCAAGCGCGGCCTCGCCACCGCCGCCAGGAAGGCCTCCCGCTCCGCCCGCGAAGGCGTCATCGGCCTCCACGTCTCTCCGGCTGCCGACTCGGCCGTGCTCGTCGAAGTCAACTGCGAGACCGACTTTGTCGCCAATACCGAGGATTTCAAGAAACTCGTCGGAGAAGTCGTCCAGCTCATCGTTGAAAAGCAGCCGGCCTCGGTCGAGGAACTGAAAAAGCTTCCTTCAATGTCGGATCCTTCCCTCACCGTCGAGGACCGGCTTACCGGGCTCATCGCCAAAATCGGCGAGAACATGGGCATCCCCCGCTTCATCATCTACCGCGCCAAAGGCGTCCTCGCCGCCTACGTCCATCCCGGCTCCAAGCTCGTCTCCGTCGTGGATGTGGTCTGCTCGAAGCCCGAAACCAAGGTCCGGCCCGAGTTCGCCGAGCTCAGCAACGACCTCGCCATGCAGGTCGCCGCCGCATCCCCGCAGTTCCTCAGCCGCGCCGACGTCAGCGCCGCCGCGCTGGCCAAAGAGAAGGAAATCCAGCGCGAGCGCGCTCTCGCCGAGGGCAAACCCGAAAAGATCGTGGACAAGATCGTCGAAGGCCGCCTCGGCAAGTTCTATTCCGAGGTCTGCCTGCTCGACCAGCCGTTCATCAAGGACGACTCCGTCTCGATCACGCAACTGTTGGCCAACAAGAGCAAAGAGTTCGGCGACCAGCTCTCCCTCGCCGCCTTCCTGAGGTATAAAGTGGGCGAGACGGCTGCGGCCGAAGAAGCAGCCGCTGATTAGCCGCCCGGAGGGAGTCCGCCCATGCCACTCCGCTACAGCCGCATCCTCCTGAAGCTGAGCGGCGAGGTGTTGGCCGGCGGCGCTCCGTTTGGAATCGACCCCGAACGCACCCGCTCCCTGGCCGAGGAGATCGCCGAGGTCCACCGGGCAGGCGTCGAAATCGGCATCGTCATCGGCGGCGGCAACTTCTTCCGCGGCGCCGCCGCCGCCGCGCGCCACATGGACCGGGTGCAGGCCGACACCATCGGCATGCTCGCCACCATCATCAATTGCCTCGCCATGCAGGACGCCCTGGAAAAACAGGGTGTCCCGACCCGCGTGATGACCGCCATCCAGATGAACCAGGTGGCTGAGCCTTACATCCGCCGCCGCGCCCTCCGCCACCTCGAAAAAGGCCGCATCGTCCTGTTCGGTGGCGGCACGTCCAACCCGTACTTCTCCACCGATTCCGCCGGCAGCCTCCGCGCCCTCGAGATCGGCGCCCAGGTGCTCGCCAAAGCCACCAGCGTCGACGGCGTCTATGACAAGGACCCGCGCATACATGCCGACGCCGTGCGGTTCGACCGTATCTCCTACGGTGAAGTGCTGGCGCGCAACCTCGGCGTCATGGACGCCTCCGCCGTGGCCATGTGCCGCGACAACGGGCTTCCCATCATTGTGTTCAACCTCACTGAACGGGGCAATATAATGCGAATGTCGATGGGCGAACCCGTCGGCACGCTGATTGGAAACGCGCTATGAAACCAACACAACCCAACTCCGCTCCTGGAGGAGCTTTCCAGACCATCAAGGATGTCGAGAACCACTTCAGGGCCAGGATGGAGAAGGTCATCTCCGACCTCCAGCACGAGATGGCCTCCGTACGCACCGGCCGCGCTTCCATCAACCTCTTCGACGGCATCCATGTGGAGGCTTACGGCTCGCAGATGCCAATCAACCACCTTGCCACGCTGCATGTGCCCGAGCCGAGCATGGTGACCATACAGCCGTATGACGTCAGCCAGATCGGCGCCATCGAAAAGGCCATCCGCGCCTCCGACCTCGGCCTCAACCCGTCCAATGACGGCAAGATCATCCGCGTGCCCATCCCCGCGCTGACCGAGGAGCGCCGCAAGGAACTGGTGAAGCACCTCCATCACCTGGCCGAAGAACACCGGGTGGCTGTGCGCAACCTCCGCCGCGACGCCAACGAGGCGGTCAAGAAGCTCTTCAAGGACAAGCTGATCAGCGAAGACGACGAGCGCCGTGCGCTCGACGAAATCCAGAAGATGACCGACGGCTACATCGCCAAGATCGACCAGCTCAGCAAGGTCAAGGAAAAAGACATCCTCGAAGTGAAATAATTGCCCGGTCCTGTTTCAAACATTTCAGGGTCCTCCCGCGCGGGGGGACCCTGATCGTTTTCTCACCGCCGCGCCGCCGGTCCCCGGAGCGCCCGCCCGCCCCGCTGGCCCGTCATTCGTCCGCCGGCCAGCGTCTCCACGCCGTTCACCCACACCGCCTCCACGCCCTCGGCGTACTGGTGAGGATTGCCAAACTCCGCCCGGTCGCGCACTTTCTCCGGATCGAACAGCACCAGGTCCGCCTGCAGCCCCGGCCGGATCAGCCCCCGCTCCCATAGCCCAAGCCGCTGCGAGGGCAGTCCCGTCATCTTCCACACCGCCTCCTCCAGCGCCAGCAGGCCCCGCTCGCGCACATAACGCCCCAGCACGCGCGCAAACGTCCCGTAGCTGCGCGGATGCGGCGCGCCCTCGCCCGGCGCCACCACGCCTCCGTCCGAGGCCACAATCGTCCACCGGTATGCAAGCACCCGCTCGACGTCCTCCTCGCTGATTGCGTGATAGACGGCGGAACATCCACCCTTCTTCTGGATCTCGATCGCAATGTCGGCCGCGCTCTCCGCCGTCGGTGCGAGGCCCCGCGCCCGGGCCAGGCTGGCCAGCGACCGGCCCGCCAGCGAAGGGTCGAAGCCGCACGAAGCCAGCACCACGTTGGCCGGGTCGCCGCCGCCGCGGTCCTCCAGAATCCGGCGCACGATCTCGGCCCGGATCTTCGCCCGCGATTCCGGCGCCGCCAGCCGTTCGGCCAGCGCCGCGACGCCCCCCGCCAGGGCCCACTGAGGAAACAGAGCCGCCGTGCCCGTGGAAGAGGCCGTGTACGGGTACGCGTCCAGTGTGACATCCACGCCCCGCCGGCGCGCTTCCTCGATCAGCTTGAGCGTCTCCCGGCTCTTGCCCCAGCTCGCCTTGCCAATGATCTTGTGATGCGTCACTTGTGTCGGCAGGCCGCCCTCTTCGCCGATGCGGATCGTTTCGGCCACGCTTGCCAGCACCCCCGTAGTTTCGTCGCGCATGTGCGAGATGTGCATCCCGCCCAGCGCCGCCGCCGTGCGGGCCAGTTCAACCACCTCTTCCGTCCGGGCATAATTGCCGGGCACGTAAAAAAGTCCGGTAGAAAGGCCGAAAGCCCCGTCGAGCATCGCCTCCTTCAACAGCGCCTTCATCCGTTCCATCTCGTCCGGCGACGGCGCCCGCATCTCCGTGCCGAGCACCTGCCGGCGGATGCTCCCGTGGCCCGCGAAGAAGCCGATATTCACCGCCGGACGCAAGCGGTCCATCTCATCGAGCGCCGGCTTCAGCGGGAGCGGCGAGCTGCCGTCCTGGCCTTCCATCACCGTGGTGACGCCCTGACGGATCAGGTTTTCGGCGTCTGGATGGCGGCGCAGCCCGGACAGCGCGTGGCTGTGAGAGTCGATGAAACCCGGCGCCAGCACCAGCCCGCGCGCCTCCACCACGCGCCTGGCCTGCGCCGGCTCCAGCCGCCCCACTGCCGCAATGCGCTCTCCGGCGATCGCGACATCGGCCCGGAACCACGGCGCGCCCGTTCCGTCCACGACCCGCGCCCCGCGGATCAGAACGTCGTAGGGCTGGCCGAACAGACAGAACGGCAGAGCGAACAGAACAATCCGCTTCATGGTGCGATTTTACAGGGAACGCGGGATGGCTCGTCTGCCGCCTCTAGCCTGCCAGTTCCGAGCACCATCCAGTGCCGCGGGCGGAGCGGCGGCAGGTTCCCGGGCGTTCGATCCCTACGAGGTCAAAATTAGGGACAAAATTAGGGACAGGCCCGCCTGGCACGAATTTCCGCTCTATTCAGGGGAGGGTTCCTGGCGGGTCCCGCTTCCGCGCCCGCCCGGCGCCACTTCCTGGCCGTTCTCGTCCACCTCAACGTGATTGCCAACCGCCTGCTCGCGCCAGCGCCGGCATGACAAGCATGATTCGGGGTTCCCAGTCAGCGGCTGCCAATGAGCCGCAAGCAGGACGCAATCTGTGCATCCGGCGCTTCACAGAACGGAATAGGCTCACGCGGCTCAGCCCGGAACCGGGCTTGCGCGCTGCTCCAGACCCGCCCGTGTGTCAAAGGCAACCAACCCCGGTGTTGGGATGACTCAGCTCTGCTTGCCAGGCGACTGGCCCAGCATCGACAACAAGAGCCCCAAAATCATCAGCCCAGTGATAATGGCTCCGATCCACATGGCAACTCCCACATCCTCCCTGTCTTCCCTGTAGCAGTTGACGTGCCAAACTCGGATCCGGTTCTAGGAATTTCCCGGTTCTGTGACAGAATGGCGGCCGCGCCTGGGCCGCGGCCCATCCTGGCAAACGAAATCGTCGTGTCCCCTTTCACGCCGAGGCTCAGCCTCGGGTCGCTGGTGAGCGGCAGGGCTGGGGACCGCTCGTCTGACCACCCCGTTTCCGCATCGCTACGCGGGAAGCGCTGCGCGAATGTGCAGGTTTCCTGGCCGGTTCCCCCGGCGGCCCCACCCTGCCGCGGGCTGCCCCATCCGGCGCGCCAGTCTTTCCACCCGGTAGTCCGCCGGAACCACGCCGGCGCCCGCCCACTCCTCCGGCTCCGTCCGGGCAGACACGCCCCGCCCGGCGGGCACGGCGGAACAGCCGTCCTCAGTCCGGTTTCTGCCATCCGCTGGCAAGAGCGCGGGCGCCGCCGGCCTGCGGCGCAATCCCGCCTGCGCGCGATGCGTCCCGAGTGGAGCCCTTACGCCCCCGCGCGAGGCCGGTATCCAGGACGCGCGCTCACCCGGTATCTTTTCGCAATATCGGACTTGATTTCCACCGTAATCCGCCGGAAACCCTCGTTCGGATTCGGTGCCGGATAGTAGGTTACCGTGTAAGAATTTCCCAGATCCTCGCGAATCGCCTCGAACGCTTCCACCTGCTTCTGCCAGGTTCTCGCAAAGAAACTCTTGCCCCCCGTGCGTGCCGCCAGCCGGCGGAATACGCCCGTCGATATGGGGTCTTTATTCGAATCGCTGGTTGAAATGACGTAAATGGGAATTCCCTCGTCTTCGGCCACGGCCCGTACATCGTCCGGCGCCACCATCGAGGCCGAATCCGGCCCGTTGGAGAACACGATCACCACTTTCCGTCCGGGCACCTTCGCCGCATCGCGCAAGGTGAGCAGCAACGCATTGTACAGAGCCGCTTCGTCGCCCGCCACGGCCTTCCGCAGCCCCTGAAGCGCTTCACTCCTGTCACGCGACAGGGAAGCCGCCCGTGTCAGGTTCCGCGAAAACGTGTATACGGCTACCGAATCGGCCCGGTCCAGCCCGCGCACGAAATCCGCGATCGCGTCCGACGCATACACAAACCCCCGGTACATATAATTCGACGTGTCGAACAAAATGAATACGTTCGTTCCTACGAACGCATCTGTCGCAATTCCACCCCTTTCTGGATCCGCCTGCGCCGTAATCAGCGGCCGCGCCGTGCCGTCATCCAAAATTTGGAGTGGCGGTTTATTGCCCTCAGCGAAGGTGTTAATCCGCTGAGGAATCCCGTCCTCCAGGATCCGGAAATCCTCCGGCCGCAGCCCGTTCACGTACCGGCCCTTCGAATCGGTCACCGTAAAACTCAGCACCACCATGTCCACCTTGACGCGGAAGGTGGGCCGCCCCGGCTCCTGCGCCAGCAGGCGCGGCGCCCACAGAAGCGGTGCGGCGCGCAGCGCCCGGCCCAGAAGCTCTCGTCTCTCGGGATTCATCTTTTCCCCTCTCACATTGCCCTCCTTCACTCTATAGTCCTGCTCCCGCTTCCATCGCCTGAGCCCGCCGCGCTTCGGCCCGCACCTGCTCAGCTACCTTCCGCATCGCCCGCAGCAGCGCCGGCCAGTCCTCCAGGTGCGTAGCGAAGATCCCTTCCACCGTCTTCACGGTCCATTCCGGCAGCTTCAGGTTCAACTGCGCCGGCCGCAGCCCCAACTCGTCGGCCAGCGCGGCAAAGAACAGGTTGTGCGACTCCCAGCTCTCGGCCAGGATCCGGCTGGAGTAGCCCATCAACGTCGGGAACGTTCTCAGTTGCAGCAGTTCCGGACGGTGCGAGTTCGCCAGCGTCGGCTTCGGCGTCCCGAACAGTTCGGAAATGGCCCTGGCGTTGCACTGGCCGGGCAAAGACGCCGCCATCAGCCGGATCTTTTCCGCGAAGCCGGCGCTCGTGCGCCACTGCCGCGCCATCGCCTGCGAGCCCAGGAAATAGAGCTCCGAGGGCATGATGTTCTCAAAGGCCTCCGCCGCCCTTCCCGACGCCAGCAGCCGCGAAACAATCTCGACCCGCGCCGGCGGCGCCAGCCGCTCCAGTTCCCGCATCGCCGCTTCGCGCAAATCGGCCCGCAGCGCCGATTCCACGATCACCGTCTCCGCCAGGCGCAGATGCAATCCCACGTAATGCAACTGCTGCGGCGTCGCCCTCCAGAACCGCGGCAGCCGCGCGCTCACCAGCAGTTGCGGCACCAGGTCGCCCCAGATCAGCGCCTGTTCCCGGGAAGGAATCAGGAAATTCTGCTCGGCCTCGGCCAGCGCGTACGGCAGGTTCGCCAGCGATCCCACCAGCCGCCCGCCCGCGCTCGACGGCCAGCCCATGCCCAGCACTTCGGTCGCCTTCCACGTCTGGTGCGAGCCCTGGATGCCGATGAAATCGTGGCTCCGCGCGAACAGCGGATTCGTGTACAGCAGTTGCGCTCCCGGCGGCGCGTAGTGAATGTACAGCAGCCCTACCAGCGTGTCCCGCAACAGCGGCGCCAGCAGCCCGCGCGCTTCTTTCAGCCGCTCGGGATTGCCCTCCGCTTTCGCCACCACCGCGCGCAGGTTCAGCTTCCGCTGCATGTCGATGTGCTTCTCGCTGTAATAGCCGAACGCCATCGAATTCCGCTCCGCCGTGGTCAGCGACGCCTTCGGCAGATTCAGATCGCTGACCCGCGCCGCCAGCCGGTTCAGCAGTTGCGCGTTCAACGATCCGCCCTTCGACAATGACTCCAGGTGATCGTCCAGGTCGAACAGCAGTTTCAGCGACACCAGCCGCTGGGCCTCGAATGCCCGCAGCATCTCTCCCAGCAGGGCCTGGTGCGTCTCCTCGTCGGCCGGCTTCAGTGCTCCGGCCAGCAGATCCAGCATCCGGTCCTGCGGGTTGGCCACATCCTCCACGCCGGCCGCCCGCAGCAGCTCGGTCACCCCCGCCCGTCCCGCATCGAACAGCACCTGCGTGTTGCCCACCGTCTGGAAGGGCTTCAGCACCGCCGCCAGCACACCGTCCGCCTTCTCTTCGGGAATCAGCTTCTGCCGCACCAGCACCTGCCACAGCCCGGCCAGCGCCTGCATCATCCCGGCGGAGTTCGCCTTCAGCTCATTGCTGCCCGTGCGGCTCACCTTTTCCGCCGTCTCCAGAAACAGCAGGATCGTCGAGTCGCTCAGCGCGCCCGTCTCGCTGAACAACGCATACTGCGCCCCGTATTCCTTCCACCGGAACGCCAGCTCCTGCACCGTCGCCGGCTCCAGCGGCCTGGAGCGCCTCCGCTCCACGTCGCTCACCGCCAGGAAAATCCGCAGCGGTTCGTTTTCCACCGCCTTGCGCGACAGGCCGAACAGCGCCTCGATCAGATCGTCCGCCTCCTTCCAGGTCGCCGCCGCGCGCGTCAGCTTGCCGTCGTACTTGCCGCCCGGATGCTCCGTGAACAGCCGCTTCCAGACCTCCAGTCCCCCGGGGATCACCGGACGCCCGCCCTCCACGCGCAGCCGCGTCGTCAGCAACATCAGATCCGTGTTCGACCGGAACACCGGCCGCGCCGGTCCCGGCGACGTCACCCGCCCCCGCAGCGCCGCATAGAACCGTTTCAGCCTCGCAGGCTCCGTCAGATACTCGAGGGCCGGTCCTTCGATCCGCGACAGTGCATCGAAGTAGCTGGCCATCCAGCCGTCGTCCTTCGCCACCAGCTTGTCCAGGAACTCCACGCCTGCCTCTGGCGATGTCCCCACCAGGTCCTCCCACGCCTTCGCCGACCGCGCCCCGCCCGGCACCGCCACCTTGCCGTTGCGGATCTGGAACATCCCGCCGAAGAAGTCGAAAACATGAGCGAACGCCCGCACCCGCGTCACCGGCAGCGCCTTCCGGATCTCCTCCGCCGTCGCAGGATCCAGCTTTGCCAGCCCCAGATACAGCCGGCACAGCGACGGGTCGTTGATGAACATATCGATGAACTCGCCCGACTGCTTCTCCCGCGCCGACAGCCAGTATTCGGCCGAATACAGCACCGGGATCACCGCCGGCCTGTAGTCATGCACGAATGGACGGTTCGTCCGCAGCGCCTGCTCCAGCTCCGCCAGCGGGAAGCCTGAATCCATCGACAGGAACGCGCGCGTCGCGTTCACCGTCTCCAGCACCAGATCCCCGCCGCAGCCGCCGCGCATGCGGAATCCCAGCACGCGCAGCAGCTCGCCCGTCACCGGCGACTCGCACGCCTCGATGCGGATCACCTTCTCCCCGCCCGCCAGCTTCTCCAGCTCGCGCGCCTGATTCAGATAGCGCACCACCAGCTTCAGATACTCCGTCTGTTCCAGCCCCTGATTGCCGCCCAGCGCCTGGTAGCCGTTGGTCACCACGTTGCGCGCCAGCGCCAGGAGGATCTCCTCGGGCGGCATCTCCGGCGAGAACGCCGCCATGCGGGCGAAGCTTTCCAGCGGTCCCGGGATCGTCACCGTCCCCATCGGCAGCGCCGGCCCCGGTCCGCCCGCGGCCAGCTCCCATCCGCTGCCCCCTGTGCGCCGCCACGCCTCCAGGCTTTTCCGCGCTTCCTCGTTCTGCCCGGCGAGCAGCCGCAGCACGACGATCCGCGCCTGCGCCCGCCGCTTCTCTTCGCTGCCCTCCGGCGCCACCGCCGCCAGCCGTTCGTACGCTGCCAGGGCCTCCGGATCGCGCCTCTCATCCAGGAAAGACGCCCACAGGCTCAGCACCTGCTGGTCCCGCGGCGAAGCCTTCACTGCGCCCTCCAGCAAGTGCCGCGCCTCGCTGTTCTCGCCGCGCAGCTCCAGCTCTCTCACCTGCCGCGCCAGCTCGTCCGATCCCCACGCCGGTAGCAACGCCACGGCGAAAACACCCCAAACCATCCCTTTCAACATGGAGCACCTCGTCTGGTCCCAGCCCTGATGCTGCCTTGCTGGATTTGGTCGATCACTGTATCACAAATCCGGGCCGGCAACGCAATCGGCGCCGATTGCACCAGCCATTGTTAAATGGATGCCTCACCGCCGCTCCGGATGCAAGGGCCCCGGAAGTCATATGCTGATGCTGGAGGTCTTCTTTCCGTCCATGCGCAAACTGCTTTTCCTGATCCCCGTGATGCTGTCCGCCCAGGCCCTCGCCGCCGAGCATACCATCGCTGTCGTCGGCCTTGTCCACTCCCACGTCTGGGGCCACATCGGCAAGATGGTCCAGGGCAAACCCGCCCGCCTCGCAGGCGTCGCCGAGACGGCGCCCGAGCTCGTCGCCGAAGCCGAAAAGCGCGGCGTCGCCAAAGAACTGTTCCACTCCGACTGGCGCAAGATGATCGACACCGTCAAGCCGGAGATCGTCTGGGCCTTCGTCGAGAACAACCGCCACCTCGAGATCGTGCAGTACTGCGCGCCCCGAAAGATCCACGTCATCTTCGAGAAGCCCCTCGCATCCACCTACAGGGATTCGGTGACGATCCGCGGCCTGGCCCGCAAGCACGGAATCTACGTCCTCTGCAACTACCAGATGGCCTGGTGGCCGACCTCCCACGCCGTCCGGGAAGCTGCCGCCTCCGGCCAGATCGGCGACGTCTGGCGCCTCCGCGGCATCGTCGGCCATGGCGGACCCGGCGGCCCAAAAGGCCTCAACAAGTACTTCTTCGAGTGGCTCACCGATCCGGTCAAGAACGGCGCCGGCGCGCTGGTCGACTTCGGCTGCTACAACGCCCTCTGGAGCCTCATGTATCTCGGCCGTCCGTCCACCGTTTACGCCGTCTCCCACCGCCTCCGCCCCGACGAGTTCCCCAGGGTTGAGGACACCGCACTCCTCGTCCTCTCCTATCCTAAAGGCGTCGCCCTGCTCGAAGCCTCCTGGGACCTCCCGCGCAGTTTCCAGGACCTCGAACTCTTCGGCCGCAAAGGCAGCCTGTACATGACCAGCCGCTCCGTCGAGCTCCGGCAGGGCAGGGAAACGCGCGAAATCCCCGCCCAGGCCCTCCCGCCGGAGAGGGCCGAGCCCATCGCCTACATGATCCATTGCATTGAATCGAAAACCGAGCCCGAGGGCATGACCTCGCTGGATCTCAACGTCGGCGTCATGGAGATCATCGACGCCGCCAAGGAGAGCATCCGCACCGGCCGCGCCGTCGCTCTCAAGTAAGGCTGGCCCACGGGGGTGGGTCGCGCAAACCAGTCCTGGGGCGGATCTCGGGTCCGCCCCTTTTCTTGTCACGCAACCCCGCCTTTCCGCGTCTTTCAGGGTGGAAGCCGGCCATTCCGGCTTATCATGAAATCGTCGGTAGCCATATGAAACCGCGCCTGGCCCTATGGCTCGTTTGCCTGTTCCTGGCGGCGCCCGCCGGGGCGTCCGACCTCGACAGGGCACGTGCGTTTTTTGAGCGCGCTGAATATGGCCAGGCCATCGACCTTCTGAATTCTTCTTCCGGAGTCCGCAGCGCCGATGAGCTCTTCCTCCTCGGCCGCGCCCATTACCAGCTTGGGGACTACAAGAAAGCCGTTGAGGCCCTCCAGAAGGCCGCCGAAGCCCGTCCCGGCGATGCGGGCATCTGGCTCTGGCTCGGCCGTGCCTGGGGCCGCCGCGCCGAGACTTCCAACATGTTCGTTGCGCCCTCTTACGCTGCCAAAGCCCGCCAGTGCTTCGAAAAGGCCGTGGCGCTCGATCCGGCCAACAAAGAGGCTGTCAACGACCTCTTCCGCTACTACCTTGAAGCCCCAGGTTTCCTCGGCGGCGGCCTTGAGAAAGCCCAGGCTCTTGTCGACAGGATTCGCGCGCTCGACCCCGCCGAGGCCGAGTACGCCCTCGCCCAGCTTGCCGAGAAGAAGAAGGAGTACGACCACGCCGAGGCCCACCTCAGGCGCGCTGTGGAACTCGCGCCCAAACAGGTCGGCCGTGTCATCGACCTTGCGCGCTTTCTCGCCCGCCGCAGCCGCATCCAGGAAGCGGACCGCACCCTTGAGCAGGCCGAGAAACTCGCGCCCGGCTCTCCGCGAGTCCTGTTCGCCCGCGCGGAATTCTACATCCAGACCCGCCGCAATCCCCAGGAGGCGCGGCGCCTCATCGAACAGTATCTGCAATCGCCCCTGACGCCCGACGACCCGCCCCGCAGCGAAGCCCTGAAACTCCTCGGCAAAATCGGCGGATAATCAAGCCTGATGCCTCCCCTGTTCCTGTTGCGCGAGTGCCTGCGCTTCGCCATTCAGGCCCTTCACGCCAACAAGGTCCGCACCGCCCTCACCGCCCTCGGCCTCGTCATCGGCAACGCCAGCGTCATCCTGGTCGTCACCATCTCCCTCACCAGCCGCGGCATCATCCTGGACAAGATCCGCGGCATCGGCTCCAACCTTGTCATGGCCTACTACGACGCCGGCGGCCAGGAGGCTGCGCGCGCCGCCGCCGACTTCGTCAAGCTCGCCGATGTGGAGGCCGTGCGCGCCCGGCTCGCCGACCGCATCGTCGCCGCCTCCGCCGTGCTCAACTCCACTGACACTGTCGTCGTCGATGGCCGCCCGCTCGACGTCCGCATCATCGGCACCGACGAGTACTACGCTCAGGTGCGCAGCCTGCAACTCCTCGCCGGGCGCTTCCTCGATCCCTCCGACGTCGCCCTCCGCCAGAAGGTCGCCATGCTCGACGACAAGCTCGCCCGCACGCTGTTCGGGGGGCCCGCCACTGCCGTCGGCCGGATTCTCAAGATCCGCTCGCTTGAATTCACCATCATCGGCGTCTTCCGCGAGCGCACATCCACCTTCGGCCAGTCCGAACTCGGCGACCACGGCGCCGCGCTCATCCCCTTCTCCGTCCAGCGCTACTTCGTCGAAATCGAGCGCGTTGACCCCATGTACGTTCAGGTCCGCCACGCCGAAGACGTCCCCGCCGTCACCCAGGAGGTCGCCGACATCCTCGCCTCGCGCCACCGCCCCGGCGCGCGCTACACCGTCCAGAACCTCTCCGCCATCCTCGATGCCGCCGCCACCATCGCCACCGTCCTCACCCTCGTATTGATCCTGATCTCCGCCATCGCCCTGGTCATCTCCGGCATCGGCATCATGAACATCATGCTGGTCACCGTCACCGAGCGCACCCGCGAGATCGGCATCCGCATGTCGCTCGGCGCCTCGCGCCGCGTCATCCTTCTGCAGTTCCTCTTCGAGGCGCTTTTGATCAGCATCGGCGGCGGGGCGCTGGGCATCCTGCTCGGCCTGAGCCTCCCCGTGCTCGCCAATTCCTTGCAGAACGAGGTCTACATCCCCGTCTCCAGGCTCTCCATTTTCGTCGCTTTCCTCGTCTCCGGCGCCGTCGGCGTGGGCTTCGGCCTGCTGCCCGCCAACCGCGCCGCCCGCCTCAACCCTACGGAAGCCCTGCGCTATGAGTGACGGCGCGTCAATACCACCGCCACCCCTCGCGCACCCGCACGGTGTACTGCTTCCCAGCCTCCCGCGGATCCCTCGCCTCCACGCGCAGCCGGTGGAACCGGTTGTCCGGCTTCACCCGCGACTCGTACTCCAGCCGGTACTGGCTGTCCAGCATCGTGAAAATCGTCCGCGCAATATCCCGGTAGGCGGTCTCGAACTTCGGGAAAAACGCCTGCCCGCCGGTCTTTTTCGCCAGCATGTTCAGGAAGGCTTCCGCCTGTAGCAGATTCATCCGCGACACCTGGTCCAGATACGCGTCGTACTGGCCTCGCAGCAGCGTGCCCGCTGCCATGACGAAAATGTTCAGCGCCGCCGCCTCCGCCTTCTTCTGAACCTCGCTCATGGTCTGCCGGCTCAGCGTGTTCAGTCCGGACCCGATCAGGACGATCACTTTCCGGCCAGGCAGGAATTCCAGCTTCTCCAGTATCTCGAACACCGCGTCATAGGTGTTCACTTCTCCCCAGAACGGTTGCCCCAGTTCCTGGAAAGAAGCCAGAATTTCTCCCTTCATCCGGGTGAAATCTTTGACAATCTGCAGTTCCTGCGAATAAGTCGCCAGCGAGTACCAGTTTCCCTCTGGCGCTGCATCCATCAATTCCCGGGCCGCGGTGGCGATGTCGTTCAGGTACAGCCCCGAGGCCTGGCTGTATTCGATCAACGCTGTCACGAGGACCGGCCTCTCCGGCTCGAGCAGCCGGAAAGCGGCCGGCTGGCCGTCCTCAAAGACGCGGAACTGCGCTTCGCCCAGCCCGGTGATGAGACGGTCCCCTTCTTCCACCGTGAAATACAGCGATCGATGGCCCAGCGTCTGGGCCCGGCTCGGAGAGAGCAGCGGCAGCGCTCCTAGCGCCTGCCGGAGGAAGAGGCGGCGGGTTCCGGACATAGCTTTTCGATCGGGTCTCCCGGCTTGAACTCGATTTTTTCCGGCGCGGGGCACCCCTGGACGGGCGCCAGGAGGCTTGGCCGCTCCTTCTCCTCCTGCTCGGCCTGCTCGGTCACCTTTTTCAGCTCGCGCTTCATTTCGTCGAATTCCGCGCTGTTCACCACCAGCCCTTCCTTCGCGGGAAGGTACATGATTTCCCGCTTGCTTTGCACCATGCGGGCATAAAATGGCGGATGCGTCCTGAACCAGCTCAGACCGTTCACATATCCTTCCCGCGTGGCCATTTTGTCGAAGAAGTGGATGAATCCATTCGGATCAAAGCCCGCATTCCAGGCATATTGCACGCCAAGCTGGTCCGCTTCCAGCTCCATGTCCCGGCTCACGCCCAGCAGGTCCAGGCTCAGCACCAGCCCCAGTCCGTAGAATCCATACTGGAGCGCGTAATACGTGCCGATCGTCGCCGCGCCGCCCGTCAGGATGAGCGCCGCCACCTGCGCGGCCTGATAGATGATCGAGGAGATCGTCGCCCGCTTCATCAGCCGGTGCCCGTGCCTGCCGGTCACGTGGGCGATCTCGTGCGCGATCACGCCTGCCAGTTGCGCCTCGTTCTCGGCGGCCTCCAGCAGACCTCTCTGGACGAACAGGAAGCCTCCCGGCAGCGCGAATGCATTGACTTCCTTCGAATTCAGGACCGTGATGTTGAGAGGCACGCGCATGTCGGAGTGCTTCGCCACACGCTGCGCCAGCGCCGTCACGTATTTCTTCACGGCCGGGTTGTCCACCTCCGGGGGCACCAGCCCGGCCATTTTCATCTCCCGCACCGTCTCCTGGCCGACCTTGATGTCCTTTTCCTGGTCCGGCACCAGTTCGCGGAAGCCGATGTCCTTTACGTCTCCCCACTTGCGGCTGACGTGCCTGCCGGCCGCGATGTCCTCGCGGATCCTCTTGAGCTCGTCCGGCCACTTCTCGATCAGCTCCAGCTTCGCCTTGCGGTTCTCGTAGGCCACCGGGATCGCATGCTCGGCCAGCACCCTCGCCTGCGATTCCAGCGCCCGGAGGTTCTGGATGGCGCAGTGGCGCTGCCTGCGCTCCGAATCGTTGATGCGCGCGGTCACTGCCCGCAGGGAATCCTGCTCCTTCTTCAGCTCCCTGGCGTGGTCCTCAGCCCGCCGCCGGAACTCCGCCGCGCAGTCCTTCTGGCGGCTTTCCAGAATGGCGCGCATCGCCTCGATTTGAGCCTTGCTGAATTCCAGCCGCGGCGCTTCTTCGAACAGGTCGTTATACGACTTTTGCAGCGCCTCCTCGAAAGCCTTCCGCACTTCCGGCGCCAGAGGCGCGGGCGCGCGCTGGGCCGCCGCCGGCCCCGCGCACACAGCAACGCTGAGCAGAAGCGCCATCCCTTGCCGCAGCCAGCTCGCTGTTTCCATCTGTGGCATACCTCCTGCAAGGAATTTCCACCTGCGCATCCTACTATGTCCGCCGGGCGGATCGAAACACCCCCGTCTCCCGCACAGGCTACCCTGTGAAGTGTCAGCCATGCGAACCCTGCTTGCCCTTTGCCTCTGTGTCTTCCCCTCTCTGGCCGAACCGAGGGTGCTCACACTGAAACAGGCCGTCGAACTCGCCTCGCGCCAGAGTCCCGAGGTCGTGCTCGCCCGCCTCGACGAACAGCGTGCCGCGCTCGAAGTCCAGGCCGTGCGCGAGCCGTTGTTGCCGCGCATGATCGCCGGCAGCGGCCTTGCCTACTCCAGCGGCATGCCCATGTCGATCGAAGGCGCCACGCCCGCCGTCATACAGGCCAAAGCCGTCCGCACGCTTTGGAGCCGTCCGCAGGGCTACCAGATCGCCTCCGCACGCGAGAGCGCCCGCGCCGCCTCCGCCGCCTCCGCGCTCGCCCGCGAAGACGCCGCCCTTCGCATCGCCACGCTTTTCCTTGATCTGGAACGCCTCACCCGCCAGAGCGATGCCGCCCAGCGCCAGCTTGAGCATGCCCAGCGCATCGAGGCCGCTACGCGGCTCCGCGCCGAGGAAGGCCGCGTCATCCCTCTCGACGCCCGCCGCGCCGCGCTGGAGACCGCCCGCGCCCGGCTCCGCCTCCAGCAGCTCCTCTCCCAGCGGAAGTCGGCCTCTCAATCCCTCGCCACGGCGCTGGATCTTGACCCTTCGGAAGAAATTGTGCCTGCCGCCGGAGACCGCCCCGCCCCCGGACTGCCTCTCGAAGAAGAATCCTCCGTGGCTGCCGCCCTGCGCGACGATCCCGAAATCCGCCGTCTGGAGGCCGAGGTCGCGGCGAGGAACTTGCAGGCGCGTTCCTACCGCGCCATGCGCCTGCCGCGAATCGACCTCGTGGCGCAGTACGGGTTGCTGGCGAAGTTCAACAACTACGATCAATTCTTCAACCGCTTCGAGCGCCACAACGGCCAGCTCGGCGCCTCTATCCAGATCCCGCTTTTCTCGAGCAGCCAGGACGAGGCCCGCGCCGCGCAGGCCGGCATCGACGCCCGCCGTTTGCAGGCGCAGCTCCAGCAACACCGCCGCCGCGTGGAATCCGAGACCCGCCAGGCATGGCAAAAGGTGCGTGACGCCGAAGGCGCCCGCGAACTCGCGCGCATGGATCTCGACCTTGCCCGCGAACAGGTCTCCCTCACCCTTGCCCGCGTCGAAGAAGGCCGCGCGTCCCTGCGCGACCTCGAACAGGCCCGCTTCCAGGAACAGGAACGCTGGATCGTGTTTTATGACGCCGTGCACGATCTCGAACTCGCCCGTCTCGAACTCCTCCGCCGCACCCACACCCTCGAAGCCGCCCTCCGCTGACCGGGACAGCCTGATCCCGCTCCTTCGCGAAGGGGACAGCCTGATCCCGCCTCTTCGCCGATTTCGCGAAGGTGCCAATGGCGCCTGACACCTTCGCGATTTCCGCTCCCCCGCCCGGGGATCGTGCTCACAACAGGAAGAGCTTCCTGCCCTGCGCCGCCTTGGCGGCTGGCGGCGGCGCCGGACAAATCTCGATTCGCGGCGCTCGGCAGCACGCAACCCGCCCCCTGGCGCGCCCCCTGCTCGCGGTCCAGCAGGGCGCCTGGGCTCGCAGGCAGCAGAACGCATCCGAAGCGCCGCAGGCGCGAGAAGGAGCGCCCCCAACCCTGAACGAAAAGCCGCGCCGGGCTCGCCTGTCCCGTCTTTCGCTCGACTGCTTTCACCGGGCAGTCACGGCCGGCGTCCCACCAAGGAAGAGCACGCAACGCCCTTTTTTCCACGGCCCCCAATCCCTCTGCAACCCGTCCCGCAACGCGGCTGGCCGCCCGCAGGCCCTTCCCGCGAACGTCCGCCGCACGCCCCCCTCGCCCACACCCGCGCCTCCCCCGCTATCCTAAAAAAGCCCATGCCTCGAAAACCCCTCCTGGCCGGCGGCATCATGTCCGGCACCTCGCTCGACGGCGTCGATGCCGTTGTCGTTGAAATCACCGGCGCGCGCGTCAACACTCTTGCCTTCCACACCGCTCCTTACCCCAAGCAGGTACGCCAGGCCCTTCTGGGCGTCTCCAACACCGGCACCCACACCCGCGACATCGCCCGCCTCCACTTCCTCCTGCCGGAACTCTACGCCGAGGCGTTTCTCGAAGCCTGCCGCAAGGCCCGCGTCAAGCCCGCGCAGGTAGCCGTGCTCGGCTGCCACGGCCAGACCATCTACCACGAAGGCCGCCCCGCGCCCTTCCTCGGCCGCCGCATCGCCTCCACCCTTCAGATCGGCGACGGCAGTGTCCTCGCCGTCCGCACGGGCGTCCCCGTTGTGTGCGACTTCCGCCCCGCCGACATCGCCGCCGGCGGCCAGGGCGCGCCCCTCGTCCCTTATGTCGATTACATACTGTTCCGGGACGCCAAGCTCCGGCGTGCCGCCCTCAACATCGGCGGCATCGCCAACGTCACCTGCCTCCCGCCCGCCTGCACGCCGGAAGACGTCCTCGCCTTCGACACCGGCCCCGGCAACATGGTCATTGATCAGCTCATGGCTCACTTCACCGGCGGTCGCCAGACCTACGACCGCGGCGGCGCCTTCGCCGCCTCCGGCCAGGTCCATCCCGCCGTCGTCCAGCAGCTTCTCGATGACGGCTACTTCCGCCTCCGCCCTCCGAAGTCCTGCGGCCGCGAGCAGTTCGGCCCCGAATTCGTCCAGCGCCTCCTCGATCTCCGCCTGAGCCCCGAAGACACCGTCGCCACGGCCACTTATTTCACCGCAGCAGCCATCGCCGAAGGACTCGCCCGCTTCGCCGGCGCCGAAGATCATCCTCCCGATCAGGTCATCGTCAGCGGCGGCGGCGTCCACAACAAAACTCTGCTGCGCTTCCTGCGCGCCGAGCTGCCCGGCTCCGACATCGCCCGCAGCGAGGTCTTTGGCATCGACCCCGACGCCAAAGAGGCCATCGCCTTCGCCATCCTCGCCCGCGAGACCCTCGAAGGCCGTCCCGCCAACCTTCCTTCGGCCACCGGCGCCCGCCGCCCCGCCGTCCTCGGCAAGCTCTGCCGGCCCTGAATCGCGGTCCGGCCGCCTCAGCAGCGGATAAAATCAAACTTGCGCTGATTTGTTCTATGCCTTCGCGCCGCGAATTCCTGCTTTCCGCCGCTGCCGGCATCGCTCAAGCCGATGGGCCCCGCCCCGATCCTGCTTTCCGCTTATGGTTCGACGAACCCGCCGCCCACTGGAACGAGGCCCTACCCATCGGCAACGGCCGCCTCGGCGCGATGGTTTTCGGCGGCATCGACCAGGAGCTTCTCCAGATCAATGACGACACGCTCGTTTCGGGCGCGCCCGGCATTGACGACCTCCCGCTCGACGTCACACGCCGCTTCGATGAAGTCCTCGCCCTCATCAGGCGGCGCAGGTTCGCCGAAGCCGCCGACATCATCACCCGCAACTGGACCGGCCGCTCCTGGCAATGCTACCAGCCCGCCGGCGATGCCCTCTTCACCGTCTCGGGGGCCGGAGAGCCCTCGGGCTATCAGCGCGAACTCGATCTGAACACCGCCATCGTCCGCGCCGCCTACCAGCGCGGCGAAACCATTTTCACCCGCGAATGTTTCGCTTCGCACCCGCACAAAGTCCTCGTCGTCCGCTTCCAGGCATCCACCTTCGCCGGGCTCTCCATCCGCGCCCGCCTTCGCAGCTCGCACCCCGGCCGCGTCGACCCCCTCGGCCGCGCCGCCCTCCGCCTCCGCGCCCGCGTCCCCGGATTCGTCCTCCGCCGCACGCTGGAATGGGTAGAAAAGCGCGGCGAACAGTGGAAATACCCGGAGCTCTGGCTGCCCGATGGCACTCGCCGCCCCGGCGCGGCACAGGTCCTCTACGATGGCGAGGCCGGAAGCCGCGGCGCCCAGTTCGAACTCCGCCTCGCCCTGCTCTTCCACAACGGCATGGCCGGCGTCGAACGGGACTCGCTCGCCGTTGACGGCGCCTCGGAGGCCGTCTTCCTCATCGGATCGGCGTCCTCCGTCCGCAGGAACGACCTCGACGCCGAAATGCGCGAAGCGCTCCGCTGCTCCTTCCACACCCTGCTGCACCGCCACCTCGACGACTACCAGCCGATCTTCCGCCGCTGCACCGTCAGTTTTGGCGCCACCGCCCAATCCGGTCTGCCCACCGATGAGCGCATCGAAAAGTTTTCCTCCGGCAGCGACCCGGCGCTGGCCGCCCTCTATGTGCACTACGCACGATACCTGATGATCTCCGGCTCGCGCCCCGGTTCCGAGCCTCTCAACCTTCAGGGCATCTGGAACGCCGAGATCATCCCCCCCTGGGCCAGCGGCTACACCCTCAACATCAATGCCGAGATGAACTACTGGCCCGCGACCGTGGGCAATCTCCTCGATTGCGCCGAGCCCCTCCTGCGCATGGTGCGCGAGCTCAGCGCCTCCGGCGCCAGAGTCGCCCGCTCCATGTACGGCCGCCCCGGCTGGGTCGCCCACCACAACACCACCCTGTGGCGGGGGGCTTACCCGGTCGACAACGACGCCATGCCCTCCTTCTGGCCCATGGCCGCTCCCTGGCTTTGCCGGCATCTCTGGGAGCAGTATGAATTTACCCAGGACAAGCGTCTTCTGGCTGAAATTTACCCGGTCATGAAGGGCGCAGCCGAGTTTATTTTGGCCTGGCTGGTCGAAAATGAAGAAGGCTTTCTCGTGACTCCGGTCGGAAATTCTCCCGAGAATCTCTTTGTCTACATTGATCCGGATGGACAAAAGCGGACCGCCGGCGTGTGCATGGCGCCTACCATGGATCTCGCTCTGGCCCGCGATCTGTTCTCCAATTGCATCGCCGCCGCCGGGATTCTCGGCGTCGATGAAGAGTTCCGCCGCCGCCTCGCCGCCGCCCGTGCCCGTCTCCTGCCCTACCGCACGGGCGCCCGCGGCCAGGTGCAGGAGTGGCCAGAAGACTTTGAAGAACGCGACCCCCAGCACCGCCACATCTCCCACCTCTACCCGCTGCATCCTGGCGCCGAATGGACGCCCGGCGAGACACCCCAATGGTGCGCCGCCGCCCGCCGCACGCTCGAGCTGCGGGGCGACGGCGGCACCGGCTGGTCCCGCGCCTGGAAAGTCTGCCTCTGGGCGCGCCTCTACGACGGCGAACGGGCTTACCAGCTCCTCTCCCGCCTCTTCGAACCCGCCCGCAACGCTCCCGGCCAGTACCGCCGCGGCGGCGTCATGCCCAACCTGCTCTGCTCGCATCCGCCCTTCCAGATCGACGGCAATTTCGGCGGCGCCGCCGGCATCCTTGAAATGCTGCTCCAGTCCCGGCTCCAGCCCGCGGCGGGCCCCTCGCCGCCAGCCTCCTCCCCGCCGCCCGCTGCCGCCCTGCTGCATCTCCTGCCTGCCCTGCCTTCCGCCTGGCCCTCCGGCGAAGCGCGCGGCCTGCTCGCCCGCGGCGGTTTCGAGGTGGACATCTTCTGGCGCGATGGCCGCCTCGCCGAAGCCCGCATCCGCTCCCCGCTGCCACGCCTCTGCCTCGTCCGCTATCGCGGCCGCACCATCGAAGTCCAGGCCCCGGCCTCCGTGGGCGAGTCCGCTTTCTCCGGTGCCTGAGCGTTCCGCGCTTGCCTCGCGCACGGCGGAAACCGGACAATAAAGTGGACTGCTGTCCGAGGAGCCGTACGCGTTGCTGCAATCTCTTGCCGAATACGAAGAACTCGCCCGCCAGGCTCACGGCCACCTCTGCGCCGGCCAGATCCTCGGCATCCGCATGGCCCTTCACGGCCTGTCCCTGCTCGGGCTCGACGACCCGAAAGGCGTCCACCGCAAGCGCCTTGTCACCTTCGTCGAAATCGACCGCTGCGCCACAGACGCCATCGGCGTCGTCACCGGCTGCCGCCTCGGAAAACGCGCTCTGAAGTTCTTCGATTTCGGAAAAATGGCGGCGACATTTTGCGATCTGGAAACAGGGAAAGCCGTCCGTATTGCCGCTCTGGAATCCAGCAAAGACCGCGCCCGCGAGCTGTTCCCGCAGATCGAAAAGCCGGGCCTCCAGCAAATGGAGGCCTATCGCGTCCTTCCCCCGGAGGAGCTCTTCTCCGTCCAGTGGGTCGATGTCCGCATCCTGCCTCAGGACTTGCCTGGCTTCAAAGGGCCGCGTGTCTTCTGCGATGCCTGCGGCGAACGCATCAACTTCGGCCGCGAGGTGGTCCGCGACGGCCGCACCCTCTGCCGCTCCTGCGCGGGCGGGCGCTACTATGATCCGCTGCCACATCAGTGACCGGCGGGCCGCCGGCGGCACCGGCGCGCTGCTGGCTCTCATCGAGCGCAACGGCCGCGCGGGTGTCGACTGGATCCAGATCCGCGAGAAAGACCTAGACGGGCGCCCGCTGGCCCTCCTCGTCGAAGAAGCCCTCCGCCGCTGCGGCCGCGCAAAGATCATCGTCAACTCCCGCGCTGATGTCGCCCTCGCCTGCGGCGCAGCCGGCCTCCACCTGCCGGCGGATTCGCCGCCTCCATCTGCCTGGCGCCCCATCTGCCCGCCCGGCTTTCTCATCGGCGTCTCCTGCCACACGGTTGAAGAACTGGTGGAAGCTGAGCGCAATGGCGCCGATTACGCCCTCTTCGCCCCCGTCTTCCGGCCGCTCTCCAAGGAGGACTCCCGCGCCCCGCACGGCCTGGAAGGTTTGCGCCGCGCCTGCGCCTCGGTCCGCATCCCCGTGCTCGCCCTCGGCGGCATCACCGCCCGGAATGCTTCCTCGTGCCTCGATGCCGGCGCCGCTGGCGTCGCTGGAATCACCCTGTTTCAGTCGGCTGAAACCCCGTTTCATACGGGAGTTTGAAACGAACGTTCGTGTCATTATCCATGCACACACATCGCTTCTCAGGAAGAGCGGAAAGCTACCTCAAGGGACGTCCGCCTTACCCCGGGGCCGTCGTCGATGAGCTCGAGCGCCACGGCCTGGCGCCGGGCTCGCTAGCCGCTGACATCGGCGCCGGAACCGGCGCCGCCTCGCTGCTTTTCCTCAGCCGCGGCTACCGCGTCATCGCCGTCGAACCCAACCCCGACATGCGCGCCGCCGCCCTCAGCCTCGGCATCGATGCCCGCCCCGGCACGGGCGAAGCCACGGGCCTGCCGGACTCGTCCGTCGATCTCGTCCTCTGCGCGCAGGCCTTTCACTGGATGGACCAGCCCCGCGCCTGGGCCGAGTTCAACCGCATCGCGCGCCCCGGCGGCTTTATCGCCCTGCTGTGGAACAACCGCGTCCGCTCGGGCACGCCGTTCCTCGACGAACTCGAAGCTCTCCTGCACGCGTACTCGGTCGAGGACATCGCCTGGGCCGAACGCATGGACAAGCGCCGCTGGCCCGGCATGCACGAAGCCGTCTTCCCCCACGTCCACCGCCTCGACTCCGGCGCCTTCCTCGCGCGCATCTCTTCGCTGTCCTGGATGCCCGCTCCCGGCGCGCCCGGACACGCGGAAATGACCGCCGCCCTGTGCGCTCTCTTCGATAAGCACAACCGCGGCGGCTTCGTCGAAATGCCGCACGAGTGCGCGCTCTACTGGACCCGCCCGTGCTGAACCGTCATGCGCGCGGCTGCGGGAACAGGCGCGCCGCGTTGTCCGCCAGCAGCAGCCGCGCCGTCTCCACCGCCTGCGCCGCCGAGCACCAGCCGCGCGCCGCCTTCGCCGCCAGCACCTCGGCGATTCCGGCGCGCGCCATCCGGGCGTGCGCGTACGTCAGTTCGGCGTAGCGATAATCGCCTCCGAAGCCGAGGATCTTGTTCGCCGGCACGGTCTCCAGCATTTCGTCCAGCGCGCGCCGCGCCCCGGCGGGGCTCAGAACCCACATCCAGCAGAAGTCCGCCGTTACGTTCGGGAACATTTTGGCCAGCGCCGCCACTTCGCCTGTCCACGGCCATCCCGTGTGGAACAGATCGAACGTGACGCGGGGATAGCGGAGGAACAGGGGATTCAGCAGCCCGGGGCGCGTGTGATCGAGCATGCCGCGGTTGCCCGCGAGCGTCCCCGTGTGCACCTGCACCGGCAGTCCGTGGTCGGTCGCCAGCGCCAGCGCGTGGTGGAACATATGGTCCGAGAGCCGCCGCGGCGGCGCCGCCTGCGGCGATTTCATCAGCAGGTCGAAATCCTGCTGCGCCTCGCGCTCCTCCACCGCCGCGAATTCCAGCGGGCGCGAGTACGCCAGCGTCGTCTTGATCGCCACCAGCCCCGCCTCGAGCGATTGTTGGAGCCGTCTCTCCATCGCCCGCTTGAGACCGGCAACGCCGCCGATCGCCACGCCCGTCACTTCTTCCATCCGCCGCACGTCCGATGCCTGGCGCACCGTGCAGAACCAGTCGAACTTCCGCGCCAGCACGAAGAACCGCGGGTCAGGACGAACCGGCTCCCCCCGCCAGTAATCGTCCAGAACCGCGTAGCGGATTCGCGCCATCCGCTTCAGAACGCGTTCGTACAAGCCCGGACGGTTGGCCGAGGCGATCCGTTCGTCGAGCAGGCGGGCGGTCTGCCCATTCAGATCGCCCACGCCGTAAATATCGCGGATCGCAATGCGCACCGCCTGCCCGTAGCCCGTGCCGCGGACGTGCCGCCACCAGGGTTCGATGTCCGCCCACGACTTCGGCTCCCCCTTCAGCCCCGCACTGCGCAGGTCGTCCGCCGCGTAGTGGCTCAGCAGCGTGAACAGACCGGGCTTCAGGGCGTAACGCTCTTCCTCGCTGAGCAGATGTTCGTGCGATGAAACAATTTCCAGCGCTTCTGTCTGATCCAGAATCGCCTGTGCCGCCGCCGGCAGCGCCGGGGGAACAGTAAGAAACTCGCGCCGTCTCACGGCACCACTATAGCGGCGCCGTCAGCCGCCTGCGCGGTCCGGCCGCCATTCCGGCCTGCACATCTTCGCCAGATATTGTTCCGGCAATCGCCAGTAAGGCGGGCACGCCGCGCCGGGCAGATCGTACGCCAGCAGGCTGTTGGCGAGGATCTCTTCCGTCAACGGCTTCACGTCCACCTGCCGCGGCTCCTGCTGCTGGAACTGGAAGCGCTGCTTGAGCTGCTGCATGTAGTTCAGATAACGCCGCTGCCAGCTCTCTGTCGATTGCAGAGGCGGCACCAGAACGCGCACGCGCTTCTGTCCCTTCAGCCGGAAGGCCGCCGCCGCCACCGCCGGGATCTGATCCGTGTCGCCGCTCAGCACATACGCTGTGTCGAAGTTGCCTGCCACGCCGTCCAGCAGAAGTTCCACAGCGATGTTGACGTCGGTCTCTTTTTCCTGCCGCAGCGCGCCCGCCTCGGCGCGGTAGTAGCCGAACAACGGCTTCAGGCCCGGTATGGTCGAAGCCGCGCGCAGCCACAACGCATACCGCTCATGCTCGTCCGGGCGCGCCTCCACGCCCTCCGTCACCGGCGCGGTGAAATAGCGGATCAGCAGCAGCTTCGTGTCCGGCTCGAGGAAATGGCGTTCGATCAGCGCCCGGAAGTCGCACCATACCAGCCCGGACAATGAAAACCCCCGCTGCGGCTCGCCCGCCTTGAAGTGGTTGCGGACGCCGTAGTAAAAGTTGAAGCCGTCGATGTAGAGCGCCGCGCGCCGCATCGCCGGCTCACCCCGCCGTCATCGACTCCGCATTCCACGTGCAGATGCGGCCTTCGTAATAGCTCGTGTTGCACAGCAGCGCCGGTCCGGCGGCGCGGAAGCCGAACACCGCGTCCTCGAAGTGCGGCTTGCGCGTGCGCACCGCCTGGATGAAATTCGCCATGTGGCGCCGGTGCGCGTCTTCGCCGGAGACGAACCGCGTCTCGCCCGCCGCATCGAGCGTCTGCGCCGTCACCTTCATCGGCGGATACTTCTTGCGGTACTCGCGGATGTATTGTTCCTGCACTGCCTTGGGGAACGAGTCGATGATGTAGCCAGGCTCGCGCTCTTTCGGATGGCGCTGGAGCGTCACCGTGCGCACGTCGGTTGTCAGCGTGCCTTCGTTGCCGATGAAGCGGAAGCCGAAATCCTCCTGCGGCTTCGAGCACTTGAAGTTCACCCGCAGCAGGAACGTGAATTCCGGATGCGAAGCCGTCTCCGGATAATCGATCACGGCGTACTGCGCGTCCGGCGTTTCGCGCCCGTCGCGCCAGTAGCGGATGCCGCCCGTCGAGTAGATCCGCACCGGTCCCAGCGCGCCCGTCGCCGTGTGCAGTCCGGTGAGCAGGTGCACAAACAGGTCGCCTGCGACCGCCGTTCCGTAGTCGAGGTAGTTCCGCCAGCGGAAGAGCCGGATCGGCTCGAACGGGCGCTTGGGCGCATGCCCGAGGAAGCGGTCCCAGTCGATGTTCGCTGGCGACGCATCCGGCGGAATCGAATACTGCCACGCGCCCATCGCCGTGTTGCGGTCGAGCCATGCCTCCACCATGTTCAGCTCGCCGATCGCGCCCGCGCGGATCAGTTCGGCGATCTTGTGGAAGCTGAGCGCCGAGGCATACTGGCTTCCCACCTGGAAGATGCGCCCGCTCCTGCGGTGAGCTTCGATCACCTGCCTGCCTTCGCCGATCTTCTGCACCATCGGCTTCTCGCAGTAGACGTCCTTGCCCGCCGCAAGCGCGTCGATCGAGATACGGGCGTGCCAGTGGTCGGGCGTGGCGACGATCACCGCGTCCACGTCCTTGCGCGCCAGCACTTCGCGGTAGTCGCGCGTCGTGAATATGCCAGGATACGTCTCCTGCATCTTCTTCAGACGCGCATCGTAGACGTCGGCTGCCGCCACCACACGCACGCTGTTGTTGAGCAGCGCATCGCGCACGTCGCCCTGCCCCATGCCGCCGGAGCCGATCAATGCAATCTGAATCGTGTCGTTCGCCGAGTATGCCATTGCCGCCCCCTACGCCTTCACCTTCAGGTTCACCGGATCCCATCCGATGGTTTTGCCGCCGAAATAACTCGTATTGCTGAGCACGGCCGGCGCGGCGGCGCGGAAGCCGAACACCGCGTCCTCAATCAGGGGCTGCCGCGTGCGCACGGCCTGGAAGAAGTTCACATGGTGCTCGTACTGGTCGCTGTAACCGCGCGGCGGCAGCCAGCGCTCTTCTTTCGCCGCGTCCATGTTGGCCGTTGCGGCCTCGCGCGGCGGGTACTTCTTGCGGTGCTCGGCGAGGATCTTCTTCTGCGTCTCGCTGTCGAACGCGCCCGCGCTCGTGCCCGGATCGCGCTCGGGCGGAGGCTGGATCAGCGTCACGCCGCGGTCGATAACCAGCACGCCTTCGCTGCCGGTGAAGCGGAAGCCCGAGTTGTCGCCCGCGCCGTTGGCGAAGTTCACCCGCAGCGCCAGGTTGAACGCCGGGTGGGACGCCGCTTTCTCGTAGTCGTACAGCCCCACCATCATGTCGGGCACGTCGCGCCCGTCCTTCCAGTAGCGCAGTCCGCCGGCGGCGAAGATCCGCACAGGTCCGGGCGAATCGAGCACAAAATGCAGCCCGCTGAACAGGTGCACGAACAGGTCGCCCGCCACGCCCGTGCCGTAGTCCTGATAATTGCGCCAGCGGAACACCCGCACCGCGTCGAACGGGCGTCTCGGCGCGTGCCCGAGGAAGCGGTCCCAATCGACAGTCTGGGGCGAGGCGTCCGGCGGAATCGGATACTGCCAGGCGCCGAGCGAGGAGTTCCGGTCCCACCACGCCTCCACCATGTTCAGTTCGCCGATCGCGCCCGCCAGATACAGCTCGCGCGCCTTGGCATAGACGGCGCTGGAAACGCGCTGGCTGCCCACCTGCACGATGCGGTTGGTGCGGCGTGCGGCTTCGATCACCGGCAGGCCTTCTTCCACGCGCTGCACCATCGGCTTCTGGATGTAGACGTCTTTGCCTGCCTCCATCGCGTCGATGGCGATGCGCGCGTGCCAGTGATCAGGCGTGGCGATGATGACCGCGTCGACGTCCTTGCGCGCGATCACCTCCCGGTAGTCGCGCGTGACGAAAACGTCCTTCCCCCAGACCTCCTGGGCCCGCGTGAGCCGCCCCTGGTAGATGTCGGCGACGGCCACCACCTTCGTGCCGGGCACGCTCACGGCGGTCTGCGTATCGCCGTAACCCATGATTCCGAGGCCGATCGTGGCAAACTGAATACGGTCGTTGGGAGAGCGGCCGGACTGCCGGGCCGCCGCGGGCAGGCCCGATGCAGTGACGGCAGTTGTTTTCAGGAAATGACGCCGCGTGGAAGGCATGACTCCATTCTATCGGCGGCGGCAGGCAGCGGAAGGGATGCCGGATTTTCGCAAATGCGAGTGGATCTGCCTCGCCTATTTCGTCTACACGGCGGCGGTGGCGGCGGTGCGGCCCGTCTCTGCCGGCGTGCGGCTCGAGGTGTGGGCCGCCGATGCAGCCGTGCTGGCGGCGCTCGTGTGGCTGGCCTCGCCGCGGGCGGCGCGGCGCCCGCTGTGGACCGTGGTGCGCGACTGGTTCCCGCTGGCTCTCATCCTGCTCGCCTACCGGCAGATGGGCTGGATGGCGCTGCCGCACGGGAGCCAAGATTTCGAGCACGCCTGGATCGGCCTCGACCGCCTTCTCCTGCATGAGTGGGGACTGAAGCGGGCGATGGAATCGCTGGGACCGTTGCTGCCGAACGTGCTTGAGCTTTCCTATCTGCTCGTGTATATCATGCCCGTAGCGGCCACGGCGGTGTTCTATGCTTTCGGCGGCTGCGAGCGGCTCGATGATGCCTATCAGATCATCCTGTCGGCGACGATGGCCGCTTACGCGCTGTACCCGTACTTTCCCAGCGAGCCGCCGCGCGCCGTGTTTCCGCTCGATGACCTGCCGGTGATGAGCGCGCTGCGCGCGTTCAATCTGACGATCCTGGGCGCGTACGGCATCCACATGAGCGTATTTCCCAGCGGCCATGCCGCGGCGGCGTTCTCCTGCGCCTTCGCCGTGCGGCGCCTGCTTCCGGAACGACCGGTGGCGGGCCGCGTGTTTCTGCTGATGGCGGTGCTGATTGCGGTGGCGACCGTCTATGGACGGTATCATTTCGCCATTGACACGATCGCCGGGTTGGCCATGGCGCTGGCGGCGTCGTGGGTGCACCGGGCCGCGTTTCAGCGGGCGTGAAGCGGCCGAGGGCCGTCCATCAGAGCCGCGACGGAAGGGCGCGAAGCGCCCGCAGGGAGCGGCCCCAAAGGGGCGTTTTGGCGCGGGGGCAGCGCGGGTGACCGCTTACTCCGGCCGGAATTGCCGCCGGCAATCCCGGCCTGCGTGCGCGGCACAGAACCCGGGAATTTTGGGCGCAACGGATGCGCGCCCCACGCTGTATGCTGGGAGTACTTCAGGAAGCGGAATGCCGATCGCCAGGAGGGGACACCGCGCTTGCTGCTGCTGGCTGCATTCACTGTAATTCTGTTCTGGCCCGAGGCGTCGCCGGAGGCCGTGCGGCGCGCGGAGGAGCTGGGCGCGGCGGTGCTCATCGTCCCTCAAGCCGGGAAGGCGCCGGACGTGCCGCAGGGCATGGAAGCCGTGGCTGTAGTGCCAGCCGATGCCGGGGCGATCAGCGCCGCGAAACGTTCGCGTTTCCACGGCGTGATGATCGAAGCGCCGGAAACGGAAGCCGCGTTGCGGTCCCTGCTGCAACAGCACGGCCCGTTCGTCCGCCTCGTGTCGCTCGCGCCCTCGCAGGCTCACTGGAATGCGAGCCCGGCGCAGGCGGTGGTGCGCGCCGGGCAGTGGCCGGGACTGATGGCGCTGGGCGGAGAAGCGGGCGCGACCGAGCAGCCGTGGATCAACGCCAACCTGCACTGCTTCGCGTGGCTCGAGGGGTTCTTCCCGCAGCGCCCGCCGGTGCTCGACTACGAACCGCCGGCCGAAAGCATGCAATACGAAGGCGCCGAGATCGCGCTGGCGGAGGCGTGGGCGTTCGGCGGCTCGGTTGTGCTCAGACTTCCGCCGGCGTACCGTGAAGGTCTCCTCAAAGGCGACGCACGGGCGCGCGCCGCGTGGGAGCGGCTCCGCGGCGTGGCGGCGTTTCTTCGCCAAGAAGGGCAAGGACCGCGTCAATCGGCTTCCTCGCTCGCGGTGCTCGTCCCGCAGTGGGACGAAGAGTTCGGGGAGATCCTGAACCTTGCGTGGCGGCAGCAGCTTTCACCGCGCGTGTTCAGGACGGAGGATTTCATGCCTGCGCCCGGGCTGCGGCTGGTGGCGGTGGCCAACCACACACCCCCGCAGAAGGCGCAGGCGAAGTTGGGCGAGTTTGTCACCGCTGGCGGCCATCTGTTGGTGACGCCCGCGCCCGGTGAACCGCTGAAAGCCTGGTGGGGCGCGGCGGAGCCGCCCAGCAGGGAGGGCGGGATGGAGACCTACAGGATCGGACGCGGCACGGTGCGTGTGATGGAGGAACCGGCGCTCGATCCGTTCATCTTCGCGCTCGATCTGCGCGAGCAGCTCGGAATGGACAATCCGCTGGGGCGCGGGCTGCACGGACTGGACCTGCGCCTGTGGAACGCGCCTGCGGTGCTGCCTGTCCTGCGGCGGCGGAAAAGCGGCGAGCTGATAGTGGTCCTGATCGGTTACGGGCGCTGGATCGACCATGATTTCCTCGCCGGGGCGCGCGGGCGATTCCGCTCGGCCCGCATGGAGCAGCCGGGATCGGCGGCGCCCGTGAAGCTGATGCCGCGGAGCGGGCGTGTAGAATGGGATCAGCCTGGGCTTCACCGGATTGCCGTCATCACGCTCGAGGAGGCTGTGCCATGACACTGTCCCGCCGCGAGATGCTGGGCGCGCTGGCTGCGGCGCCCGCTTCCGCCGCATCGGCACCGTATTTCGGATTGCACGATTTCATTGAAAAGCACCCGAAGGCGGTCTTCATCCGGCGCACGCAGGTGCCGCACAAGATGGACCGCGAGGCCAAGCTGCGCGAAGGGCTGGAGCTGGCGCGGCGGATCTTTGTCCGCAAGACCGAACCCGGCGTGCCGCTCACGCACCGCATCCTGCTGAAGCCGAACATCACCAGCGTGCGCACCCGCGGGCGCGCCGACGAAGAGAACTGGGGCACGGGCACGGATCCGGATTTTTACGAGGGAATCATTCTCGCGCTGAAGGAGCTGGGGCTCCGCAAGTTTCACTCCGTCGAGACGAACCTCTATCACGCGTGGCACTACCGCGGCTTCATGGACATTCATGAGCGGCACGGCGTGGAGATGAACGAGACGGAGCAGAACTACCGTTCGCCGCGCGCCGAGCGGGAGATCGTGTGGTCGAAGGTGCCGGACGGCGTGGTCTACGACCGGATTCCGCATCACTGGCCGGTGAACGCACCGGACACATGGCTGCTGAACATCGCCAAGTGGAAGGGCCATTCGATGTGCCTGACGCAGGCGGTGAAGAACGAGCAGGGGCTGGTATGCCTGCCGTTCATCCGGTTCTGCTCGGGCATGCGGATGGTGGCGCAGGTGCCCGACGTGATGAAGCCGCACATGTGCCGCGAAGCGGCCGAGCGCGTTCAGCGCTATTTCGAAAACCACCGCCGCATGGGATTCAGGCGTTATGAAGCGCCGGAAGAGGCGAACAAGGTCAGCCCGCTGGCGCAGGAGATCTGGGCGCACAAGACGCTGGACAACCAGAGCGTGCTGAAGACCGGGCTGGCGATGATCGAAGGCATCTACGGGCGCGACGGGGACGGCTTCGGGCTGGGCGACGACTATCTCACGAACATGGTGATGTTCTCGAAGGATAAATTCCGGCTCGACATCATCGGGCTCTGGATGGGCGGGCATGAGCCGGGCAATGTGTACCTGTACCGCATCGCGAAGGAACGCGGGCTGAGCGATACGTTCAATCCGTGGGACGTGGACGTGTATGAATGGACCGACTCCGGGCCCGTGCCGCGCAAGCTTACCGATTTTCCACGCCACGAGCTGAAAAGCATCTATCTCCGGATGCCGAACGAACCGCTGCTGCACCTGGCCAATGAGCCGGTGGATTACGAGCGGCTCCGGTTCTGATCAGCGGCGCTTGTGGGGGCTCTTGCGCTCGAAGTACAGGCGCAGGCCGAGAGGAAGCAGTTCTCCGAGGGCGGCGCCGATGCGGTATTGCCAGCCGGGAATCACAAACAGCTTTCTGGTTTCGAGCCCGCGAAGGCTGGCTTCCACGACTCTGCCGGCGTCCAGCCAGAGCCATTTGGGGATCTTGTTGCGGTCGATGCCGAGCACGTCGTGGAACTCGGTGTAAGTGAAGCCGGGGCACAGCGCCTGGACGGTGACGGGCGAGCCGAGCAGGTCGAGTTCGATGCGCAGCCCTTCAGTGAAATCGTTCATCCAGCCTTTGGTGGCGCAATAGCTCGCGTTGCCGCCGCTGCGCCAGAAACCGGCGACGCTGCTGACATTGATGATGGCGCCGCTGCCGCGGCGGATCATTGAAGGCAGCACGGCGCGGGTGAGGCGCATGGTGGCGAGCACGTGCAGGTTGACCATCTCCACCTGCCGGGCGTAGTCGGTCTCATGGAAGAAGCCGAGCGTGCCGAAGCCGGCGTTGTTGACCAGCAGGTCGGGCGTGGCGCCGGCCTCGATCCGGGCGGCGAGGCCTTCGGCCTCAGCGGGTTTGGCCAGGTCGCAGGGAAAACATTCCACTTCCACTTTGTTTTTGCGCTCGAGTTCGAGCTTGAGCGCCTCGAGCCGATCGATGCGGCGGGCGGCAAGCAGCAGCGAGCAACCGCGGGCGGCGAGCTTGCGGGCGAAGGTCTCGCCCAGCCCGCTGGAAGCGCCGGTGACGACAGCGAATTTCATGGCGGATCATGGCCATCATCGCACGGCTCGAGGAGGCGGCGCGATACAATACGGGTTCAATGGAAGCGCGCGCGCAGCACCTGCACACGTACTTTCTGTTCCCGTTCGCGGTGGACAAAGAAGCGGTGATGCAGGACCATCAGCGCGTCTGGGAAAAGCAGCGTCTCTGGACGGCGGGGCTCGACGAATGGATCGGCGATCACGCCATGGGGGCGGGCTCGCCGGTGCCGGGCAAGCTGGGGCGGTGGCAGCGCGACCCGTTCCGGCGCTTCGACATGGATTCGTTCGCCTACCAGGACATGGTCTTTTTCCACCCGTTCGTGCGGCGGGTGTTTTTCGACGTCGGCGAAGGGGTCGCGGGCGAAGAGGGCGCGCCGGAGAACATGCTGCGGGTGTACAAGATCCCGCTGGCGCATCTGGGTGAGACGGGGCGCAAGCTGATCTATTTCGCCGAGGACGCGCGAGGGCGCAGCGCATCGGTGCGGGTGACGGACCTGCGCCTCTTTATGTTCGCCAACGGCATCGGGATTCTGACGATCGGGGTGGAGGCGAACGACATTCCGGTTCCGCAGGCGCTGTGGATCAACGAAATGATGCGGAAGGTGTACCCCTCGAGCGGGCGCCAGATCCGCGAGGGACGGGTGCCGAACCGGATGGAGCTGCGGCTGGAAGGCGGGGGCGAGACGCAGGTGCTCGTGGAGGAACGGTTCGCCCGCTGCGCGATGCGGGGCTATCTGCCGCCGCTGAGCCGGATCATCACGGAGCTGCTCTATTTCCTGAATTACTCCGGGCAGGAGTTCGAACCGCTGCTGGATGAACGGATGACGGTGTACTCCTACATGTCGGTGGATCCGGCAAGCGTGGAGCCGGACTTCGACCAGAGCGAGGAGTACGAAATGCTGATGGCGCGGTTCCTGTACGTGGACCGGTGGGGCGAGGGCTACCGCTACGACAGCGAATTTACGCGCGAGGCGATGCGGCGGCAGGTGTACCGGCGTTGGGCGCATCAGGGGACGCTGTACGGATTTTCCAGTTACTCGAATGTGACGCTGGTGATGGGGCGGTTCGACTGCGACGAACATCAATTGCGCGAGGGGTTCCTCGTGCACCGGATGTTCATGTCTCGGTATTACCTTCAGGCTGTGGTGGCGCTGTTTTACCGGGCGACGCTGCTGGATTTCAGCGAGCGCACGGCGTTGGTGTCGCGGCTGCTGAGCCGCAAGTTCGGTTCCTACGACATCACGGACGAAGACACGCGGATGGTGACCCGGCTGATGGCGGAGGTGCAGCTTTTCTCCAATTACTGGTACTTCAGCGAGCTGGCGAACAAGGACGAAGAGATGGAGCACTTCCAGATGCAGTGCGCCGAGTTCCGCGTGCCGCTGATGAAGGCGGAGATCGAGCAGGAGATCGAGAAGCTGAACAACGCGCTGGAACGCATCTACCAGCAGCGCAATACGGAATCGATCAACCGCCTGGCGATGCTGAGCATGATCCTGGGCGGCGGGGCGATGATCACCGGCTATTTCGGAATGAACTTCGGGCGGGAGTTCGAGAGGATGTTTTTTGCCGGCGAGCAGTTGAAGGGAATGCACTATGCGGCGGTGATCGCGGTGACGCTGCTGGTGGTGGGATCGATTTTGTTCACAATTTTCCTGGTGGCATCGAACTGGCACGATTACCGGCGGATTCTGCTGCCGGGAAGAGGCGACAAAATGGAGAGCCTTCGGCGGACGGCGGGATTTGGGGAAGTTCCTGAAGAAGAAAACTTGGAATAAGGGGCATTCCCCTGCTGTGCGTGAGGCGTTTTCTGGTCTGATGCGGCTGTTTGCGGGGATTCAGTCGCTTTCGCCGACGTAACGCTCCTTGATCTGCAGGATGATCTCCTCGGCGCGCCCGGGGTCGATGCCGCTTCGGAGCATTGCCTGGCGGGCCATTTCCATGCCGCCTTCGAACTCGGGCAGGATGGCGGAAGCGGCGCCGAGGCGGCGGAGCTCGAAAATGAGGGGGACGCGGGCGGCGCGGGCGATGACGGGGACCTGTGGCGCGAGCTTGCGGGCGCGCTGGGTGGCGAGCTGGACGATATCGGCGTCGGGAACGGTAAGGATCAGCAGGCGGGCGTTTTTCAGGCCGGCCGCGCGGAGGATCTCCTCGCTCGCGACGTCGCCCCAGAGAGCGGGAATGCCGTCGGTGCGGATGTCGTTGAACAGCGCATGGTTGAGCTCGATGATGACGACAGGCAGGCCGGCGGAGCGGAGCACGCCGGCGACGGCGCGCCCGGTGCGGCCGTAACCTGCGACGAGGATGTGATCGCGGAGCGGCTCGCGCGGCGTCTCGAAGTGCCGGACGGTTTTCGGGGGCGGAAAGCGTCTGCGCCACCAGCGGCCAAGCGGCAGCGCCAGAGAAGCCACAGCGGGGGCGAAAGCGATGGAGAGGATGGTGCAGGTGAGGGAGAAGTCGTAGGTCTCTTTGGAAATAAAGCCGCCGCGGATGGCCGTGCGTGCCAGCACGAAGGAGAATTCACCAACGCTCGCCATGCCCAGGCCGATTAACCAGGGGGCCATGTAAATGTAGCCGAAAGAGCGGGCGAGCAGACCGATAAAGATGGATTTCATCAGGAAAAGAAAAACGACTCCGGCAAAGATTGTTCCGGGATGTGCGAGGACGTATTGCGGATCGAGAAGCATGCCGACGGAGACAAAAAAGAGAAGTCCGAAGATGTCCCGGAGAGGCGCCAGCTCGCTGAGCGCCTGGTGGCTGAATTCGCTCTCGCTGAGGATCAGGCCGGCGATGAAGGCGCCGAGGGCGAAGCTGAGGCCTGCCTGGCTCACGGCAAACCCCACGCCGACGCTGATGGCGACCACTGCGACCAGGAAGAGTTCGCGCGATCCCCAGCGGAGGATGCGGCGCAGAACCCATGGCAGCAGCCGGGTTCCAAGCAGAACGACGATCCCCACGAACAGGGCGGCGGCGCCGAGGGAACGCAGGATTCTCTCCGCCGCGCCGGACCATGCGCCTGCCTGCGGCAGCAGGATGAGCAGGGGAATCACGGCCAAATCCTGCATCACCGTCATGCCCACCATGACGCGGCTGGCCAGGGTGCGGGAAACGCCGCGCTCATCGATCATCTTGACGATGACCATGGTGCTCGACATGGCTGCCATGGCGCCGAACCAGAGGGCTTCGGTCTGATTCATGGCGAAGAAATGGTGGCCGGCAAGCCAGCCGAGAGCGCCGCAACCGAGGATCTGAATGGGACCGCCCAGAAGGGCGGCGCGGCGGACGGCGAGCATGTCGCGGATGGAGATTTCCAGGCCCAGGCTGAACAGCAGGAGGGCGACGCCGATTTCGGCCAGCAATTCGATGTCCTGGATGGACTGGACGGTCGGGCCGGCGGTGTTCGGGCCGACGATGACGCCGGCGGCGATGTAGCCAACGAGCAGGGGCAGGCGCAGGAGGCGGGCGGCGATGGCGCCGGCGAAGCCGGCCACGACAATGAGCACGAAATCGGCGGCGATGCCCATGCGCTCGCTCTATTGTTACAGGGCGGAGCGGACCGTTTCAGGCCGTGACCCCTGCGCAGGGCAGATGCAGGCTCCTGGCGGCGAGCGGCAGGCCCTCCAGGCTTTGCCGGCCGCAATGGGTGAATACGGCGGCGGCACGCAAAATGGCCCCGTTGGAGGGAAACAAGTTCGGTGGAGGCGAAGACAGGAGCGGCGATGCATAGAGGCAACAAACCCTGACGGGCCGCACCTGGCGAGGCCATGCAGCCATCGCAGCACGAACCGGCCAAGAGTACTGCCGATGGTCAGGATGGGGAATTGGCGCCGGACAAGGGTGTTGTGTTCCTATCTTGAAATTCGCGGCTGGCCATGACGCGCGCAACGACGTCTGGACCACTTCCTCCCGGGCGGGTTGCGCCCTGCGTTCGCGGCACAGGAACGTGCTGACGCAGCCTTGGCGGCACAGGGCAACGGCGGGGCAGAGACCTGCATTCTCATGCTCCCAGGCGCAGCCCGGCTTCATGGCTGGCCGCTGTCGCGTTTTCGTTAGTTGTGGACAACGCGGAAGCCGATGTAGTCTGGCCGCGAGGTAACGGGGGCTTTGGCGTCGGCAGGCATGTCGGCGCTGCCGCCAAGGACCTTGGGCTTGCCGTCCTTGCCGACGACCCATTCGGCGGCATTGCCGCCGAGATCGAAGACGGGGTCGTCGCCGGAGCCGGGGAACGAGCCCACGGGCTTCAGCAGGGCGCCGGAGCCGGCATCGCGGACGAGGGGATCGAGGCGGGCGGCGTCGTCATAGTTCACTGTGTAGCCTGCCCAGAAGTCGAGCGTGTTCTCATTGCGGCTGCGGGTAAGCAGGCCGCCGAGTTCTTCCTCCGTGGCGAGGCGGTATTTCCGGCCGGTTTTCTTGGACAGCCATTCACAATATTGCCGGGCTTTCTCGAAAGTGACGTTGGTGGCGGGGTAGTTTTCCGTGCCTGCAGGGACGGGGTAAGAGGGATCGAAGGCGCGGAACTGGCTGCGGGTGACCTCAAAGCGGCCAATGGCGATCGGTCCGCGCTCGACGGTCTCCGGCACGTCGGATGCCTGCCTCAGGTGGGCGAGGGCCGCGAGCGGCGAGGCGGGCTTGAGGGCAGGATTGGCGGGCTGAGCGGTCCTGAACAGGTGCTGGTCGAACCAGGCGAGCTCCTCCTCAACCTTGCGCTTCTGGTGGACGTACTTGCGGAGGCTGTGAGGCTCGCCGGGGAAAAGAATGAAGCGGACGGGCGTCTTGCCGTAATGCTGGAGGGCGCGGTAGTGCTGCCAGCCCTGTTCGGTGGGCACCTGGCGGTCTTCGGTGCCGAAGAAAATGATGGTGGGGCTGGTGACTTTGCTCATCTGAAACAGAGGCGATTTCTTGACATAGAAATCGGGATCATCCATCGGCGTCTTGCCGAGGTAGTACTGCTCGAAGGCATCTCCGAAAACAGCGTTGCCCCAATCGCTCGTCCAATTCACGTCGCCGGCGCCGGCTCCAACGGCCTTGTACCGGTTGGTGCGGACGGAAAGCTCGATGCTGATAATCGAGCCATTGGACCAGCCGAGGACGCCGAGCCTGTCCGGATCGACGAGTCCTTTGGCGATGAGATGATCGACGCCCTTCTCGACATCGAGCCATTCGAGGTCGTTGTACTTGCCGCCAGAGATGGATTCGCCGAACTTCAGGCCGTAGTTGGAAGAGCCGTGATAGTTGGGCTTGAGGATGAAGGCGCCTCGCTGGGCGTAAAGCTGATGGGGATAGCCCCAGCTTTCGCGGAAAGCGTCGGCGTCGTGCCCGTGCGGGCCGCCGTGGATCATGACGACGAGCGGGTATTTCCGGCCGGCCTGGTAGTTGTGCGGGTAATAGAGAATGCCTTCGATCTCCTCATCGAGAGCGCCTTTCCAGCGGATGACCTCGGTTTTGGCGATCGTCTTTTTACGGAGATTCTCGTTGGGCTCGATGACGGATTTCGCTTCTTCGAGGCGGTTCGCGGCGGGGCTGGCGGCCATATAGACAACCGGCGAAGAGGCGTTGGAGCGGGCATAGACGACGCGGGCGCCGTCGAGCGAGGAGACGATCTGGTGAACGTCAGGGGTGTCGATCCATTCGCGGCGCCATGAGTTCCCGGATTCGTAATACCGGGCGAAGCGGTTGCGGGCGCCGCTGGCAAGAAGGGCGAGGAAGCCGTCCGGCAGCGGGGCAGGGGATGCGGCGAGGCCGTTGTCCCAATCGAGGGCGACCTCGGCGGGGCGGGCTTTGGCGGCTGCCTCGAAAGGCTCGGCCAGGGTCAGAGGGAAATGATAGAGGCGTGTGACGCTGGCGTTATAGAGATAAGGGTGTGTCGTGTATGGCGCCGTGAAGTAGAACGATTTCGAGTCGGCTTTCCAGTGAAAAGAACGTGGATACAGCTTCTGTCCGGCGAACAATTCGACGCTGCGGCCGGTAGGCAGGTGGTGAAGAAACGCCGCGGGCTTGATTTTCTGGTTGTAAATTTCCGCAAGGCTGCGGTTGTGAATGGTGAGGGCCCACTGGCCATCGGGGGAGACGTCGATGCTGGTGATGCGGTCGGAGTTGGCAGTGAGGCGGGTGACCTTGCCGCCTTTGATCTCGACACGGAAGAGTCGGACGGGCGGCTCGTGTTCTTCGTCATCGACGACGTTCGAGGTGTCTTTGGCTTCCTTGATCTTCTGGTGGTAGAGGGATGGGTCTTCCTGGGCGGCGGCGGCGATCGAGTCGTCGGAGATCCAATCGAAAGCGCGGACGCCGCGCTCGAGACGGGTGAGTTGCCAGGGTTCGCCGCCCGAGGTGTTCATGAGCCAGATCTGCTGGCCGGAGGGCTCAGGGGCTGAAGCGGCGGAACCGCCGGGCGCGGAAGGAGCGGCGGCGCGGCGGCTGGTGAGGAACGCGACGAGCCTGCCGGACGGGGAGATCTTTGGGCTGGAGGCGCTGTCCTGGCCGCGGGTGAGCTGGATGGGCTCGGATTCGTCGAAGCGGCGGAGCCAGATATGCGACACGGATTCGCCCTTGTCCTTGTCAATGCGCGATTTGGTGTAGACGATGAAGCGTCCGTCGCGGGACAGTTCGATGGCGCCGACCTGTTCCTGAAGGAGGATGTCATCAGGGGTCCACTTGTCGGCGGCGGCGAGAGAGAGGCAGAGGAGGGCGGAAGCGAGCCACTTCATACCCTCTCATTATGACCACGGCGGAGGGGCTCGCCGCACGCAGGCAAACCGATATGCTGGGGGAGAGCGCCATGCCTTTGTACAAGCGATATCTGGAATACCTGGTGACGGTGCCGGCGGTGGAGCTGAGCCTGGATGTGTCGCGGATGAATTTCTCCAGCGCGTGGCTGGATTCGATGGAGGCGCGCATGCAGCGAGCCTTTGCGGAAATGGCCGAGCTGGAGCGCGGCGCCATCGCGAACCCCGACGAGAACCGGATGGTGGGGCATTACTGGCTGCGCGCGCCGCAAATGGCGCCGCGGGCGGAGCTGCGGATCGAGATCGAGCAGACGCGGCAGCGGGTGCGGGAGTTCGCGGCGCGGATCCACGAATCATCGGCGTTCACGGAGGTGTTGAGCATCGGCATCGGCGGCTCGGCGCTGGGGCCGATGTTTCTGGCCGATGCTTTGGGACATCCGAAGCGCGACAGAATGCGGCTGCACTTCTTCGACAATACGGATCCGGACGGAATCGAGCGCGTGTTGGAGGGGCTGGAGGGCAAGCTGGACCGGACGCTGGTGCTGGTGATTTCCAAGAGCGGGGGCACGCCAGAGACGCAGAATGGAATGAAGCTTGCGGAGGCTGCATTCGCGCGGGCTGGCGTGGCGTTCGGGCCGCGGGCGGTGGCGGTGACAATGCCGGGGTCGAAACTGGACGCTTACGCGCAGGCGAACGGATGGCTGGAGCGGTTTCCGATGTTCGACTGGGTGGGCGGGCGGACGTCGGTGATGTCGGCCGTGGGGCTGCTGCCGGCGGCGCTGCAAGGGCTGGACACGGAAGCGCTGCTGGAAGGGGCGGCGCGGATGGACGAGGCGACGCGGGTGCGGCTGACGCGGCGGAATCCGGCCGCGCTGCTGGCCCTGATGTGGCACTACGCGACGGGAGGGGCGGGGCGGAAGGACATGGTGATCCTGCCGTACAAGGACCGGCTGCTGCTGTTTTCGCGGTATTTGCAGCAATTGATCATGGAGTCGCTGGGCAAGCAGTACGATCTGGACGGGCGCGTGGTGGAGCAGGGCATCACGGTCTACGGCAACAAGGGTTCGACCGATCAGCATGCCTATGTCCAGCAGTTGCGGGAGGGCGTGAACAACTTTTTCGTGACCTTCATCCGGGTGCTGGAAGATGGCGGAGACGCGATGGAGCTGGAGCCGGGCGTCCGCACGGGAGATTACCTGGACGGTTTCCTGCTGGGGACCCGGGCGGCGCTGAGCGAGAACGGGCGGGAGTCGATGATGATCACGATCCGGCGGGTGGATGCGAGGAGCGTCGGGGCGCTGATTGCGCTGTACGAGCGGGCGGTGGGCTTCTATGCGTCGCTGGTGCGGATCAACGCTTATCATCAGCCGGGCGTGGAGGCGGGCAAGAAGGCAGCGGCGGCGATTCTGGATTTGCAGAAAAGGATTCTCTCCGTGCTGACAGCGGCGCCGAAACCGCTGGACCGGATTGCGGCGGAGAGCGGCGCGGACAGCGAAGAATCGGTGGCGCACATCCTGGAGCATCTGGCGGCCAACGGCCGGGTGAAAGCGTCGAAGGCGGGCTACAGCGCGTGAGGCTCCGGGCAGGGGCGGCTATGATGGTAGAGGATGACCGCTTCTGAGGCAGTAGCCACCGCATCGGCGAAACTGCACGCACTGGAAGCCGCGCTGAACGGCGTGGTGCGCGGCAAGGCGGACGTGGTGCGGATGTCGGTAGTGTGCCTGCTGTCGCGCGGGCATCTTCTGATCGAAGACGTGCCCGGAGTGGGCAAGACGACGCTGGCGCACGCGCTGGCGCGGAGCGTGGATTGCAGCTTTCACAGGCTGCAATGCACGTCGGACATGCTGCCGGGCGACATTCTGGGCGTGACGGTGTTCAACGCGCGCACGGGAGAGTTCGAATTCAAGCGCGGACCGATTTTCACCAATCTCCTGCTGGCTGACGAGATCAACCGGACGACGCCGAAGACGCAGTCGGCGCTGCTGGAGGCGATGAACGAGCATCAGATCACTATCGACGGGGTCACGTACCCGATGGCGGATCCGTTCATGGTGATCGCAACGCAGAATCCGGTGGAGCATCACGGAACGTATCCGCTGCCGGAATCGCAGATGGACCGCTTCCTGATGCGGATCCGGGTGGGGTATCCGGATACGGCGAGCGAACGGGAGATTGTGAGGTCGGCGACACCGGCCACCGCGCCAGACGTAAAGCCGGTGATCAGCCCGGCGGAACTCGTGGACATTCAGAGGGCCGTGGAGCGGATCCGCGTCGACGACTCGCTGGTGGACTACATCCTGGCGATCGCCGAGCAGACCCGGCGGCACGAGCAGCTCGCGCTGGGGGTGAGTCCGCGCGGAGCGCAGGGGCTGTACCGCGCCGCCCAGGCGATGGCGCTGATGGAAGGCCGGGACTACGTGCTGCCGGACGACATCAAGCGGCTGGCGTTGCCGGTATTTGCGCACCGCGTGGTGCTCAACCAGCGGACGACCCTGATCGCGCGCTCGAGCGAAGTGAGCGAGCGCATTCTGAGCGAGATCCTCAAACTCGTGGAAGTTCCCCTCTAATAACGGTATTTCCAGACATGAAAACAGCGATTATCGGGCTTCCGATGACGGGCAAGACGAGCCTGTTCACGATTCTGACGGGCGTGCACGAGACGGCGCGCACGGGTTCGATGGAGACGCGCGTGGGTGTGACGCGCGTGCCGGACGAGCGCGTGGAGGCGCTGGCGAAGGTCTTCATGCCGGAGAAGGTGACGCACGCGACGATCGAGTTCATCGATTTCCCCTCGATTTCGAAGGAATCGCTGCGCGACCCTTCCTATCTGGCGAGCCTGCGGGTGGCGGACGCGATGGCGCACGTGGTGCGGCTGTTTGCAAGCGACCTGGTGCCGCACGAGAAGGGATCGGTGGACCCGCTGCGGGACATCGGCGACGTGGACACGGAACTGGTGCTGAGCGATCTGGCAGTGGTTGAAAAGCGCCTGGAGCGTCTGGAGAAGGACCGGAAAAAGATCAAGGATCCCGGGCTTGACCGGGAATTCGAACTGCTGGAAAAGGCAAAAAGCATGCTGGAAAACGGCGAGCCATTGCGCGAATGGGCGCTGGAGGGGGAGGACGAAAAACGGCTGCGCGGATTCCAGTTTCTTTCACAAAAGCCAATTCTTTATGTGCTGAATGTGGGCGAGAATGACGCCGCCAGAATGCAGGATATCGAAGCGGAATACCGGCAGCGGCTGGTCAAAGAAGGAAGCCACTGCGAAGTGACGGCGGTATGCGGCAAGATCGAGGCGGAGCTGGCGGAGCTGGATCCGCAGGAGCAGCAGGAGTATCTGGCGTCTTACGGGCTGCCGGGTTCGAGCCTGGACCGGCTGGTGGCGGCGATGTACCGGCTGCTTGGCCTGATGAGCTTCCTCACGGCGGGGGAGACGGAGGTGCGGGCGTGGACGGTGCCGGTGAATTCGACGGCGGTGAAGGCGGCGGGGGCGATCCATTCGGACTTCGAGAAGAAGTTCATCCGCGCGGAGGTGGTTCCATGGCAGGCGCTGGTGGAGCACGGCGGGTATGCGGGCGTGCGCGAGAAGGGGCTGCTGCGGCTGGAGGGGAAAGACTACATCGTCAAGGACGGCGATGTGCTGGTGATCCGGCACGGGTGAGGGGCGTGGATCAGTCCATGCGGCGCAGTTCCTGGAAGAGCTCGCGGAAGCAGAGGACGGCTTCGGCGGCCTGAGGGCGGGGGGTCTTGTCCTCGCCGAAGTAAGCGCGGACGAAGGGACCGAAGCCGACCCAGGTGGTCTGCAACATGCCCAGCATCCGTGCGGCGACTGGGCGGGCGGCGGTGGCGCGCGTCCGGCGGATGATGTGGAGCTGCTCGAGGGCGACGGAAGGCTTGCGCCACGGGGAGCTGACGACGGAGAGACCCTGAAGGGCGAAGAAGGGCGCGGTCGGGTGCGGCGCCTCGTAATGCCAGTCGCAGATGACGACGTCGCGGGGGATGAGCTGGATAGCGCGGGCGGTGGCGTTCTCCGAGGCTTCCCACTTGCCGATCCCGGTGAGGTCCGCGTCGAGGAGGCGGTCGCCCCAGATCCAGAGGCGGGCGCCGCGGCGCGCGAGGAAATCGCGGACTGTTCTGACTTCTCCCGCGAACAATTCCGCCCGGTCCCGGCCCCGGCAGCGGGGGCAATCTTCCTCGCCAAGGAGGAAGACTTCATCCATTCCGGCATGGAAATCCGTGGCGCCGGTGGCGTCCATCAACTCCGTGATCAGGTCGAATATGACGTTGTGAACGTCTGGATGAAGCGGACAGTAACTGCGGCAATAGATGCCCTGATTGTCCGGATATTTTCCGGGCGTTTCGTCCAATTCCGGGTGGGCGCGCAAGAGGCCGAAGGTGGTCTTCCCCCAGGACTGGTGGCCGAGGAGGTTGATCATCGGGATGAGGCGCACATTGGCCTCGCGGCAGGCGGCGGCGAGGCGCTCGAGGTCCTGGCGGGAGAGGGCCGGCTCGTCGGTCACTTCGGGATGGGATGAAAAGCGGTAGCGGTAATTGAATTCGAGGACGAGCGTGTTGACGCCCTCTTTGGGCAACGCCTCGCGGATGAAACGGAGGGCGAGGCCGAGTTCATCAGGCTGCGGAGCGGCGAGGTGGATGCCGCGCACCGGGAGAGGTTCGGCCGTGGCGGCGAAGGCGGCAAGGGCGATCCAGAGCAGGCGCATCATGGCGCCATTCTATTCGAGCGGGCGGTAGACGGGGATCTGGGTGGCGAGGAAGGCGGCCAGTCCGGCGGCGAGGGCGAGCCAGGCGAACCAGTCGCCGTGGCGGGTGTAAAAGGTGCGCTCGTCGAGATAACGGAAGGGAAGCCTTCCGGAGTGAAGCTGGTGTTCGGGGAAGGGGCTCCAGACCTGGCCGGAGGGATCGATGGAGGCGGTGATGCCGTTGTTGGAGGGGCGGAGGAGCCAGCGGCGGTTTTCGACGGCGCGCATGCGGGCCAGCAGCAGGTGCTGGGCACGGGCGGAGCTGCGGCCGAAGTAGCCGTCATTGGTGAGGTTGACGAGCACGCGGGCGCCCTGATCGGCGAACTGGCGAATGTAGTCGGGGAAGGCGGATTCGTAACAGATGAAGACGCCGAGGCTGTGGTCGCCAGAGACAAGAACGCGCGCGCCGTCGCCGGCCGCATAGTCGCCGGCTTCGGAGGAGATCTTCTGGATCCAGCGGAAGCCCGGCGGGATGAATTCGCCGAAAGGGACCAGGCGGGCCTTGTCATAGCGGCCGGCGAGGCGGCCGGAAGGGTCGAGGAGGACGGCGGAATTCAGCGGGGCGTGTTCGGCGTTGTAGGCGACAGTGCCAAGCAAGAAGGGGGCGCGGGCGAGGCGGGCGGTTTCGGTGACCTCGCGGCGGAATTGCGGGTCGTCATAGTAGTAGAAGGGCGCAGGAACCTCGGGCCAGAGGAGGAGTGAGGCCGGTGGCCGGGAGGGATCGAGGGCGCTTTGCAGAGTGAGGAAAGCGAGGCGCCGGGTAGACGCGCGCAATGAAGGCTCGTCCCAGCGGGCATCGCCGGCGACATCGGGCTGGACGGCGACAGCCTCGCGGTCGTAAAGGCTGCGGCGCTCGAGCGGCGGCAGGATCCAGAGGAACAGAAGAGGGAGGAGCCAGGCGAGCTCGGCGCGGCGGCGGCGAAGAGCGAGCGCCGCGGCAGCGGCTCCGATCAAGGCGAAGACGAATGAGAGGCCGTAGACGCCGGTCCAGGGAGCGAGGCGGAGAGGCACGGCCATGGAGATGCCGGCGTTGCCGAGCGCGAGCCAGGCGAAGCCGAGAGGGCCGTGGGTGCGCTCGATGCCTGTCCAGAGAGCGGCGATGGCAGGGACGGCCCACCAGCGGCGCATGACGGGGCCGGCGAGCGTCGAGAAGACGGCCATGTGGAGCCCTTTGGCGAGCGCGAACAGCAGGAGGGCGAGCCAGGCGAGCGGGCGGTTGAGTCCGCCATAGGCGGCGAGGACGTCGCCGATCCAATGGCAGACCGCAAGCCAGAACAGGGCGCCGCAGAGCCAGCCGGCGAGGAAGCGGCGGAGCGGGCGGGGTTCATGAGCGAGCGCATACAAGAGCGGCGCGAGAGCGATGGGCGCGAGCAGCGTCCAGCCCACAGGCGGGAACAGGGATGCCAGCAGCAGGGCGGTGAGCAACGCGCCGCCGGCGGAAAGCCATGCCAGTCTCATGCACGAATCCTTGCCTGCGGCAGGCGTCGCAAGGAAGATGGCGCATCAATACTTGACGGGGAAGGCATTGGTGACGCCGAGCGAGTTTAGTTTGGCGCGGGCATCGGCCATCTGCTCATTGCCGGAGAAGGGACCGATGAGCACCCGGCAGAGTTCGGGAGACTTCGGCGAGGGCGTGACGTAGCCGGAGAGGCCCGTTTTGCCGATGATGTAGCTGAGCATGGTTTCGGCGTCGGCGCGCTGGGTGGCGGCGGCCTGGAGATACGTGCCGGGCGGCGGCTGGTCGACGAAGAGGCGCGGGGGAACCTGCTGCTGCGGTTTGGACTCCTGCGGCTGCTGCTTCGGCTGGGAAGGTTCCGGCGTGGCAGCGGCGGCTGTGTTCGACGGGCTTTCGGGTTGCTGCTCAGCGGGGGAGGGCTCTGAGGCGGCAGGCTGCTGCTTGGTGGCGTCGACAGTGATGGGGATGCTGGCGGGAGTCTTGCCGGCAGCGGCTGCCTCGCCCGCGGAGCGCCTGCCGGCGAGGAAGCCGATGGAGAAGAACAGCCCCATCAGCAGCAGAACGATAACGAAAACAGCGATGATCTGCTTGTTGCCCAAGATCAGTTCGAACTCGCCTTCATCCTTGACAGGCATCGTCATGCGGAATTCCCCCTTCCGGATACCGGGCGGCGCAGCGGCCGGGCCGCGCGAAGCCTAACAGTTGAGAATAATCCGCCGGGGCGGGGCGCTACAAGCCGGGGCCGGGCGGGCGGGGCACGGGGCAGGGGCCGGAAGCGAAGGGGCACCACTGGCAATCCGGGGATTCCCGCGTGGGGAATGAGCCGGACTGCTCGGCGGCGCGCCACTGGCGGAGGATTTCGAGGGCGGCGTTCAGGGCTGCGTGCGAGATGTCGACCGGGTGCGGGCCGTCTTCCCGCAAAGGGAAGAGCCAGGCCTCGCGGACGGGCCGCCCGGTGAGCCGTTCCAGGGCGATGGCATAGAGGCGCATCTGGAGTTCGTAGCCGCGCATGCGCGCTTCGCCAAGGTAACGGTCGGTCTTGTAGTCGACAAGCACGGGGCCGTCGCCTTCGTCGAACCAGAGGTCGATCTGGCCGCGGAGCAACGTGCCTTCGATTTCGACAAGGAAGTCCTTCTCCCGCTCTTGCACCGGGGCGCGGGATGCGCGGCGGGCGAGCTGGCTCTGTTCGAATGCATATGCGAGCTGGCGGGCTTCGTCAGAGACTTCCATGCGGAGACCGGCGAGGTATTCGTGCACTTCCGTGCCGAGACCGAGGGCGCCGCCGCCGTCGCCGCCTGGGGGCAGAGGCCAGTGGAGGACGCTCTCGAGCAGGCAACGGCGCGGGCATTGGGCAAACGTGGCCAGTGCGGTGACGGCGATTTCAGAGGGTGCTTCGCGGGGCGGGGAGAGAGGTTCCAGCTCGGGCTGAGGAACTGGAGCGTGGAGGTCCAGTGCGGCAGGGACTTCCGGGACGCCGGAGACATGGGTGATGACGGCGAGATCGGACGCGCCCTGACCGCCGGGCTCGGCAGGGATCTGGAGCCTGAGGCCATTGAGGATCAGATTGGGCCAGGGGCCGGGACGAGAAGTTTTGGTGAAGGCGAGGATCAGGCGTTCCATGGCGCGTGTGAGGGCGACGTAGAGCAGGCGGTTGCGCTCATGGTCGTTCTTCTCTTTGAGCAACGCCCTGGCTTTCGCCATAAACAGGTCGTCGGCCGTGTCGCCGTCCTCGATCAGCCAGCGGAAACCGAGACCGGATTCCGGATGGTAGAGGGCGGCATCGGTCTGGTTGCGCTCGCCTTTTTCGAGCGCAGCCACAGCGACGATGGGGAATTCCAGGCCTTTGGCCTTGTGAATGGTCATCAGGCGGACGGCATCGCCGGCTTCGAGCGCAGGCGCCTGGGCTTCCGAGGCGGCTTGCTGGAGCTGCTCGATGTGCTCGACGACGGCCACGATGTCATGGCCAACGCGGCGTTCGGTCTGATCGATCAGGGAGAGAAATTTCTCGACGTTGGCCGACGCGGAAGCAGAGAGGCTGTTCAGGTAGCCGGTTTCATCGAGCAGGCGGCTCAGGACGAGCGAGACAGTCTGGGAAACGAGAGCATCGCGCAAGCTGTCGAGGAATGCCTCATCTTCGGGCAGGGCGAGCGATTTCGTGCGGACGCGGTTCAGCAGGAGTTCCTCATCGCTGCGCCCGAAGAAGGGAGAGCGGAGCAGCGCGAACAGAGCGATGTCGTCTTCCGGGCGGGCGAGGACGCGCAGGGCGTTCAGCAGGTCCACGACTTCGATCGAGTCGAAGTACGACTTGCCCCCGGCAACCACGTATGGGATGCGGAAGCGGCGTAAAGCGTCTTCCACGGCGGCGAATGACGAACTGTTGCGGACGAAGACGGCCATGTGGTCGAAGCGGGCGGTCTTTCCATCAGCGAGAGTCGTGCCATAGAGTTCCCGCAAGCGGGCGGCCAGGTGGAGCATGACGTCCGTGTCAGGGTTGTTCTGGCGGTCTACGCAAAGAAGCTCGACGTAAGGTCCGCCGGTCTCCGAAAAAGCAGAGGCGGCCTCGAGAGTATGCGGCTCGATGCCGGGCTTGGGCGGGTCCACAAGGATACGCGAAACTGCATCGAGGATTTCCGCACGCGAGCGGTAGTTTTCCCTGAGCCGGTCGACGGTCCAGCCGCCTGATGAGACGGACTGTTCGTATTGTTTGAACAGAGCGGGTTCGGCGTGCCGGAAACTGTAAATGGACTGATTCACATCGCCGACGGCAAAGAAACGCCCCTGACGGCGGACGAGAGATAGAATTTCCCACTGAACAGGGTTGGTGTCCTGGAGCTCGTCCATCAAAACGTGCTCGTAACGGTCAGACACGGCGCGGCGGATATCCTGATTCCCGCGGAGCAACTCGAGAGTGTATTCTTCCAAGTCTGAAAAATCGAGCAGGCCGGCGGATCTGCGCTTTTGGCGCGCGATATCGTGAAAACGGCGCAGGATTTCAAGCAGGAGCTGGCGCTGGGGGAGGAAGCGCTCAAGAACCCAGGCGGCTTTGAGGGCGGGCATCAACTCGCGCGCGGCTTTGACCGCCGCCTTCAGCTCCGTATCGCGCTCCCCGGTCAGTGAGATTAGCGCCATCATTTCCTCAATCTGAGGGACGGAAAGCTGGTCGAGGCGCTGAAGCAGGTCTTGAATGACAGCAAGCCTGCGTCTCCGTGCATCCGTCGTCGGTCTGTTGAGTCCCTCGGCGGAATGAAGCTTGCAGCGGAGCTGCGCGAGGAGATCCTGAATGATGCCAGCCGTATCTACCCGGGTGGCAAGAACCTCCTCGAACTTTCCGGCGGCGCGCATGGCTTCAGCCACGGCGAGCAGCGAATCGTCGATGCGCGCGGCGGGCCAGACTTCGGCGAGCCTGAGGAATTCCTCCGGGCGATTGCCGGCGAATTCATCCAGCGCTTCCTGCATCGCCTCCCCGCGCAGGAGGGCGGCTTCGAGGTCGTCGAGAAGCTCGAAGCGGGGATCGAGACCGGCGGCGAGGGCGTGTTCGCGCAGAATGGCGTGGCAGAAGCCGTGGATGGTGGAGATCTGGGCGCGCTCGATTTTGCGGCGCTGTTCCGCCTTGGCCTCGAAGCGGGCGGCGAGGCGCTGTTTCAGTTCGGTGGCCGCCTTTTCCGTAAAGGTGATGGCGAGGATTTTTTCCGGGTCGACGCCTTTCTCGACGAGCCGTGCGAAACGCTCGACGAGAACGCGGGTTTTGCCGGACCCCGGGCCGGCAACGACACAGACATCCTGGTTTTCGCGTTCGACGGCGGCTTTTTGAGAGCCGTTCAGTCCCGGGACGGCAGGCTCTGGGACAGGCATCATTGCCCGTATTATCGCCGAGCGGGCATCAGGAAAAACGGGCCGCGGCGCTCGTGTCAGGCTTGAGGCGTGCCGCGGAACATGACGAGGAGCATGACGACCTCGGTGCGGGCGCGTATGGCGTGTTCCAAACGCGGCGCCATGTAAGCGAGAGAGCCTGCGCGCGCGTCCATGCGGTCTTCGCCGAGCTGGAGTTCGGCCTCGCCGCAGACGAAGTACAGCAGCGCCGGGACAGGAGCGGTGTGGGCCGAGAGTTCGGTCCCCGGGGCGAAACAGAACTGGAGGATTTTGGTTTTGTCATCGGCATGCAGCGTGCGGCTAAGGATGCCGTTTGGGGGCAATTCGGCGTGTTCGGCGAGATTCTCAAGGAAGAGGTAAGGCTGTGTCATGGTTGTGGCTCCGATTCCGGATTTCCGGTCAGTTCCGGGTCTTGCTGGATCGCGCCGGAAGGGCAGGCGGAGACGCAGGCCGGCGTGTCTCGGCAGGACTGGCACCGGGACGCTTCCAGGACAATGCGCCGGCGCCGGCGCGTGATGGCGCCATCTGGGCAGATTGCCGCGCAAAGGCCGCAGTGTGTACAGTGGAGGCTGATCCGCAGTTTCACCGGGATCCCCCATGGCTGTGCACCGAGAAGAGGTGTTTCGCGCGACTCCGCTGTTCCGCACTTTGCCGGAGGAACTGCGCCGGGAGCTCGCGGAGCTGGCAGTGGAGAAGCGCTACGGGGCAGGGGATGTGATCTTTTACGAGGGCGACCCCTGCGAAGGGCTGTTCGTGCTGGGAGAGGGGACGGTCAAGATCTGCAAGACGAGCCCGACCGGGCGCGAAATCATGCTGGCCATGGAGAGCGCGCCGTCGTCGGTGGCGGAGGTGCCGCTGTTCGATGAAGGCGACTACCCGGCGACAGTGCGGGCGCTGACGCCGGTGGCTGCCTTCCTGATTCGCAGAGAGGATTTCCGCAGGTACTGCCTGGCGCATCCCGAAGTGGCGCTGCGGGTATTCGCCATCCTGGGGCGGCGCCTGCGCCAGTTGGTGGGGCTGATCGAAGCGATTACGTTCGGCAGCGTGCGGCAACGGCTGGCGCGGCTGCTGCTGGAGTCGCACGAGCGGGGGGAAATGGAGAGCGCACCGCTGACGCACGAAGAACTGGCGATGCGTCTGGGGACGGTGCGCGAGGTGGTGAGCCGGAACCTGGCGCGGTTCCAGGCCGAAGGGATGGTGAAGATCGAGCGGCGGCAGATTCTGATCACCGACGCCGAGGCGCTGCGGGCCGAAGCGGAGACGGAATTCTGACCGGCCGGACATCCCACCCCATTGTGAGGCCGGCTCGTGGCGGAGTCGGTGATCGAAGTCACTGCGGATACGGGGCCCCCCGCGCACGCTAGAGAAAGGGAGGCAGCCCCGCGATGCGCGATTTTTCGGAAGCCCCGTTTCTCGTGATCTGGGAGGTGACGCAGGCGTGCGATCTGGCGTGCCGGCACTGCCGCGCGTCGGCGCAGCCCGAGCGGCATCCGGCGGAATTGAGCCGCGAAGAAGGCTACGCCCTGATCCGGCAGATCCGCGAATTTGGCGACCCGCTGCTGGTATTCACGGGCGGCGATCCGCTCAAACGCGCGGATCTGTTCGAACTGCTGGAGGCGAGCGTCGGGGCTGAATTGAGGACGACCATCACGCCGAGCGCCACGCCGCTGCTGACGGCGGAGGCTGTCAGGCGATTCCGGGAGGCGGGCGTGGCGAGGATGGCGGTGAGCCTGGACGGCGCGGACGCCGCCCAGCACGACGGCTTCCGGGGCGTGGAAGGGAGCTTCCGGATCACCCTGGAGGCGCTGCGCGCTGCGCGGGACTGCGGGCTGGAGACCCAGGTGAACACGACGGTGACGCGGCGGAACCTCGATTCGCTGGACCGGATTGCGGCCCTGGTCCGGGACGCGGAAGCCCGGTTATGGAGCGTGTTTTTCCTGGTATTGACGGGCCGGGCGCAGCTTGAAGACGACCTGTCCGCGGAAGAATACGAACAGGTGTTCCAGCATTTGTACCGGATTTCGTTGACAGCTCCATTCGACATCAAGACGACCGAGGCCCAGCACTACCGCCGTTATGTGGCGCAGCAGCGGAAGGCGGGCGGCGCGGCTCCGGGTGGCAAGGCCAAAGGCGCGATCGCGCGCCAGGCCGGCATCAACGACGGGAAAGGACTGCTCTTCATTTCCCATACGGGGGAGATTTATCCGTCAGGATTTCTGGAGATTTCCGCGGGGAACGTGCGGTCTGTTTCTTTGGCGGAAGCGTACCGGAATTCCCGGCTGTTCCGGGTCTTGCGCAATGGAGACGCGCTGGGCGGCAAGTGCGGGGTGTGCGAGTACCGCAACCTCTGCGGCGGGTCGCGGTCGCGCGCCTGGGCGATCACGGGCGACTTTCTTGCACCAGACCCCAGATGCTCTTACGTTCCGGCCGGTTTTGCGGCGGGCGCTGCCCCGTCCGTGAGGTCCGGCAGCCGTTCCGCCGCGATCTGAGCGATGTCGGACACCTGCATCGCGGCGGCGCCGCTGAGGGACGCGGTTGCGTCTTCCAGCATCGTCCGGCAGAAGGGGCAGGCGACTGCAATGCGGTCCGCTCCGGTTGCCAGGAGTTCCGAAGCGCGCGCATGGCTCACTCTTGTGCCCTGTTCTTCGCCGAGGAACGTCAAGCCGCCGCCGGCGCCGCAGCAGAACCCGCGATCCCGGCTTCTGGGGGGCTCCAGGAGGCGTCCCGCCAGCGCTGCCACGCGCCGCGGCTCTTCGTAGACGCCGCGGTAACGGCCCAGATAACAGGGATCGTGGAAAACAACGCTTCCGGCTCCCCGCGCACCGCTTCCGGGCAAGTGGCGGGCAAGCCATTCGGAGTGATGCACCACTTCGAAAGAGGCGCCGAATTCTTTCCAGTCCTCCCCGATGGTCCGGACGCAGTGCGGGCAGATCGAGAGGATTTTGCGCACCCCTGCGGCCTGCAATTGTCCGATATTGAACTCAGCGAGCTGCTGGAAAAGAAGGTCGTTGCCCAGCCGCCGGGCCGCATCTCCGGAGCATTTTTCCTTGCGCAGCACGCCAAATGTTGCGCCGCAAGCCCGGAGCACGCGCGCCAGCGCCAGCACGGTTTCCCTGCCGCGAGGATCATAGGCGCCCATGCAGCCCAGCCAGAGGCAGTATTCCTGCGTGCCGTCGAACCACGGCAGGCCGCTTTTCTGAATGAAGCGGTCTCGCTCGAATGCCGCCAGCCCGAGCGGATTGCCTTGCCGCTCGAGCCGCACGAAAAGCTGGGAGCCGTACTCATCCTCCCAGCGTCCAGTATTCACTGCGCCCCGGCGCAGGCCGAGTATCAAGGGAAGGTGCTCGACGCCGACGGGGCACTGGTATTCGCAGGCGCCGCAGGTGGTGCATTGAAAAGCCGCCGCTTCGCTCAGGTGAGGCCCCACGAGCGGCGCTTCTGCGCCGGGGCCGTGTTCGCGCAGAAAGGCCCGCAGGCCCAGCGCCATCTGTTTCGGGTTGAGTTCCTTGCCGGTGTTGTGCGCGGGGCAGTGCTCCTGGCAACGGCCGCACTCGACGCAGGAGAAGGCCTGCAAGGCCATGCGCCGCGTCACGTCCTTTCCGGCGACGAGGCCGAAATCGTCCTCGCCTTCGAGCGGCGGGATCTGTCCCAGCGGCTCGCGGGTCAGAAAGACAGCCAGCGGAGACAGCATCAGGTGCAGATGCTTGGTGTGCGGGATCAGCGGCAGAAAGATGAACAGGGCCAGCGTGTGCGCCCACCACAGCGCCCGCTCCGCCACGCTCCCATGCGCGGGACGGCCGAAATAGCCGGCCAGATACGTGAGCATCAGCAGCAGAATCAGCAGCGCGATGACGCCCGATTCGAGGGAGACCTTCTCGCCCAGCCACCTGGGGCGCACAATGAACCGGCGCACCGCCAAGCCGGTGATTGCCACTGAAACGGCGATGGCGAACAGCGCCGCCGCCAGGCCATAGGCCCGCCCAAAGGCGCCCTCGTGGAGATCGAACAGCCTGAGCCCCAGCCCCTCCGCCAGATGGTTGAGCGTGACCAGCGCGAATGCGCAGAAGCCCCAGAAGACCAGCGCATGCGCCAGCCCGGCCCACGGCCGGTGGCGGATGACCTTCGCCTGGCAGAGCACTTCCCGAACGAAGCGGCGAATGCGAGGACCCAGCGGCCGCAGGCGGAATGCCGTGTCCGGCTTCGAGCCCAGAATGGCGCGCGCCACCACGCGGAAGCGCAGCCAGAAGACAACGGCCGAAGACAGGGCGGCGGCGAACAGAAGGGTCTCCATAGGAAGCAATGACCAGTGCAAGGCGCTGTTTTGCCACTCTACCCGATCCGCTCCCTACAATGGAACTTTGACTGGTTGGAGGAGCCCATGCACATCCTGATTGCCGGAGCCGGCGGATTCATCGGATCGCACCTGTGCGACAGGCTGCTCGGCGAAGGCCACGACGTCATCGGCGTCGACAATTTTCTGACAGGCTCGCCGCGCAACCTCGCCCACCTGCAAGGCCACGCCCGCTTCTCGCTCATCTGCCACGACATCATCGATCCGCTTGATGTGGCGGCGCCGCTCGATGTCATTTTCAATCTGGCGTCGCCCGCCAGCCCCAAGGACTACCTTGCCCATCCCATCGAGACGCTCCGCACCGGCGCCGAGGGCAGCCGCAATCTCCTCGAACTCGCCCTGAGAAAGGAATCCTGCTACCTGCTGGCCTCGACATCGGAATGCTACGGCGATCCGCTGGAGCACCCGCAGAGAGAGACCTACTGGGGCCACGTGAATCCGGTCGGACCGCGCTCCTGTTACGACGAAAGCAAGCGCTATGCGGAAGCCCTCACCATGGCTTATCACCGCCGCCACGGACTGCGCACGCACATTGCGCGCATCTTCAACACTTATGGGCCTCGCATGCAGCACGACGACGGCCGCATCGTGCCGAACTTCGTCCGTCAGGCTTTGCGCGGCGAGCCGATGACCGTCTACGGCGACGGCAGCCAGACCCGTTCCTTCTGCTATGTCGACGATCTGGTGGAAGGGCTGGTGCGGCTGAGCCGCTCTCAGGAGGCCTGGCCCGTCAATCTCGGCAACCCGGAGGAGATGACCGTGCTCGAATTTGCCCGCATGATCCGCGATCTGGCCGGCAGCCGGTCCGAGATCGTTTTCGAGCCGCTGCCGGTAGACGACCCGCAACGGCGCCGCCCGGACATCAGCAAGGCGCGCGCCGTGCTCGGCTGGAGTCCGCGGGTAAGTGTTGAGGAGGGGTTGCGGCGCACGCTGGAGTGGTTCCGCAAGGAATTGGAAACGCCCGGCGCGTGAGGCGGCAAAGGCAGGCCGGCATGCCGTGTTCTCCGTTCCGGAGGCGGCCCGCGCGCCTGCGCGCAAAAAAGAAGCGGGCCTGCCGGGCCCGCTTCGTGGGTGTAAGGAGAAGAGAGATTCGAACTTACAGCGACAGGCCGTGCTTGCCCATCGTGCGGAACTCGTACTGCTGGATGGCGACCGCCGCCTGATTGCCGCTGGAGCGCACCACGCGCCCGCGCGCAATCAGCTTCAGGCTGCACCGGTTGTCGAGTTGCGCCGGCCAACTGATCGCCATCTCGATGCGCCTGCCCGGCAGCAGTTGCCGGTCGCAGCGGAACAACACGCCGCCGCTGCTCATGTCGATGGTGGCGCCGGCGCCCTGTTCATGCGCCAGGCGCTTGCCGCTCATGCGGTAGACGAGCTCGCAGTGAAGCGGGAAACGATCCGTGCGGCGGCGATCCGACCGCTGGACCTCATTCGGCGTGGTATCGAAGTCGAAGGGCATCATGGCGTTTGTCCCTAATGGCATGATCGGGGCGATTCTCAGTTGAATCAATAGCGCGGAAGTCCCGAAATTGCGTAGTACGGCGGTACTACAGGTTCGAACTGCTCCGGCCTGTTCTGATGGCGCACGTTGGGATCTGCGGGTGTCAAGCCGGTGGGCGGTGCGCCGCGCACCGCATGCCGGAGCCGGGCTGCCGCCCTGGCCGGCCCCGCGGATGTTACCCTTGATACTTCCGGATGGCCATCCTTCGCTACACGACCCCGCACGGCGTCACGGTCACGCGCACGCGATCGCGGCAACCTTTCCGCAAGGGACTCGATCACCTGATGCGCGAGCTGGACCGCCGCCGCGGCATCTATCTCTCCTCCGGCTATGAGTACCCGGAGCGCTATTCCCGATGGGATGTGGCCAGCGTCAACCCGCCGCTGGAGATCTCAGGCGCGGGGCGCGGCATCGAATTCCGCCCGCTCAACCTGCGCGGACAAATGCTGGCGGAAATGTTTTTTCACATCCTGCGGAACCACCCTCACTGGGAATCCTTCGAGCTGGCGGAGGGGGTCCTGCGCGGCCGCCTGAAACCGCTGCCGGAGCTGTTCCCGGAAGAGGAGCGCTCCAAACAGCCGTCGTTCTTCTCGATCCTGCGCGCGCTGGTGGAAGAATTCCGCCACCCTCGCGACGGGCGCCTGGCGCTGGTAGGCGCCTTCGGCTACGACCTGCTGTTCCAATTCGATCCCATCCGCTTCCGCCTGCCGCGTCCCGCCGAACAGAAGGATCTCCGGCTGTTCCTCTGCGACGACATCAGCTTCATGGACCGCAAGAAGGAGATCATCGAGCGGTTCGAATATGATTTCGACTACGAAGGCCTGTCCACGCTGGGCCTGCCCCGCACCGGCGGCGACATCCCGCCGGCAGTGAAATCGGGCCCGTGTGAAATCACCAGCGATCACGAGCCCGAAGAGTACATGGCCAAGGTCGAGCGCGTGCGCGAAGGCATGAAGCGCGGCGACTACTACGAAGTGGTCCTGAGGCAGACGTTTTCCGCGGGCTTCGAGGGCAGCGTCTCCGAGCTGTTCCGCCGCATCCAGAAGGGCAGCCCCAGCCCGTACGAGTTCCTGCTCCAGTTCGGCGACGAACAGCTCGCCGGCGCCTCGCCCGAAATGTTCGTCCGCGTGGAAGGGCGCCGCGTGGAAACGTGCCCCATCTCCGGGACGGCGCGCCGCACGGGAGATCCGCTGCGCGATCACGACCTGATCCGCGAGCTGCTCAACTCGCCCAAGGAGGAGAGCGAGCTCACGATGTGCACCGACGTGGACCGCAACGACAAGTCGCGCGTCTGCAAGCCCGGATCGGTGCGGGTGATCGGGCGGCGCCTTATCGAGCGCTACGTCGGACTCTTCCATACCGTGGACCACGTCGAGGGGCAGCTCGACGAGGGCTACGACTCCCTCGACGCGTTCCTGTCCCATATGTGGGCGGTGACCGTGATAGGCGCTCCGAAGAAGGCCGCCGCGCAGGCGATCGAGGATCTGGAAAAAGACGCTCGCGGCTGGTACGGCGGCGCCGTCGGCCTGTTGTCGCTCAACGGCAACATCAACACCGGCATCCTGATCCGCACCGTCCATCTCCGCGGCGGGCTGGCGCGCTACGGGGCGGGCGCAACCATCCTCTATGACTCGGATCCGGCGGCCGAGGAGCGTGAGACGCGGCTGAAAGCCACTGGCTTCTTCCGTTCGCTCGAGCCGCAGCCTGAGGACCGCAGACACGCGCGGCGCCGGCAGCCCGGCCGCGGCTTGCGCCTCCTGCTGGTTGACAACGACGACTGCTTCATCCAGACGCTGGCGAACTATGTGCGGCAGACCGGCGCAGAGGTGACCACTTACCGGGCCGGATTTCCGCTCGAGCTGCTCGATGAGTTGAAGCCTGACATCGTGCTGATCTCGCCCGGGCCGGGGCGGCCCTCGGACTTCGGCGTCCCGCAGGTGGTGCGCGCCTGCGCCGGGCGCGGCCTGCCTGTGTTCGGTGTGTGCCTGGGCTTGCAGGGCGTGGTGGAGGCGTTCGGCGGCCAACTCGGAGTGCTGCCTTATCCAATGCACGGCAAGCCCTCGCGGGTGCGCCACGACGGGCGTGGCGTCTTCCGAGGGCTCCCTCAGGACCTGAAAGTGGGCCGCTATCACTCGCTGTTCGCAATCCGGGAGAGACTGCCGGCCGAACTGGAAGTCACCGCGGAGAGCGACGACGGCGTCATCATGGGCGTGCGGCACCGCTCGCTTCCGATCGAGGCCGTGCAGTTCCACCCGGAGAGCCTGCTTTCGCAGGACGGAGATCACGGCCTGATGATGATCGAGAACATGGTGCGCGAGTTCGGCCCGAAGCCCGCCGGCGGGGGCGGCGCGTCCGGCTAAGGCCGCGCCTGAGGGGAGATTGGGGCAAGTCACGGCTTCTTTTTGGGCAACTTGCCCCCGGTACTGGTACGGCACGGCCGTTGTGCGGCCGGGCCTCGTCGGGCAGACTGGAATCAGACGCATGACACTTTCCGACGCCATCTACGTGCTGTTCCTGCTGATCTGCGCCTGGCTCGCTCTTGCCTGGGACTCGGAGGGCGGCGGCGGAAAGCGGGCGCGCCTGCCGCTGCGCTTCTGAATGCGCACGGTCGCCATCGCCGGCGGAGGAGTGGCCGGCGCCGCCGCGGCCGCCGCCCTGGCCGGCGCGGGCTGCCGCGTCATTCTGCTCGAATCCCGCCCGTACCTGGGCGGCCGCGCCTCCTCCTTTGCGCTGCCGGGCGGCGAGGGTGAAATCATCGACAATTGCCAGCATATTCTGCTGAAATGCTGCGTGAATCTGCTGGATCTTTACCGCCGTCTGGGCGTCGATTCCCAAGTCGAATTCCACCGGGAATTCCATTATCTCGAGCCGGGCGGCCGCCGCTCCGTCTTCCGCGCCGGCATCCTGCCAGCTCCCGCCCACTTCGCCGGCAGCTTCGGCGCGCTGCGCTTTCTTTCTGCGGCCGAAAAGCTCCGGGCCGCGCAAGCGCTGCTGGCGTTGCGCCGCGAACACGGCCGGCGCGCGGATCTGGACACAATCACCATGCAGCAGTGGCTGGAAGAGAAGCGCCAGAGCCCGCGCGCCATCAGCCGCTTCTGGGCGCCCGTGCTCGTCAGCGCCGTCAATGAAGAGCTGGACCGCATGGCCGCCTCGCATGGTTTCCAGGTTTTCCATCTCGCCTTTCTTTCTTCGAAGGACGCTTATCAGATGGGCGTGCCGCGTCTGCCGCTCGGCGAGATGCACTCGGCGGAACGGCTCGCGGCACGCACGGGCGCTGAAGTGCTGCTGCGCCGCAAAGTGACGGGGGTGCGCACGGAGGGCGGCCGCGTGCGGGCCTTTGAGACGGAACACGGAGATGTGGAAGCCGACGCCTTTGTTTCCGCTCTGCCTTTCGAGCCGTTGCGGCGCCTGCTGCCGGATCTGCTTGACGACTGGTCCGCCTTCGATTACTCGCCCATCGCCGGCATCCATCTCTGGTTCGACCGGCCGGTGACGGAACTGCCGCACGCCGTGCTGCTCGATTCGCCGTTCCAGTGGTTCTTCAACAAGCATGAGGGCCGCTATCTGCAGCTTGTCGTCAGCGCCGCGCGGTTCCTGGAAACCTGGCCGCGCCGACAGACCGCCGCCCGGGCGGTGGAAGACCTGAGCCGCTACCTGCCGGAGGCGAACCTGGCGAGGCTGGAGCGCTTCCACGTAGTCAAGGAAGTTCGCGCCACCTTCTCCGCGCGGCCCGGGCTCGCCGCGCGGAGGCCGCACCCGGAGACGCGGTTCGAGAACTTCTTTCTGGCGGGGGACTGGACGCAGACCGGCTGGCCCTCCACCATGGAGGGGGCTGCCCGGAGCGGCTTCCGCGCCGCGGAGGCCGTCTGCCGCCTGTTCGGCGGCTTCCGCTCGTTTCTGGTGCCAGACATCGCCTGACGGAAACCCAATCGAGGGTGGCAAAACGGCTGAATCGGCCCCCCCTGGGCGGCGTAAAATGGATGTATGGGTGCACGAATCCGGCTGCTGCTGTTGGCGTCGCTGCTCGTGATCCCGCTGCGGGCGGATCCGCCCATGACGACGCTGCGCGTGGAAGTGAAGAGCCACACGGGGCGGCCCATCGCCCAGGCGAGCGTCGTAGTGAAGTTCGTGCGGGGGCGCAACTACGTCAAACTGGGCAAGAAGGTTTACACAAGCTGGCAGACCCGCACCAACCAGGACGGCGTGGCCAAGATCCCGCCGCTGCCGCAGGGGGACATCCTCGTTCAGGTGATCGCCAAGGGCTATCAGACGTTCGGTCAGACCTTTGAGATCAACGAAGAAGAGCGGACGATTGAAGTCAAGCTGAACCCTCCGCAGCCCCCGGTCAGCGTTTACCAGTGATCCGGGGCTAATCTTCGGGAGGCCGAGTGCCGATGATACCGATTATGAGGCGCTCACTCTTCGTGTGGCTCGCCTGCGCCGGCCTCTTTGGCCAGCAGCGGGAATCCAGGACCTACGTTTTCGATCCGAACGGCCACCGCGTGGAGTGGTCCGTGTCCACGCGCGAAGGCAACTCCAGCTCGGAGACCATCAGGAACCTGAACGGGCGCCAGGTTCCCGTGTCGCGCACGGAAGAACGGGTGACCAAACGCCCCGACGGGACCGTGGTGACAGAGCGTCTCATCCACCGCTTTGACTCGGACGGGGCGCCTCTCCCCCCTGAAAAGATCGTCACGGAAACCACCCAGAGGCCCGACGGCTCCCTGTTCGAGGTCTCTACCGTCTACCGCGGCGACATCAATGGCAGCTTGCGCCCTGCCGAAAAGGCCGTCCGCGAGGCCCGCAAACAGGGCGATCAGACGGTGAGCGAGACCCGTATCGAACGGCCGTCCATCAATGGGAGCTTCGAGCTGCTTGAAAAGCGAACCGCCAGGGAGACCGTGCGCGAAGCGGATAAGGCCAGCGAGCGGGACGAGACCGTCTACGTACGCGACGCCAACGGCGCCTTCATCCCGGCTCAGCGCCGCGTCGTTCGCGCCCGGGAGTCGGATGGAACCCTTCAGGAGCAGGTGGAAGAATACGAAGCCGCGACTTCAGGCGTTCTCCGGCTCAGCCGCCAAGTCTCCAGCGTCACCCGCAAGAACCCGGACGGCACGGAGGACACGGTGGTCGACGTTTATGGAGTGAACGCCCCCGGCCGCGCCATCGAGCCCGGCTCGCCGGCGCAATTGCGCGAGCGGCAGATCTTCACTTCGCGCCAGAGCCCGGACGGCTCTGTGGTCACGGTGTTTTCCGTCCAGCGGCCCAGCCTGAACAGCCCGAAGGAACTCGGCCGCCCGGAGACGGTGAGCGAGACCGTCACCCGCGTGAGGAAGTGATCTGCGCTCAGCGGTGGCCGAAATACATCAGCCACGCCAGCCCGAAGACCGTGACGAAAAACCAACCCAGCGAGCGCATCCCGTAACGGAAGCGCTCCTCGTCGGTTTTCTTCGTCACCACCGCCAGCACCGCGGAAATGAAGACCGCCAGGATCAGCGTCGCCTCGAAGTGCGTGAGCGTCATCTTCATGGCTCAGTCCTTCCGCCCGGCGGCGATCTCGAACGCATCCACCATCGCCAGGATGTTGAACAGCCCCGCGATCACCAGGAACTTCGTCCCGTAATCGATCGAGTGGCCGGCCGCATCCGGCGCGTTGTAGCCGAAGATTTTCGCCAGCAGGTACAGCAGCCCGGTGGCCCGGTCGGCGATGGCCCCGCCCACGTATATGATGGTGGTCAGCAGGTCTCCGGTCATCGGCTCGAACAGGTAGCCGCGCATCAGCAGCCCCAGCACGAACAGGATGGCCGTGCATCCGCCCAGGATCGCCCCGCGGTAGTAGCGCTTCAGATAAAAATGCCCGCCGCCCGGCACCAGCCAGGCGATCACCAGCGGCGGCAGCCACTGGCGCACCGGCGGCAGAGGCGGCAGCGGCGCTGTCAGCTTCTCGCTCATGCTATTTCCTAGTTTCGCACGCCGCCGCGCGCCGGTTGCGAGGCCAGCCAGATCATCGCTTCCAGAGCCCGCGCCCGCTGCGTATCATCCACTTTCAGATGCCGGTGCCGCCCGGCGGCGTCCGGCTCGAACCGCGTCATGCCCCGCTCGTCCACGGTCACGCGCCCCGGCTCGGAGAGAGAAAAGTAGCCGTCATCGGGGCGGACCGCATAGAGCACCGCGGTCAGGTCCCACGTCTCGCGGTCGTAGGGGAACTTCATGTAATTCCTGTAGCCTTCGACCACCGGATGGCGCGGCGCCCAGCCGAAGTCCCGCTCGATCGACCGCGCCGGAAACCGGATCGTGCGCCCGACTTCGAAACCGCTCCACACCATCGGCGTCGGCCATCCGGCGGCCAGTTTCCGCGCCGAAGCAATGTCCTCTTTCACATTATATTCAGGGCCTTTTCCGGTAAAATCACCAGCCATTAACGACAGAAATTTCACTTTTTTCGCGGCCAGCTCCCGCCCGCCGGGCGCATCCAGCAGCCGCGCCAGATTCGTCGAAAACCCCACCTGAATCACGATCACGCTGCCGTCGGCCTCCGCTTCCAGCGTGCGCCGCAGCAGATCCACGGCGTCGGCAAATTCCGTGTCATGCGGCCAGCGGCCTTCTTCCACGGTGCGCCGGATATAGTTGCCTTCCTGCTTGGTCACCCCGTTCCGGACGGCGCCTATGGGGATGTCCCCGCGCCCGTAGAAGCGGTTTACCGCACTCACGTAGCGCGCCGCCCAGGGGTTGTCCTTCGTCACCGTCACCGCGCGGAGGCGGATCTCGCCGCGCGCGTCCAGCGCGTGCAGCATCGCCAGCGCCAGCGCATCGTCAATGTCGTTGCCCATGTCGGTGTCGTAGATCACCGGCGCCGGCGGCGCCGCCGCGCAGGCCGCCGCAAAACACAGCAGAAGAAAACAGGTCCTCATGTTTCGTACTCCACGCTCACCAGAAACAACCCGGAAGAAGGCATCGCCGGTCCGGCTTTGCCGGGAAAACCCGGCTTGAGCCGCGCCGCGAAATCTTCGCGCGCCAGGTTTCCTTTGCCCGCTTCCACCAGCGCCCCGGCCATCATCCGCACCATGTGCTTGAGAAATCCCGAACCGCGCACGCGGTAAACCAGTTCCGCTCCCTCGCGCCACATCCTCGATTCGAAGATCCTCCGCACCTTGCTGCCGCCCATCTCGTCACGCTCGTCGGCGGCGGCGAAGGCCGAGAAATCGTGCTCGCCCTCAAACAGGGGCGCCAGCTCCATCATGCGCTCTTCATCGAGCGGATAGGGGAAGTGGCACAAGTAAAGCCGGCGGTGCGGCGGGCAGACCTCTTCGCGCCAGATGCGGTATTCGTAGGTCTTGCTGCGCGCGTCATAGCGCGGGTGGAAGTCCTCGCGTGTCTCGGCCGCCTCCAGCACGCGGATCGCCCGCGGCAACAGGCGGTTCATCGCCTTGCGCAGGTTGGGGCAGGGGATCGGATTGCGGATCGAGAAGGCCGCCACCTGCCCCAGCGCGTGAACGCCTGCGTCGGTTCGCCCGCTGCCGTGCACCTTCACCGGCGCGCCTTCGATCTGGCCGATCACCCTTTCCAGCCATCCCTGCACCGTCGGCAGGCCCGGCTGCACCTGCCAGCCGTGGAACTCCGTGCCGTCATAGGCCACGACGATGCGGATGCGGCGCATGGCCCGTCACAGTGAGCGCGAGCCCGGCTTCACCACCGCCGCACCACTGCGGCAGAGCGGACAATCCTGTGGCAGCCAGGCCTCCACCGTCAGCGTCGCCAGCGCCACTCGCGGCACGCCCAGATCCGCCGCGCCGCCGCTGCGGTCGATGATCGACGCCGCCGCCACGACCTCCGCGCCCAGCCCGCGCAGCAGTTCGGCGACCTCCAGGGTGCTGCCGCCGGTGGTGATCACATCCTCCACGATCAGGGCCCGCTCGCCCGGCCGCACTGCGAAGCCCCGGCGCAAGGTCATGCGCCGCTGCGCGTCCCGCTCGGCGAAGATGTGCCGCACCCCCAGCGCCCGCGCCACCTCATGGCCGATGATCAGCCCGCCCATGGCCGGGCTGGCCACGAAATCCACTTCCGCCGCGGCCGCTTCGGCAATGGCCCGGCCCAGCGTCTCAGCGTGCCGCGGGTGTTGCAGGACGAGCGCGCATTGCAGATATTTGGGCGAGTGCAGGCCGCTGGAAAGCTGGAAGTGGCCTTCCAGAAACGCGCCCGTCTGCCGGAACAGATCGAGGACTTGCTCTGCTGCTATGGACATCGCTGCTTCGCGTTGAGTGTAACAGACCTGCGCACCGCTATTCGCCGCGCGCGGCCGCCGGCCGCGCGGCGGCTTTCTCCAGCGCGGCGCGCAGGCTTTCCAGGCTCACCGGCTTGGTGACGTAATCGCTCATGCCTGCCTGAAGGCAGCGCTGCCGGTCGCTTTCCAGCGCGTGCGCCGTCAGCGCCACGATCGGAACCTGCTGCATCGGCCCCGCCATCCGCCGGATGTGCCGCGCTGCCTCATAGCCGTCCATCCGCGGCATCTGGCAGTCCATGAAGATCACGTCGAAAGTCTCCCGCTGCGCCGCCTCCACAGCCTCTACGCCGTCCTGCGCAATGGAGACGCGGCAGCCCAGCCGCTCGAGCAGCCGGGCGAGCACCTTCTGGTTCACCTGGTTGTCCTCGGCGATGAGCACGGAAACGTCCTCGAAAGCCTGCGCCGGCGCCTGCGGCGCCGCCTCTCCCCGGGGAGATCCGCACGCCGGCAGCGGCGCCTGAAACCAGAACCGGCTCCCCTCGCCAACCCGGCTCTCGCATCCCATCTCGCCGCCCATCAGCTCCACAAGGCGCCGGCTGATGGCCAGTCCCAGACCCGTTCCCTCGGCTTGCCGCCCTGGCCGGCTGGACTGATAGTAGGGCTCGAACAGCTTCGCCAGATCCTCTTGCGCGATGCCCGGCCCTGTATCCTGCACCTCGAACCGCACCAGCTCCGGCCCTTCCGCCGTCACCCGCAGCTCGACCTGCCCCTGTTCGGTGAACTTCACCGCGTTGCTCAACAGGTTCCAGATCACCTGCCGCAGCCGCGTCACGTCTCCCAGCGCCCACTGAGGCAGGCCGCTGCCGGCGGACACCCGGAACGCGAGCCCTTTCTGCTCCGCCGCCGGAAGGAAAATCCGCTCGCATTCCCGGAGCAGCGCGGCGAGTTCGAACGGCTCCTTTTGCAGCGTCAGCTTCCCGGCCTCGATCTTGGAAAGGTCCAGAGTGTCGTTCAGCACCGCCAGCAGGTGCCGGCCGGCGCTGAGGATCACCTGCACGGATTCCCGCTGCGCGGCGGTCAGTTCCTGGTCCAGCAGCAGACCGGTCAGGCCGATGATGCCGTTCAGGGGCGTGCGAATCTCATGACTCACCTTCGCCAGGAACCGGCTCTTTGCTTCCGAGCCTTCCCGCGCCAGCCGCATGGACCGCCGCAGTTGCCGCGTGCGCCGCCGGACTTCCTCCCGGACCCGGGCGTTCTGCCGATGCAGGCTCACGATCAGCGCCACAACCGCCGCCGTAATCAGCAGGGACGTCGCCAGCAGCAGCAACGCCGGCCAGGTCCTCGACCACGGCAACGGGTAGGTCCCGCGGCAGACCACATGCCAGTTCCGGTCCGCCACCCGGATCACCGCCGCTACCGGCGGCGCCTGTACCATCCGCCAGGCGCCCCCGCTTTCGGAGCCCCCGTTCCTCTCCGCCAGAAGCACCCGCTCGTCTCCGTGGATGCCTTCATCGAAAATCTGCACGGAGAACTCGCTCCGCGCTGCCGGCGCCCGCGCCGCGTCCAGCAGCGCGTGCACGCTCAGCCCCACCGCCGCCAGCCCGAGCGGAGTCCCGCATCCGGCCGCTCCGGGACGCAGTCCTCCTTCCCGGCAGACCGGCGCGTAAACGATCACACTCACCCGTCCCGGTTCGTCCTGCGCCAGTTTGAAGCCTGCCGTCGCCGCCATCCGTCCCGTGCGCCGCGCCTGCCAGATGCCCCGTTGCGTTGCCTCTGCATGGCCCGAATCCAGTCCCCGCACCATGCCGTGTTCTTCTGCCGGCTCGATCATCTCCACCACGTGATACCGCGGGCGCCCGCTCGCCGGGCGCCTGCCCCGCGGCGGGTCGGGCTGCCACACCCGGAACGCCGGATCGCGCAGCCGCACCCGCATCTGCTTCTCGTAGTCTGCCAGCTCCGGCGCCGGCACCTCCCGGAGCCACTCCACCAACCGCACCGCCGTGCGCGGCTGCACCTTCTCCACCATCACTTCGTAAAAGGCCCGGAAGGCATGCGGTCCCAGATCAGGCTCGAATTGCATCAGTCCCTGCAACGCCCTCAGCACATGGAGGCTCGTCGACACCTCGGCCTCCAGCGCGGCGATCTGCGCCTGCGCCATGCGCTGATGCTCGCGCACGATCAGCGACTCCTCCCGCTCGATCATCAGCAGGAACAGCAGCACGCCCAGCGCCAACCCCGCCAGGGAACACAAGACAACCGTGGCCACGCCGCGGCTGCGCAGCGCCCACCGCCGCATTGCTGCCAGGCGCTCCTGCCAGCGTGCGGCGGGGAGCTTCCCTGATTGCTCCGTTTTCACCGGCATTCGGGACAGTTTCCCTCTCCTTCTCTATCGGCTCGATTGGCTCCGGCCAGCAGAGTTCCGTGGAAAAGGATCCTTCTCAAGAGTCATCACGCCGGCCGGCCGGCGCCGGCCCGGCTCGCACCGGCGTAGCGCCTGCACTTCCACCGCCACAAGGGGGACGCCAGCCCGCCTGCGCGGCGCAGCGATGACCTGCAGCATACCTCCGGGTTCAGCCTCTTTCCCCGTTACAGGACGTTGGCCATCGTCGCCAGCCGCACCTTTTCTTCCGTCCAGCCTTCGCCGGGAGTCCAGCGCCTCAGGCGGATCGGATCCTGGAAGTCCGGGCAACGCTCGAAGCTGTGGCGCAGCAGTCCCTGCATTTCGTATTGCCTGTGGATCACTGCGCAGGCCGCGGTGATCCGCGCCAGGCGCGGCCGCAGCGGCAGGCCGAACTCCAGATACACGCTGCACGGGGTGCCGCCGATATCGATGCGGGCCACCCCTCTGTCTCCCTCGGTTCGAATCAAGGCGGCAGCATTGACGTCCGATGCGGAAGCCTCGGTCAAATCGAGACTCGGCAGCAGATAGTACACCTCGGGTCCGCTTCCGGTCCGCAGGTTCATCCGGTACCGCGCTGGCCCGCCTTCAGGTGCCTTCGAGAGGCCCCGGTCCGTGTCCAGCAGCGCCAGGAACCCGCCCCGCAGCGCGTTGGTTGCTCCGCCGGCGATCAGCCAGCTTCTCCCTCCATGCCGCACTGTCACGAGCGAGTTTACATGGCCGTGGTTGGCGAACACCGGCTTCAGGGAACCACCCGGCTCGAGCTCCGCCACCACGCCCGGAAATCGCAACACGTGGCCCAGCCCCAGCCAGATGCGGTCCCGTTCCACGTCCTTCGCCCCCGTCATGGCGAGCACGAGCCACTCGTCGGGAAAGGGCGCCCCCGTCGCATCCGGGATCCGGCAGGACACCTTTTTCGACCACCGCCGCCGCCCGTCCTCCTCCACCAGGATCAGCTCATGCCACCCATCTTCGGCCGCTCCGGCCATGCCTTCCCTCTTGTGAACCGCCAGGACCAGGAACTCTCTCTGCCCGTCTCCATCCACGTCGAGGTGCACGGACTTCGATTTCTCCGTGTCCAGCCCCAGGCCGGAATCCGCCGCCGGAAGCGGCACCTGCCAGCAGACCCGTCCCGCGCCGTCCAGACCAGCCAGTCCTTCGGCCTCCACCCGCAATGCGGCCGCCCGCGGCGGCCTCCTGAACCATGCCAGCAACAGCACCGCGCCAAGCAGCATCAACGCGCCCGCGCCTTTGAGCACCCGCCTCCGCTGGCGCCCCTCCCGCTCACTGTCCAGCCTGGCCTCTTCCACCAGGCCGCTCCCGGGACGCGCCCATGCATCCAGTTCGTCCTGGAACGCGTAAACACTACCGCGCTGTCCCGACGTCCGCCGCACCGGAAGCCCCTGCGTCTTCTCCCACTGCTGCGCCGTGCGGACGCTCACGCCCAGGTACTGGCTGATGGCCTTCCAACCGTAAATTCTTTTCGGTTCCGGACTCTCCGGATCCTTCATCGGCTCGCCACCCCTGCTGCGACATTATCGCCTCCGCCGGGGGAACCGCAACCCCGGCGTCCGGCCTTTGCGGAAGTCCGTTGCGTTACGATGATAATTCCCGCCGGTAACTTCGCCGCTCTCATGCGCGCTACTTTCTATTTGAGCCTGAATTCCCTGGTCATCGTCATGCGGAAACAAAACTTGCTTGATTTGGTTCGGCCGTCCGTGGCCGCCGCGCTGTCTCTGATCCTGTCTCTGCCTGCTTTCCCCGCCAAGCTGCCGCCGCCCGCGGATGCCTCGCAGGCAGGCCGGTTCGATCTGCCCCATTCCCGCGGCCCGCGGTTCCTTCGTCCCTATCAGCGCCCGGACGTGCCGCCGGTGCGGCTGGAAAACTCCAACCGCCTCGAATCTCTCCTCCGCGCCGGCATCCTCTATCTCAGCCTCGCCGACACCATCGCCATCGCTCTCGAAAACAATCTCGATCTCGAGCTGTCCCGCTACACGCCGATGATCGCCCAGGCGGATCTGCTCCGCGCCCGCGCCGGCGGCCTTCTGCGCGGCGTGCCCACCACCGTGCGCGCCACGGCCCAGAGCGTTCAGGCCCAGGTCGCCGGGGGCGCCACCGGCGGAGCGGGCGTCACCAGCGCGCAGGCCGTTGCCAGCGGCGAGGCCGGCGGCGTCGGCGGCGCCGTGATCACGCAAACCGGCGTCGCCGTTCCCACCCTCGATCCCTTCTTCTTCTCCAGCACAACCATCGGCCACCGCTCCTCGCCCCAGTCGAACACCGTTACTACCGGCACCACGGCCCTTGTCTTCGACACCCGCCAGTTCAACTTCGGCTACCAGCAGAACTTCCTCTCCGGCACCAGCCTCACTTTCGCCTGGAACAACAGCTTCTTCGAGTCCAACAACCGCAACTCCGTCATCAACCCGGGCTGGAACCCTTCAGCCCAGCTCCAGATCACGCAGCGGCTGCTCCAGGGCTTCGGTTTCGCCGTCAACAGCCGCAACATCCGCGTCGCCCGGAACAACCTCCGCGTCAGCGACCTCACCTTCAAGCAGCAGGTCATGGTCACCGTGGCCGGAGTGGTCAACCTTTACTGGGATCTCGTCAGCCTGAATGAAGACGTCAAGGTCCGCCGCAAAGCCCTTGAAGTGGCCCGCAAGTTTTACGAGGACAACAAGGCGCAGGTCGCTATCGGGACGCTCGCGCCCATCGAGATCGTCCGCGCCGAGGCGCGCGTCGCCCAGGCCGAGCAGGACCTGACCAATGCCGAGACCGCGCTGCTCCAGCAGGAGACGATCCTGAAAAACGCCCTCAGCCGCACCGGCGTGGCCAGCCCCGCCATCGCCGATGCCCGCATCGTCCCCACCGACCGGCTCGGCGAGCCTGAGCCGGAGCGGCTCGACAGGCTTCAGGAGCTGGTCGACCTCGCCCTCCGCTCCCGGCCTGACGTCGAGCAGACCCGCATCGGCCTGGAGAACAACCGCATCCAGATCGCCGGCTCCCGCAGCCAGCTCCTGCCCTCGCTCGACTTGACCGCCACGGTGCAAAACAACTCGCTGGCGGGCAGCCGCAACGCCCTGCTCCCGCCCGGCAGCCCGGTCGCCCCCGACCCCTTCTTCGTCGGCGGATACGCGACGGCGCTCTCACAGCTCTTCCGCCGCAATTTTCCCGACTACTCCATCGGATTCAACCTGAGCATCCCTATCCGCAACCGCACAGCCCAGGCCGACTACGTCCGCGACCAGATTTCGCTGCGCCAGGCGGAACTGAACCAGCAGCGCCTCCACAACGACATCCGGGTCAACGTGCAGAACGCGCTCATCGCTGTCATCCAGGCCCGCGCCCGGTATGAGTCCGCCGTCAAGGAGCGCCGCCTCCAGGAGCAGACCCTCGACGCGGAGAACAAGAAGTACGCGCTCGGCGCCTCCACCGCCTTCCAGGTCGTCCAGACGCAGCGCGACCTCGCCCAGGCCCAGGCCGGAGAAGTGGCCGCGCTTGCCGCCTACAACCGCGCCCGCGTCCAGCTCGATCTGCAAACGGCCCAGATCCTGGACAAGTACGGCGTCACCATCGAGGAGGCGCGGCAGGCGCGCAGCAGCCGCCCCATCCAGACGCCGCCCGCGCCCTGAGGCCGGCGTCCCGTCACGCTCCCCGGTACAGCGCCGCGAAGCGCTGCGCCTCTTCTTCGACCTTGTCTTTCGGCACCGCCCTGGGGCTCGTGTACCGCAGCGAAACGAGGCTTATCTTCGGCGCCAGCGGCGCCCAGGCCAACTGCACCTTGTGCCTTCCGTACCAGACGCTGCCGTCGTGCTCCTCCGTGCGCGCTCCTTTCCACCCGCGCAGATTCCACACCTTCAGGTGGATCTCGGGATAGAACTGCTGCATGGCGGCGAGGTTGAGATCCACCGGGCGGTCCACATAAGGCGCGCCGCCTTCGACGATCTCCAGCTTTTCCAGACCCTCGCCGCTGGCGGCGACGAAATGCGACCGCAGCTCGAAATCGCCGCGCCAGCGGATCTCGGTGCGCACCCGCGCCGTCACGCCTTTCAGCCGGATCTCGTAAACCAGCTCCACGCGCTCGGCTTCCACCGAGCTCTCCTCCACGGGGCCGCGGCCGGCGCATTCGCCCGTCGCCGGGTCGCGGAGAAGCAGGGTGTTGTCGGGCGTGGGGCGGCCGGGCTGGTGGTTCACGGCGAAAGGAAAGTGGGAATTGTACGCCAGCTTGTTGTACTTGTCCCGGTAATGCGGCTCGGATTTCGTGGATTTCGCGTTGTACAACGTCACCTGTCCGCTGATCCTGGCGCCGCGGACCAGCAGGCCGGCTTCGGGGACGGCGATGGCGTAGTCGGACTTCTCCACCGGCAGCGGCTCCTCCGGAGCGGTCCAGAACGGGTCGCCGTCCGGAATCAGCCAGAAGGCGAACGCCTGCATGCCCCAGTAAGGGTGCCCGCCATCGATGTAACTCTCGCAGATGTCGCGCGTGCCGGTGCGCGTGTACGTCTCGCGCAGCTTGCCCGCGGTGGCGTCGAAAGCTCCGAGATCCCACTGCCACAGAATGTTGCGCTCGACGATCCGCCGCAGCAGCCCGGGCGGATGCGGCCACAGCCCCTGCCGCCAGGCCAGCGCCAGGGGCGTCACCGCCGCCCAGCGGTAGATCAGCGACCTGCCGTAGAGCACATGCCCGCCGTGATTGGAGAAGAAATACGGTGCAATTTCCAGATAATTCTTCAGCCGTTCCGAAAATCGTTTCTGATATTGCGGGTAAAACGCGCCTGCCATCTCATTCCAGTAGAGAAAATGCGAGGCGAACACCCATGAATTATAGTAATCAAAGGCCGCGCCTTTCCCCGCGTCGTTGTACCAGCCGGAATCGCCCGCCGCCATCGCGTCCAGCGCCTTCAGGTCTTCGAGCATCCACTTTTCGTCGAACTGGAATTCGGGATGCTTCTCGCCCAGCCGGCGGCAGGCGGCCTGCACCACGGCGGTGAACCACGCCCAGTTGTTGCTGCGCACCGGCACGCGGCAGCAGCTCGCCAGCCACGCCGCCACGTTCGCCCGCTGGCGCGCGTCCAGCGCGGGAAGAACGGCGTCGCGGGCGGTCCACAGACTCCAGGCGGCGATCGATGCCTCCACCTGGCGCTGGTTCTGGCGCTCCGCCGGGCTGGGGAGCCAGTAGTCGGGCGAATCGGGATCCGTGCCGTTGCGGAACGCCGCCACGAGCGCCTCGCGCGCGCCGAGGTCCGGCTGGCGGCCGCTGGCCGCCCACGCGGCGAGCGCGGGCATCATGCGCGTGACGCCGGTGGCGCTCAGGCCGGACCGGGCGAGGAAGCTCTTTGTGACGGTCGCATCCGGAAACTCGACCACGGCCAGCGTGGGCGAGGTGCGCCGCGCCGCGTCCAGATAGCCGCGGACGATGTCGAAGAACGCCTGCCGCACCCGCTCGCGCGGTGGCGGGGGCGGCGGCGGAGGGGCGCCCCTGGCCTCTTTCTTCCTGCTCCGCTGCGCCAGCGCCGCGGCCGGCACCAGGCTGAGAAATTCGCGCCGGATCATGCTTCCGGCATTATCCCGCAGCAGGACTCACCCGAGCTTCGGCGGCAGCTCGGTGAGCGGCCCCATCCACTGGAGCATCCGGTCGAGGTCCGCGTGCAGGCGGTATTCGCGCCGCACCGATTCGAGCCGCTCGCCGCGCAGTTCGATGCTTTCGCGCTTCCACACGCCCACCCCTGTCTCACCGCACCATTGCAGGTAGCCGAGGTGGTCCGGGTTGATGCCCATGGCCTCGGCGCCGATGCGGTCAGCCGCCACCATGTCAGTGGACGCGATGGCGATGCGGTGATCCACGGGCGTGCCCGAATTGGGGCCGTTGCCCTCCATGCCTTCATATCCATCCAGCACGCCGATGCCCCAGTTCCGGCACAGCCGCTGCGCCGTCAGCAGGATGTCGTAATGCGTCTGGCGCACGCCGCCGTGATAGACGCGCTTGTCGTTCCACCTCTTCGATTCGCCGCGCTTGTAGTGGAGCGGCGCGCCCAGCGCCATGTTCTTGATGTTCATCGTGGCGATGACGGTGTTGTGCGTCTTGAGAATCCCGCAGGAGATCACGAACGCCTCGGGATCGCACAGCCGTTTGGCCAGCCGCACGGGCTGAATGTGCAGGTCGCCGTTCAGAATGTGGAGGACCTCGTATTCGCCCTCCTCGTTGAGGTCGATCAGCTCGACTTTCATCCCCTTGTGGTCGCGGACCGCCTCTTCGTAGCGGAAGTTCTTGTAGCCCTCCGTGGTGAAGCCCGCGGAGGATTCGGCGATGTAGACGGGTCCCTTCCACCGGTCCGCCAGATAATCGAGAATTCCCTGGAGCGCGTCCACATGCGTGGAGGCGAGCTGCCGCGCCGTGTTCACGATGTTCGGCTTGATGATCACGCACTTCCTGCCGGCGAGCCGCGCGCGGATCTCGCGGTCAATCAGTTTGAGCGAATCGTGGATGTTCTGCCGGCGGCTGCCGCCCTTGACGATCGAGACGGGCGCCTGGGAAGGGGCTCCAGGCAGGCGGCGCGCGGCGAGCAGGCCGCCGAAAGATGCGCTGAACAGCGAACGGCGTGTAACGCGATGGATCATCGAAATCGCCTCTGTTGGTATGGTATGTTCAGATCGGATTCTCTGTAAAGGAGGGAAACCTTAATGGACGCGACTCGGCGAGGTTTTCTGGCAGGGGCGGCGCTCCTGATCGGCCCCCGTTCCGTGAAGGCGGCTCCCGGCGATATGCCGAAACGGAAGCTCGGCAAGACGGGCCTCGAGCCGACGCTGCTCGGCTTCGGCTGCATGACCACCACCGATGCAAGCGTCATCGAACAGGCTGCTGATGCGGGCATCAACTGGTTCGACACCGCCCGCGGCTACCAGAACGGCAACAACGAGCGTATGGTGGGCGCCGCGCTGAAGAGCCGCCGGCAGAAGGTGCACATCACCACCAAGACGCCCGCCCGCAACAAGGCGGACGCCCTGGCGCACCTGGACACCTCGTTGCGCGAGCTTCAGACCGATCACGTCGACGTCTGGTACCTGCACAACCGCTCCAATCCCTCCGACTGCCCCGATGAGCTGTTCGACGCGCAGGACGAGGCCGTGAAGGCCGGCAAGGCGCGGTTCCGCGGCGTGAGCTTCCATGCCAATCACGAGCAGATGTTCCGCTTCCTCATCGACAAGGGCCGCACGGATGTCATCCTAGCCAGCTACAACTTCACGATGGGGGAGAAGATCGAGCCGCTGATGAAGGAAGCCTCCGGCAAAGGCATTGGCGTTGTGGCCATGAAGGTCATGGCCGGCGGCTGGCGCCGCGTGCGCGAAGGCGACCCCATGCGCGAGAAGCTCTCGAGGCCCGGCGCGTTTGCCGCCGCGCTGAAGTGGGCCGTGCGGCGGCCCTTTGTGCACACCTCGATTCCCGGCATTCTCGATCTCGATCAGCTCGACGAAAACTGGCGCGCCGTCGTCACCGGTTACAGGCCCGAGGTGGATGACAAGCTGCTGGCGGCGCAGCTCGATCTGATCCGTCCCGTCTACTGCCGCTCCTGCGGCGCCTGCACGGGCGCCTGCCCCAAGGGACTGCCGGTGAGCGACATCGTACGCTACGTGAATTATGCCGACGGCTACGGCGAATTCGCCCTCGGCCGCGACCAGTTCCGGCTGCTGCCGGAGGCCGTGCGCGAAGTGCGCTGCTCGGATTGCGTGCGCTGCGCGGTGCAGTGCCCCAACGGCGTCCGCGTGGCCGAACGCGTGGCCCGCGCCCAGGAGCTGTTCGCATGAGGCTTGCCTCCGGCCTGCTGCTCGCCGCTTCGCTCTTCGCGCAGAAGCCCGACTGCTCCATCGTACCCGGCTCGAAACAGCAGGGCGAGGCGCGCGAGTTCGACACCGACACGCTGTACGAGTACATGAACGGAAATTCCGAGGGGTATTTTCTCTACGGGTTCCGCAAAATGTACGGCGTCACCTGCCAGGCGGGGCCGGTGAGGCTGATCATCGACCTGAGCGAATTCGCTTCGCCCGAGCACGCCTACGGGATGTTCACCGGCAATCTCGATCCGCGCCTGCCGGTTGAAAAAATCGGCGCCGGGGGCCAGACGACGCCGCGGAAAGTGATTTTCGTCAAAGGGCATTATTTCGCCGAAATTGCCGCCGAGCCGGAAGGTGAACACACGGAGCTGTTGCGCAGAGCGGCGCTGGCCTGGGCGGCGAAGCTGCCCGGCTCGACCGAGCTGCCCGCAGCCATCGCCTGGTTTCCGAAGGAAGGCATCCAGCCGGGCTTTCCGCGGCTCGTGCCCCAGAGCGTGCTCGGCCTGCGTCTGTTGAGGCGCGGGTATCTGGCCCAGTATGAGTACGGCCGCGCTGTGGTGATCCCCGAGGACTCGCCCGAGGCGGCGCGCGGCGTCTTCGAAAAGCTGAAGGAGCGCTTCTCGCCGAACGAACCCCTGCAAGGCGGCCTCGAAGGCTTCACGGCCCAGGACCGCTTTCTTGGGCGGATCTGCTTCTTCCTGAAAGGCCCGCGCATCGGCGGCTGGACCGGTGTGGCCGGGGGTCGCGATCCGGCCGCGCTGGCGGCCGCGCTGGCGGCCCGGATGCCCTGAAAGGCGGGCACAGCGTGGCCCGAACGGGAACGGACCCGGAGGCGTGGCGGCGCGGCCACCGCCAGCGCGCAAGAGAGCGCGAATGTTTATTCCGCATTCCTTGCGGCCTGGAACGGCTCGGCCGCACCGTCACCCTGACCCCATCGGCGCCGCGATTTTCAGGAGAGTTCCTGAGCATCGCCGGCAGCAACACCGGAGCGCCCGGGAGCGCCCGCTCATCCCCTGCGGTCCACGGCCCATGATCCCGGCCGAGCGCCAGGCTTAACGGCCGTCCAGCAGAGCTTCGACCGCCTCGGCCACCTGGCGCAAGCTCTCGGTGTATTCCCGCAACTGCCGGCCGGCGCTGGCGCTGTGCTCGGCATTGGCTGCCATCTGCTGGGTGACTTGGCTGAGGCGGCTGACAGCGACATTGATCTGGCTCAGGCCCGTTTTCTGTTCGGCGGTGGCGGTGGCGATGTTGGCCGTAGCCTGCTGCATCTGGCGGCTGCGCCCGGCGATCTCCTCGAGCCGTGCCGCAAGTTGCTCGATGGCGGCGATGCCCGTACTGGTGCGGTCGCTGGATTGCTGGACAAGGCCGACAGTCTCCCGCGCCGCCTGCGAAGCGCGCTCGGCCAGCTTGCGCACCTCATCGGCCACCACCGCAAAGCCCAGTCCAGCCTCGCCGGCCCTGGCCGCTTCCACCGCCGCATTCAGGGCCAGCAGGTTTGTCTGGAATGCGATTTCCTCAATCGTCCGCGTGATCCGCGTGACATTCTTGCCCGATTCCTCGATCGCTGCCATTGCATCCCGCGTCTCCCGCATCTGCCCCAGACCCGCTGCCGCCGCTGCTGCCGTCTCGTCGGCGTGGCGGCGCGCCTGCTGGGCCTCCTCTGCGTTGGCATTGGCAGCCGAGGCGATCTGCTCCAGCGTCGCGGAAGTCTCCTCCAGCGAGGCCGCCTGTTCGCTGCCGGCCGCCGCCAGACCCTCCGCCATCGAAGAGATCTTGTCCGCGTCGAGCTTCTGGCCGGAACGGACCCGTTCCACGAGCCGGTGGAGCCGTGCCAGCGGGCCGAGAAACGAGCGTCGCGCAAACAGCCACATTCCGGCCGCAAACAGAATCGCCGCGCACAGCGCCACGATCCAGGTGGCAGCGGCAGTCTTTGTAGTCGCTTGATCGAGGCGGCGCAGATCCGCCTTCAGAATGAAGGCGCCGCGGATCTCGCCCTCTCGCCAGCCCTCCATGGGGAAGCCGAGCGCGTCGCGGCCGTCTCCCCGCGGACTGGAAGCCGGATCGCCATGGCAGGCGAGACAATCCCGCGTCAGCCGCACGGGCCTGGCGAGAACCAGTTTGCCGGCCTGCTTGTCCTCCGCAAAATATTCCTGGCGGCCGTCGGCCAGCGCCGCCAGAATCCGGCGCTCCGCTTCGTCGGGTGCGTTGGCCGGATTGCGCGGTTTCTCCCGCACCACACGGAATTCAAACCCTTCTTGCGCGGCAGTCCGCCGCAATGTCTCCCAGGCCGCCACCACGGGGACCGTCCGATAAAGAACTGTGCCGCGGTAATCGCCCGCGCCAGACGCGTCCTGCCGCAGGCGGTCCATGTCGAAGGCTCCCCTCGCTCTCAAATCGGCAATCGAGTCCCGTGCGCTCTCAGCCTCTTCCAAGGCGATCCGCATCTGGGCGGCGATCAGCTCGGCATTCATGCGGCGTTGCGTCTGGGCAACATAGCTGGCCGCAACTGCCGCGCCCGCAACCATCAGCACAGCGGCTGATCCGATGCCCGCCTGTATCTTTTTCGTCAGTGTCATTTTTCCCTGCATCCTCCTCTGCCTGCACTTCCCCAAACAGCCAGCGCCGGGCTGCAACCCGGGCCCGGATTCATGGGCTGGCGCGCGGCCAGCAGCAGAAATGTCACCGCCCCGTCCGCCCGCAGTTCGCATCCGTTCCTCGCTGGCATGACCCGGCAACCACCTCTGACACTGGTCTTCCCGCTACAAGGTATCGGACTGTGGCAGTCCCGCTTTAATGAAAAGGATTTCGTTGACAGCGGCCACCCTCGGCTCGGGACGTGGAGGCTTGCGCAGGATGCGGAACCTGTCCGGCGCCCGCCGCTCCGCCGCTTCCGCCGCATCGCCGGTCATGAGCAACACCCGGACGTCCGGGCAAATCCTGCTCACGTTCTCCTAAAGCTCGATTCCCGTCAGCCAGGGCACTGCAATACCGCTTCGGGCGGAGTCGTGACCAGCCTGCTCAGCTAAAGAAGCCTCGCAGCCAGCGCGGCGGCCTTGGCTGCGGTCTCGCCAATGGGATCGAGCCCGACGGCCGGTCTTTCTTGTCCGGCCCATGCAAATGCAACAGGCCGGCCTCTCCTGAAAATCCCAATGCGCAAGGGGCCAGGACGACAGTGCGGCTGTGCCGTCCCGGCGGCAGAAGGCAGACCATCCCCGTTTCCTTGTGCGCGCCTATGCCAGCGCGCCGCTCGTGCAGGATTTCCAGGTTCGCGCCCTCCGCCGGCCGGCAGGGAACGAGGAACACGGCCGCTCTCTCTTGCTGGCGCTCGCCGTTCCTCCACACCTCCAGGCCCTCGCGAGTTCGGGCCACGCTGTCCCCGCTTTTCAGTAGCAGAGTCGGATGAGCGAGAGGTTCACGGTCAGAATGCGCTTGTCGTTTTCGGGTTGGAACGAGGGCGACGCCAGGATCTCGACCAGATGTTCGGACGCCTCGGGCAGCGGCGTTTCGATCACAAACAGCCCGGACCGCTCGAGACGCCGGGTTCCCAGCGAAGATCCGTTGCAGCGCAGTTCGATCTTCGCCAGGCTGGGGGAGAAGCCTTGCAGCCGCAAAGCGGCCGGTCCGGGGCGCGTGGGCTTCAGGCGCAGCCGCGCGCGCGGACCCATCCAGCGGTATTTGTTGCCGAACTCCCCTTCTAGTTCGTAGAAGCCTTCCAGCAGCGCCTCTTCATGGCCTGGCTTGGAGAAGTCGATGTTGTCAGGACGCACCCCGGGATAGAGTTCCTGCCGCAGCCGGGAGGGCAGAAGATTGAAGACCTCGTCTTCAGCCGGGGCCGAGAAGCCGCAGGCGGGGCAGCGAAGCTCGCTCGCGTGCCAGGGGAGCGGAGTCAGGCAGTCGGGACAGGCGGGAGCCTGCTCGAGAGCGAGCGGCGCTGGAAGCTCTCCGGGTTTCCGGCAGAAGGCGGCGATGGTGCCGCCGAGAAATCGGGCGGCGCGGGCATCCGTATAACCCGGGTACAGCCGCAGGGCGCGCGTGACCGCCTGATTGGCCCACCCGGACGCGCGCGGAAAAGTGAGGATGCGGCTGCCGGTGAAATACCGGCCGATCAACTCAAGCCACTCGCGCAGGCCGTAGCGGTGGTTCTGGCGGATGCCGAACGACTCCTCCTGCCAGGCGCCGATCACGTCCGCGGCGATGTAATCCAGCAGGCCCCAACGGTAGAGGGCGCGCTCGACGGAGTTCATTCGGTCAGGGTAGGGGGCGCGGTAGGAGCGCAGGGTGAGCAGGCGGCGGATCGGCTCCTCGGCGAAGAAGTAGACACCGCCGGGTGCGAGCACGCGATGGACTTCCCGGAACACCGCTTCCACATCCATGAACTGCGAGAGCATCTGGAAGCTCATCACAAAAGCGAGCGAGGAGTCGCGGAACGGAAGCCGCGTGGCGTCGCCGGCCACCAGCACGGGACGCTTTTCGAGCTGCCAGGCGGTGCGCAGGAAACGGCCGTGGCGCAGCGCGTCGGCGGAGATATCGAGCGCGAAGCCGGCGGCGCCGAACTGGTTGGCGAGCATGTAGGAGGTGTGGCCCGCATTGGCGCCGATTTCGAGAAAAGGTGAGAGCGATGCCACGGCATCCAGATGGCAGGAGAGAATTGCGGCGCGCCGGACGTTCTCATCCGCGTAAGCTGCCAGCACGCGCTCCGGCTGGCCGAGCGAGGCGAAGTTGTGGAAATCCACCTGCGCCCGCTTGACCGCCAGATCCTGCGCTTTGGTGTCGACAGTCAGTGGCTCAGCCATGGGTGATCCCAATTTGTACCGCACGGGCCTCGACTAAGGCAAACGCCTGCCTGAGTCCGGCTCTCATATGGATGCTCGCACCTCCCGGCACGGTGCGAGGGAGTCCCAGTCCCGCCCCCGGCGGTTGAGCGCCGGCGGAGGCAGGGCTCACACTGGAGGAGGTGCCGCAGACGGAATGGGGCTGGCTGATCACGCCCGAGGAACTGTGCCATTGGACGCTGGAGCGGACGCCGGACTGGCTGGTGGTGAACAAGCCGGCGGGCGTGGTGTGCCATCCGTCCAAATACGGGCCGTGGTCGAGCCTGGTCGGGGCGGCGCGGGAGTGGCTGGGAGATTCCGTGCTGCACATGCCCTCGCGGCTCGACCGCGAAACCAGCGGCGTGGTGGTGCTCGTGCGGCGGCGGAATCTCGCCAGCGCAATGCAGCGGGCGGCACAAAATGGCCGGACGCGGAAGACGTATGTGGCCATCCTGGAGGGCGAGATGGGGCAGGCCCGCGATGTGGACCTGCCCATCGGACGCGCGGCGGGCTCCCGTGTTTTTCTGAAGCAGGGAGTCAGGCAGGACGGTTATCCCGCGCGGACCCGTTTCATTCCTCTCGAGCACCGCCGCGGCAAGACTCTGGCCCGGATCGAGCCCGAAACGGGCCGGCTGCATCAGATCCGTGTGCACGCGGCGGCCATCGGCCACCCGATCTGCGGCGACAAATTGTACGGGCCGGATGAGACGCTGTTTCTCGAGTTTCTCCGCCAGGGTTTCACGGAAAAACACCGCCAGGCGCTTGGCGTGGAGCGGCAGATGCTGCACGCCGAGCGGATCATTTTTGAGCTGCCATGCGGAGAAATCGCATTCCAGGCGCCGGTAGCGGCCGATCTACGCGCCTTCTGGGACAGCCAGCGCTCCCCACAATTGGGGACAGCCTGAAGTGATCCCTCTGCTTTTTGCGTGTGGGACGGAGCTGACTGTCCCTGGCTCGATTTCGGGGCTTTTCTGCCCTGTTCATGAGAAGACGGATTTTCGCCCACAACGCTCTATTTGTCAGCCATTTAAGCCGAAATATGCCGCTGCTGCCCCCTGGGGCGGATGCCGCGGGCCGGTCCTGGCTTCCTGCCTCCGGCCGCCGGAGATTCCCCGATCGCGCTTTCCGCGCTCGTGGAGAGCCGCCGCCGGCCACGAAAAGCCAGGCACTTACGCGGGCTTGCCCCACAAACAGCCCAAAACCGCAAAAGGGACAGAGCGCTCTGTCCCCAACGCAAATACGCAGAGCGCTCAATTCAGGCTGTCCCCCTGTGCTTGCGCGATTTGTTCGCCATTCGTTACAAGAGTGATCTTTTTAGTTTTGCAGGGAGTTAGTTTAGGCGGCCGATTTTTATGGTGATTGGGCCATTATTCCCTTGACAATCCATACGGGGGGGGGTAAGATATGGCCATGCAGAGAACAGGGCTGGATGTGGCGCGAAACGGCAGGCATGGAGAGATGCTCTTCGGGCCTGGAGACAACTGGCTCACAAGCACTGCAAATTCAGATGGCTATTCTGTCTCACAGGCGGGTTGCTGCCGCAGTGGCCATCCTGGCCGCCGGGCGGACAATCCCAGCCGGTCAAGACTTCAGGCCGCAGGGGCCAGGCTGGTGCGCCATCTTTTGCTGTTCCTTTGCGTCATCACTGCGCCGCTTGAGTGCCTGGGCCAGCATGCCGGCCACCAAACGGATCTCCCGGTATTGGCAGACGGTGCGAAAAATCCCGAGCGCATACCGGATGAGCTGGCTCTCCAGCACTTTCTGCTGGCTCTTACCATCCCGGCAAACGCCAGTCAGATGGAGTTGAACCGGCAGGAGGCGCAACTCGAATCCTTGGGAATGCCTTCGGACGAGAGAATCGTGATGAAGCGTGAACTTCAATTGTTCCGCCAGGGATGGGAGGATCTGGAGCGGAAATGGGACATCCCGAATCCTCAGGTGCGGCCTGAAGAACAATCCAGGGCCGCCGCGGAACTGCGGAAAGCCAGAGGCGATCTCTCCGTTTCCACCATGGCCAGGATTCGAAGCCTCGTCTCGGCTCAAACCGCGGGCAGGCTGGACCGGCACATCCAGACGCGAGTCAAGTCCCGGATCATCATTTACGGAAGCGCGAACTGAAGCCTCAAGGAGAAAACCGGATGCAGAAATCAATCCTGGCAGCGGTTGCGGCGGCGGTCTTTGGCGTGGCGTTGCAGGCTGGCGCGCAGTGCCGGATGACCTATTCGATCAGCGTTTACAGCGACGGCGCCGTCAACAACGATTACTCGGCGGTGTATGGCTACTCGTCTTCCATTGACAACAGCACGTTGTGCGGGTGCGGCCATGGCGGCTATCAGACGACGACAACGGTTTATGCGCCCGATGGCCTCTCCTATGCCAACACCCAGGGTGGCATGACTTCCAGCATCTATGTTCCGACAAACGGCAGACTGGGAACGTATCAGGTGCTGGGGCGGATCACACTTTACTGTTCCTGCGCCGGTCTTGTGGCCGCGGGCGGAATTGCGGCAGGCGTGTACGCCTGTCCGTTTCCCGAGGGAGAAGTGTCCAATCCGGTTGATTGGTTTTCCGGCAGCGATTACATTGGAGGCCGCTTTATGATGGATCTGAAAGACACCGGCAACGCAGATCCACCGCCGGGGCGTTACAAGGGACGGATCGTATCGGAGCAGATTTCAGAGTTGGTGGATGGATGCTGGTTTAGTGGTTCCGCGAAGTTGCCGCTTGTGGCCCCGCCATCATCGGAGTGGTCATCCTGGAACGTAACTTCCCTGAACAAATATGGCGGAGACCTGATCGCCAACCCGACCGACTGGGTTCGTTATTACCAGCAGGAAATCGCTGCGGGTAGGGCCCCGTACCAGAGCTGCACGCAAACCGACACGCAGGCGATGACGATCAATGGATGTGGGGGCGGGGCAGCAAAACAGTACAATTCCCATCAGATCAAGGTCATAGTCGAACGAAACCAGATCACGGTCTTCCGCGGAAACGGACAGATATCGGGAAATTAGGAGGATATTTTAATGGCCGAAGAACAAAATGTGACTTTGCCCGCGAGGAGAAGTTTTAAGAAAACCGCTCTCCCGGTCATCATTATGTGCACCATTTGCGTGGTGGTCCCATCTGTCTTTGGGGCGAAGTCGGCTACCTCCCAGCAGGACTTTGTCAGCGATTCTTTTAGGCCGTTGCAAGAGCTGGCTTTCTTGCTCGAGGAAACTTTGGGGGTACCTGTGACCGTTGAAGAACCGGTCTGGCCTGGCAACGGCATGGGGCAGGCTCCCGGTTCATTCTACCTGCTGGATACAAGATTCAGATTTGTCCTTCCCGCCTACTTTCTCCCAGAGGACAGGACCTCCTTCAATCTGTCCACCTTGAACGGACTTCTTGCCTTGTACAACCGCGACCAATTCGATCCCGTCAAATTCGAGGCGCTTTCCTCCGAATGGGGTTACCACATCGTGCCAGTGGCATTTGCGGTGGAGAAAAATGTGACCATTGCCGTGCTTTCTCCTCTGGACTTTCCGGTAAGTGTGGAGACGAAGCCCCGGTTGGCTTCGGAACATTTTAAGGCATTATGCGAGGCGATTGGAGCCTCGGCCGGGCGGGAAATCACACTGTTCGCTCCTCACATGGACGGCTGGTTTGCTGCGGGCGGATTGGTTCCTCCGAAGTATGCGGCGTCTCTTCTGGGCGAAAAGGATCGCCAGCCATACACTTTCACCTGGGGTGTGAAGAGCGCCACCGGACGAATCGCATTGCTGGACCTGCTGAAGTCGTCTTCCACGACCTTGACTTGGGCTCTTTACTGCCGCGATCGCGGCGGGAAGCTTGGCCACTGCGTTCTGAATATGTCTCCACTAAAAGTACGGGAGCGCGATGAGCAGGGGCGGCCGGTTCTCGACGAGAACGGCAAGCCGCGCCTCCAAGTCCAGTATCTTGACCGGCTGAGCAAAGTCCCGTTGAAGAGGCCGCCGATCACGATTCAGTGACGGAGGCAGGAGTTGACCGGTCCGCTTCATGCGGCGGCTCGGCTCTGCCACCGGATGAGGCGTGCCGCTGTTCTACGGGCTCGCCCCGGAGCTAGAAGCCGATGAGCACGCCGCCGTCCACCGGCAGCACGACCCCGTTGACGAAGCGCCCGGCGGGCGAACACAGGTACACGGCGGCCCAGCCGATGTCTTCCGTCGAGCCAAGCCTGCCCAGCGGCGTGCGGCTCAGCACGCGCTGCTTGCGCGCAGGGTCGGAGTCGAAAGCCTTGCGCGAAATTTCGGTCTCGATGAAGCCCGGCGCAATGGCGTTAACGCGGATTCCCTTCGGCGACAGATCCACGGCCAGCGAACGCACCATGCCGAGGTAAGCGGATTTCGCGGTGGAGTAGGCGAAGACGCGCGTCAGTCCCATCAACGACGTCATCGACGCCGTGAACAGCACATTGCCGCTGCCCCGCTCGATCATCGGCCCGATAAAGGTGCGCGTCAGCGCATAGGCGCCGGTGACGTGCGTGTCGAGCATGCTCCGGAACTCCGCTTCCTCCGTTTCTTCGATCGTCTTCTTCAGGTGGTGTCCCGCGTTGTTGACGAGGACGGTCACATCGCCGTAGCGCACCCTGACGTCTTCCGCCAGCGCCGGCACGTGCCCCGTGTCTACCACATCGTGCACGGCCCAGCCGGCCTGCGGTCCGAGCTCGGCGGCGGCCTGTTCCAGCAGTTCGCGGCGCCGTCCCACGAGAACGACCCGCGCCCCGGCTTCAATAAAAGCCTGAGCGATCGCGCGGCCGATGCCCGTGGCTCCTCCGGTGATCAGCGCCAGCTCGCCCTTCATCGAAAACGCCTGCTCGAGCGTCATGAATGGTTGTGTGGATGATTCCATGGCAGTCCGGATACTGATATGTTAGAACACGGCTATGGGAACCGCAAACTGGCTCGGGAAATTCTCGCTCGGCATGGGCGACCGGTTCGCACAGCAGGGCAGGGCTCAACTGGAAGCCTGCGTGATGGCGCAGAAATCCGGTGTTGAAGTCACGCCCGTCTGGAACAAAAGCCATCGCGAACACGCGATCGTGGGCAGCCGGCCTGCCGATGTGCGCAGAGAGGCGGATGAAGCCGCAGCCGCCCTAGGCTGGCGTGCCGCATACTTCGTCGATGCCGACCATATCCGCCTGGAAACGGTGGACGCGTTCCTCGAAGCTTGCGACTTTTTCACCATCGACGTGGCGGAGTCGATCGGAAAGCCGGCGCGGGCGGAAGCGCTGGACGCATTCTGCGGCGAAGCGGGCGATTGCGGCGGCGCGTTCGGTCTCACGGCGGAAAGCGTGCGGCGGATCGCGGGCAAGTATCTGGCCGCGGTCGAGGAGGCGGCGCGCATCTACCGCCGCATTGAAGCCGCCAAGGGGCGCGGCTCGTTCATCACCGAGGTTTCCATGGACGAGACCGACTCGCCGCAGACCCCCGACGAGCTGCTGGTGATCCTGGCGGCGCTGGCTCGCGAGGGCGTGCCCGTGGAGACCATCGCGCCGAAGTTCACCGGAAGGTTCAACAAGGGCGTTGACTATGCTGGCGACGTGGCGCAATTCGAGCGGGAATTCGAGTCCGACATCGACGCCATCCGGCTGGCGGTGGACCGCTACGGGCTGCCGGCCAACCTGAAGCTGAGCGTGCACTCCGGCAGCGACAAGTTCTCGCTGTATCCGGCCATCCGGCGCGTGCTGGCGAAAACCGGCGCGGGCGTGCATGTGAAGACGGCGGGCACGACGTGGCTCGAGGAACTGATCGGGCTGGCCGAAGCGGGCGGCGCCGGGCTCGAAACGGCCAAACAAATCTATGGGGAAGCGTTTGATCACCGCGAGGAGCTCTGCGCCCCTTACGCGGCGGTGATTGACATCGATCCGGCGAAGCTGCCCGCACCGCAGGCGGTTGCCGCATGGGACTCGCAGCGCTTTGTGGCGGCGCTGCGGCATGATCCAGCGTGCCCGGATTTCAACCCGGATCTGCGGCAACTGCTGCACGTCGGCTACAAGATCGCCGCGAAAATGGGCGGGCGCTATCTCGAGCAGGTGCGCGCCTGCCAGGAGACCGTGTCGCGCAACGTGACCATGAATCTGTACGAGCGCCACATCCGCCCGTTGTGGCTCGGCTGAGCCGCGCGGCTGCGCCGGGCGGCCGCGTCCGGCTATGATCGGCGGAAGCACGCCTGCATGAATCCGGCTGAATTCCAGCATCTGGCCGCCGCCGAGGAACGGATGTGGTGGTTCCGCGGCATGAGGGAGATTTTCCGCCGGATCGCCGTGCGCCACCTGCCGGGCGGAGTCCGTGATGTGCTCGACGCCGGCTGCGGCACGGGGACGAACGCCGAGTGGATGGCGCGCACGTTTGGCTGGCGGGTGACATGCCTGGATTCCGCCGAAGAGGGGCTGCGGTACGCGCGGGGGCGCGCCGGGCTGGCAGGACTGGTGCGCGGGGACATCCTCGCGCTGCCTTTCCGCAGCGGGACGTTCGACCTCGTCACCTGCTTCGACGTCTTCGTGCACCTCGAAACAGGCGAAGAGCCGCTTGCGCTGCGGGAAATGGGGCGGTGCCTGCGCGCCGGCGGATGGCTGTTGTTGCGCGCGGCCGCCTTTGGCTGGCTGCGCAGCCGGCACTCGGAATTCGTGGGAGAAAAGCAGCGCTTCACGCTGCCGCAACTGATCGAGGCGGCGGAACGCGCGGGCCTCGAACCGCGCTACTCGACTTACGCCAACTCGCTCCTTCTGCCCGCCGCGCTTGTGAAGTTCCGGGTGGTGGAGCCGCTCTTGCGGGCGCCCGCAACCAGCGGCGTCCGCCTGGGACCGGCGTGGCTCGAACAGGCGCTCGGCGCGGCGCTCGAACTGGAAGCGCGGTGGATCGGGCGGGGCGGGCGGTTTCCCGTGGGGCAGTCGGCGATTGTGCTGGCGCGCAAGCGTCAGTGATCGCGTTGCCGGTCAGGCCAGCGGCTTGCGGTGCAGCCGCGCAGCGACCAGCGAGGACACGGAACAGCGGGCGGATGCCAGCGCCGGGAGCAACACGAGCCTGAAGTACAGCCGCGCAAACTGCCGCGCCGTGGTCAGCAGCGAGCGCCAGCGGAAGAACTGGCTGCGGCCGTGCAGGCGCGGATAGTGATTGACGGCGACTTCGGCCACCTGGCAGCCGGTCATCTCGATCTTGCGCACCAGCTCCAGACAGATCGTGCCCGAAGTCGATTCCAGATGGAGGTTCTCCACCAGCGAGCGCCGGACGAGCCGGAAGTCGCAGTCGATGTCGCGGATCCGGATGCGGAACAGGAAGCGCGCCACTGCGTTGTAAATCCTGCCGATGACAATCCGGTGCCACGGATCCTGCCTCAGCCGTTTGTAGCCGTTCACCAATCCGAGATTGGGCGTCCACTGCTCCAGCAGGAGATGGATCTCGGCGGGATCGTACTGCCCGTCGCCGTCGGTATAGAACACCAGATCTTTCGTCGCGGCCTGAAATCCGCTGCGCAGCGCCCCGCCGTAACCCCGGTTCTTCCCGTGCGTGATGATGCGCAGGCGCGGGCCGAGTTCCTGCTGCATCTGCTCGAGCACGGCGGCGGTGCCGTCCCGGCTGCCGTCATTGACGACGATCACCTCGAAGTCGCCGGTGGCCTGCTCCAGCGCGGCGAATGCACGCCGGAGGAGCCCTGGCAACGAGGGAGCGTCGTTGTAGGCAGGGAAAAAGGCGCTGATGCCCTCACCCACTTTCATAACCCGTTACGGTGCGTGGAGGCATCGTACCACCGTGCAAGGACGGGGCGCAAATCCGCGGAGCGGATTCGTGGGCTCAGGGGGCTGTGAGCTCCCCGGGGAACGTCAGCCTGCTCTCGGCCGCCGTGCGGCGGAACTCCGAGTTCACGACGTTCATGGTGATGTTCCGTTTGTAGCCGAACAGCACCCTGAGGCCGAACTCCGTTCCGTAGGTGGATGGAAACCACAGCCCTTCGCCCACCTTCGTGAACGTCACGTTGAAGCCGAGCTGGCGGATGCTGATGCCGAACAGGATGCGCACGGCTGCCGGCACATTCGAGGCGAATTTCGTGGAGACCAGGCGCGGCTGGAACTCCTCAGGATCCACGAACACCTCGCCCGCCCAGGCTTTGGCATCCCCGCCGGGCTGACGGCGCGGCTGGAAACGCAGATGATACGCGGGCTGGTTGGCGGCGAGCCTGCATCCTTCGAAGGAAAAGAGGTACCCCTGCTGCTCGCGGCGTGTCAGCGGGAAGAGATCGGCGGCGATGCCATCGCGCGAATTCCTGTCGTTGATCCAGTCTTCGGTCAGATCGCCGATCAGCTCGCCGTCCAGGTCGAGATCCTTGTACGTGAAGCCAGGCTTGTCGTAAGGGATCAGCCGGCCGTGGCGCTCGTAGCGCCCCTCGAAGCGCTCGAGCTTCTTCTCCGTGCCCGCGGGCGTGGGCGTCACCAGATACACGCGGCGCTCTTCCCGGGCCAGTCTGCCGTTCGAGCGGAGGAGCCGGACCAGAGCCTTCTGCTGGTAGACGATGGTGCGGCGGGCGTCGACGGCGCGTTCCTGGTTGTCCGCCACGCGCGCCAGGATCTCCTCCAAAGGCGGCGGCGGAGGACACTGTGCGCCGGAAGCCAGGCTGAGGGAGGCGAGAACGACTACGCGGCAGAAGCGGCCCACGCCTGTCATACGAACGGGCGCGGAAAAGGTTGCCGCAATTCGAGCCCGCGGTTCAGGGCACGAGACTGACCACGTCGACGACCATGTTGGTTGAGTCGTCCAGCATGAGTGCCAGCGTGCCGCAGATCATGCGCCGGTAACCGGGCGGCGGCGGAGGGAATTGCCGTGCCAGCGGTGGCGGGAATGGCTCCAGCTTCTTGGCGAGCCCCGGAGGCAGCCCTTTGCCGCGGGCGATCTGTTTCATGATGCCGGGAGGGAACTCGCCCTTCCGGGCGATGCCGGGCGGAAGATTGCCGGAGCCGGGACGGTAAAAATCGAGCAGGATGCGGATCTCGGCGTCGCGAAACGACGCGTGCGTCACCGCCTTGACGGCCGGTCCGCCTGGCTCGCCGCCCCGCTCGCCGCCCCGCGCTTTCCCTTTGCCCGCCCCCTTGCCTTGCCCGAAGACGAGCGCCGCGCCCAGCAGGATGATGAGGAACAGCCGCAACATGGCTCCCAGCTTATCACCACGGCTTCATTCGTAGCGGAGCGCTTCCACCGGATCCAGCCGCGCCGCCTTGGTGGCGGGCCACAGTCCGAAGAACACTCCCACGCCCACGCTTACTGCCACGCCCAGGGCGGCAGCCCATAGAGGCACGCTCGTGGGCAGCGAGGGGAAAGCGAACCGGGCGGCCTTGGAGATGATCCAGCCGAGCGTCATGCCCAGCAGTCCGCCGGCGAAGGTGAGCACCACCGCCTCGGTCAGGAACTGAACGATGATGTCGAACCGGCGCGCGCCGACGGCCTTGCGCACGCCGATCTCGCGCGTGCGCTCGGTGACCGACACCAGCATGATGTTCATCACGCCGATGCCGCCCACCAGCAGGCCGATGGAGGACAACACCACCATGACGAGAGCAGTGACGCTGGTGACCTGGCGGAACTGCTCCACCATCTGGTCCGCCGTGCTCAGGCCGAAATTGTCCGGCTCGTTCCATTTCACCCGCCGCTGCTGGCGGAGCACGCCGCGCACTTCTTCAACCGCCTGGGAAAGCATGCCCGGCTGCGCCACGATGATCAGCATGTGCTCCACGGCGCCGGGCTCCAGCTTGCGCATCGTGTGATAGGGCAGCAGAATGCGGTTGTCCTGCTGGCCGGGGAAGGAATTGGCGGGCCGCTTCATCACGCCGATCACTTCGTAACTGTGGCCGTCCACCTGGATCTGCTTGCCAATGGCGTTGAGGCCGGAGAACAGGCTCTTGTAAACGTCCTCCCCGATCACGGCCACGGGCACGCGCCGGAGGTTCTCGAAGTCCGTGAAGAACCGTCCCGCCATCATCTCGGCCTGTCCGCCCTGCGCGTACTTCTCGTCCGTTCCCCCGAGGTCGATCTGCATGACCTCGTTGTTCTTGTAGCGGGCGCGATGGATCACGTTCCAGTTGGGAAACAGATACGGACTCACCACCTCGACCGAGCGGCAGCGCTCCTGGATGGCGACGGCGTCCTCGTAGGTCAGCGGCTTGCGCTGCAATTCCTCACGGGAGCGGCGGCCGAACTGGATGCCCAGGGGGAACTTGAACGCGATGATCGTCTCGGTGCCGAGGCTGCGGATGACCCCGGTGACGGCGCCGTCGAAGCCGGTCAGGATGCTGCCGACGCCGATGATGGTGCCTGTGCCGATGATGACGCCGAGCACGGTGAGAAAGCTGCGCAGCTTGTGCTCGCGGATGGTGGCCAGCGCCAGCCGGATGCCAGCCAGAATCAACATGAGGTTATGGGAGCGCCGCTTCATTTTTCCGCCCTGAGCGCTTCAATGGGATCGAGCCTGGCTGCCTGCCGGGCGGGATAGATGCCGAAAAACAGTCCGACCGCGGCCGACAGGCCTACGCCGAGCGCAACCGAGTACAAAGGCAGGGCCATCGGGATCGGCGTCAGGTTGCGCACGGCGATGGCGGCGCCCCACGCGATGAGCACGCCGATCAGTCCTCCTGCGCCCGCCAGCACGGCGGACTCGATCAGGAACTGCCAGAGGATGTCACTGCGGCGCGCGCCCAGCGACTTGCGGATGCCGATCTCGTGCGTGCGCTCGGTGACCACGGCAAGCATGATGTTCATGATCACTACCCCGCCGACCACCATGAAGACGCTGACCACGGCCATCGCCGTAGCGGCGATGGCGCCGGTGAGCCGGTCCCAGGCGCCCATGATCGAGTCCGAGGTGAAGATCATGAAGTTGTCCTCGCGCTGCGGAGGCAGGCGCCGGTAGGCGCGCAGCAGCACGCGCACCTCGTCCATGGCCTCCTGGAACCGCGCCCGGTCCACGGCCAGGCAGTTGAAGCTCAGCCACCGGCGGGAACCGAATTCCTTGAAAAACGTGTACAGCGGGATGGTGACGAAGTTGTCCTGCGACTGGCCGAAAACGCTGCCGATGCGTTTGGCCACGCCAATCACTTCATACGGTTTGCCGTTGATCTGGACCGTCTTGCCGACCGGATCGACCCCGGTGAAAAACCTGTCCCGCAGGTCGGCGCCGATGAAAGCCACCATGCGGCGGCCCTGCACGTCCCCTTCGCTGATATAGCGCCCCGTTTCGGTCTGCACGCCCGAGATCACGTTGATGTTGGCCGTGGCGCCGAGGATGCGCACGTCTTCCATCCGTTCGTTCTTCGCGGACACGTCGCCGCGCGTCGAGCCGGACATGCCGATGTCGCTGAGCAGCGTGGCCCGCTGCCGGATGAACTCGTATTCGTCCGGGCACAGTTCGGGATTTTTCCGCAGCAGCTCGAGAAACTTCTTCGGGTCCCAGTCGCCGATGAAGGCGAAGCGCACCACCGTGAAGCCGTTGGCGCCGAGGTCGGCGATCTTTTCCGCCACGTACACGTCCATGCCGTGGATCACCGCCATGACGGCGATCAGCGTGGCCGTGGAGAGAATGATGCCGAGCAGCGTGAGCGCGCTGCGCAGCTTGGCCGAGCGCAGGTTGGCCGCCGCGATGCGGAAAGCCTCCTGCATCTGGACAAAATGCCTCATCCCTGTTTGGATACGTTGGCAGGGGGCAGTTTGTTCCTCGATGCCTCGATCCAGTCGCACAGGACCGTGTCCAGCCAGAAGCGGCGCGCGCCGCGGGCGAGGAATCCAAGGTGCCCGCCATGGGGCACGGCCAGCAGGCGCAGGCAGGGGTTGGAGCGCACTTCCTCGCGCTGGTAGAGCTCGAACGGGATCATCGGATCGTCCTCCGCCTGCACGAGCAACGCCGGCACGCGGATGCCGGGAAGGAAGCGCAGCGAGGACTGCGTGGCGTAATAGTTGGGCGCGTCCCCAAAGCCGAAGAAGGGCGCCGTGACGCGGTCGTCGAATTCGAAAATCGTGCGCACCCCGTCTATGCCCCGGTCCGGGAAGCCCTGCGGGTCCATGCGGTGGCGCCGCCTGTAACGGCGGCGCAGGCTCCGGACGAACTTCTGCTGATAGATCCAGTTGGAGAGGGCGTCGATGCGGCGCACGCAGGCGTGAAGATCGATGGGTGTGGAGACGGCGGCGAGCCCGTCCACGAGTTCCGCCGCCGCTTCGCCCATCTCGCCGGCGAGCTTGAGGACGACATTGCCGCCCAGCGAAAAACCCGCGAGAAAGCGCGGCCCGCGGCCGGCGGCGCGCCACTGCTCCAGGATGCTGCGGGCGTCATGCGTGAGCCCGGAATGATACAGCGTGGGAGAGTACGGCTCGCTCAGCCCGCATCCGCGCAGATTCATGCGGTGCACGGCGAAGCCGGCTTCGAGCAGCCTCTGCGCGAGCGAAATCAGATAGCCGCTCCGGCTGGATCCCTCGAGTCCGTGCAGCAGCAGCACTTCCCCGCGGGCTTCGCCGGGCGGGCGGTTCTCCTCGACGGCGATGACGATGTCCGGCGCCGTGCGGTACAAAGTCAGCCGGGTGGGATAACGGATCCCGTCCAGCGGGCGCGGCCAGAAATTGCCCGCCAGCGTGGCCAGATGGGCATTGCGGAACAGGGGGACGAATGGCTGCAAATTCCGAGTCTAGCAAGGCGGCCAGAAGCTCCCGCAGCCAGGTGGCCGGTGCCGCCGGGCAGGGCAGGGAGGCAGTGGCGCGGAACAGGGCAGCCGCAGGACGGCGTCAGTCGCCTTCGCCTTCGGTGGAGTGTGCGCCGGGCTCGGCCGCTTTGCGCGAGAGCTCTTCGGTGAGAATGATGGCCTCGGCCAGATCCCGCATCGGGCGGCGCAGGCGGCGGCTCTCGTTGCGCAGGCGCAGATAGGCTTCCTCTTCGGTCAAGTGGAACTTGTACTGGAGGATGCCCTTGGCGCGCTCCACCAGCTTGCGGGTCTCGAGCTGCCGGCGCATCTCCTCGGCTTCGGCGGCCAGGCGCGTGTTTTCCTCCTCGAGCCGGGCGCGGGCCAGGGCGCCGCCCATCTGTTCGCCGACGAAAGTCAGCAGGGCGATCTCCTCCGGCGTATAGTCGTGGCGCTCGCGGTGGTGCACGTTGATGACCCCGATCACCTCACCGCTCGATACCAGCGGCACGGAGCAGAAGGCTTCATAGGTGTCCTCGATCAGGCCGGGCAGGCGGATGAAGCGCCGGTCCTGATAGGCCTTTTCTGCCAGAGCGACCACGCTCTTGTGTTCGATGGCCCAGCCGGTGAGGCCCTGCCCGGCGGCCATGGTAAGGCTGCCAATTTCTGAGGCGTGCGGCACCTGAGAAGCCCGCAGCACTACCTCTCCCGTCGAAGGCTCGATGAGGTAAACGAGGCATGCGTCGCAGCCGGTCACCTGCACGGTCATGCCGATGATCTCGCCGAGCATCTCGTCCACCGAGCGGTTGGACGCAATGATGCTGCTGATCCGGTGCAACAGAGAGACTTCGCCTGGTAATGACTCCATCAGAGGTGCTGAGGCCACAGTAATTGTAGGATAAAAGCGGGGCGGAGTGCCGTCCAATTCAAAGTTTCTATGCGGGTCATGGGATCGCGAACCGATAAGGCCATCCTGCTGTGGCTGAGGATGCTGTTGCTGGCCACGCCTCTCGCCGCCGCCTCTCCCACATGGTACCGCTTTCAGTCCGGGGCGTGGGAGGTTGCCACCGATGCCGGGGAGCGCCGCGGGGAGGAGATGCTGCGGCAGTTGGCCGAGAGCTATGCCCTGTTGCGCGGCGCCGCGCCGGAACTCGCCGCCGCTCCCGGCGCCCCGCAGCGGCCTGTACGCCTGCTGCTGTTCCGTTCCGGACGCGATTTCGCGCCCTTCCGCCGCGGCGAGACGCATCGCGGGCTTTACCTGTCCGGGGCCGAACGAGACTGGATCCTGTTGCCCGACTCCGGCGGAGATACGCTGCGCGCTGTGCGCCACGAGCTGGTGCATCTGCTGTTGCGCCATGCGCAGAACGCAGCGCCTCCGCGCTGGCTCGAGGAAGGGCTTGCCGATTACTACTCGACATTGGAGTCCTCCGGCGGGAGGCTGCGCCTGGGCAAGGCGCCCGCCGGGCACGTGCGGCTGCTCCAGAATCAGGACTGGCTGGATGCCTCCCGCCTGACGGCGATGCGGCCCGGCGAAGACAGTCCGGTAGACGGCCGCACCACGGGGCTGTTCTACGCGCAGAGCTGGGCGCTGGTGCGCTGGATGATGCTCGAAGCGGGCGGCGCCGCGAAGACAGCCGCTTTCCTGTCCCTGCTGGCCGCCGGCCGCGATCAGGAGGCGGCCTTCCAGGTGACGTTTGGGGCGACGCTCACGGCAGGGATCGAGAGGGCGCGCCATCTGCTTGAGAGAATGCCGGCCGATGCGGCGCCCGATGTCCGGTCGGCGGCGGCAGCCGTCACGACGGGCCCGATTCTGCGCGAACCCCTGCCGCCGCCGCTGCCCGAAGTGATGAGAGTGGACGCCTTGCTCGAGATCGGCCTCGAGGGCGAGGCCGAACGCCTGGCCCGGGAAACGGCCCGGAAGCACCCGGACAACGCGGCCGCCGAGACGCTGCTCGGGGCCATCGCCCTCCGCAGGGGCGGCTATGACGGGGCGCGAGCCCGCCTGGAACGCGCCATCGCGCTCGGCGGCGCCGGGGCGCGCACGCAGTTCGAGTACGCCATGCTCGTGCGTGACACCAAAGGCCCCGACGCGCTGGTCGAGCAATCGCTGCGGCAGGCGGTATCCGCCGAGCCGGGCTTCGCCGAAGCGTGGCTCGTGCTCGGCAACTGGCTGCTCGGGAAGGGCCGTGCGCGGGAGGCTGCGGAGTGCCTGGAAAAAGCGGCGGCGCTTGATGCCCGCCGCAGCGCGGCCTGGGAGGCCTGGGGACGGGCGCTGCTCGAACTGGGCGACAGGCAGCGGGCGCGCGAGGCTGCCTCGGGCGCGCTCCTGTCCGCCTCCGCTCCGGAACAGCGCGAGATGGCCCTTGCCCTGATGCGCGAGATCGAAACCCGCCCGGCTCAGGCGCCAAAAGCGGCGCCCGCCGTGCAGACGCCTGCGGGCTGGCAGCCCCGCGAGGGCGATGCGCGGGCCGAGGGCCGGCTCGTGAGCATCAGTTGCGAAGACACGCGCCTGCTGTTCCGGATCGAAGTCAAGCCGCGGACGGCGAGGGCGCCGGCTGCCGCCGTATTGCTCGAAACCAGCAAGCCGAACCTCGTGATGCTCCGCGGCAAGACGGATGGGCGGCGTGAGTTCGTCTGCGGCCAGCAGAAGCCCGCCCCGCTGGTCGCGGCAGGCTACATCTCCGCGCCTGCTCCCGCCGCCGGCCCAGCCAAACCGGAGCCTCCGCCTCCGCCCGCCAGGAAGGCAGCCTCTTCAAGGACCGCAAAGAAGGGGCCGGCAAGAAAAGCCGCACCGCGGCCCACGCCGCCCATGCCGAAGCCCGAGCCCGTGGCCGGCGAGATTGTCTGGCTGGAATTCCGCTGACCCGCTGGCACAACCCTGCCCGGTTCTGACACGATGTCTGAGTGCTGCTGCCACGGTTCAGTCCGGCCCGCTTGGCGGCGGCGGTTGCCCTGCCGGTGCTGCTGGCAGGATTCCACTGGCAGTTCCTGATCGGGCCGCGGGCCGTCTGGTTCGCCTCCGACGACAACGCCTATCAGGTGTTGCCGTGGCTCGAGGTGCAGGCGCGCGCCTGGCGCGCGGGGCAGGTTCCGTTGTGGGATCCGTGCCAGTGGATGGGGCAACCCCTGCTCGGACAGGCGCAGCCGGCTGTGGCGTCGCCGCCGAACTGGCTGCTCGGCCTGAAACCCGAGGGCGCAGCGGGCTGGCTGTTCCTCAATGCCTATTTCCTGCTGATCCGCTGGATTGGCGCGGCCGGCATGTACCGGCTGGCGCGCGGGCTCGGCTGCGGGCGCGCCGTCAGCGTGCTGGCGGGTTTCGCCTATGCCATCGTCGGGAGCTTCGCCCTCAACATGCGGCCGCAGATGGCGATGGGCGCCATGTGGGCGCCGTGGGCGCTGCGCCATCTGCTGCGGGCGCTGGACCGTCCGCCGGGAGCCGAAAGTGCGCGCCAGGCGGCGCTGGGCGGATTCTTTCTTGGGCTTTGCTGGCTCGGCGGGCACCACCAGATACCGCTGTTCTTGTCGCTGGGCTTCGCGCTGGTGTGGGCGGCGTTCGTGGTTCGCGATCCACGCCGCATCCTGGCGGCGGCCGTATTCTTTGCCATGGCCGCCGCGGCCGGCGCCGCCCAGCTTCTGCCCGCCATGGAGTATGGCCGCCGGGCGGTGCGCTGGGTGGGCACGGCTGAGCCTATCGGATGGAGCGGCAAGATCCCGCTGGAAATCCACCGGCAATACAGCCTGAAGGCGGAAGCGCTGCCAGCGCTCGTTCTGCCCGGATACAGGGGCGCCTTCGCGCTGTATCACGGCGGGCTGCTGGCAGTGCTGGCGGTGGCGGGAATGGTCGCGCTGCGGCGGCGCGCAGCAATGGCGCTGGGCGCGATGGGCATCTTCGGAATCTGGCTGGCGCTTGGCCCCGCCGGGGGGCTGCACGCGGTTCTCTACCGCACGGTTCCGCATTTCGACAAGGCGCGCTCGCCGGAAGCGGCTCTCATTCTGCTGAGCCTCGCCCTGCCCCCGCTGGCGGCTGGCGGAGCCGAAGGGCTGGCGCGCTTCTGCCAGCGTGCGAGGCGGCAGGCTGCGGCGGTGTGGGCCGCGGCGGCTCTCGCCGCCGGCGCCGGGCTCTGGCTCGCCATGGCGCGCGGCGGCCTCACCTGGTGGACGGCTGCGGGCGCGGCAGCATTGGCGGGGCTGCTGTGGTTGGGGCGCTTGCGGCCCATGCCGGCGTGGGCGATGGCGGCGGTTGCCGTGGCGGCGGCCGCGGCCGAGACGCGGCCGATGTACCAGCGGGTGGCGCCTTCCACTGATTCCCCGGAGGCCGCCCGCTACCTGGATCTGCTGGGTTCCCACACAGACATTGCCGCTTATCTCCGCGCCCGCGGGGGACACTGGCGGATCGATGTGGATGACGGCGTGATCCCTTACAATTTCGGCGGCTGGCACGGCCTGCCGCAGAGCCAGGGCTATCTGGCCAGCGTCACCGGGAACATGTACCGCCACGAACTGCACACGGAGCACGCCCAGCGCCTGTTCGGTGTGCGCTTCCGTGTGGCGCGGACCCCTTCGGTCCCGCATTCCAGGGAGGTGTTCCGCGGCGCGGGCGGGGTCAGCGTGTACGAGCGGAACGGCGCGCTGCCGCGCGCATTCACCGTGCATGAGGCTTTCGGCATTGACAACCGTCAGCACGCAGCGGCCACTTTGTACTCGATCCGGGAGCGGCTCGGAGAAACAACATTCTTGCCCGGTCCTGTTCCGGCCCTGGAAAAGTGCGCCGGCGCCGAAGAGGCGCGCATTCTCGAATACGGCCACAACCATGTTGTCATTCAGGCCAGTCTGCGCTGCCGCGGCATGCTGATCCTGACCGACACCTGGTTTCCCGGCTGGCGCGCCAGCGTCGACGGGCGGCCCGCGCGCATCCATGAAGCCTACGCCGCCGTCCGGGCCGTCGTGGTGGAAGCCGGCGCGCACCGCGTGGAGTTCCGCTACCTGCCGGCCAGCGCACTCGCCGGCGGGGGCCTCACCGCGCTGGCTTGTCTGGCGGCGGCAGCCTGCGCCCGCCGCCGCAGGCTAAACTAAGGGGCACGATGGCATCCGCCGCGCCGTCTTTGCCCGAAGTCCATTCGTCGGTCTCGACCGCGCACCCCTCGCTATGGAAGCGTATGTTCGCTTTCGCGGGCCCCGCCTATCTGGTCAGCGTTGGCTACATGGATCCGGGTAACTGGGCCACCGACATCGAGGCCGGTTCGCGCTTCGGCTATCGCCTGCTGTGGGTTCTGGTGGCGTCGAACCTGATGGCGATCCTGCTGCAGACGCTCAGCGCGCGGCTCGGCATCGTCACGGGCCGCGATCTGGCGCAGGCCTGCCGGGAAGCGTATCCGCGCCCGGTGAGCCACGCCCTCTGGGTGCTGGCCGAGATCGCCATCGCCGCCTGCGATCTGGCGGAACTGCTCGGCGCCGCCATTGGCCTGCACCTGCTGTTCGGGCTGCCGCTGCTGGCCGGCGTGCTGATCACCGCGGCGGATGCGTTGCTGATCCTCTGGTTCGGGCGGTTCGGCATCCGGCTGATCGAGTCCATCATCCTCGGCTTCATCACCATCATCGCCGGCTGCTTCCTGGTCGAGATCATCCTGGCGCGTCCCGTCTGGAGCGAAGTGGCCGGAGGGCTTGTGCCGCGGCTGGACTCGGCCAGCCTGTATGTCGCCGTGGCCATGCTGGGGGCGACGGTGATGCCGCACAACCTCTACCTGCACTCGTCGCTCGTGCAGACGCGGTCGTTCGGCGCCGATATCGAATCCCGCCGCGCCGCCTGCCGGTTCAACCTGGTGGACTCGGCCGTCGCCCTGAACGGAGCGCTGTTCGTCAACGCGGCCATTCTGATCCTGGCCGCCGCGACGTTTTTCAGCCAGGGACTGGTGGTCACCGAAATCGGCCAGGCGCATGCCATGCTGACGCCGCTGCTCGGCACCACACTGGCGGGCGTCGCCTTTGCACTGGCGCTGCTGTTCTCCGGCCAGTCCTCCACGATCACCGGCACGATGGCCGGGCAGATCGTGATGGAGGGCTTCCTGAACTTCCGCATGCGGCCCTGGCTGCGGCGGCTGATCACGCGCGGCGTGGCCATCGTGCCGGCGGCACTGACAATCCAGTACGCGGGCAATGAGGGCGCCTACCGCCTGCTGATCCTCAGCCAGGTCGTGCTCAGCCTCCAACTGCCCTTCGCCATCGTGCCTCTGGTCCGCTTCACCGGCGACCGCCGCCGCATGGGCGCGCTGGCCAATCCGGAGTGGGTGAAGGCGCTGGGCTACGGCTGCGCGGCGTTGATCATCGGTCTGAACCTGTGGCTGGCGTGGGTGGAGCTGGGCGCTCTCCCTGGGTGGGCCGCCGCGGGCATCATCACTCCGCTGGCCGGTCTGCTGTTCTATGTGGGCGCGGCGAGGCTGCGCGACCGCGCCGCTGCGGTGATGCCCGAAGCCGGAGAGCTGCGTTTCGCCGAGCCGGTCTACCGCCACATCCTGGTGCCCGTCGATCACTCCGAGCTGGACCGCGTGGCGCTGGCGCATGCCGTGTCCCTGGGCAAGCCGCACGGCGCCGTGATCCACCTCCTGCATGTGGAAGAGGGCGTCGCCAGCCAGTTGTACGGCGAGGAGGCGCACACGGCGGAGATCGAGCATGGCAGGCGCTACTTCGAAGAGCTGGCGGAGGCCGTCCGCCGCGCCGGCCTGAAGGCCGAACTCGCCGTGCTGCACGGCAAGGAAGCCAAGACGATCATCATCCGCCAAGCCCGGGCGCTCGCGCCGGACCTGATCGTGATGGGCGCGCACGGGCACCGCGGAGTGATGGACCTCGTCTTCGGCGCCACGATCAATGAAGTCCGCCACGGCGTGAACGTGCCGGTGCTCGTGGTGCGCCTGCCCTTGTGACGCGCGGACGGGCGTGAGACATTTGGACGCAGGCTGTGTCACAGAGACGCAGCGAAAGGTGGCGCGCCGCCTGTAATTCGTTGATTCAAAAGGCATGCAGTTGGCAGCAGGCTTGCTTCATTCCTAGCTGGCTACTGTTATGCGCCGTCTCCGCGCCGCCATCCTTCTCGCCGCAGCCGCCCTGGCAGCCGGGGCGACCACGCTCGAAAAGTTGAGCGTGGATGAGATGGTGCAGAAGTCCACGGCGGTGGTGCGGGCTCGCGCGTCGGCCTTCTCGGCGGTGCAGCGGGGATCGATGATCTACACGGTCTACCGTCTGCAGGTCTCCGAGGTGCTGAAAGGCTCGGTTCCGTCGCCGGGCGAGGTCTATGTGCCGGGCGGCACGTACGGGCGCTACCGCCAGAGCATCAGTGGCTCGCCGGTGCTTGAGCCGGGTGTCGAATACGTGCTCTTCCTCTGGGCCAGCCCGAGCGGGCTGGTGCAGGTCATCGGGTTGAGCCAGGGCGTATTTCAGGTGAAGACGGCTGCGGGCGGCGAAGCCCTGCTCGTGCGGGGCAAGATCGAAGCGGAGTTCGTGGACCGCATGGGGCGGACGGTGGAAGACAGCGGGATGAGGCTTTCGCTGGCCGGGCTGCGGGATTTGATCGCACGGACGGCAGCGAGGGGGGAGGCGCGGTGATGCTGCGGCGGGCGCTGCTGGCTCTGCTGATACTCGCCACGCCGTCGGCTGCCTACTATCACTTTGTCCGGTTTGCTTCGGCCGAGCCGCCCTTCGTCCCGCTCTATGACCGGTTCGACCTGCGGGCGCTGCCTGGCAGGCAGGTGCAATATTTCGTCGCCCTCAACGGTCCCCTGACCCTGGCGCAAGGCGATTCGGAGGCGGCCGTGCTCAGCCAGATCCGCGCTGCGGCCGCAGTGTGGAACACGGTGCCCACGTCCGACCTCCGCCTCGCATTCGGCGGTTTCCGTGAGAGGGGCGCTGAGATGGGCGCCCCCTATATCCAGGTGGAGTTCACCGACGAGCTGCCTCCCGGCATCATCGCGCAGGGCGGTCCGGTCTCGAGGCTGGATCCGGCCGACGGGCCCGGTGGTCCTTTCACTCCCATCGCCCGCTCCGTGCTCCGGCTGCCCCGTGATCTGTCCAGCCGTCCGAGCTGGACGGAGCGGTTCTTCCTCACCGTGGTCCACGAATTCGGCCACACGCTCGGGCTCCAGCACACCTGGACCTCGAGCGTGATGTCGACCGAGATCACCCGGGCGGTGACCAAAGCGCGCCCGCTGGCGCAGGACGACATGGCCGCGCTTTCCGTGCTCTACCCCACCGCCGATTTTCGGAAAAGCACCGGCTCGATCCAGGGCAGGATCCTCATGAACGGGCAGGGCGTGCCGCTGGCCTCGGTGGTGGCGTTCTCGCCTGGCCGCGACGCCGTGAGCGCCCTCACAGCGCCCGATGGGACCTATCGCATCGAGGGACTTCCGCCAGGGCCTTATTTCCTCTATGCTCATCCGCTTCCGCCGGCTCTGGCGGGAGAGCCTCAGCCGGTCAATCTCGAGCTGCCCTCCGGACCCGGCGGGCGCATCCTGCCCGGCGCCGCCTTCAACCTGGCCTTTTATGGCGGCAGCGCGGCCAGGACGCCTGTCGCGGTGGAAGCCGGGGCAACCGTCGAGGGGATCGATCTCTCGGTGACGCAGCGGCCGTCCGTCACTCTGCACTCGGTTCAGACCTATTCCTTCTTCGGCCAGAACGTCGTCAAGCCCGCCACTATTCAGTTGTCCAGCGGCCCGCGCACAGCCGTATTTACCGGTTACGGAGCCAGTTCGGCCGCCTCAGGGTTCTCGCTTTCGGTCCTGAACGCCCCGGAAACCATCATTGACGGCAGTCTCCGTCCTTATGCCTCCGGATACCTGATGGCAGACGTCGCCGTGTCGCCGTTTTCCGGTGAAGGGCCGCGCCACCTCCTGTTCCAGAACAACGACGAATCTTACATGCTCCCTTCGGGGATCAGGTTGACTCGCCATCCGCCGCCCTCGATCGATTCCATCACAGCCGGCGAATCCGGCAGGCTGGTGATCGAAGGACAAAGCCTCTCGGAATCCACGCAGGTTTGGGTGGACGGGGCTGCCTGCGCGGTGCAGGTGCAGGAGGGCAGGCTGGTGGTGACGCCTCCTCCCGCCCCTGCCGGGCACCGCGGCGTGCTCGTGGCGTTCAACAAGGATGGACAGAGTTCTCTCTACGTCCACGGCAACGCCTCCCCCGTGGTTTCGTACGCGGAGACGGGCGCACCTTCCGTTGCGGTGGCCGACGTCCAGATCCCGGCCGGAGCCGAGATGGCCGTCGAGATCACGGGAGCGGGCGCGGACTTCCGGCAGTGGACACCGGCGCTCGGCCTGGGCGCCAGCGATGTGGCGGTGCGCAAGATCTGGGCGACAGGCGAAGGCAGAGCTCTGGCCTGGCTGGCGGCGCGAAGCGACGCCGTGCAGGCTGTGACGCCCATGACGGCCACCGTCGGCCTGGCCTCTTTCCGGCTGCAATCCTCGCTCACCGTCCTCCCCGCCAATGGGAAGCCGTTTGTACGGATGTCGGAACTGGAGGACCAGTACCTCTATCCTGGAGCCGCGGCCAGTCTCCCGGTGGCTGGCCTTCCCGCCGGAGCGTCCGCGGGCAACACATCGGCCTCAGTGGGAGGGGCGCCGGCGGCGGTGCTGAACGCCGCCGATGGCCGGGTCGTGATCCAGATCCCCGGCCAGTTGACTCCCGGCGTTTATCTGTTGAACCTCACGCTGGCTGGCACGGCGGCTTTGCCCGCCGCCATCGAAGTCCGGCCGGTGCCGCCCATCATCGTCTTCGCCCGCAAGCTGGATGGAACGCCGGTCTCTTCGCTCGCCCCGGCTCGCAGCGAGGAAGTCGTGGTCCTCGGCGTGGGTCCCCTCGTCGGACAACAGCCAATGCTGGCCGGGATCCGGGTCTCCTCAGGCGCCGTCGAGCATCAGGTGATTTCGGTGAGAGAGAACCCCGAACTGCCCGGCACCCATCTGGTTGAGGTCCGCCTGGCCAAAGCCGAGCCCGTCAACGGGGTCCTGCCCCTCACCGTAGCGCAAGGTCAGGCCCGGTCGTTGACTCCTTTCCTGCTGCCGTATCAGCCGTAATTGCGTTGTCCGCAGAGATGGCCCGGCTATCCGCGGTGGCGCAGAATCTCCTCCTCGTCTTTCCGGGCTGGACAATCGGGAGCGGTCCGCGTGGTGTTGAAGCCCGGATCGTCCGGCGCCGCCGCACAGGGCTGATTGGCCGGGAGGGGCCCCGCAGGATGATACCATAGCAAATTCGTGGGAAAGCAGACGGCATCCTCACAGGCTGCGGACAGGCGCGCGGCGGTGCAGCAGACCGCTTCATGCGGGCCGGTTTTCCCGCCGGAATCCTCTTGCGGCGCCAGAGTCAAGCCTCGATCGCCGCGCTCAGGATGCGAAAAATAGCGCAGTGATGAGGCTTGTATCCTTTCCTTTACTGCTCTACGGCCTGCTGGTGGGCGCGGCCGGGTTTCTGCTGTTCAGCGCCGGCGCTGCGGCCGATCTCTCGGTACGCATCGTTTCCGGCGCGGCGCCGCCGGCCTGGATAGCTCCCATCTACCTGTGGAGCGGCGTCCTGGTTTGGGCGGGCGCTGTGCTGGCCGGCATCGACCTGTTCGTGCTTCTGCCCGTGAAGCGCCATGACCGGGCCGTGCTTTGGGATCCGCCCGAGAATCCCCGGCTCACGGTGGTCCTGACGGCCTATAACGACAGGGAAAGCATCCGGCCTGCGGTGCGCGACTTCGCTTCCCATCCCAAGGTCGAGCGGGTCATCGTGGTGGACAACAATAGCAGCGATGGGACGGCTCAGGCGGCTGCGGAAGAGGGCGCGATCGTCGTGCCGGAGCACAGACAGGGCTACGGGTGGTGCGTGTACCGCTGCCTGGAAGAGGGCTGCCGGATGCAGGACACCCAACTGACGCTGCTGTGCGAAGGGGACATGACCTTCCGCGCCCACGATATTGACAAGTTCCTCTCCTACATCCCCCATGCGGAAATCGTCAATGGCACGCGGATCGTCGAGCAGCTCCGGGCCAGGAAGACCCAGTTGACCACCTTCATGTACTATGGCAACTTCTTCGTGGGAAAGCTTCTCGAAGCCAAGCACATCGGCAAGGGGACATTCACCGACGTGGGTACAACCTACAAACTGTGCCGGAATGAGGCCCTCAGAAAACTGCTGCCCCTGTTGAATCCGGGCATCAATCTGGAATTCAACGCTCATTTCCTGGATACGGCCCTCCGCCACGGGTTTCACGTGGTCGAGTGCCCTGTCACGTTCCATGACCGCATCGGCTCGAGCAAAGGCGGCAACAGGAGCAACTGGACCGCGCTGGCGGTCGGCCTGCGGATGATCCGCGGACTGGTGGCCGGATGGGAGCCGCGGAAGCAATGAGTTATTTCGATTCCCGGTTCCAGTTCGATGAGAGGCGGGAGGTGCTGTGGAAGGCGCTTTGCGACTTCTACTTCTCCGCGCTCGTGCCGCCCGGGGGCCACGTCCTGGAACTCGGCGCCGGCTATTGCCACTTCATCAACAACGTCCGGGGCGCACGGAAAACGGCCATCGACATCTCTCCGGTCGCGGCCGCGCACGCGGCCGAGGGCGTGACAGTGCGCACGGGAAGCGTCACGGACCTGGATTTCCTGCCGGACGCCTCCGTGGATCTCGCTTTCGCCAGCAACCTGTTCGAGCATCTCACCCAGTCCGATTTCGCGCTCTGCCTGGCCGGGCTCCGGCGGAAGCTCAAGCCGGGCGGCCAGTTGGTCATATTGCAGCCGAATTACCGGCGCGCCTATCGGGAATACTTCGACGACTACACGCATATATCTGTTTATTCGGACGTGAGTCTCAGAGATTTCCTGCGTGCTAACGGCTACGTCATTTTGGAATGCCGTCCTGGATTTTTGCCGTTTTCCATCGTTTCCAGACTTCCTGTAAATCGTCAATTGATCCGCTTGTACCTTTGGTCGCCATGGAAACCCTTCGCCAAACAGATGCTTCTGAGGGCGGCCCCGGCCGCGCGTTGAACCGGGCAGCCTGGCTGGCGGCGGCGGCGGCGCTGATCCTGTTTGCGATCCCCGCCGCCACGCCGCTCTACCTGGACAACATGGATTTTCCGGCCGTGGCGAAGGCCGCGGCTGAGACCGGGCTCCCCATCTACTACCGGGGAGAAGAAAACCCGCATCATTCCGGCCTGTATCATCCGCCTCTTTACATTTACAGCCTGGCCGCCTGGTTCCGGCTGTGGGGATTCGGGGAGGTCCAGGCGCGCCTGTTCGGCCTCCTTTGTCTGTTTGTGCACGGCTGGATCGTGCTCCATGGAATCCGTCTCCTGTTCGGCAAAGAGGCGCAAAGCCGGATTGCGCCGTGGTTCTGGATCCTGTTCCTGCTGAACCCGTACACGCTGCAGGGGGCGGCGGTGCTGGACATCGATACGGCGGTCTACGGTCCCCTGCTTGTCGGCCTGCTGGTAGCGGCACTCCGCATGCACTGGTCGGACGGACGGCCGCGTGAGGATCCCGTCCGGCTATCCGAGCTGGGCCTGCTGGCGCTTCTGACGGCGCTCACGCTTTGGGCGAAGCTGACCACCGTGCTGGCGGCCGTGCCCGCTGTCCTGGCGCTGCTGGCGGGAAGGATGGGCTGGCGGAAGGCGCTCCGATCGGGTGGAGGCGCGATGGCGTCAGGTGCGGCGCTGTTCCTGGCGAGTTATTTCCTGTACGGATGGGCCACCGGACAGGATGTTCTTTACACATTCCGGTTCACGGTCATGAGCCTCACTCAGCGCAGTTCCTCCGGCTCGGCATGGCAATGGCTGGCGGCGCACGGGCGGACGTTGCTGGACATGACGGTGTGGCAGGTGCAGTGGTCCGGATTGCTTCCCTGGGCTGTCGCCGCGGCCATGGCGCTCGTGCTGGCGCACCGCGGATGGTCCGAAGGAGAGCCGCGGATGCGCGATGCCGGGGTGGCGCTGCTATGGGCGCTCTTCGTTTCAGGATTTTACTGCGCCCTTCTTCACACGTATGGACGGGCGCCGTTCAAGTACCTCTTTGTCTGCTGGGGAGTGGTGGCCTGCTGCACGGCCGCCGTCGCGGCGCAAGCCTGGGGCCGGCTGTCCAGCCTTGCCGGGCGGCGCCTCAGGTGGGTTGGATTGCCGGGCGTGCTGCTGTTCGCCGCCGGCTTCGTGGTTTCAGGAAGATGGCTCCGCGACAGAATGATTCTGGAGGGGACGATGACGCGGGCGGACCTGCTGGCGCTCGTTCTTCCGGCCGCCGCCGCGCTCGCCGGCCTGGCGCTCCGGAACCGCGCCGCCGGCGGAGCTCTCTTCAGCTGGGCTGCGCTGGCCCATGCAGGCCTGATGCTGGGGGTGGCGCTGGCCATGGCCAGAGCGCCGTACCCGACCACATACGATTATGGCCAGCAGGGCTTTAACGACACGGTGTGCTTTATCCGGCAACACACCCAGCCGGGGGATGCGATTCTTTCCATGAAAGATGTGGGTTTCCGCGCCGGGCGGCGGTATTTTGAGAACTACGGCTATGTATTCGGCGGGCCCGCGGCGGCGGCGACAGCCCGGCGGCTGCTGGAAGAAGGAAAGGCGCGGTATGCCGTATTCACGGAAGGCAACGGCCCTGACTTCCTCGGCTTCAACCCCCAACTGAAAGAGGCGATCGAGAGCCTTTGCACTTTAGAGCGCTCCTACGGACACTACCGGATCTACGATTGCGCTCCGAGGGCGGAAGCCGCACCGGTGCCCGGGCCCTGACCGCAGCCGCTAAAAGTGGGGACAGGCTCGCCTGGCACCAATTTTTCGGGCACGAAGAACCTGTACAGCGCCGCTCATGAAAGCCGGCGTTCACAGGGATCATGAAAATGACGCAGGCGCTTCCGTGCCATGAATCGCCCCTGCCATCGAGGCCTATCCGCGAGAGAACTGACCGGGATACCCTGTATCCCAGGTGACGTAGCTTGACGGAGGGGATTGATGGGCACCACCGGCCAAGGACATCGGCTGGAAGTCAGTTTGGACCGGGTGCGCGGGATTCTCTTGGGACTGTACGCGGGTGATCGGAACGGCGGGCCGATCCGAATGGCCCTGGAGCTTTCCGAGTATCTGCTTGCATGCGGGAGCCGGTTTCGGCCAGGGGAGCTGATGCAACGGTACGTTTCATGGTTCCTGCGGGAAGGCTTTGATACAGGCCCGGTGGCCGAGCGTGTGTTCAAACGAGTTGCCGAGGGAGTCCCGCCGCAGGAAGCGGTGCTTATGACGCATCAGGCGTTGCAGATGCGCACGGCGGGCTGCAACCCGGCACACCGTGTTGCACCACTCGCCATGTCAGCGTATCTCCCGGACGACGAGCTGCCGGTGCTTGCTTGCCAGGAGGCGAAGCTGACTCACTGGGATCCTCTCGCTGGAAGAGTGTCAGCGGCCGTGGTTGTCTTATGCCGGGCGCTGGTGCGAGGAGAGGAGTGGGACACATGCCTACACAAAGCAAGCAAGCACTGCGACGTGCTGATTCAGGGCGGTGGGGAAAGCAGGACCGTACCTTGCCTTAGCCCCTGCGGTTTCGCTCCAGAGGTGCTGAGAGCTGCAGCCTTCTTCGTTGGGAGCAGCCGCGATCTGGAAACTGCCTTGGCTCGATCGGTGGACTTTGCTGGGCCCGCGAATTACTGTCCCGTGCTTGTTGGGGCGATCGGCGGCGCCCGCTGGGGCGCATCGCGAATTCCTCAAGCATGGCTAACGAGAAGCCCTATTCTGCAACGCGTGGAATCGGTGTCCGACTCTCTGGCGGCAACCTGGCGGCGTTTTGTGGAGGAATCAGCCCGACTCCAGCATTGAAGTGCAGCAACGCGGTTGTGACCTGCTCCCGAAAACTCGGCCGGCGATATTTTGGAAAGCCCTCGAATGAAGAGCGACGAGGAGCAATGCATGAAGTTCCCCGCCCCACGATTTCGTTGGACACTGATTTGCGATAAGGAGTGTCAGGATGTCCAACACGAAACAAGCGGATTCCGGGCCCGCGCAAGGAGCCCGGAGGGCGACTGAAGCGGGGCCGGAATCCGGCCGCGGCGGCAAGGGCCGCTGGTCCGCCAAGCGCAAGATGAGCGTGGTTCTGGAGCTGCTCCGCGGCGCTGATCTGGAGTCCACAAGCCGCCGGTATGGCGTCACGGCGGCGACCCTGTCGGAGTGGCGCGAGGCTTTCCTGGCGGCCGGCGAGGAGGGGCTCAAGATCCGGCAGGAGGATCTGGTCGACGAGCAGGGCCGGCGGATGAAATCCGTCATCGCCGATCTGGCGATGGAGAACGAGTTGCTGCGGGAGCGCATTCGGCGCATGGAGGACGAGAAGCCTTTTCTGCGGTGGAGGTCGAAGAAATGAGCCGCACCCGGTCGGCCTCCACAGGGCGTAGCTACGGGCGGGCTCGGGTTTTCAAGGCGTGGGGCTTGCCGCGGTCGACGTTCTAGTGAGCGGCGCCGCCACGAGGCCTCGCCTCGCCTGCCCGCCAGGCGCGGCCCGAAGACGCGCTACACCGATGAGCAACTCGTCGGCGAGATCCGGCGCACGATTCACGAGTCGCCCTTCCACGGCGAGGGCCACCGCAAGGTGTGGGCGCGGCTGCGCGCAGGCGACGTGCGAACCTCCTTGCGGCGCGTGCTGCGCCTGATGCGCCAACACCAACAGTTGGAGCCACAGCGGCAGCCGCAGCCCGTCGAGCCGAAGCGGCACGACGGCACTATCCTCGCCTGACGGCCCAACATGATGTGGGGCATCGACGCGACGGTCCGCTTCAGACTGCGGGAGGGGCAAGTCCCCATTTATGCCCTAACCGACGGTTGCGCGGCCTATTGACAGCGCACTCATGTGGCCAAACGCGGCACGCGGTTCGAGGCGCTGGAGCCGGTGCGCCAGGCCGTGCGCGAACAATTCGGCGGCTTCTACGAGGGCATCGCCCTCGGCGTTGGACTCCGCCATGACCATGGCTCGCCCTTCATGAGCGACGACTTTCAGCGTGAGATCCGTTTTCTCGCCCCTGGAGTCTTCACCCGCTTTCGTGCGAGAGCCCGAAGGCAACGGCTGCATCGAACGCTTCTTCCGCACTCTCAAGGAGCAGCTTCTCTGGGTGCGGCACTTCGACACCCTGGAGCAACTCGCCGAAGAGCTCAAGGAGTTCCGCTGGCGCTACAACGAGCAGTGGCTGGTCGATCGGCTCCACTTCCAATCCCCGCGGCAGGCTCACCAGGCCCTGCTTGCCCTCGAGCCCGCCGCATGACGATAATTCGGGAAACTGTCCAAGAAATCGGGGGTCGTACATTCGATCTTGCCTGGGAGCGGCAGGAGCCGTGGCCGTCAGAGCCGGTTCGAGCAATGGAGGCTCTGTCCCGGGGCGGAGCGGGAGCCGGGTGTTGATGGCCCCGGCCCCGCCTCCGTTGCACGCCGGCGAATCTCAGGGAGCGGATCTCGCGGGGCGCGAATCAAGCCGATTCCGGCAACGGCCAGAACTGGGCCGTCTCCAGCACGACAGGCCCAATGAGGCCGGACTCGGACAATGGATCGCCGGCGGACCAGTGTTTCCAGGTCGTGAACGTCACGCGGCCGCCGGGGGGCTTGGGTTGTCCTTTCACGAACCAATCCGGCAGTTTTGTGATGGCGTTGCCGAAGCCTGGGCGGCCGCCGGCCGCGCCGTAGTCGTTTTCCGGCGGGAGCTGTTCATCGCCGATGAGGCGGTTCAGCCAGAGATTCGTGACGTCCACCTGAAGGCGGTTCGCGCTGCGCTGAAGCGCTTCGGTCACATCGAGCCGGTAGGGCGGTTTCCACAGCGTGCCGAGGCGTTTGCCGTTGAGCGCGGCCTCGGCGATCACGCCGACGCGGCCGAGATCGAGGAAGACGCGTTGCGAAGGCGCAGGCGCCGCACTCCAGTCGAACGAGGTTTCGTAGCGGGCCGTGCCGCTGAAATACCGCACGCCCGGTTCGGGATGCAGATGGAGCGACTGGAGTTGATCCAGCCGGATGGAAGCAGGTGCGCCCAGCCCCGGCGGGAAGGAAACAGTCCATGGGCCTCGCGGAGAGACGGGCGCGGGCAGGGGACCAGCCTCGATCTCCCAGGCGCGGGCCCCCTCGGCGATGTAGCGGCCGGGCCGCCAGAGGAGCAGGCCCGGCTTCGGCCGGCAGACCAGCTCCACTTTCTGGTGCGGGACCAGAGGCGGCGGGCCCTGCTGCGCCTGCGCCGCGATTTCGGCGGCGCTCAGCGCCCGCGGGACCAACTCAGGCGGTGTCGAGTCGCCTTCCAGATAACCGGCGCCGTCCTGCTGGAAGGATTCGCCGAGGCCCGGGTGCACGATGCGGGTGGAACGCCTGCCCTGTGCGGCGAGTTTGCCGCCGACGTAGAGCGCAGGCGTGTTATCGCTGTAAACCACCGCCACATGCGTCCAGCCGGGTAGCCCCAGATCGGCCTGAACTGCCGTCTCGATGCGTCCGCCGGCGCGCTCGACCACGCTGACGCCGTTCCGGCCGGCCACGAGTCCGCAAGCGGCGTGGCCCTGGCCGTAGGCGGCCTCGCCATCCGGCGGGTAAAAAACGAAGCTCGTCAGGGCGCCCGCCACGCCGGGGCTTGCCGATGAAAGAGAAGCATAGGTGTCCGGGCGCACCCAGGCGGTGATCGTGAAGGTTCCGGAGGGTTGCGCGTAGCGGCCCCGCGCGGGCCGCGGATAGTGGGACGTGGAAACGGCCGGCGCGGGCGCGGACGCCTCGCGGACCTGACGCAGCGCCGCCTTCGTGGCGCCGCGGCGCAAGACGACAAACACGGAGCCCGCCGGATCGAGCTGGAGCGGCACATACGTGCGTCCGTCCTTCACTTCAAAGGCCGGCGCGGGGGCGATGCGGCCCGAGTCCGGCAGCCACAGTTCCGGCTGCGCGCCGGTGACGCGGAAGGAGGCTACGATATTCTCGGGTTGCCGCCGGCGGCAGGCGATGAAATAGATGTCGGCGTCCGCGGTTCTGCGATGGATAAAATTGACAGGCGCATCGCCAGACTGCGAGCTGCATTCGAAATCCGGCGGCACGCCCATCTGAGACAGAATGGATGCCAGCGGCTCGCCCCAGAAGACGCGTCCCTGGCCGAAGCGATTTTCTTTCACCGTGGCGCCATCGGTTTTGCCCCAGAGTTCGGCGGCGAGCCGGTTCCACTCGGCCTCCGAGGCCTGGTCGGTGAGGCTTGGCGAGCGCTCGGGTCTGGGACCGGCGAGCCACAGGCCGGCGCGGACGAGCTCGTGCAGGCGGCGGAGCACGCGCAGAGTCATCAGGCGGCGCTGAGGCAGCACCAGCAGCCGGTACTGCGGCCCGCCCTGAAGCACGATGCGGCCCTGCTCGATGCGGGTTTCGCGCAACAGCGTCTCGGTGTTGATGAAGTCGAAATCATAGCCCTGCGGCAGCGGGGGCTCCAGGTCCAGGGGATCGGGCGTATCGACGGGCGCGTCTTCGCCGACGTAATACAGCAGGTCGGACACGGGCTGTCCCTGCTGGAGCAGATACTGGCAGCGGCTGAGATAGTCGATCCACGGGCCGGCCTTCTCGAACCACGTATTGGTGCGGTCGAAATGGAAGCCCCACGGCCCCATGGTCATGCCGGGCAGCGCGGTGGGGTGCGGCTGGTGGGCGTAGCGGTGGAAAATGCATAGCGTGAGGCCGTGGGTGAACATCCAGTCGCCTTGCGCCTTCATCGCATAGGGATGCTCCTGCCAGCGGCTGAACACCGGCAATCCGGTAAACGCTTCGGCGCCCACGGTCTTCCGGCCTTTCAGGTGGGCGACGGACGAAGCGAGCTTCATGCTGCGGTCAAGCGTGTTCTTGCGGCCGTACCAGAACTCGCCCATGGTGACGTCCATGCGGGAGCCGATCTGCACCTCTTCAAAAGGCCCGCCGTCGTAAGGCTCGGTGTAGGACTTGATGCCGTGTTTGTGGCAGAGTTCGGTGAACTTGCCGTAGTAGTTGTCCGCCATCAGGTCGGCCTGGACGCGGCGCAGATCCCAGAGGAAGCGCTCCGTGGTTTCCACGCCGCCGACGATGCGGCCGGTGAAGCAGGGCAGGTAGTGGAGCAGATCGTAGCCGGCGCGCTTGCGGAACTCTTCGCGCATGCGGCCGGTCCAGTTCTGCATGCCGACTTCATAGCTGTCGATCAGGCCGCCGGCGAGGCCGCGCTTGCCAAGGCGCTCGAGATGCTGGAGCATGGGGCCGAAGAAGCCGTGGAAGTGATGCTCCATGGCCTCGGCGCTGAACTTGTCGCACTCAAGGCCGACGCCGCCGTCGGGGCCGGGGTGGTTGGTGCGGGCGGTTGTGGTGTAGCCGATCCGGAGGATGGTCCAGGCGCCGGGCGGCGCGTCCCACTCGAGGAGGCCATCGGGCTGCATGCGGGACGTGATGTCCTGAATTCGGCTCGGGTCGATCACCGAGCCAGGGTGCACATCCGGCGTCGGGGAAAACAGATCCTCGCTCCGGCCGCGGGAATGGTGCAGGCAGTTGGTCTTGACGGGCCAGTTCTGGAGGCGCGCCGCGCCGGAAAGCCGGATGGCGCTGACGCGCCGGTTGGGCGGGAGCAGGATGCGGAAGAAGCGCCCGCGCACGGCGGCGAAGGTGGCCGAAACGGGCGTTAGCGGGATGCCGTCCAGGACGGGACCCGGCTGCGGGCTCAGGTCGCAGACTTTCTCCCAGCGGCTGCCGTCGCTTGACACTTCCAGCGCCGCCGCTCCGCCCGGACCTCCGAAGCCGCCGCCCGCGGGGCCTGAGACAATGGCGTGGCAGGAAAAGGAACGGATCTCGGCCGGCTCATTGAGTTCGATCACGATCTGCGCCATCTTCTCATTCGCGGCGGGCTGGACCGTCACGCCGCTGCGCGGATCGTCCCCGAACAGGGAATCGATCTGCGCTGCTTCCAGCGCAGCAAGCGGAGCGCCCTGGCTCAGGCACGCGCGGATGGAGCGCACCAGAGTGCGCAATGGCCGGTCTTCGCCGGACAGAGCGGGGAATGCGAGCACGGCGATGTCGCGGTAGAAGTTCATCCGGGCAGGCGGTTGCGGCAGCCGTGCCTGGACCCGTGCGCCCCCCTGAACCGTGGTCTCGCTCCAGGTGGCCACTTTCATCGAATGCTCGGGCTGGTTCCAGGGGCCGCCGCTCGAGGACCAGCCGGGACAGTTGTGCAGGTCGCACTCCAGACCGAGCCGCTCGGCCTCGCGGAAGGCGTGTTCGAGGAGCTTCACATGCTCCTGGCTGCCGTAATCCACCGGGCCCTTCGGAATGCCGGTGCCGACCTGGAAGATCTGGAAGCCGCGCACGCCGATGCGCGCCATGGCTTCCATGTCACGTGTGATCCCGTCGGCGGTGATGTTGCCGTTCATCCAGTGCCACCACGTGCGGGGGCGGGCCGACGCGGGCGGGTCGAGGAACTCCTTCATCATCTGAGCCGTGGTGACGCCGGCGCCGGGGGCCTGCTGGCCCGGAGCGAGGCGGCTTGCGGCCGCCGCCGCGGGCATCATCTTCATAAATGATCGCCGCTTCATCAATGAAAACCTCCTGTCATCTGAACCGGGCGGATGAGGAAGCCCAACGGTTGCTCATCCGGTCGAATTTCCTTCTGCGTCGGATGTGGGCGCGGCGGCTGCCGCACGCGGAACGGAGCAGGGCGGAGGCCATGCCCCCCGCCCTCCCGTTATAGCCGATAAGCGGGAAGCTCTCAGAACATCAGCCGGAGCGCGAGCTGGACGTTGCGCGGGTCGTTGGCCTGCGACGGAGAGACGACGCCGAAGTTGGCCGAGCCCAGCGTTGTGTTCGGGGCTCCGAACCAGGGCGTATTGGTCAGGTTGAACGACTCGGCGCGGAACTGCAATTTCACGCGCTCGGTGATCGGAAAGAGCTTGAACACGGAAAAGTCCACGATGGGAGCGCGCAGCGTACGCACGTTCGGGAGCCGTGTGCTGAGCGTCCGCAGAGCGTAAGGATCCTGGACGACCCACGCCACAGGCTGGTCGGCGCTGGCGCAACTCTGCCGGACGCCGGCCAGAGTCAGCGTGCAGGTGTTGAACCAGCGGGCGCTGGTGGGGTTGTCGATCTTCGGATTGACGCCCGTGCTGACGGCGCCGCCCGGCGCGTTGACGGGCAGGCCGGTCTGGAAGGTGGCGATCCAGTTGAACTGCCAGCCGCCGAGGACCTGCTTCACCACGCCAGTGGAGTTCTTGCCGAACGGCAGCTCGTAGCCGCCGCTGAGAGTAGCCCGCTGCGGGGTGTCAAAGGCGGTGAGGACCTTGGCCAAAGCGCCGAAGGAATCCTGCCCGTTCAGGTAGCCCACGGCCTCGAGGGTCTTTGAGATCGTGTAGCTGAACAGGAGGTGGAGCCCGTGGGAGAGGCGCTTTTCGACACGGAGCTGGAAGGCGTCGTACCAGCTCTCGCCGATGGTGCGGTTGGCCTCGGTGATGTTGTCGTATTGCGGGAAGGGGCGGAGCAGTTGCTGCTGCGGCACGGTGCTTCCGTTGTAGGCGGTGCCGGGCAGCAGGCCGGCGAAAGGATTGGCGACTTTGGCCAGCAGCGCGTCGCGCAGGGCGAGCTTGTCGGCGGGCACGGCGTTGATCGCCTTCGCGGTTTGCAGAGACAGCGTGCGCGAGCCCGCGTAGGACGCATCGATGAGGATGCGGCCCGGCAGCTCGTGCTGCACGCCGAACGAATACTGATGGACGTAAGGGATGACGCGCTCCGGCCAGGAGTAAGTGAAGCTGAGGCCGAGCATCGTGGCCTGACGGCCCAGCGGCGGGATGACCCCGGACGGATAGGGATTGTTCCACTGCCCGGCCGGCGTCAGGCCGCCGTCCACAGAGGCCACGTACGGCGTGTCCATGCTGAAGCCGTTGAACTGGCCGATGTCGAACGTGGGCAGGTAGCTGATGCCCCAGCCGCCGCGGAAGACGGTCTTCGAGGTCCACTGATAGGCCACGCCGATGCGCGGCTGGAGGTTGTTCAGGTCGCGTTTGAAGGGAAGGCGGTTGGCCAAATCGGTGAACAGCAGCTTCCCTTTCAGATCCAGGCCAGGAAGCTGAAGCGGGCTGGGAGCCGTCCAGTCGAAGCCGCGGTTCTGCCGGTCGAAGCGCTCGCTGATGGGCGACTCATAGTCCCACCGAAGGCCGAGGTTCAGGGTCAGCTTGTTGGTGACGCGCCAGTCGTCTTGCAGGAACAGCCCGTAATAGCGCGAGCCGAGCGCGAGGGCGGGCCGGATGGGAATGTAGCCGCTGGCCGGGTGGCCGAGCAGGAGGGAGGCGAAGGCGTTGCCCGCCGCGGCTTCGCTGCGCAGCGGGTCGCGCTGTGTGAATCCGCGGTTGAAGGAAAACACACCGAACCACGTTGCGGGGTTCTGCTGGTTGTCCAGCTTCAGCCGCCCCTCGAAGCCGAACTTGAGCGAGTGGCGCGAGATGAGCTTGTTGAGCGTCTCCGAGATCGACCACTGATCGGAGAAGCTGAACACGCTGCCCGATCCCCAGTTGGGGCCGAACGTGGTGTAGTCGGTGTAGGTGATGCGCGGGAACGATTTCCGCGGCAGTTGCGCGGTGAGGGAACTGGGGAAACCGATCTGCGCCGGATCGAAGTTGTCGGCGTGGTGGGCTACGGCGAATTCATGGCGGATGTAGCCAGCGCGGAAACTGGACACGAGCGACGGGCTCAGCGTGGAGGTGAGGTCCAGGCCGCCGCCCTGGTTGATGCGCCAGTGGTTGTACCAGGCCGAGGCTGACACCGGGAATCCGGCCGTTGAATTGGTCTCATGGCGGTTGCCGTGGACAATGCGGCCGAAGAGACGGTGTCTGGAGCCGATCACCTGGTCGATGCGGACGATGTGCTGGTCGTAAAGGTCCGTGCGCGGATTCGGGGCGACGATCAGGTTATAGAAGCCGCGCGCGTCGCCGGCAGTGTTCGGCTGGGGGATGTACTTGAGAATGTTTCGCGACACCGGATCCCAGCGCCCATCCGGGATGCGGTTGTTCGGGAAGGGGTCGCGCACCCAGCCTGAGCCGGCCTGGCGCAGCGTCGCCGGATCGTAGACAAGGATGGGCTGGCCGTTGGCCTGCACGGTCTTCGAGAAGTCGCCGGCGCGCTGGTCGAGCGTCGGAACGGTCATCGTCTGCGGGAACGGGATGCTGCTCTTGATCCGCTCCCAGGAATACATGAAGAACGTGCGGTTGCGCCCGTCGTAGAGCTTGGGAATCCACACCGGCCCGTCGAAGCGGACGCCGGGCTGGTTCCAGCGGAAGCTCTGTTTGGGCGAGCCGGCGAGGTTGGCCTCGAAGGTATTGGCGTTGAGCTTGTCGTGGCGGAAGTAGTGGTAGAGAGCCCCGTGGAAATCGTTGGTCCCGCTGCGGAGGCTCACGTTGATGACGCCGCCGCCGGTGCGCCCGTATTGCGCGTCGTAGACGTTGGTCTGAACCTTGAATTCTTCGGTGGCGTCCGGGCTGGGAACAAAGCTCAGGTTGCCCGGCTGGTTGGTTTCCGTGCCAGTATTGGGCACTCCGTCGATGAGGAACTCGTTGGTGAACTGCCGGCCGCCGTTGATGGAAAAGGAGTCCATGCCGCCGTTGTCGAACGGACGGTTGGAGCGGCTGGCCAGCGAGGGCGTGTATTGGACGGCAGGCGCGAGCACCGCCAGCATGAACGGATTGCGGCCGAGCAGCGGCATCTCGGCGACCTTCTGCGAATCGATCACCTGGCCGCGCGCCGCCGTGCTGGTCTCGAGGAGTTCCGCTGAGGCTGAGACGACCACACGCTCCGTGACGCCGCCCAACTCCAGTTGGAAGTCGATCCGAAGCCGGTCTCCGACACGGACTTCCACGTCCTCGCGGACGGCGCGCTTGAAGCCTTCCCGTCCCGCCGAGACCGTGTACCTGCCGGGAGGGATGAACGGCGCCACGTACAGGCCGGCTTCGTTGGTCTGCGCCGTGATCAGCGCATTGGTGGCGAGATTCCTGATCTCGACCGTCACGCCGGGCACCACGGCTCCGGTCGGATCGGTCACTGTCCCGTTGATGGTTGCACGGAATTCCTGGCCTGTGAGCGCGAGCCCTACCCAAGCCAGGAGCAATACCCACCTGTTTGCTCGAAGTCTCATCTGAATACCTCTTTTGGAGATTCGATGACGTTTATGGCTTGCCTGCCGCGAAGGGAATCCGGGAGGGCTGCCAGCGGCGGGCTGGGATTCCTCGGAAATCCTGCTTCCCCATTCATCTTTTCCCGTTCCCCTGGCGCAGGCCGGCCACCCTCTGCCTGGAGCCAAACCGGCTTTGGCAGAAATGCTAAGCCTATCTCACGGACGGAGTCAATAGACTGCGATTCTATGCTGCCGAACCGCGCCGGAGCCGGAAATTATTCCAGGGGCTTGAAGGCCCCAGACCTGGCCTATCACGCCAGCCGCAAGCGCCGGATCCCAACCGTCGATGCCTTGAGAACGAAGCGGCGTCGTGTCTGACACCTGCCGGGTGATTGCGCCGCCGCATGGACGAGCCTATTGAGAGAAGCCTTGGAATTTGTGTGAATTGGCGGAGGTTAACGGCCGCTCTCATGGGCGCGGGGCAGCCGCCTGGGGTCAGAATCGGGGCGTGTAACGCCAAGTTCCTTCCTTCGGCAGGTGTGCCGGGCGGCCGGAATTGAAGAGGAAGATTAACGAGTCTTTTTGTCGCCTTTGGCGAAGGCTCCGTGCGATCCAGGGCCGCGCGGCGGTTCTGGTTCTATGTTTGATGGTGTCAAACCGCACGGAGCCGCAGGGGGACACACCCTGCACCGCCGCGCCGGACCTGTTCAATTGCGCCAGACGCCTCCCGCCGCGGCCCGGTGGGAGTGGAAGCCCTCCGCTCGCTTGTGGCAAAAGCCCGGGCCGCTGTTTCATTCCGTCACCGGCTGCGTTAGGATATTGCCACCAACAGGAGCGATGTGGACTTGGGGATGAAGGCAGGCCGGGACCCGTATTTCATTCATGCCGTCGCCCATGCCGTGGACGTTCTGCGCGCCTTCGGGACCCCGCGGGAGACGCTGCGGCTGAAGGACATTGTGGAGAGATCCGGCCACAACAAAAACACGGTCTTCCGCCTGCTGTACACGCTGGAGCGGACCGGTCTGATTGAAAAGGTGAACGCCCGGGAATACCGGTGCACGATTCACCAGCACAAGGCGAGGCGATACAAGATCGGCTACGCCGCGCAGGGCTCTGATTATCTTTTCTCCCAGCAGGTGACGTTCGGGCTCAGACAGGAAGCCGAACGCGCGGGCAACATCGAACTGCTGGCGCTGGACAACCGGTACAATCCCAAGGTGGCTTTGAAAAACGCCGATGTCTTCATCAAAGAGCGCTGCGACCTTGTGATCGAATTTCAGACAAACGAGAACATCGCCCCGATTCTTTCTGCGAAATATCAGGAGGCGAAGATCCCGGTGATTGCCGTTGAGATCCCGCATCCGGGGGCCGTATTCTTCGGGGCGAACAATTACCAGGCGGGGCTGATCGGGGGCCGGGCGCTGGGCCAATGGGTGAAGCAGTATTGGGACGGGGAAGCGGATTCGATCATCCTGATGGAGTTGCCGCGGGCCGGGCCGGTGCCCCGGGCGCGGCTGACCGGAATCCTTGCCGGCATCGTGGAGACGCTTCCGCATCTGGAATCGTGCCCGGTCGTGTATCTGGACGGAGACGGCTGCTTCGATCCCGCCTTTCGCGCCGTCAGGAAGCACTTGCGGAGTTCGCGTGCCCGGCGCTGCATCGTCAGCGGCATCAATGACGCCAGCGTTCTTGGGGCGTTGCGTGCGTTTGAGGACTGCGGCCGGGCGGATGGCTGCGTGGCCGCCGGCCAGAATGCCGCTCCCGAGGGCCGCGACGAACTGCGGCGGTCCAGCCGCTTCATCGCCAGCGTGGCTTACTTCCCGGAGCGGTACGGAGGCTGGTTGCTGAAACTGGCCGAAGACATTCTGACATTCAAGCCGACGCCGCCGGCTGTCTTCGTTCGGCATCAGCTTCTGACGCCAAGGAACGTCGACCGCTATTACCCGAACGACCCTCTCGATCTGGCGTGAGGCTGCCGCGCACCGGCCGCCGGCCCCCCGGCGGGCGGGACAGATCGATGCGGGCAGCGCCGTTCAGCGGGAGTGCGCCACGGTGAGATAGGTGCCGGTGATGAGGTCGGCGAAGGTGAGATGTTCTTCGGTGATGGCGGCCCAGAGGGCGCCCATGAGGCTCACCACGGGCACTGTGTTCGAAAGCACCCGTTTGACGCGGTGGATCGGTTCCCCGCGCCGCCCTTCACGCGTAATGAGAACCAGCCCGGCGGCGAACTGGCCGGGCGTGCGGCGGCCGACGGCGGCGTGGAGGAAGTGATAGATCGAGGCCAGCAGCCACAGGCAGGCGCCGAGGCTCGCGTAGAATGCCGCGCCGGCGGGCCATTGGCCGAGGATTCCTCGCACGAGCGCGAGGAAGAGCGAGAAGCCCACCAGCACAAAAGAGAGGTCGACTAGGAAGGCAAAGGCGCGGCGGGCAGGGGAGGCCACCGGCATGCGGAGCTGCGCGGCAGCGAACTCGTGCGCGCCCAGGGGTGCATCGAAGTCGAGAGCTATCTGCTGTGGCGGCGCGCTGGGCGGAGCGGTGCGGCCTCTGCGGGCCGGAGCGCGCCTGCGCTGCGGCGCCGCGGGAACCCGGTACTCATCCAGACCGATGACATTGGTGGAATCCCTGAACAGCGGTGGCTGCACGGGCGCGCTGGTGCGGACGGCCGCGCCTCCCGTCTCCACATGGAACCGGGCGCGCGCCGAGGTGGAGGCGTCCTCCTGCACTGCCGGCGCGGCGGCAGTGGCGACATACTGTGCCGCCGGGCCGGGCCTTCGCTCAGGGCCGCCGTCCAGCCGCCTCTGGCAGCGGGCGCAACGGGAGTGGGATTGGGAAATTTCCGCGCCGCAATATCTGCAAGTCATGCCATGCCTCCGAAACGCCGGAGACGCCACACGGACGTCTGATCCTCTCTGCGGCTCTCGGCTCCCCCAGTCTTCCGGGCCCGTCTTGCGGGCCTCTTTCTGCTCATGCTAGGTTTGAGCCTTGAGCGCTTCTCTGTTCCGACGACGGCGTTCCGAGGCACGTCTGCGCCGTGCGTATCACTATGTAAGTAACATAATCGGGCGGATTTGTCACGTCTTTTTTCACGCGTCGCTCACGGCGGGGGCAGGGAAACGTTGTCTCCATCTGCTCGGGATGGCGGCCTGTCTGCTGCCGCCGGCGCCGGCGCAGGCGCCGTTTCCATCGTATGAAAAGGCGACGGTGATCGAGCGGCGGGACCCGCCGCCGGAGGGCATTGTCGTGGTGCGGGCGCTCCAGCAGGAACGTGAGGAAAGCCGCTATCACCTGCGGGGCAACGCCGAAATCGAGACCAGCGAGATGCTCCTCCGCGCGGAGGAGATCGATTATGACAGGGAAACCGGAGCGGCGGAAGCGCGGGGGCGCGTCCATTACATCAATTTCAAGACTGGAGAACAGCTTTGGGCTGAAAGGATGGAGTATAACCTGAACGATGGGAACGGCTCTTTTTACAAGGTGCGCGGAGCGGTTTACGGCAAAATCGACTACCGTCCGGGAATCCTGAGGACGGAAAACCCATTTTTCTTTGATGGGGATTGGGCTGAAAAGATCCAGCAGCGCTATATCCTGCACCGTGCAACCATCACCAACTGTGCGGGTATCAATCCGTGGTGGAAGCTCCAGGCGCCGGTGATTGATGTGATTCCGGGGCAGCGGGCGATCGCGCAGCGGAGCTGGTTCAAGCTGCGGGGCGTGCCGATTCTCTACGCTCCGGCGTTTTACAAGGATCTCCGCGAGGGGGCGCGCAAGAGCGGGTTTCTGTCTCCCAGCGTGGGCAACAGCAACCGCCGCGGCCTGATGTACGGCGTGGGCTATTTCTGGGCCATCAACCGCAGCTACGACATGAGCTACCGGCCGCAGTACTTTACGCAGCGCGGATTGGCGCATACCGTGGACTTCCGCGGGCGTCCGACGCAGAACAGCGAGTTCAACGCCTTCATTTACGGCATCCGCGACCGCGGACGGCTGCTGGATGGCGGCGCCCGCGCCAAAGAAGGCGGCTATCTGGTCACCGCACAGGGGCGGGCGCTGTTGCCTGCGGGATTCTACGCCCGCGGCACGGTGAATTACCTGAGCAACTTCTCCTTCCGCCAGGCGTTCACGGAAAGCTTTAACGAAGCCGTGTTCAGCGAAGTCAATTCGGTAGTTCACGTGTCGCGGGACTGGTCCGGCCAGTACTTCAACGCTGTCTTCTCACGCCAGGAGAATTTCCAGAGCGCCCAGCCCGGCGACACGATCCTGCTGCGCAAGCTGCCGCAATTTGAATGGAGCAGCCAGGACCGCGAGGTGTTGCGCGGACCGTTGCCGGTGTGGGTGAGCTGGTCGGCGGCGGCCGGCCTGTTGCAGCGCAACCAGCCGCTATTCCAGACACGGCAATTCGTTGAACGCGCCGATCTCGCCCCGCGCCTGATGACTGCGCTGCGCTGGAAGGAATTCCATCTGACGCCCTACGTTTCGCTGCGCGACACCTACTATGGCTCCTCGTTCCGGACAGCGCTGGAAAAAGAGATGGGCAAGGCGGTGACCGGGGATGGCATCAACCGCATCACGCGCGAAGCAGGGGCCGAGCTGGCGCTGCCCACGCTCGTGCGGATCTTCGACGCGCCGCGCTGGATCGGCGGCAGGGTGAAACACTCCATCGAACCGCGCGCCTCCTTCCGCACGGTGGCGGGCGCGAACCGGTTCGACCGGCTGATCCGTTTCGACGAGCTGGAACTGATCTCCGACACCACGGAGATCGAATACTCGGTAGCGCAACGGGTGTGGCGCAAGGGGCGGGACAACGTGGTGCGGGACCTGCTTGTGTGGGAGGTGCGGCAGAAGCGTTTTTTCGATCCCAGCTTCGGCGGCGCCGTAAGAGCGGGGCAGCGCAATGTGGTGGCCAGCGCGGCGGAGCTGAGCGGCTTTGCCTTTCTCGACCGCCCGCGCCGCGCTTCTCCGGTGGTCAGCGCTCTGCGGGCGCAGCCGCGCGATTCCTTCGGCTTCGAGTGGCGCGCCGATTACGACCCGCTCCGCGGGCGGATCACCAACTCCAGTTTGACGGTGGACACGCGTTCGCCCAACTACTTCCTGTCTCTTGGCCACACCAGGGTTTCCTGCGTTCCGCTGAGCGACGTGGAGGCGCTGGAGCGCGAAGCGTTCTGCCGGAGCGCGCCGTCGGGGCAGATCCTGTCTCCGCCGTCGAACCAGTTTCGGGGAACACTGGGAATTGGCAACGAAAACCGGCGCGGCTGGAACGCGGGCGCCTTCGGTGTTTACGACTACTCGACCGGCGTGCTGCAATACTTCAACACCCAGCTCACCTACAACACGGAGTGCTGCGCCTTCAGCGGACAGTACAGGCGGTTCAATTTCGGCGCGCGGAGCGGAGAAAACCAGTTCCGGCTGGCGCTGGTGATTGCCAACATCGGCAGTTTCGGGACGCTGAAGCGGCAGGAGCGGTTGTTCTGAGGCATGGGACAGTCGCGGCCTGGCCGCCGGCGGGGGGCGCAGGAGCGTCAAGATGAGGCAGGGCCGGCGGGCACGGCAAGGCTGTCGAATCGCCTGGGCGCGATCTTTGCCAGTCCGGTAGCCTGCCGCAGCCATAGTCCGCGCGGAGGCTGAAGCGCTGCAGCGCTCAAAGAGCAGTCAGCAGTCCCCAGCCGTGAACAGAGCTGCCCAGAAACGGTTCCGGGCGGGGAAGCCCCGGGTCTTCCGTCAGCCGCGTCTGCGGCGGAGTCGCGCTCGGGGAGGGTGGGATCTCAAGGAAAGGGCCGCCCGGCTCAGCCTGCTCTGGCGCCGAAACAGAGCGGGATTGTGCCCTCTATCCCGGTTTCCGACAGCTCCGCGAAGATGCTGCCCGCTCACAGCAGCTTCAGCAGTTCGCGCATGACCTCGAAAGCGTCGGCGACATAAACGACGTCCGCTTTGCCGCGCACCCAGCCGCAATTGGGATCCAGATTCACGGCGCGGCGCTCCTGAATGAAGCGCCAGCCCACCACGTGCGGCTCTTCGCCGTGGCAGCAGGTCGCCAGACCCTTCTTGTGGCGCGGCGACGAGCCGGTCTGCCCGACCTGATGCAGGTGGGTCAGAAACGGCAGCACCGCCTCGCCCTCGCCGGACAGGTCCACCAGCGACTTGGACGAGCCCAGCGAGCATTGTGTGCGCCGCACGAAACCGAGGATCAGCTCCGCCGCCTCGTCCACATGAGCGGCGCCGTCCTTCTGCTTCTTGGTCCAGCCCGCGCCCGCGACAAACAGCAGCGGCGCGTCGGGGCGGATGGTCTGTTCGCCGGCGAGCGGCGTAGAGAAGCCCTCGGCGCTCGTGCGGGTCTCGCAAGCCACATTCAGCAGTTCCGGCGCGGCGCCCGCCGCCTGCGGCTGCGCTGCCGGCTGAGAACCCGGCTCAATCAGCAGGATCCACGGACGCTGCCCGCGGCGGAGCGACGCCTCGATGCGCTGCCGGTAATACCAGCGCTCCACCACGCCGTCCGCTGCAACCGAAACCACGTGCGTGTCGATGGCGGCGCCGAGCCTCTCCGCCACGCCCGGCAGCGCCCGGTGGAAGCGCATCGAATCTGGGGCCAGGACCAGCGGAGCGCCGGAGGCGCGGATCAACGCCTCGCAAGCTGCCGCGTCGGTCGAGTAACGGGAGACGGCGAAAGCCTCGCCGTCCACGGCGAAGCTCCTCGCCGCCCCGCCCGAAACCTGCTGCGCGGCAGCCGCCGCCCCCGCGCCAACCACTCCAATGTCGAATTCACCGCCCAGATTTTGCGCCAGGCCCAGCGTCTCCAGCGCCGCAGGGGGAAGCTGCCCGTCCACGGTGTGCAATAAAACAAGAACTTTTTCCATGAAATTCCGCTCCTTATTGCCGGATCCATTCCGCGATTTCGCGGGCGATATCGGCCGCCGGAACGTCCTTGACGACGCGGGTCTGCCGCACGGCCGCAGGCAGGGCCGTGCGCACGTATTCGATGGCCGGCTCGAGCGCCACGGGCTTCGCCTTTTGCAGGGCGGGCATGATCACGCGCATGTTCGCCATGCCGGTCTGCGGGTGGTTCGGCGGCTCCGGCAGGTTGCCGGTGGCCCAGGCCAGCATCGCCGGAGGCGCCGCGCAGCGCGAGATCTGGTGCCGCCCGCCCTCGATGCGCTCCTTGATGACGAGCGAGCCGTCCGCGTCCACGGAAAGCTCGTCCACCGCAAGGAACTGTTCCGTGATGCCCAGCCTCTCAGCCACCCGCTGCATCACCACGCCCGCCCCGCGCGTGGCCGATTCCCAGCCGCCGAACAGCAGCAGGCGCGGCCGGTCGAGGTCCGCCATCGCGGAGATGGCTCCTGCCAGCGCCGCGGCCACCGCCGCAGCGTCGGTGAACCCGCCGCCCGGTCCGTCCAGCGCCACAAGCTCGAAGGGCATCTTTTGCGCCACGGTCATCATCACCTGTTGGAGCTTCATCTTCGGCGCCAGGCTGACCACGCGCACCACCGTGCCCGGATGCTGTTTCGCCAGGTGGCCCGCCTCGTACAGTGCGTGGGCGGCCCAGGGATCGAAGACCGCCGGCAGCATCAGTTCATTCTTGAGAGAAGGTTTCGCCGGGTCGAACGCCGGCTCCAGCGTCTGAAGCGGATCGGGCGCCAGCCCGCCGCACACGATGATTTGATACGGCATAGAAATGTCTCAGTTTTCCGCGGAATGCAGGCCGCCCGGGGCGGCGCAAAACTCAATGTTGGATACGGGACAATTCCAGAGACAGGCCCCGCAATGGACGCACTTTTCCCGGTCAAACGCGGGGACTCCGGAGGGATTTTCCGCCGAAATGCGGATCGCCTCTCCCGAGCAGATCTCCACGCAGAGATGGGCCTCGCACGCCAGGCAGAGATCAGGGCGGCGGAACACCACATGGTCGGGAAACTCGCCCGGCGCCTGCACCTTGCCGCCCATCAGCAGCGCGTCCTGGTGCGAGACCAGCAACTGGCCGTCGTGTGCGACCGGCGGCCAGCCGCACAGGTCCATCAGAATGTCGTGCAGCGGCCGCGCCTCGGCCTGGGCGCGCTGGCGGGCCCGCTCGATCTGCGACCGCGAGAGCCGCCCGGCGTAGTAGTCGGCCAGCTTCTTCACCTTGCGGTCTTCGCCGCGCCGAGGCAACGCCAGCCGTCCGCCGGTCAGCCCTGCCAGAGCCATCCCCGCAAAGCCCGGCAGCAGACCCCACTGAAAACCGTTGCGCGCCTTTTCCGCTATCTGCGATTCACGCTCGAGCCAGGATGCCCGCCGCCGCGCCACGTAAGCCGCTTCAAGATTTTCCCGCGTGAACGGCTTGCCGGCGCGCAGCAGTTCGAGCACGGCTTCCGCCAGTTGCGTGCCTGTGAGCCACGCTTCGTCCACGCCGGAGCCGGTGAGCACATTGGTCGATCCCGAGCACTCGCCTATGCGCGCATAGCCGTCGCCCGCCAGATACGGCTCGCCGCGGCGTCCGGATTCGAGCAGCGATTTCGCGCCCCAACTGCGCAGCCGCCCGCCCCGCAGATGCCGCCACAGGTACGGGTGCTGGACAAAATGCTGCAAATACCGGTACGAAGTCCGCACCGGGCTGTCCATCCAGGAGGGCACGAAAATGCCGGCGCTGGCCACGCGTCCGGGATGGACGTAGAGAAATCCGAAGATCTCGGGCTCGGGAAATCCGATGGTGTGCCAGACCGTGCCCTCTTCAATCGCCGAGTCCTCCGGCAGATCGATCACCATCTTCATGCCCACCGCCCATTCGTCGCGGCGGTGCCCGGCGGGCATGCCGAAATGCTCATCCAGTTGCCGCCCCACGGCCCCCACCGGCCCGTCGCCGACAACGGTGAGCGCGGCGCGCACTTCGCTGCCGTCCGCGGCCAGACGCACGCCCCGCACCTCGTCTTCCTCGATCAGCGGCCCGGCCACCGGCGTCGCAGGCCAGATCTGCGCCAGCCCGGTCATCATCGCCTGCTGGCCCGCCCACTGGTTGAACTGTCCGAGAGAGAAGATGAAACCGTCGCGCTTGTGCAGGAACTCGGGCGTCCAGGGCAGCGCCATCCCCTCGTGCTCGACTCCCAGCACGCCGCTGAATGCGCGGCACAACTGATCGGCCAGCCGCATCCACGCCGGCCGCCGCGTGGCGCCGAGCGGATCGAGAAGATAGATGAGCTTCTCCTCTCTGACCCTTGCCGCCAGCGGGATGGCCGATGGATCGAGGTCCGGAATCGAAGCCCGGATCGCGCGCGCCCTCGTCGCCACGCCGGACACGCCGAAGGAAATGTCGTCGGCGCGCTCATAGCAGACGATCTGCGGCGGCAGCCCGGGCATGGCCTTCGATTCCACGCCGGCCATTTCAGGCTTCTGGAGCCCCTCCGTGAGCGTCCAGAGAAAACCCGCCATGGCCGGGCCGAATCCCGTGCACACGATATCGGCGTCGAGCGCCTGCCCCTGCGGCTGTTCCGTGTTCTCTCCGTTCATGGCTGCTGCCGCGCCTTACTGCGGATAATCGAGCGCCGCCGGGATCATCACTTTCTGCACCGATTCCGCGGCCCGGTCCTTGGCCAGCAGCGCTCCCGCCAGGCAGCCATCGAGCTTGGACCGCAGCCGCGAGAAATCGGTCAGCCCCGGGGCGCGCACGCACGGGCCAGCCTTGGTCTCATGGCTGCCTTCCTCCCGGAGATAATCGCCCGTGAAACCGCTGGCGCCGGGCACGACGCTCTCGATCTGCCGCAGCTCGGGCTCGTCAAAACAGGTGGCGCAGCGTGCGTCGTCGTCCCACGAAGGATGCCGCAGATAGCCGAACACCAGCTCCGTGCAGATGCGCGCCGCTTCGCCCGCCGCACGCGCCGCCTGGACGTGGCAGAGATCGGTCATGAACTGCACCGCGCCCTGGAAACCCTGCTGGATGACAGCGGCGCCGTGGCGGCGCAGATGCTCGACATCCAGAACCAGGCTGCGGGCGGCGAGCAGCCAGGACAGCGCGTCGGCCATCGGGAACGTCACGCCCTGCCGGTTGGACTGGTACAGCTTCTGGCCGTTGGAATCGGCAGCGTGCAGCAGGTGGTTCAGCGTCCACTGCCAGAGATGCATCGCGCTGGCCAGCGTGCAGGCGCCGGTGCCGGGCTCGATCGAGGCGATCTGCCGCATCTCGTGAATCCAGTTGCGGAACTGCGCCAGAAACACCTCGTTCGTCATCGTCAGCGACAACTGCCGCCGCTGCACCGCCTCCGGCCCTTCGTAGGTGGCCTCGAGCTGCGAGTCCATCCATTTGTAGCCGAGGAATCCCGGACAGTCCTCGGTGATGCCGTAGCCGCCCATCAGGCTCACCGCTTCGCGCATCATCACGCTGCCGTGCCCGGTGTTCCACAGCTTCGTCGCCGGGCACAGGACGTTGGCCTGCGCGTCCAGCACGATGTACTGGATCACCGGATCCCGAGCCAGCCGCTCGAACCGCTCCTCGTCGCGCAGCGCCGCGCTGTGCGCCTGCATCTCGATGAACTCGAGCGCCTCATGCTGGCGCTTGCGCATGGCCTTCACCGCCGCCAGCCCGCCGTGGATGCCCTGCCCGGCCAGCACGCGGTCCTTCTCCCGTTCCACCGGATCGAGCTGATCGAACAGGCGCGCCGCCGCGAACCCGAGCGAGGCGCTCGCCTCTCCCGCCGCCCAGATGTCGATCAGGCGGTGCGTGACGTCTTCTTTCTGCTGCAGGCCCAGCTCGTAGCGAGGCGAACCCGGCGAGACCGCCTCGGAACCACGGAAGCGGTCGCGGTGATAGCGGATCAGAGGCTCGATCGCCGACAGCAGCTTGGCCGAAGTCATCAGCCCCACTGTCACGCGCGTGCGGCGGAACACGGCTTCGATGATCGCCCCGTGGTCGTAATTCGGGACAATCACGCCATCTTTCACCGTGTAGCCGCCCACGATGCGCGAGGCGGGCACACGCACCTGGAACACGGGGTCGTTGGTGGCCGAAAGCTGATGGACCAGCTTCCGCGTCGGCGTGCCGCGGTCGAAAATGCCCGGGTCGGTCTCCTCCAGAATCACCATGCAGGAGCCCTTGATGCGCGGATCGCCGGAGTCCACCGCCGCCGTCACAAAGTTGGCGAAGGCCATGTTGGTGATGAAACGGCCGCGCTTGGAGACCTCCAGCACCGGCTCGCCGCCCTCGGGCCATTCGGCGATGCGCACCTTGCCCCCGAGCATGCCAGTCTCGACGCCCACATACGGGATGGGCTCGGTGAGGGCGAAGGCGGCGCGCTTGGGCTCCTTGCCGGGCGCGGGTGCGGCCAGGGTCATGTAGTGCAGCCGCTGCTCCGGCGTGCCGCGTTCGTGAATCGGCGCCAGCCCCAGGTGAGTGGCCAGCGAGCCCGTCGCCGCGCCTGCGTCCACCCAGGCCAGTTCGAAGGCGATCAGCGCCAGCGCCAGGTTCTTTGGCCCTTCCAGAAAGCCGCCCTCTTCCGGCTCCAGATACGCGGCGGTAATGCCGGCGGCGTCGAATTCCTTCAGCAGCGCGTGCTTCTCCGCGGTCCAGTCATGCGTGTGCCGCGCGCCCTGTGCGACCAGCCTCGCCACCGGGCCGCGCGCCACCGCCCGCGTGCTCTGCACCAGCATCTGTAAGTCGTAGCGGTCCGCGAAACGCCACATCACCTGCCGGATGTCGTCGCCGGGCAGGGTTTGCAAATGCTCCCGGGGGGAGGCGGAGGTCGAAGACGCCATTCTGACAGACTCCTTGTGCCCGGATCCCTGCAATTTTCAGTCCAGGCCGGGCCGCGGCCGGAAACCCTACATTTTCTCCGAGTTTCAGACCGAAGAGTCCATTTTAGCTGGGCGCTATGGCCCAATCCAAGCCCGGTATCTGTACGCCCGCGTCAAATCACCCGGCTGCCCAGCCCGCCCCACTCTCCCACCAGGCCGGTGCCGATGCCGATGCGCGCAAGCGCCCGGCCCACGGTGTGGTTCACGATGTCGTCCACGGTCTGCGGGTTGTTGTAGAAGGCAGGCACGGGCGGCATGATGATGGCGCCCTGTTCGGCTGCCAGTTCCATCAGCCGCAGATGGCCGCGGTGCAGCGGGGTCTCGCGCACCAGCAGCAGCACGGGGCGGCCTTCCTTCAACTGCACGTCGGCGGCGCGCGAGATCAGGTCGCCGCTGTAGCAGTTGGCGATGGCCGAAAGCGTCTTGATCGAACACGGCGCCACCACCATGCCCATCGTCTGAAAGGAGCCGGAAGCGATGGTCGCTCCGATGTTGGCGTTCGGATGCGCCACCGAGGCCAGCTTCTCCACGTCCCGCGGCGCGTAGTGCGTCTCCGCCCCGATGGTGGCGCGCGCCGCGGCGCTCATCACCAGATGGGTTTCAATCTCTGGCCTCTGCTGCAACACCTCCAGCATCCGGATCCCGTAAATGACGCCAGAGGCGCCGGTAATGGCCACGATCAGGCGCTGGGGCAAGACTCCTGTTTCCTTTCCGGGGTGCGCAGGCGGAGTTAGCGGCGTGGCGGAAGGGGTGGGATTCGAACCCACGAACGGCTTGCACCGTTGGCGGTTTTCAAGACCGCTGCCATCAACCGCTCGGCCACCCTTCCGGCGTCCTCCATTTTACTGCACCCCTCAAAACAGATGCCGGCACGCCGCCCGCGGATGGCGGCAGCGTGCCGGCAGGCTGTTTCCTCCGCGGAGGATTCAGCCTCTCAGGTCAACGTCCAGCCCTTGCGGAACGCCGGCTTCAGGTACTTGTTCGCTTCGTTGTTATTGGTGAAGCGCATCTTCACCGGGTCGTATTCGAGCTTGCCCTCCACGCGCAAGGCGATGACGCCGAGCAGCATCCACTCGGTGAAGGGCGCGGCCACGTCGAAATTCGAGCACGCCGGGTCGCCCCCTTTGCAGGCGCGGATCCAGTCGCGGTAATGACCGGGCGAGCGCGTCAGCAGCGGGGCGGGGAAGCGGTAGTCTTTCATCTTCTCCGCCGGCACCAGCCGCGTCTGTTCGCCATACGTCCCGGTCGTGATCATGCCCTTGTCGCCCACGAACAGCGCGCCGTCCGGCGGCGGCATGCGCACGTTGGCCGGATCCTGCTTCATCGCGGCGTACTGTTCATAATCAAACACACGCCCGACGTAGCCCGTCCGCGGCGGCATCTGCCGCGGACCGCCTTGCCCCGGCGCGCCCTGCCCGCCGCCCATGGCGCGGAACGGCAGGTCGCCCAGCCATTCGCCTTCGGGCACGCCCTCGATTTTCGGCGTCTCCTTGCAGCCGTCGTACCAGTACAGCGTCACCGGCGGCATGTTGCCGCGGGCCGGGAACTCGAACTTGATCACCGACCGCTCGGGGAACATGAACGGCGACGTGCCTTCTTTCTTGATGCACTCGACGCTCTTTGGCGGACCCAGCCGCAGCGCCAGGTTCGGCGCGCCCAGGATGTGGCAGGCCATGTCGCCCAGCGCGCCGCAGCCGAAATCGTAAAAGCCGCGCCAGTTGAAGGGCTGGTAGAAGTAGCCGCCAAAGCGGTTCGGATACCTGCCCGTGTCTTTGCCCGAAGTGAACGGGCGGCTGTCGGCGATGCCCAGCCACAGGTCCCAGTCGAGCGTAGGGGGCACCGGCTCCTCTGGCGGGATCTCGTTGAGCCCCTGCGGCCAGATGGGGCGGTCCGTCCACGCGTGCACTTCGCGGACCTCGCCGATTTCGCCCGCCCAGATCATCTCAGCCACCTGGCGCGTGCCTTCGTTCGAGTAACCCTGGTTGCCCATCTGCGTGGCCACCCGGTACTTGCGCGCGGCCTCCAGAAGTTGCCGCGCCTCCCATACGGTGCGCGTCAGCGGCTTCTGCACATACACATGCTTGCCGCGTTCCATGGCCCACATGGCGCAGGTGGCGTGCATATGGTCCGGCGTGCAGACGATCACCGCGTCGATGTTCTTGTCCTCTTTCTCGAGCATGCGGCGGAAGTCCTTGTACTTCGGCACGCTCTCGAAGCGCTTGTAGGTGGCCGCCGCCTGCCGGTCGTCCACGTCGCACAGCGCGACGATGTTCTCCGTCTGCGCGCAGGCGGCGATGTCGCTGCTGGCCTTGCCGCCCGCGCCGATCGAGGCGATGTTCAGTTTCTCGTTCGGCGGCTTGTAGCCGGCGAGTTTCAGGGAAGGAACGCTGCCGAACCCGGCAGCAGGCACCGCTCCAGCCAGGAGCGAGCCCAGGAAGAAATGGCGTCTGTTGGTTTCCAAAGCCAAGGTTTTAGACTCCCGCAATTATCCTACATGGAATGGACTCGACTCGCAGAGCGCCAGGCGCTCTTCTCGCAAAGGCGCAAAATCGCATAGGCTGGTTTCAGGTTCGATGGTCGGAAAATTCAGGGCCAGCGCCGAGGCCGCCGGAGCGGAGGTCGTCGAGGCGCGCTCGCCTGACGCCGCCCTGGCTGCCATTGCCAGGCTCCTGAAGGAAGAGGACGTTGGCCGCGAAGGCCGCACCGCTGTCTGGCCGGACGGACCGCTCCGCTCTGCGTTTCATCCGGAACTGCTGGCCCAGATGCTCCCCGGCCTGGTGCTGGATGTCACCCGTGAGACGGCCGCGGCCGCGCACGCGGGCGTTACCGAATTCGACTGCGGCGCCGCGTCCACGGGCACGCTTGTGCAGGACGTTTCCGCCGCCGCGCAGCGGCTCGCCTCCACGCTTCCCCCCGTCCACATCGCACTGCTCCGCGCCGGCGCCATCGTGGCCGACGTGAGCGCCGCCCTCCGCCGGTTCGATCCCGCACGTGTCCCATTCCTCGCGCTGGTGACCGGTCCGAGCCGCACCGCCGACATCGAACGCGTCCTCACCATTGGTGTGCACGGGCCCAAGCGGCTCGTGATCGTGATTTACGAAACGGAGACCGGCCATGCCCGCTGACCTTCGCGATCAGGTCCGCCGCGCGCTTGAGCATCCGAATCTGTCTGCCGCGCTTACCAGGTTCAGCGAAGACTACCGCGTGAGCCGCGCCCGCGCCTACCAGGGCATCGATTTCGAAGCGCTGCGCGAGCGGATCGCCGAACGGAAGTCCTACGCGGCCGAGCGCCTGGACAGGCTCGCCGCGCGCTTCGCTGAAGCCGCCGCGGCGCGTGGAGCGCGCGTCGTGCGCCTGCACACGCCCGCCGGCGTCCGCGAATATGTCCTCGGCGTGGCCCGCCGCCACGGCGTCCGCCTCATTGTCAAGTCGAAATCCATGGCGACGGAGGAGATCCACCTCAACGCCGCGCTCGAGGAGGCGGGCATCGAGGTCAGCGAGACCGACCTCGGAGAGTGGATCGTCCAGCTCGCCCGCCAGCGCCCTTCCCACATGGTGCTGCCCGCCATCCACCTGACGCGCGATGACGTCGCCGGGCTCTTCAGCCGCGAAACGGGCGAGCGGCTCGAGCCCGAAATCCCGCGCCTCGTGCGGGTGGCCCGCGAGCAGCTCCGCGGGAAGTTCCTACGAGCCGGCATCGGCATCACCGGCGCCAACATCGCCGTGGCCGAGACAGGCAGCCTCGTGCTCGTCACCAACGAGGGCAACGCGCGGCTCGTCACGACGCTGCCGCCGGTTCACATCGCCATCGTGGGAATCGAGAAGCTCGTGGAACGCTTCGACGACATCGAACCCATCCTCGCCGCGCTCCCGCGCAGCGCCACCGCCCAGCAGATCACCAGCTACGTGTCCATCCTCACCGGTCCGGCAGAAGCCGCCGCCGGCGGCCTCAAGGAGATGCACATCATCCTCTACGATCACCGCCGCGTCGAGATCTCCGAGGATCCGCTCTTCTGCCAGGCGTTGCGGTGCATCCGCTGCGCGTCGTGCCTCAATGTCTGCCCCGTCTACCGCCTCGTGGGCGGGCACGTGTTCGGCAAGGTCTACACCGGCGCCATCGGCACGGTGCTCACCGCCTGCATCGAGGGTTGGGACGCCTCGCGTGGACTCGAACAGCTCTGCATCCAGTGCGGCGCCTGCCGCGACGTCTGCCCGGCGAAGATCGACCTGCCGGAGCTGATCCTTGAAGTCCGCCGCCGCGCCGCGGCCGTTGCGCCTCAGCCGCTCGCCGTGCGCACCGCATTCTCGATCCTCTCCAACCGGCGCGCGTTTCACGGGCTCCTGCGCGCCGCCTCGCTCGCGCAGAAGCCGCTCGCCGACGGGCCCTACCTGCGCCACCTGCCGCTGTGGCTCACCGAAGCAGGCAAGAACCGCCGCCTGCCCGTGCTCGCAGCCGAACCGCTGCGCGTCCGGTTCCCGAAGCTCGAACAGCCCCGCTCGAACCGCCGCGCCGCGCTCTTCGCCGGTTGCCTGATCGATTTCGTCTATCCCGAAATCGGCGAGGCCGTGGTGCGGGTCCTGAACCGCGCCGGCATCGAAGTGGTTTTCCCGGAAACGCAAACCTGCTGCGGCGCGCCGGCGCACTTCAGCGGCGTGCCGGAAGCCGCCGCCGCCAATGCGGCCGACAACGTGGAGGCGTTCTCTCGGAATGACTGCGAGGCTGTCATCTCTGCCTGCCCCACCTGCACCTTCACGCTCCAGAGCGAAGCGCCGCGCGTCCTGAGGGAGGACGGCAGACACGAACTCGCCGGACAGGCCGAGCATTTGGCCGCCAAGACGGTCGGCTTCGCCGCCTACGTCCGCCGCCTCGCCGCGGACGGCTCGCTCCGGCTGCCTGAGGGAGCGGGCCTGCCGCCGCTCACCTACCATGACTCGTGCCACCTGAAGCGGACGCTTCACGCCGAGCAGGCGCCGCGCGAGCTGCTTCAGCGCTCGGGCTACAGCCTGCGCGAGATGCCCGAGTCCGACGTCTGCTGCGGCATGGGCGGCTCGTACTCGCTCAAAATGCCCGAAGTCTCTTCCGCCATGCTCGCGCGCAAGCTGCGCATGATCGCCTCGACGGAGGCGGAGGGTGTCGCCATGGATTGCCCCGGCTGCCTGATGCAGATCCGTGGCGGTTGCGCCGCCGCAGGCTCGCCATTGCGCGTCCGCCATACCGCCGAGTGGCTCGCGGCGTTGCTCGGCGCGGCGGATTGAGCCCTGCCCGCGGGCACGATATGATGCCTCTGACCCGCGCCCTCGCGCGCAGGCGACCCGAATTCCAGGAGGACTCAGGATGAACAGCAGCTTCTCGCGGCGCCGCGCCATGCAGGCGGCCGGAGTGCTCGCCGCCGCGCCGCACATTACGGTTTCCGCTCAGACTCGCGCGAAAAAGTGGCCTCTGGAAGAGGGCCCCAACACCCCCAAGCTCTGCCTGGAGATCGCCTGGAATACGTTCACCGAGCGCGACCTCCGCCGCATCCGCCAGCTCGGCATCACGCACCTGCTCAGCGGCTGGGGCCGCATCCCGTGGGATGAGGCCGAACTCCGCGCCAAAATGGACCGCATCCGTCAGGCGGGCATGACGCTCGACAACCTCATGATCGGCGGCTTCAACAACACCATCTACGGCCGCCCCGGGCGCGACGAGGAGATCGAAAAAGTCATCCAGTCGATCCGTGTGGCCGGCCGCTGCGGGCTGCCCGTCGTCGAATACAACTTTTACGCCTACCGCCTGGTGGAGGGCTACTATGAAGAGCTCGGCCGCGGCGGCGCGGGCATGACCGCCTACACATACGACAAAGTGAAGGACCTGCCTCCAAAGCCGGAAATCGGCGTTCATTCGCTCGATGAAATGTGGAAAAACATCACGTATTTCCTGAAAGCGGTGATCCCGGAAGCGGAAAAGGCCGGCGTGCGGATGGCCCTGCATCCCAATGATCCGCCCGTGCCTCTGAGCCGAGGCTCCGGGCAGATCATGGCCACGCTCGAGGGCTGGAAGAAGCTCGTCAGCATCGTGCCCAGCCCATCGAACGGCATCACTTACGACTGCGGCGTGACGCGGGAGCTCGGCGAGGATCCCGTCGAAGTCTTCCGCTATTTCATGCAGCGCAAGGCCGTCAACCACATGCACTACCGCAATGTCCGCGTGCGCAAGCCATATGTGGACTACACCGAGGTCTTCCCCGACGAGGGCGAGGTGGACATGTTCGCGGTGATGAAAGAGGTGGTGCGGCTCGGCTACACGGGCATCATTTATCCCGAGCACCCGCGCGCCCTCGACATAGACCGAGAGCGTCCCGACTTCAAGCCCTATTACCCGGGCGGCGGCACCGTCGGAGGCTACGCCTACAACGTCGGCTACACCCGCGCCATGCTCCAGGCCGCCATGGCCAGCGTCTGAAAAAGGGGACAGGAACACAATTCCTCTTTTCTCGTGCTCCGAAACTGGCGGCAGCCCGGAACTGGCCCCGCTTTCCTGACGCCTTTTTCTGTTCGCCGGCGCTGACTGCTCCCTTAGCGGGCCTGCGGCCTGCCTCAGTCGCGGTCCTCTTGCGCGGGACGCTTCGAGGAAAAAAGGGAATTGTGTTCCTGTCCTTTTTCGATCTACAGCTTGCTCACCTCCGTCCGCCGCGCCCACACCTTCTCAAAGGCTTTCACGTACTGTTCGATCAGTTCGTCCGCCTCGCCATGCATCAGCGGCAGGAAGATGTGCGTGGCGTTGACCTGCGCGTTGCCCGGCATCTTCTCTGGAATCGTGGGCGCATGGTGCCACCACTTCGCCTCCGAGTAAATCTTCAGCTTGTGCTGCTCCGGATAGTCCCACACGGTGACGCCCACGCCCTCCCCCTTCAGCGCCCGCACGAGCTGGGCGCGCGAAAAGCCGGTTTTCGCCGGATCCAGAAACAGCATGTTCGCGTGATAATACACGCGCTTCTGATCCGGGCGGCACCGCGGCTCGCTCAATCCGGTCAACTGCACCAGCCGGTCATTCAGCTTCCTCACATTGCGCCGCACGGTCTCATTGCGCTCTTCCAGACCCCGCAACTGCACCCGCGCCACCGCCGCCGCAAACGGATGCATCCGGTACTTCTGCCCGAAGCCGGTGCCCTCGTACGCCCGCACCGGGCTGTCCTTCGGGAACTTCACCGGATCCTCATAATGCCCGAACGCCGCCGCCCGCTCGAAGTACTCCCGCGTCTGGTACATCCCCATGCCGCCCTCCACCGTCGGCAGCACCTTCGACGCCTGGAACGAATAGATCCCCATCACGCCCCACGTGCCCATCGCTTTGCCCTGCATCCACGCGCCGTGGGCGTGGGCGGCGTCTTCGAGCAGGATCAGCCCCTTCTCGCGGCACCATGCCGCAATGTGGTCCATCTCGCACGGCAGTCCCCAGGAGTGCATCGCCACCACTGCCTTCGTCCGCGGCGTCAGCTTGCGCTTCGCATCCTCCAGATCGAAGCACGCCGTCTTCGGGTCGATGTCGATGAAGATGGGCACCAGCCCGAAAAACCGCATGGCCAGGCAGGTCGAAAAGAACGTATACGACGGCACCATCACTTCGCTGCCCGGCGGCAGATCCAGCGCGAAATACATCGACGTCAGCGCGCTGGAGCCATTCATATGCGCTTTGACAAACGGGGATCTGGTGTACTCTTTCCACTCGTTCTCGAACTTCGGCAGCGCGTCGTAATAGGTGTTGGCTTCGATCAGCTCGTGCAGCGCCTGCCGTTCCGCGGCCCCGTAACGTGGCCAGCGCGTGAGTTCCTTGATCTTCTCCACAGGATAGGTCACCGCTGCCGGGCCTCCCAGCGCCGCAAGGCCGGCGCGCGGGAGCACGAGCCCGGCGGCCCCTGCCGCAGCGGCGCCTTTCAGCACAAATCCCCTGCGCGTTTCCTCTCTCTGTCCGTTTTTTTCTGCCATGATTCTTCCCTCGCTTTTTCAGATCCGGGCCAATTGCCGGATCACGTCCACGATCTTTCCCTCGCTCCCCGGCATCACATTCGATGCGCTGGGCTCATAACCGCCGAGTGCATAGTCTGCATCCCGGCACAGATAGCCGGGGAAAATGTCCCCGTATCCGGCGGCGCACGCAAATCGGTTTCCGGCTGCCTGCTGCGCCGCCCTCTGAAACTCGAGCAGCGGCTCGCCCGGCAGGCAGACGATCCAGGCCGGCCCCAGCCGGAGCGCGTTCGCCGCCATCGCGCGGTCCCGCCGCGCGAATGCCAGCCGGATGGCCGCACGGTAGGCTTCGGCGTCGGACATGGATGGCGTGATCCCGGGCGCGTCCCGCCGCGCCTCCAGCCGCAGCGGCGCCGTCTGCCACGCCATGTCCGGCGAGGCCTCAAACGACGCCGCGCGGACCGCCCGCCGCATGCCGTCGGCCAGCCTCCCGGCCAGCTCGCGCCGCTGCTCCTCCTTCCCCTGGTTGTACTTGCCCACGGTGACGTCGCCCGCGCAGCCCGTGAAGTACAGCACCGGCGCCCCTGCTTCCCGCTCCACCTGCTGCCGCGCCGCGCCCACGAAGTCTGCCGACACGCGTCCGTCGCAGCAGAACGTCTGCGGATGCGTGGCATAGAACATCAGGTGCGCGATCGCGCCGCGTCCGCCTTCGAGCGTGATGCAGCGGAGATCGGGGTCGATGTCCCCTTCGGGCATGTCCGCCAGTTCGGGCGTGCGCGCCGTGCTGCTGTACCGGGTCACGATCTTGCCGTCCACGAGCAACCGCCGCACGCTGGCCACTCTCTCCACCCTGGCGGCGCCCGCTCCCACGCGCTGCACCTCCGTCATCCGCTCCAGCGCTGAGGCAGCGGCTCTGCCGATCCGTTCCGACAGCAACAGGAGGAACCGCGCCGACATGCAGGCCGCCTGCGGGCGCGCCTTCAGCAACACCGGATAGGCATCCTCCACAACATACGGCGCGGCGTGCTGATGCACCGTGTGCAGCCAGACATTGCGCCGGGAGGTCGCCGCGGCATGCGCCAGCGCGGCGCACAGCCGGTCGTGCGTCGCTCCTCCTGCGCCGCACCAGTCCAAAGTTGCCAGAACGATCCGCCGGCCCTCGCTTTCGAGCACCAGGCCTTTGCACCACAGCGGATCCAGAACCTCGCGGACGGGCTCCACCCAGATGTTCGGCTGCCCCGCCGGAGGTGTGGCGTCGCAGACGAATGTGGCAGCGCGCACACGATCTGCGCGTCCCAGCAGCCCCAGCCCTCCCAGAGCCGCCCATGCCCGGCGCGTCATCCGGCTGCCGTCCCGGCGCGTCATCCTCGGACTCGTCTCCGGATTGAGTATACTTGCGGCCTCCGGCGATGTCACGGCTCGCGGGCCGCTACACTGGAAGAGGAGGAGCAACGTGGCCTCGGGGAAAAGAGAGGGACTTCGAACATGAGAAAGACTCTTTGGATATCCGTCGCAGTAGCAGCTCTGCTGGCCGTTCCGGCCTGCAAGAAGGAACCCGCAGGCGAAGCACAGGCGCAGCAACAGCTCGAAGAGGCGCAGAAGAAACTCGAGGAGGCGGAAAAGCAGGCCGCCGAAGCCCGCCGGCAATTGGACGAAGCGCAGCAGAAGGCCGCTCAGGCCGAGCAGCAGCGCCAGCTCGAAACGGCGCAGAAGAAACTCGACCAGGCTCAGAGGCAGGCGGCTGACGCCCGCCGCCAGTTGGAGCAGGCCCGCAAGACGGCGCCGGTCGGAAGTGGCCAGTCCGCGGCGCCGCCTGCGCCTGCGCCAAAGCCCGTCACTGTTCCCGCGGGGACTCCGGTCGTGATCCGCACAACTACAACGCTCTCGACCAGAGACATGAAGACCGGCGAGCGCTTCGCGGCTACGCTGGAGCAGCCGCTGGTCGTGGACGGCGTCACCCTTGCGCCAAAGGGCGCGGAGGTGGAAGGCATTGTGGTGGAAAGCGACCCCGGCGGGCGCGTCAAGGGCCTTGCTCAGATCGGCGTTGCGCTCCGCTCCCTGCAGACGGCCGCCGGCAAGGTGGAGATCCAGACCGGGACGCACGTTGCTCAGGCCAGAAGCAGCGTGAAGAAGGACGTCACCCGCGGCGCCATCATGACCGGTGTCGGCGCTGCCATCGGCGCCATCGCCGGCGGCGGCAGGGGCGCTGCGGTCGGCGCGGGAGTGGGCGCGGGCGCCGGCACCGCCACGGCCGTGGCCACGCGCGGAGAACCTGCGGCAATCCCGGCGGAGAGCGTCCTCACCTTCCGGCTCAAGGCGCCCGTGACCGTGACGGTCAATTAGCGGGCAGGCATCGCAGTGGTCCGCCGCCTCAACCGAGGTGGCGGATCACTGCATCGGTGAACTCTTCCGTCGACGCGCTTCCGCCCACGTCGCGGGTCAGGTGCGCGCCTTCGGCGTACGTCGCCATGACGGCTTTTTGCAGGCGGTCCGCCGCCGCGCCCTCGCCCAGGTGGCGCAGCATCAGGATCGCCGACGACATCAGCGCCGTGGGATTCGCAATGCCGTGCCCGGCGATGTCCGGTGCCGATCCGTGCACGGCTTCAAATACCGCGCACTTCTCGCCCATGTTCGCCCCCGGCACCACGCCCAGCCCGCCCACAAGCCCCGCCGCCAGGTCGGAGACGATGTCGCCGTAAAGATTCGGCAGCAGGAGGATGTCGAACGTCTCCGGCCGCATCACAAGCTGCATCGCCGCATTGTCCACGATCAGCTCGTTGTATGCGATGTCCGGGTACTCGGTGGCCACTTCGCGGCAGCAGCGGATGAAGAGCCCGTCGCTCAGCTTCATGATGTTGGCCTTGTGGACGGCCGTTACCTTCCGCCGCCCGTTCTTCCGGGCGTAGGCGAAGGCGTAATTCGCGATCCGCATGGAGGCATACCGCGTGATGATCTTCAGGCTCTCCACCACGTCCTTCACCACTTCGTGCTCGAGCCCGGAATAGAGATCCTCCGTGTTTTCGCGGAAGATCACCATGTCGATGTTCACGTCCTGGAAGCGCGTCTTCAGCCCCGGCAGCGTGAACACCGGCCGCACGTTGGCGAACAGGTCCAGCGTCTTTCTCAGCGCCACGTTCACGCTCTTGAAGCCGCCGGCCACCGGTGTCGTCACCGGCCCTTTCAGTCCCACGCCCGTCCGCTCCAGCGATTCGAGCACGTGCGCCGGCAGGCTCGCGCCAGATTTTTCGATGATGTCGGCCGTCAGTTCGGCCGTCTCCCAGTCGATCTGAACGCCCGTGGCGTTCACCGTCCGGACCGTCGCCGCCGCCACCTCCGGCCCAATGCCATCGCCCGGAATCAGAGTTACCTTGTGTGCCACGCTTTCATGGTAACAAGGGGTCCGGGGATGGCAGAATGAAAGGTCATGCCCAGAATCCAGCGCGCCCTTCTCAGCGTCACCGACAAGACCGGCCTCGCCGATTTCGCCCGCGGCCTCGCTTCGCTCGGCGTCGAGCTGATCTCCACCGGAGGCACCGCCCGCCTGTTGCGCGAAGCCGGCCTCGCCGTGCGCGACGTCAGCGAAGTCACCGGCTTTCCCGAGATCCTCGACGGGCGCGTGAAGACCATCCATCCCGTCATCGCCGCCGGAGTCCTGGCCCGCCGCGAAGTTCCGGAGCACCGCGCCGCGCTCGCCGAGCACGGCATCGCGCCCATTGACATGGTCGTCGTCAACCTCTACGCCTTCGAGAAGGCCGCGGCAAAGCCCCGCGCCACGGTGGAAGAACTGATCGAGAACATCGATATCGGCGGTCCCACCATGATCCGCGCCGCCGCCAAGAATTACCAGGACGTCGCCGTGGTCACCTGCGCCGAGGACTACGAAGCTCTGCTGGAGGAGATGCGCGGATCGGGCGGCTCGCTGAGCCTGCGCACCTGCTGGAACCTCGCCCGCAAGGCGTTCGCCCTGACCGCCCGCTATGATGCCGCCATCACCGCGCGCCTGGCTTCCATCGAATGCACCGAAGAGGGCTTCGCCGATCAGCCCTCCGGGCTGCCCGCCGCACTGCACGTCCTACTGCCCCGCCGGCAGGAGCTCCGCTACGGCGAGAACCCGCACCAGAAGGCCGCCCTGTATGCGCAGGGCTCGGACGGCATCGCCAACGGCAGGCAGATTCACGGCAAGGAGCTGAGCTTCAACAACCTCGTCGATCTCGACGCCGCCTGGCAGCTCGTCTGCGAGTTCTCGGCTCCCGCCGCCGTCATTATCAAGCACACCAATCCTTGCGGCTGCGCCGAGCAGGATTCGCTCGCCGATGCCTATCGCAAGGCTTACGAAGCCGATCCCGTCTCCGCCTTCGGCGGCGTGCTCGCCTTCAATCGCGAAGTGGACGCCGACACCGCGCTCGAAGTCTCCAGGCTCTTTGTCGAAGCCGTCGCCGCGCCCGCCTTCTCCGAACAGGCGCTCGCCATCCTGCGCGCGAAGAAGAATCTCCGCCTCGTCTCTGTCCAGGGCGGCGTGCCGGCAGACCCGGTGCTGCGCTCCATCACCGGCGGCGTGCTCGTGCAGACGCCAGACCTGCTGACGCTCGATCCCGCCTCGCTCCGCACGGTCACCGAACGCCAGCCAACCGCCGAGGAATTGGCCGCGCTGGAATTCGCCTGGAAAGTCTGCAAGCACGTCAAGTCCAACGCCATCGTCTACGCCCGCCGCGGCCAGCTCCTGAGCGCCGGCGCCGGACAGATGAGCCGCGTCTTTTCCGCCGAAATCGGCGCGAAGAAATCCGTGCTTCCGCTCGAGGGCTGCGTCGCCGCCTCCGACGCCTTCTTCCCGTTCCCCGACGGGCTGGAAACGGTCGTCTCGCACGGCGCCACGGCGGTGATTCAGCCCGGCGGCTCGGTGAAGGACGAAGAAGTCATCGCCGCCGCCAACCGTCTGGGCGTCGCCATGGTCTTCACCGGCATCCGCCACTTCCGGCACTGATCAAGGGGGCCGGCCCAGCAGACGGACTTCAATGCCTTTCAACGAAGAGCCTTTTCGGACCATCTGCCAGTCAGCCGTAATCAGAGGCGCGCTGGCGTCCTTCGCCAGAGCCAGATAGAGGCAATCTGGCAGCCTGTGATCCAAAGACGCAGACAGCCGTGCCGCCTCTTCGAGGAGCCGCCGGTTTTCCACGAAATGGAGAGCCGTTGAATCCACGAAATCCGCAAGCCAGTGCCCCGCCAGTTTCAGGGCATGAGTCCGGGGCATTTCTCCCCGCCGCGCACGGGCGACGATCGCAGACGCCACTTCCACTTCAATGATGCGCGGCGCCATCAGCGGCTCTTCCGCGTCCAGCAGTCCCCTGGCTTCCTCGTGCAGATCTTCAGTGATGAACCACTTGACAGCCACGCTCGCGTCGATCACGAGCATCAGTGGTCCTCCATTTCCTTCCGGGCGGCGCGGATGATGGGGACGCTGCTGGGCAGGACGCCGCATTTGCGCCGGGTCTCTTCCGCCAGTTCGTCCACCAGCCTCGCGAGCCTGCGCCTCTTGGCCTTGTAAGACTCTTCGATCACCTTGCGCAGGTGCTGTTCGAGGCTCGTGCCTTCACGGGCGGCCTCGTTCTTGTGCCACTCGACCAGCCAGTCCGGCAGATTCCGGACCTTCACGTCAGCCATGATGCGCCTCTCCTGCCCCCAGTGCATCCGCTCGCTCAGGTGGGGGCAAGCAGCCACTTGGGGCACTTGGGGGCGCCACGCGGGCGGGGTTATACGAACCGCCCCAGCGCGTGCAGCCGCCGCCCCAGATACTCCGCCAGCCGCTCGTGCGGATCGAATCCCACCACCTCCCGCGCGTTGGCGGCGAAGTTCGACAGCACGTTCAGGTCATAAAACACCGGCTCGCCCGTGCGGTGGTCGATGATGTACTCGATTCCGCACAGGTCGATCCGCCCCAGCCGCGCCGCATTCAGCGCAACTGTCTCCGCTTCCGGCAGCGGCTCGCAGCGGGTGAACACCGCGCCCGAGGCCGCCGCGCACGCATCCGCGGGACACAGGTTGTATCCCGCGCCGCCGCGCTGCGCCTTCAGGCAGTACAGCACCTGCCCGTCCAGGATCTCGATGCGGTGGACAGCGCCATCGCGCGAGGGGATGTGCTCCTGCACCAGCGCCACGTGGTCGCAGCCGAACTCCGCCTCTCCCACCGCCGCCTCCAGTTGCGCCGGTGAGTCAAACCGCCGGACGCCCGCGCCCGCACCGCCGCAGTTCGGCTTGACCATGACCGGGAACGTCATGCCCTGCGCCGCCCGCGCGAGCTGCCCCGGAGAGTTCGCCGCCGCTGTGCGCGGCACGCGCGCCCCGGCGCGGCGGAACAGCTCCATCTGCCGCACCTTGCTGATCTCCAGCTCGTACGCCGCCGCCCCGTTCACCACCGCCACCCGCCGCGACTCCAGCACGGCCAGCAGCTCGCGCACGGCGAACTGCGCCCGACCGTGCCCGCGCCACGCCGCCGACGCGCTCATCCGGTTGAAAACAAGATCGGGCCATTCCGTTTCATCCAGCCGGAACGCGAGCTCCTCCGCCCGCCAGTGTTCGAAAGCGATCCCCGCCCTCTCGAGCGCCTCGAACAGCGGACCGAACCACGACGGATGCTCGTACAGAATCGCCAGCCGCGCCACTTCCGCTCAGCTCCAGTCCTCGGGCTTCTTCCCCTCCGGCAGCAGCTCGCCCTTGTCGATGAAGCGGATGTGCGTCGCAAAGTGCGCCGCGTGCGGGTCGTGCGTCACCATCACGATCGTCTTGCCGAACTCCTGATTCAGCCGCCGCAGCAGCTCCAGCACTTCGTTCGCGCTCCGCGCGTCCAGGTTGCCCGTCGGCTCGTCGCACAGAATGATGTCCGGGTCTGTCACGATCGCCCGCGCGATCGCCACACGCTGCTCCTGCCCCCCGGAAAGCTGCCGCGGATAATGGTCCATCCGGTCGCCCAGCCCCACCAGCTTCAGCGCAGTCGCCGCATGCTGCACGCGCTCGCCTTTTTTCAGGTGCGTCAGCTTCAGCGGCAGTTCCACGTTTTCCAGCGCCGTCAGCACCGGAATCAGGTTGAAGCTCTGGAACACGAACCCGATATGGCGGTTGCGCCACTTCGCCATCTCGCTGTCCGCCATCGACGCCACATTCGAGCCCAGCACCTCGATCTCCCCCGCCGTCGGGCGGTCCATCGCCGCGATCAGGTGCAGCAGCGTCGACTTGCCGGAGCCCGAAGGTCCCATCAGCGCCAGATACTCGCCGCGGCGGACTTCCAGATCCACGTCCTTCAGCGCCACAATGTGGAACGAGTCGCGCAGGAACTCCTTCGTCAGTCCCCGGGTGCGGATGACAACGTCCTGGCTCATGGCTGCTTCACCTTCACTTTCATGCCGTCCTTCAGCTCCGCCGCCGGATTCAAGACCACATCTTCGCCGCCGATCAGCCCGTCCTCCACCCGCAGTCCCAGCGGCGTCAGCCCGCTCGTCCGGATCGCGCGCTCGACGACCCTCCCGTTCAGCACGATGTAGACGCGGTCGTTGCGCACCGCCGCCGGCGGCACGAACACCACCGGCTTGCCGGGCGCAGCCGCCGCAGCGGGCTCGTCGGAGAGAAATGCTACCGCCGCGTTCATCTCCGGCCGCAGCCGCTCGTCCGGATTCAACACCCTGACTTTCACCTGCACCGCAGCCTTCTGCCGGTTCGCCTCCGGCGCGATCTCGTCCAGCACGCCTTCCCACTCCACGCCCGGCCAGGCGTCCGCCGTGATGACGCCCCGCTGCCGCGGCTTCAGCTTCGCGAAGTCGTTTTGCGGGATGTCCAGCTCCACGCGCAGATCGTTCAGGTCCGCCAGCGTCACCACGTAGCCCTTCGCGCCACGCTCGCCAACGAAACTCGTCGTCACGAACTCGCCCTTCTCCACTCCGCGCTCGAGAATCGTTCCCGTCACCGGCGCGCGGATCAGCGTGTTGGCCAGTTGCGTTTCCGCAAACGCCACCGCGCCCCGCGCCGCCTCCACCTGCCCGCGCATGGCTTCGATCGCCTCTCGCCGCGGCCCGATGCGCACCAGCTCGTAGTTCTTTTCGAGATTCTCGACCCGCGCCGCAGCCGCGTCATAACGCGCCTGCGCGTCGTCCAGCGCGGATTTCGACATCACCTTCTCCGCCGCCAGTTGCCGGATGCGCTCCAGTTGCACGCGCGCGTTGTGCAGATCCGCTTTCGCCTGCGCCACCTGCGCCCGCGCCGCTTCGATCTCCTCCGGACGCGAGCCCCGCTCCAGCTCTTCCAGCTTCGCCTGTAGCGCCGCCAGTTGTCCGCGCGCCTGCTGCAACTGCGCCCGGTACTCGTCGTCCTCCAGCCGGACGATGACCTGCCCCGCCTTCACCTTGTCGCCCTTTTCCACCCCGATCCACGCCACCTTGCCCACCACCTTCGACGCCACCTGAATCTTGTGCGCCGCCACGATGTAGCCCGTCGCGTTCAGCACCACCGCACCCGCCCCCGCGCCGCCCGCCCGCTGCGCCTGCACGCGCACTGTCGTCACCTCCGGCGCGGCGGTCAAACGGCTGAACAGCGCCCAGCCCGCACCCAGCACCGCCAGCAGCAGGACCCCTGCCAGAATCCATTTCCAGCCGCGGCCGGATCCGCCCTGCGGCGCTGCGCCCCTCTCGATCCTCAAGCCGCGCAGATCCTCCGTCACTGCCTCATCCTTCCCTCAGCGCCGCCAGGATCTCTTTGCGGGACGCCTGAAACGCGGGCAGCAGGCCGCCTGCGGCGCCCATTGCCAGCGCAAACAGAAACGCCGCCGCCATCGTCTGCGGCGTGATCCTGAGCTGAAACGCGATTTCGGAGAACGTCACCATGCTCCCGATCCCCGTCGACAGCCCGTGCACGGGCAGCACCAGCAGAATGCCCAGCGCGCCTCCCAGCGCCGCCAGCATCAGCGATTCGATGAGAAAGCTCACGAGGATCGCCGCCCGCGAGAATCCCAGCACGCGCAGCGTCCCGATCTCCTTCGAGCGCCGCGCCACCGCCGCATACATCGTGTTCATCGCGCCGAAACACGAGCCCACCGCCATGATCACCGCCACCACTGTGCCGAGATACCGGATCAGGTCTCCGCTCGAAGTCTGCTGCGCATAATAAGCCTTCTCAGAGCGCGCCTGCACGTTCAGCCGAGTGTCCGCCTGCAGGTCGTTGATCAGCGCCTGATGCGCCACCGCATCCGTGGCGCGCAGCAGCGCCGAGCTCAGCACGCTCTCGCGGCCGAAATCCGCCGCCACCTGGTTCAGGTCCACCAGAATCTCGGAATTCCGCGCCAATTGCCCGCTGTGAAAAACCCCTACCACCTCCCATTCCCCGCGCCCGAAGCGGATCTTCTTCCCCGGACGCGCCTCCGGATACCGCTTCGCGATCGAACTGCCTACCGTCGCCTCGCGCCTCCCTGGAGTGAACCACCGGCCCTCCGTCAGCCGCGCATCGTCGCGGATCTCCAGTCCAATGGGCGTGACGCCGCGCACGCTCACGTTGGCCCCTTCGGGATACTCGACGCTCACCAGGTTGATCACTGTCACCAATTCCAGCGACGCCAGCGGCTCGCCGTTGGCATTGCGTGCGATGCCGGCCTTGAACTTCAGATCATCGAACACGCGCCGTTCGAAATTCGACGCCAGCTCGGACTCCGATCCCTTCCGCGTCACCAGCACGTTCAGCGGATGGCCGGAGGCTTCCAGCGCCAGCCTGAGCCCGTCCACCAGGGCGAACGAAGCCGCCAGCACGGCCACAGTCAGCCCGATGCCCAGCGCAGTCATCAGCGTCGTCGTCCGGCGCACCGCCAGATTGCGCAGATTATACGAGATCGGCAGGATCATTCCGGATGCCCCCTCCTCAGTCGGTGAACCGCAGCGCGTCGATGATATTCGTGCGCGCCGCTGATACCGCGGGCACGATCGAACTGATGACCCCCACCGCCAGGCTCACGCCCATCAGCGCCGCGAACACCGGCGCCTCGATCGTCAGCGTCTTCGCCTGTTGCACGATCGCCGGCCCCTGCCGGATCACCCAGCACAGCCCCTCCGCCACCAGCACGCCCAGCAGCCCGCCCAGCAGGGAGATCAGCGCGCTCTCTCCGACGATCAAGCCCACGATCGCCGGCTTGCCAAAGCCCAGCGTGCGCAGCACGCCCACCTCCCGCACCCGCTCCCGCACGCTCATCGCCATCGTGTTGGCGGTGATCAGCAGCACTGTGAACGTCACCGCGAAACAGATGCTCATCAGGATCACTTTCACATTGCCCAGAAACGACAGGAACGACAGCCCGAATGTGTACTCGCTCTCCGTCTTCGTCGGCGCCTCCGAATTGGCGAACATCTCATCGATCGTCCTGCTCACCGCCGCCACGTCCTTCTCAGAGCGCACCAGCAGCGTGTATCCGCCCGCCATCAGCCGCGGCGAGTTCCGCAGCATGTTTTCCATATATTTCCAGTTGAACCACAGCGTGTCGTCGTCGAAGTCCGTCGACGTGTAGATGCCCCGCACCGTCAGGTCCAGATCGAACGGATAAATGTCTCCCTTGATCAGGATCCTGTCGCCGACCTTGAAACCGTGCCGTTCGGCCAGCGCTTTGTTCACCACGCATCCCGCCGGATCCCGGATGAACGCCTGCTTCTGTTCCTCCGGAATCACATAATCCTGATACACGCGGAACAGCCGGTCGGCGTCCGTTGCCATCCGGGCGAAGAAATTCCGCTGGTCGCGCGCGTCCTTGTACACGCCGCCGAACCACGACCACAGCATCACCTCTTCCACCCCCGGAACCTGTGCAATCTTGTCCCGGAAATGCAGCGGCAGCGGAAACACGATCGATACCTTGTGCCTCACCACCACGCGCCGCGCCTGCGCCTTCGCCGGCTGCCCGCCTATGAAAAGCGCGTAGTACAGTGCCATCATCACCCCGAGCAGACAAAGCGAGATCGCCAGGCTGGATACGGTTAACAGGGTGCGCCGCCGGTTCCGCAAAGCGTTCTTCAGGATCAGCGGCAGATATTTCATGGGACACTTACATTCTAGGCGTACAGGGCTGTGGGTTCCCGCCCCTGCCGCCGAAACCTGTGTAAAATGATGCCCTTGCCGGATGACGAGTTCTGGATGCGCCGCGCCCTTGCGCTCGCCCGTCAGGGCGAGAGCGAAGACGAAGTGCCCGTCGGCGCGGTGCTGGTCTCCGGCGGCAAGGAAATCGGCGCCGGATTCAACCGCCCGGTCTCCGCATGCGACCCTACGGCCCACGCCGAGATTCTTGCCCTGCGCGATGCCGCCTCGCGGCTCGGCAATTACCGCCTGAACGGCGCCACTCTCTATGTCACGCTCGAGCCCTGCGTGATGTGCGCCGGCGCCATCGTGCACGCCCGCATCGCCAGGCTTGTCTTCGGCGCCCGCGACATCCGTTTCGGCGGCGTGCGGTCCAAATTCCGCCTCGCCGATTCCGAATTGCTGAACCACCGCGTGGAGATCGCCGAGGGCGTGCTCGGCGCCGAATGCGCCGCCCTGCTCGAAGAGTTTTTCCGCCGCCGCCGCTGATCCTGTTTCCCGAACCGGAATCCCGCTTCGCTCATCCAATGCGGGAGAGGCTGCCGGATGCCGCCGATCCAGGCGCGCCGCGGCCCGGCTGCTATACTGGGAGCAACCCCCCGATCATGCAACCGACACATTCGGCTGGGAAAAAGGTACTTCTGCTGCGGCCCAGAGGCTTCTGCGCGGGCGTTGTCCGGGCGATCGACATCGTGAAGATCGCCCTCGATCTCTACGGTGCGCCCATTTACGTGCGCAAAGAGATCGTCCACAACCGGCACGTCGTCGACGAACTGCGCGCCCATGGGGCCATCTTCGTCAACGAACTCCACGAGGTCCCGGAAGGCGCGCGCGTGATCTTCAGCGCCCACGGCGTCTCGCCCGCCGTCCGGCAAACGGCGCGCGAACGCAACCTCTTCGTGATCGACGCCACCTGTCCGCTGGTCACCAAGGTCCACCTCGAGGCGGTGCGCTTCGCCCAGCATGGCTACACCATCCTGCTGATCGGACACAAGGACCACGAGGAGATCGAGGGTACGTTTGGCGAAGCGCCGGCCAACACGATTCTCATCGAAAACGAGGAAGACGCCGAACGCGTCTCCGTGCCTGATCCCGAAAAGGTCTGCTACCTCACCCAAACCACGCTCAGCCTCGATGAAACGCGATGCATCGTCGAGATTCTCGAGCGCCGCTTCCCGAAGATCGCCGGTCCCAAGTCCCAGGACATCTGCTACGCCACGCAGAACCGCCAGACCGCCGTGAAGGCGGTGGCGCCGCTGTGCGAGCTTCTGCTTGTCGTCGGCAGCCAGAACAGCTCGAATTCCAAACGCCTCGTCGAAGTCTGCCAGCGCGCCGGCGTGCCCAGCTTCCTGATCGACGACTGCCGCTTCCTGCGTGACGAGTGGCTGGAAGGCGTCAGGACGGTCGCCGTCACCGCCGGCGCTTCGGCGCCGGAGCACCTGGTGCAGGAACTGATCGACGCTTTGCGCGAAAAGGGCTTCGCGGCCGTCGAGGAAGTGGACATTGTCGACGAGGACGTCCGCTTCAGCCTGCCGCCCGAGGTGCAGGTGCCTGTTGCGCGGCTTGCCGGTCCGGCGTCTCAGCCGCCCGCAAGTGCATGAGCGCCGCCAGTTCAGCCGGAGAATCCGGGCAGGCGCTCCAACAGGCAGCCGCGCGCGCCGCGTCTCATCTGGCTTCGCTCCAGTCATCGGAAGGGCTGTGGCCGAACCTCCTTCAGGCAGGTCCGTACCTGGATGTGTTGCACGCGCTGGCCGCCTGGTTCCTCGGCCGGAAGGATCATCCCCTGCAGCCGCCTCACGGCGAAGCCTGGGCGCGGCGCGTCCTCTCCAGCCAGAATCCTGATGGCGGCTTTCCGTTGTGGCATGGAGGTCCTTCGGATCCGCGTTACGGCATCGAAACCTACCTGGCCCTCCGCCTCGCCGGACTGCCCGCTTCGGAGCCCGGCCTGCGCGCGCTGGGCCGCACCATCGCCAGTCAAGGCGGCCTCCAGGAGGCCGGCTTCATCGCCTGGACCAAGCTGCTCTGGGCCGGCGCGGCGCACGGCCACAGCAAGAACGAGGCCGTCCCCGAGCATTACTATTTCCTTGATTACAGGCGCTGGCCCGCTCTCACGCGCCAGGAACTGCTCTGTCTGGCTTCTCTCAGCCTGGCCTCCTATCTGCGCGACGCTCCCCTGGCCGCGCCCGCCGCGGATCCTCCAACGCTCGAAAAGGAGCTGCCCCCTGCTGAAGAGCTCGAGTCCGGCCCGGTGGTGGGCTTCGATCTGCGCAGCATCACCAGCCTGCTCGTCAGCCAGTGGGCCCGCATGGCCCCGCGTCCCCTGCGCGGTCCGATTGTGTTTCGCACCTACGACGCCGTGGTTGCCGAGGCCCTCCGCTGGCCGGTGCTGCCCGTGGCGCTGCACGCCGCGCTGGCCGTGCAGGCTGCCCGGGGGCGTGGCTCGAAGGCGCTGGAACAGTTCGAGCGCGTCATCTCGTTGCTCAGCCCGGAGAACCCGTCCGAACCCGCGCGGCCCTGCGATTACGGCACCCGCTCCGCCTCGCTGGCCACGCTTGCGCTGGCTGGCTTTGGTGAGCGGGAGCGGCTCGGCGGCGCCATCCAGGCCCTGCTGCAACGCTTCCGGCCTGCATCCTCGAGCGCAAATGGAGAGCCGGTGCGTGCGGGCTGGGCTCTCGGCGATCTGCACCCGCAAGCGGACGCGGAAACCACCGCGCTCGCGCTGCTCGCCCTGCACCGCGCCGGCGCTTCCGCTTCCAGCCAGGGCGCCGTGCGCGAAGCCCTGGATGCCCTGATCGCAGCGCAAGGGAGGGATGGCGGCTGGAGCGCGCACGAAGATGAACCCTCCGCCCCCGACGTCACCGGCGCCGTCATGGAAGCCCTGGCCGCCTGGGGACATCCCCCTGACTCCAGCACGATCCGGCGCGCTGTGCAGTTCCTGGAACAGTCGCAGCACGCGGAAGCCTGGTGGCGCGCCTCCCGCGGCATCTGCCGCCTGTATGGAACCGCGATGGCGCTGCGCGGTCTCCGCGCTGCCGGCGTGGACGATCGCGAAGCGGCCATTCTCCGCGCCGGAGAATGGCTCCGTTCCATTCAGAATGCCGACGGCGGCTGGGGCGAGGATCCCGGGTCTCATGACAATGGGGTCTTCAAAGAAGCCGCCAGCACGCCCGCGCAAACGGCCTGGGCGTTGCTTGGTCTGATCGCCGGTGGAGACAGCGGCAGCGAAAGCGTCCGCCGCGGATTCGGCTGGCTCATGGAACATCAGAATGCCGGCGGCGGTTGGGACCCCGCCGCGCCAGCCATGCCCGGCGTCGCGTATGCTCCCTATTTGATGGATCCGCTTGGCGCCGCCTCCTGGCCGCTGCTCGCCATCGCCGAACGCCTCCGGCATCCGTCATGAGCTGCGCACCCCAATTCGTCTCCGGAGCACGGGCGTGAAACCCGCGTTGGTCACCGGCGCGTCAGGATTCCTCGGCTGGCACGTCGCGCAGGCTCTCATGCGGCGCGGCATCCCCGTCCGCGCGCTCGTCCGCCGTCCGGAGGCGGTGACGGATCTCGACGCCGAGCTCGCCGCCGGCGATCTCCGGGACGCGGACGCCGTCCGGCGAGCCGCGGAAGGCTGCGGCCTTGTCTTCCACGTTGCTGCCGATTACCGCCTCTGGATCCGCCGCCCGCGCGAGATGTATGACTCCAACGTCGGCGGCACGCGCAACGTGCTGGAAGCCGCCCGCCAGGCGCGGGTCGAGCGCGTCGTCTACACGAGCACGGTGGGCTGCATCGGTTTCGTCGAAGGCGGACTCGGCGATGAAACGACCCCTGTGTCCTTCGAGGACATGACCGGGCACTACAAGCGCTCCAAGTGGCTTGCCGAACAGGCGGCGCTTGAGGCCGCGCGCGGGGGCCTTCCCGTCGTCATCGTCAATCCTACCGCCCCTGTCGGCGCTCACGACGTCAAGCCCACGCCTACGGGCCGGACGATTCTCGACTTCCTCCGCGGACGTATGCCCGCCTATGTCGACACCGGGCTCAACATCGTTGATGCCGCCGACGCCGCCGAGGGCCACTGGCTCGCCTGCGAACACGGCCGCCCCGGCGAGCGTTATATTCTGGGGAGCGAGAACCTGACTCTGAAACAAATCTTCGATCTTTTGTCTTCGATCACCGGCCGCCCGGCGCCGCGCCTCCGGCTCCCCTGGGCGCTGGCTTTCGCCGCCGCCGCCCTCGATACCTTGCGCGCGGAGCTCACCGGCTCGCCGCCGCGCGCCCCGCTCGACGCCGTCCGTATGGCCCGCAAGAAGATGTGGGTGACCCACGCCAAAGCCGAACGCGAGCTCGGCTTCCGCCCCGCGCCGGCGGCGGCGGCCCTCCGTCATGCCGTCGAATGGTTCCAGGCCCATGGATACTGCTGACTCGCTGCCAGTGATCGCCGTCGCCTCCCAGCCGCTCGAATTCCTGGGCCTGCTGCGCCACACGGGCCGGGTGCGCCGCCTGGCCTGGCCGCTCGCTTATGCCCGGGAAGCCCTCCTCCGTGGCCGCCGTTGGTTTCTGGTCGCGCACGGCCCCGGCCCCCGCCTCGCCGCCGCTGCCGCCGAAGCCGCCCTCGACCGCTGCGGCGGCCGCGCCGTCGTCCTCAGCACCGGCTTCTGCGGGGCGCTCGACCCCTCCCTGGGCGCCGGCCAGATCTTCGCCGCACGCGAAGTGTTCGACGCCTCGGGCGGGCGTACCTTCCCCGCTTTGCTCCCGCAGGCTCCGCAGGCCTTTCACCAGGGCCGCCTCTGGTCGCAGGATCATGTTGCGGTCTCGGCGGACGAAAAAGCCGCTCTGCGCCAGCAGGGCGCAGACGCCGTGGACATGGAAGCCGGGGCGGTGGCCGCGGAGGCGGCCCGCCGCAGTGCCGGCTTCTACTGCATCCGCGTCGTCTCCGACCCCGCCGCCCAGACCCTTCCCGTCGACTTCAACGCCTGCCGCGACTCGGAGGGGCGATTCTCGAATTCCCGCATCACTCTTGCAGCTCTGTTGCATCCTAGTAGTTTGATACCCTTGCTTCGGTTCGGCCGGACCTGCCGCCGCGCCGCGATTCGATTGGGAGACTTCCTTGCCTCTTGCCGCTTCTGAAATCGGCCAGGAGATGATGGCCGCCGTCTATACCGGCAACGGCCGCATCCAGGTGCAAAGCATTCCGGTGCCCGAAATCGGCCCCGGCGAACTGCTCGTGCGCGTGGAAGCGTGCGGCATTTGCCATACGGATCTCAAGAAGGTTGCCCACGATCTGCTGCCCCCGCCCCGCATCTACGGCCACGAAACCGCCGGCGTCGTCGTGCGCGTGGGCGAAGGAGTGACGAAGTTCCGCCCGGGCGACCGCGTCGTCGCTTTCCATCACATTCCCTGCCGGAACTGTTTTTACTGCGAGCGCAAGCTGTACGCCCAGTGCGAGACCTACAAAAAGGTCGGCATCACCGCCGGCTTCGAGCCCGCCGGAGGCGGCTTCGGCCAGTATGTCCGGATCATGGACTGGATCGTGCGCGACGGGGTGGAATTGATTCCGGACGGCGTGCCGTTCGAGGTGGCCAGCCTGGTCGAGCCGGTTAACACCGTGCTCAAGGCTGTCGTGGAGGCCGGCCCGCGCCCCGATGACGTCGTCCTCGTGCAGGGCCAGGGGCCGATCGGACTCCTGTTTACGATGCTCCTGCGCCGCACTGGTTGCACGATTCTGGCTACCGACACCATCCCCCGGCGCCTGGAGCTCGCCCGCCGCTTTGGCGCCTCCGAAACCTGGAATCCGCTGGAAACCGACGTGGCCGCCCGCTGCCGCGCTCTCACTCGCGGACGCGGCGTGGACCTGGTTTTCGTCGCTGCCTCCGCTCCGGGAATCGTCCAGCAGGCTGTCGCGGCCTCCCGTCCAGGTAGTAAAATATTATTTTTCGCTCAGACGTCCGAAACTGAAAGGATCGAATTGTCCGGTGCCGACATCTGCAAGTACGAAAGAACCTTGTTCGGTGTCTACAGCGCCTCCATCGATCTCCAGGCAGAGTCGGTGCGTCTGGTGATGAGCGGGGAATTGCCCGTGCAGGATCTGATCTCGCACCGCCTGCCTTTGATCGCCATCCGGGACGGCATTGCCCGTGCGATGCATCCCGACGGTCAATCCCTGAAGATCATTGTTCAGCCACAGAGGTTGAGTTGAATCTATGAAACGCATGAAGGCCGCCGTGCTTTACGGGCGCGAAGAAGTGCGCGTGGAAGAGGTGGCCGTCCCCCCTATCGAGAAGGGCGATGTGCTCGTCCGCGTGCGCGCCGCGCTCACCTGCGGCACGGACGTCAAGGTGTTCCGCAGGGGCTATCACGCCAAGATGATTGTCCCCCCTGCGCTGTTCGGCCACGAACTCGCCGGCGATATCGTCAAGGTCGGCTCGCATGTGGAAAGCTTCCGCGTCGGCCAGCGCATCGTCGCCGCCAACTCCGCCCCCTGCCTCAACTGTTTTTATTGCCGCAAAGGCCTCGAAAACCTCTGTGAGGACCTTCTTTTCAACAACGGGGCCTACGCCGAGTACATCCGCATTCCTGCGCGCATCGTGCAGCGCAACATGTACGAGATCCCGCCCCACCTCAGCTACCAGGACGCCGCCCTCATCGAACCCCTCGCCTGCGTCCTCAAAGGGCTGGAAGAGACCAATGTGCGCCCCGGCGATCACGTCGTCGTCATCGGCCAGGGCCCCATCGGCCTGATGTTTGTCCGTCTCGCCAAGGTTTACGGCGCCCGCGTCATCGCCCTCGGACGCCGCCAGTCACAGCTCGACCGGGCTCTCCGCATGGGCGCCCACGACGCTCTCCTGAATACCGATCCCGAGTCCGTCGTCCGCGACGTCAAAGCCCTCACCGGCGGCTACGGCGCCGACGCCGTCATCGAAGCCGTAGGCAACCCCGAAACCTGGGAGCTCGCCGTGCGCCTCCTCCGCCGCGGCGGCACCGCCCAGTTTTTCGGCGGCTGCCCCTCCGACACCCGCATCACTCTGGAGACGCAACTGCTGCACTACTCCGAAATAAAGTGCATCGCCAGCTTCCACCACACGCCCGCTTACATCCGCAAGGCGCTCGACGTGGTCAGCCGCGGCGATATCAGCGCCCGCGACTTCGTCAACCGCGAGGAACCGCTGGCCAATCTCCTTGATGTCCTGCGCCATCTCATGAGCCACAACGGCCACATGAAGACCGCTATCATCCCTTGATCTGCCCCGGGAGCGCCGGCGTGGAACTGCTCCAACCCATCCCGTTCCTGCGCTCCTCTGAAGCGTGCGGCCGGCGGTGGTCGCCCGCCGAATCGCTTCACTACACCCGCTGGCTCGCCACCCACCACTACGAGAACTTCCACGTCGTTTCACTGCTGCTGCCCAAGCGGCTCCATCAGGACTTCTATAACGTCTACGCCTTCTGCCGGTGGGCGGACGACCTCGGCGACGAAACCGGCGACCCCCGCGAGAGCCTCCGCCTGCTCGAGTGGTGGCGCGGCGAGCTGCGCGCGCTTTTCGCCGGCGAGCCGCCCTCGCATCCCGTCTTCATCGCTCTCGCGGAAACCATCCGCCGCCATGACCTGCCCGCCGATCCATTCGATGACCTGATCGACGCCTTCGTGCAGGACCAGACCGTCGCCCGCTACCGCGACTGGGACCATCTCCTCGATTACTGCCGCCGCTCCGCCAACCCCGTCGGGCGGCTCGTCCTCATGCTCTGCGGCTACCGCGACCCGGAGCGCTTCCGCCTTTCCGACTTCACCTGCTCCGCCCTACAGCTCGCCAACTTCTGGCAGGACGTTGCCGTGGACCTCGAGAAAAACCGCATCTATCTCCCCCAACACCTCTTGATGCGCCACGGCTGCCCGGAGCAGGACCTTCTCGCCCGCCGCCCGGCGCCCGCTTTCCGCCGCGTCATGGAAGAAGCCGTCGATTACGCGCAGGAGCTCTTCGAACAGGGCTTGCCGCTCTCGCGCATGGTGGACCGCCGCCTCGCCCTCGACATCGATCTCTTCAGCCGTGGCGGCATGAAGGTCCTCGACAAGATCCGGGCGCAGGACTACGACGTGCTCGCCAGCCGTCCAGCCATCTCGAAAACCGAACGCGCGCTGCTGCTGCTCCGGAGCCTGGCGCGCCTTGCTCGCCGGCGCGCCGCATGAACCCGCTCGACCTCTCTTACCGCTACTGCGAATCCGTCGCCCGCCGCCGCGCGCGCAACTTCTACTACTCCTTTCTCGCCCTCCCTGCGCCCAAGCGCCGCGCCATGTGCGCGCTCTACGCCTTCATGCGGGAGTGCGACGACCTCAGCGACGGCGACCGCGCCAGCTCTGAAAGCCTCATCGAGTGGCGCGCCCATCTCGATGCCGCCCTCGATGGGCGGCTCCCTCCGCATCCCGTCTGGCCTGCTTTTATCGATACCGTCTCGCGCTACCGCATCCCCGCGGATTGCCTCTACGGCATGATTGAAGGCGTCTCCTCCGATCTCGAACCCCATTCCTGCGACACCTTCGAGCAGCTCTACCGCTACTGTTATCTCGTCGCCTCCGTCGTCGGCATCGCCACTATTCACGTCTTCGGCTTCGCCGATCCGCGCGCGCCCCAGCTCGCCGAGCGCTGCGGCATCGCCTTCCAGCTCACCAACATCCTGCGCGATGTCCGCGAGGACGCCCTCAACGGCCGCATTTATCTCCCGCGCGAGGACATGGAGCGCTTTTCCGTCACCCCGGAGATGTTGCGGGCTTCCGTCGCCAGTCCCGAGCTCCGCCGCCTGCTTGCTTTCGAAGCCTCCCGCGCCCGCGCTTACTACGGCGAGGCTCAGCCCCTCATCGCCATGGTCGAGCCCGACAGCCGCAACGCGCTCTGGGCGCTCATCGAAATCTACCGCCGCCTGCTCGACCGCATCGAACAGCGCGGCTACGAAGTGCTCTCCAGCCGTGTCCGGCTCTCGGCTCTTGAGAAAACCGCCATCGCTCTGCGCGCCGTGCTCCGCCGCGGCGTGTAGCGCTCACGGCTTGCGCCGGCGCACGTGCTTGCCGAACCCGAACGGCGTGCCCTTGTAGGGCCCAAGCGGCTCGACGTCGAAGTCCGGCCGGATCTCGCCCTCGCGCCCCAGCGCCCAATAGATGGCGTTGATCAGCAGCCGCCGCAGCCCCTGGTTCTCGAAATCCTGCGCCGAGCCCATTGTCAGCGTAAAAACACGTCCGCCCTTGTATGTTTTGGTCCACGCCACCGGCATCATCGGATCGTTCACGGCGGCTGCCGCCGCCGGCGCCTCCGGCGTCATCCCCTCCGTCACCTCTCCCAGCAGCAGCGTCCGGCATCCCTCGGGCAGCGGCATCCGCACGGCATAGACGTCCGTGGGCCCCCAAATCTCCCCGTCGCCGATCCCGCGCAGAATGGGATGCCCTTCCGCGCCCGGCGCGATGCGCGCCCGCGTGCCCTGCGCCCCGTGCTTGCCGTGATGCCGGATCCACGTCTCGCCGAGCACCTGCCGTCCGAACCCTCCGTCCCACTGCCGGCTGTTCCAGCTCCAGCGCGCGTATGTCGGGCTCGTCCGCAGTTGAAACGCGTGCGTCGCCGTGCGGATGCCGATCACCGGCTTGCCCGCCTCCACATATTCCACGATGTGCCGCATCTGCTCGTCCGGCAGGTCGCGGAACCGCGTGAAGATCACCATCAGGTCCGCCGCGCGCAGCGCTTCCAGCCCCGGGATGTTGCGCTGGTTTTCCGGATCAATCACGCCCGCCGCCGGATCGATGGAATACAGCACCGTCGTGCGGAACCCGTGTTTTGCCTCCGCAATCTGCGCCAGCATCGGCAGCGCTTCCTCGGAGCGGTACTCTTCATCGCCGCTCACGAACACAATCCGCTTCGGTTGCGCCGCTGCCGTGGCGGCCAGCAGTGCGAGGGCGGCGAGTGTGATTCTCATGACCAGCCATGCTTATCACAGCCCGCCGCCCGCCGTCGAGGGCCAGCCTCAGCGTTGCAGCGTGAAATTCACTTCGATCACCGTGTCCACTTCGCACGGCCTCCCGTTGAGCAGCGTCGGCCGGTACCGCCACTGCCGCACCGCCTCGCGCGCCGCCTCCACCAGCAGCGGGTGGCCGCTCACCAGTTGGAGCGATTGAATCAGCCCTTCTGCGCTGATCACCGCCTTGAACACCACTTTGCCTTCGATGCGCGCCTGCCGCGCCAGCGGCGGATATGCCGGCAGCACCCGGTGCACGAGCATTGCTTCCTGCACCTCCCCGCCCCTGCGCACACGGATCGGCTCCTTCGGTTTCGCCGCCTGCGCCTCGTGCGCCGCCACAGGTGGCGGCGCCGCCGCCTGCGCGGCATCCATCACCGCGCGCACGACTCCGTCCGCCACGCCGCCTTCCATTCCGCCCTGCACGCCGCCGCGCACGCCTGCCTGCGCCGCAACGAAGTCGCTGTCGTCGATCATCGCCGCCTTCGGCGGGATGGCGCGCGGCAGCACCGGCCGGGCGGCATCCATTACGCCGCGCACCGCCTTCACCGCCGCCCGCGCCTCCGGCTCTCCTGCCGGCGGAGGCGCAGGCGGTGGCGGCGCGGCCAGCGGCAACGCCGCCCACACCGCGCGAGGCAAAATCTGCGGGTTCAGCACCGGTACAAGCAGCGCTGCTCCCACCAGGCTGAATTGAATGGTGAGGGATGCAACAACCGGCCATCCCCTCTGAGTCTTCCCGGTCACTCCCACGAAACTGTGCTCGAACATGGCCTCTGCCTTTCTCTCTGTTCGAGCGCCGGCGCTCTTTGCGAGTGAATCTCTGCCCCGTTGGACGCCGGATTTTTCTCTTTGTTCCCGCCAGCGCGGCTCAGCGCGCGAGCTGGCGGAGGCATCCGGCGTGTCAGAGGTTCACCCCGCACCGGGATGCATAGCGCAGCCGTCATGCACGGCTCTGGGGCGGCCGAGGCCAGCCGCGCACGGCGTTCCGCAGGATCAACGCGGGACGCCCGCCAGAAAAGCAGGCGCCGACGTCATCTGCAGGAGCATGGTCCAGCGTTCCATCCCGGGCGTGTACCGCCAGAGCACGTTTTCCTCGTCGACGCCGAAGATCTCCACTCCCCCTCCGTTCGCCGCCGGCGCCAGCAGGCTCAGCTTGCGGCCCGTCTGCCGCCAGCTTTTGAGCTTGTAATACTCATCGGCCATATAGGCGTCCGTGAGAATGCCGCCCTCCACGTCATGCGTCACCACATAAACGAAGCCTTGCCCGGCCGAGACGGCGGTTTCTCCTCCGCTCGTATTTTTCGGTTCTTCCACCTCCAGCCAGTGATTGCCGGAAACCCGTGCCAGCACGAATGCGCCCGCCTCGTTCTGCGCCGCTACCGTGACCGTCTGCGTGTCCCCGCACGTGATGGAAATCTTTCCCCGCACGCCGCTCAGGCCTCGTGTCCAGGCATCCCAGCCGGGTCCGGCAATCCATCTGCGGCTCCACAGCGTCCCGGCGGCGTCGAGTCCCATGGCGTAAACAGATCCGTCCTCGCACGCTGCGACGTAGGGCGGCGAGACGAACCGGCCCCCCAGATCCTCCGTGAGCGCGGCGGCGTTCTTGTCCAGCTCGTATCTCACAGCACGATACGAGCCTGCCGGAGTCTGCCCGACGACAACGGCAACCGGGCGGCGTACGGCGGTCAAACCGGCGCCCGCTGCAGGGGCGCCTTCCCATGGGCCTTCCACTTGCCGCCAGCCGAACAACCGCATCCTGCGCGGGTCCACGATCCCGATCCCCATCTTTCCATCGGAATCAAGCGCCGCGATCACAAGCCTGCCGCCAGGCTCGGCTGCCACTCCAGGGTTGCTCGTAAACTTGCCCGGAAGCTCCATCTCCGCACCGCTCAGGCCATTGACGATCCGGAGGCGGGCGTCCTCGCCCCGCAGGACCACGGCAGGAACCGGCTCGCAGTTGAGATCAATCTTCTGGACGCGCGGACTGCCCTTCTCTGTGACGAACAGGTGTCCCGAAGAATCCAGAGCCAGGCCCGCGGGAGCGAATAAAAATGTGGAATATGCCGTAGAGCCGTCGCCACCGAAACCTCGCCACCCAGCGCCCGCCGCCGACGTGAGCATGCCGTCGGGACTCAGCCGCAACACATGCTGGCCGCCCTCGTCGGCAATATAGAGATTGTCTGAAGCATCCACTGCCAGCCCTGTTGGCTCCGTCAGGATGAAGCTCGTTCCAGCAACGCCAAGCGGCGATGACCGGTGGGATCCTCCGGCCACGGTCGTAATCGTGCCCGAGGGATCCACCTTGCGGACGCGCCTGTTGTTCGTGTCCGCAATGTAGAGATTTCCATTGCGGTCAATCGCCACGCCCATCGGCATATTGAGCTGGGCCTGCTTCGCAGGACCGCCGTCCCCGCTGAAGCCCGCAACCCCGTTCCCAACCACCGTCGTGATGATCCCATCCCGCGTCACTTTGCGGATCGCGTGGTTCAGGGCATCCGCGATATACACGTTTCCGGCCGCGTCCGTGGCCACAGCCGCGGGGTGGTCCAGGCGCGCCGCTGCGGCCGGCCCCCCGTCGCCGGTGTACGCGCCGAAGCCGAAGTATCCGCGAAAATTGCCGGCAAACACGGTAATCGTCCCGGAAGGGCTGAGCTTGAGCACCAGCGACGTCGTGAACGACGTGATATACAAATTGCCTTCTGCGTCAGCGGCCAGCCCTGACGGATGCACCACGATGGTGTTCAATGCGGGGCCTCCATAGCCAGGCATTCGGTCAAGATCCCGGCCCGCCACTGTGGAGATCTCGCCTGTGGGCGTCACCTTGCGCACACGGTGGTTGCCTGAATCGGCGATCAGAAGATTGCCCGCGGCGTCCACCAGAACGGCCTCGGGCGACCGCAGCCGCGCTTCCACTGCGGGGCCGCCGTCGCCCGAGAATCCCTCTTGGCCCCGGCCGGCGACCGTGTACACTCGCCCGAAAACCGACACTTTGCGGACACGGGCGTTCAGCCTGTCGGAGACGTAAACGTTGCCCATCCTGTCCACGGCCAGCCCTGTCGGCATATTGAACTGCGCCATCGGAATTGGCCATCCATCGCCCGCGAATCCTGGAAGGCCGTTGCCCGCCACGTTCGTGATTCGTCCCGACAGATCCACTTTCCGCACACGGCTCTCGTAGAGGCTCGCGATAAAAAGATTGCCTTGCGCGTCCACCGCCAGGCCGCTGATCGAGCCCAGGCCGGCCTGCAATGCCGGGCCGTTGTCCCCGCTTTCTTTGTAACTCCCGTTGCCCGCCACCGTCGTGATGATGCCGGAGGGATCCACGCGGCGCACCCTGCCGGATCTGACGTCGGCGATGTACAAATTGCCTGCCGCGTCAATGGCCAGATCGGTCGGACTATCCAGCCTCGCCTCCCTCGCAGGCCCGCCATCGCCGCTGTAGCCGCCCGACCCGGTCCCGGCAATGGTGGCGAGCCGGCCGTCCCGGTCGACAACCCTCACCAGGTTCCTGCCGCTCTCGGAGAAGTACACGTTCCCTCTGCGGTCCACGGCAACACCCATCGGATATTCGATCGGCGCGGCCGCTGCGAGCGCTCCATCGGGCGTGGATTGTGCCCTGCCTGTTCCAGCCAGCGTGCTGATGATCCCCTGCGGCGTGACCTTTCTGATCCGGTGGTTGTGCAGGTCCGCGATGTAGAGGTTTCCCGCAGCGTCTACCCCCACGGCTCTCGGCTCGTTCAGACTGGCGTGGACCGCCGGCCCCCCATCGCCGCCTGCGCCGGGCAGGCCCGTTCCGGCAACCGTGCTGATCCTCCCTTCCGGCGTGATTTTCCGGATCCGGTGATGAAAGGAATCCGCAACATAGAGGTTCCCATGGTCGTCAAGGGCGAGCCCTTGAGGCCAATTCAACAGCGCTGATACCGCGGGGCCGCCATCCCCTGCGCCGCTGAGGCCGGCAACCGTCTGTGCCCTGGCCGCGCACTGCCCCCATGCCGTCGGCGCAAACGCCATCCACAACGTCCAGAGGCTTCCCGCCCATCGCAACCGCATTTCGCCCTCCTTCTTCTCCGCATTTATTATGCCGCCTTTAGATTTTGTTCCGCCCTGCAAAGTCCCGCAACGGGAAATTGCCAGATGCGGCGGAATTTCGAAAATACTCCTCCGGCTCACACCGTGTCAAGCTGCAAATGCTTCAACAAATCTCCGCATTTCCCGCCCGTCGCGGCTGCGCTCTTCAACTGTTGCTCTTTTTAACTCGTTGTTGTCGGATTTCGCTTCGGAGCCTGCCTTGAACTCCCCGCTCTGAGCAGTAGCACGGCGCGCACCTGGACAGCGCGGTTTCCCGGCGGCCCTTCGCCAGACGCCCGTTTTCGCATAGTCTGATCTCAGAGAGCTACGATGACCTGCGGGACACCAGCAGGGGTGAAAAATCGCCGCGCCTTGCGGCGGGTTCAATGCCGCGCACGAAGGCCGCGTCAGCGCGCTTCAGTGCCGCGAACGAAGGCGGTGTCAGCCGCCGAAAGTGAGCGGTCACCCGCCCGGCCTTCACTGACCGGGCGATTTTCGAGAGTGCGGTCATATCCGTTATTCGCCTGACCGTCGACAGCGAACCGCGTATCGGTGTGCAGCAGCTTGAGCCGGGCCGCGACTGAAGCGCCGAAGCGCGGAATGTGCCGCGACTGAAGCGCCGAAGCGCGAAATGTGCCGCGACTGAAGCGCCGGAGGCGCGGAGGGAGCGGCCCAGAGCCCCCGCGGCGTTCGGCCCAAAGCCCCCGCGGCGTTCGGCCCAAAGCCCCCGCGGCGTTCGGCCCAAAGCCCCCGCGGCGTTCGGCCCAAAGCCACTGAGGACCTTCGCCCTGCACCACCGCTCTCCTGGTTGCGTAGAATTTCCAGAGGAATTATGAACGAATTCCAGCACGCCACGCGGGAGCACTTCAGCCTCACGGCTGCCGCCGAGAAGCGCCTTCTCATATGGATAGCGCGCCGCCTCCCGCCCTTCGTCAATTCGGACCATCTCACCGCCCTCGGCTTTCTCTCCATGATCGGAGCCGGCCTCAGCTACTGGTACGCCGCCGTTGACATGGCCGTGGGCCTGTCCCTCGTGGCTGTCTTCCTCGTCCTCAACTGGTTCGGCGATTCGCTGGACGGCACGCTGGCCCGCGTCCGCGACAGGCAGCGCCCGCGCTACGGCTTCTACCTTGACCACGTCCTCGACTCCGTCGGGAGCGTCTTCCTGCTGGCCGGCCTCGGCCTGTCTGGCATCATGAGCCTGCCCGTGGCCATGGCCCTCCTGATCGCCTACCTGCTGGTGAGCATTGAAACATTTCTGGCTACTTATGCTTTGGGCAAATTCCACATGAGCGCCGGCCTCTTCGGCCCCACCGAACTGCGCATCCTGCTCCTGACCGGCAACGCATTCCTCTTCTACCGCCCCGAGGTGAACCTCTTCGGCGCCCGGTACAAGCTCTTCGACGTGGGCGGACTCTGCGGCGCCGCCGGCATGGTTTTCATCCTCGTGCGTTCCACGGTCCGCCACGCCGCGGCCCTTTACCGTGAAGAAACCAGATGGTGACCCTGGGCGCGCGCTGGCTGAAATTCAACGCCGTCGGACTGATCGGCGTGGCAGTGCAGCTCGCGGCGCTGGCGTGGTTCGCCAGGGTGCTGCGCTGGCACTACCTGATGGCCACGGCAGCCGCGGTGGAAGCGGCAGTTCTGCACAACTTCGCCTGGCACGAAGTCTGGACCTGGAAAGACCGGCGGCAGACGGCCGGCTCCCGGCTCTCGCGCTGCCTGCGGTTCCACATGGGCAATGGCCTGTTGTCGATCCTGTCGAACGTAGTGCTCATGCGCCTTCTTGCCGGCGCGCTGGACATGCCCTTGATGTGGGCCAACCTCGTCAGCATCGCCATCACCGCCCTGCTGAACTTCGCCGTCAGCGAGTGGTGGGTGTTCCGCCCGCGCTGAACACTGGCGATATGCTGTGGGGGAGAGGAGCCGCCGATGGCGATCTTTCAGTTCACCGTCAACGGGCAGGTACGCCGCGTCGACACTGATCCCGCCCGCCCGCTGCTCGAAGTGCTTCGCGAAGATTTGCAGCTTACCGGCACCAAGTACGGCTGCGGCGAAGGCCAGTGCCGCGCCTGCACGGTGCTCATCGATGGCGCACCCGCGCTTGCCTGCGTCACTCCCATCCGCGCCGCCGCCGGCAGGCGCATCACCACGATCGAAGGGCTCGCCAAGGACGGCAGGCTCCATGCGGTGCAGCAGGCGTTCGTGCAGGAAGGCGCCATGCAGTGCGGCTACTGCACGCCCGGCATGGTGATGCAGGCTGTCGCTCTGCTGGCCCGCACGCCTGCGCCAACGCGCGCGCAGATCCTCGACGCCCTCAACGGCAGCCTCTGCCGTTGCAACGGCTATCCGCGCATCATCGCCGCCGTCGAATTCGCCGCCCGTCTCCAGCGCGGCATGGCGGCGCAGCCGGAGGTGGTCCATGCCGCGGAATGACACGTTCGAGCCCGACCGCTTCGAACTCTTCGAGCCGCCCTGCTACCGCTTTGAATTCACACGCCGCCATTTTGTGGAAGCGCTGGGCGCCGGCTGGCTCGTCACCGTCTGGGTGTCGGACGCGGCAGCGCAGGGGCGCGGCGAGAGCGTCGAAGCCCGCATCCATCTCGGCGATGACGGCATATTCACCATCTTCAGCGGCAAGGTCGAAGAAGGGCAGGGGCCGCGCACCGAGCTCGCCATGGCCGCCGCGGAAGAACTCGGCGTCCCTTTGGAGCGCGTCCGCGTCGTGCTCGCCGATACCGCCCGCACGCCCGACGATTGGATCACCGCCGGCAGCCGGACGACGCCGCAGACCGTGCCCGCCGTGCGCCGCGCCGCCGCCGCCGCACGCGGCTGGCTCTCCGGCGAGAAACGCCTGATCGAGAATCCGCGCCTCCGCGAGCCGTCCGAGTGGATGGTCCTTGGCAAGGGCCATTGGCGCACCGACGCCCGGGAGATCGTCACCGGTGCGCACCGCTATCCCTCCGACATCATGCTTGATGGCATGCTCTACGGCGCCGTGCTCCGTCCGCCCGCCTATGGCGCGAAGCTGGAAGCCGTGGATCTGGAGGCCGCGAAAAAGGCCGGCGCGGTGGCGGCCGTCCGGGACGGCGATTTCGCCGCCTGCGCCGCGCGGACCTCCTTCGAAGCCCGCCAGGCGCTGAAGGCCATGGCCGCCACCGCCCGCTGGTCTGGCGGCCAAAAACACAATCACACGGAATTGTTCGATCACCTCCGTTCGACGGCAAAGGAGAAAATTCCCCCGCTCGCGAACCGCACCCATCACGCTGAGTTCCGCACCGCTTACATCCAGCACGCTCCCATGGAGCCCCGCGCCGCTGTGGCCGAGTGGAAAGACGGCCGCCTCACCGTGTGGACCGGCACCAGCAATCCCTTCGGCGTCCGCACGGACCTGGCCCGCGCCTTCGGCCTGCGCGCGGATGATGTGCGTGTCATTGTTCCTGACTTCGGCGGCGGCTTCGGCGGAAAACACACGGGCGAAGCGGCCCTGGAAGCGGCGCGCCTCGCCCGGGAAGCCAGCCGTCCCGTCAAGGTCCGCTGGACGCGCGAGGAAGAGTTCCGCTGGGCCTACTTCCGCCCCGCCGCGCTGATCGACGTGGAGGCTGTGCTCGAAGGCGGCCGCATCCGCGCCTGGCAGTTCACGAATTACAACTCCGGGGCCGCCGGCCTGCAGACGCCCTATGCGATTCCGGACCGGCGTGAAAAATACGTGCCGGCGGATTCCCCCCTCAGGCCCGGCTCATACCGCACGCTAGCCGCCACCGCAAACCATTTCGCGCGTGAAGCGTTCATGGACGAGTTGGCGGCCGCCGCGAAAGCCGACCCGCTCGACTTCCGCCTGACGCATCTCGAAAACGGCCGCATCCGCGCCGTGCTCGAAGCCGCCTGCGGGAAGTTCGGCTGGCGGCAGCGCCGCGCCGCGAAACGCGCGCCCAACCGCGGCATCGGTCTCGCCTGCGGTACGGAGAAGAACTCCGTCGTCGCCGCCTGCGTGGAGGTGGAAGTCGACCCCAGGGCGCGCACAGTTCGGCTGGTCGAAATCGTCGAGGCCTTCGAGTGCGGTGCGCTGCTGAACCCATGGAACACACGTTCGCAGGTGGAAGGATGCATAATGATGGGACTCGGCGCGGTGTTGCGCGAAGAGATTCTGTTTGAAAACAGCCGTATCACCAATGCGCGCTTTTCGCAATACCGCGTGCCGCGCTTCCGCGATCTGCCGGAGAAGCTGGATGTGATTCTGCTCGACCGCAAGGATCTGCCGAGCGCTGGCGCTGGAGAAACGCCGATCGTCGCCCTGGCCCCGGCCATGGCTGCGGCCGTGTTCGACGCCATCGGCGTCCGCCCGCGCACGCTGCCTTTCCGCTGGTGAACCCCCAGGACCCTGCGGGACACCAGCAGCGGTGAAAAATCGCCGCGCTATGCGGCGGGTTCAATGCCGCGCACGAAGGCCGCGTCAGCGCGCTTCAGTGCCGCGAACGAAGGCGGCGTCAGCCGCCGAAAGTGAGCGGTCACCCCCCTGGCCTTCGCTCACCGGGTGATTTTCGAGGGAGCCGCGATGACCCTCCGGGTCATCGGCATGGATGAAAATCGCTGCGCTATGCGTCGGCTTCAGTG
>JBMOMB010000050.1:0-121540 GCA_049325215.1 Acidobacteriota bacterium
GGCTTCGGCCCCAATAAGCCGCCCCACACCGCGCTGCGCCGGTGACCGCTCCTTCCGGGCGCTCAAGCGCCCTTCAGTCGCGGCATGGAACACGGCGGCTTCCGCCCCAATAAGCCGCCCCACACGGCGCTGCGCCGGTGACCGCTCCTTCCGGGCGCTCAAGCGCCCTTCAGTCGCGGCACAGAACACGGCCATGGTATTCCAGCCGCGGCGCGGACCACACCTGCTGCAAGGGGGCCGAGCAGCGGGAGACGGATCACAGTTCACTCAAGAAGCGGATTTCATCGGACCGGAGGCAGGATGGCATGCCCCACTGCGTGGCCTCTTCGCTGCGGCGGGCGGCGGCGGAATTCCGCCTGGCTGCGGGAAGGCGGAGCCAGAGGGTCTCCTGCCGCGGCAGGCGGCAGGCGAAGAGTTCCTCCTCGATGGCCGCAAGGCGGGTCAGGCGCTCCATGCCGAGCGAGGCGGCCGAGGCGCGCAGAGCGAGGGAGACGACAAAGCCGAGGCGGTTCTGCACGCCGCGGCGGCGGGCTTCGGCAACAAGCCAATTCCAGTCGAGGTTCTCGTAGCGGAGCACGAGCCACGGGAGGGCTGCGACGACAGGCTCCTCGAGGCGGTCGCAGGCGAGAGCCGCCATGAGGACGACGGCGGGGTCATGGCCCTCCTCGGCCTCGATTTCGGAGAAAAGAGAGAGGAACCCGGGGTAGCCGAGGGCGCCGAGGGCATCCTGGATGGCGCGAAGGCGCAGGTCGTCGGAACGGGCCACCGTAACAATCTAGCAGCCGGAGGGCGGTTGGGGCTGAGGCGGCGGGCAGGCGTACAATGAGGGAACATTCCGTGTGCGAAGGAAGACGCAGCAGTGAGTGAGAAACCATTGCGCATTGCCGTGTATCCCGGTTCATTCGATCCGGTCACGTACGGCCATCTGGATCTGATCGAGCGGTGCTCGCCCCTGGTGGACCGCCTGATTGTGGCCGTGCTGCGCAACGCGGGCAAGCAGCCGCTGTTCACAGCCGAAGAGCGGGTGGAGATGCTGCGGCAGGCGGCGGCGCACCTGGGCAATGTGGAGGTGGACAGCTTCGACGGGCTGCTGGTGGAGTACGCGCGGCGGCGGGGGGCGTGCCTGCTGCTGCGCGGGATCCGGGCCATCTCCGACTACGAGTACGAGCTCCAGATGGCGCTGATGAACCGGCGGCTGGCGCCGGAGATCGAAACTATGTTTATGATGGCAGGAGAAGCGTACTCTTTCCTCAGTTCAAGGCTGGTGAAAGAAGTAATCGCACTGGGCGGCGATGTCAGCGGCCTGGTGCCGCCCCAAGTCGAGGCGAAGCTGAGGGAGCGGCTGCCGCCGCAGTCCTCAAGTCCCAGATGAACCGGCGCAGGCCGGAAATCCGATCCACCGAGTCAGAGGCGATGCTGCAAAGAGCGATATCTTTATCCGAACGGGTTCAGTCGATCAGCGTCTCATCGACGGCGCGGGTCTCGGCGGAAGCCGAGAAGCTGCGGCGGGCTGGACACGACGTCGTGGACTTCGGCGTGGGCGAACCCGACTTTCCGACGCCGGAAAACATCAAGCGGGCGGCCGTGCGGGCGCTGGAGGAGAACTTCACGCGCTATACGGCGATGCCCGGAGTCCCCGAGCTCCGCGACGCGGTGTGCCAGCGGCACCGGGCGGACTTCGGCACCAGCTACACCGTGCCGGAGTGCGTAGTGAGCGTCGGGGGCAAACATGCAATCTTCAACGCGGTGCAGGTGCTGGTGAACGAAGGCGACGAGGTCATCATCCCGGTGCCGTACTGGGTGACTTACTACGACGTCGTCAGCTACTCCGGCGGGCGCCCGGTGCTGGTGGAGACCAGCGAGCACGAGGGCTTCACCCTGACGGCGGCGCAGATCGAGAGGGCGATCACGCCGAAGACACGGCTGCTGATCGTGAATTCCCCGTGCAATCCGTCGGGTGCGGTGATGAACCGGGAAGAGTTCGCCAGGATCGCCCATCTGGCGAAGAAGCACGGCTTCTGGCTGATGACGGACGAATGCTACTGCAGGTTCCTGTACGACAGCGACCCTTATTCGGTGGCATCCGAGCCCGGGGTGAAAGAGCATGTGGTGGTGGCGGGATCGCTGTCGAAGACGTACGCGATGACGGGCTGGCGCATCGGATTCACGCTGGCGCCGGCGGAGGTGTGCGCCGCCATCATCAAGCTGCAGTCGCATTCGACATCGAATCCGACGTCCATCGCCCAGAAAGCGGCGATAGAAGCGCTGACAGGGGACCAGAGTTCAGTGGAGAAGATGCTGGCTGAGTACAGGCGCCGGCGGCAGTATGTGGTGGAGCGGCTGCGGGCCATGCCGGGCGTGAGGTGCGCCGAGCCGCGGGGGGCGTTCTACGCCTATCCGAACATCCACGCTGCGCTGGGAAGGAACGGGATCCACACGCCGATGCAGTTCGCCGAGAAGCTGCTGGAGAAGTCGCATGTGGCGGTGGTGCCGGGCGAGGCGTTCGGGACGGAGCAGCACGTGAGAATTTCGTACGCCACATCCATGGAGAACCTGGAGAAGGGCCTGGGACGGATCGAACAATTCCTGGCGGAAATGATTGGGTGAGCCGCGGCGGCGGGCCGCTGATAATCTGGGAGCAGGCGGGCGGAGCGCCGCCGCGCATGCGCTGGAGGACAGGATTCATCACGGCCGTCAGCGTGGCCATGCTGGCGTCCTGCGCCCGGGGGCCGGACAGGGAACCGGCGCTGGGGGAAGCCTATGCGGGGCCGATGGCGCTCCAGGTGCGCGAAGCGCTGGTGGCGCGGGCGAAAGCCGTGGACACGCTGAAGCACGGGGAGCGGGTGGAACTGCTTGGACGGCGGCGGGGCTTTTACCGGATCCGGACGGAACACGGGCGCGAAGGGTGGGTGGACGGGCGGCAACTGCTTTCGGCACAGGAGATGGAAGCGCTGCGCAGGCTGGCGCGGCGCGCCGCCGGGGCGCCGTCGCAGGGCGCCGCCACAGTGCTGGAGCCGCTGAACATGCACACGGGGCCGTACCGGCAGGCGCCCAGCTTCCGGCGGATCCAGCCGGAAGAGCGCGTCGACGTCATCGTGTACGAGCGGGTGGAGCGCAAACCCTACGCGCCTCCGCCGCTTCTGAAGCAGAGCAGCACCACCGCGCAGAGGAAGGCTGCGTCGCCGAAGAAACAGAAGGCCGGGGACGAACCGCTGGCGAAGCCACCTGCGCCGGCCTTGCCCGACGACTGGCTGGAGATGAGCCGGCCCGCACGCCTGGAGGAGAAGGCGCCCGACCCGGGACCGGCAGCGCCAGTGGATGAATGGGCGCTGGTGCGCAGCAAGGACGGCGCGGCCGGGTGGGTGCTGGCGCGGATGCTGTACATGGCGATTCCGGACGAGGTGGCGCAGTACGCCGAGCGGGCGCGGATCATGGCTTACTTCCAGATCGGCGCCGTGAAGGGGAAAGCCGTGGAGAAGCCGGTGTGGCTGTGGGCGGCGCAATCGCAGCGGAACGCCGAGTATGATTTCGATTCGCTGCGGATTTTCGTCTGGAGCGCGAAACGGGGCCGATGGGAGACGGCCTTCATCGAACGCGGGCTGAAGGGGCGGCTGCCGGTCAAACTCCGCAATTCCGGGGCGGGAGTGGCGGGCTTCGACATCGTGGTGGAAGAAAAAGACGGCGGGACCGTGAAGCGCCGGTACGAACTGCAAAGCGGCACGTACCGGGCGCGGGTAGCCGCGAGGGAAGCGGCGCCGCCGCTACAGTCGTGGATCGAGGACCGGGAAGTGGACGACGAAGGAGGCGAGGAGGCGGAAGCGCCGCAGAGCTGGAGGGCAAGGCTGGGCGGGTGGCTGGAGGGGCTGCGGGGGAGGCTCAGCCGTTGAGTTCGACGCGGTCCATGGCGAGGAACTCGCGGACGTGGGGGTGCTCGCAGCGGTCGATCTCGCTCACAGGGCCGAAGTAGATGACGCGTCCTTCGAAGAGAACCACCACGCGGTCGGCGACGCGGCGCATGAGATCGAGGTCGTGGGTGACCACAACGCTGGTCAGGCGGAGCTGCTCCTTGAGGCGGTGCATGAGGCTGACCATGAGGTCGGACATCAGGGGATCGACCATGGTGGTGGGCTCGTCGTAGAGGATGCACTCGGGCTGTGCGGCGAGGGCGCGGGCGATGGCGACGGCGCGCCTGTGGCCGGTGGAGAGATCTGACGGGTAGTCGCTTTCGCGGTCTTCCAGGCCGACCATGCGGAGCAGGCCGCGCATCACGTCGAGTTTGTTGCTTTCGTCGTAATCCTCGCGCAGCTCGAGCGAGAACAGCACGTTTTCGCCGACGGTGAGGGAGTCGAACAGGGCGCCGCTCTGGAAAACCATGGTGACCTTGCGCCGGATGGCGCGGAGTTCGGCCTCGCTCAGATCGGTGATGTCCTGATGGGCGACGATGACACGGCCGCTGTCGGGCTTGAGGAAGCCCATGATGTGATTGAGGGTGACGCTCTTGCCGACGCCGCTGCGCCCGATGATAGCCAGAGTCTCGCCGTCGCGGACGTGGAAGGACACGTCGACCAAAACGGGCTCGTCGAACGTCTTATAGACGTGGCGAAACTCGATGTAGTGAGGGTAGAGGTCGCTCAACGATTCCATTGTGCCCATTCTTCTGGGGTATTGATGTTGGCGGCGAAGGCAGGGTGCGGGGCGGGAAACGGGGCCCAGCGGATGGAGGAGAGCAGGTCATGAAGGGCGAGGCGGCCCTGGAGGAGGTGCTGTTCGGCGAGCGGCGCCAGACGGGCATGGTAGACGGCGCAGAGGGGTTCGGGGCGGCCGCCGGCGCTGACGGTGACAGCGGCGTCGCAGCCCGAGTTCTCGGCGGTGTGGAGGAGGCTGCGGAGGGAGGCGGCGTCAAGGCCGGGCATATCGCAGGCCAGCAGGAGGCACCACGGCGCGAGGCCGGAGCGGAGAGCGGCGTCGAGGCCGCTGAGCGGCCCGAGGCCCGGGAAACGTTCGTCGAGACAGGGATAGCCGAGATGGCCGTACAGCGCGGCCGGCGCGACGAGGAAGGCGCGCCCGGCGGCCTGGGCGGCGATGCGGGCGACGCGCGCGGCCAGCGGCTCTCCGCCGATTTCGAGCAGGGCCTTGTCGCTGCCCATGCGGCGGCTGCGGCCGCCGGCCAGAATGAAGGCCGCGCGGGTCATGAGAGAATTGTAGCAGCGGCGGCGCACGCGGCCGCCGGGCTGCCAGTAACACAGAATTGGCTTTGTGTTTGAAACATGCGGCTATATAATGTACTAAACATAATGCTGGCAGTTTGTTTTTCCTGCGCCGCGCTTGCGGCGGGCCCGCCCGTGCCGGGCGGCGATGGGAGCCTGCGGGCGGTGGTGTCGGTGCGCGCCGACCGGCGCACCGGACGGCTGGTGCGGGTTACCGAATTCCGCACGCCCTCCGGCAAAAGGGTGCCGGCGGCGCAGGCCGTGCGCCCTCTGGTGGAGAACACGGCGAAAAGGCACGCGGTGGATCCGGAACTGGTGGATGCGGTGATCCGGGCCGAGAGCGGCTACAACCCGGCCGCGGTGTCGGTGAAAGGCGCCGCGGGGCTGATGCAGTTGATGCCCGCCACGGCGCGGCAGATGGGAGCGCGGGACCGGTTCAATCCGGCGGAGAACCTGGAAGCGGGCGTCAGGCTGCTGAAGGAGCTCCGCGAGCGGTATGGAGACGACCGGCTGGCTCTGGCGGCGTACAACGCCGGCGAGGGCGCTGTTCAGAAATACAGGGGCGTGCCGCCCTATCCGGAGACGGTGGAGTACGTACGCAGGGTCGAGGCATCATACAAAGCGAAGCGCTCCGGTGAAGCGGCCGCGGGCGGCCAGGCCCGGCTGGAAGAGCCGGAACCAGTGCGGGGCCTGCTGGTGGAGACCGACGCGGAGGGCCGCGTGTTCCTCCGGACACGATAGGAGGCGCAACTGACCAGGGCCAAGCCAGGGCACGAGTGGAAGGCAGCGCTGCTCGCCGTGTGTCTGGCCGCGGCGGCCGCGGCAGAACCGGGTCCGGAGCAATCCCCTGTGGAGCTGCGGTCCGTGCGCGCCTGGAGCGGAGCGGATGCGACGAGAATCGTCGTCGAGCTGAGCCGCGAGACGAAGTGGAAGTACGGGCGGCTTTCCAACCCCGAACGCCTGTTTGTGGACTTTGCCGACACGCGCCCGCGGCTCGGCCCGCAGCGGGTCCACATCGTCGCCGTGGGCGACACTCTGGTGGAGCGGGCGCGTGTGGCGCTGAAGGATTCCCATACGACGCGCCTGGTGCTGGATCTGAAGAGGGACATCGAGTACGAGCTGTCTCATCTGACAAACCCGGAACGGCTGGTGATCGAGATCAAGGCCAAGGGCCCCGGACGTGCCGGACCGGAGGTGACGCGGGCGCGGCCACCGCGAGCGCAGGAGACCGTGCCGCAGGGGGCGGCCCGTGCGGCCCCGGAAGCAGCGGCAGCCGCTGCGGCGCGCGGCGAAGCCGGTCCAGGAACGCCGTCGGAGCATAAGGCTGCCGGGGCCGCGAAAGCCCGTGAACCCGTGCCTGCGCGCGGAGAGGCGGCGGCTCCACCCGCGGAAGCGCCGGCAAGGGCGCCGGACGCCAGCGCATCCGCCTCCGGCAAGGCAGCCAGCACGGCAGAAGGGCCGAAACCGTTGCCTGAGACGGCCGCGCCGCAACCGGCGCGGCCAGGGCACGACGGCACGCGATCCCTGACCCGGGCGCTCGGACTGCGGATCGGGCGTGTGGTGCTCGATCCAGGCCACGGCGGGCACGACCAGGGGACAAAGGGGCCGACGGGATTGCTCGAGAAGGACCTGGTGCTGGACGTTGCGCTGCGGCTGGGGGCGATGATCGAAGAGCGGATGGGAGGCGAAGTGGTATACACGCGGCGCACGGACGACTTTGTGCCGCTGGAGGAGAGGACAGCGATCGCCAACGAAGAGAAAGCGGACCTGTTCCTGTCGATCCACGCCAACTCCTCGCCCATCAGGCGCGTTTCGGGCGCGGAGGTGTTTTATCTGAATTTCACGACGTCGAAAGAGGCGCTGGATCTGGCGGCGAAAGAGAACGCGGGCCATGGCAAGTCGATTTTCGAACTGCGGGAACTGATCCAGAAGATCGCGCTGAAGGACAAGCTGGAGGAATCCCGCGAGTTTGCGGGATTCGTGCAGCGGGAGCTCATGAGGGAATGGAAGCGGCTGAACTCGGCTGCCCGGGACCGAGGCGTGAAGAAGGCGCCTTTTGTGGTGTTGATCGGCGCGTCGATGCCGTCCGTGCTGGCGGAGATCGGATTCCTTAGCAATCCCCGCGATGAGGGACTGCTGAAGAAGCCCGAATACCGCGAGCGTCTGGCGGAGGCCCTGTACAGAGGCGTGGAGCGTTACGCGCAGAGCCTTGGGCAGACGCAGGCGCTGCGGGCGGCGACGCCGGCGGCAACCGCTCAATCGACGCGATGAACGGCGAAGGGCGGCCTGTAGACAACCCGGTTGCGGCCAGTGCGCTTGGCTTCATAGAGAGCGTCGTCGGCGGCGCGGATCAGGTCGATGGAGGAGACGCGCACGCCGGGTTCGACGCTGCTGGCGCCAATGCTGACCGTGAGCGGCACAGCGGCGCCTTCGATGTCGAACGGCGAGCCGGCTACAGCGGCGCGCAAGCGATCTGCCTGGCGGACAAGATCCTGCTCGCCGCAGCCGGGAGCCAGAATGAGAAACTCTTCGCCACCGTAACGGCCGAAGGCGTCGTAGGAGCGGACGGCGGACTGGATGCGCTGAGTGAAGGCGCGGAGGGCATGATCGCCGAACTGGTGGCCGCGGGTGTCGTTGAGCTGCTTGAAGTGGTCGAGATCGAGAAGAAGGAGGCCGAGAGGCGAGCTGCCGCGGCGGGCGCGGTCGAGTTCGCGCTCGAGCGTGTCGAGGATGGAGGCGCGGTTCCAGATGCCGGTGAGGGGATCGCGCATGGCCTGTTCGCGGAGGCTGGCCTGAGCGCTGATGAGTTCCGCCTGGAGTTCGATGATGCGGCGGCCGGCGCGGAGGCGGACTTCGAGTTCGTGCTTGTCGAAAGGCTTGACGACGTAGTCGTCGGCGCCGGCGTTGAGTCCCTCCACAATATCTTCACGGAGCCCCCGCGAGGTGAGCAGGATCACGTAGATATACGGCGACGCCTGCCGTTCCCGGAGGCGCCGGCAGATAGCCAGGCCGGAGAGCCCGGGCATCATCCAGTCCAGGATGGCGATGGAGGGGGGATCGGGCGAGGCGAGGATCTCCCAGGCCTGGTCGCCATCGGCAGCGCTGACCGGTTGATAACCCCAACTGGAAATGGAAGCCTCCAGGAGGCGCCGCATCACCAGGCTATCGTCCGCGACGAGGACTTTCACGGGAGTTTACCTCTCCAATCGGAAACATCATACCAGCCAAACGGCGGAACTCGGAGAACGCCGAATCGGGTTACGCTGGTAGCAGAGGCAGTTCCGGGCGGCTATGGAAGCGCCTGAGCCACCAGATGAGCGGGAATCCATTTCAGAACATTGAGCTGCGCGTGCGGCAGGAACGCTTTGCGTCGTGGGAGGAGTTTCTGCGGGAGACGCCGGAGTACTCGGTGGCGCTGGAGGTGCTGGACGATGTGCCGGGGCACCGCGCGCATCACGTCAACTTCGACCATCACGCGGGCGTGGTGCGCGAGGCGACCATGAGCGCGGCGATGCAGGCTTACATCGCGGTGCGGCAGGGCCATCTGATGCAGAGGTGGCTCCAGAAGCGCCGTCCGGTGCCGGTCTATGTCTGGAACGCGGACCAGGACGTCTGCCTGGCGGCGTTCGTGCTCGAGTATCACACGATGCTCGAACGGGCCGAGGGCATGCCGACGCTGCGGTGGATCGTGCAGTACAACAACAAGCTGGACGTTTGCGGCGGGCTGTACCCGGTGAACCTCGACGACCTGGTGAAAAACCATTTCACCTGGGTGTTCGAGCCCTACCGGCAACAGCGGATTCACGGCAAGGTGCAAGGGGACCAGGCGCTGGTGACGACGACGATCCGGCTGGTTTGCGACCGCCTGCTGGCGCTGCTGAACGGAGAGGCGGGCATCGCTCCGATCACGGCGCGCCCGGACATCCTGTATCAGTCGCCGTACAATTACGTGATCGCCGATGAAAAAGGCGACCCGCTGTCGCGCCTGGTGCTGGCGTCGGCAGGCTACACCAATCTGATCAGCCTGATCTGCAAGCGCCCCAACGGGCGGTACACGTACAGCATCATCCGCGGTTCACCTTACGACGAAGATATTTTCGATATTCCCCGGCTGATTGAGGCGTTCCAGGCGGCGGAGGATTTTCCGGGTGAGAAGATCTGGGGCGGGTCGAACCTGGCGGCGGGTTCCGACAGCGTGCTGGGCAGCAGCCTGCACTGGACGCAGATCCGGGAGATCGCCGACCGGGTGGTGGGCGAGGCGCACCGGCGTACCTCGACGCCGCCGCTTCAATACGAGGCGCGCTTCGAACATCCGCCGCTGGTGCTGCTGGCGGTGAGTCCGGAAACGGAGATGCAGTTGCGCCCGCTGCTGGCGCAGTGCGGAGCGCGGCTCCACGCCGTGAGCTCCTGCCAGCAGGCGAAGGCGGCGCTGGCGCTGAACCCGGACATCGACGCCGTGTTTACCAACCTCTGCTTCAGCGACGGCACATTCGCCGACCTGGCGCGGCAGACGGCAGGCGCGGACGGCAGAACGGTTCCGGCGGTGGCGTGCGTGGAGTCGCTGGACGGCGGCTGCGCGGACGTTCTGGAAATGGGCGCGTTCACCGTGCTGGCGCCGCCTTTCACGCTGGAGCAGATGCACTGGGTGCTGGGCGAGTGCATGAAGCTGCGCGCCGCAGCGCCCGCGAAGTAAGGTTCAGGCGGAAGCGAGCCTGGCGAGACTGTCCGCGTGGCGGCGGATCCGCGCGATGGCCGCAGCGATGGAATCCATGCCGGAACGCGGCCCGAGCAGCATGTTCTGGGTGAGCCAGACGGCCTCCGAGCAAAGCCTGGCGTTGGCGGGACAGGCGGTCCTTTCCGGCCACTCCTTCAGCGCTTTTTCGGAAAAAATACGGCGGTATCCGCGGGAATTCAGCGTATCTTTTATAAACGGCTGCGTATTGAGCGGCGAATATCCGCCGGAGGCGGGAATGCCTTCCGCCCGCAGGGCTTTCAGGAACATCTCCCTTGGCAGGCCGGAGAACTCCGCCGCATCGTAGCGGAACATGAACAGGTGGTAGGCGTTGAGGGTGCAGCCGGGGTACTGGCGCGCGGGGCGGATGCCGGGGATCTGTTCGAGCAGAGATGCCAGGTAAGCGCCGTTGGCGGAGCGGGTGCGGACCTGCCCGTCAAGCCGCGCCATCTGCTCGAGGAGCAGCGCCGCCTGGAATTCGGTGAGGCGGAGATTGTGGCCGGTGGAAGCGTAGGTGAAGTTCGAGCCGATGGCCTTGAGTCCGCTGCCGTTGTTGTGGAAGGCGTAGGCGCGCTCATAGAGAGCGTCGTCATTGGTGAGCATGGCCCCGCCTTCGCCGGAGTTCAGGTTCTTGGACGCCTGGAAGCTGAAGCAGCCGGCGGCGCCGAAGCCGCCGACTTTGCGGTTTTTCCATTCGGCCATGTGGGCCTGGCAGGCGTCTTCGATGACGGGGACGCCGCGGCGGCGGGCGATGTCGAGGATGCGGTCGAGGTCGCAGACGTTGCCGCCGAGATGCACGGGGATGATGGCGCGGGTGCGGTCCGTGATGGCGGCTTCCAGCTTGCCGGGATCCATCTGGAAGGTCTCCGGATCGGTATCGACGAAGACCGGGAGGGCAAACTGGCGCAGAACGACGTTTACGGTGGCGATGAAGGTGTAGGGTGGAATGACGACTTCGTCGCCCGGCTGAACGTCGAGGGCGTTGAGGGAGACGAAGAGCGCGGAAGTGCCGTTGCAGGTGGCCAGGCAGCGGCGCGCGCCGGTGGCGCGGGCGTAAGCCTCCTCGAAGCGGCGCACGTTGTCGCCGTTGCCGCGGTACCACTTGCCGGAGCGGAGCGTGCGGAGCAATGCCTGTTCTTCCGGTTCGCCGAAGACGGGCCAGGAGGGGAAGGGCTCCTTGCGGACCGGCGCGCCGCCGAGCAGGGCGGGCTTGTCGTCCAGATGGAGGGCGGCAGCCAGAGGCGCGGCGCCCAGCACGGCGCGGCGGCTGGGATGTGATTTCATGGCACCCATATTCTACTGCCCGCGAGCGCCCGGTTCACCTGTGGCAGCGGGGGTGTGGGCGGGGGCGGGCAGCAGGCGGGGAAGCGCTCCAGGGGCCTGGTCGATGACAAAAGGCCGCGGGGCAGCTTCGCAATCGGGCAGAGGTGCGCCGGCGTAGTAGGCCAGGCCGTAGCGCCAGGCGCGGTGGAGACGGCCGATGCAGACCTGGCCCCTGTAAGGGGCTGCCTTCCTCCAGAGACCGCGGGCGGAAACGATCTGATCGAGCACCGGCGCGGCGCTGAGCTGGATGAAAACGAGACCGGCGGCGGCGATGGCCGCTGCCGCTGCGGCGGCCGCACCGCGCCGGCCGCGGGCCTCCAGCCACCAGACGCCCAGGGCGGCGGGCAGCAGGGCGGCGAAGTACTCCCAGGCGGCCCCCTCGAGGCGGGCGCTGGTGATGCCGTACAGGAGGGCCTCGGGCAGCAGCGCGGCGGCGGCAGGACTGAAACCGGCCAGCATCACGGTCCAGAACAGGGGGCGGCCCGCCCGCGGCGCGGAGGCCAGCCCGGCGGCGAGCAGGATGCACAGCGACGGCCACAGAGGGAGCAGATAACCTGGCAGTTTATTCCGAGAAATGGAAAAAAATACGAATCCAAATACGAAAATACTTAGCGGAATTCTCAGCCGTTCATCGGTCCAGAGCCGCCGCCCCACCGTGCTCAGGAGGAGAACCCAGGGAAACAGCCCGCCGATCGCCACCGGCACATAGAACCAGAAGGGCTGCACATGCTGGAGCTCATCGTTGGAAAAACGGGAGAAGTGGTGGCGCAGAAAGAATTCGTCCAGAAAAGCGCGCCCGTGCGTGCAGGCCATGGCCGCGTACCAGGGCGCGGCGAGCAGAACGAACAGCGCCGCGGGACCGGCCCAGGCGCGCCATTCCCTTCTCAGGAACCACAGCACCGGCAGGAACAGAACGAGAGGCACGAGCCCCTTGGCGAGCACGGCGGCGGCGAGGCAGGCGGCGGCGCCATAGCGGGCGGCCGGTGCGCGGGTCTCAAGCGCCAGCCAGCCGAGCAGCACGGCGGATTGGAAACAGGCGGCCAGCGGCAGGTCCGTCACCCCGATCTTGCTATAAACGGCCCAGCCGGCCGTTGTGGCGTTGATGAGAGAAGCCAGCCAGGCAACAGACCCGCCGAGCAGGCGGCGCAGGAGCCACCACTGCCAGAGCAGGAAGACGGCCGAAAGCAGCGCCACCGGCAGGCGCGGGGCGAGTTCCGGGCCGAGGCCCAGGCGGAAGCCCGCGGCGGTCATCCAGTACAGAAGGGGAGGCTTTTCGAACCAGGGCTCGCCCCACAGGCGTGGTGTCAGCCAGTCGCCGCTGTCCGCCATGGCGCGGCCGATGAAAGCGTAGCGCGGTTCATCGGGGCCGAGCAGGCCGACGGAGCCGAGCCCGTGGAAGTAAAACGCGCCCGCCAGCAGCAGGAAGACGGCCGGGAGCCACAGGCGGGAATCGCGCGAGCCGGGCTGGGACACCCACCAGTATAATGGCGGCGATGCGACTGCTTCGGTTTGCGGCGGCGTGCCTGTGGCTGGCAGCGCCCCTGGCCGCCGATGTCTCTCAATGCGCGTGCGATCCGGCAAAGCCGGAGACGATGAAAGCGCGGAACTGTTCTCTTTGCGCGGAAGCGGAGAAACAGCCGCCAGGCACGGAGTTTTTTCTGCTGAAAGACGCCAACCCTCGCAAGCCGAACCGCTGGCTGGCGCTGCCGCGGATGCACAGGCCGGGCGCGCACGATTTGCGCGAGTATCCCAAGCCAGTGCGCGACGGGCTGTGGCGGTTCGCCATCCAGGCGGCGCGGGAAAAGTTCGGCGGCGAATGGGGCATCGCCTACAACGGCCCGGAGGTGCGCACCCAATGCCATATGCATCTGCACATCGGGCGCTTTGTGCGGGCGGCGGAGACGCGACAGTTCCTGTTCGTGCGCCGGGTGGAAGACATCCGCGTCCCGGAAAAGGGCGGGCTGTGGGTCCATCCGGTAGAGGGGGGATATCACGTGCACCCGGGAGAGCAGATCACGGAGACGGCGCTGGTGCGGTGAGGCCCGCCCCAACGGGCCCGCCGCCAAGTGCTACTCTGTAAACAAATTCCACAGCATTACCAGGTTGCGATGAGAATTCTGGTCATAGAGGACGAAGAGCGCATCGCCGACTTCATCCAGCGCGGGCTGGCAGGAGCGGGCTATCAGGTGGACACCGCAGGCGACGGGCAGACCGGTCTGCAGAAGATGCACGATCTCGACTACGACCTGTTGATCCTGGACCTGATGCTGCCGGACATGGACGGACTCACCGTGCTCGAGAAAATCCGCAACCGCAAAGTGAGCCCTCCAGTGTTGATCCTGAGCGCGCGCAGCGAGGTGGAAGACCGCGTGCGCGGGCTGGAGGTCGGGGCCGACGATTACCTGGTGAAGCCATTCGCATTCGAGGAACTGCTGGCGCGGGTGAAGGCGCTGCTGAGGCGGGGCCAGCCGGTGCCGGACCGGCTGGTGGCGGGCGATCTGGTGGTGGACTGCCTGCGGCGCAAAGTGACGCGGGCGGGAAGGCCGATCGATCTGGCGCCGAAGGAATTCAGCATCCTCGAGTACCTGGTGAGGAACAAAGGCAAGCCGCTGACGCGCACGATGATCGTAGAGCACGTCTGGGACATGGAATACGACGGGCTGACCAACATCGTGGACGTCTACATCCGCCATCTGCGCGCGAAGATCGACGACCCATTTCCCGTAAAGATGATCCGCACGGTGCGCGGCACGGGTTACATGCTGGAGGCCGGAGAAGCTGTGGCGCTGCAAGGCGGCGGCTCCTGCGGGTGACGCCGGTCGCCGTCCGGACGGCGGGAACGCAATGGCGCAGACGGCCGAGCGCGGGCATCGAAGGCGGAGCGGACGCCCCGCCCCGGGCCTCCGGACCCGGCTCACGCTGAGTTACGTGCTGTTGTTCGCCATCGTGATGGCGTCGATCGGCTTCACCTTCCATCAGGCGCTGGTGGTCATTTCGCACCAGCAGGCCGAGCGCCTGCTGGACGCGGACTGGAGCGCGCTGAAGGGATTTCTGCGGAGCCGCGAAGCGGATCTGGTGTGGGCCTATGATCCGGAACACCCGGAAGAAGCCTTCACGGTGGAACGGCTGCGGCGCGTGTTTCTGCTGACCACAGCCGATGGCGAGATTGTGGAGATGTCGAACGGCTATGCGTCGATCGGACGGGAACCGGTGGAGACGATCCGGGCGGTGCTGCGATCGGGACAAACGGTGACCGCGAAGCGGCGCGATGCCCGCGGCGAAATCTACATGGTGCGGATGGGACCTTACGGGGGCGCGGGCAAGACCTATTTTGCGGCCATCGGCATGAGCGCGGGCGACACGGAGCGGGTTCCGTCGCGGATGCTGGCCGTGTATGCGGTCAGCATGCCGGTGATGCTGGTGGCAATCGGCATCCTGGGCTGGTATGCGGCAGGCAGGGCGCTATCGCCGCTCCAGCGCGTGGTGGCGGCGGCGCGGACGGTCTCCGGAGGCAATCTGAGCCTGCGGATCGAGCCGCTGGGAACGGGCGACGAGCTGGACGAGCTGATCGAAACCTTCAACGGGATGATGGAGCGGCTGGAGGCGAATTTCGAGCAGATGAAACGGTTCTCGATGGACGCCTCCCACGAGTTGCGCACGCCGCTCACCGCCATCCGCGGGCAGCTTGAAGTGGCGCAACTGACGGCGAAGAACACGGAAGACTTCCGGCGGGCGATCGCCATGGCGCTGGAAGACGTGGAGCGGCTGGGCCGCATTGTGCAGTCGCTGCTGCAACTGGCGCAGGCAGAGGCGGGCCAGATCCGGCTGAACTTCGAACCGGAGATGCTGGCCGAGGTGGCGGCGCGCCAGATGGCGCGGTTCCAGCCGCTGGCGGAAGGCAAGCGGCTGAGCCTGGAACTGGAAGCCGGCGACGGCTGCATGGCGCTGGTGGACCGGCTGCAGATGGAGCGGTTGCTGGACAACCTGCTGTCGAACGCCGTGAAATACACGCAGGAGGGCGGCCGGGTGACGGTACGGATCCGCGAGGAGGGCGGCGAGGCGGTGATCGAGGTGGCCGACAACGGCCCCGGAATCGCGGCGCAACACCTGCCGCACATCTTCGACAAGTTTTACCGCGTGCGCGAGGGCGAGAGGACAGCCGGGCGCGGCGTGGGGCTGGGGCTGGCGTTTGTGGAGTGGATCGCCCGCGCCCACGGGGGAAATGTGACCGTGGAGAGCGAGCCCGGCAAGGGATCCACGTTTCGCGTGAGGCTGCCCGCTTGCCAGGAAAAGCCCGGAGAGACGCGTTCCGCCTAGCTCCGCCGCGGGCGGGGCAGGCCTGCTGATATCCTGACGGCGAGCCTGCGCGCATAAGCAAGGAGGTGGCGCTCATGACTGACAGGAGAACGTTCTGCCTGGCGGGAGCGGCCGCGCTGGCGGCCGCGCAGCAGACGAGGGACGTCAATTACGACGAGTCGAAGGTGCCCTCCTACAGCCTGCCGGATCCGCTGCGATTCTCCGGCGGCGGGCGGGTCCGGTCTCCACGGGAGTGGAAGAAGCGGAGAGCCGAAATTCTGCGGCTGTTCGAGCAGGAAGTGTACGGGCGCACGGTGGCGGGGCGGCCGGAGGGAATGCGGTTCGAGGTTCTTTCCGCGGCCGAGCCGGCTTTGGGCGGAGCGGCGTTGCGGAAACAGGCGCGGATTCATTTTTCGGCGGATCCCGATGGCCCGAAGATGGATTTGCTGATGTATTTTCCGCCGCATTCACGCGGAAAAGCGCCCGTCTTTCTCGGGCTGAACTTCATGGGCAATCAGGCGGTGCGGAACGATCCGGCGGTGGCGCTGAACCGGAACTGGCTGCGCAACAACGAGGCAGCGGGCATCGCCGGCAACCGGGCGACGGAAGCGTCGCGGGGGGCGGCCGCCGGGCGCTGGGCAGTGGAGAAGATCACGGCTGCGGGATTCGCGCTGGCGACAGCGTGTTATGCCGATATTGCGCCGGACAATGAGCGGGACGCCTTCCGGGAGGGCGTGATGCCGCTGTTCTGCCGGCCGGGACAGCAGAGGCCCGCGCCGGACGAGCAGGGCACGATCGGCGCCTGGGCATGGGGGTTGAGCCGGGCGCTGGACTATCTGGAGCAGGAGCCGCTGGCGGACGCCAGGCGCGTGGCCGTTATGGGACACTCGCGGCTGGGCAAGACGGCGCTGTGGGCGGGAGCGCAGGACGAGCGGTTCGCGCTGGTCATTGCGAACAACTCCGGCTGCATGGGGGCGGCGCTGAGCCGCAGGCGGTATGGCGAGACGGTGGCGAGCATCACCAGATCCTTTCCATATTGGTTTTGCGGGAATTTCCTGAAGTACGCGGGACGGGAGGATGATCTGCCGGTGGACCAGCATATGCTGATCGCACTCTGCGCGCCGCGCCCCGTGTATGTGGCGAGCGCCGAGCAGGACCGGTGGGCGGACCCGCGCGGGGAATTCCTCTCGCTGGTGCACGCCACTCCGGTCTACAGGCTGCTGGGCGCCGGGGGGCTGCCGGCGCGGGAGATGCCCGGCCTGCATCAGCCGGTGATGGGGAGGCTCGGCTATCACATCCGCGCCGGTGGGCACAACGTGACCGATTACGACTGGGAGCAATTCATTGCCTTTGCGGGCCGGCATTTCGGCGTAAAAGGCGCGTGATTTTCGCCGAAAATGAACAGGCGATACAACCGTTTTTTCCGCCGCCGCGGCGCTGCCGGACAGGACCTGGCAGGGCGGAGGGCGGCATGAAAGCGGCAGCATGGCTCGGCTGTGGAGCCGTGGTGGCCGCCCTGGGGCTGTGGCTGGCCGGGCTGGCGCGCTGGCGGCATCTTACGGGACAGTGGAGAGCGAAGCTGGAAAGGCAGGCTCCGCGGCAGCGGCTCCCTTCCCTGGCCGCCGGAACGGAGGCGTTGCCGCTGCCCGTGCAGCGCTACCTGCGGCGGATCTTCAGCGGCGCAGGCGTGCAGGCGGACGTGGTGCGGATCCGGCAGGAAGGCCTGATCAACCTGAGCGAGAACGGCGAGCGATGGGCGCCCTTTTCGGCGGAACAGGTGACTTTGCTGGGCGAGCCGGGCTTCGACTGGGACGCGCGCGTGCGGATGGCGCCGGGGGTGACGGTGTTCGTGCGCGATTCCTATGCGGCGGGGGAAGGGCTGACCGAGGCGCGGGTGTTCGGGCTGTGGCGGGTTGCCGGGCTGAGCGGCGGAGGGGCCATCGCTGAAGGACAACTGCTGCGGTTCCTTGCCGAGGCGCCGTGGTATCCGATGGTGCTGCTGCCGGGCGGGCTGGTGGAGTGGAGCGAAGTGGACTACCGGTCGGCGCGGGCGACGCTCAGGCATGGGGAGCTGCACGTGTCGATGGTCTTCACATTCGCCGAAGACGACTCCGTGATGGCGGTACGGGCGGAGGCGCGCGGAAGGATGAGGGGCGGGCGGCTGGAGCCGGCGCCGTGGCAGGGGCGGTTCTCGAATTATGCGTACCGCAACGGCGTGCGGGTTCCGCTGGAGGGGGAGGTGTCGTGGATCCTGCCTTCCGGCCCGCAGCCATACTGGAGGGGCAGGATCGTGGAGATCCGCTACGGGCGGAGGCCGTAGGCGGGCGGATCAGCGCGGGCGAAGGCGCGGCCAGGCGATCTCGACGCCCTGCCGCACGAGCTGCTGCTGGAATTCTTTCAGCAGGCTTTCGGTGTTGCGCACCTGCCGCGGGCGGAGACGGTTCTGCACACAGTGCGCCGCCAGAGCGCCGGCGCTTTCGCCGATGTTCCACTCCACCGGATGCAGCCGGTAGCAGCCGTTGGTGATGTGGGTGACGCCCAGGTTTTTCGAGGCGGGCAGGAGGTTTTCGACGCGCTTCGGAATGAGTGCGCCGAGCGGGATCTGGAACGGCAGGCTGCTGACGTCGATGTAGTTGTCGCCGCCGCTGGACGGGTGCAGATCAATGCGGTAGCTGCCGACGCCGACCGTATCGGGGAAAGGCTCGGCGGCGACGTCTTCCTGCGGCTTGCCGGTGAGTTTCATGCGGGCTTCGGTGCCTACGTGGTGTTCGAGCACGGTGAACTCGGCCTGGATGCGGCGCGATTCGCGGATGTAAGGGTACATGGCGAGGCCGTCCGCGGTTCCGGTAATGTCAGGGCGCAGATGCAGCCCCTTCCAGCCCGTGCCGCCGTCCGGCCGCGGCGCCTCCGTCTGCATCCAGTACAGCAGCGAAAGGCTCAACTGGCGGGCGCGCTTCAGGTGCCGGGCGGCTTCCTCCGGCGGCACATCGTAAAGGTTGCCGAGCCAGTAGTCGTTCTGCGGCCAGTTGACCAGCGTGACATCGGTGGAACAGAAGCCCGGCTCGTAGATGTCTTTCTGGATGATGCGGCGGTAGATCCAGAGGTTGAGGCCGGGCTGTTTCGCCTGGAGCGTGGGGTCAAAATACACGCGGCGGGGCTTCAGCGTGATGGGATCCGACATGGACCAGCTCAAGAGCCTGCCGGGCCAGGCGGGGCGCAGTTCGGGGACATAATCGCGCCAGAAGGAATACTCTTCGGGACGGTCGATGGTGTGATCGCCTTCGGGGTCGTAGCCGAGGGCGAAGCAGACGGTGAACGCCTGGTGGTTGCGCGGCTGGGGCTGTTCCGGCGCGTGGAGTTCCCCGGTCTGCGCCCGGGATTCGGCGCCGGTGACGTATTCGGTGCGGGTCAGCGGGAGGAGCTCGCCGGTTTCGGTGGCGTCGAGGAAGAACGGCGCGCGGACGATGCGCAAGGCGCCGGATTCGTCGCGGAATTCGACCGCCCTGACCGTGTCTCCGTCGACATCCGCGCGTACGGGAGCGGCGCGCGTGAACAGCGCCAGGCGCCCCGATGCGAGGTATTTCTGCAGCATGGCATGAAGAACGGCGAGCGCGGCGCGCGGCTCGTGGGTGAGCACGGAGACGGAGCCGCCCCCCGGGTTCAGCCGCGGGTTTGCGGCATGGGGCGGCAGCAGCGGGTAATGGCTGCGGTAGTAGCGCCGGACGCCGTTGCGGAAGGCGCGGTAGGAGGCGGTGCAGCCGAACATCTCGATCCAGGGGTGCTCGTCGGGGGGCACCGCCTGGGAGGTGAGCTGCCCGCCGATCCAGGAGGTCTCTTCGGTCATTACGACGCGGAGACCGGAGCGGCAGGCGGCCAGAGCGGCGGCGCAACCGCCGGTCCCGCCGCCGATGATGGTGGCATCGGCGGAGATCTCACGGCCCGCGGCCCAGGAGGGGAGCGAAAGAACGGGAACGGCGGAAATTGTTTGAATGAAGGAGCGGCGCGTCAGCTTCATGGGACTGCACCCTACGCTATCATGGGCTTGGGCCCGCTATGCGGGCCGCATCCATGGCGGTTGTCACCGTTTCCGGGCAGGCGGGGTGCCGGACGCGCGAGGTGGCGCGGCTGGCGGCGCAGAGGCTTGCGTTCACGCATCTGAGCGCGGAGAAGCTGGACGCGCTGATGGGGGAGGAGTTCGGGCCGGTGGTCGAGCGCGCCTCGCGCGTCTGGCCGGACATGGCGGCGGCGATCCTGCTGCGGCTGGCCACGCAGGAGCATCTTGTGGTCGGCGTGGACGGGGCGGAAGAGGTGTTCCGCGGGTTCCCTGCCCTGCTGCGGGTGCGCGTGGTGGCGCCGGCGGCGCGCCGGGCGGGCAACGTGATGCTGGACGACGGGCTGGACCGCACGGAGGCGCGGCAGGCCCTGGCGGCGAGGGACCGCGAGGCGGCGCTGCTGAGGAAGGCGCGCTTCGGGCGGGCGACGGCGGCGCCGGAGGCGTTCGACCTGGTGTTCAATGCGGCTTCGCTGGATGCCGAGCACATGGCGGAACTGATCGCGCTCGCCGTGACGCAACAGGGCCTGACCGGGCACGGATTCCTCTCGCCGGCGGCGGAGGCGCAGCTCCAGTTCCAGATCCGCCTGCGCCTGGCCAGGCACGGGATTCACGCGCACGGGCGCGCGGCCCTGACGAAGCCGCAATTCAGCCATCCGTCCGAGGAAATCTTCGCCAATTTGCTGGATTTCTACCGCATCCCGTGGGAATACGAACCGAAATCATTTCCCATCGCATGGGATGAAAACGGCAATGTGATCGAGGCCTTTACGCCCGATTTTTTCCTGCCGGAATCGAACCTCTACGTGGAACTGACGACGATGAAGCAGTCCCTGGTTACGAAAAAGAACCGCAAAATCCGGCTGCTCCGGGAGATCTACCCGCACGTCAACATACAGGTGTTTTACCAGAAGGACATCATGGATCTGGTGATGAAGTACGGGCTGGCGCCGCAGGCGCAGCCGCAGCCGTGAGAGCCGCGCCATGAAGGTTCCCGCGCTTCCCGTCATCGACCGCGTGCTGTTCACCGAGGAGGAGGTGCAGCGGCGCATCCGCGAGGTGGCGGAGGAGATCTCGAACCGCTACCGGGACGGCAACCTGAAGATGATCGGCGTGCTGAAGGGGTCGGTGTTTTTCCTGACGGCGCTGGCGCGTGAACTGGCGATTCCCGTCAAAATCGATTTCCTTTCGATCTCTCCTTTCTCCAACCATACGCGCGCGCCGGGGGTCGTGCGGATTGCAAAAGATCTCGACGATTCAGTGGAGGGAGAGGACGTCCTGCTGGTGGAGGATATCGTCGACACCGGTTTCACGGCGCGTTACCTGCTCCAGACGATCGCCGGAAGGGGGCCGAATTCGATCGCGCTGTGCACGATGCTGGACCGCCCGGCGCGGCGGATCGTGCCGCTGAAGATCGACTTCAGGTGCTTCGAGATTCCGGACCGCTTCGTCATCGGCTGCGGGCTGGACTACAAGCAGTTGTACCGGAACCTGAACTTCCTGGCCGTGCTGAAGCCCGATTAGGCTGGCTCAGGATCCGCGGCGCAGCACGAAGTCTTCTTCAAAGAGATCGTATCCGGTCTGGCGCATGCCGCAACGGAGATAGGTTTGCCGGGCGCGCTGGTTCGACTTCTCGACATAGAGCCGCAGCCCGCAGACGCCGGGATCGGACTTCGCCAGCGACCGGACGTGCCCGTAGAGCGCGCGGAAGACGCCTTGACCGCGGTGTTCCGGAGCGACCCAGACGCTCTGGATCCACCAGAACACGCCGTTGCGCCAGTCCGACCACTCGTAGGTGATCATCATTTGACCGGCTCGCCGCCCGCCCCGCTCGGCGATGAAGTAGCGGCCGCGGGAGGGATCGCCGAACAGGGAGTGAACGCCCGAGCGCAGGCGGTCGAGATCGAGTGAGAGATGCTCGGTTTCCAGCGCCATTTCGGCGTTGCCGCGCACGAGGAACTCGGCGTCTTCGAGCGTGGCCTCGCGGACGGTGATGACTTCGCTCATCCTTTCTCAAACAATCCTTTTGAGTTTTGTGACGCGGCCCGCCTCCACCCATTCCACCACGAAGATGTTGCCTTCGGCGTCGAAGCAGGCGGAGTGGGGACAGATGAAGCGTCCGGCGGGAAAGCGCTCCCGGGGCTGCTTGCGCAGTTCGCCCCAGGCGCCGGAAGAGTCTTCGCCGAGGTGCGCGATCAGTTTGTCGGCGCCGTCGAGCAGGGTGACGCGGGCTTCAAGATCGGGCACGAGCAGCGTGCGGCCGCGGTGATCGAAGTGGCAGGGCAGTTTCACCGTGCCTTCGGCGGCGAAGCCGAGGTGTTCGCCGCTGAGCGAAAAATATTGGAGGCGGCGGTTGGTGCGGTCGGCGACGAGGACGCGCTCGGCTCCGGAGCGGCGGTCGATGGCGATGCCGTGGGGGCAATCGAGCCTGCCGGGCTCCTTGCCCTTGCCGCCGAAGGTGAACTTCCAGCGCCCGCGCGCGTCGTAAACGTTAATGAACGACGACCCGTAGCCGTCGGCCACGTAGATGTCGCCGTTTGAGGCGATGGCGAGATTGGTAGGACTGTAGCGCGGGCGCCTGCCATCAGCGGCGGGCTGGTAGGCGGGCGATTCTTCCGGATAGCCGAGCTCCCAGACGCGCTCGCCGCGCAGTGAATACTTGGCGACAATGGCGCGGCGGGTGTCGCAGAAATACAGGAACTCCTCGCTGCCCTCGCGCCGCAGCGCGAGACCGTGCGCGCCGCCCTTGAACTCGCCGCCCCAACTGCGGACGAAGCGCCCGCCGGGATCGAACACGACCACGGTGTCGTCGCTCTGCGAGGCGGCGTTGACGGTGTGATGGATGTAAACAAGACCCTGTGAATCAACGCACACGCCGTGCGTGTTGCCGTAGCTGATGCGGGCTGGCAGTTCGCCCCAATCGTGATGGACTTCGAACCGGTGTTCGCCACTACCGGCTACCGGCGGACGCGAACCGGACTTGTCCGCGGTCCAGACGGCGGGAGCCAGGGCAGCGGCCAGAAGAGAGCGCCTGCTCGGCGCGGCATAGGAACTCATCGCAAACCCCTCCTGACGGGCAATGTGCCTATTGTAAGCCAGATCCGCGGAGCCGGAGTGAGACTGCGCGTGGTGGCTAATAGCTTTTGGCTAACCGATCAAGCCAATTGCGCAAAGGCCCGCAATCACGGAATCTACACAAAGATGTCTACAAACAAGCGTCGATGGATTACGCGAGTTTTTCTCCTGCTGGCTCTCGCAACCGCGGCACAACGGCCGGGTGCGGGCCAGGGTTGAGTGTGCAACCGCCAGAACCCGCCCGTGTTCGGCGGGGAGAGCGTCTATCTGGGCCGCGGCCAGCACCAGGTGTCGGTGACGTACCGCCGTGCGGTCTCCGATAAGCATTATCAGGGCAAGAGACCTTATCCCGAGCTCGACCCTTTTGGCCCCATCAACACACAGAACCTGCTCAACATCGACTGGAGCTACGGGTTGTCGAAGAGGTGGACCCTGGGCGTGAATATTCCGGTTATGTTCAACTCCTTCGAAGTCTTCCGCGCGCCATCCGGCTCGAGTGAACGGCGGTGGGTGGGCGCCCGGGCGCGAGGCATCGGAGACGTGACCTTCCGTGCGGCGGCGTGGCTGCTGCCGGCACGGGAATCCGCGCAGGGCAACCTCGGCATGTCGTTCGGGCTGAAGACGCCCACGGGCGATACCGGCGCGAAGAGCATGATCTTCGGCCGTGCCATTCCGGCCGACATCTCGATCCAGCCCGGAGACGGGGCATGGGCGCCGGTGCTTTCGCTGTTCGGATTCCGGCAATTCGAGGCGATGACCGTCTATGGGTCAGGCACTTACATGGCCAACGCGCGCAACACGACTGGGGTGCCGGGCTTCTTCCAGACGCTGGGAAATCCGAACAACCGGTTCCCAAACTCGAGCACGGATCAGTTTCTGTACTACTTTGGCGCAGCGTTCCGCGCGCCGCAGGGATGGCCCACCCCCATGCTGGCCTACCGGATTTCGGGCGTACCAGTCCATGACGCTTTCGGACCATCGGATGGATTCCGCCGTCCGGGCACGATTGGCATGGTGGAGCCGGGCGTAGGGTTTCAGATCAAGGGCCATGCTTTCACGCTCACGGTCCCGCTGCTGGCGTATGTCAACATCAAGGATTCGACAGCCACAACACGCACGGAGGACGCCACGGTGCCGGGGGTAGCGTTCGCGCTCACCTGGACGCGGCGGATCCGTTGAGGCGGCCGCAGGATGATTCAAAGGCCGGGCAGCCTGCGGTCTGCTCCGTGCTAGCCTTTGCGGGGCTGCCCGCAACTCGGGCAGAGGCCGGAAAGCAGTATCTCGTGATCCTCCACGATGAAGCCGGCGGGCGCAAGGCGCTGGATCTCGGGCAGGCAGCCTTCCACTTCGAAGACGCGCAGGCAGCGGCGGCAGCGGAAGTGGTGGTGATGGCCGCGGCCGGATGTTTCATAGCGGGCCGCTTCGCCTCCGATCTCGACCTGGGAAAGGAAGCCCTCCTCCACCAGCGCGCCGACGGTCCTGTAAACCGTGGCGATGCCGAGGCCGGGAACCAGGCGCTTCGCCAGCTCCAGAACCTCGCCGATGCTGAGCGGGCGGTGCGCGCCCTCCAGCACGGCGCGGATGGCGGCGCGCTGGCGGGTGTGGCGGCGCTGGACGGGTACGCCTTTCATGAGAATGACTCTTCATCTGGATTGTAGCAACGGACGCCGCGGACGACTGAAACAGAAATGGCGCGTTTTGTTTGCGGTTCGGGCCGGCGGCCGCCGTGCTAGCATGGATGTTTGTCAGGCTCCGGGCTCCGTGCAACGGGGCGGTCCGAACCCCGCCAGGTCCGGAAGGAAGCAACGGTAGGACCCCACCCCGTGTGCCGCGGATCCCCCGGGGCCTGGCAATCGCGATTCCTTCCCATGTACCAGGTTCTGGCCCGCAAGTACCGTCCCCAGAGCTTCTCCGAGCTGCTCGGCCAGGAGCACGTGCGGGCGACGATCGAAAACGCCATCGCGCAGAACCGCATCGCCCACGGCTACATCTTCGCCGGGCAGCGCGGCACCGGCAAGACGACGGTGGCGCGGATCCTGGCGAGGTGCCTGAACTGCGTCGAGGGACCGACGCCCAACCCCTGCGGGCGGTGCAGTTCGTGCCTGGAGATCGCCCAGGGCAACGCTCCTGACGTCATCGAAATCGACGCGGCGTCCAACCGCGGCATCAATGAAATGCGGGAGCTGCGCGAGAACGTGCGCTACCGGCCGTCGCGCGACCGGTACAAGATCTTCATCATCGACGAAGCGCACCAGATCACCAACGAGGCGTTCAACGCGCTGCTGAAGACGCTGGAGGAGCCGCCCGAGTGGGCTGTGTTCGTGCTCTGCACAACGGAAGCGCACAAGATCCCCGCCACGATCGCCAGCCGCTGCCAGCAGTTCGCTTTCCGGAGCGTGGATTTCGGGCTTCTGGTGGAGAGGATGGCGGAGATCTGCCGGGCGGAGGGCATCGAGGCCGACGACGAAGCGCTGGCGGTGCTGGCGCAGGCGGGCGAAGGCAGCGTGCGCGATTCGCTCTCGGCGCTGGACCAGGCGATCGCCTGCTGCGGGCAGCGGCTGACAGGGCCGGAAGTGCGGCAACTGCTGGGCCTGTACTCGCTGGAGACGCTGGAAAAGACGGCGGCTGCGCTGGAAGGAAATTCTCCAGCGGCGATGCTGGAAATCGCAGCGGATCTCGAAAATTCTGGCAGGAATTTGCAGTATTATTGCCGGGAATTGTGCCGGTATTTCCGCAATCTTCTGGTGGCGAAGATCGCCGGCACGCCCACGCGCCTGATTGCCGCCTCGGCCGCCGAGCAGGCCCGCCTGTCCGCGACGGCGGCGCGGTTCCGGGAAGAAGATCTGACGCGCTGGCTTCAGATTTCGCTCGATATCTACTCACAATTGCAGTACTCGCTCCAGCCGCGCCTGCATCTGGAACTGGGGCTGCTGCGGCTGCTGCACGCGGGCCGGCTCAGGCCGATCGAAGAGGTCATCGGCGCGCTGGCCGGCGGCGGCGCCCCGGCTGCGCCCGAACCGGCCGGCGGAGCAAGGCAGCCCGCGGGCGGGGCCGCGCCGCGGATGACCTCGCCTGCGGCAGTCCGGCCGGCTCCCGTGCAGCCGGCGGCCCCACGCCCGGCTGCGGGAGCGGCGGCCGGCGATGGATCGCTGAAGCAGCGGCTGGTGGCGGCGCTGGAGGCGATGAACGCCGGCCTGAGCGCGCACGCCGTGGAAGCGAGCGAGATCCGCGAATCGCCGAATGCGGTGGAACTGCTGGCGCCGCGCTCCTCGCACCTTGCGCTGAAGGCGCCCGATGTGGGCAAGGCGCTCGAGCGGGTGCTGGGGCGCAAGGTGAAAGTGGTGGTTTCGGAGGGCGGCGGCGGTCCGGCTGGTCCGGCGCCCGCCGATGAGCGCGAACCCGGCCGGAACGAGGCGGCAGCGCGGGCGCTGGAACATCCGGCGGTGCGGCGCTTCCAGGAACTGTTCCCGCAGAGCCAGGTGCGGGAAGTGCGGAACTTGAGGGAGGATTGAGTCATGAAGTTGCCCGGCGGCGGCATGCAGCAGATGATGAAGCAGGCCCAGCAGATGCAGCAGCGCCTGCAGGAGGAGATCGCCGCCATCCGCGTGGAGGCCAGCGCGGGCGGCGGCATGGTGACGGTGAAGCTGGACGGCTCCAAACAATGTCTCGGCGTCACGATCGACCCCGAGGCCGCCGGCGACGCGGAAATGCTGGCCGACATGGTGATGGCGGCGTTCAACGAAGCGGCGCGCAAGGTGGACGAAGAGACCAGGAAGAAAACGGCCGCGCTGCTGGGAGGCATGGGCCTGCCACCGGGGCTGTTCTGAGAGGCGCGCTGAGGAATGCCGGATTTTGCTGAACCGCTGGCGCGGCTGATTCAGGAGGTGAAGCGGCTGCCGGGCATCGGGCAGAAGTCGGCCCAGCGGATCGCGTTCCACATCCTGCGCGCGCCGCGGGAGGACGTCGAGAGGCTGGCGGCGGCGTTGCTCGATGTCAAAGACCGGCTGGGCCTGTGCGCCGAGTGCAACAACATCAGCGATGCCGAGCTCTGCCCGTTCTGCCGCGACCCGCACCGCGACCGGCGGAAGATCTGCGTGGTGGAAGAGCCGCACAACATCCTGCCGGTGGAGACGACGCGGATCTACGACGGGCTGTACCACGTGCTGCACGGCTCGATCAGCCCCTTGCGGGGCATCGGTCCGGAGCAGTTGCGGATCAGGGAGCTGCTCCAGCGGCTGGAGAAGGGCGGGGTGGAGGAAATTATCCTGGCCACCAACCCGACCGTGGAGGGCGAAGCGACGGCGGTTTATCTGGCGCGGCTGCTGAAGCCGCTGGGGGTGAAGGTGACGCGGATCGCCATGGGGATTCCCGTAGGCAGCGATCTGGAATACGCCGACGAAGTGACGATGTCGAAGTCGCTGGAGAACCGGCGGGAGATCTGACCCGCTGCAGGGCGGGAAATCAGCCCACCAGCACCGGCAGCGCGCCCGCTTCGGCCAGCCCCGCGGGCGAGAGGGCGCCGATGGTGACATCGACAATCTGATTGGCGGGGCGCGGCCGCGCCAGCTCCACGGTGAGATAGTTGCCCGTCAGCGCCTTGCCGTTGTCCAGCGTCACGGCGCTGAGCGCGCGGCCCAGGAAGCGCCTGCGAAAGGCGAGGTTCTTCTCCGAGGCAAGTTGTCTCAACCGGCGCGTGCGCTCCTTGCGCGCTTCCCACGGCACGCGCCCAGGCATCGAGGCGGCGGGCGTGCCGGGGCGTTCGGAGTATGTGAACACGTGCAGGTAGGTGAATGGCATGCGCGCAATAAATTCAAGCGTTTCCTGAAACTCCGCATCCGTCTCGCCGGGGAAACCAGTCATGACATCGGCGCCGAAGGCGGCCTCCGGCAGCAGCCGGGCGGCGCGCAGGATGCGGTCTTCGTAATGGCGGACACGATAGCGGCGCTTCATGCGCTTCAGCACGGCGTCAGAGCCGGATTGCAATGGCATGTGGACATGGGGCGCGATGCGGGGCGAGGCGGCCATCAGTTCGAACAGTTCGTCCGTCCAGTCCATCGGTTCGACCGAGCTGATCCGGAGCCGTTGCACGCCCGTCTCGTCCAGGATGCGGCGGAGCAGATCGTGCAGGCGGCGGGGCCCGCCGAAGCCCCGTTCCCTGCCCCACCGGCCGAGGTTGATGCCGGTGAGAACCACTTCGGCGTAGCGCCCGGCCAGGGCCCGCACCTGCCGGAGCACTTCCTCTTCCGGCATGCTGCGGCTGGGGCCGCGGACCGAGGGGATGATACAGAACGTGCACGGATTGTTGCAGCCGTCCTGGATCTTCAGATTCGGCCGGGTCCGGTCGCCCGAAGCGTCCTCGACGGGGGCGGAAAGAAAAGACGCCTGCCGCCCGATGTCTCCGACGAGAATCTCGCCGTGGTAGTCCTCGCGGCCGCTCCAGGCGTCGACGACGCGGGCCACCTGATCCTTGTGGGTGTTGCCCAGAACGAGGGCGACGCCGGGCGTCCGGGCCAGCTCTTCCGGCGAGCGCTGGGCGTAGCAGCCGGTGACGATGATGCGGGCGCGGGGATTCTCGCGGTGGAGGCGGTGGATGGCCTTGCGGGCGTCCTCGTCGGCGGCCGAAGTGACCGTGCAGGTGTTCACGATGAGGAGGTCTGCGGCGGCGGCATCGGGAGCCGAGGCGAAGCCTTTTTCGCGCAAGAGCCCTTCGATGGCGGCGCCGTCAGCCTGCGACGCGCGGCAACCGAAGTTCTGGACGAAAAAACGCCTCACGATTTCAGTCTATCAGCGGCTGCCCGGAGACCTGCGGGCATAGGCCGGGAGGGGCCGGGTGATACAGCAATTGATGGATACCGGGAACGGTGGAAAGTGACGATGGAGGGATCAGTATGGCGTCAGACCGGCTGCTGAGCCAGGAGGAAATCGACAATGTATTCCGGACCGCCAAGGGCCTCCAGCGGAAGGACGATCCGGCCAAGCGGGCGCAGGTGTACGACTTCCGGCGGCCGGACCGGATTGCAAAGGACCAGTTGCGGGCGATCCATCTGCTGCATGACAACTTCGCCCGGTCGCTGGCGTCGAGTCTCTCGGCCTATCTGCGCGCCTACGTCATGGTCAACCTGATCAGCGTGGAGCAGCTCTCCTTTCTCGAGTTTTCGCAGTGCCTTCCCGCGCCGACCTGCATCGTGAGCCTGAGCATGCGGCCCTTTGATGGCAACTCGATTCTCGAGATGAACCCGCAGATGGTTTTCCCGATTCTCGAGATGCTGCTCGGCGGTTCGGGCAAGACGCCGCTGAAAGAGAACCGTGAGATCACCGAGATCGAGCGGTCCATCCTGACGGGCGTGTTCCGCATCATCCTGCATGACCTGAAAGAAGCGTGGGCGCCCATTACGGCGATCAATTTCTCGATCGAGTCCTTTGAGACGGAACCGCAGTTGTTGCAGATCCTGTCGCCGAACGAGGCGGTGGTCGCCATCGGGATCGAGATCCGGATCGGCGAGGTGTCGGGCATGATGAACCTGGGCATCCCGTCGATCATTGTGAAGATGCTGCGGCAGAAGTTCGACCAGCAGTGGTCGGTGCGCAAGTCGGAGTCGACGGAGGAGGAACAGCAGCGCATGTGGCGGCTGCTCCAGCCGGCAAAGTTGAATTTCGACGCCAGGATGACGGGACCGGCGCTGACGGTGGATCAGATGCTGGAGCTGAAAGAGGGCGACATTCTGGATCTGGATTACCCGGTCCAGCGGCCCGTGCACCTGTTTGTGAACGGGGTGCGGAAATACAGCGGCCGGGCCGGGACGAACGGCCGGAAACGGGTCTTCCAGATCGAAAGAATCCTGGCGCCCGAGTAAGCCTGGCAGCCGCGCCGGCGAGTCCATAACGATGACGGCTCGTCCTCCGGAAGAGTCCCCTCGTAGGCCGGCCACTCTCAGTCTGCGGGGCGGCGTACTTTCCTTAAGACCGGGACAGCGGGCGGCCATAAAGGCGAACTTCACCTGGAAGAACGAAACTGGATGAGCCGGCCGCAACGGTGGGGCGCAGCGGACCGGTGAGCCTGTTGAAGCGTGCACAACAGCGGTCCGGCCACACCTCCACGCTGGCCCAGCGACGTAGGGATCTCCAGGAGAGGCCCGGCAGGCGCCGATTTCTTGGCTGCGCCTCCATCCGCTTCAGTGGCCGTCCTGCCCTCCGCCCATACAGTTCGTCTGGGACGGGCGCCATTGTCATGCCCTGTGGGCAGGGCGGCGAGACGCAGGGCCGAACTCGCTGGGAGATCCAGACTGCCAGGGTCAGGATGACAGCGCGGGCAAGGCATCAGCAACGGTGGGCGTGAAATTGGACACGATCTCAAGAAAAAAATTGGCGCCAGGCGGGCCTGTCCCGGTTTCTTGGCGCGTCCGGGTCAGTCTGCGGCGGACGCAATCCCCAGACCGCGGAGCACGGCTTCGGCCGCCAGCCGGCCACTTTCCAGCGCCCCGTTGATGGAGGGAGTGGCGCGCCAGTCGCCGCAGGCGTAGATGCCGGGCGCAAGTTCGGGCGGCGCGGACGGTTCCAGCGGCTGTACGGCGGGCAGGGCGCGCTCGATGTGATAATGACGCAGCAGCCGCCACTCCTCCGCCACAGGGCCGAACCAGCGCCGCGCCTGAGCGCGCACGGCGGACACGAGGCTGCCCGCTTCGCGCAGATCGTAGCCCACAACGCTGATCGAGATGAGATGCTGGCCCTCGGGAGCGTAGCCGGGCGCCACGTTGCTCATGACCGCGAGATTGGTGATCGGCCCCCGCCCCCCGCCGCCCAGCACGAGGAGCGGCTCGTCGATGGGCGCTTCGCGGGCGCTGAAATACAGGCACCAGACAGAGCGCCACGCGATGTTGGCGCCCACGCGCAGCAACCGCTGCGCCTCGCCCGCTTCAACCGCCACCACAACCGCCCGGGCGGGGAGCCTCTCGCCATTCGCCAGGCGGACGGCGCCCTGTTCCACCGCCTCCACGTGCGTTTCCAGCCGCAGCGATCCGGCCGGCAGGGCTGCCGCCAACTGAGCGGGGATCGCTTCCATTCCACCGGCGGGAACGGCGGCGTCGCCGAGGGCGAAGAGGCGGAACAGGAACTCGAACATGCGCGAGGACCCGGAAAGCGTGGTGTCGAGCATGGCGCCGCCGAGCCACGGCCGGAAGAAATAGTCGATCAGGCGGCGGGAGAAACCGCGTCTGCGGAGCGCCGCCAGCGCGGTGGTTTCGGGCGCGGCGAAAATCTCTTCGAGGCTCTTGCGCACCAGCTCCCGGCGCAGCCGCATCAGACGCCAGTAATCGGCCCAGTGCGGCACGGGCGCCAGCAGCGTGGGCCACAGCGAGCCCGGGTCGCGCCAGGGATCGCCGAGATGATAGAAACGGCCGTGGTAGCGGACCAGCGCTCCCGGCGCGAAGGCGTGCAGCCGCAGCGCCTCGTAATCGAGCGCGGCCTGCGCCTCGGGGTAGGCGGTCAGCAGCACCTGGAAGCCACGATCGAGGCGGAATCCATCCACCGTGTCGGTGCGGACGCGGCCGCCCACGCCGCCGGAGGACTCAAGGATCTGAAAACTGACACCGGCCAGCTTGAGGCGGCGGGCGCAGGCCAGCCCGGCCAGCCCCGCGCCCACGATGAGAACATCGGGCTCAGGCATCGCGTTTCGACAACCCCTCCTTGCCCGCGCCGCGGGCTTCGCGCAGTCTCTTCAATACGAGGTATTCGGAAAGGTTCTCGGCCGTCACCATGCCGACGAGTTGATCGTCCTCGAACACCAGGGCGCAGTTGACCCCGCTTCCCAGCGCGCCCGCGGCCTCGGCCAGATCGTCTTCCGGATCCAGCCTTGGGAAGTCGCGGTCCATGGCGGAGGCGACATAGCCGTCCGGCCCCTCCGCGGCGAGCGCGCGCAACAGGTGGCTGCGGCTGAGCAGCCCGGTCACTCGCGGCCCGGCCAGCACGGGAAAATCCTGCTGCGACGTGGCCAGCAGCAGTTCGGCCGCGTCGCGGATGGTGTCTCCGTGACTGAGAGTGCGGAAATCGGTAACCATGGCGTCGCGCACCTTGGCGCCCTGCATCAGCGCCTGCGCGGTGGCGGCCATGGATTCCTGCATCGCGCCGATGTAGATGAACAGGGCCACGAACAGCAGCAGGAAATTGCCCTGCAGCAGTCCCAGCAGCGCCAGCAGCGCGGCCACGCCGGTGCCGATGCGCGCCGTGATGCGCGTGGCCTCCTCATACGGGCGCCGTTCCGCCAGCAGCGACCGCAGCACGCGGCCGCCATCCATCGGAAACGCGGGAAGCAGATTGAACAGCGCCAGCACCAAGTTCGCCACGGCCAGGCGGCTGGCAATGTTGGCGTCCGCCGCCTCGAGCCAGTGCTCCACCGACACCCCTCCGCCGGTCCAGAAGGCGGCCCCGAGCAGCAAGAGCCCGAGAAAGAAATTCACCAGCGGACCCGCGAACGCCACCCAGAATTCCTCGCCGGCGCGCGGCTGGCGCTCCAGCCTCGCCAGCCCGCCGATGGGAAGCATGACGATTTCCTGCGTGGCGATTCCATACCGGCGCGCCATCAGGGCGTGGCCCGCCTCATGCAACAGAACGGACAGGAAGAGGCCGAAGATGAACAGCGCCGCCCCCGCCACCGATTGCCTGCCCCCGGAGGTAAGCACGATCATCCAGATCACGATCAGCCAGAAGGTGAAGTGGAACCGCACCGGCACGCCGAACACCGTGACCGAACCGGCAATGCCCGGGACGCGGCCAGCCGGCCTGGGTGGTACAGGGGTGGGGTTCATCCTGCTGTCATGATAGCCTTCCGCCGCCGCCAACCCCGGCGGGAGGATGGATCAGCGGTCGCTGAACTCGGGCGCGGCGTAATTCTTCCCCGTGACGAGCGCCAGATAATCCGGGCGGTCGGCCGCGCTCTGATGGCGGTAGCTGCGGAGAATCTCTCCATGAAAGAGCAGGAACACGCCAGGCATCTGGAACGCGTCGCCCATCAGCCGGCCGGCGCCGTGCCGGCCAAGCACGCCCGCCTGAAAGCCGCGCCACCAGACCTTCGGGCCCAGCACGTCGCCCAGGCGGCCGCGGGGCAGGCCGAAGGCGCGGTGCAGAGTGCGCTCCGGATCGCTGATCCGCTGCACATCCTGCAGCCCGTAGCGGGCGAAAAACCGCGCGGCAGCTTCGTCCGCGCTCATGTGAACCAGCACCAGCCGCGCGCCCTCCTGCTCGATCCGCCGGCGCATCGCCGCCAGGTCGGCCAGCGCTTCACGGCAGAACGTGCATCCCGTGTGGCGCAGAAAGACGAGCAGCACCGGGCCCAGCCGGGACAACTCGTCCAGCGTGACGCCGTAGTTCGTCTTCCGCCGCAGCGCGAACCGCAGAACCTCCGGCGCAATGGTGCGCCTCCGGGCCAGATTCGCCTCGTATGCGCTTTGCAGGATGACCGCGAGAAGGATGCCCCAGGCGAGCGTGTCCGCGGCGATCCACCACCCCATCGACTCCGGCGCCCGGCCGCGGGCGATGTCCCAACCCAGCCAGACACCGGCGCCCGCCTTGCTCAACAGGCCCATCAGCACCACGCGCCAGTGGCGGTAGGCGTCGCGCGCCGCCAGAAGGAGTCCCAGCCCGAACACCGCCATCCAGACAGCCAGCGCATGCCAGCCCTCCAACATCAGCGGGCTGGGAGCGGCCGAGCCGCCCAGGCGCCGGTCCAGCCATTCCGCCATGACGGCGAGGCCGGCGGCGGCGATCACGTTATACATCCCGGCCGTCTGCAGAACGATGCGCGTCCACGCCGGCGGCCGCTGCGCAGCACTGCTCATGCTCTCTCTGTAGATGACAGCCGCCGCCCGGGGAGTCAGAAATCTCGCACCCCGGTCCCGGGATCAGTCCTCCGCGAGAATGGCTGCCTGCCACGGCCCGAGCCGGAGTGACTCGCCGGGAGCGGTCCGGGCGCCGGTCAGGATCTCGGTGGCAGAACGATAACTATAGGGAAATGTTTGTTCAGCAGCCGAATAATTGAAGTAGAAATGGACCGCCTTGCCGCGGACCTCGCCATGCTTGACGCGAACCGCGGCGGGCAGCTTCTGGTCCGGTCCGGTGAGCCCCGCGCGCGCCAGCACGTCGAGAACGACCGCCCGCTGGAGCGCATCGCTCAGCACCGTGCCCTCATAGGTGAAGGTGCCCTTCCCATGGCGGTTGCGCGTAATGGCCGGGTAGCGGCCGAAGAAGGGATGATCGTACCAGGCCAGCGCTTCAGCAGATTCGAGAATCAGCATTTCGGCCCATTCGGAGACCCTGTTGTCCGCGCCCGCGCGGAAGGGATCGTCCCTGAGCGGCAGCGGCTGGCGCAGCGTGGAGAACTCCTGGTAGCGGAAGCCCGCCGCGGGGCGCAGCGGACCAGGCATCATCACGTGCCGGACAGTGTCGTACTCGTTGGTGAACCCGCTCTTCATCGTGGCGATGACATGGCCGCCGTTTCGAACGAAGGCCACGATCTTTTCCAGCGTGGCGTCCGAGGCCACGTACAGCGGCGGAACCAGCAGCACGGCGTAGCGCGACCAGTCGGAATCGGGCGTGACGAAATCCACGCCCGTGTTGAGCGAATAGAGCGTCTTATGGAACTGACGCAGGAAAGCCTGGTAGTTCACCCTGTCGCTGAAGGGCATGAACTGGATGCCGTGGTGGCTGTCGATGCTGAACAACAGGGCCACCCGGTTGCGGCGCTCCACGTTGGCCAGTTGCGGCCCCAGGCGCTTCAGCTCCGCCGCGGTGCGCGAGAATTCTTCATACACGCGGTTCGGCTCCAGGTCGTGCGACAGGATCCCTTTCCAGTAAGTCTCCTGGCCGTAATGCAGCGAATGCCAGTGCCAGTAGGAGACCAGATTCGCTCCGTCGGCGATATGGCTGTAGACGTTGAGGCGGAGCTGGCCGTCGTAGGGCGGGAATTGCCCCGTCGAGTCCCAGCCGATGGTCTGCGCGTTCGTCTCGGTCACCAGGAAGTTGCCCATCTTCAGCGAACGCGCGACATCGTCCGTGAAAGTGGCCCAGTGGCCGTCCAGACGGTCCTGCACCTCGTAGTAGGGGTTGACGGCGGCGATGTCGAGGTGGCGCGCGATGTCCCACTGATCGATGTCGGTGTGGGCGCCGCCGGAAAAATCGTGGGTGATAAATTGGCCTTTGCGCTTATATTCGTTGACGATTTTGGCCTGCCAGGCGAGGAAATCCGTTACTCTGTTTCTCTGGAACCTCTCCCATTCCAGTTTGTAGCCTGGATTCAGGATGCCGTCCCGCGGCGGCATTTCGTCCCAGTCCTGCACGAGCTGGCCCCAGTAAACAAAGCCCCAGACGCGGTTCAGGAACTCCACGGACTTGTACTTCTTCTTCAGATATTCCACGAAATTCTTCTGCACCAGAGGCCCGGCGGCGTTGTAAGGCGAGGTTTCATTGTCGATCTGGTAGCCGATCACCGCCGGATGGTCTTTGTAGCGGGAAATGATATTCCGGATGATGCGCTCGCAATAATACCGGTACGCGGGATGCGTAATGTCCATGTTCTGGCGGATCCCGTACGTGGCCTTGCGCCCGTCGAGATGCGTGACGAGGATCTCCGGGTGCTTGTGGTAGAGCCACGGCGGGATGGAGTAGGTCGGCGTGCCCAGAATGACCTTGATGCCGGCCTTGTGCATGGCCTCCACCACACGGTCGATGTAGCCGTATTCGAACTGACCGTCGCGTGGCTCCCAGCTCGACCACGTGGACTCGCCGATTCGGACGGCCGTGACCCCCGCCTTCTTCATCAGCTCGACATCCCTGTCGAGCCGTTCTTCGGGCATGTACTCGTGGTAGTAAGCAGCGCCATAGTAGACAGTGGGAAACCGCGGCACCTGGGCCAGTGCCGGAATGAGCAGGGCAAGCCACAGTGCTTGTAAGCGCATACCGCGCCGATTCTATCACCGGCCCCGCAGGATTGCCGCCAACCCGGCGTGGCCGGCGGCGCGGCTCGACGGCTCAGAATTCCAGGGCGATCATCTGATGCCCTTCGAGCACTGGCAGCCGGAAAGCCGTATAGGCGCCTTCCCGCCTTGCCTCGATGGCGCGGCCTTCAGGCACGAGCACGGTTCTCCGCACAGTTTGCGGCGTTTTGACGCGGACATCGATGTTGGCCACGGGAATCACGTCTTCGATCACATCGAACGCCTGGCCGCGGCGCTCGGGGATGTAGTGGAGCAGATGCACCACCCAGCGCTTCTCGCCCGGCTGCTCGTTGACGGCGGCCAGCACGGAGCTGGGCCCTTTCACTTCCATCACCGGATCCGGCAGGAGGCGCTTCAGCGCGTTGCCCGCCAGCTTCTTCACCCACAGCGGAGCGTTGGCGTGATACTGCGTGAACAGCGGGTGCATGAAGTAGATGCAGCGGCCGTTTTGCACGATGCCCGGCCCGCCCGGCTTGCCGGCCGAAGGCGTGTGGCGGTGAGAGAAGAAGTGATCCCACGTGCGGTTGAAGTAGGGCACGTGCGTGCCCATCAGCACCTGCGCCCCCGCGCGCGGCTTCACCGCTTTGCCGCGCATGTACATGACGAGCTCCGTGCGCGGCAGCCCGTCGCCGAGCGGACCGCCGATCACAAGAAAATCGGGGCTGAACGGGGCGTCGCCCGCATACTCAAGCCCCAGACAGTCCAGCGCGAACCGTTCCCCTTTCGGATCGAGCCCGGAGGCGTAGGACACGAGCAGGCTCCCGCCCTTCGCCACATAGTCTTCGATCTTGCGCGCCAGTTCGCCGCCGACTTCGATCCGGTCCGGCAGCACCAGCACGCGGTACCGAGAGAAGTCGCTTTTCGAATCGAGCACGTCGAATTGCACCTTCAGCTCGGTGAGCATCCGCACAGCGCCGAACGATGCCGGCGGGATCTCGCGCCCGGGACCAACGTAGAACTCCTCAGGCGTCAGCACGCCCACGTCGGCGATGGCCCGCGCCCCGCGGCACCACGGCTCCCAGGCTTCCACCTGTTTGTAGACGGCGCCGATCAGATCGTAAGTCGCCTCGTCGAGCTTGCCCGTGGGGTGGAGCTGATCGCCGACGGAACACTTCGCGCCCAGAGCGAGCATCTGGAAGCACTCATATTCCAGCGCCGCGCGGTTCTTGAGCGAATGGAAGTCGCCCCACGAGGTGTGGAACTTGCCGGTCATGCCGAGCGAATCCAGCCCGAGCGTGCGCGTGTAGCGCACTTTGAGCGGGAAATCGAGATAGCCCCAGCCGCCGCTTGGCAGCGATTCGAGCTCCCAGTGGGTGAAGGATGGCGCCATGCGGCGGTGGCGGGGACCGACGTGGCCGGCGTTGTAAAAGATCGTTGCGTCCTTGTGGTAGCGGCGCACCAGCGCGGTCATTTCCGCCTGCCAGTCAAGCATGGTCTGGTGCATGAAGCGCCAGCGCTGATCGGCATTGGCGGGATCCAGGCCCCTCTTCTGCATCAGCTCGCGGCAGTAGAAGCAGGCGCAGGGCGTGTCATGGACGATGTCGAAGAAGAACCCGTCGACGGGCAGCACCTCGCAGATCTCGGTGACGTGGCGGCTGAGAAACTCGCGGTACGGCGTGTTGTAGCAGAGCCTGCGGTAGAAGCCCGCTTCGAAGATGGGCGTGCCCACGGGCGCACCTTTTTCATCGACCACGAGCCAGTCCAGGTGGCGCTGCGCGGTGTAGTGGTCCCACATGATGGTCACGTAAATGGGGGCGCGGATGTTGCGCTTGTGGCACGCCTCGATCTGCTCCTTCAGCAGATTCCGCTTCAGGTGCGGGTGGCGCCTCTCGGGGTTCGCCTTCGTGTCGTAGTAGATCCAGCCGTGATGGCAGCGGGCGAAGCAGGTGACCGAGTTGACTCGCGCGCGCTCGAGCGTCCGCGCAAATTCATCCGGGTCGAATTGTGCAGCAATGCCTTCCACGTGCTCGCTTGTGTGGAAGTCGAGATGAACCTGCCGGAAGCGCAGATCGGGCGCGCCGGGCGAGAGCTGGGAAGAGGCCCAGGCGAGGTTGGGCGCTGTCAGCGCCGCGGAAGACAGCAGCAGTTCGCGCCGGTTGAGTTCTGGCATGGGAGCCATTCTATCTTTGTACGCGCGCCATCCGGTATACTCGCCGTCGAGTGGCGCCGCCGCCTCTCCGCGGCGGCCATCGTCAGCACAGAAAGGAACCAGCACAGATGGCGAAATCCCGCAGAACGTTCCTCGCCGGCGCCGCGCTCGCCGCGCCCGCCGCGGCTCAGGCACAGACAAAGCCCGAAAGAAAGGTGCATTACCGCGGCGCGAAACCGCAGAAGACGCCGCTGTTTTCAAGCGCCGTCTCTTACGGCAATTTGTTGTTCATCGCCGGCAAGGGCTGGCACAAGGGCGGCGACATCAAGGTGCAGACCGCCGGCGTGCTGGACGAGATCGAGGCCGAACTGAAGAACGCCGGCTCGTCGATGGACAAGGTGCTCAAGTGCAACGTGTATCTGAAAACGCTCGAGCACTACAAACCGATGAACGAGGTCTTTCTCGGACGTTTCGGCCCGGAGCCGCCCGTGCGGACCACGGTCGCTGTCGCTGACATTCCGGGCGACTCGCTAATCGAGATCGACGTGATCGCATTCATCTGACGCCCCTTTGCGCGCTGCGGCCGGACCACCGCAGGGCGGCCGCAGCGCCAGACGGCTCCTTGTTGTCCGGCGGATAACATACACCGGAAGTTCTTTCTGTACTGTGAATTCTATTTAGCAAATCCGATTCTCCTGTAGCCGTGAACAATTCAATCACCATTCAGGGCTGACTTCTCCGCGTTTTCAGCGTATATTTCTTCCCCGGAAAAGCCTTGACAGCCATTCTCCCGTCGCGGCCCGCAGGCCGAATGGCCTCTGCGCAACAGGAGTGTGAGGATACCGATGCCGGGAGCAGGATTGCGGGTACTTGCGGCGCTCCTGGCTCTCACGGCAGAGGCCGGGGAGTTGTGGCTGGCGTGGAAGGATCTGAATCAATGGATCGGGCCGGACAAACGGATCCAGGTGGAGACAAGAGAGAAGGTGGTGCTGGTGGGCGTCCTGGAGGAGGTCCGATCGCAGTCGCTGAAGGTGGACGTGCGGTATTCGTCCGACCAGAGGCACTATGCCAAGGGAGAAACCGTCATCCCCTACTCTGCCATTAGCCGCGTCGCCGTCCGGAAGGAGACGAACAAGGGAAGGCGTCGGGGAGTGCTCATCATGCTGCCCCCGGCGGCATTGGGTGCACCTCTTGCCGCCCAGGCCGCCAGTTCCAACGCAGGAGCCGTGGCGGCAGGCATCATGGCCGCTGCACAGTTGGTGGGATTGGGCTACCTCCCTGGACTCGGCGCCGATAATCGGTGGACGTACGTGACGCTGGAGCCGCCGCCCGCGGCCGCGAGTCCGGAACAGGCACCTGCCGAGGACGTCCCGGCCGACATTCCGGACGACTCGCTGATCGAGATCGACGTGGTCGCCTTTATTTAGCCGCCGTGCCGCACTTCGGCACCGCAAGGCCGGCACCGGCTGAGGCACTGTCCCCGGATTGCACCGGCCGTGCCATAGGCAGGCTGGCTCCTCTGGAGAAGCGCACCTTGGCCCTGCGGCGGGCCTTGTTCCTGGCCTCGAAGATCGCTATCGTTTATGAAGGCGCGGATGCGTCGTCTCCCGTCCATCCGAGCCAGTGCATGAGTGGGACAAGGTGCACGAGGGAGGTCTCCGGAGATGACAAGACCGTTTCTTCTGGCGGCGATGTTCGGGCTGTTGGCGCAATCCGGAGAATTGCGCCTTGAGTGGGGCGAGCTGAAAGCCTGGACGGGGCCTCAAAACCGCGTGAAGATCGTGACCCGCCAGGATGTCCGGCTGGAGGCGCGGATTCAGACCGTGCATGAAGACTGGCTGGTCCTTGCCGTTCTGAAATCCTCGGACAAGAAGCGCTACGCGCTGGGCGAAGCCGTTGTGGAGCGCGTCGAAATCAAGGACATCGCCCTGCGGCGGGAGTCGACACGGGCGCGGCGGAGAGGCGCGGCGGTCGGGGCGATCACCATGGGCAGCCTCGGCGCGTTGATGGCGCCGATGACCGACGGCAACGCCCCGGGCGCCGTGAAGGCGCTGGTCGGCGGGGCACTCAATGCAGCGCTGGGGGGCAGCGTTGGGTATCTGTGGGGCCGCAGCATCGACAACGCCTGGGAGAGGGTAACGCTTCAGCCGGCCGCGCCCCAAGCGCCGCTATCCGTCGGCCCGCGCCCGCCTGAGTAGCGCCGGGGCCGGTGGATCAGACCGCAGGCCGCGAGAGCGAGCAGTCCCGACGGGGCGTCAGCCAGGCGCAGTTGCCGTGGGCGGGACGTGTGACATTGGGCCGCTTGTTCCGTGCCTTCGGCGCTTCACGCGCGGCACTCCCGGCCGATCACGCCGCCGCGCGCGACAGGATCTCGCGCACGCGGCGTCCGACGATCTCGGCATCGCCCTTCTGCATCATCCAGACGGTGAAAACGAGCGCTTCTTTATTGGTCATCGGGCAGGCTTCGATCGACGGGCGGCCTTCGCGCAACTGCTTCATGACCTCGGGCGGCGTGATTTTCACCACGGTCTGATCCCAGAGGATGCGCAGGTGCGGCGTGTGATTGGCGATCGCAGGGAGGCGGACATCCGTTGTTACAGACTTCACCCTTTTCACCTCGCGGGCGATGATCTCCACGCGGCGGTCCCACTCGCGCGCTTCGGCGGCGTGGTCCTTCTTCAGATACAGCTCGAGCGCGACGAGCATGCCGACCATCTCTTCCTTGTTCACCTTCATGCCGCGCGCGATCGAATCGCTGTAGGGAGAGGTATTGAGCCGCGCGGCTTCGATCAGGTCCTTGCGGCCCAGCAGCAGGCCGGCGCTCTGCGGACCGCGGATTCCCTTCCCTCCGCTGAACGTCACCAAGTCGAAGCCCATTTTCGTGTACTTCGACAGGTTCTCCGGCGGCGGCACGTCAGCGGCGGCGTCGTTGAAGCTGGGGATGTTGTGCTTTCTGCACAGCGCGACGAATTGTTCAAGCTTGATCTGCCCGCGCGGGTCGGCGTCGTTGAAGAACAGCGCCATCGCCGTCTTCTCGTTGACCGCGCGCTCGAACTCCGCGGCGGTCTCCACTTCCACCATGCGGATGCCGGTGGCGCGCACGGCATGGTCATAGCCGTAGCGGTGCGACTTCTGAATGATGACCTCGCTCTTCATCCCCGTCAGGTCGGGGATGCGGCGGATCTTGTCCGGATCTTTGCCGGTGATGCACGCCGCCGTGCCGACAGTCAGCGCGCCCGCCGCGCCCGAGGTGACCATGGCGGCCTCGCATCCCAGCAACCCGGCGATGCGCCTGCCCACGGCGTCCTGAAGCTCGTTCAGGTTCACGTAGTGCTTTGACGCCGCGCGCATCGCTTCCACCACTTCGTCGGGCATCAGAGAAGCGGTGAGCATTGTGTATGTGCCGGCGGCGTTGATGAACGTGCGCACGCCCAGCTCGGAGATCACATCGCGGCGGCGCGGCGCAGCCAGCCCGGCGCGGCTCCACAACGGCAGGCTTCCCACAGCGCTGAGAAACGGTCTACGGCCAAAGATCATGGTCGGCTCCTTCGACTCATTATCCTGTCACCGGCATGCGCGCCGCGCCACCGCCCTACAGCGGCAGACCGAAGTAGCGTTCCGCGTTCGCATAGCAGATGCGGCGCACCATGCCGCCCACCAGATCGAAGTCCGCCGGCAGCAGCCCCTTCTCCATGTCGTCGCCGACCAGGTTGCACAGCGTGCGGCGGAAGTATTCATGCCGCGGATAGGACATGAAGCTGCGCGAATCGGTGAGCATGCCGACGAAATGAGACAGCAGTCCGCAGTTGGACAGCGCGTTCATCTGCCACTCCATGCCTTCCTTCTGGTCCAGAAACCACCAGCCGCTGCCGAACTGGATCTTGCCTGGGACCGAGCCGTCCTGGAAGTTGCCGATCATGGTGGCGAAAGCATAATTCCAGGCCGGGTTCAGGTTGTAGAGCACCATCTTCGGCAGCGCGCCTTCGCTCTCGAGCAGGTCGAGGTAGGCGCCGAGCGCGTCCATCTGCGGCCAGTCGCCGATGGAGTCGAAGCCCGTGTCGGGACCGAGCTCGCGAAACCGCCGCGTGTTGTTGTTCCGCCGCGCCATCAGGTGGAGTTGCTTGGTCCAGCCTTTTTCGGCGTCCAGCCGGCCGAAAAAGAGCATCATGAACGAGGCGAACTCGACCTGGTCTTCTGGAGAAACCGGGATAAACGCCCGCGCTTTTTCAAAAATCTCGGCCGCTTTTTCTTCGGAACAGGGCGTCGAGAAACACACATTCAGCCCGTGGTCGCTGAGGCGGCAGCCGAGCGCATGGAAGGCGTCGTGGCGCTTCTTCAGGGCGTCGAGGAAGCTCTGGAAATCGGCGATGTCCGTGTTGGACGCCTCCGCCAGCCGCCCGAGCCAGGAGTTGAACACGTCCGGCTGGTAAACGAGAAAAGCGCGGTCGGGACGGTAGGCGGGAAAGACCTTCGTCTTCAATCCCGACGATGCGATCTGCCGGTGCCAGCGCAGATCGTCAGCCGGATCGTCCGTCGTGCACACGGCGCGCACCTTGAATTTGTCGAGAATGCCCCAGGCGCGCAGGCTTTCGCCCGCCAGCAGCGCGTTGCACTGCTCCCAGACCCGCTCCGCGGACTTTTCATCGAGCAGTTCGTCGATACCGAAGTAGCGCTTCAGCTCGAGGTGCGTCCAGTGGTAGAGCGGATTGCGCAGGGTAGCCGGCACCGTGCGCGCCCAGGCGAGGAATTTCTCCCTGGGCGAAGCGTCTCCGGTGATGAGCTTCTCGGGAACGCCGTGCGCCCGCATGGCGCGCCACTTGTAATGGTCGCCCTCCAGCCAGATTTCGAACAGGTTGGCGAAGCGGCGGTTCTCGGCAAGGTCCTTCGGAGGCAGATGGCAGTGGTAATCGAGGATCGGCTGGTCTTTCGCGTACTCGTGGTACAGGCGCCGCGCGGCGGGCGTGGACAGCAGGAAATCATCATGAATGAAGGCCATCTGGGTTCACCTCGTCTGAAATGCCAGTATATCGCCCCGGCCCCTCCCGGCATAATGAAGAAGTCACTATGCCCGCGTCGTCATCCTCTCTCCCCATTCAACCGAAGTTCGTCCCTGAACTGGATCCGAAGTTCGTCCCCGCTTCACTATGGAACCGGGCCTTCCGCGCGCTCGCGGCGCGGCAGGGCGCCGTACCGCTGATTCTGGCGGTGGAGCGCAGCGACGGCAGCATCTCGCGGTATGAAACGGTTGCGCTGCCGGAGGGCTCGCCGGAGTTCGATCTGAACCTGCGCTATGCGGAGCGGGTCGTGAAGTTCCTGTTGTGGCAGCGCGGCGGCTGGAAGGTGTACGCCGGCGGTCCGGCGGCAATCGGCGAGCACCTGCGCGCCGTATATGCTCCCGGGGGCGCGCGCGCCTTCGATCATGAATTCATGAGCGGCGTCTACGAGCGCGAGTTCACCGTCGAGATTACGGCGGCGGAGCGCGTGCCTGCCGCGCGCGAGACCTCCAGCCCGCTGGGGCGGCACCTGGACGGGTGCCGCGTCGGCTTCGACCTTGGCGCGAGCGACCGCAAGGCGTCGGCTGTAATCGACGGCGAGGCGGTGTTCAGCGAAGAAGTGCCCTGGGATCCGCGCCCGCAGTCCGATCCGCAATACCACTACGAGGGCATCATGGACTCGATCCGGCGCGCGGCGGCGCACCTGCCGCGGCTGGATGCGGTGGGCGGCTCGGCGGCGGGCGTCTACATCAACAACCGCGTGCGCGTGGCGTCGCTGTTCCGCGGAGTGCCGAAGGACGTGTTCGACGCGAAGGTGGCGGACCTCTTCCTGCGCATTCGCGACGAGCTGGGCGTGCCGCTGGAGGTGGTCAACGACGGCGAAGTGACGGCGCTGGCGGGATCGATGTCGCTGAATGACAACCCGGTGCTGGGGATCGCGATGGGATCGAGCCTCGCCGCCGGCTACGCCGACACGCACGGCAACATTACGGGCTGGTTGAACGAGCTGGCGTTCGCGCCCGTCGATTACCGCGAGGATGCTCCCGTGGACGAGTGGAGCGGCGACGCCGGCTGCGGCGTGCAATATTTCTCGCAGGTGGGCGCCAACCGCATCGCCACGCAGGCGGGCATCGCCTTCGATCCCGCCATGCCGCTGCCCGAGCGGCTGGTGGAGCTTCAGAAGCGGATGAAAGAAGGCGATCCGCTGGTGCGCAAGGTGTATGAGACGATCGGCACGGAACTGGGCTACGCCGTGGCTCACTACGCCGATTTCTACGAGCTGAAGCACATCCTGGTGCTGGGGCGCGTCACGACGGGCGCGGGCGGCGACGTCATGATCGCGCAGGCGCAACGGGTGCTGGAGACGGAGTTTCCTGAGGTGGCAGCGCAGGTGCGGCTGGCGCTGCCGGACGAGAAGAGCCGGAGGGTGGGGCAGTCGATCGCCGCGGCGAGCCTGCCCATGATCCCCAAGAAAGACTGAGGTGATTGCCCATGCAGTTCCATAAAACAAATTCCGAGATTTACGTTCCTGACGGAACGTCCCTGCCCGAGGCGCTGGCACGTACGACGCGGCTCGGCATCTCCGCCCATCAGGACGACATCGAGATCATGGCGATGGAAGGCATCCTCGCCTGCTTCCAGAAGCCGGACCAGTGGTTCTCCTGCGTCATCGTCACCGACGGAGCGGGCAGCGCGCGCGAAGGCGACTACGCGCACTACACTGACGCCGATATGATGCGGGTGCGCCGCCTGGAGCAGAAGAAGGCCGCGATGGTGGGCGAGTACGGCGCCTGCGTGTTCCTCGACTATCCGAGCCGGGAGATCAAGGACGGCGCCAACCGCAATCCGGCGGCGGACCTCCGGCAGGTGCTCGAGACGGCGAGGCCGGAGATCGTTTACACGCACAATCTCTGCGACAAGCACGACACGCACGTCGCCGTGGCGCTGCGCGCCATCGAAGCCATCCGCAGCCTGCCGCTCGAACAGCGCCCGGCGCGGCTGCTGGGCTGCGAAGTGTGGCGCGATCTCGACTGGCTGCCCGACGCGAAGAAAGTCGTCTTCGACGTCAGCGCGCACGAGAATCTTTCCGCCGCGCTGCTCGGTGTTTTTGACTCGCAGATCGCCGGCGGCAAGCGCTACGACCTCGCCACCATGGGACGGCGCCGCGCCAACGCCACCTACTTCCAGAGCCACTCGGTCGATGAGGCGGACTCTATCATCTTCGGCATGGACCTGACGCCGCTCGTCACCGACACCTCCATCGATCCGCTCGATTACGCCGTATCGCACATCCGCGAATTCGAACTGGAAGTGCGCGAGCGGTTCACGAAGCTTCGTTAGAAGGCCCCCCGGGCGCGTGCTGCGCCGGCTTCTCAGCGCAGCACGAAGCCCGCGGTCAGACCGGCGATCTGCACCCTGTACTCGCCGGGCTCCAGGATCCACCTGTTCTCCAGCCCGACAAAGGCGAGATCTTTGGCGGCAAGTTCGAACCGCACCACTTTCTCGTCACCGGGCGCAAGTTCGATCTTCTGGAACCCTTTCAGCTCTTTGTTCGGCGGCGATACCTGCCTGTACAGGTCGCTCACATAAAGCTGCACGACCTCTTTGCCCGGGCGGCGTCCGGTGTTCTTCACCTTCACTGTGATGAAAATGCTGCCGGTCCGCGTCATGGTTTTCTCGCTGAGCTGAAGGTCGCTGTAAGCGAAAGTCGTATAGGCGAGCCCGTGACCGAAGGGAAACTCCCATCCGGTGGGATTGTCGTGGGTGTTCTCCAGGGGCTTGTAATCGTACGTGGTGAAGCCGTTCACATTCCGCGGATAGCTGAACGGCAGCTTGCCGCTGGGGTTGACGTCGCCGAACAGCACCTCTGCCACGGCGCGCCCGCCCTCATTGCCGGGCAGCCCCGCCCACAGGATGGCTTTTGAATTCTTCGTCACCGTGCGCAGCACGCGCGGGCGTCCCCCGACCAGCACCGTGATCACTGGCTTGCCGGCGGCGGCGAGCGCGTCTACCAGCCGGATCTGCGGCTCAGGCAGCGCCAGGTCTTCGATGTTGCCCGGAGTCTCGCAATAGGCGGGTTCGCCCATCACGGCGATGACGGCGTCAGCCGAAGAAGCCGCCGCCACAGCGGCGCGGATGTCGATCTCCTTGTCCCACTCGACGCCCTTCACATACTGCACGGAGCCGCCGTTGTTCAGCGATTGGATGGCTTTCAGGATGGTTGGCTTGCTTTTCGGATAGAGCTCTTCCCTGTTGCCCTGCCAGGTGAGCGACCAGCCGCCGTTGAGCACGTTCAGCAGGTCGGCGTTCGGTCCGGTCACCAGGATCTTCCTGCCCCGAGCAAGCGGCAGCACGCCGTCGTTCTTCAGCAGCACCAGCGCTTCGCGCGCCGCCTGGAGATTGGCCTGATGAAACTCCGGCTTGTCGAACTGCGCCTTCATCGACGGGTCGGGACGCGGGCGGTCGAACAGGCCCACCTGCATCTTCACGCGGAGGATGCGGCGCACGGCGTCGTCGATGCGCGACATCGGCACGCTGCCTTCCTTGACGCATTGCAGCAGCAGTTCGGCGAAGCTGTAGTCGTACGGCACCATGCTCATGTCGACACCCGCCATGACCGCGATGCGCACGGCGTCCTTGGGCGAGGCGGCGACGCGGTCGCGCGTGTGCAGCCGCTTGATGTCTTCCCAATCACTGACGGCGAAGCCGCGGAAGCCCCACTCCTTCTTGAGCACCTGATTGATGAGCCAGGAATTCGCATGACCCGGCACGCCGCTGATCTCGCCGGAGTTGATCATGGCGGTGGGCGCTCCGGCGCGCACGGCGGCTTCGTACGGAGGCAGGATCACGGCGCGCATCGTGCGCTCGTCGAGAATGGCCGGCGTGCGGTCCTTCCCATTGAACGGCATGGAGTAGCCCGCGTAATGTTTGACGCAGGCCGCCACCTTGTCCCGCGCCGACATGTCGCTGCCCTGGAGGCCTTCGGTATAAGCGGCGCCCATGCGGGAGGCGAGGTACACGTCTTCGCCGTACGTCTCCCAGAAACGGGGCCACAGGGGCTGGCGGCCGATGTCCATCACGGGATAGAACGTCCAGGGGATGCCCGAGGCGCGCGTCTGATAGGCCGAGATCTCGGCAGACTTCTTCACCAGATCCAGGTTCCAGGTGGCTGCCGCGGAGATGGCGTTCGGGAACAGCACCGCGTCCAGCGTGTAGTTGGCGCCGTGAATGGAATCGATGCCGTACAGCACCGGGATCTTCAGGCGCGACTTCTCGACCACATCCTGAATCGCGTTGAGCACCTCGTGCCAATGGTCCACTGTATAGGCCTCGCCATTGACATTCAGGATCGAGCCAACCTTCCACTTCAGAATCGCCTCCTCGAGCTTCTGCGGATCCAGGCGGTGGTTGCGGCCAACCGCGTTCGGCACAGAGACCACATCAATGGTCACCTGCGTCATCTGTCCGACCTTCTCTTCGAGGGTCATCTGGCGCAACAGGCTTTCAATCTTCGCCTCCGGCCCCCTGGCGGGGGCGCGGCGCTGCTGCGACTGCTGGCTGGCGATGGGAAGGACGAAAGCGAGGATCAGTGGGACGAGCCATTTCCGGGACATAATGCTCCCATTTTCCTGAATCGGAGTCCCAGGGCGCAATGGCGGCCCCTTACTTCTGCTGCTGGCCCCAGCCGTCGGCCCAGGACTTCGCCGGTTTTGCAGGGGACGCGGCGGGCTTGCGCTTTTTCAGATCCTCGGTGACAAAGCGGTACACGGACTCAAGCAGCGCCGCGCGAGGAAATTTCTCGCCCATCACCAGCGCCATGTTCAGGTGGTCGGACCACGCCATGCCGAGATAGGCCGACTCCGGGATGATCTGGTCCATCCGCAGGAGCTGGCCGTCGTTCTTCGGATCCCACGCCGAGAGCATGCGGTAAGTGTGCGCGGCGTTCTTCGGAACGCGGTCCGGAGGGATGACGGCGGCGAGGGAATATGTGGGCACGTAAGGATGCGGATGCGCGGAGAGGAAGCGGCGGCGCACGTCCTGCCTGAGGCTCCTGAAACCTTCCGCCGGATTGCCCTTGCAGCCCGCGCGGTCTTTCACCTTGCCCATCCAGGCGTCGAGCTGCATGGGCAGCGAATCCGCAATCGGCGAGCCGCCGCTTGCGCCCGCGGTGCTGATGAAAGCGGCCACTTTTTCACGCAGCGGCGGGTATGCGGCGAGCGCGGTCATGATGTCCGGCGTGCCCTTGCTGTAGCCGACGAGGATGAAAGGCCGCTTGTCGGAGAGCCATTTCTCTTCGATGTAATCGGAGATGAGCTTCGCGTTGTCCTCGCTCGAATCGTTGGGCACGGAGAGGATGTCTGTGGAGACTCCGTATTTCTCCGCCAGGACTTTGCGCCCCACGGCGTAGGCGGGATTGTCGGAGACACACGTGTTGAAGATGCCCGGAATCACCAGCAGCCGGTAGTCCCGGCTCACTTCGCCCAGCGCGAGATCCTCCCGCCCCGCTGTTTCCAGCCACTGCGGGCAGGGCGCGAGTTCCTCGCCGTCGGGGTTGTTCTGCTTCAGCACGGAGCAGAAGACGTCGGAGAATTCTTTCGCGCGGTTGCCGCTGTCGGGCCGCAGATAAATGACCAGAATGCGGCCATCGGAAAAATACTCCTGCCCGTGGGCCGTTTTCGCCCGGGTGACTGTGTCTTTCGGAGTCACGTATTCGGTTCGGACCACCTGGCCGCTATGCTTCAGCGTCTCGCCGATAAACTCGCGCTCCTTGTCCGTATCGGGGTCGATGCGGTGGGTGACTCCGCCCGTGCGCTGGTCGCGGTCGAAGCCGACGTCGTGCGTGCCTGCGCCCACCCAAAGCGTCAACCCGCCGACATCGAACGGGGCTTTCCAGATGCGGAAGTGGTGACGTTCGGCCACCGTCATGACAGGATCGCTCATCGCGAATCCGTAGTCCTGAGGCCTGCCGAACACATACAGCTCGCTCATCGGCATCGTCAGGTAGGCCTGGCGGGAAAGCGTGCCCAGCGCGCCCCGCAGGATGCTGTCCTTCACGGAACGGTCCACTACCACCCAGCCGACGTCGAGCAGGGCCCGCTTCACCTGCTCCTCCGCGCCAAGGATGAGGAAGTTCACGCGGTCGCCTTCCAGGCCGGCCTTGTCCACAACGCGGCGCGGGATTTTCGCCAGGATTTCGTCGGTGATCGGAGGCAGTTCTCCCTCGAATTTCTGAATGGAAGCCCCGGCTTTTTCCACGATTTCCACGGTCACCTGATACTGGCCGCCTGAAGGGGAGGTGTTCTGGTTCACGCCGACAAACAGCCGCCCTGCCGCGGTCATGCGGCTTTCCCGGCGGGCGCCGATCAGGAACGGCCGGGCGGCCGCCCCTTCTCCGACGCGGCCGATGACGGCGCCGCGGCCGGCGTCATTGACGGGCATGGCGCGGATCATGTCCATCCAGCCCCGCCGGAGGCCGTCCGGCGTGGCCTCGTCCCGGGCGTCGGCGTATTTCAGACGCCCCTCGGCGGTGATGCGCACCAGGTCGCCGGGCTGAACGTCCACGCCCGTGTCCACCCAGGTCTGCATGCCGTCCAGCGTGATGGTCTTCTTCTGCGCCCCGGCCGGGGCCGCCATTAGCGTGAGGAGCGCGAGGACAATACTGACTCTCATCCGTCTTTCTCCCTCCCGCCAGCCGGGCCGGAAGAGGCCAGCGTGCCGGTCTGCCGCGCTTTCCATTCTTCCATTCTCATACGGCACTCCCGCAGAAACCGCTCGGGGTCGGGATGGCGCGGCGTGTGGCGCACAACCGCGTCCTTACCCACCACGGCAATCACGCGGACAGCCACTCCCAAACGCCGGCCCAGCCCTCCAAATTCCTCCTTTTCTTCGATGCCCAGAACCTCGCCCCAGCGGATTCTTGTCTTCCACAGTCCGAACCAGCGGCGCTGCTCGACGCCGGCGGGGCCGCAGACGATCTCGCCCGGCCAGCAGCCCAACAGCCAGAGCGCCAGCAGAGCGAGCTGGCCAAGCTCTCTGGCACGGCCGTTCAGGCGCGGGTCGCCGAACTCCCAGACGAGGGCCGCGATGACGGCCGTGAGGAACAGCGCTGCTCCGATCAGACCCCGCGTGCGCCACAAGCCGGGAAACCGAAGCAGTTCAGGCTGCAGGCGGTCCCGATAGGAAGCCACGAGATCATTCTGCCAGAGCGGCGGCGCAGGGGCGGCGCGCATGCGGGACAATCAGATCATGGCGCGTCTGTTCCTCATCGACTCCTTCAATCTGATCTTCCGCGCCTACCACGCGCGGCAGCGCAGCGGCGCGCCGCCCATGCGCACTTCACGCGGCTCCTCCACCGAGGCCATCTACATCTTCCACAACATGATCCGGCGGCTGCAAAAGCAGTACTCGCCCGAGTACCTGGCAGCGGTGTTCGAAAGCGAAGGGCCGACATTCCGCGACGAGGCTTACGCCGAGTACAAGGCGAACCGCGCCGAGACGCCGCCGGAACTGATCGAGCAGATCCCGGCCATCGAACGCATGCTCGCCGCCATGCGCGTGCCCGTGCTCAAGTCGCAGGGATTCGAGGCCGACGACGTGATCGGCACACTCGCCCGGCGCGCGGCGGCGGCGGGGCTGGAAGTGTGGATGATCAGCTCGGACAAGGACCTGCTGCAACTGGTCGGGGGCGGGATCTTCATGATGGACCCCATGAAGAACGACACTCTGTACGACCCGGCCAAGGTTGAGGAGTTCAAGGGTGTGCCTCCGGAGCGCATCGCCGACCTGCTGGCGCTGGTCGGCGATTCCTCCGATAACATCCCCGGCGCGCCCGGCATCGGCGAAAAGGGCGCGGTGCAACTCCTGCGCGAGTATGGCAGCCTGGACCAACTGCTGGAGCGGGCGGGCGAGGTGAGCCGCAAGTCGTACCGCGAAAGCCTGCTGAACCACCGGGAACAGATCGAACTGTCCCGCCGGCTGGCCACGATCGACACGAGCGTGCCGGTGGAAGCCGATCTGGAATCGCTGCGGGCGCAGCCGCCGGATCTGGAGGCGCTGGCTGCGTTCTACCGCGAATACGAGTTTCTGAGCTTTCTCAAGGAGCTGGAGTTGCCCGCGGCAGGACCCGGGGAAGCCGCGGCCCCGGAAGAACCGGAGCCAGACACCGCCATTTATTACGACTGGAAGGCGGCGGGCTGCCCCGACCCCGGCAAGCCGGTCGAAGACGTGCTGCTGTACGCGTTTCTGGTGCTGGCCGACCCGTCGGCGTGCACGCTGGAATCCCTCATCGCCCGCTATCTGGAACGCGCGCCGGCCACGCGCGAGGAAACGCTGCGGGCGCTGGCGCGCAAGCTGCGGCCGATGATCTCCGGCGATCTGCGCCGGCTTTACGACGAGATCGACCTGCCGCTGATGCCGGTGCTGCTGCGCATGGAACAGGCGGGCGTGCGGATCGACACCGCGAGGCTGGCCGAGCTTTCCTCGGAGATGGAGGCCATGCTCGCGAAGCTGACGGACGAAATCTACGCGCTTGCCGGCATGCCGTTCAACATCAACAGCCCAAAACAATTAGGTGAAGTCCTGTTTGAGCGTCTCGGCCTCCAGCCTCAGGGCAAGACAAGCAAGACAAAGGCCTACTCGACCTCGGCCGACGTGCTGGAGGCGCTCGCCGCGTCGCATCCCGTGGCGGCGAAGATCCTCGAATACCGGCAGCTCGCCAAGCTCAAGGGCACCTATGTCGACGCCCTGCCCCAACTGATATCGCCGCAGGACGGGAGGCTGCACACGACGTTCAACCCGGCGGGCGCCGCTACGGGCAGGCTCTCTTCCACGGATCCCAATCTTCAGAACATTCCCGTGCGGACGGAGCTGGGCCGCGAGATCCGATCCTGCTTCATCCCCGAACCGGGCTGGGTGCTGCTGTCGGCCGACTATTCCCAGATCGAGCTGCGCCTGCTGGCTCACTTCTCCTCCGATACCGCGCTGGTGGAGGCCTTCCGGCACAACGAGGACATCCACACGCGCACCGCCAGCGAGATCCACGGCGTGCCGCCGTTGATGGTGACACCTGAGATGCGCCGCGCGGCCAAGGCCGTCAATTTCGGCATCGTGTACGGGCAGACGCCGTTCGGTCTGGCGCAGCAGCTCGGGATCTCTCAGGACGAGGCGCGGCTGTACATCCAGAAGTATTTCGAGCGGTATCCCGGCGTAAGGATCTGGATCGACCGCACCATTGAGGAAGTGCGCGAACGCGGCTACACGCTCACCCTGTGGGGACGCCGCCGCCCGATTCCCGACATCGCCTCGAAGAACCCCAACGCGCGCGCCTTCGCCGAGCGCACGGCGGTGAACACGCCGCTGCAAGGCACCGCGGCCGACCTGATGCGCAAGGCGATGATCGTCGTCGACGCCGAGCTGCGGCAGCGCGGCTGGCGCAGCCGGCTGCTGCTTCAGGTGCACGACGAGCTGGTGCTCGAGTGCCCGCCGGAGGAGCTCGGCGAGGCGCGCGACATGCTCAGGCGCGCCATGGAAGGCGTGGAAAAGCTGACGGTGCCGCTGCTCGTGGAAACCGCCGCTGGACCGAACTGGCGCGACGCCAAATGAACGAGCTGCTGAAACGACAACTCGAACAGCTCCGGCGCCGGATCGCGCGGATCGAATCACGCACCCCCGCTACCGCTCCAGCTTCCCTGCCCCCGGAGCTGGGCCGCGCCGTGCCGACGGCGCTGGGCGCGCATTGGGAGATCGAGCGCCGCTGGCCGGCGCATCACCGCCACGGCAGCGCCGACGTGGGCGCGCTGGCCGATCTGCCGCCCGATTTGCTCGCCGTGCTCCATGATGAAGCAGCCGGATGCCCGCCGGAGCAGTGGGTGTTTCTCGATACGGAGACCAGCGGCGTCTCCGGCGGCAGCGGCACATTCGCTTTCCTGGTGGGCACGGGCTACGCGACGCCGCAAGGCTTCGTGGTGCGGCAGTTCTTCATGCGGGAGCACGGCGAAGAACCGTCTCTGCTGCACGCGCTGGCGCAACATCTGGAATCTTTCCGTGTGGTGGTGACGTACAACGGAAAGGCGTTCGACCTGCCGCTGCTCGAGACCCGCTACCGGCTGGCGCGGCAGCGCCCGCCGTTCGCGCACCTGGCGCACGTGGACCTGCTGCATTCGGCGCGGCGGCTGTGGCGGCTGGCGCTGGAATCGTGCCGGCTGATGGAGCTGGAAGCGCGCATTCTCGGCTTTGAGCGCCAGGGCGATCCCGGCGGAGCAGCGGTTCCGCGCCTGTATCTGGAATTCCTCCGCACCGGCAATTTCCGCCCGCTCGTGCCCGTCTTCTCGCACAACGCGTTTGACATTCTCTCGCTTGCCTGCCTGACGGCGATCGTGCCCGCGGCGTTTCGCGATCCTTCCCGCCTCACGAATCCCGCCGAGATGGTGGCGCTGGCCCGCTATTTCCAGCGCGAAGGAAGGATGGAAGAGGCGCTGCGGTTGATTGACGAAGCGCTCAAGCGCACGCTGCCGGAGGAGATGACATGGGAGGCGTTATGGCAGGCGGCGGAGATGGAGCGCAAGCTCGGGCGCGCGGACGCTGCGGTGGCGCGGTGGTCCGAACTGTCCACGATTCGCAACCCCCATCAGGCGGAGGCGCTAGCAAAGCTGGCCGTCCACTACGAGCGGCGCGAGAAGAACGCAGCGCTGGCGCTGGAGATGGCGCTTGCCGCGTTCGCGCTGGAGCCGAGCCCGCAACTGGAGAAGCGCATCCGCCGGCTCAGGGAAAAAGCCGCCGCGCCGCGCTCCGCCAGGCTGCTATAAAAAAGCGCCGCGCACCTGCGGCACGCGGCGCCGTCCCTTCCAGGCACAAGGAGAATCAGGGCCCGGCAGCGCGATACGAAGCGTCGCTGTACTGCCAGGCGCCATCGATGTAGGACCAGAGCCGGACGTAGATGACCTGCCCGTTCACGGGGAGATTGGCCACGGTGGCGGACGTGTTGGTTCCCTGATCGCCGCCATAGATGTTGTTGTTGCCGAGGCTCGTGCCAATGAACAGCCAGAACTTCTGCACACGCACGCCGGAACTCCAGGTGAAGGTTGCGGTGGAGCCGGCAAGGGTCGAGCCCGGCGCCGGAGAGACAAGCGCGCCCTTCTGACCGGCAGGCTGGGAGCCGGAAGCGGTGAAGACATAGTCGTTGAACTGCCACGCTCCCTGGATGTAGGACCAGAGGCGGACATACACGGTGGAACCGTCAGCGGGCAGATTGCTTACGGTGGCGCTGAGACTGGTTCCCATGTCCTGGCTGAAAATCGTGTTTCCGCCCTGCCAGCGGCCGACAAAGAGGAAGTAGCGCGTGACCGCCTGCCCGGCGCTCCACTGGAAGGTGGCACTCGTGCCCGCGAGCACCGAGCCCGGCGCGGGCGAGGTCAAAGCCGCCTTCACCGCCGTCACCGAGCCGGCAGCCTTGAAGGTGTAATCGTTGAACTGCCAGGCGCCGTCGATGTACGACCACAGCCGCACATGGATCACTGAGCCGTCAGCGGGCAGGTTCGTCACCGACGCTTCCGTCGACGTGCCCATGTCCTGGCTGAAAAGCGTGTTGCCGCCCTGCCACTGGCCGACGAAGAGGAAATAGCGCGAAACGGCCGTGCCGGTGTTCCACCGGAAAGTCGCCGACGTCCCGCCGAGCGTCGAGCCCGGAGCGGGGTCGGTGATCTGCGCCTTGACAGGCGTGACCGCCCCGGCCGCCTTGTATTGATAGTCGTTGTAAACCCACTGGTTCTCGATGTACGACCACAGCCGCACGTAAATGGTGCGCCCGTCCACCGGCAGGCCGCTGACCGGGGCCGAAGTCAGCAATCCCTGGTCCGCCGAATACAGCGTGTTGCCGCCCGGCCATAGCCCGATCATCAGCCAGAACTGCTGCACGCCTTCGCCCGCCGACCATTGGAACGTCACGGCGCCTCCGGGCAGGGTGGAGCCGGGCGCGGGCGCGATCATGACGCCTTTCTGCGCCGTGCGGGGCCCGGCGGAAGCGAGCTTCGCCAGCGCCTCGCGCACGGCAAGCGCAGCATCCATCGTCTGCGCAGGCGTGGAGGCGGCGCGGCCCACGTCCACGAAAAGGCCGGGCTTGCCATCAGAGAAGCAGCCGCCGCAAGCAGCCGCACGGCTTCCCGGAGTGAGCGTTTTCCAGGCAGAAGCGGCTTCGCTCAGGGACTCACTGGAAATGGCCAGAGGGGCGTCCGTACCGGATGAGCGCAGAAACAGCCGCACATCGGCGGCCTCCGCCATTTCTTCAGGCAGGACTTCGAAACCCTCCAGCGCGACCAGATCCGCCACCAGCGGCCGCATCCTGGCTGCCTCGGAATCCAGGGCCAGGACAGCGAGCCTGACGGCGCGCGGCCCGGAAGCCTGCTGGGAAATGCCGCCGAGGCGTTCCTTCAGAGCGTGGCCGGTCTCCAGCGGTTCCTGCGCTGTGCAAGGCAACAGCAGGATGGCTGAGATAAGCAAAGTAGCGACACGGGGGCTCATTCGTGACCATTTTCGCTTGGAGACAATGGATGCGCGCAGAAAACTTGCGGGCTGTGAGTTATAGTACTCTCCCTGCCCTGAGCGACGGAACGGGCAGGAATCCCGCCCTCGAAGCGGCTGGACCGGGTGCCTGGCTGTGACGCGAATCAGGGCCGCGCCTGCAGGCGGAAGGGAGGGTCCAACGCCAGCATCAGTGGAGGGGGCGGGGAGAGGCTTCTTACGCCGCCTCCAGCTCGTGTAGCCCGGCCGCAGATTCGAGAATTTGCGATTCGTCAATGAGCCCGACGAGTCCGGCGTCTTTGCCGCGCCGGGCGATGAAACGGATGAGCGAAGAGCGGCTTTCCACGCCGCTGTCAGCAAGCGGCTCGATGGTGGAGGGGTCGATGGCTTCCACCGCTTCCACCCGGTCGACGGTCAGGGCGGCGAGGGCTCCGGAAGTGTTCAGGATGATGGCGACTGGGCTGTGATTTTCCTCGATGGCCTGCTCGAAGCCGGTGAACAGATCGAGCAGGCGGGAGAGGGTGGTTTCGCGGGTGGAATCGACCAGGCGTTTGGCCTCTTCGAACCTGCCCTGCTCCTTCAGCGCCTCGACCTGGACAGCGATGGCGTGGACGGCTTTGTGCGGGGCATCCATCTTGCGGAGCAAGGCGTCGATGGTGAGGTTGCCGGTCCGGTAATTGTCATACCAGCGGCCGAAGGCGCAGGCGTGCGGGTCCGTGGTGAGGGTGAACGGGCGGCGCCCGGAGAGGGAGTTTTCCAACTCCTCGATCCAGGCCATGTGGTCGGCGGCGTGGGCCGTGATCAGTCCGGCCAGTTCGTTGAGCTCCCCGCGCGCGCTGGGCATGCCGAGGCGCAGGCGCAGATCGATGTTGGGAATAATCTTGCCGCGCCAGTTCATTACGCCGCGGATGTAGTCAGGCATTCGCGGCACAGGAGTCACGTCCGGCTGGATGACCAGTTCGCGGACTATGGAAGAGTGCAGCGCGGCATGGTGATGCCAGACCTGCACGACGACCCAGGGAGCATGGCTGCTGGCATGGACCGGCTTGGAAGTCGTCGACATGTTGCTGTGCCAGCACCGGCAATGCGGCGCGGCTCCGATCCGCTTATCGGCACAGCCTGGAAGTGTTTGAACGCGATGCGGCCCGGCCTCTAGCTGGCTATCTGGGCCCGGCGGCCGTTGAGCAGAGCGTCCTCAAACGAGTAGTCGATCTGGCGTTTGGAGTGATGGCGCAGATACCAGCGGTAGGTCTCCTTCAGCCCGTCGAGAAATGGCGTGGGCTTGAAGCGGAGCACCCGCTGGGCTTTGCTGATGACCATGGTGACGGGCGGCAGATCGAAGTACACGCCGAAGTACAGCCGGGGCCCCATGGGATGGCCGCCGGCGCGGAGAATGCGCTCGCGCGGCACGCGAACCACGGCGGTCTGCTTGCCGGAGGCGGCGAAGTAGGCGTCGATAAGTTCCGCCTGCGTCAGCGGGCGCGCATTGGCGACGTTGAAGGCGTGGCCGAGCGCGGCCGGCACCTCGACCGAGCGGATCATGGCGCCGACCAGGTCCTTCACATAGACGAACTGCATCAGGCGCCTGCCGTCTCCCGGCAGGATGATGGGCCGTTTGTCGCGGATCCGGTCCCAGAAGAACTGCTCGCGGTAAATCGGATTGCACGGCCCGTAAACGAACGGCGGCCGGATGGTGGTGATGGGCGTGCCATGGCGGTGGAAGAGCCGGAACAGCGCCCGCTCCGATTGCGCCTTGTTGCGCACGTAGGCATCCGGGTGATCGTCCGCAACCAGCGCATCGCCCTCGTGGTGGTTGAGCCCGTCGCCGTAAGCGGCCACCGAAGAGACGAAGACATAGCGGCCGATGCTGCCGGTGAGAAAGTGCGCCACTTCGGCTACCGCCTGCGCGGGCGTGCCGCGCTCCCAGTCGTAGGCCAGGTCGAAGACGGCGTCGAAGGTATGCCCGCTCAGCGCCGCCTTGACCTGCCCGGGATCGTTGCGGTCGGCCTGGAAGTTGGCCACGCGCTTGCCGAAATCATGATCCGGCTTGCGGTGCAGAATGGCCACTTCGTGGCCGCCCCGCAACAGCGTCTGCACCAGGTGCCTGCCGATGAACTGCGTCCCGCCGATGACAAGAGCTTTCATTCCGGATCCGCTCTTTCCTCAAACCGCTAGTCGTAATATTCCAGGCCGAGGTGCGTGATCAGATCCTCGCCCTTCATCCATCGCAGCGTGTTCTTCAGCTTCATGAGCTGAATGAAGATGTCGTGCTCGGGGTAGACTTCGGGGGCGTGCATGGGGGCCTTGAAATAGAAGCTGAGCCATTCCTGAATGCCGCGCATGCCGGCGCGCTGGGCCAGATCGAGGAACAGCACCAGGTCCAGCACGATAGGCGCGGCGAGGATCGAATCCCGGCATAGAAAGTCGATCTTGATCTGCATCGGGTAGCCGAGCCAGCCGAAGATGTCGATGTTGTCCCACCCTTCCTTCGCGTCGCCGCGCGGCGGGTAGTAATTGATCCGCACCACGTGGTGGATGTTCTTGTACAGCATCGGGTAAAGGTGCGGCTGGAGAATCGTGTCCAGGACGCTGAGCTTGGTCTCTTCCTTTGACTTGAAGGAGCCCGGGTCGTCGAGGACCTCGCCGTCGCGGTTGCCGAGGATGTTGGTGGAAAACCAGCCGTGGACGCCCAGCATGCGGGCCTTGAGGCCGGGCGCGATGAGCGTCTTCATGAACGTCTGGCCGGTCTTGAAGTCCTTGCCGCACACCGGCAGGTTGCGCTCGCGCGCCAGGTCGAGCAGCGCGGGAATGTCGTGAGTCAGGTTCGGCGCGCCGTTGGCGAAAGGCACGCCGGACATCAGAGCCGCATAGGCGTAAATCTGCGAAGGGGCGATGTCGGGGTCGTTTTTCTTCAGGCCCTCTTCAAACGCCTGGAGCGTCTGGTGCACGGCCGCCGGCTTGTGGAAGACCTCGGTGGAAGCGCACCACACCATCACGCAGCGGCTGGCGCCGGTGCTCTGGCGGAACTGGCGGATGTCCGCCATCAACGCCAGCGCCTTGTCGTACTTGGTCCCCTCGGTCTTGATATGCGTCCCATGGAGCCGTTTGACGTAGTCCTGTTCGAAGACCGCCTTCATGGGGCGGATGGCCTCCAGCGGCTCCTTCACCTGGTCGAGAAGCGTCCGCTCAAGCACCTGGGCCTTGACGGCGGCCTGGTACGCGCTGTCCTCGAAAATATCCCACCCGCCAAAGACCAGGTCGTTGAGGCCGGCCAGCGGGACAAATTCCTTGATGAGAGGCGTGCGGTTCTCCGTCCGTTTGCCGAGGCGGATGGTGGCCAACTGCGTCAGCGAACCGACGGGTTCGCCGAGACCGCGCTTGATGGCCTCCACACCAGCCATGAACGTGGTGGAGACGGCGCCGATGCCGGGAATCAAAACGCCCAGCTTTCCTTCAGCCGGGCGGATCTGGACATTAGGTTGGGCGGGCAAGGTCAGCAACTCCTTGGGTAGGTGAAAACGAAGTGAAGCCGAGTGAGGACCAAGTCTTATCTTAGCAGCAGGCGGCGGGGAGCGGCATGATGCGGTTGCTATACTGTGGCCGATGAGCGGGCGGGCAAGCGTGACCATACCGACCGTGGTGGCCGATGACGAGACACCGGCGCTGGACGAGCTGCTCTACCTGCTGAAAAGCTTTCCCGAGATCGAGGTGGTCGGCACGGCCACCAACGGCCTGGAAGCACTGAAGCGCATCGAAGAGCTGGAGCCGGACCTGGTGTTCATCGACGTGCAGATGCCGGGCCTGGACGGCCTGCGCCTGATCGAACGGCTGCACCAGGAGAAAGCGCCGGTGCCGGCCTTCGTCCTGTGCACCGCCTACGAGCAATACGCGCTGGAAGCCTTCCGCATGGAGGCGCTCGATTACCTGCTGAAGCCTGTCACGCGCGAGCGGCTGGCGGTGACCATCGAGCGCGTGAAGCGGACGATGCTGGAGCCCGAGCCAGCGGCTGCGGCGGCCGCGCCGCAGGTGCGCAAGCTGATGATCCGCAGCGGCGGCCGCAACCTGATCGTCGATGCCGCCGACGTCATCTACGCGCGGATAGAAGACGGCCTGATCACGGTGGCTGCGGCGCAGGCCGAGGGCGAGAGCAATTTCAAGACGCTCGAAGAACTACAGGCGAGCCTGGATCCGGCGGTGTTCTGGCGCCCTCACCGCAGCTTTCTGGTCAACATCCACCGGATTCGCGAAGTGATTCCGTGGTTCAAGTCGAGCTATCAGATCCGCATGGACGACAGGAAAGGCACGGTGATTCCGGTCAGCCGCGTGCAGACGCGCAGATTGCGCGAACTGTTCCGGCTCTGACAGGCCGGTCACACGGTGATGTGCAGGCGCCAGAGCAGATAAGCCACAGCCTGCCTCAGGTACAGCCAGCGCTCGTTCGAGCCGCCGCTGCGGGTGTGAGGACGGGGCGAGCCGTAGACCTCCATGCCCGTGTGCTCGAGAATGCGTTTGGCGCGGTAGATGTGATAGCCGTCGGAGACGAGGATGGCCTTGCGCAGCCCCATGCGCCGCATCACTTCGCTGACGGCGAGCAGGGACTCGACCGTGGTGTCGCCTTCGCCTTCCACGACGATACGCTCGCTGGCAACGCCGTGCTGCACCAGATAATCGCGCCCCACCTCGCCTTCGGTGTACTGGGGATCGCCGCCGGCGCCGCCCGTGGTGAAGATCATCGGCGCGAGCCCGCGATGATACAGCGCCAGCGCGTGGTCGAGCCGCGCCTTCAGCACGGGCGAAGGACGCCCGTTGTATTCGGCCGCGCCGAGCACGACAATGATATCTGCCGCCCTGGCCTCGTCCACCTCTGATTGCCGGGCGATCCGGTGCGAAATGGCCAGCAGATAACCAAAGAGTGCGACGGCCCCGCCAGTGCCGAGGATGGCGAAGGTCCTCCGCATCGTCTGATGATGATTGTAGCCGGAATGAACGCAGCCCCTTCCATCCAGAGCGCGCAAAACCCGCTGATCAAAGAAATCCGCCGGGCGGTGGCGCGCGGCAGCCTCACCCGCGGCGGACTGTGTATCGCCGAAGGCTTCCATCTGCTCGAAGAGGCCCTGCGCAGCGGGCTGCGGATCGGCGCGGTTCTGGCGGCGGAGGCGGCCGCCGCTCAGGCGCGCGAGATCATCGGAGGCGGGCGGAATGTCCGCTTCACGGCGGTTGAGCAGCGCGTTTTTTCTCAACTTTCCTCTACGGAGCATCCCCAGGGCGTGCTGGCGCTGGTGGAGCCGCCGCAGTGGCGGGAGGAAGACCTGTTCGCGCGCAGCGCGCCGGTGGCGGTGCTGGACCGCGTGCAGGACCCGGGCAACGCGGGCGCCGTGGCGCGCGCCGCCGAGGCGTTCGGCGCCGCGGGAATGATCTGGGTGAAAGGGACGGTTGCGCGATGGAATCCGAAGACGCTGCGCTCGAGCGCCGGCTCGTTGTTCCGCCTGCCTGTGATCGACGCGGAAGATGCCGGCGCCGCAGCGGCGATGCTGCGGTCGCGCGGGCTGGCCATCCGCGTCGCTTCCCCGCACGAGGGAGAGCCGCCGTGGGCGCTGGACTGGCGCGCGCCCTGCGCGCTCGTGATCGGCAATGAGGCGCACGGCGTGAGCGAGGCGTGGGCGGGCGGGTCCGAGCCGGTGCGGATTCCCACCTCGGGAGTGGAGAGCCTGAACGCCGCCGTGGCGGCCGCCGTGATCCTGTACGAGGCCATGCGTCAGCGGGGTGCGCCGTGAGCCTGTTCGAGTTTGAAACGCCGCGCGAAGAAGATCGGATGGACGAAGGCCGCCCGCTGGCCGAACGGATGCGTCCGGAGCGTCTGGAGGATTTCGTCGGGCAGGAGCACATCCTCGGCGCGGGCAAGCCGCTGCGCGTGCAGATCGAATCCGACCGGCTGACGTCGCTGATTCTCTGGGGCCCCCCGGGCACCGGCAAGACCACCCTGGCGCGGCTGATCGCGCGGACGACGAAGTGCGCCTTTGTGCCCTTCAGCGCCGTGCTCAGCGGCATCAAGGAGATCAAGGAAGTGATGGCGGCGGCGGAGAAGCACCGCCGGCAGGGGCTGCGCACGGTGCTGTTCGTCGACGAAATCCACCGCTTCAACAAAGCGCAGCAGGACGCATTTCTGCCTTACGTGGAGCGGGGCGACATTATTCTGATCGGGGCCACCACGGAGAACCCGTCGTTTGAAGTGGTGCCTGCGCTGCTGTCCCGCGCGAAGGTTTACGCGCTGCGCCCGCTCACCGTGGAGGAGACCGTGATGCTGCTGGAGCGCGCTCTTCCGGTCGTGGGCAAGACGGCTCCGCGGGAATTGCTGGAACAGATCGCGGTCTACGCCGGAGGCGACGCGCGGCGCGCCTACAACATCCTCGAGATCGCCGCCGCGGCGGGGGCCGGCGCGGAGCTGGACCGGGCCGCAGTGGAGGACGCGATCCAGCGCAAGACGCTGCTCTACGACAAGAGCGGCGAAGAACACTTCAACCTGATTTCGGCGCTGCACAAGAGCGTGCGCTCCTCCGATCCCGACGCCGCGCTCTACTGGCTGGCGCGGATGCTCGAAGGCGGCGAAGACCGCCTTTACATCGCGCGGCGCCTGGTGCGCATGGCGATCGAGGACATCGGGCTGGCCGATCCGCGCGCGGTGGAGCAGGCGGTGGCCTGCTGGCAGACGGTGCATTTCCTGGGCGAGCCGGAGGGCGATCAGGCGCTGGCGCAGGCGGCCATCTATCTGGCCCTGGCGCCCAAGTCCGATGCCGCTTACCGCGCCCTGAACGAAGCCCGCGAGGCGGCGCGGCAGAAACCCGTCGATCCTGTCCCCATGCAGTTGCGCAACGCGCCCACCCGCGCCATGAAAGAGTGGGGTTACGGCGAAGGCTACGAGCACGCCCATCAGCACGAGGAGGGCCTCACCGCCATGGAGTGCCTGCCCGATTGGCTGCGCGGGCGGCATTTTTACGAGCCCACGGACCGGGGCGTTGAACAACGCATCCGGGAGCGGCTCGAGGCGGTGCGCAAGTGGAAAGAGTCCCGGCGCCGCGGGGAGCCGCCCGAGCCATCCTGATGGCGGCCCTTCCGGCGATGTTCGCCGCAGCTTCAGGGGCGGACGGATTCGCGATAGCCTGACAGGACATGAGACGGCTGCAATTTGCATTGCTTCCGGCGTTGCCGTTTGCCGCGGCCGGCGCGCCGGCCGATGCCGCCGCGCCATTGGGCTGGCACGGCATCCTTCTCAACATCGGCAAGCTCGCGCTTGCGTGGGGCGTGTTCGCCGCCGTTTTGTGGCTGGTAAAGCGGCTGCTGGACAAGGCGGCGGCGTTTATCCACGGCTGGTTCTCGCAGCTTTCGGCGAAAAAGGCGGCGCAAGGGCTGGTAGCGCTCATGATCGAGCGGCTGATGCTGCTGGCCCTGATGCTGGCGCGGATCGGCGCGGCCGTGCTCGTTCTCGTCTGGCTCTCGGTGCTGGTGACTTACAGCTTCAGCCTGTTTCCCGCAACGGAGGGCATCTCGGTATCGCTGGTGGCGGCATTGTGGAGCGCGCTGAGAGAGGCTGTGGATGGCTTCGTTCATTACCTGCCGCGCGGGCTGTTCGTGCTGGTGGTCTGCGGGCTGGCGTATTACGGGTTGCAGATTGCGCGGATCTTTTTCCGCGCGGTGGAGCGGGGCGATCTGCGCCTGCGGCAGTTCCATCCCGAAACGGCGGGCATCACATATCAACTGGTGCGCGTGGCTGTGGTCGTGCTCGTGCTGATCATCGTGTTTCCGTACCTGCCTGGCAGCAACACGGAAGCTTTCCGCGGCGTGTCGATCTTCCTAGGCGTGGTGATCTCGCTGGGATCGAGCTCGGCGGTGAGCAACATGATGGCAGGAGTCGTGCTCGCCTATATGCGCCCGTTCCGGGTGGGCGACCGGGTCAGGATCGCCGACACCGTGGGGGATGTGGTGGCCCGCGGGCTGCTGGTGACCCGGCTGCGGACGATCAAGAACGTGGAGGCGACCATACCGAATTCGGCGATCCTGGGCGGGCAGATCCTCGACTACAGCGCGCTGGCGCAGAAGCAGGGCCTCATCCTGCACACCACGGTGACCATCGGCTATGACGCGCCGTGGCGGCAGGTGCACGAGCTTCTGAAGCAGGCGGCGCTGTCCACGCCGGGCGTGCTGCGCGAACCGGCGCCTTTCGTGCTGCAAACCTCGCTCAACGATTTCCACGTCTCCTACGAAATCAACGCCTATACGGACCGCCCGAATGAAATGGTGCAGATCTATTCCGATCTGCACGCCAATATTCAGGATCAGTTCAACGCCGCGGGCGTGGAGATTCTTTCGCCCGCATACAACGCGCTGCGGGACGGCAACGACATGGCGATACCCGAGGCTGAGAGGAAACCGCAGGCGGCGCCGAGAGCCTTCCGCGTGCGCAGGCAGGAAGAAGAGGCTGGCCGCGGCTAGCACGGCCGCTGCGCACCGCAAAACAATCCGGCGCGCGAAGGGCGGCTCGGGAGCGTCCGCCAGGGGGGCGCTGGCGGAGTCCGCCAATCCCGGCGATGAGAGAATCGGGCAAACGCGGGAGAGAATTGCGGTCGCGCACCCGGGGAGGCCGGCCGTAAGATTGGAGTGGTGTCTGAAGCCGCTGCGACGTGGGTGGAGGGCATGGCCAGGAAAGCCGGGCGGCAGCGTGGAAGGCTGAACCAGGCGCCCTTCAGGCCGCACCGGAGTCTGGCCGCGCCGGAGAACAACCGCTCGTGGAGGGAAGCATGAATCGGAGAATCTTCGTCGGGGGAGCGATGGCGGGAACCGCCAGCCAGGGCCGGACGGTGACGGCGCAAGGCGCGAAAGCAGGGGACATCCCCACGGCCGTCTTCGGCCGGACGGGCATCCGTGTGAGCGTAATCGCGCAGGGCGGCGCCCGCATGGACCTCCACCCCGATGTCAAGACGGCGGCAGCCCACGTCCGCAGGATGTATGACATCGGGGTGACCTACTTCGACTGCGCCCGCTCGTATTGGGGCGGGCGAGCCGAGGAAGCTTACGGGATCGGGCTGGAAGGCGTCCGCAAGAGCGTCTTCCTCACCAGCAAGACCATGGCGCGCACCGCCGCACAGGCGCGATCAGACCTGGAGACTTCACTGCGGCTGCTGAAGACGGATTACCTCGATCTCTGGCAGATCCACGACATCCGCAGCCAGGAAGACATCCAGAAGATCCTGGGGCCGGGCGGCGCTCTGGAAGCCCTCACGGCGGCGAAAAAGGAAGGCAAGTGCCGCTGGATCGGCTTCACCGGGCACTTCGACCCCGAAGCGCACATCCCCTGCATGAAGGCCTGGCGCGGCTGGGACACCGTCATGATGCCGCTGCACGCCGCCGATCACGCCTACCTGAGTTTCGAAAAGGAGGCGCTGCCTCTGGCGCAGGAGCTGGGGCTGGGCGTGCAGGCGATCAAGGTGTTCGCCAAGGCGTTCCTGCTCCGGTCCCTGAACGCCACCGAATGCCTGCGCTATGCGCTGAGCCTCCCCGGCGTGCACGTGGCCGTCTGCGGCGCGGGAACACAGGGGCAGATGGAGGACAACATCCGCACGGCGCGCCAGATGAGCCGGATGACACAGGAGGAGCTGGCGCAGGTGCGCCAGCGCGCCGCCGCCGGTGCGGGAGTCTACACCGGACCGCCGCTTGAGTACTGGAAAAAGAAAGTCTGAAGCGGACTGCCAGGCGATGCAGCGCCAGGTCCGCCATCAGCCGGCGGCGCAAGAAACAGGCTGGCTCAGAAGCGAAGGACGAAGAAAGGAAATGGGAATGAGAGCCCTCATCACCGGTTTGTGCTTCATGGTCCTGGTGTCTTCGGGTGCGGGCGCGCAGGAGCCCAGGAGGTATCTTCCAGCCCGGACTCAAACGCAGGCGGAACAGGAGATCCTCAAGCTATCCCGAGACAAGTGGCTGTGGATGGCGGACCGCAAGGTGGACGTTCTCGACGGCTTGTTCCACGAGGATGCCGTCTTCGTCCACATGGGCGGCGCCATGACGAAAAGCCAGGAACTCGGAGTGATCAAGAGCGGGGGCATTCACTACAAGCAGGCGGACATCGAGGAAGCCACGGCGCGCATCGTTGGCAGCACCGCCATCGTGCTGAACAAGATCCGCCTGCTCGCCGTGGTCGGCGGCAACGAAGTGACCAATCCGTTTGTGGTGACGGAAGTGTACGTGAAGCAGAACGATGCCTGGAAGTTGGCGGCGCTCTCCTTCACGCGGCTTCTGGGCCAGTGACACGGGTTTGCAGGGCCAGGGGAATCCGCGGAGCGCGCGGAGATCCTTCGTGGTTCTGGCGCCCCTTCTTGCCGTGTCCCCGGCTCTTTTGCAGGCGGGCGCGCCTTCCGATGGGAAGAGCACGAGCGTGAACCGCCATCTGCGGACGGACAGCACGGCCGGCGATATCCTGCGCCATCCAGCTTTTTCGGGCTTTCCGCCCCTGATTTTTCCCTGGGACGACAGAGCCCCCGACGAGCGCATGCCGCTGTCCCGGATCGCGTCCCTGCTGCCCTACCACACACAGGTGGATCCGGAGACGGCCGTCCGGTTCTGAAGTAGCGTGCTCGAAAGAACGCCATAGACTCATCCTGCGCCCCCGTCAACTTCCTCCGCCCGGGGGTTTCCACGCGGCTGCGCCGCGGCGCTCAGCTCGCATAGAATGGCTGCGGAGGTCGAGGGCCGATGACGACGATCAACCGGAGACAGTTGTTCCCGGCGGCGGCTGCGCTGGCGGCCGCATCTGCGGGACATTCCGCGCAGCGCGGCGGCATTCCCACGCGCCCGCTGGGCAGGACGGGCGTCCAGGTGTCCATTCTGGGCCTCGGCGGGCACCATCAGGCGCGCCCGAAAGACGAAAACGAATCCATCCGGCTGGTGCATGCCGCCATCGATGCCGGCATCACGTTCATGGACAACGCCTGGGACTATCACAACGGGCGAGCCGAAGAGGTGATGGGCAAGGCCCTGTCGATGGACGGCTACCGCAAACGCGTGTTCCTGATGACGAAGGTGTGCGCCCGCGACTACGAAGGGGCGATGAAACATCTCGAGGACAGCCTGCGGCGGCTGCGGACCGACGTCATCGACCTGTGGCAGTTCCACGAGTGCAACTACCATAACGATCCGGAATTTCTCATGGAAAAAGGCGGGTTACGGGCGGCTTTGGAGGCCAGGAAGCAGGGGAAAGTAAGATTTCTCGGATTTACCGGCCACAAGCACCCGCGAATCCACCGGAAAATGCTGGCCCTGGATTTTCCCTGGGACGCCTGCCAGATGCCCATCAACATCATGGACTACAGCTTCGAGAGCTTCCGGCACGAGGTGGTGCCGGAGTGCGAGCGGCGCGGCATCGCGGTGATCGGCATGAAGGGCTGCGGCGGCGACGGGCGGATGCTGGCCGACGGCGTGGTGACGGTGGAAGAGTGTTACCGGTACTGCCTCTCGCAGCCGGTGAGCGTCCAGGTAGTGGGGCTGGCTTCGATGGAGGATCTGGAAAGGGCCGTTGCCATTGCGCGGAATTTCCAGCCGCTGACGATGACGGAATTGAGCGCGCTGGTGAAGCGCGTGCACGCCGTGAGCGGCGACGGGCGCTACGAGCTGTTCAAGACAACGCAGCGGTTCGACGCGGGCCTCCACAGGCAGCAGCACGGCTTTTCCTGAAGAGGCGCATGAAGGCCGGGCCTCATGGACGGGCTCGCGCCTCCGTAGAATGGGGGCATGGATCTACCCCGCTGTGCGCTTGTGCGGCAGAATTTTCCGCGCCGCGGCCTGGGCGATGTGCGCGGCGCCGTACGGGAGGCGCTCCGGAACGCCGATGCCGTGAACAGCCTGCCTGCCGGCGCCAGCGTGGCGGTGGGCGCCGGCAGCCGGGGCATCGCGCGGATCGACGAAATCGTCAGCGAGCTGGTAGCGTGCCTGAAACAGCGGGGCCTGCGGCCATTCCTGTTTCCCGCCATGGGCAGCCACGGAGCGGCCACGGCCCGCGGGCAGGCCGCCGTGCTCGAAAAACTCGGCCTGACGGAAGAGCGCACGGGCGCCCCCATCCGCAGTTCTCTGGCCGTTGTGCCGCTGGGGCGGACGCCGGAAGGGATTGATGTGGTGGGCGACCGGCTCGCCTTCGGCGCGGATGCCATTCTGCTGGTGGCGCGCGTGAAGTGGCACACGGATTTCGAGGGCAGGCTCGAGAGCGGCCTGTTCAAGATGATGGCCATCGGGTTGGGCAAGTTCGCCGGCGCGCAGGTCTATCATGCTCACGGGCACCGCCTGGGGCTGGCAACGGTGATCCGTTCCGTGGGGCGGCAGGTGCTTTCCACTGGCAAGATCGCGGGCGGGCTGGCGATCCTGGAGGATGCCTGGCACGAGGTGGCGCATGTCGAGTTCCTGCCGGCTTCACAGATGGAGGCGCGGGAGGAAGAACTGCTGGAGCGCGTGAAGAGCTGGATGCCGCGGCTGCCCGTGGAGGATGTAGACCTGCTCCTGGTGGACGAGATCGGGAAGAACTGGTCGGGCTCGGGGATGGACCCCAAGGTGATCAACCGCGACATCCACGGCAATGTAAACCCGTGGCCGTTTGCGCCGCGGGTGGGGCGCGTGATTGCGCGCGGGCTGCATCCGCTGAGTTACGGCAATGCGATCGGTATCGGGATGGCGGACGCCGTGCATCAGCGGCTCAAGCGGGCGATGAAGCGGCGGCCGACCTATGTCAACGGGCTCACTTCAGGGGCGTTGGCCTGCCTGAAAATCCCCGCCACGTTCGCCTCCGACCGGGAGTGTCTCACCGCCGTGGCGCGCAGCACAGGGAAGCTCAACCCGGAAGAGCTGGGAATCGCGTGGATCCGGAATACACAGGACCTCACGGTGATGGGGCTCTCCGAGCGCCTGTTGCCCGAGGCCCTGGCAAAGCCGCACGTAGAGCTGCTGCGGCAGCCGCAGGCTCTGGAGTTCGATGAACGCGGCGATTTGCGGGAGTGGCTGCGCGAGATTTTCTGATGCGGGCCGCGCACGGTCGGTGCTGGCGCGTCCCGGGGCCGCCGGCTTTAGCCCTGCGAGGCTATTGTTGGTTCGCGCTGTTGGCCAGGGCGCCTGAAACCCGTTCGAAGATGTTCCGCATCGTTGTGGTGATGCCAGGCATCAATGCGCCCGCCGCCACCGCAATGAAGCCGACGATGAGGGCATACTCGATCAGATCCTGCCCGCGGGTGTCGCTGAGGACTTTCAGCCCCCAGATCAGACTGCGGAGATTCCGGGGACTGTTGGCGGTCTCCCTCGTTGAGTTCCTTCGGGGCGTCACAGGAGCAGAATACGGGCGCCGGGGCCTCAGCCCAATCGAGGACACACCTGATTCTGAAAACCGGGAACGCTCAGGGCGGAGCAAAAGTTCTGACTGTCGAAGGTGAAATCTTGCGGCGGGGAGGTAGGGTGGATGCTGGATTCCCGCCGGCGGCGGCTCTGCGAAGGCTGCGACGCGCCATGCGAGGTGGCCGGGCAGTCCGGGGACGTTGGAGGACTGCGCCGAACCCCGGCGATGGCTCACGCCGGGCTCGGCGCCAAAGAAAAGCGAGGGCCGGCGCCCCACGCCGTGGAGCTTGACCGGCCCTCAGCTTCGGCTTGAGAAAAGGGGGTTACTGCTGGTTGGCGCTGTTCTGGAGGACAGTCGAGATCTTCTCGAAAATGTTCCGGATGCTGGTGACCACGCCGGGGATGACGGCGCCAGCCGCCACCGCGATGAAGCCCACCATCAGCGCGTATTCAATGAGGTCCTGGCCGCGGGTATCCTTCATGAGCCGCAGCTTCCAAATCAGATTGTTGATCTTCTTCATTCTTCTCTTTCTCCTCTCCCGATTTCGCAACTCTTGTCCGTTGCTAGATCAAGCGTAACGGTACTTGGGTTCTACTCAAATCCGGGAGAAACCTTAGTTCACACCTGAGAAATGTCTCACGATGGCCGGGCTCGTCTCTCATTGCCTGTCAGCCTGCCACGAAACGCTCCGTACAGCGCCATGATCCACATCCAGGCGGTGATTTTGTCGGCTACACTGTGTCATGACAGAAGGCCGCCCGTCACCGCCTTTGGCTGCGGGCCGCACGTTTGGCCGCCTGCCGGACGGCGGTTTTCCGCAGGCCTTTCTGCCGGGCCCCGAGGCAATGGGAGCACGACGCGCGTGAATGTACAACGGATTCTTCTCTGGCTCATCCGCAAAGCGCTGCCTTGGGCGGCGCTGCTGGCCGCATTGTGGCTGATCCGGGAGACGGCTTCCGGGCTGCTCGGCAAGGATTCGATGATCGAGGTGTGGATCGCGTGGATGGGCCGGGCGCGGGTGACACGGCTTTCAGCCATAGTTTTCGGGCTTGCCGGCGTCGCCTACGGATTGCAGCAGCGCGCCCTGCGGCGGGAAGCGGAAAAGACCCTGGCCGAGTGCCTGAAAGAGAGGCGGCAGAAATGAGCGAGCAGGGCGCGACGGCGGTCTCCTTCACGCTGCTGTCCTGGGTTCTCCTCTGGTGGGTGGCGTTCGAGCTGTGGCCGGAGCTGCGGGCTGCGAAGCTGCGGCTGCGGCTCAGGCGGTTGGAGCTGGAACAGAACAGTCCTGAAATGTTGGATGTCCTGGAGGCGGCCGCGCGCCAGGCTGACGAGTTCCGCTGGCTCCGTTTGCTGCGCTCGCGGGAGCGGGATTGCGCGCGAGAGGAAGGCCAGCGCGCTGCCTGGGAGATCGTGCGGCACGTGGCGTGGGGCGCCCCGTGGCTGTGGCCCGGGTTGCGCAAACAGGCGGCCCGCCAGCGATGGATGCGCCGGGCGTGGGCAATGGCCTGCCAGTTGGCGGAGGACGATCCCGGCCGCTAGCCGCGTCCGCAATGTGCCGGAGTCTACGGGAGCGGCCGCTGTAATGGCCAACTGATCCCGGGCTTGCAGGGGGCCTCCGCCGTATCCAGTGCCGCGAGTAAAGCGCCTGAAGGCAGCGGGAGCGGACGGTCCCGGTGCGGGGCGGCGATTCCGCGCACAGCGCGGTGAACAGCTTTCTCCGGCCGGTGGCGCAGCCTTCATGCGCGGCACAGGAGGACATCTGCGAGGAAAAACCGATAAAGCCTGGCGGCCGGATTTTCAGGACAGCACGATCCAGCCTACCGCGCCAATGACCAGAAAGCCTCCGCCCACAATGAATGGAATCCGGTACTGATTTTCAAAACCCTGCATGCCCGGCTGGAGCACCGCCAGTTCAGGCTTCCGCGGATGGCGGCGGGCGGTGACAACGCTCCCCGGCGGATAATTCGCCACCCAGGATTCGGCGGCGGACCTGGGGAAATTCACCCGCGCGGCGATGAGGCGGTTGGAGCGGTACCTCCGTCCTTCCACCTCGTATTCGTATTCGATTTCCGGGTGGTAGTAGACGGTGGTCCTGGCTTGACCATAGGATTCGTCGTTGAAAGACGTCTGCCTGTCGACGGCCACTTCCGAGCGCAGCACCGTCGCCTGCACCGGCAGCCAGTGGAGGCTTTCGGCGGCATACCGCTTCATCCGCCGCGCGTAGACAAGAACGGCGGCACCGAGCAACGCAAAGAATGCAGCCCAAAACCGCAGCAGGGCGATGATGCCATACCGGTTCCACGCCCAGGCGTTGAGCGCAAGGAACAGAATCGCGACAGCCCACCACGTTTTCTCCCAGACCCGCCACCACAGCGAGCCGCCTGAGCCGGCGTCAGCGGTTTCTTCTGGCATCGGTTTCTCCCGCGCCAACATACTGCCACGCGCGTCCGGCGTCAAGGCGCGGGCGCGGTACCCGCGCCCGGCTGGGCAGGCAGGAAGATGACCGGGATCTCGAACAGAGCGTCCACCGCGATGCGCGCGGGGCCCCGCAATGCGGGCAGGAACGTCCACCTCGCGGCGGCCTCCAGCAACGGCGAGTCGAGCGCGTCATCGGGACTGTCGAGAATGCGGAGATCAGAAAGGAATCCGTCGGCGCCGATGATCGCTGACAGCCGGATCGTGCCCCGAATCGGGCGCGGCGAGTGCGACTTCGGCCCGAATGGATCCGTCTGCCGGAAAGGCACAGGCGCGTGCATCGCCTGTCCGCCCGCGGCGGTTTGGCCGCGCTCGGCGAACCACAGAAGGATATCGCCGGAGTAATGACGCGGGTTGGGTTTTTCGAGAAACGTCAGGTACACGGTGCGGCCGCCGAACTGTTTCTGGGCAATCTCAGGCACCATGGCCAGCCGGACGGGCACGGAGACGGCGCCCCGGCGCTGCTCGATCTCGGCCCGCGTGAACATGACAACCTGCGAAGCGAAGCTCGGCTTTCCGGCCATCCCTGCCACGGCGCCCCCGCCGCTGGAGATCAGTTCGATCCCGGAAGCGGGCGAGGGGTTGAGCGCGCCGCCCGCCCCGTTGCCTGCCTGCGGCCCCACCGAGACGCTCGCCGGACGGTTCCCCTCCGGCAGGGCGGGCGGCGCACCGGGCATGGGTTTCACTCCGGCGACAACAGCGGTGATCTGCCCCAGGGCGGCGGGGCTCGGCAGGGCATCAATGGGGGCTTCGCTCAGTTCAACCGGCCTGGGCTTGCGTGGCGCGGCGGGCGGCGGCGGAGTGAAGGCGCGCACGGTACGTTTCGGCGCAGGCGCAGCGGGCGGCTCCGTCCGGGGTTCCGCTTTCGGCGCGGGCGGCGGCTCAGGCGGAGGGGCGGGCTGGAATGCCGCCATGTTGGGCAATGGAAGGCTCCTGGCGATCTCAGCCGGCGCGGCGGGCTGGAAGATCAACTGGTCGCGGGACGGCGCGTTGGGTGTCGAAGCCTGGATCGAGACATCCTTCGAGCGGACCCGCGCCCGCGGCGGCCGCTGCCCGTACTTGCGGCCGATGGAGACGTCCGGCATGCGGGTGTCGAGCTTGTACCAGACCAGCTTGCGGTCACGCGGCGGAGGCGGCAGCACGCGGTAGTTCTCCATCCGGAGCGCGCGTGGGTCGGACATCGGGACGTGAAGGAGGAGGAAGAGTACGGCGGCGTGCAGGCAGGCGGAGCCGAGCAGGGACAGCGGGCGGGGGCGCACGGCAGGCTCTAACAGGACGTGCGCGAAGGGGGCGCCGGCGCCCTGTGCAGTCCCAGCAGGAGGCAGCGTCAAATGGAAATTATACTTGCGGGGGCGCGGCCGGAGCACCACATGCCGGGCTCCGGCGCCGGCATACGTCCGCTGGGCCGCCTGCCGCCGACGGCAGGAGGCGGGCGGTCACTGCAGGGAAGGGGTTCCCTGCCCGCTGTCGGGGCGCTGGGGCGCCGGCTGGGCTGGAGCTGGAGCGGATGGAATCGGAACGCCTGTCCCGACGTGTTCGACCAGGCTCGCCAGGCTGTCGGAGATCCCGGGCGAAGCGCAGATCAGAAACCCGCCCGAGCGGCAGAACCCGGCCAGCAGCCGCAGTTCATGACGGGCGTGCGGATCCTCGCCGAGAGCCTGGTTCAGGGCGGCCGCCAGCGCCATGGCATCGGGCCGCGTTACCTGCTGGCCGGCCGCCGGTTCGTACGCGCCGCTCCATTGCGCCGGCGGACGTTCCAGATCCGAAGGAGGCGGCAAGGTTCCATCGGGCTGCCAGCCGGAGGAAACCGCCAGTTGCAGCGCGGAGCGCCAAATGGCGGGGCTGAGAACGAAAGCCGTGCCGTTCGGGTGGTAAAGGATCACGTCGCGTCTCCAAAGAATAGTCGCAGTCTGGCAGCATTCGTATCGGTGTTTTTTCGGAAGGCTTGAGCTTTTTTGCCTCAGGCGGGGCGGACCGCTTCCCGGTCGATCTCCACGGCAACCGAGCGCTGAAGAAGAGTCACGCTGATGATGAGCCTGAACTCATCGCGGACTTTCAGCAGGATGCCGTTGAGTCCCTTCATCGGGCCGCGCGCCACCACTACCCGCTGCCCCTCGCGCAGGTACGGCCATGGCGCCAGGGCGGCGCCGCTGTCCGCGGCTCTCAGCAGAGCTTCGATCTCGGAGGGCTCCACCGGGGCCGGTTCGCCGTCAAAGCTCACAAAGTGCAGCACGCCCGGCGTTTGCAGCACCGGCAACCTCTGCCGCACGTCCAGGCTGCAAAACACGTAGCCGGGAAACAGGGGCAGCTCGACCAGCTTGACACGGTCCGACCACCGGCGGCGTTCCCTGTACAGAGGCAGAAAAGAAGAAAGCCCCTTGGAAACAAGCGACTGGGCCACCACTTTCTCAAACTTCGGTTTTACCCGGACCGCGTACTAGGGCCACTTCGATCCAGCATTGCGGCCGCCAGTCCCTGATACCGGGGACGACTCCACACCGGTGCTCATCGGCTGTCACCAACTTTCACATCTTACGCCGAATGTGGAAACAAGGGGTGAAAATCCGGTTGGCTTTCCTGCGACGGGAGTGAACCGATCAGTACTATGGAGGAGTCGTGTGGAAACGAATCATCCGCCTGTTCAACTGGGTGCTTGCGCTGGCCGCCGCCGGCTTGTGCGCCGCGGTGTGGTGGGTCGTCTGGCGTCCCGGCGCGGGACTGTCCGGAGAGCACCCCGCGCCAGTCGCGGGCGAAGTGCGCGTGGAACGGGACCGGCTCGGCGTGCCGCACATCACGGCAGCTTCGCTCGAGGACGCGCTGTTCGCCCAGGGCTATGCCACGGCTCAGGACCGTCTGTGGCAGATGGACAGCCTGCGGCGGATGGCTGCGGGCGAACTGGCCGAGATCGCCGGCAAGGGCGCCCTGGCGCTCGATCTCCGCTCCCGCCAGTTGCGCATGCGGTGGCTGGCCGAGCGGTGGGCTCAGGTTCTCCCGCCGCCGCAGCGGGCTCAGCTCGCGGCCTATGCGCGCGGCGTGAACTTTTTCCTTGAACAGAACCTGAACCGGCTGCCGCCGGAGTTCACCCTGCTCGGCTACGCCCCGCGTCCCTGGAAAATCGCCGACTCGCTGCTGTGCGCGCTGCAAATGGACCGCACGCTATCGGGCGACTGGGAGCACGACCTGCTGAAGCACCGCATGGCGCGGGCGGGAGAACGCGCGCTGGTCGAGCAACTCTTCCCGCCCCGGCTGGGCACGGAGCCACTGCCCGGCTCCAACGCCTGGGCTGTCAGCGGATCCAGGACCGCTTCGGGCAAGCCGCTGCTGGCCAACGACCCGCATCTGCCCTGGACGCAGCCCGCCACCTGGCACCTGGTCCATTTGCGCGCGCCCGGGCTGAACGCCGCCGGGGCCGCCTTGCCCGGACTCCCTGGAATTATTATCGGACATAACGAGCGGATTGCGTGGGGAATTACGGCGCTACAGTTCGATAATATGGATCTGTATTTTGAAAATCTGGATACACGAACCGGGCGCTACGAATACAAAGGGCAGCCGGCGCAGGCCTTGCGGGCGGTGGAACGCATCGCCGTCAAAGGCGAGAAGCCGGCCGAGGTATCTTATTGGATCACGGCCCATGGCCCCGTCATTGCGGAAGAAGACGGCGCGCCGCTGGCGCTGGCCTGGCCCGCCGCCCAGCCGGCGGGCGCGGAGTTCCCAATTCTCGATCTGAACCGCGCCGGGAACTGGGAGGAGTTCCGCCAGGCCTTGCGGAGGCTGCCCGGACCCAACATCAACGTGTTGTACGCCGACATGGACGGCAACACGGGCTGGCAGGTGGCGGGCCGGCTGCCCGTGCGGGAGGGGTCCGATGGAAGCGAGCCGGCCGACGGCTCTTCCGGGAAATTCGACTGGAAAGGCTTCGTGCCTTTCGAGCAGCTTCCGTCTTATTTTAACCCGAAGAGCGGCGCCATCGTGTCGGCAAATCACAACGCATTTCCAGAAAATACGCCGTATGCCGTGAACGGTTTTTTCTCTTCTCCTGACAGGGCCATCCAGATCACGGCCCGCCTGGGCCGCAAAGAGAAACTCTCCGCGGAGGACATGCTGGCCATCCAGGGCGATGTCTACTCGGCCCTCCATCACGGGCTGGCGCGGGCGGCCGTGTCGGCCGTCCGGCGCCGCGGCGACTCGAACGAAGCAGCGCAGGCGGGAGCGCGGTTGCTGGCCGGCTGGGACGGACAGATGCGGAAGGACTCCGCGGCGGCTTTTCTGGCGCATCTGCTCTACGAGCATCTCCGCCGCGCCATCGGCGAGCGCGCCTCGCCCAAGTACGGCGCTGCCTACCGCACGTTCCTCGCCCCCGGAGTGGTGGCGCGCATCGTCCGTGAGCGGAAGCAGGAGTGGTTCGACGATTTCGATCTACTGCTGGCGAACGGGCTGGCTGACGCCGTGGAGGAAGGACGCCGCATGCAAGGGCGGCGGATGGAGAAGTGGCGCTATGGCCAGATCAACCGCATCGCCCTGCCGCACCCGGTGATGGGCCGTATTCCCTGGCTCGGGCGGTACTTCAACTTCGGGCCTGTGGAAATGGACGGCGGCGCCACGACCGTGCGCGCGGTCACGGAAGCCTACGGCCCGTCCATGCGGTTCGTGGCTGATCTGGCCGATCTCGACTCGAGCCGCATCGTGATTCCGACAGGCGTCTCCGGCCACCGGTTCTCGGGCCATTACGGGGATCAGTGGGCGACGTATCTTCACGGCGGCTCCTTCCGGCTCGAGTTCTCCCGTGTGGAAGTGCGCGAGACGCTGCGGCTGGTGCCGGACCACCGCCATTGACGGCGGTGTTGACGCAGCCTGCCTTCCGCCGGGCGGTTGATCAGCGGCGCCCGGCGCGGCCTGCTCCCCTTCCCATACGCCCGCCGTGAGCCGGACGCGACGGAGGCTTATACTGGAATAAAGGATACGCAGGTGCGAATTCGAGTGCGGATCACCGGCGCCGTGCAGGGCGTCGGTTTCCGGCCGCATGTGTACCGGCTGGCGCAGCAGGCCAGCGTAAGAGGCTTTGTGCTGAACTCGCCAGCCGGCGTGGTGGTGGAAGCGGAGGCTGAGGAGACGCGGGTGCGCTCGTTTGTGGATCAGCTCCGGGCACAGCCGCCGCCGCTCGCGGTGATCGCTTCTTTCTCGGAAGAGAAACTGCCGGAGGCGGGCTACCGCGAGTTCCGGGTCGAGGCGAGCGACACCGGCGGCGAACGCGAAGCCTTTCTGTTGCCCGATCTCGCCATGTGCTCCGAGTGCCGCCGCGAGATCTTCGACCCGCGCAACCGGCGCCACCGCTACCCCTTCACCACCTGCACCCACTGCGGTCCGCGCTACTCGATCGTCGAATCCCTCCCCTACGACCGCCCGCGCACCTCGATGAGGGACTTCCCGATGTGCGCGGCGTGCGAAGCCGAATACCGCGATCCCGCCGACCGCCGCTTCCACGCGCAAACCAACTGTTGCCCGGCGTGCGGACCGCAGCTTCAGCTCTGGTCGCCCGCGGGCGCGGTACTGGCGGAGCGGGACGAAGCGCTCGAGCGCGCCGCCCAGGCGGTGCGCGAGGGGCGGATCCTCGCGCTGAAAGGGATCGGCGGTTTTCACCTGATTTGCGACGCCCGCAGCCGTGAAGCGATACTCGAACTCCGCCGCCGCAAGCAGCGCCCCTCGAAGCCGCTTGCGGTGATGCTGCCGGAGCTCGATCACCCGCTGCTCGACACGCCCGCGTCTCCCATTGTGCTCGTCGAGAACACCCTCGCCCTGCCGGAGGAGATCGCCCCCGGCAATCCGCTGCTGGGCGTGCTGATCCCGTACTCGCCGCTGCACGCATTGTTGATGGACCTGCTGCGCTTCCCCATCGTGGCGACGAGCGGCAATCTGACCGACGATCCGATCTGCTACGATGAGCGCGAAGCGCTCGGAAGGCTCGGCGGCATCGCGGACCTGTTTCTCGTGCATAACCGGCGGATCCTGCGTCCGGTGGACGACAGCATCGTGCGTGAGATCGATGGAGAGCCGGTCATCCTGCGGCGCGCCCGCGGCTACGCTCCGCTGCCTCTCGATGCGCCGCGCGAGCTGCCGGAGATGTTCTCGACCGGCGGGCACATGAAGAACACGGTGGCGTTTGCGCGCGGCAGGCGCGTGTTCCTGTCGCAGCATCTGGGTGATCTGTCCACTCCGGCGGCGCTCGCCAATCACCGCCGCATGACGGCGGACTTCCAGCACATCTATCAGGTGCGCCCGCGGACGGTGGCTTGCGACCTGCATCCGGACTACGGCTCCACTGCTGCGGCGCGGGAGATGGGCGTGGAGGTGCGCGCCGTGCAGCACCATGTGGCGCACCTGTTTTCCGCTGTGCTCGAGCATGGACTTGAACCGCCGGTCTTCGCCGCCTCGTGGGACGGCACGGGCGCGGGAGTGGATGGCGCGGTATGGGGCGGCGAGTACCTCCTGTGGAAGGGCGCCACGGTGCGGCGCGTGGGTCATCTGCGCCCGTTCCGCCTGCCGGGTGGAGAGCAGGCGGTGCGGGAACCGCGAAGGGCTCTGCTGGGAGTGGCGTGGGAGATGGGGCGCGCGGAACTGGCGCGCCCGCACTTCACCGACAATGAATGGCAGGTGCTCGTGCGGATGATGGAGCGCGGTCTCAACGCCCCGTGGACGACGAGCGCGGGCCGGCTGTTTGATGCCGCCGCCGCGCTGCTCGGGCTTTGTGACCGTGCATCATTTGAAGGCGAGGCGGCGATGCGGGTGGAATTCGCCGCGCGCGGCGCGGAGTGCGCGCAACCTGTGGCGATGGAGGAAGACTGGGCGCCGCTGTTTGAACGGCTGGCCGGCGCGGGCTCCCCTGTAGCGGAGCGCGCGGCGCTGCTGCACGCTTCGCTGGCGGAGTCCATTGTGGCGGCGGCGCGGCGCGCCCGGGTGGAGACGGTGGTGCTGACGGGCGGATGTTTCCAGAATGCGCGGCTTGCGGAGACCGCAGCGCGGCGGCTGCGGGAAGAGGGGTTCCGGCCGCTGTTGCAGCGGCGCGTGCCGCCGAACGACGGCGGCCTCGCGGCGGGACAACTGCTGGCCGCGGCATGGGAGGTGAAGCTCGATGTGTCTGGCGATACCGGGCGAGATCGTTGAGATCACGGGCGCGGACCCGCTGACGCGGATGGCGCGCGTGTCGTTCGGGGGCGTGATCCGGGAGGCTTCGCTGGCCTATGTGCCAGAAGCAAAACCGGGCGATTATGTTCTGGTCCACGCGGGCTTTGCGCTCCAGACGATCGACGAGGAAGAAGCGCGGCGCACCTTGGAGCTGTTCGGGCAGATGGGCGGCGCGGCGGAGGAAGGCGCGGAGTGAAGCATCTGGACGAGTACCGGGACGCGGGACGTGCGCGGGCGCTGGCGGCCGAGATCGCCCGTGTGATCAGGCGCACGTGGCGCATCATGGAGATCTGCGGCGGGCAGACGCACGCCATCCTGCGGTTCGGCATCGATCAGTTGCTGCCGCCGGAGCTCGAGCTGGTGCACGGGCCGGGGTGCCCGGTGTGCGTGACGCCTCTGGAACTGATCGACCGCGCCATCGAACTGGCGCGGACTCCCGGCGTGGTGCTCGCCTCGTTCGGCGACATGCTGCGCGTGCCCGGATCGCGGACCGACCTGCTGGCGGCGCGGGCGCGGGGCGCGCAGGTGGCGGCCGTTTATTCGCCGCTGGACGCGGTGCGGCTCGCGGAGAAAAAACAGGACCGGCAGATTGTGTTTTTTGCGGCCGGCTTCGAAACCACCGTGCCCGGCGTGGCGCTGGCGGTGCGCGAGGCGCGGCGGACCGGCTTGAAGAACTTTTCGATCCTCTCCGCCCACGTGCTGGTGCCGCCCGCGCTGCGGGCGATTCTCGGCTCGCCGCACAGCCGCATCCAGGGCGTGCTGGCGGCGGGACACGTCTGCACCGTGGAGGGCTATGAGGACTACGAGCCGATCGCGCGCGGCTACGGGGTGCCGGTGGTGGTGACCGGCTTCGAACCGGTGGATCTGTTGCAGGGCATCCTGCTCTGCGTGCGGCAACTGGAAGCAGGCCGCGCCGTGGTCGAAAACCAGTATGCGCGCGCCGTGCGCCGCGAGGGCAACCGGGAAGCCAGGGCGCTGGTGCGGGCGATGTTCGAACCCGTGGACCGCAAGTGGCGCGGCATCGGCGTGATTCCGCTGAGCGGACTTGCGCTGCGCCCTGAATGGCGCGAGTTCGACGCCGAACAACGCTTCCCTCTATCCACGGGCGAGGTGCAGGAGCCGCCCGATTGCATCGGCGGACTCGTGCTGCAGGGCGCGAAGAAGCCGTTCGAGTGCCCGGCTTTCGCCACCCGCTGCACGCCGGAGCGCCCGCTGGGCGCGCCGATGGTGTCGAGCGAGGGCGCCTGCGCCGCGTATTACCGTTACGGGAGGACCCATGTCTGATTTCGCGCTCTCCTGCCCTGCCCCGCTCGGCGAGAGCGAGCGAGTGCTGATGGCGCATGGAGGCGGCGGGCGGCTGATGCGAGAGCTTATCGAAGAGCTGTTCGCTGCGCGGCTGGAACCGCAGTATGAAACCGACGCCGCCACGCTGGCGCCCGGCGGCACGCGGCTGGCGTTCACGACGGACTCCTTCGTGGTGCGCCCCATTTTCTTCCCTGGCGGCGACATCGGCTCGCTTGCAGTGCACGGCACGGTGAATGACCTGGCCATGGCGGGCGCCGAGCCGGTGGCGCTGTCGGTGGCGTTCATCCTTGAGGAGGGGCTCGAGCTGGAGACGCTGCGCCGCGTGGTGGACTCCATGGCGCAAGCTGCGCGGCGCGCCGGCGTGCGGATCGTGACCGGCGACACCAAGGTGGTGGAGCGCGGGCACGCCGATCAGATTTACATCACCACCACAGGCATCGGCGTGCTGGTGCATGACGGCGAACTGGCGCCGTGGCGCGTTGCGCCGGGCGACGAACTGGTCCTCTCCGGAGACATCGGACGGCACGGCATGGCGGTGATGAGCGCGCGCGAGGGACTCGCATTTGAATCGGCAATTGTTTCCGACTCCGCCCCTGTACACCGCGAGGCGCTGGGGTTGCTCGAGAACGGAATCCGCGTGCACTGCATGAGGGACCTGACGCGCGGCGGGCTGGCTTCGGCGGTGATCGAGATCGCGCGCGCCGCCCGCGTGCGCGTGGAGCTGGACGAAACCCGCATTCCCGTGCGGGAAGACGTGCGCGCGGCGTGCGAATTACTGGGCTTCGATCCGCTGTACGTGGCCAACGAAGGGCGGTTCGTGGCGTTTGTAGCGGAGGGCGAGGGGGAGCGCGCAGCGGCGCAGTTGCCCGGCGGGGCGGTGATCGGAAAAGTAACGGAGACGGGCGCGGGCCCGGTGACGCTGCGCTCGATGATCGGCGCAGGACGCGTGCTCGACCTGTTGAGCGGCGAGCAGTTGCCGAGGATCTGCTGATGCATGAACTGGGGATCACCGAAGCGATACTCGGCATTGTGCTGCGGCACGCCGGCGGTGCGCGGGTGCGCAAGGTCCAGGTGACTGTGGGCGAGTGGACGGGCTATGTGGGCGATTCCATCGAACTGTTCTGGCAGGAGCTCTCGCGGGGAACTGCAGCGGAAGCTGCGAAGCTGGAATTCCGCTTCGAGCCGGCGACGCTGCGCTGCCGGGCGTGCGGCACGGTGTTCGGGGTGAACGGCTCGGGTCTGGAATGCCCGCAGTGCGGCGCGCTGGGAGGCGATCCCGCGGGTGGTCAGGAATGCACGGTGGATTTGATCGAAGTGGAAGGAGGCGGCAGCGGATGAGCAGCACGGTTCCCGTAGTCGAGCGAGTGCTATCGGCCAACGATGCGGTGGCGGCGGAGGTGCGGGCGCGGCTCGACGCTCATGGCATCTTCTGCGTGAACCTGATGGCGGGCCCCGGCGCGGGGAAGACGTCGCTGATCGAGCGCACCGTGGAGGCGCTGAAAGACGACACCGCCATCGGCATGATCAACGGCGACACGTCCGCGGCTGCGTTCGACGCCGAGCGCAGCCAGCGCGCCGGCGCCGCCGCAGTGCACATCAACACCGGCGGCAAGTGCCATCTGGAGGCGGCCATGGTGCGCGACGCGCTGGCGCTGCTGCCACTCGGTCAGATCCGGCTGCTGCTGGTGGAGAACGTCGGCAACCTGGTGTGCCCGATGAGCTGGAAGCTGGGCGCGCATGCCAACGTGCTCATCGGCTCGACGCCGGAAGGCGACGACAAGCCGTACAAGTACCCGAAGATGTACGCAGGCGTCGACGTGGTGGTGCTGAACAAGATCGACCTGCTGCCATACGTGGATTTCGACTGCGAGAGGTTCCTGCGCGGCGTGGAGGCGTTGAATCCGGGCTTGCGGCACTTCCGCGTGAGCTGCCGCACGGGCGAAGGACTCGGGGAGTGGGTCGCATGGCTGAAGGATCAGATCCGCGCCAGACGCTGATCGCGGCGCTGGGCAATCCGCTCATGGGGGACGATGGCGCGGGGGCTGCAGTGCTGGAGGAGCTGCGCCGGCGCGGCGCGGCGCGGCGGGCGCGGTTGTGCAATGTCGGCGCGGCGGGCGTGGACCTGTTGCTGGAGCTGGAGTCCGTGGGCGCGCTGATTCTGTTGGACGCGGTTGCGGGCGCGGAGGCGCCGGGCACGGTGCGGGTGTTCCGCGATGCGGAGCTGTTTGGATACGCGGAGTCGCGCGGCGGCGGCTCGCATCAGCCGTCGCTCGCCGATACGCTGCGGATGGCGGAGCGGCTCGGCATCCGGTTGAAGACAGCCGCGCTGGTGGGCATCGCCGCGGCGCAGTTCGAACTCGGGCGGCCGCTGTCGCCGGAAGTTGCGGCGGCGGTGCCGCAAGCTGCCGACGCCGCCGAACGCCTGCTGGACGAGTCTTCCGCAGAGGGCTGCTAGACTGAATGCGGGAGCAAAACCGGTTCATGCGCTGGGCTGCCGCCGCGCTGGCGGCCATTTCCATCTGGGCATTTCAGGCGAAGGGGCCTGAATCGCCCATCCATTTCCAGCCTGTCCGGCTCGATTTCTTCCTCGACAACGACGAATCTGAAAAGCGCCGCGCGCCGGAGACCATGGCCGGCGGCGTGGCGGCCTTCGACTACGACGGCGACGGGGACCTTGACCTGTTCTTCTGCAACGGAGCCGATCTTTCCTCGCTTCAGAAGAAAGGCCCGAAGCACTGGAACCGCCTTTACTCGAACGACGGGCGCGGGGGGTTCGCCGACGTCACGGAAAAAGCGGGCCTGCAGGGAACCGGCTATGATACCGGCGCCGCCGTGGGCGATTACGACAACGACGGCGATCTTGACCTCTTTGTTGCAGGCGTTCACCGCAACACCCTCTACCGCAACAACGGGGACGGCACCTTCACCGACGTCACCGCGAAAGCCGGCCTGCCGCCGGCCAGCCTGCCCCAATACGGCCCTCTGTGGGCGGTGTCCGCTCTCTGGACCGACGTCAATCAGGACGGCCTGCTCGACCTGTTCATCGTGAATTACCTGCTTTGGGAAGAAACAACCGAACCCACATGCCCCTACGAAGGCAGGAACGAATACTGCCATCCGAAGTATTACAGGGAGCTGCCGAACCAGCTATTTCTGAACAACGGCGGCGGAACCTTCCGCGATATCAGCGGGACGAGCGGCATCCTGGCGCAGCGCGGAAAAGGCATGGGCGCGGGCGTTGCCGACTACGATCTCGACGGACGGCCCGACATTTTCGTCTCCAACGACAAGCTGTTCAACTTCTTTTTTCACAACCTCGGCGGCGGCAGGTTCGAAGAAAAGGCATTTGATATCGGCGTGGCTCTGGCCGAACACGGCAACATGATTTCCGGCATGGGAGTGGATTTCCGCGATCTGGACAACGACGGCTATCCGGACATCGTGATGGTGGCCCTGGACAACGAAACGTTTCCCGTCTTCCTCAACACTGGCAAGGGCGCTTTCCGCGAAGTGACGGCGCAGACGGGCATGACGGCGCTGTCACGCTCGATGGCGGGCTACAGCCCGGTGCTGGCGGACTTCGACAACGACGGGTGGAAAGACCTGCTGGTAAGCCGCGGCCATGTGCAATCGCCGCTGATGGAGCCGCGCGTATCGGTCAACCAGCACAACACCGTGTTCCGCAATCTGGGCAAGGGCAAGTGGCAGGTGCTGACAGAAGAAGCCGGGCTCGGCGCTTTGCCCGCGGCGCGCCACCGGGGCTCCGCCGTGGGCGATTTCAACGGGGACGGCAAGCTCGATTTCGTGGTGAGCGCCCTCAACGGACGGGCATCTTTGTGGCTCAACGACAGCCCTGGTGCGGGCCGCTGGCTCTCCTTCCGGCTCCGGGGCGCGCGTTCGCCGCGCGATGGGCAGGGCGCGCGTGTGAAGGTTGTGAGCCGTTCCATGACGCAATACAATCACGTGGCCTTCACCGCGGGATACGCCAGCGCGAGCGCTGCGCCGCTGCACTTCGGTCTCGGCGGCGATGACAGTGCGGACGTGGTGGAGATCGTGTGGCCAGGCGGCGCGCGGCAGGAACTGCGAGGCCTGAAATCCGGCCGCGTTTACGACATCACCGAACCGGACGCCGCCAGGCAGTAAGCCTCAGGCGTCGAGCTGCAACGACAACGTGTCGACGGGCGCCGGATGCGTCCGCTCGTAGGCGGCAATTTCCGCCTCGTGCTTCAGCAGGAACCCCAGTTCGTCGATCCCCTCGAGCAGGCAGGTTCTGGCGAAGGGATCGACGGGGAACTCCACCGCCGTGCCATCGGGCAGCGTCAACGTCTGCGAGGCCAGGTCGACGCGCACCCTGGCCAGCGGATCGGCCTCCAGCGTCTTCAGCAGGCGGGCGTGGATGTCGGCCGGAACGACGATCGGCAAAAGCGCGTTTTTCAGCGCATTTCCCTTGAAAATATCGGCGAATGACGTGGAAATGACAGCCCTGAATCCGAACTGCGTCAGCGCCCAGGGGGCGTGCTCGCGCGAGCTGCCGCAGCCGAAATTGTCGCCGGCGAGCAATACCTGCGCCCGGTTGCCGGGGGCACGGTTGATGACAAAATCCGGCCGGGGATTGCCGTCCGCGTCATAGCGCCAGTCGTAGAAAAGCTGGTCGCCAAGCCCCTCTTTCGACGTCGTCTTCAGGAAACGCGCGGGAATGATCTGGTCGGTGTCGATGTTGTCGACCGGCAGAACGGCGACCCAGGATTCAAAGGCGGTGAATTTCTCCATGGTGCGGACCTCCGTGTCTCAGCCCAGCAGCGGGCGCGGATCGGTGACCACGCCGGTGACCGCGCTGGCGGCGGCGGTAAGCGGGCTGGCGAGGAACGTGCGCCCGCCCTTGCCCTGCCGCCCCTCGAAGTTGCGGTTGGATGTCGAAACGGCGTATTCGCCGGGAGCGAGCTGATCGCCGTTCATGGCGATGCACATCGAACATCCCGCTTCGCGCCACTCGGCGCCGGCTTCGCGGAAGATCCGGTCGAGCCCCTCGGCTTCCGCCTGCCGCTTGATCGACTGCGAGCCGGGCACGACCAGCACCCGCACGTTCGGGCTCACCTTGCGCCCCTTCAGCAGGGAGGCGGCGGCGCGCAGATCGGTCATCCGCGAGTTGGTGCAGGAGCCGATGAAAACGACGTTCACGGGACGCCCCGTGAGCGGCTTGCCGGGCTCGATGCCCATGTAGGCGAGGGCCTTGCGGCGCGTCTCCCGCTCCACCGCATCCGGCGCCTCCGCCGGATCGGGAACGGGTGCGGAGATTGGAATGCCCATGCCGGGATTCGTTCCGTAGGTGATCATCGGCTCCAGGGCGGAGGCGTCGATCGAGACTTCCCGGTCATAGGCCGCGCCTTCGTCGGTGGGCAGAGACTTCCAGAATGCGACGGCGCGCTCCCACGCTTCGCCTTTCGGAGCGAACGGGCGGCCGGAGAGAAACTCGAACGTCGTCTCGTCGGGCGCGATCAGCCCGGCGCGCGCCCCGCCCTCGATCGACATATTGCACACCGTCATGCGCTCTTCCATCGAGAGCGCGCGGATGGCGGGGCCGGTGTATTCGAACACGCATCCCGTGCCGCCGCCCACGCCGATTTTCGCAATCAGCGCGAGGATGATGTCCTTGGCCGTCACACCCGGGCGGAGCCGCCCGTCCACCCGCACGGCGAAGCTCTTCGACGGCGCCTGCAGCAGGCACTGCGTGGCCAGCACATGCTCCACCTGGCTGGTGCCGATGCCGAACGCAAGCGCCCCGAAGGCGCCGTGCGTGGCCGTGTGCGAGTCCCCGCACACGATCGTCATGCCGGGCTGCGTCAGCCCGTGCTCGGGCCCGATGACATGGACAATCCCCTGCCGCGGATTCTGAAAGCCGAAATGCGGGATGCCAAATTCGCGGCAGTTCTTTTCGAACTGCTCCACCTGCGCGCGCGCAATCGGATCCACAATCGGCAAATCCCGCGGCGTCGTGGGCGTCGAGTGGTCGCAGGTGCCGAACGTCTTGTCCGGGCGGCGGACCTTCAGCCCGCGCCGCCTCAACCCGTCGAACGCCTGCGGCGACGTCACCTCATGGACAAGGTGCAGGTCGATGTAGAGCAGCGCCGGCGCTCCCGGCGGCTGGCAGACAACGTGGGAATCCCAGATCTTCTGAATGATGGTGCGTGGCTGAGGCATGGCTGTCAGATGGCTTCGCAAACGGCAGCGCCGACTTCGCTGGTCGAGCGCGGCGCGCCCTTGGGCTTCAGGTCGGCGGTCACCTGGCCGCTGTTCAACACCGCTTCCATGGCGCGCTGCACGGCGGCGGCTTCTTCCTTCAGCCCGAACGAATATTCGAGCATCGCCGCCACGCTGCCGATGGCGCCGAACGGATTCGCCTTGTTCTGTCCGGCGATATCCGGCGCCGAACCGTGCACGGGCTCATACAGCCCCACCCAGGCGCCGGACGGGCGCTTCGGCCCGATCGAGGCCGACGGCAGCATCCCGATGGAGCCCGCCAGCACGGCGCCCTCGTCGCTGAGGATGTCGCCGAACATATTCTCGGTGAGCACGACGTCGAACCGCGTCGGGTTCAGGATCAACTGCATCGCGCAGTTGTCCACCAGGACGTGCTCGAGCTCCACCTCCCTGTAATCCGCCGACAGCTCGGTCACCACGCGCCGCCAGAGCTGCGAGCACTCCAGCACGTTGGACTTGTCGACGCTCGCCAGCTTCCGCCGCCGCTGCCGCGCCAGCTCGAACGCCATCCGCGCGATGCGCTCGATCTCGGCCCGCGTGTAAGCCATCGTGTTCACCGCGCGCTCTTCGGCGCCCGCGCCCTCGATGCCCCGCGGCGTGCCGTAATAGATGCCGCCGGTGAGCTCGCGCACGATGATCATGTCCGTGCCGCGCACGCGCTCGTTCTTGAGCGGCGAGGAATCCAGCAACCCTTCGAACGCCCGCACCGGGCGCAGGTTGGCGAACACGCCCAGCAGCTTGCGGATGCCCAGCAGCCCGCGCTCCGGCCGCTGCGCCGGAGGCGCGTTGTCAAACTCCGGCAGCCCCACCGCGCCCAGCAGCGTGGCGTCCGCCTCCGCCGCCAGCCGCGCCGTCTCTTCCGGGAACGGGCTGCCCGTCTTGTGGATCGCAATGCCGCCAAGCAGCCCCTCGGCGAGCGACAGCTCATGGCCGTACTTCTCCGCGACGCGCTGAAGCACGCGCACGGCTTCACGCGTGACTTCTGTTCCGATGCCGTCGCCCGGCAGCACAAGGATATTCAGCTTCATAGATCGAGATTCCGCCTGTGGCGCAAACCGAGAGTGTAGCGCGGCGCGCGGGCGCGCCGCAGGGCTAGTCGGCGGCCACCCGGTCGCCCCGGACGTGCTCGCCCGCCTTCAACGTGTGGATCAGGGCGAGAATCTCCTGGTCGGTGACGCCCTTCTTGCGGTCGGCGATCTCGATAAAGCCGTTGTAGACGGCATCGAGTTCGTCCTTGCTGAGCTGGTAGCCGAGATGCTCGCACTTGGCGCGCAGCGCGTGCCGGCCGGAGTGCTTGCCCAGGACCAGGCGGCCTTCCGGGATGCCCACCGTCTTCGGGTCGATGATCTCGTAGGTGGACTTCTCCTTGAGATAACCGTCCTGATGAATGCCGGCCTCGTGCGCGAACGCGTTGGACCCGACTATGGCCTTGTTCGGCTGCGGTCCGAAACTGATCATGGAAGACAGCAACTCGCTCGCCGGGAACAGTTGCTCGGTGACGATGTTCGTGAAGAACGGGAACCGGTCGGCGCGCGTCTTCATCGTCATCACGATTTCTTCCAGCGCGCAGTTGCCCGCGCGCTCGCCGATGCCGTTGATCGTGCACTCCACCTGCCGCGCTCCGGCCAGCACCGCCGCCAGCGAGTTTGCCGTCGCCAGCCCCAGGTCGTTGTGGCAATGGACGCTGATGACCGCCCGCCCGTTCACCGCCCGCGCCATCCGCCCGATCAGCTCCGCGTGCTCTTCCGGCACCGAGTAGCCCACCGTATCAGGCAGGTTCACGGTCTTCGCCCCCGCGTCCACCACCGCCAGCGTCACCTGCTCCAGATAGTCGGGATCGGTGCGGGTGGCGTCCTCGGCGGAGAACTCGACGTCGTCGGTGAACTGCCGCGCCAGCTCCACCGCCGCACAAGCCTCCTCGAGCACCTGCTGGCGCGATTTCCGCAGTTTGTACTTCAAATGAATGTCGCTGGTGGCGATGAACGTGTGAATCCGGCCCAGCTTGGCTGGCTCCAGCGCACTGGCCGCCCGCTCCACGTCCAGGCGGCAGGCGCGCGCCAGCGCCGCCACGCGGACCCACGGCAGCTCCGCGCTCACCAGCCGCACCGCCTGATAGTCGCCTTCGCTGGCGATCGGGAAGCCGGCCTCCAGAATGTCCACCCCCAGCTCGGCCAGCTTCTGAGCCATCCGGAGCTTCTCCGGCACCGTCATCGAGCAACCAGGCGATTGCTCGCCGTCCCTTAAAGTGGTGTCGAAGATATAGACACGTTCCCGCCCGCGTACATCATCGTCCATAATCAGGTTCGCACTCCTTGGTTTTGGCGATCCAGGCCGCCGCGAGCCGGTTCGCCCGCAGCCGCACTTGCTACCATTGTGCCCAAGTTCAGCGCATAGATCAAATTTATAATGAGTAGCTCTTGAATAACCGCACCATATGTGATAAACCGTAGTTATACCAACTGGCAGGAAGGAGGTCTCTCTTGGAGCTGTACCTGCTCAAAGTTTTCTATACGGTGGCATCCGAGGGCAGCTTCTCCCGGGCGGCGGAGAAGTTGATGCGAACCCAGCCCGCCGTGTCGCTCTCCCTGCAAAAGCTGGAGTCGGAGCTCGGCGAGAAGCTGGTGGACCGTGCCGGACGCGATCTGATCCTCACTGATGCCGGCAAGATTGTGCTCGACTACTGCCGCCGCTTCCAGAACCTCGAAGCGGACATGATGAACGCCCTGGCCGAGCTCCGCGACCGGGCGTCGGGACGGCTCTCGATCGGCGCCAACGAATCCACGGCGCTCTACCTGCTGAAGCACATCGAGGCCTATCGGCGGCTCTATCCCAAGGTCAAGGTCCAGGTTCGCCGCTGCCTGTCCAGCCGCATCCCGGCGCAACTGCTGGACGGGGACCTCGAATTGGGCGTCATCAGCTACGATCCCGAGGACGACCGCCTGGAGACGCGCGTCATTTACACCGACCACCTCGCCTTCGTCGTCTCTCCCGACCACCGCTTCGCCGGCCGCCAGAGCGTCTCCATCACCGAACTCGGGATGGAGACCTTCGTCGCGCACAATGTCCTCTCGCCCTACCGCGAAGTGGTGCTGAAAGCGTTCCAGCGCGCGCGTGTGCCGCTGAATATGGATGTCGAAATGCCCACGGTGGAGACTATCCGCCGCATGGTGCAGCAGAACGAGGGCGTCGCGTTCCTGCCCAAGATGTGCGTCGAGCAGGAGATCGAGCAGGGCCTGTTGAAGGAAGTGGAAGTGGAGGAGCTTCACGTGGAGCGCAAGATCCGGCTGGTCTATCCCGCCCGGCGCGCCCTGAGCCACGCGGCCCGCGCCTTCCTCGAGATCGTCGGCGCGCAGGCTCCGGCGCAACAGACCACCCCTGTCCCCGGGTAGACTGGAATTTCAGAGTACGCCGCCTTCAATCCCCTGTGCATATGTGGAGATTCGTTCGCCCCGCGTGTCTTCTGCTTCTGCCGGTGGCCCTCCTGGCCCAGGCCCCGCCATCGTCCGGTACGCCGGCGGAACCCCAAACCCTGCCCGAGCGGCGTGATGTGGTCGTGGTCACCGGAACGTGGGAGCCGCTGCCCCTGGAGGAAGCCGACCGTGCGGTGTCTTCCCTGCCTGTCCGCGGGCAGTCGCTCCTGTTCGCCAATGTCATCGACTTCCTGCAACTGGATCCTTCGCTCGACCTGCGCCGGCGCGCCCCTGGCGGCGTGCAGTCGGATCTCTCGATCCGCGGCGCCACGTTCGGGCAGACGCTCGTGCTGTTGAACGGGCGGAGGATGAACGACCCACAGTCGGGCCACCATTCTCTGGATGTGCCCGCCCCGCTGGATTCCGTGCGGGCTGTCGAGGTGTTGCGCGGCGCCGGGTCCGCGCTGTATGGCTCGGACGCGCTGGGGGGAGTGGTGAACATCCTTACCTCGCCGCCGGAGAACTGGCAGGCGCGATTTCGCCTGGCGGGAGGCAGCTTTGGAACGCAGCAGCAGATGGCCTCGCTGTCGGGCAAAATGGGCGCGGTGGCGCAGTCGCTGTCGTTGTCGCGGGATTTTTCGCGTGGTTTCATGTCGAACCGCGATTACCGGAACCTCGCAGCCAGTTCGCACATGTTGGTGGAATCCCGCCTTGGCCGCACCGGCGTGGATCTCGGCTACGCCGACAAGCCGTTCGGCGCCCAGGACTTCTACGGTCCTTATCCTTCCTGGGAGCGCACCAAAACCTGGTTTGCCGGCCTGAACCACAATTTTGGGGCAAATTGGGAGGCGGCGCTCAGCTACCGGCGCCACTCGGATCTCTTCTATCTCTTCCGCTACAACCCGCAGCGTTATCAGAACCACCACACCGCCGATGGCCTCCACGCTTCCATCCGGCGGCGCGACCGCTGGCGGAGCGGCGTCACGCTGTTTACCGGCGCCGAGGCATTTACCGACAGGATCGAGTCGTCCAACCTCGGCGTGCACAGCCGCGCCCGCGGCGCCGCCTACGCCGCGCTGGATGTCCGCGCGCTGCGGCGCTTCTCCCTTTCGCTGGGGATCCGCAGCGAGAGCTACCGCGGGGCCTTGGACCAGGTGAGTCCCACTCTGTCCGGGGGCTGGTGGGCGAGTCCACGGTTGAAGCTGCGCGTTTCCGTCAGCCGAGCCTACCGCCTGCCGACGTTCACGGACCTCTACTACCGCGACCCCGCCAACCGCGGCAACCCTTCTCTGCGCCCGGAGACCGCCTGGAGCTACGAGGCCGGCGCCGACCTGCGGCCCTCCGGATCGTGGCGCCTGCAGAGCACCCTCTTTCACCGCCGGGACCGCGACGGTATCGATTACGCCAGCCCGTCTCCCGCAGGCCCCTGGGAAGCCCGGAACATCACCCGGCTGAATTTCACCGGCATCGAAGCATCCGCCTCCTGGCGGCGGCGGGCGCACATGGCGGAATTTTCCTATACCGGGATGCGCGCCGTTTCTTCACTGCCCGAAGGGATTTTCACGAAATACGCCATGAATTATCCGGTTCATTCCGGCATATTTTCCTGGACCGGAACGGCCGGAAGAGTGATGGCGCGGACGCGGCTGGGCGCGGCGGAGCGGCGGGCGCGCTCCCCGTACGCGGTCTGGGACGCCTCGCTGGCCTGGCGCCGCGGCCGCATCTCGCCCTTTGTCCAGGCCACCAATCTCGCCAACACCCGTTACGAGGAGATTCTCCGCGTGCGCATGCCGGGACGCGCCTTCCTTCTGGGCGTTGAGCTGCGCTGATCGGAATTTTTGAGGGTTGACACCGAAGACCGGGTGCATTACAACCCTTTCTGATGAGGTATTGCACCCTTTTCATCCCCGCTCTGCTCCTCGCCCAGGGCCCCTATGTGGCGGAAGGTCTCCGGATTGGCGAAGTCACCAGCAATTCCGCGATGGTGCGCTTCCGCCTGTCCCAGCAGCCGTCGCAAAACAAAGGCCGCTACCAGCCTCCGAAATACGAGGGCCAGCGGCCGCCGGCTCTCCCCGAAGACCAGGATCCCTGGCTGCTGCCAGGGGCCGTGCCCGGACTCCCCGGCCGCGTGCGCCTCTGGGTTGCCACCCGGCCCGACATGAAAGACGCCAGGCCCGGCGAGTGGCTCCAGTCGGAAGCGAAGAGCGATTTTGTCGTCAAGACCTCGATCACCGGCCTGCGTCCGGCACGGACCTATTACGTCGCCGCCGAGATTCACTCGAAACCCGACAAGCCCCTCGCGTCCTTTACTACGGCGCCCGAACCCAACCGCCGCGCACCGGTGAAGTTTACCGCTGTGGCGTGCCTCGCCTATCGTTCTCTGGATCACGAAGAGGGCTTCGAGATTTTCCCGTCCATGGAGAAACTCGCGCCCCAATTCGCCGTTTTCACGGGCGATAACGTCTATTACGACAGCGATCCTCCGCTGGCCAACACCATCGAGGCCGCACGCTATCACTGGCAGCGCCTCTATGCCATGCCGCGCGCGCTGGCCTTCTTCGCCAAAACGCCCCAGTATTGGATGAAAGACGACCACGACACACTGTGCGACGACTGCTGGCCCGGGCAGAATCCTGACTGGATGAGGCCCATGACTTTCGCCGAGGGACAGCGCATTTTCCTCGAACAGACCCCCATCGAGGGCAAGACATACCGGACATTCCGCTGGGGGAAATCCGTGCAGATCTGGCTTCTGGAAGGCCGTGATTACCGCTCGCCGAACGATGCCCCTGACGGTCCCGCCAAAACCATTCTCGGCGCCGAGCAGAAGGCGTGGCTGAAATCCACCGTCGACCAGAGCGACGCGGACTGGAAAATCATTATCAGCCCCACGCCCTGGGTGGGACCGGACCGCCCGCAGAAAGCCGACAATTATTCCAACGCCGCCTTCGCCACCGAAGGCAAAGAAATGCGCGCCTGGGCCGGCCAGAAAAAAAACGTCATCGTCATCTGCGGCGACCGCCACTGGCAATATCACTCGGCCGACCCCGAGACCGGCCTGAATGAATTCAGCACCGGTCCCGCGTCCGATCCACACGCGGGCGGCAGCCCTGGCGAGGACAAGCGCTACCACCGCTTCCACCGCGTGGCGGGCGGATTTCTGAGCGTGACCGTCGAGCCAACCGCCTCCGGCAGCCGGCTCGTGCTCCGGCATCACGATGTGAAGGGCGCCGTGGTCTACGAGTTCTCCCCCGGCGCCTGAGCGCCGCTTCTCTTCCGGAGCGTGCGGGCGCGCTGCCAGCAGCCGACGCCCGCGCCTCAGCCCGGACGGACGATCAATACAACAGCTTCAGGGCGAATTGAATCTGCCTCGGAGCAAACGTGCTGCGGATGGTGCCGAAGTTTGAGTTGCTGAGGTTCGAGGCAGGCTGGCCGAAATTGGTCCGGTTCAGGAAGTTGAAAAATTCCGACCGGAACTGCAAGGCCATCCCCTCCCGGTAAGGCAGGCGGAACCGCTTGTTCACGGCGAAATCCCACTCCCACAGGTCAGGCCCCCGGAGAGCGTTGCGCCCGATGTTGCCGAAAGGCGCCGCAGCGGTCGGCATGGCGAAAGCGGCCTTGTTCCAGTAAGTGTCGATCATGCTCGCGCCTCCGGGCCGCGAAGGATCGCCAACCAGATTGGGCCGCTGCTGTGCGCCGCCCCTCCATTCGGCCAGCCGTCCAGTGACGTCCAGCGCCGCTGAGGGCGTATAGATCACGTTCACCGGCCGGCCGGAATACGCGGTATGGATCGTATTCATCTCCCATCCGCCGGCAACGGCGTCGAGCCACGCGTTCCAGCCGCCGCCGAACCGCTGGCCGCGCCCGAATGGCAGCCTGTATACGAGACTGGTCGTGTTGATGAACGTCGTATCGTAACTCGTCGGTCCCCGTTCGTTCTTCAGGTCGCGGATGTTCTGCACCACGGCGTTGTCTTCCAGCGCCTGTTCCGAGTTGCCCAGCGCCTTGGACCAGGTAAAAGAGTTCAGGAAATACATGCCGCCGCTGATGCGCCGCTCGGCGCGCACGGAGAGCCCGTTGTAGACGGTCTGCCCGGCAGGGTTGACCCAGGTGATGGCGCCGAAGCTTTGAATCGGCCGCCGCGCCTGGATGCCCAGGCTCTGTCCCGGCTGGTTCGGAAACGCCTGGTTGTAATCGCCCAGTACCGGCAGCCGCAAACTGTGATTGCCCGTGTAGCCGATCTCCACCACCCAGTTGTACGGCAATTCGCGCTGCACCCCGAGGAACCAGGTCTGCACGTACGGCCAGCGCGTGTCGCGCGGGATGTAAGAGACGTTGGCGAGGACGGGATTGAACTTGTCCGGATCGGTCATGCCCGCCGGGAAGGCGTTTTCGGTCGTCCGGAATGCGGCCGGAACCGGGCCGCCGGCGGGGATCGTCTGATTCACGGTGGCGATGTTCACCTGCGGCCCGTTGATGCCCAGCAGATCGGCGCTGCCCATCCTGTTGCCGTGCATGTGGCTGATGCCGTAGCCTCCGCGGACCACCATCTTCGCCGTGGCGCTGTATGCAAAGCCGAAGCGCGGTCCCCAGTTGCTGTAGTCGGGGTCGACAAGGGCCCGGTTATAAATGCTCCCCGGACTCGCCATGATCATGCGCACGCCCTCGGGATCGAAATTCGACAGCATGTTGTCCCGCTCCCAGCGCGGCGTGGCGAACTCCCAGCGGAGGCCGAGATTCAGCGTGAGCCTGGAATTGACGCGGAAATCGTCCTGGAAATAGAAAAACGAGTCCCGCTGACGGTAGTTGCCTACCAGCCAGTTGGAGAGCTGGATCTGGCTCGGCAGGCCGAACATGAAGTCGGCGAGATTGTAGCTGGCCTGGTCGGCGGGAATCGTACAGCCGGAAGGCTGGCCGAGAACCGCGCAGGTGGGGCGGCTGAACTGGCCGGCGTAGCCCAACAGCCCGTAAACGGGGTTGATGTCCATCACCTGCGTGAGAATCCAGTGAAACTCGGCGCCGGCTTTCATGCTGTGGCGCCCGCGCAGCATCGAGTAATTCACTTTCGGGTTCCAGACCGTCGGGTGCTGGAATTGCGGATTGGTCGCCTGCCGCCCGATGATGCCCGTGGTGAAGCCCGTGATATTTTGCGTGTTCAGGCCGCCTGTGATATCGGGCGCGGTGGGAAGGCCCCGGATCCCGTACAGCGCCTCCATGCTGGGCCCGCCCAGGAACGGCGGCGCCTTGCCCGCCCTCATATGCGTGTAACTCATCCGGATCTCGAGCAGGGAGGTCGGCGTGAGCGTCCACGTGTAGCCCGCGGCCGCGGCCTGGCTCAGCACCCGCACGTAGCCGTTGCCCGATCCGCCGGAAGGCCCTTCCAGATAAGGCGAGTAAAATTGATTGTCCTTCCACTGGCTGAAGCGCAGGAAGCCAGTCATCCGGTCGTTCAGAACCGCGTCGATCTTGGCGTCGTATTTGTCGCCATAATCCCTGGGGTTCAGCATTACTTGCTGGTAATCGTTCGAACGGCCCGCCCCTGCCGGCACCGGCGGCATCTCGGAGAGAACCTTGCGCGCGAACGGCGTCATCGCCACCGGCGTCCCCGCCGGATAGAGAGTGGCCGTCAGCGGGTTGTATACCGTCACCGGAAGGACGCCCGCGCGGTCGTTCATGTTCGGAATCGTGGCGAAATAGACCGTTTTCTGGATCTGGCGAAACCCCTCGTAATCGGCGAAAAAGAAAACCCGGTTCTTCACGAACGGTCCGCCGACCGTCAGGCCGAACTGGTTCTGGTTCAGCGGCGGCTTCTGGCCGCCGGCCGGCCTGAAAAATCCTGTCGCATTCAGCTTCGTATTCCGCAGGAACTCGTAAAACGTCCCATGTAACTGGTTCGTGCCGGACCGCATCACGACGTTGACGACGGCCCCGCCCACGCGCCCGTATTCGGCGCTGAAGTTGCTGGTGATCACGCGGAATTCGGCCACTGCGTCGGGCGAGGGCCGCGCCACCTGATTGGAAAATCCCTGATTGGACGTGGAATAGGCGTTGTTGTCCATGCCGTCAAGCAGGAAATTGTTGTACGTGCTGCGCATCCCGTTGACGTTGAAGGAGCCCTCCCGCGGCGTCGTCGCGGTCATGGCGATCGGCGATTTGCGGATGTTGGTCGCCAGCAGCGCCAGGTCGGAATAGTTCCGCCCGTTCAGCGGCAGTTCGACGATTTGAGCGGTGCGCACTACCTGGCTCTTCTCGCTCGTGTCGGTCTGGAGCGCCGCGGCGGCGTCTTTCACCTCGATCACCTCCGTGACCGCGCCCACCTGCATCGTGATGTCCACCCGCTGGCGGGAATTCACGTTCACGATCACGTCGGCGGCGGAGAACCGCGAGAAGCCCGAGGCTTCCGCCGTCACCGTGTACCGCCCCACCCGGACATTGAAGAAGGCGTAGTTGCCGGAGGAGTCCGTGGTTGTCTTCGCCTGCACCCCCGTGTCCTGGTTTGTCAGCGTGACCGACACGCCGGGAATGACCGCGCCAGAAGTGTCCCGGACCGTGCCAAGAACCTCCGCGGTTTCAAACTGGGCGCTCGCGGTTCCCGCGAGCAGCAGTGCCGCCACGGCGGCACTCAGCAGAATCCGTATTCGTCTCATTGCTACCTCCCACACTAGAGTTAAAGATGCATATCGCCGTGGCTTCGCCAGGCATGGGCGGGCTACCAGCGCCAGACCGGGCTGCGGCAACTTTCGCCGCAGGCTGATCCGCAGGTCCTGCCCAAGCATGCAAGCCGCAAGGATAGTCCTCGGCGATTACAGCCTCGTGAAGCGGCCATGACAATTCGGCGAGTCCCGGGCCGGAGAACTGGCCACGGCCGGCGGACGCCCGCCGCCAATGGGCCGCATCAAACGGGCCGGCGCGCCTTTCCCTGCCCTCAGACCGCATTGGGCGTCAGCTTACCGATCGCGGGATCTGGTGTCAATGCTCCCTCTGAGCTGCATTGACGGGGCGGATCCTGCCGCCATATATTGAACCCGCATGTTCCAGCCTTTCGGTTTCCTGCACCCCGCGCCGCCCGCGCCCCCCGTGCCTCCCTCCGCTGTAGCCCGGCTCTACCCCAGGTTCCGCTGGCGGGTTCTCGAGGCCACCTTCATCGGCTATGCCACTTATTACCTGGTGCGGAACAACCTTCCTGTCGTTTCCAAAGAAATGGGCGAGGCGCTGGCCTATTCGAAAGACCAGATCGGCAACATGCTGGCGCTGACGGCGATCTCTTACGGGATTGGCAAGTTCCTGATGGGCGCGTGGTCGGACCGCAGCAATCCCAGATATTTCATGCCCCTCGGGCTGCTGCTGACCGCGCTGTGCAATTTCCTGTTCGGCGCTGTCGCCAGTTATCCGGTGCATCTGTTGCTGTGGACGCTGAATGGCCTGGTCCAGGGCATGGGCTGGGGCCCGTGCGGCCGCTCCCTCGGCCACTGGTTCAGCGTCCGCGAACGGGGCACGATTTTCGCCGTCTGGAACATCGCACACAATGTCGGCGGCGGGCTTACCGGCATCGTGGCCGCCCACAGCGCTCACCGTTTGGGCTGGCAGTACGCGTTCTACGTCCCCGGCATCCTGGCCGTGCTCTGCGCCCTATATCTGATCGCGCGCCTGCGCGACACGCCGCAATCGGTCGGGCTTCCGCCAGTGGAGGTGTACCGTGGCGAAGCTCCCGAGCCCGACGGGGCGCGGGAACGGGAGTTGAGCACGCGGGAGCTGCTGCTGGGGCAAGTGCTCAACAACCGCGTGTTGTGGCTGTTTGCATCCGCCAATTTCTTCGTCTACATCGCCCGCTACAGCCTGCTGGACTGGGGGCCCACCTACCTGAAGGAAGTCAAGGGCGCAAGTCTGACGCAAGGCGGCCTGAGCACAGCGGTGTTCGAGTTCGCCGGCATCTTCAGCACGCTCCTGATGGGGTGGCTCTCGGACAAGGCCGGTGGCAGGCGCGGCATGGTCAGCCTGCTCTGCATGCTCCCTGTGCTGCTGGCGCTCGGCGGCATCCTGCTGACGCCTTCAGGCTACCTTTGGGTGGATCTGTCGATGTTTGCCGTGATCGGCTTCTTCGTGTATCCGCCGGTCATGCTGCTCGGCGTGGCGGGCCTGGATTTCACATCCAAGAAAGCGGTCGGCACGGCGGCGGGCTTCATCGGCCTGTTCGGCTATTTCGGCAGGACGGTGCAGGGCAAAGGCCTCGGCTGGATCGCGCAGCACCACGGCTGGACTCCCGCCCTGCTGGCTGTGCTGCTGTGCACGCTCCTCGCCATCGTTATGCTCGCAGCCACCTGGCAGCTCCAGCCGAGAGACTGGAAGCAGGAGGCGGAAACCGGCGCCGCCGCCCCGCGGGCCTGACAGGAATTCCCCGCCCATCCGCGCCGCGCGCCGCGCCGCTTGTGGTCGGACGCACGACTCTGATACGAATCAGGCAGGAGTCCCCATGCATCGCAGAACCTTTCTCGCCGCCACCGCTCTGTCCGCGTCCGCACCTTTGCCCGCGGGCGCGCAGAAACTCGGCGTCTGGACGGCGCTCGGCTCGCTCGCGGAGAAAGACGGCGCCACGCCCATCGAGGGCGCCCGCTGGTTTGAAGCGGAAAAAACCGGCGACGGCATGGCCTTCACCTTCCGCCCCGGCCTGCTGGCGGGCGCGAAAGCGATCAGCTCGGACATGCTCATCGACGGCAGGGACGTCGTCGCCTTCCGCATCACCCTCGGCGAAGGCGAAAAAGGAAGGCGCTTCCGCTACGACTTCGGCGGCTTGCCGCAGTGCAGCTTCCGCCTGCGCATGGACCTCGCCCTGGTCGACCAGAACCGCTGGATGGCCGACCGGGAAGCTGCGTTCCTCAAGCCCCTCTGCGGCGGCGACCGCGTCGACCTCGCCCTGGTGGACCGCCTCACCTTCACCGTCCTGCGCAAGGCCCCGCGAACCGCGCGCTGGTGCATGACCGATCTCGTCTTTCTGCCGAAGATGCCCGAGAAGCTCGCCGCACCGATCCTGCCCAAAGGTCCGCTGGTGGATGAGTTCGGCCAGAGCACGCTGCACGAGTGGCCCGGCAGGACCCGCACCGCAGAGGAGCTGAAACAGCGGCTCAGCGTCCAGCTCCATCTTGCCCCAGACCAGAAATGGCCGGAAATGTTCTCGCGCTGGGGCGGATGGAAAAGCCTGAAGCTCGGCGAGGGCTCAGGGTTCTTCGCCGTGAAAAAAGAAGGGGGCCGCTGGTGGCTGGTCGATCCCGACGGCTACGCCTTCTGGTCCGCCGGGCTCGATTGCGTCCGCGTCGATTGCGAGGCGCGCGTCGACGGGCTGGAGTCCGCGCTCAAGTGGAGTCCCGAAAAGCCTGAGTACGCGGAAGCGTGGAGCGAGGGCCGCCCCGGCCGGCCGGGGGCGAAATTCGTCAACTTCCTCGCCGCCAACTTCATCCGTGTCTTCGGCCGCGAGGGCTGGCGGGACAAGTGGGCCGCCATCGCCCTGGCCGAAATGAAGCGCCTGCGTTTCAACACCGTCGCCAACTGGAGCGAATGGGAGATCGCCGCCCGCGCTTCCTTCCCCTACGTGCGCCCCATGAACTTCCGCGGTGCGCGCAGCGGCGCCATCTACCGCGACTTCCCGGACGTCTTCCACCCCGGCTTCGAGCAGGACGCCGCCGACTACGCGCGCCAACTGGAGAGCACCGCGAAGGACCCCGCCTTCCTGGGCTACTTCCTCATGAACGAGCCCACCTGGGGCTTCTCCTCCGAACTGCCCGCCGCGGGCATGCTCTACACCTCCGACCTCTGCCACACGCGCGAGGAACTGGCCCGCTGGCTTGCCAGGAAGTACGAGACCGCCGCCGCGCTTTCGAAAGCCTGGGCCATGGATCTCACGTTCGATCACGCCGCCCGCGGGCGCTGGCGCAAGCCGCTCTCGAAAGAATCGCAGGCCGACCTGCGCGAATTCAGCATCATCATGGTGGAGCGTTATTTCGGCACGCTCTCGCGCGCCTGCCGCAAGGCCGACCCCAATCACCTGAACCTTGGCATGCGCTGGGCCGGCGTGCCGCCCGAGTGGGCCGTGACCGGCATGAAGAGCTTCGACGTCTTCAGCCTCAACAATTACCGCGACAGGCTGCCGCGCGAAGTCTCCGACAGGATCCACTCCATGCTCGGCATGCCCGTGCTGGTCGGTGAGTGGCACTTCGGCGCCCTCGATGCCGGCCTTCCCGCTTCCGGACTGGGCCATGTGCGCACCCAGGCCGACCGCGGGCGCGCCTACCGCGTATATCTGGAGGACGCCGCCGCCAACCCGAACTGCGTAGGCGCCCACTGGTTCACGATGTACGATCAGAGCGCCCTGGGCCGTTTCGACGGGGAAAATTACAACATCGGCTTCCTGGACATCTGCAACCGCCCGTACACGGAGATCGGCGAAGCGGCCATCGCATCCCACGAGCGGATGTACCAGGTGGCCTCAGGCGCCGCGCCGCCGTTCACCAGCGCGCCGGAGTACCTGCCGATCCTCAGCGTGTGAGAGCCGGCGCGCCCGCTCACGCAGACAGCAGTTTCGCGGCCTTCTTGATGTCGCCCTGCGCCACCTGGATCAGCGCGCCGAACCGGCCTTCGCCGGAGACGACCGCCTGCATCGCATGAACGTCGATCCCCGCCGCTGCCAGCTTCGCCGCTGCATCGGCGGCCGCGCCCGCACGGTCGTCCCCGTTCCAGCAGATCACGTTCTGCTTCGGCCCGCACTCCAGCTTCAGCTTCTTCGCCGCTTTGGCGAACAGCTTCGGATCGGCGGGCACGAGATCAAACTGGGCCTTCTTGCCCTTCACCGGATACGCCCACAGTCCCAGCAGGCTCACGCCCGCGTCGCGCAGCGCGCCCAGCAGTTTCGCTCCCTCGCCGGTCTTGTTCGGCACAGTGACGGAGTAATAAGGCAACACGGCAATGTTGTCAGCCATCGGAATTCCTCCTTGCAGGAAACAAAGGTATCAGACTGATTGTATCCTGAAGCCCGAAAAAAAGAAGCGGCTTGTCCCGGAAATTTCTCTCCGGGAAAGCCGCCCTCGCGATCTGGCTTCTCGTGTGAAAGATCAGGACGCCGGGACGCGCTTGGCCTCGAACGGACGGCCCTGGCCCTGGCCTCCTTCGCGCCGCGACGTGCCCTTCAACATGTCGCCTTCCACGGTCCCTTCGTACACCGATGTCATCGAGCCGTTCGGCGTCTCCATGACGGTCTTGAACGAGAACTTGTTGCCCTCGATCTTGCCTTCCTGGATCTGCGCCGTGCGCGCCTCCATCTGGCCGAACTGCATCGACACCGTGCCGGTCAGCTTGTTGCCGTCCGACTTCAGCTCAAAAGTCTGGCGGATGGTCACTTCCTCGCCGCCGCGGTTCATGGTGCGCTCGGACACCCACTTGCCGTCGATCTGCCCGGCGATGGCCAGACCGGCGGCTGCCAGAAGAACAGTCAAAATGGTGAGACAGGCTCTCATGGGAAAACTCCTTCAAGCGCAGTAGCGCATCCCGCCGGCCTGAGGTTACGCATGGAGCAGAATTTTGCATTCGCCGACGTGAGCCTGCCGGTTCCTCTGGACCGCTGCTTCACCTACGGGCTGCCTGAGACCCTCCGCCACCGCGTCCAGCCCGGATGCCGCCTGCTGGTGCCGTTCGGCGCACGCAAACTCGCCGGAGTCGTCCTGCGCGTCCACAACGAGCCTCCCGCCCTGGATACGAAAGACGCCCTGCGACTGCTGGACGCCGAACCCGCGTTCGACGCCGAGCTGCTCGAACTGGCCCATTGGGTGGCCCGCTACTACTGCGCTCCGCTCGGCGAGGTGTTGCGCGCCATGGCGCCCATCTCCTCCGAGGTGCGCCACGCCCGCATCTGGGCTCTCACGCAGAAAGGGATCGACGTGGCGCGCCAGCTTGGCCTCGACGGCGCGGAGACCGACCCCGCCGCCTCGATCCTGCGCGCGCTCGAATCCCGCCCGCTGGCGGAAGCCACGCTCGAACGGAAGGTCCCCGGCGCCAGAAAGCTGCTCGCCCCGCTTGAAAAAAAAGGACTGGTCGAGGCGGAACACTCCGCCGGCGTCCGCGATCCGCTCCGCGCCCCCGCTGCGAAGCTCCTCGCCGAGTTCGCACAGCGGCCCGCGGAAGGCGTGAAGCTGCCGCGCGCCGAGCGCGAACTGCTCGCCTATCTCGAACTCCACCCCGGCCCCCACCGCCTCTCCGAACTCGAGCCTGCCGTCAAGGGCGCTTCACAGGCGGGCCGCGCCTTGGCCCGAAAGGGCTTGGCCCGCCTCCAGTATGATCTCGCCTCGGGCGATCCCTCCTGGTCGCGCCCGCGCCACACGCTCAGCGGGCCGCAACAGCAGGCCTTTGACTCGATTCGCGCTGCGCTCGGCCAGCGCAGTTTCCAGGCCTTTCTCCTGCATGGGGTCACCGGCTCCGGCAAGACCGAGGTGTACCTCAACGCCATCGAGGCCGCTCTCCAGACCGGCCGCGGAGCGCTGCTGCTGGTGCCCGAGATCGCGCTCACCCCCGCCGTCGCCGGCCAGTTCCACGCGCGGTTCGGGGATCAGGTTTCCATCCTCCACTCGGCCTTCAACGACGCCGAGCGCGCCGAACAGTGGCGCCGGCTGCGCTCCGGAGCGGCGCGCGTCGGCGTCGGCACGCGCTCGGCCGTCTTCGCGCCGGTGCGCGATCTCGGCCTCATCATCGTCGACGAAGAGCACGACCAGAGTTACAAGCAGGAGGAAACGCCGCGCTACCACGGCCGGGATGTCGCCATTCTGCGCGCCCAGCGCGCAGGGGCCGTGGCTGTTCTCGGATCGGCCACACCCTCGCTGGAGAGCCGTTATAACGCCGAACGCGGCAAGTACGTGCTGCTGGAACTTCCCGACCGCATCGCCGACCGGCCGATGCCCGCGGTCGAGATCGTCGACATGCGCGAGGAGTTCCTCGAAACACGCCAGAATGCGCTGTTCTCCCGCCGCCTGCTGGAATCCATCGCCGCCAAGCTCGAGGCCGGCGAACAGACCATTCTGCTGATGAACCGCCGCGGCTTTTCCTCTTCGGTCTCCTGCCGGTCCTGCGGCGAGCGCCTCCAGTGCGTGAACTGCGCCATCGGGCTTACTTTCCACCGCCGCGACAACCGCCTGCTGTGCCACTACTGCAATTACGCCCAGCGCGTGCCCAAGGTCTGTCCCAATTGCGGCAGCGAGTATCTCTACTTCCTCGGCTCCGGCAGCGAGAAGGTGGAAGACGAACTGCGCCGCTGCTTCCCGCACGCGCGCGTGGCACGGCTCGACCGCGACACCGCCGCCGGCAAGAACCAGTACGAGCGCATCCTCGGCGGCTTCCGCGAGGGCGTCTTCGACATCCTCGTCGGCACGCAGATGATCGCCAAGGGCCACGACATTCCCAACGTCACCCTCGTCGGTGTCATCAACGCCGACATCGGCCTTGCGCTGCCTGATTTCCGCGCTGCCGAGCGCACCTTCCAGCTCCTCACGCAGGTGGCGGGGCGCGCCGGAAGGCACCACCTGCCCGGACTTGTCATCATCCAGACCTGCTCGCCCGATCACTACGCCATCCGCTGCGCCGCCGCGCAGGACTACGCGCGGTTCTACGAAAAAGAACTCGAATTCCGCCGCCTGATGCGATATCCGCCATTCTGCGCCATGGCCAACGTGCTGGTCCGCGCCGCCACGCAGGAGACCGCCATGCGCCTCAGCGCCGAAGCCGCGCAACAACTCGGACCCGGCGGCGAAGGCATCAGGATTCTCGGCCCCGCCGAAGCCCCCGTTCCGCGCCTCAAGAACGAATACCGCTACCAGATCCTCATCAAGGCCCTGTCACGCCCGCACCTGAACGAAATGCTGCACTCGCTCCGCCGCTATTCGGTCGAGCAGAAGTGGCCTGCCACGGCGCTGGTGGTGGACGTCGACCCGATGACCCTGCTATGACTATCGGAGCATGAGGCCGTGGGAGCGCAACGCAGCCAATCTCGCCGCCTCGCTCTCTTTCTATGGGCCCGTCACGCTCGAGCCCGGCCTGCGCCTCATCACAAGCTGGGTGACGCATCCGGTGTTCAACATCGCTCTGCTCGATTCGCCCGCCCCCGATCCCCCCAGCCCCGGCGCCGGCGAACTGGAACGCCGCATCGAGCGTGCCGCCGCCCATTTCCGCGCCCGCAACCGTGACTGGTCCTTCTGGGTTTGCGAGCACCTCATCGGCCCCCGCACTCTCCGGCGCCTCTACAGGATCTTCGACGCCTGCTCGATGTCCTGCATCGCCGAACCACCCGGCATGGAGATCGAGGACCTCCCCCCGCCCCGCCGGCCGCTGCCCCGGCTCGAAGTCCGCACGGCCGCTGAAGAGCAGGCTCGCACTGACTTCGCCGACATCATCGGCCAGTGCTTCTTCATCCCGCCCCAGCTCGCGCATGAAGTCTATGGCGACCCGGAAAACTGGGGCGCGCCCGTGGAGATCTTCGTCGGCTACGACGGCTCGCGAGCGGTCACCTGCGCCGCCCTGATTGAAGCCGCCGGCGCTATCGGCATCTACTCGGTCGGCACGTTGCCTGGCTGGCGCGGCAAAGGATACGCCGAAGCGGTCATGCGCCACGCCGTGTCGCAATTCCGCCGGCGCGGCGCTGCCGGCCCCATCGTGCTGCAATCCTCGCCCTTGGGCATGGAACTCTACCGCCGCCTCGGCTTCCGCCGCTGCACCCGTTACTACGTCTTCTCCGCCTGAGCCGCGTCCCACGGCTTCGGAATGCCGCGCCAGCCCGCCAGCCAGCGCGAGACCGCTCCCATCGCCAGCGAGGCCGAACCGTCCTTCGTCTGCACGGGCGCGTACTCGCGAAGCATGCGCAGAAACGCTTCCAGCGCAGGGCTCGTCTTCAGCGGCCGCAGAAACTCGATCGCCTGCGAGGCGGCCATCATCTCCACCGCCAGCACCATCCGCGCCATCTTCACGCCTTCCTGCAACTTCAGCGCCGCCGTCATCCCCATGCTCACGAAATCCTCTTTATTGCCGCTGGTGGTGATCGAGCCCGGCGAGGCCGGCGTGGCCAGCACTCGCAGCTCCGCCACCAGCCCCGCCGCCACCACCTGCCACATCATCAGCCCGGACTCCAGCCCCGGATGCGACGCCAGAAACGCCGGCAGCCCTTCGTTCAACATCGGGTTCACCATCCGGTCGGTCCGCCGCTCGCTGATGCCGCCCAGCGAGCACAGCGCCACGGCCAGCGCGTCCAGCGCCAGCGCCAGCGGCTGCCCGTGAAAGTTGCCGCCGGAAAGAATCTCCCCGTCGAACACCAGCGGGTTGTCCGTCGCCGAGTTCAGCTCGATCGAGAAGATCCGCCGCGCCTCCGCCGCCGCGTCGCGCACCGCTCCGTGCACCTGCGGCGCGCACCGCAGCGAGTAAGCGTCCTGAACGTGGCGGCACGTCCGGTGCGACTCGCGGATCTCGCTGCCTGCCATCAACCGCTCCAGGAAGCGCGCGCTCGCCAACTGTCCTGGATGCGGGCGCGCTTCGTGAATCCGCCGGTCGAACGCCCGCGGCGTGCCGCGCAGCGCGTCGGTTGAAAGCGCGCACGCCACGTCCGCCATCTCGCACAGGTCTTCGATGTCGAGCAGCGCCAGCACGCCTATGGCCAGCATCGCCTGCGTGCCGTTCACCAGCGAGATGCCTTCCTTCGCCCGCAGGCTCACCGGCGTGATGCCCGCCGCCGCCAGCGCTTTGGCCCCGTCCATCCGCTCTCCCTGGTATTCCGCCTCTCCCTCGCCCAGCAGCACCAGCGCCATGTGCGCCAGCGGCGTGAGATCCCCGCTTGCGCCCACGCTGCCCCGCGACGGCACCACCGGCGTGACGCCGTGGTTCAGCAGCGCGCACAGCCTGCGCGCAATCAGCGGGCGGATCCCGCTCAGTCCTTTGGCGAGCACGTTGGCGCGGATCAGCATCATCGCCCGCACCACCTCGCGGGGCAGAGGCTCGCCCACGCCGCAGGCATGCGAGCGCACGATGTTCTCCTGCAACACGGCGATGTCACCGGCGCTGATCCGCGTGTCGGCCAGGTAGCCGACGCCCGTGTTCACCGCGTACACCGGCGCATCCCCCTCCGCCATCCGCTCCACCTGCTCGCGCGAGGCGCGCATCCGCCGCACCGCCTGCGCATCGATCCCCACCTCTTCCCCGCCCCGGGCCACCGCCGCCACCTGCTCGAGCGTCAGCGACTCCCCGTTCAATGTCACCATGGCTTCAGGCTATCCTAGCCTGCGGATGACCGTGCAGCCCCTGCCCGTGGCCGTCGTGCTCGACAACGTCCGGTCGATGTACAACGCGGGCGCCTTCTTCCGCACCTGCGATGCCGCGGGCGTCGAGAAGCTCGTGCTTTGCGGCATCACCGCCCACCCGCCGCAGCCCGGCGTGGCCAAGACCGCGCTCGGCGCCGAGCGCACGGTGCCCTGGCAGTACGAGGTGGACACGCTGGTCGCCTTGCGCATCTGGAAGGCGCGCGGGTACCAGCTCGCCGCAGTAGAGACGGCGGAGCCCGCCGTGGACCTGTTCGAATGGGAGCCGCGCTGGCCGGTCTGTCTCGTGTTCGGCAACGAAGTGGACGGGCTCTCCGGGGACGTGCTCGCCGCCTGCGACCTCCGCGTGCGCATCCCCATGCGCGGCTCGAAGAGCTCGCTCAACGTCGCCACCGCCGGCGGCGTGGCAATCTACGAACTCCTGCGCAAATGGCGCTCCGCCTGCCCGCCCCGGCCGCTCGGCGCTGAGCGCTGTCCAGAAGGCAGCCCGCACCATTCACCAGAAAATTGAGGCCAGCGCACAGTCATGAGGCCGGGCTTCATCCGCAAGCATGAGGGTCCGGCGCCCGGCCTCGCCTCTCTTCCGTGCACCGCGCGGAGGCCGCGCCAGCGTCCGCCTCAGGCGGCCGCCAGAACGGCGCGAGGCCGGTGCGGCCGCCATTTTCGGAACAGGCCCGGCCGGTGCCGCACTGGCGTTTACGGCACTATTTCAGGCGTTCCAGCCTGCCTTTTCGGCGGACGATGTTCTTGTAGTCCCACTGGATCTCCTGCGCCTTTCTCAACCACCGGCGCAGATCGGCGGTGTTGACCGCCGCAGGATCGTCATAAAAGACCGAGGCGTCTCTGAACTTCGTGCCGGCCACGTTCAGCCCAGGTTCCGCGAAGTCCGCGCCGCTCCAGAACATCAACCGCACGCCCGGCTTCTCCTTGCTGTAGCCGACGATGGGGTTGCCGTCCAGGAACCACACCGGATGCGAGTGCCAGATCTTGCCCTCTGCCGCGGGAAGACCGCGGCAGATTTCCTCAGCCAGCAGGTCGCATATGGCCTTGTGGATAGGCTCCAATCGGGCGTTGTATCGCTGAATCTCCGCCGGCGCCAGGATGGCCGGGTGCGGAGGCACGCTTTCTGCCTGGCGGAGTATCTTTTCCATCGGCCTCCCTTTTGCCAGTTCATCGATCAGCTTGTCGAGGCAGCGAATCTCCTTCATCAGCGGATCAGCGACTTCTTCCACCCGGATGCCGCACACCACGCCTTTGATCAAAGTGCGGTTCGGGTGCATGGCCGGAGCCTCGGCAAAAAACGTCTGAAAATCGTTCTGGAGTCCGATCTGCCGCCGCAGTCCGATTTCGTCGTATCCGGTCAGCCAGCAAATGATCTGGTCCACCTCGTGTTGTGTCCGGCCCTTCCGCTCAGCCTTTTGGACGTACGCGGGATAGACTTTCGCGAATGGCATGGAGAAGATACGGTGCCTGGTCAATGAGCCTCCTCCTGGCGTTTGCGGTGATTCACTCATTGTATCCGGTCACCGTTGTCGGGCCGCCGCGCTTCTCCGGTTTCAGAACCTCCGGCCTGAGGCCGGACAAGTTTCACGAAGCTGTTAACCAATTCCTGGTTGGGTGCGGAGACATTGGCCGCTGCCGGCCCGTCAAGGCGTCCATCCTACGCCTTCACGTGTACCGCACCCGATTTCTGGGAAAGTTTCCCGAATTATCGTCATGCGGCGGGCTCGAGGGCAAGCAGGGCATGGTGAGCCTGCCGCGGGGATTGGAAGTGGAGCCGTTCGACCAGCCAGTGCTCGTTGCAGCGCTGGCAGAATTGTTCGAGCGATTCGGAAAGACGCCGTTCTCGCACCCCGCAACAGCACGGGCTTCCGGGCATCTTTCATGGCGCGAGTGCGCGGTGTGCAAAATGCGTTTTCCATTGCCAGATCAGCGATGACTCGCTTCTAGCGGCGATTCTGAGCGTGGACCAGTTCCTTCTGCCGGATCTTGAGCCCCTCCTCGCCGGCCGCCCAAAAAGCTTCACGCCACTCCGACAGGGTCGCCGCCGTGACACCGAACTTGCGGCTCGTGGACTCCAGATCGGCACCGCGGAGCAGCTCCAGCACCACGCTCGTCTTGCGTTTGGCCGACCAGCGGCCCTTGCCGCCGCGGCCGGATTCTGGCCCCGCTTCAGTCGCCCTCCGGGCTCCTTGCGCGGCCCCGGAATCCGAGTGCTTCGTGTTGGACATCCCGATTCTCCTTATCGCAAATCAGTGTCCAACGAAATCGTGGAGCGGGGGATCCTGCACCAAATGGACCGTCCCCGTCAAAGCCGTCGTGCCCTCGTATTCCGCCACCAGCCGCCCCAGCCCGTCGTAGACGAACGCCGTTGTCTGCCCCGCCCGCGTCTTCTTCACCCGCCGCCCCTCGCCGTCATAGGCGTAGGTCGTCGCCACGCTGTTCAGCGTGCTCGACACCATCCGGTTCTCGGCGTCGTAGGCGAACGTGAATCCCCCGATCGCCGTCAGGTTGCCCACCGTGTCGTACTGAGTCCCCAACACTGGATTCATCAACCGATTCTTCTCATCAAATCACAACGGCGAGACTGGCGTCGCCATTTCCGGACTGCTCCACAGAGGGCGCGCCGCCTGCCAGCTCATTCGGGCCCCGGCAAGTTCCAGGCCCCCTTGCACCCGGCAGGAGGTTGTGATAGTCAACATCCGGGTATGGAAACACGCATTCGAGGGGGGCGTGATTTCATTCCAGGCTGAAGTTTGTCCAGGGGGTTTCAACATGAAGAGCAGGCTATGGGGAACGCTCCTTGCAGCGATCCTCGCATCGACTGTTTTTTGCTTCGCCCAGAACGTCTCGAGCTCCATTACAGGCGTCTTCGTCGACCCCACCGGGGCGGCGCTGGTCAACGTGGAGATCACACTCGTCAATCAGGCAACGGGCGTTACCTTCACCACCCGCAGCGGCCCAGACGGCGGGTTCTCGCTGCCCAACCTGCTGGCAGGGCGCTACACCCTGACCGCCCGCCTGCCCGGCTTCAAGACCCACGAAACCAGGGATATCGTTCTAACCGCTGGCGAAATCCGCTCGCTCGGGCAGGTGCAAATGCAGATCGGCGAAGTCAGAGAAAGCATCAGCGTGGAGGCGATCGCCACCGCCGTGCAGACATCCTCCGCCGAGAAATCCGGCGTCATCACCGGCAGCCAGTTGAACGACATCGCCGTGCGCGGCCGCGACTTTTTCACTTACCTGTCGACAATCCCCGGCGTTGTGGATAACTTCTCCCAGCGGCGCGAGACCGCTTCGCCGGACTCGATCCGCGGCACTTTCATCAACGGCGGCCGCGAGAACCAGAAGAACCTCACCGTCGACGGCGTCACCGATCTCGACACCGGCTCCAACTCTACCGTCCATTACCAGCCGAATATGGATTCCATCGCCGAAATCAAGGTGATGACATCCAATTACCAGGCGGAATTCGGCCGTAATGGCGCCGGCGTCATCACGGTCATTACAAAAGGCGGTTCACGCGACTTCCATGGCTCGGCGTATTACTTCCACCGCAATGAATCGTTGAACGCGAACCACTTCTTCAACAACCGCACCGGCACTCCAAAAGCTCCCTACCGCTACAGGATCAACGGCTACTCGATCGGAGGCCCCGTCTATATTCCGAAGAAATGGAACACGGACCGCTCGAAGCTGTTCTTCTTCTGGTCTCAGGAATATGTCGGCATGCGGAAAGATTATGGGACGCGGTTCGTCAACATGCCCACAGCGCTCGAGCGCGCCGGCGACTTCTCGCAGTCCCGCGACACCAACGGCGCCCTGATCGCGGTCCGGGATCCGCAAACCGGCCAGCCGTTCCCCGGCAACATCGTCCCGCCGGCGCGGATCAATCCGCTGGGCCAGAAGATGCTCAGCTTTTTCCCGCTGCCGAATTATGTGGACCCGGATCCCAAGCTGATTTATCAGCGCAACTTCCGCAGCCAGTACTCCGGCGCCTATCCCAAGCGCCAGGACATGATCCGCATCGACGGCAATTTCTGGCCGTCCTTCCAGTTCTACTACCGGTTCGTCCGGGACAAGGATGAACAGGACACGCCCTACGGCATGTGGGTGAACGGCAACATCAACTTCATGCTCACCCCAGTACGTTTCGGCCAGCCCGGCAAAGGCCACGTCGTCCGCATGAACAAGCTGTTCTCGCCCACCTTCATCTACGAATTTACCTTCGGCAAGAGCTACAACCACCTCTACTTCAAGCCGGTCGACGAGTCCGTGATGACGCGCGACAAAGTCGGCAATCCGGCGCAATGGTTCAAAGACGACAACATCAAGGAGAACTACGCGCCGAACATCGTTTTCGGCGGCCAACCGGCCAACCCGGTGAATTTCTCCTGGGGCAACATCCCCTATCAGAACTACAATGACATCTACAGCTACGTGCACAACGTCTCCAAGATCTGGCGGAGCCACACCTTCAAGGCCGGCCTCTATCTGGAGCGCACCGGAAAATTCCAGGTCGGCGGCACCAACTACCGCGGCAACTTCAGCTTCAGCCGCGATGCCAACAACCCGTACGATTCCAACCATTCTTTCGCAAACGCGCTGCTCGGCAATTTCCAGAGCTACTCGGAGGCGAATAAACGCGTGGACGGCGACTGGTGGTTCTGGAACATCGAGTGGTACCTGCAGGACAACTGGCGCGTCAACAAGCGCCTGACGCTCGACTATGGAATCCGCATCTACCACCTGCCGCCCATGGAGGACCTGAACCGGACGCTCTCGTCCTTCGACCCGTCCAGGTACGACCCCGCCAAGGCGCCGAAACTCTTCGTGCCCTGCAAGAACCAGGCGGGAAAGCGCGTGGCGTGCAATCCGCTCACCGGCGCCTACGCCCCGCCGCCGATGATCGGCCTGTTCGTCCCCGACAGCGGAAACTACTCGAACGGCATGCGTGTCGGCGCGGTGGATCCAGGCGCTCCTGCCGGGCTTTATGAAGCCCCCACCACCGCCTACGGCCCCCGGGTGGGCTTCGCCTATGACGTCTTCGGCAACGGCAAGACCGCCGTCCGCGGCGGCTTCGGCGTGTTCAAAGACCGCCTCCAGGGCAATCCCACGTTCAACCTGAACGGGCAGCCTCCCATCGCGTATACACCGACACTGTATTACGGCGATCTCAATACCTATGCCTCCGCTCCCGGAGCCGTAGGGCCATCCAACAGCAACATGCTTTACGGATTCAACAAGCAGTCCACCACCATGAATTTCTCCTTCGGCATCCAGCACCAGATCTACCAGACGGTGATCGACCTGAGCTATGTGGGCGGCCAGTCGCGCCACCTGATGGCCAGCCGCAACATCAACCCCATTCCGATGTACGGCCGGTTCGATCCCGCCAACCAGGATCCGACCAACCCCGGCCGCCCGCTGCCGGACAACTTTTTCCGCCGGTATCTCGGACATGCCGACATCAATTACCGCTCCAACAGCGTGAATTCCAATTACAATTCGCTCCAGCTCTCGGCGAACCGGCGCTTCACGCGCGGGCTCCAGTTCGGCATCGCCTACACGTGGTCGAAAACCCTGGGGGTGGCCGAAGGCGACACGACGGGCCTCAGCCCGTATTTCCCGGACAGCGAGCGGAATTACGGACCCCTGGCGTTCGACCGCCGCCATGTGTTCGTGGCCAATTACATCTGGGAAATCCCCGGACTCGGCCGTCGCCTGAACAACCGCTACCTTGGCTGGGTGACGGACAACTGGCAGGTGAGCGGCATCACCTCGTTCATCACGGGCGCGCCCTATACGCCCGGCTTCTCCACCACTGACGGCCAGGACATCACGGGTTCCTCGGAAGGCGCGCGGGTCGTGATCGTTGGCGACACCTACCTTCCCAAGAGCCAGCGGACGTTCGAGCGGAACTTCAATACTGACGCCTTCGCGCGTCCGCCGTTGCGCAGCTTCGGCAACGCGGGGCGCAACTCCATGTACGGCCCAGGGGTCAACAACTGGGACATTTCCGTGGCCAAGCGCTTCCCGCTGTTCGGAGAATCGCGCTACGTGCAGTTCCGCGGCGAGTTCTTCAACGCCTGGAACCACACGCAGTTCTCCTCGCTCGACACCACCGCACGGTTCGATCCCACGGGCAAACAGGTGAACCCTTCGTTCGGCCAGTTTACCGGCGCCCGCGACCCGCGCATCATCCAGCTCAGCCTGCGTGTGCAGTTCTGACGCTGCAAACCAGCCGCACTGCGGAGGCGCCGCCACGCGGCGGCGCCTCCCGGCGGGCCCGTGCCCGGGAAGGATCCTTACCTCTTCGGCTCACCGAACACTGCCAGTATTGCTTTTGAGTGCTGGCGGCGGTCAAGTGGAGGCTGCTGGTCACGAAATGCGCCGGTGCGAATCCTGCGCCCTGAGGCTGGACAACTTCTGGCGTCGTGTCCACCAATCCGGGCTCGAACCGGAGGATGGCAAGAAAACGAGCCGGGGCAAACGCCGCCGGGGCGAAAATCGGCGCGGCAAACCCGGCACGGAGCGCAAGCCGGAAACGTGGAAGCGGCGAGAACACGGCCAGTTCTGGAATTAGGAGCCAAGAGAGGCGTTGACAGGCGTGATGGAATCGCTGCTCGAAAAAAGGGTCGGCTCGCCAAGCCTTGCTTTCTTTCTCCGACCTGCTGAGTGACGAGAGTTCAAGAATTTTCCAGGAAAGCGGCTTCGGGAGAGAGGCAGTACGCGCCGGGAACGGGACACCTGATACATTCTGCGTTGTGCCCTACTGTGGCAACTCAAGGCGAGTCACAGCACCAGCAAGCAACTGGATTTCGACAGCATTACGCGCATCGGGTCTCCACGGCCCAGCCTCCCAAGCGGACTTCTCTACCCACTGAACACGGTAGCGGCCGGGCTTCAATGCGTGGTGAAGGAATCTTCCGCCGGAGTCAGGAATCAGATAAACGATTCCCACATCCGCTCCCTGCCGCGTTTCAGGCCAAATCATTACAACTGCGGCTGCCCCTCCCTTTCGCCCGATGAATTTTCCTCTCAACTCGGCAGCCTTGACCGTGCGTAGCCTCACTTGGTGCGTCGAAGAATCCACCAAATCCACCGGAGGCGCGTCATCGAGGTAACAGCCCGCGAGGAGCCCAGACATCGTGACAAGGTACCGCGAAGGAGGGAGATCCACCATCGTGACCGGAGCCGACCCTGTTAGCTCAACGCTGACCCTGCTCTTCAACCCCCAGTCTTCCTCGGCTTTCAGATGCAAGGTGCCCGAAGGGCTGCAACCGCTCTCCAGGACAAATGACACAGAGCGGCCCGGAGCAGCTGCTAGGTTGTCGAGTGAAACGTCTTCATCCCGAACGTCCAACCCGACACCTTGGCCGACATAAAATGTCGCTGGCCCCAGGATCCCGCCAAAGGCGCTATTGCCCATGGAGGGACCGAGCCCGAATACCCGGTATGAACCAGGTGGAACGGACGCGAACCGGAATCTCCCGTCGCGCGCGGTCTGTGTTTCAGAAGCCGTAATGTATGGCGCGGTCACTGGAGACAGGCGCAGCCGGAAGGGTCTGGCGTTATCGGGCATTTCCACCCGCCCGGAAACGGATCTCGGCCGTTGCGGACGGAAGATGATCGTCACAGGCCCAAGTTCGTCACCACTGACGATGCTGAAGACATCCTCTGACACCTCAGCAGCATTCTGTGGAGACGAAGCGGCCACACGAAACTTGCCGGGGAGAAGCCCGAACAATCTAAAACGGCCGTGGTCATCCGTACGGCACGCGTATTGGAGGTATGGTTCCAGCACGCCCGCACTACCTTCCAGCCGCAATGGGATCACCTGCGCGTTTCTTTCTGGCTCGCCCTGCGCCTTCATCACCTGCCCGAAAATGACACCGGTTTTCGGCATGCGGACCACAAGCTTGCCATGAGTGTCTATCACTCCCAGAACGGCCACACTCGCATAGCCGGCATGGGATAACACCAACTGGTATGCGCCTGTCGTCATCGCCTCCAAGCGAAATTGGCCGACCTCATTTGTGACGACCTTGCGAGAGGTTCCGATCAACTCAACGCTAACCTCCTTCAGCGGGATACCCGTGTGCTGCTCCAGAACGAGGCCTTCCAGAACTGCGCCACAGCAGCATCCAGCAAGGAAATTGGCAAGGAAGGGAATGGCAAGTGCAACGGAACGCATTTTAGGGTCCCGCACGGCACCTCAACCGCAGTCAAGAGTGGCTCACCGCGCTTGTAGCAATTCTACGCCACCTCCTGCCGGGCGGCTGGCTGTGGTTCCTCGAGAGCCCCATTTTGAGGCAGCCCGTGTCGGTAGCCCGCGATCCTTCGCGGCGACTTCTCGATCTCTGGCAGCACGTCTGCCGGAGAGTGCGATACCATGCCACGCGGCGAAAGGCGCCCTTGCGGGACATATGTTGCATTCTCGGCGTGGCTTATCTGCATTCCCCATGCCGACAGCTCATTGAACCGGACAGTCAAAGAATTGGGCCAGCTTTTCATGACAGGGGCCGGCCATGTCGACTAACGAGAGTGAATGCGCATGCTACACGCACTCGTTCAACACGGGTTGCAACTCGAAGCGCCGCAGGCCAGTAGCGTTTTGGACAGCCCTGTTACGGCTCAATTACCCTGACCGTGACCGCCTGTGATTGGCGCGCCTGAATAGCGATTTCAGTCTCTTTTGTGAAAAACCTTCGCAAGAAAGCAGGGTTTTCGCCTTCGCCCGGAGTCAGGCTGGAAAAAGCGAGCAACTGATACTGTCCCGGAGGGACAGCACTAAATTCAAACTCACCTGCCTGGTCGGTAAGCTGTGTCGCGATCAGATCCGGGGAACCGTCCAAAGGCAGTCGGGATGGGGCCAGAACCACCACCGCATCCGGAACCTCGGTGCCCTTCTTGCCAACAGCCTTCCCTCGTATAGAGGCTCCGTCGGAGGCTATTGTTATCTGGAGATCTCCCGATCCCGGAAAGACAGGCTCGCGCCGCGGGTCCCTTCCCCCCATTTGCGCCGATTTCACGTAATAACCCCTTGGAAGACCCATCACGGCCACTCTCCAATAGAGGTCGTTCAGCAATCTCGGCAACACGAAATCTCCATTCTCTCGAACAGGCGCCCCCGCGTTTTCGCCGACGTAGATGGCAGCGCGGTCAAAGGGCTCCATGCCCACGAAGAGACGATCTTTCGCAAGCCGGTCAGACTGGGATTCCTCGATGACGAGTATCTTGCCTGGGACCGTGAGCGGGGGATCGCATGCCAGAGACCCAAGGTTCACATCTTTCCTCCCGACCTCGACAGCCGTCTTGGCGAATCCAGTCGTTGCGCCTCCGTCACCCGAAGCAGTGAGTTGCAGGTAGTACGCGCCCCGAGGAACGCGGCAGAATGCAACTGTGTGTGCACCTTTCACCTGTCCGTAACCGACCATCGTTTGCCATCCTGGACTCTGAGCTATGAGCGACACATGGACTGCGGCCGAGGCGTCTACGGACAAATCGGCGCTCACACATACGGTATCGACCGAAGGCACAATGATATCCTGGACGACGCGCTCCTCCCCTGGGGTCAGATACAAAGCCTCCGCGCCATCCGGCTGATCGGCATTGGGATAAAACACCACAAGGGGCCTGCCCTTTACTGGTTCATCGGTCCTACGCGGGGTGGTGGGACTCTGGAGGTTCAACATCGGGAGACGCGCCACCAAATACCACTTTCCGGGTGCCAACCCTGCGATCCGATACTCGCCGAGGTCGTTTGTTCTTGCTGTGGCCTGCGTCCACCACATTGGGCGGCCATGCCGGTACCCGTAACCCAGCACGCTGATCCGGACGCCAACCAGAGGCCGCCTAGCCTCATCCAAGACACGCCCGGCAACCACAGCTTCGCGCTCTAATGAAAAGTCGACGCCGGCCAGCTGTTGCCCGCGCAGCAGCCGGACTCGCCGCAACGGGCTCGATTCGCCCGAAGCTCCTTTCCCGTATTGCTCCTTGAATACAGAAATGCGATATTCGCCATCAGGGATACGTGAGAATGAATATCGTCCGCCCGCATCCGTCCTGGCTGTCAACCTTTCCTCTGGGCCTCTCGCGGTTACTATCGCATCGACTATAGGAGCTCCGTTGGTTGCGTCGCGGACCTGCCCCGAGATTGAAGGCTTCAGGTCGTCAGCCTTGTTCTGTTGTAGGATTTCGCCTTGAGCCCAGCTTCTCGTGACAGATCCGAGCAGCATGCCAAGAACCAGACAGAACTTCGAGGACATACTCTTGCCTCCGCCATCATTGCAGGGCCGGTTATGTCACACAGTGGACCGTGCCCGATTTCCTGGATAGTTTCTTGAATTATGCTCATGCGGCAGTCTCGAGGGCAAGCACGGCTTGGTGAGCCTGGCCCAGGGATTACACGTGAAGTCTTTCGACGAGCCGGTGGTCGTGGGAGGGCTTGGGAACTCACCGGGCGCTCCGGCGAGTTCCTCCAGCGCGTGGAAGTGGAGCAACCAGCGAAGACGCTCGTTCAGCGTGAGGAAGAAGCGCTTGATACGCGCTCGACTTTCGGAGCGGCAACTGAAATGGCCCGCAACCGCCCTGCCTGGCGCCACTTTTCGCCCTGTTGCCTGCCGCCGCAGTTTTGCCCAGCTCCCTCGGAAATCCCTGTGGTGATTTTCGTCCATGCTGACGTGCCCTCAAAGTTATGGGGCTACTTTCGGGCGCTTCGGCCGCGGCGTCTCGCCGCGCGCAACGAGCGGTTCTGTGCAGGCCGGAATTCGTCGGAATTCCGGCCGAAGTAAGCAGTCAGCCGCTCTCCCTGTAACATGCCCAGCCCGCGTGGGAACTACTCCCTCGATAACCACGCCGGCGATTTCATCCATGCCGATGTCCCGCAGAGTCATGGTGGCTCCTTCCTGCTGAGCTACGGCCCGCTCCCCTCGCTGGTCGGTTCCACAACCTTGCCGTCAGTGCCTTCCAGCCACCACTTCCGGACCTCCAGCGGAGCCGATCAGAATTGACCCGGTTCTAGCATCCAGAGCACTCCTCCGTGATAGCAGGGCCGCCCCCCGCCGCCTGTGATACAGTTGTGGCTGGCACGGGCGGATCCCTGGCCCTGCACCGCGTGAACACATCCGGCCTCCAGACACCCGCCGGCGGAAGTGACGCAAAGGAAGCAAGATTTCCAGACCGGCTCGCACTGCTTGGCCTCTGGCTTGCGCTCGCGCTCTGGCTGCTCTATTTCGCCTGGCCCGGGCTGCTCGCCTGGTTCACTCCCGACGACCTGATGAACCTGCACGGCGTCGCATTCCTGAGCCCCGGCCAAATTCTCGCGGCAAAGGAGCGGCCCATCGGAAATCTCGCGCTCAAAGGACTCTGGGAGATTTTCGATCTCCACCCGCGCCCCTATCGCGTCTTCTGCTTCGGCCTGCTGCTCGCGAATCTCTGGCTGGCGCTGCGCTTCTTCCTGTCCGCATCCGGCGCCTGGCGCGCCGCGCTGTTCGCCGGGCTGCTGTTCGCCTACCATGCGCAATTGCACGATTTGTACTTCAACGGCGGCACGATTTACGATCTGCTCTGCTTTCTGTTCTTCTTCGGCGCGCTGCTGGCAGCCGGACCTCTGCTGGGAGCCGCCCCCTCGCCCTCCTGGAGGCGATGGGCGGCGCTGGCGGCGCTCTCCGCGCTTGCGGGCGGATCGAAGGAAATCGCGGTTTCGCTTCCCGTGATCCTCGCCGTAGCCGCATTCACGAAAAGAGCGGGACGAACCGGCTGGACCGCCGCCGCCGTCAGCGCTGCCGCCTGCTGGAGCATCATCGCTTACGCCATGTGGCGCGCGCCCATGACGGCCAACCCCGCCTATCAACCAGAATTCACCCTTGCTGTTCTGAGCGAGCGATGGAAGCTGCTCACCGCCAGCCTGCTCTACCAAGGCCCACGCTGGAGCGCCTGGGCCGCGTGGCTCACGCTGCTGCTCGCGCTCCTGGCCGCACTCTGGGTCCGCCACCGCGCAGCGTGGATGGCCGCCGCACTCATGACCGTCCCGCCGCTGCCTCTCCTGTTCCTCCCGCAGCGCAGCTTCTATGCTTTCTACATCGCTTACGCCGGGTGGTGCCTGCTCGCGGGGCTCGCGCTCGACCGCCTCTCCCGCGGCATGCAGCCCCGCGGCTGGCAACTCCCTCTGGCCCTGGCGGCGGCGCTTGCGCTGGGGCTTGCGCCGCAGCACCGCTGGCTTTCCGGCTGGCTCCGGGAGCACTATTCTCAACCTTACGAAGCCAGGGTCGCCGCCCCGGGCAATGTGCTCCGCCGCCAGTTGCCTGCCCTGCCGCGCGGCGCTGCCATCTATTTCGCCAGCGACCCGCTGCCGCCGCCCGAGGAGGAAGAGCACCTGCTCGCCTTCCTCTGCCGCCTGAAGGCGCGCGACAATCAGCTCTCGGTCTGGCGCGCCCGCCATCCGGCCCAGAAAGTTCCGGAAGCCGAATGGGGCCGCTTCACCGCCGTGTTCCGCTTGACGGAGTCCGAGCTGATCAGAGTACGGTAGGAGAAAAGGAGGCCCATGCAAGGGATATTGATTCTGGCGATGATGGCCGGCATCGGCGCCCCGGAAAAGCTGCAAGTCGCCGATGGCCACGTCATCGTCTGGCGCACGCATGAACTGCAACAGGGCGTTCACCGCGGCATCGAGCGCGGCTACATCATGGTGCACGGCACCAACCGCAACGCTGAGGATTATTTCCGCTGGGCGCTGGCTTCCACCATCGCCGCGGACCGGCTGGACCGCACCGCGGTGGTCGCACCGCACTTCAAAGCCCGCACGCAAGCCGGCCGAGGGGACGCCGTCGAGCTAGGCGAATGGTTCTGGACCAACGAAGGATGGAAAGCGGGCCTCGCCGCGCTCAACGGCGCCGTCACTTCCTACGACGTCATGGACCGCATCCTCGAGTGCTTCAACGACGCAGCGCGCTGGCCCGATCTGCGCGAAGTGGTCGTCGCCGGCCATTCCGCGGGCGGCCAGTACGTCCAGCGTTACGCCGCCTTCAACCGCCAGGAGCCCAGGATGCGGGTGCGCGTCCGCTACGTGCCGGCCAATCCCTCCAGCTATGTCTACCCCGACGGCCTGCGCCTCAGCCAGGGCGGCGTCTGCTCGCCGCAGGGCTCCTGCACCGGCGAATTCATCCCGTACTGGGATGCGAAAAACTGCACCACGTACAACCGTTACCGCTACGGACTGGAGGAGCTCGAAGGCTACGCCGCGGGCATGAGTCCGGAGCAGGTGCGGAAACAGTTCGCCGCCCGGGACGTCACCTACCTCGCCGGCGAGCTCGACACCCGCACCGACGATCCCACTCTCGACAAAAGCTGCCCCGCGCAGGCGCAGGGCGCCAACCGCCGCGAGCGCGGCACTACGTTCTGGAATTACATGAAACAGCGCTACCAGGCGCAACACGGCTTCGCGCTCGCGCCCGGCTGCGGCCACGCCGCCGTCTGTGTTTTCGCCGGCCCCGCCGGCGTCAGGGCCGTCTTCCGCGATTGATCAGGCGTACTTCTCGCGCCACTCCGCCAGCCGCTTTTCCAGCCGGGCCCGGACGGTGCTATAGCCCGGGTCTTCGTACAGGTTCACCCGCTCCGGCGGGTCCTTCCGGATGTCATACAGCTCGCCGGGACCCTTGCCCGGCTCGCGCACCACCAGCTTGAAGTACTTGTCCCGCGCCATCTCCGTGTACCGGAAGTGCCCGAACACGAGATCCGGCCACGGACTCTTGCGCGGCAGATGCCGGTTCAGCAGCAACGGCAGGTAGCTGCGCCCGCACAGGTTGCGGTCTTTCGGCGGCTCGATGCCGGCCGCCTCGCACACGGTCGGCAGGAAATCATAGAAGCTCACCAGTTCCGGCCGTGCCGCCTGCACCGGGATCCGTCCCGGCCAGGACCAGATCATCGGCACCTGCATCACTTCCTCGTACATGTTGATCGGATTCGATGCGTGCCCCTCGCTCCACAATCCGTGCCGGCCCAGCAGGAAGCCGTTGTCGCTCGTGAAGATGAAAAGCGTGTTCTCGAACAGCCCCCGCTCGATCAGCTTCCGGTGCAGCGCGCCCACCTGATCGTCCAGCGCCGTCACGGATGCCGCGCAACGGCGGATGTTGGGAACCGGGTCGTCCAGATATTCCTTCTCCCGCAGCGCATTGTCCGCCCTGGGCTGGATGCCGAAGGTCTCGAACCGCGCATCGCGGTACATGTCGTAGTAGCGCTGCGGATGGCCCTCGTAGGGCGTGTGTGGATTCAGATGGGCCACAGTCAGGAAAAACGGGCGGTCTTTCTTCTGTTGATCGATGAAATCGGACGCGTATTTTGTCAGAATTTCCGCCAGATATCCTTTTTCAGAAACCGCGCTGCCGTTCACCGTCAGATCCGGGTCCTGATACTTCCTGCCGCGTATCGTGGCCGCGAGCTCGAACCCGTGCCCGGGCTTCTCGTCCTGCCCCATGTGCCACTTGCCCACATAGCCGCAACGGTAGCCGGCGGCGGCCAGAAGGTCGCCGAGCATGACCTCCCTCGCGAACGATTCCGGCGGCGCCTTCTGGCCCTGCTCGGGATTGGAAACCGGGTTTTCCGTCAGAAAATCCTGGATGCCGTGCTGCCGCGGCGTGCGGCCCGTGAACAGCGTCGCCCGGCTCGGCGAGCAGATCGGCGTGCAGACAAAGGAGTGCAGCATGCGCGTGCCCGCGTCCGCCAGACGGTCGATCTGCGGCGTGCGGATCTCCCGGTTGCCATAACAGCCGGTCATCCACGCCGCCAGATCGTCGGCCAGCACCAGCACGATGTTCGGGCGCGGTGCGCTCCCGCGCCGCTGCATCAGCATCGGGGCGGCCGCAGCAGCCATCAGCCCTCTTCGCGTCAGTTCCATTTCGCGTTGCTCCGTCACAGAATTGTCACCGCCTACAGCACGTCGGCGAAGCCTCGCTTCAGATGGCGGAAGAACATCCCTCCGAGGAAGAACGTTGCGCCCGCCACGCCCGCCAGCACCAGCAGGTCGGACGCCGCCGGAAGCTCGTACGTCATCAGCCGCTGCCGGTATCCCTTCACCACCAGCGCCAGCGGGTTGTATTTCACCAGGAATCGCGCCGACGGCGGGAAGTAGGATGCGTCGATGAAAATCGGCGTCACCCAGAACCATCCTGTCAACAGCACCATCACCAGTTGCGCCGTGTCGCGCAGGAACACCTGAAGGCTCGCCGCCAGCCAGCCGATCCCGATGGCGAACAGCCCCAGCAGCGCCGTATACAAAGGCAGCAGCAGGATCAGCACGCTGAAATGCCCCGTCATCCACCGCACCATCAGCATCGCCACCAGCACGGCGAATCCGTGGCTCGCCAGCGACGACAGAAACAGCGTCACTGGAATGATCTCGGCCGGAAACACCGTCTTCGTGATCAGGCTCGACTGCTCCACCAGCGAGTTGGCCGACCGCTGTACCGTCTCCTGAAACAGCATCCACGGCAGATACCCGCAGAACAGGAACAGCGTGTAGCTGTCCCCTGCTCCTGGCGGCGGGGGCACTTTCAGACAAAACTGGAACACGAACACCCAGCTCACCAGCAGCACCAGCGGATGGATCAGCGTCCACAGCCACCCTGCGGCGCTTCCCACAAACCGCTGCTCGAAGTCCCGCCGCACCATCTGGTAGATCAGCGAGCGCCGCTCCCGCAGCACGCGCAGAAACATCATCCCTGGCAGCCGCACGGGCATCGGAATGGCTCTTGCCTGGCTCAAGAGACGATTCTAGCAGGCGCCGCTCCGCCGCCCGCCGCGATGATATAGTGTGTCGCGGCAACGTGAGAAGTTCCTATATGGGCAAAGTAGAAAGTTCCTGTTGACAGCCGATGGGCTGAGGGATGGAACGAATCGCGATGAGCCAAAAGGAACGGGACTGGTTGCACTGGCTGAAGCGGGTGCAGGAAGGCGAGATCACG
>JBMOMB010000051.1:0-120139 GCA_049325215.1 Acidobacteriota bacterium
TTCGTTCGCGGCACTGAACCCGGCGCAGGGTGCGGCGATTTTCATCCATGCCGATGTCCCGCACGGTCATGGTGGCCTACTCCGGCGGCTGGCGCGGCCTTCGCGCGGGGCACAGAATCCGCAGCCGTGTTCAGTGCCGCGACTGAAGTGTTCAGTGCCGCGACTGAAGGGCGCTTGAGCGCCCGGAAGGAGCGGTCAGCGGCCTGGCTTGGCGGCCGCTCACTTTCGGTGGCTGACGCCGCCTTCGTTCGCGGCACTGCACCCGCCGCAAGGCTCGGCGATTTTCATCCCTGCTGATGTCCCGCAGGATCATCGGGACTCGCTCCCGCGGCCTCCGGCTGCTCCGCTCGCGGCGTGGAACACGGCTTGCGGCGATTCAGTCGTGCCGCATACAACGGCTCAGGGCAGCGTCAGCAGAGCAGATCGAGCGCGGCCTGGAGTTCGCTGGCGGCATGGGAGTCACCGGCGCGGCGGGCGGCTTCAATGCCGCGGATGTAGAACTCCCGTGCGGCGTCGAAATCGCCAGCCTGCTCGCAGGCTCGCGCCGCCTGGTAGTAGGCGGGCACATAGCCAGGATCCCTGTCGAGCAGAGACCGCAGCGTAGCCGCCGCTTCGGCAGGCCTTCCCTGGCTCAGGTACTCCATGCCGAGCATGAACTGGAGGCGGTTGTTGGCCGGATCCTGTTCGAGCAGCCGCTGGAGATCTTCGAGGCGTCCCATTGTCTTCATGGTACCTTCTTGTCATGGAAGGCCGCCCCGTGCGCGAGTCGGTGAGCGAGCTGAGCGAGTTTGCTCTGCCGATCTATGCCAACACCCTGGGAAATCTGCTCGGAGGGCGCATCATGCATCTGGTGGACCTCGCCGCCGCCACAGCCGCCATGCGCCATGCCCGCTGTCCGGTGGTGACCGCTTCCGTGGACCGGATGACATTCCTGCACCCGATCCACATCGGGCAGCTCGTGATCCTGAAGGCGAGCGTCAACCGCGTGTTCCGCACGTCGATGGAGGTGGGCGTCAAAGTCTTCGTCGAAGATCTGGAGACGGGCGAGGTGCGCCACACGAACTCTTCTTACCTGACATTCGTCGCTCTCTCGCCGGGCGGCAAGCCGCGCGAAATCCCGCCGGTGATCCCGGAGACGGAAACGGAGAAGAGGAGATGGAGCGAGGCGGGCGAGCGGCGCGCGCAACGGCTGGAGGTGCGCAAGCGCGCCATCGAGAAAGAACGCCTGGAGAAGGGAAGCGGGCCTCAGGCCTTGTAAATGTACTTGATGGCCGACTTGTAGACGAGCAGGTTGGGGCCCTCTTCCCGCGTCAGTTTGATGCAGCCTTTGTCGTACCACTCGAGCGTGCCGTGGAGTTCTTCGCCATCATGGAGCACCACCACCAGCGGCGTCTTCGACTGCATCTGTTTCACGTAGTAAAAGTTCTCGGCGTTGGTGACGTCCGGCGGCGCCTGCTTTTTGGCCTGGGTGTTGTTGGTGCGGCTGGCGGCCCGTTCTTTCATTTCGGCAAGCGCGGGCCGGATCAGGCGGCGGTTGGAGGATTCCACGGCAGTGCTCCTGTTTGAAACAAAAATACCCGAATCGCCCGAACGGGCAGGGGGAACGATCTGCCTCCATTGATACCACAACGGGCCCGTAGCGGCAACAGCGCGGCCCTTGCCGCGAGCCGCCGCTCAGCCTACGCTGGGATCGGAGGCGAAACGATGTGGCTGAGAACCGCTCCGTGGAAGGCCGTTGCCTTGCTCGCCGCGGCCGCCGCGGCTGGCGCCGCGCCGCCCAGGGAGCCTCCGATGAAGACCTCCGGGCGCGATTCGCGCCCCATGTCCGGACGTGAGCTCTACGTGGCCTATTGCGCCAGTTGCCACGGCATGGACGGGCGGGGCGGCGGTCCTGCGGCGGAGGCGATGCGCATGCGGCCCGCAGACCTCACGGCGCTGGCAGAGAAGCACGGCGGCCGGTTCCCCGCGGTGCGCGTCCAGAGGCTGCTTGGCGGCATCGAAGGGCTTCCCGCCCACGGGGGCAAGCGGATGCCCGTGTGGGGGCCGGCGTTTCTGCCGCTTTCACCGGCTGAAGGACAGACCGCCGTGCTGATCGACCGGCTTGTTCAGTACCTCCAATCGATCCAGAAGCCTGCCACGCCGCGCTGAGCCGGGCCTCACTGCCCGCCCGCCATGCGGACCGGTAACGCCGCCTCCGCCCTGCCTGCGGCCGACTCGGCAACCAGCTTCTCCGGCGCCTGGACGGCGAACCACGTGGCGCAATGCCTCGGCGAAACCGGCAAATCGATCCCGCCCGGTTCGACGCGGACCCGCGCCGCATCGCGCACGCCGTAACACAGGGTGAATCGCTCTCCCCGGCGGAGTTCCCGGCCACTGACTTCTACGAACAGGATCTCCGGCGCCGGCTCGCGGACCGGCAGATCGATCTGAACACGGGCGGTGCGGCCGTCCTTGCCGTATGCCGTAAGGGTTGCGCGGGCAGCCTTCTGGAGGGTTGCCTCCACGCACCGGCTGATCGATGGAAACAGCTCCGCCAGTGGAGGATCCATCTCCACTCTGACGGCGTTCACCACGCCATAGCAGAGCGTGAACGGCCTGCCGCGTTCAGGAACTCGTGAAGCATAAAAGCTCAGGATCCTGACCTCGTCCGTGTTGAGTTCGGCCGGAACCGCGGCCGGCTTTTGCGCCGGGCCGGCGGGAGGCTTCATGCGCTCCAGCAACCGCACGGCGAGGCTCGCGGCTGCCGCCAGCGCGGCGATTGCGAGCAAACCCCGGGCCGCTGTCCACATCCCTCTCCATTAGACTCCGCCGGCGGAGGCGCGGCGCGCGCCCGGCCGGCCCTCACCCGCCCCTTGACTTGCGCGGCGAAGATGCCAAACTGCGTGTGGGAAGGATGACAGCATGCCCTTTCTGGCTCTGGACGGCACGACAAGGGATCTCCAGTTGCTGGAGGAGGAGTTCGTCCGTTGCATCCGGCGGCGCGATCCCGAGCGCCTGGTGGAGACGTTCTACGCTGCCGATGCGGAATTGCAGGCGCCGGGCGGCCCCGCCATCAACGGCCGCGACGCAATCCTCGCCTGGCTGCGCCGCGAGTTCGACAACGGCCTGATGGAGCTGAAGCGCGAGACGAACCATTTTGAAGCCGAACACAGCCTGGCCTGCGCCTCGGGCCGCTTCAGCCTCACGCGCGAGACGCAGCCCGGCATCCTCTGCACAACGGAGGGCTCCTTCACGTCGGTCTTCCGCCGCCAGCCTGACGGCCACTGGCGCGTCATTATCGACTGCCTCACCCCGGCGCGCTGAGCGCCGCATCAGGCGCGGGCGAGCAGCGCCGCGCTACAATAGTGCCTTACCATCCCGACCAGACGCAGTTTTCCAGCATGGCTCAACAGATTTCGCTTGATTTCCTGGGCTCTTTGCGCCGGACGCATTCCTGCGGCGCTCTGCGCGCTTCCGATGAAGGAAAGCGTGTCATCCTCATGGGCTGGGTGCACCGCCGCCGCGATCTTGGCGGCGTGATCTTCGTCCACCTGCGCGACCGCGAGGGCGTGACGCAGATCGTCTTCCGCGCCGAGTGCGACGCCGAACTTCACTCCCGGGCCGAAATGCTCCGCTCGGAGTATGTGCTGGCCGTGGAGGGGCTCGTCGAGAAGCGCTCGCCCGAGACCGTCAACACCGCCATCGACACGGGCGAAGTGGAAGTGGTCGCCGAGAAGATCTGGATCCTGAACACCAGCGAGACGCCGCCCTTCCCGATGGAAGAGCATATCGACGTCAGCGAGGACATGCGCCTGCGGTACCGCTACGTCGACCTGCGCCGCCCGCATATGCAGCGGAATATCATCCTCCGCAGCCGGATTTCTCTTGCCGTGCGCGAGGAGCTTTACCGTCAGGGATTCCTGGAAATCGAAACGCCTTTTCTGACAAAATCCACCCCGGAGGGCGCCCGGGATTTTCTGGTTCCTTCCCGGATTCAGCATGGATATTTCTACGCCCTGCCGCAGTCGCCCCAGATTTTCAAGCAGTTGTTGATGGTGAGCGGCTACGACCGCTACTTCCAGATCGTGCGCTGCTTCCGCGACGAAGACCTGCGCGCCGACCGCCAGTATGAGTTCACGCAGATCGATCTCGAAATGTCCTTCCCGCAGGAGGAGCAGATCTTCGAGACAATCGAGCCGCTGATCGAGCGCGTCTCCGAAGCCGCGGGCTTCCAGGTGAAGGGTCCGTTTCCCCGCATGACGTATGAAGAGGCCATGAACGGATACGGCATCGACAAGCCCGACCTGCGCCTGCCGCGCTTCTGGCGCGTCGAAGATCTCTTCCCCGCCGAAGCCGGGCTGACACGCGCCGGGCTGCCGCTGGCCGCCATCCGCATTCCGAAGACCGGCGCGCTCAGCCGCAAGGAGCGCGATGAGCTGAAGCTCTATGGCGGTGAGCGCGGTCTCGCCGTCTATGACGACGCCAGGCGCCTGGACCGCGATTTCCCCGGGCCGATGCAGAAGGTGCGCGAGCGCATTGGCGCGCAGGAGGACGATCTGCTGCTGCTGGCCGGCTGGCGCGGCGAACCCAAAGGTCCGCGCCCTGCGGAGACGGTGCTTCAGGCGTGCGGGCAATTGCGCCTGTACGCGGGACAGAAATACAACGACCGCCACGGGCTGCTCGACCCGCGCGACTTCCGCTTCCTCTGGGTGCTCGACTTCCCCATGTTCGAGTGGGACGAGGAGGAGCAGCGCTGGGTGGCGGCGCACCACCCGTTCACCTCGCCGCGCGAGGAAGATCTCGACCTGATGGAATCCGATCCGGCGCGCTGCCGCGCCCGCAGCTACGATTTCGTGTTGAACGGCGTCGAACTGGGCTCCGGCTCGATCCGAATTCACCGGCAGGACATCCAGCAGCGCGTGTTCACCGCGCTCGGCCTTTCCGCCGAGGAAGCCCGCGCGAAGTTCGGCTTCCTGCTCGATGCGCTCACCTACGGCGCGCCCCCGCACGGCGGCATCGCATTGGGGCTGGACCGCCTGGTGATGATCCTGGCTGGCGAGAACTCGATCCGCGACGTGATCGCCTTCCCGAAGACCGCCAAAGGCACGGATCTGATGTGCGACGCGCCGTCGCTGGTCAGCGACCGGCAATTGCGCGAGCTCGGCCTCATGCTGCGCCGCCCGCCCGAGAGCCGCGACTGACGGCCGCCCGGGCGGACGGCAGGAGCGGATCGGTGCGGAAACCCGGGCCGCTCCATCCGCGGGCCGAAGGCCCGCTTCAGTCGCGGCTCATTGCACTACCGCCATGCTGCGGCGGCGCAACACGATTCAGGAACACTTGCCTGGACAGCGCAGCCGCCGCGGCGGGATGCGCACCTCTATTGCAGGGTGACGCTGGTGGTCGCCGTGGCCGTCTGACCGTTGTAGCTTGCCGTGGCGATGACTGTATAGGAGCCCTTCGGATCTTTGTTCTGGAAGCGGTAGCTCCAGGTAGCGGCGCCGTTGCTGTCGGTCTTGATGGAGCGGGAGGAGGCGCTGCTCCCGTCGGGCTTCCGGATCTCGAACGTCACCACCGCCCCGGCTGCGGGGCTGCCGCCGCTGAGCACCTGCACGGAGAAGGAGACGTTCGACCGGACGGAAACCGTCGCCGCACTCTGGTTGAACGAAACCGAAAGAGGCGGAGGCGGCGGGGGTGGCGGAGGAGGCGCAATGACCGTGAGGCTGGCGGCTGCCGAGACCGTGGCGGCCTGCGTCTCAGCAACCGCGTCCACTTCGTACGTGCCCGGCGCTGCGGAGCCTGGCACGGATTTCGTCAGCGTCACATTCACGCTCTGCCCGGGCGCAAGCGTGACGGCAGAGGACGAGAACACGGATGGCCAGCCCTGCGGCTTGGTGGAGGAGAGGTTGAACGTGCGCGAGCCGCAGTTGGCTGAGTCGTTGTTTTGCAGCGCCACCGTATAGGAAACGCTCTTGCCTGGCTCCGCACTCGGATTGGGAGGCGACAGCGTGAGCGAGGGCGTGCCTTGCGTGCACGGGGCCGAGCCGTAGCTGACGGTGACAGTCAAGCCGGACGCGGAAGCGCCGGTCACCGCGAGCGAGAGGTTCGTGTAGGGATCCTGCCAGGAGGATCCGGCGGGGAGCGCCGCGTCGCCGAAACTGCTGCTGGACGGCGTGAAGTCCAGCAGGTCGGTGTAGCTTCCCGTGATCGAGTCCTTGTAATGGATCAGGGCGCCGGAGAAGATCTGGGAGTTCAGCGTCGTGTCGTAGTTGCCGAGGGGCTGCCGGTACTCCAGCCAGAGCCAGGCGTTGTTGCCCGTGCCGCGCTGCACCTGCAGCGCCTGCACGCCGCCTGCGGGGGTTTCGTACGGCATCAGCGTATACGTTCCCGCCGCCTGGACCTGCTGCACGCTGGAAGAAGGCAGCCAGCCGAGTTTGATCTTCTGCTCCGCCGTGTAATGGCCGAGATTCCAGTAGCCCATCGCCGATTGGATGTCGCCGTATTCGCTGAGGGCGCCCGCTGTGCCGAGCGCGCCAAGCGCCTCGTTCGTGAATCGCCGCGAGCGCGAATGCATCAGCCCGAGTGCGTGCCCGCCTTCATGCGCCGACAGCCTGACTCCGTAGTCTGTGCTCGCGAGATATTGAGAGAGCATCCAGGAAGTCGATGCCGAGATGGCGCCGTCCGCGGAAGTGAACGAACCGCAGCCGACGTTGGAAAGCCCCGCCCAGGAGCAGCCCCCGGGATTCGGGAAGACGATGAACAATCGGTTGTAGTTGCGGAAGTCGATGTCGGCATCGGCGGCGGCGATCGCAGCACTGCGCATCGAATAATACTCGTCGCAGGTGTAGACTCTGTCGAGCGTGTACCAGCCGAGCACGGTTCCGCTCGCCGACGTCTGGCCGTAGGATGCTTCATTCCAGAAGCCGTGGAGGCTGCGCCCTGACGCCCCGAAGAGGATCGAATGAACGCTGCTTGGAGTGACATCGGCAGGGGCCGCCACGCCCGGAAATGTCACCAACAGCACGGCTATATTCTGCTGTCCTTTCGGCCCGCAGGCTGCCGCCGCAGCGGCGTCCCCGCCTGAGGCGCCGCCGGCCGCAGCCACGACTTCACCCTCGGCCGCCGCTACGACTTCGCCGACGCGCACACCCCGGAAGCGCGCCCGCTTGCCGCATTCGATGCCTTCCGGCTCCGCGCCGGCCATTCGAACTTCAAGCGTCTCTTCCCCAAGGTCCAGGTGGTGCGCTACCTCATGTTCCTGCAGGTCTTCCCCGTCGAAGACCATCGTCTCCACCGGCCCCTCCCACTCGCCGTGCTGCTCCAGTTGTCCCGCCTGTTCGGGGAAGTCCTTCCGGAGTGCAGCCAGGACCTCTTCGTCCAGCATCATCCGCAGCGCGCCCGCCGGGTCGGATCGCACGAGTTCCCGCAGCGTGCGGGCGCGCTCGCGGATCTGATCGGCCGCCTGCTGCCGCAATGCGATGCGCGATTCCTCGCTGGCTTCACGCACCTGCCTGTGGAGTTCGAGCACTGACGCGTTCATGCTCCGGGCCCGCTCAACCAGTTCGGCCTTGCGCGCCGCGCGCTGCCCTTTCGGCGGGGCGTTCTCGTCCTGCGCCCATGAAAGGGTGCAGAACACCGTCGCCAGAGCCAGGATCCCGGCGTTTCCACCAAACCGGAAAGCCATGTATGTCTCCCTTCGAACGTTCCGATTTCGACTGTTCTGCTTGTTCGATCGGAGGAGGCTGCTTGCGCCAGTAGCGGCTCAGTGCGCTTTCTCATTTCCTGCGGTGATTCCCGGGATCAGCGCATCGGGCGAATTGCCGTAGTACGGGTGAAGCGGGAGTACTTGAGTATGGCCAACCATCTCCGGCGCGGCCGGGGGGCAAGAACCGCTCCCCGGACTCCGCAGCCTCGCGCCCCGGTTCCGGAGTCACCGGGCCTGGCCGCGGGTGAGCGGTTTACGATTGCCCGGCGAAGGGCTACGGGGCGGAGTGATTGGATTCGCTTATGGCTGTCATTGCCACAAGCCCGCATCGGCAGGCGGCCGGCCGGCATCCCATAAGAGCCGGGCATGCTGCGCAAGTAGAAGCAGGGCTTGACGGCAGGATAGCTCTTCTTGTTTAATAATAATTATCCAAATGGCGCACTTCGTGGAAGACAGGTTGAAGGAGTTCCGGCAACAATGCCGGGACGCCGGCCTGGCGCTGACCCATCAGCGCGAGACCATCTTCCGCGCTGTGCTGGAATCCGGCGGACACCCGTCGCCCGAGAAGATTTATGAGCGGGTGAAGCGGCAGATTCCCGCCATTTCGCTCGCCACGGTTTACAAGAACATCCACACCTTTATCGAAGCCGGTTTGCTCCGGGAGGTGACGGTTCATCACGGGGCCCTGCTCCTGGAGACGAACCCTGAGGACCATCACCACCTGGTGTGTGTCGAGTGCAGGGCCATTCTGGACCTGGAGCAGGGGGCCATCGGACCTGTTCGTATCAGGCGCAGCGCGCCGGCAGGATACCGGATTCTCCGCTGCCGGGTGGAGATTCTCGGACTTTGCCCCGGCTGCGCCAGGAAGAAAACTTGAGAATGTTTCTCGCAATTACAACAAAAAGGAGTCGACGAAAAATATGCTTGGAGTTGGACAGAAGTTTCCGGATTTCAATCTGAAAGCCACGGTGGACACGGATTTGAAGAAAGCGTTCACCGACATCAATCAGGACACGTACAAGGGCAAGTGGAAGGTGTATTTCTTCTGGCCCAAAGACTTTACCTTCGTCTGCCCGACGGAGATCGTCGGCTTCGGCAAGCTCAATAAGGACTTCCAGGACCGCGACGCCCAGGTGCTGGGTTGCAGCACGGACAGCGAGTTCGTGCACCTCGCCTGGCGGCAGCACCACGCGGACCTGAAGGACCTGCCCTTCCCGATGCTGGCCGATATCAAGCGGGAGCTCACCTCCGCCCTGGGCATTCTCGATCCGGAGGCCGGCGTGGCCCAGCGCGCCACCTTCATCGTCGATCCGGACAACATCATCCGCTTCGTCATGGTGACCGACCTCAATGTCGGCCGCAATGTGAACGAGGTGCTGCGTGTGCTCGACGCGCTCCAGACCGACGAGCTGTGCCCCTGCAACTGGCAGAAGGGCCAGGAAACCATTCACGTCTAACCCCCCATCCGCCGCGGGACGCGCCCCGAGGCGCGTTCCCGCGCGCCAATCTTCGATTCCCAGGAGCATCCGAGATGAATCTGACAGAACTCGCCGAGTCCTTGCCCGCATATGCGCGCGACCTGAAGCTGAATTTGCAGAACGTGCTGGCGCAGCAGGAACTGACCGAGCGGCAGACCTGGACGACGGCTGTGGCCTGTGCGCTGGCCTGCCGCAACGAAACGCTGAGCCGCACGATCCTCGACGAAGCGGCCGCGAGGCTGTCGCCGGAGCAACTGGAGTCGGCCAAGGCGGCCTTCGCCATCATGGAGATGAATAACATCTACTACCGCTTTCGCCATATGCTCGCCAAAGACGAGTACGCCAGCGTCCCCGCGCGGCTGCGCATGCAGATCATCCGCACGCACGGCGGCGACCCGGTGGATTTTGAGCTGGCTTGTCTGGCAGCGTCTTCGATCAACGGCTGCGAGGCCTGCATCAAGTCGCACGAAGCGGTGGTTCGTGAAAAGGGACTTACTCCCGATGCCGTGGTGGCCAGCGTGCGCATCGCCGCCACCCTGCACGCCGTCGCCGCCGTGCTCGATGCACCCCGCGGCTGAGGTGGTGTTCCGGCGGGATTGGCGCTGTTTGACCGCCGCGTTAAACTAGAAGCAGAGGCTCTCCGCAAAGAGAGCCCGTTTCTCAAGCAAGGGGGCGTAACGGATTCGACGGGATGGGATCGACGAAGTGAGGCGTGCCGGGTTCCGAGCTCCCGTAAAACGATCGGAAAACCAAAACTGCCAATCAGCAGTTTGCCTACGCTGCCTAATCTTTAGGCAGCCGCTGAACGGTGGCAGGCCTGCGGGCCGCCGGGAAGCGTCATCTTCGCAGGCTGGGGTCGAGGTTGCCGCCTGAGGCCGAGATCCGAGATTTCCCAGGCTGGACGCTGTGAGGCCGCGCTGGTCCGGACCACAGCGTTGAGATTCAAAGGCCGGATACGCACGTAGGCTTGCTTCGGAGAACCATTTCGGACGCGGGTTCGACTCCCGCCGCCTCCACCAATCTCTCCGCGGCTGCCCTCTGATCCTCCCGCCATTTCCTGTCCATACACACCGGATCTTCCCGGCCGCAAGCCAGTTTCAGACGGCGTCTCCGCTTGCTGCTGCGTTCCCAGGAGGGCGCGAAAGAAAAGAAATGCCGGGACCGGCATTGCCGCCGGTCCCGGCTGCCTGCCGCGGCAGGATCAGCAAGGAGGTTGTCTCGTGAGGCGCGAGGCAGGAGCCTGCCGCCTCATCAGAAGAAAGAGCCATTCCAGCGCCTGGGCTCGCGTTTCAACCGCGCTGGATAACTCCCCGGCGCTGTCGGGCGCGCTTCTTGAACTCTCTGCCCTTTCGCCGTCCGCGATGTCTTCAGTTACGTCCCGCCAGTTCGTGGCCTGCGTGCCTGTCTGCCGCCATCAGGGCGCCCGCGATGCCTTTGCCCACCCGCTCCGCGGGACCTACATCCCCCTCCGGCTGGATTTTCGATCCGCCGCCTCGGCTCCGGCGCGCACGGCGGCATCCATGTGTGGAGATCCGGTTATGCGCGCCCACATTCCAGAGTCTGACAGCGGCAGGCGGCCGCCGTTTTCACGGAGACTCCCGTGGGGATGGGGAGATCAATCCCCTTGCGGCTCTGGTCCAACCGGGCGCCGGGCGTTACGCCCAGCGCCCAATCTGGAAACGCCCGGCTTACAGGCCGAGTTTCGAGATGGTCTTCTCGATCATCTCCGCCCGCTGTGCCACGCCGATGGCCTGATAGCGCACCTGGTCGCGGTCCCGCGGAGAAGTCACCGAGTTGAGCATCTGCTTCTTGTTCTCGATGAACACGTTCAGGATCTCGGCCACCTTGCGCGCCGTTTCGAGCTGCTGGCGCTGCCTGGCCGTCAATGTCGTGCCCTTGGATTCCAGATCGCCAATGAGTTGCCGGATCGACGCCGCATGTTGCTCCAGCACCGGAATCTGGTCGCGAACCGCACCCGTGTCCGCCGTCTTGCGGAGCTGTTCGGCGATCTGCATGGCCACCTCGCGCGTCGTCCTCGACTCCGAGATCAGCTTCTGGGCCATGTCTTTCAGGCTCGCCTGCGAATCCGTATCCGCTCCGAGAAGAGCAGCGGCGCAAAGCATCGCAGGGACGAGCTTCCACAAGCTTCGCATCGCAGTACCTCCTTCAAGCTGAATGTAGGATTCGGGATGGCGCGCCGGAAGGGCCGCTCAGGCGGGAGCGGCCGCAGCCGCCACGCACCCTGATTGACGATCCTGCCCAGGCGCAGGTTTCAGGTTTGGGGAAGCCTCACTGCCCCCGCCGGAACGGCGCCAGAATCTCTTCCAGTTGTCCAGCCCGCCTCTGAGCACATTCCACGCCGGTGCGCACTTCCGCCCAGACGTCCGGCGAATCGCCCGCCAGCGAGTCCGCCGCCGACTCCATGCACCCGCTCAGGATCGTCGCCACCGACCACGACCGCCGTAGCGCGCTCTGCTGCGCCTCGGGCATCTTCTCGTAAAATGCGTCGAGTTCTTCGATCAGTTTCCGGATCTGTTTGGCCTGCGAGACGCCCTGCGCCGCCAGCGCCGCTACCGCCTGCCGGTCAGGCTGCTGCTTCTCCACTTCTTTGAGCAGACTGGATGAGTGATTTTTGACCGTCTGTATCGCAGCCAGCACGTCGTGCGATACCGCCGTCAAATCGCGCGCTGCGGGCTGGGTCTGGGCGGAAGCAACCACCGAGCCGAAAACGAGCACGCGAAGAATCGTCCTCATGAGTCTGACACCTCCTGCCATGCCTGCTTGAGAGAATTGCCCCCGCGCCGTCCAGGCGCTGCCGGGTCACTGACCGGGGACGTGCCGCTCCCCTGTCTATCGACGTCCAGCCCGGGTTCTCCGTTACGCCTCACTCCGATGGCGCTTTGGCCCCGGAGTTCTTCACATAGCGGTCGAACCAGGTGAGCATCTCCCAGATGGCGTGCTCGACGCTCTCGCGCCCCAGGTAGCCGTGGCTCTCGTGCGGCAGCATCACCAGGCGCACCGTGCCCCCGTTGCCGCGCACCGCCTGGTAGAGCCGTTCCGAGTTGATCGGGAACGTGCCAGGGTTGTTATCCGCCTCGCCGTGGATCAGCAGGATCGGATCCTTGATCTGATCGGCGTAAGTGAAGGGCGACATCTTGATGTAGATGTCGCGCGCCTGCCAGAAAGTGCGCCGCTCGCTCTGGAACCCGAACGGCGTCAGCGTCCGGTTGTACGCGCCCGACCGTGCCACGCCCGCCTTGAACAGCCGCGTATGGGCCAGCAGGTTGGCCGTCATGAACGCGCCGTAGCTGTGACCGCTGACGCCGACGCGGTTGCGGTCCGTCACGCCCATCTCCACCGCCTTGTCGATCGCCGCTTCCGCGCCCATGACGAGCTGTTCAATGTAAGTGTTGTTCACGGTTTCGGGATCGCCGACGATTGGAATCGTCGCGTTGTTGAGAATCGCGTAGCCAGCCAGCAGCAGGAACAGATGGGACGCTCCGCGCATCTGCACATAGCGTTGCGTGGAGCCGCCGATCTGCCCGGCCGTGTCAGCATCGGTGTACTCAAGCGGGTACGCCCACAGAATCGTCGGCAGCCGCTGCCCTTCTTTGTACCCCGGCGGCAGCATCAGCGTGAAGGAGAGTTGCACGCCGTCCTTGCGCTTGTATGTCACCAGTTGCTGCCGGATGCCGCGCAGTTGCGGCGTGGTGTCTTTGAAGTCTGTCAGCGCCCGCCGCTGGTCGCTGCCGCGGGTGCGGATATAGAGATTTGGCGGCGAATCGGGCGTCTCATAGCGCGTCAGGAACCGCGAGCCGTCTTCGCTCAGCAGCGCCGCAAAGCTTTCATAGCCCTTCTCGCCGGCGCGGAACAGCCGCTCGGTCTCGCCGGTCTCGATCCTGAAGCGATCCAGAAACGGGAGGTCGCCCTGCGGCGTGGCGCCCTCGCCGGCAAGGAAGATCCATTCGCCGCTCTGGTGCATGACACTCCGCCCGTTGGCGAGCGTCTTCATCACCGGCATGCCGGGATTGCGGTAGCGGTCCTGCATGTTGCGAGACCAGATCAACTTCGGCGCGGCGCCGGGGTCGTCGAGAAAGATGCGCACGGTCTCCACCCACCGGCGGTCGCGGTCGTAGTCGGTGACCAGCGCCAGCCCGCCGCGCTCGCCATAGATCACGCCGCGGGCGCGGTGCTTCGTTCTGTAAATCTCCCGCGCCGGCTCGTTGAACGGCGCCTTCAGCAGCATCAGCCGGTCGCGGTGCGGGACTTTCTTGCGCGGATCGCCGTCGTCGAGCGCCTCCCACCATACCAGCGTCGCGCCTTCGGCAGGACGCCAGCTCACGTTGCGCGGGCCGACAGGCACGCCTTCGATGGGAACACGGTCCGCGAGCGGCGCCGAATGCACTTTGTGGACGAGCTTGCCCGAGCGGTCCCAGACTTCTTTTTCGCGCGGGAAGGCCATGTATGGGTGCAGGTAGGAATACGGTTTGTGGACCCACTCCACCAGCAGGTACCGCCCGTCCGGGGAAGGCTCGGCCTCAGTGAAGATCCTCGACTCGCCTACCGGCTGCACGCGCAGCGTGTTCGCATTGACGATGGCGAGCTGCGACGTGCAGTAGTATTCGAACAGCTTTTCGTCGTGAGCGTTGGAAAGCATGTCCTGATAAGTGCGCACCGGACCGGACTGCCCGGCCGACTCCTGCACGTTCGGCCCGGCGGGCACGGCAGGCTTCGCCGGTGGCGCGCCGCGTCTGGCGGGCACGGTCCGCACCAGCAGTTCTTCGCTTCCGCTCCACCAGCCGGCGATGCCGTCCATGGTGTCGTCGATCCGCAGCCCCGGCACGCGCCTGAGAGCAGGCGTATCCACCGCGCCGAAGTACAGCTCCACGGCATTGGGCGTGTAGCCGAGCAGGACAAAGCGCTTTCCGTCCGGGCTCCAGGCGGGCGATGTAAACCGCACGCCCGCCGGCAGCGCGATCTTCGTCTCGGCTCCTTTCTCGATGGACTTAACGCTGAGCCCCGTCAATGTGAGCGGCGGCAGGTGCTTGCCGTTGTTGGCAGGATTGATGCGCAGCCCGGCCAGCCGGTGCATCGGTTTGGCCAGCTCGGCGATGGGCGGCATCAGCTCGCGGTCCACGATCAGCACGTGCGTGTGCGAGGGATTGATGACTGTCAGCGGCGGTGCGGGGGCGTGCAGTACGTCGAGAATCTCTTTGGGCGGCTTCTGATAGGGAACCTCGTCGGCTGGCGCCAGCCCGGCGCACACAACCAGAGTCAGGAATAGTCCACGCCTGATCTTCATCGTCCGATCCTTCTTGTGAGAGTGGAACGAAGCGAGTATATCAACCCGGGCCGGCGGTCACGATTGAACCGGTGCGCCGGGCTGGGCGCTGCCGCGCCCGGCTCTTGTCAGGCGCGGCATCCAGATCAGCAGGGCGCCAAAGAGCAGCAGCGACAGCACAATCGCGAACGGATGAGCCTGCGGCAGGTCCTGGAGAAAGACCTTGCATGCCGCCACAAGCGTCAGCAGCCAGGCCATCCATTTCAGTTCTTCGCGGCGCCAGTACCGGAAGCCTGTTCCTGCTGCGGCCGCCACTGCCGCCAGCACTGCCGTCAGCAGCGTTGGGCAGAAGTGCCGGGTTCCGGGCGCAGCGCTGCACCAGTAACTGACGGCCACAGCCCCCGCCGCGGCCAGCGACCAGACCGCCGCCGCCCCCAAGAGCAGACTCGCCAGCCGGTAAACGGCCGTGCAATGCTCCGGCTTCCGGGTTAGCAGCAGGCCATAGCTGGTCAATGCGCCGGCTGCGGCGATCCACATTGCCGGCTCGGCGCCGCTGGCTTCATGCGGCCCGCGGCCGAGGAAGCTCACGTTCGCCTTCGCGGCAAGCCCGGAGGCAGTGACCGCAAGCGAGGCATAGATGCCTGCGTGCAGTTTCAGCAGCATGCGCCCCGACTCGCGCCCGGCGAGCACAAAGGCTGCCGCCAGCACCGCCCATAACAGGGCGCGGAGCGTGCCCCCGAACAGCAACCCGCTTGAGGCCAGCACCAGAGCCAGCCCGAAGGTTGCGTAGCTGTAAAAATTCCGGTCGTTCTTCGCCTGGCGCTCCAGGAATGCGAAAGACACGACGTAACACAGGACTCCGCAGGATGCGCAAAACAGGCCCGCCACCAGAACCGCCCGCGGATGCCCGTGCGCCACCGTGAGCGCGCCCCAGACGCCGATGCAAAGCGCCGTTGTCGCCTGGGCCAGCTCAAACAGCGAAATCCGGAATCCGCGCAGCAGGGTCCTCACCATCGTGCTGGCCAGATAAATTCCTACCAGAACCGCCTGCGCCCCGATCGCTTCCGCCCGTCCCACCGGTGCGTAGCCTTCCAGGGTGCCCGGCGGCTTGGTCGCGACAAACGTCAACAGCAGGACGGCCAGGTTCGTCAGTCCCGCCACGATCCAGCGTTCTCCCAGATAGTGTTCCAGACAGGCCGAAGTCTCGACTGCCGCCGCCAGCGCCAGCAACCCCGCTGTGTAAGGAACCAGATCGTGCGTGCGGATCAGAAACGCAGCGCTGAGCAGCATCCCTGCCAGCGAACCGATCAGCGCCACCGCCGTCTGGTTCTTGCGCCAGGAGATCGCCAGAGCCGAACCCGCGAACAGCACCAGAACGCCGGCTGTCTGCCAGGGGGTGATCGCCTGAAATTTCAGATGGGCTTCCCAGAGAAGCGGGCCAAGAATCAGCGCCGATGTCAGCGCCCTCATCTGCACCGTGAGGGCCTCCTCTGCCGGGGTCCGAGCCGCCCAAACCAGCCAGGCCAGGGCGTACGCCAGTCCGAGCGCCACACCCACGGCGGGCGCCAGCATGCCGCTCTCGGTCAACGCCCTCAGCAGGTAGGCAGCCGCCAGCCCCAGAAATGACTTCCCGGCCAACCCGGGCAGGCTGCCCGCCTCCGGCATGCGCAGTTCCGGCAACTCCGCAGCGGCTTCGCCGGCGGCGCCTGTCTGCACGGTTGCTCCGCCGGCCATCCCCAGCCGGCGCTCGACTTCCGCCAGCCGGGCTTCGATCCGGTCCAGTCTCCTCTCTACACCGCCGTCCAGTCCTTCATGTGGTGAAGACTCTGGCTCCATCGCGGCCTCCTTCCTCCGCTCCCCACGGAGGCAACAGTCTTGCCAGAACCCAGAGAATGCCAAACGGGAGAAGCATCAGCACGATTGCCGGAAGCAGCCCCTCGCGGGTGGCAAAATCCAGCTTGTAGGAGGTGTATCCCAGATAGCTCTTGGAAAAGAGCTGGCCCCCGATCACCACATTCCACCGCATCGCAAAGATCCCCACCAGCGTCAGGATCCCCGCCGCAGCGTAGATCCGCTTCCGCGCCGTCTCGCCAAGTCTCACCACTTGCGCCGCCGCCAGCAAAGCCAGAGGCACGCAGGTGCCCAGCACGATCTGGAGCACCACCTGCGACGTCCACAGCCGCGAATGCACCATGAAGTCCAGGCTTCGGAAGGATTCATCGGCTTCGTAAATGCGGTGAATCAAATCCAGCATTTCGAGCGAAAAATCAATGAGAAACACATAAAAGAGATATTTGGCGATCGTGTCCAGGCAGAGCATGTCCACCTTCCTGCCCTGCAAACGCATCGCGGCCATGTAAAGGAGCATGACCGCCGCGATGCCGGACACCATCGCCGAGAACAGGAAGACAATCGGCATCAGCGGCGTCGACCACCAGGCATTCGCCTTCACCGAGCCGAAGATGAATCCCACATACCCGTGGAGCAGAAATGCGGAGGGAATGCCAATGATGGTGATCCAGTAGCCTGCCCGGTCGTCGACCGCCCTGGCCTCCTCGCTGACGTTCATCGAGCCTAAAGTGAGCGCCCGGTACAGCCCGCGTTTCCACCCGGTTTCCACGGTGGCCATCCGCACGATGTCAGCCCGGTAATCCAGCCAGATCTCCGCCAGCAACACGACCAGCAGGTACCAGAGATAGACGAAACCGAACATCGCCATGGCGGAAGACCGGTGCGGCGTCAGGTACATCTCGAAGCTGCGCTCCGGATGCCCCAGATGGAGCTGCAGCGGAAGCGGCGCCACCAGCAGGAACGCCAGCGCCGTCAGCAAAGCCAGCCGGTAGGTCGGCTTCACCGCCTTCACCCGGAACACCCGTTCGAGCGAGGCGAGGATGAATGCTCCTGCCACGAGCCCCGTGATGTAGGGATACAGCACGATGAGCAGGCTCCATTGCAGCTCCACTTCATTCGGATACATGAAGCCTTCCACTCCCGGCACCGGCGCCATCATCTCGCTTCGCCTCCTTTCACCGCACCGCCCCATCCAGCTCCCGGTAAAACACCTTGGGGCGCGTGGCCATGTGCGGCTTGAGAACCTGGACCTTGTTTTGTCTCAGAAATTCATGCACCGGGTCGGCAGGATTCTTCAGATCCGCCAGCACCCGCGCCTGTGTTGGACAAGCCTCGCAGCAGGCTGTCGTCAGCCCCTTTGTGATGCGGTGGTAGCACAGAGTGCACTTGTCCACTGTCATCTTCCTGGGATGGATGTAGCGGCATCCGTACGGGCACGCCTGCACGCAGTAGCGGCACCCGAGGCAGTAGGACTCGTCCACCAGCACCACTCCGTCCGGCGAGTCGAACGTCGCCCCCACCGGGCATACCTGGACGCAGGGCGATTCCAGGCAATGGTTGCACAGCTTCGGCACGAAAAACTGCTTGGTGCGTGTCTCCGTGGAAGGGGGGAAGCCGTGTTTGCCGCCGTCCGGCGAACTGACCTTCGGGTGCTCCAGGTCGCTGCCATCGATTTCGTACCGCTCGATCCAGGTTCGGAAATATTCCTCTGGCACGTCGTTTTCCTGCGCGCAAGCGCGCACGCAGTTGCCGCACCCGATGCACTTATCAATGTCGATGGTCATCGCCCACAGGTGCTGGCGAGGATCGTAGCTCCCCTCCGCGGCGGCGCCTGCTGTTGCCGGGGCCGCATCGGAACTGGCCCGCGCCCCGAAGATCAACAGCAACCCGGCCCCTTTCAGGATTTCTCTGCGCGTTGCATCCATGACTTTGCCCTTCTTCTCTTAAAGCGCCGGACTATGGGCGGCGTGACACTCCGTGCACTTCATCCCGGTCATGTGTTCCTTCGTCTTCACCTGACGGAACCACTTCGGCTTGGCCGCGTCCATCTCGTGGCAGCCCGCGCACAGGGCCGTCCCTTCAGGCTTCAGTGGTTTGATCGATCCGGGATCATCCGCATGCTGCGCCGCCGGGCCGTGGCAGGCTTCGCAGGCGACCGTGGCGTGCTTGCCCCTGGCCTTCGCTTCCAACTGATCCGGATGACACCCGGCGCATGTTTCCTGGCCGGCGTACTTCACCGGCCTGGCCCGGATTTCGTCGAGCACGGCCGCGCGATAGTGCCCGTACTGGCCGAAACTGGGGGGCACAACGAAAGCCCGTACCACCAGAAACAGCACCAGCCCCGCCAGGAAGACCGCCGCCGGCCGGATCAAGTGAATCGAATGTCTCCAACGGCCTACCATGGCAAACTCCTATCCGTCCGTGAGCACACGTTACCTTTCCGGCCTTCGGCCTTTTCGCCGCGCCCGTTTCATCCCCGGCCGCCGGCGGCCCCTCTCCGGCAGCGGCTCAGGAAGATTGACAGAAAACTCTAGAATCAGATATTAAGGTTTTCTTGACTCTTTGTCAAGCATTTGTTGCTGCGGCCCCCAGGTTCCCTTCGTGCGCTCCTCATGGCGGTACGGGCCAACATCCGGAGTTACCCGCTCCCTGGCGGTGCGAAATGGCCGCGAGGCAACCTCCCTTCGCCATTTTGGGCGCGGCGGGTATGCGATAGAGGCCGTGTGCAGCCAGGAGCAGCGGCACGGCCAAGGCCGCGCCATCAGCGGCGGCGCGTTGCCGGATACCGCCGCGCGGGGAACAGCGAGTGCCAGACGGCGCGGTTCAGGAGTTGCTCGTCGGCGGCGTCGGGCTCCGCGAAGTCCATGCGGGCGGACGCCTCGGCCAGCCGCCGCGCCATGCCGGCCAGCTTTTTCACCGGCGGGTTCATTTCATCGAGCGGGATCCGGTTCGGCAGCGCCTTGTATGGAGTGATGTCTGTTTGCGTGGTGAAGACCGTGAACATCGGCTCGGCGGCCAGATCGAACTGATTGGACGGCGGCAGCCCCAGGATCTGCTCGATGGTGCGGTACATATGGATAGTCGTGTAGAACGTGCTGTCCACCGCTTTCCGGCGCACCCACGGCGAGATCACCAGCCCTACCGTGCGGTGCCCGGCCACATGGTCCAGCCCGTTCTGCGCGTCATCTTCGGTGACGAAGATCGCCGACTCGCGCCAGTAGCGGCTGTGCGAGACAGCTTCGACGATGCGGCCCAGCGCCAGATCGTTGTCGGCAACGGTGGCGCGCGGGGTAGGGAAGCCCTCCGCCGTGCCGTTGGTGTGGTTCTGCGGCAGCAGCAGGATCACCAGCCGCGGCAGGTTCCCTTCCTGTTCGAATTTCCGGAATTCTTCGAGGAAAATATCGGCGCGCAATTGATCCGTAATGCGCATATTGAATCCCGGATAAACGGGATGGTAAATGTCTCTCAGGCCGAGAACAAGCGGTATAGCTTGGAGGCGGATTTTTCCGCTCCTGTTCTTCCAGTCCTGATAGATGTCGGTCCATGAGGCGTTCGGCGGGTCGATCACCGTCCGGCCGCGCTCCCCGTAAGCCCGCACGCTGACGCCGTGTTTCCGAGCGTTGTCCCAGAGAAAATCGCTCGGGGCGAACAGCATCGGGTTGGCGTCGTTGCGGGCGTTGCCGTACTTGTGTATCCAGTCGCTCGCGTAACCCTGCGTGCACCAGCGGTGCCCGAGCGCGGACTGATCGCCTGGCGCGTAATAGTTGTCGAGCAGCACGAACTGCTCGGCCAGCGCGTGGTGGTTCGGGGTCACGTCCCGGCCGAAGTGGACCAGCGACGGATCGCCGTTGCCCTGCGGCAGGTCTCCGAGCACCTGGTCATAGGTGCGGTTCTCTTTGATGATGTAGAACACGTGGCGGATCGGCGATGCCTGGCCGCGGTGCATCGGCACGGGGTGGCCGGATTTCGGGGGCGCAGGTTGCCCGCTCTGGTCGCGGTTGTTTTCGAGCACCTGCCGCGTCATCCGCGCCAGCTCCCGCGGTCCCGGCACGTCCAGCACGGACACCACGCCCGCACGGTCGCGGTAGCTGCGCCCGGCGCGCCCCGCCGGAGGCGGCGCCACGGAGCCGAAACCATACCCGCTGGCCACCCACAGCCGCTTGCCGGCGCTGTCCAGAGCCACTGCGGTGGGATACCAGCCCGTGGGGATGAAACCTTCCACGCGCGCCCTGCCGCCGCCGGCGCCGATCACGGCCACGGCATTGTTGGCGGCGTTGGCCACATACAGCGTATCGCCGCCCGGCGACACGGCCAGCGCGTTGGGCGAGCTGCCGAGCGGCGCGCCGTCGAACGGCCCCACACGGATCGTTTCGATCACGCGGTCTATCCGCGTGTCGATCACCGAAACCGTGTCGCTGTTGGCGTTGGCCACATACAGCCGCGCGCGCTTCTCATCGAACGCCATCGCGCTCGGGTGCAGTCCGACGTCAATATCCGACAGACGCTTCCCGGACGTGGAATCAAACGCGGTCACTGTGCCGCTGGCCGGAATGCCGCGCTCATCGAGCACCACCGGAAACGCGCCATCGGTGCGGTCGCCCGGCAGCGGCTTCCGCCCGCCCCAGTTGCTGACATACACCTTGCCGCCCGCGGCCACAGCCGTGTACGGGAAGCTTCCGGATTCGAGTTCGCGCACCTCGTGCGTGGCCAGGTCGATCATGGCAGCGGCGTGCTTCAGGTTCAGCGCCACGAACAGGCGCCTGCCGTCCGCCGTCACCGCCAGGCCGCTGGGTGCGGAACCGGGGATTTCGATACGCGCTTCTTGTGCGAACGAGCCATCCTGACGGCGGCGGAAGATCTTGACGTCATGCTCGCGCCCGCCGCCCACATACAGCTCTTCGCCTGTGGCGCTGAACGCCACGCCGACGAACGTGTCTCCCACGGACAAGGTCTGCGCAACGCGCTGCTGCGCGGTATCGATCAGGTGCAGCGCACGCGGCGCGAAGTTGCTGCCCGTGGCCACGGCCAGCAGCTTCCCATTCGGACTGAGAGTCATGCCCAGAGGACGGTCCGCCACCTCGATGTGAGCGCCCGCCGGCGTCAGCCGTTGCCCGGTGGGAATCAGAAATGAGCCGTCCGCGAGACTGCCAGCCCGGCGCATCTGGAACCACGCCACGCCAGCCAATGGCGCCAGAAGGGCTGCGACGAGGAAGATCTTCCGCATGGCAATACCCTATCACCCGTCTGTCTTTCGTTGTCCTCCCGGCCCCCGGGCCGGTTCATCCCGGCCGTGCAGCCTTCCCATCTTCCGCGCCGCCTCCTCCACCGCCTCCACGATGCGCGCGTGCATTCCACAGTGGCAGAGGTGGCCGGCCAGCGCCTGCCGGATGCGGCGTTTCGTCACCGGCCGGGAGCCGTCTTCGAGCAGCGCCACGGCCTCGAGAATCGCGCCGGGAGTGCAGAAGCCGCAGCGCAGGCTGGCGTGCTGCAGGAAGGCGAGTTGCACGGGATGCATCTGGCCGTTGAGAGCGAGGCCTTCCAGCGTGGTGATGCGCTTGCCCTGGCAGGCTGCGGCCGTGATCATGCACGCGCGGGTGGCGCGGCCGTCCAGCAGCACCGTGCAGGCGCCGCAAGTGCCCTCTCCGCATCCGGCGCGCACACCACTGAGGTGCAGGCAGTCCTGAAGAAACTCGAGCAGCGTCGCGCCCGCGGGCGCCTCGGCCGTACGGCTTTGCCCGTTGACCTCGAGCGTGACGCGCGGCATGGCTATTGCGATTTTCGCACCTGGCGCGCCTCTCAATCGTCCGGCACGGCGAACCTGCCGCCCGTGTCGGCGATCCACTGGCGGAGCCGGGCGATCAGCTTGCGCCGTTCGGCGCGGAAGCGGTTGTTGTGCGCCAGGTTCACCTGCTCGTATGGATCCTCGTTCAGGTTGAACATCAGCCAGCTCACGTTCTCAAAGCAGACGTATTTCCAGCCGTCCTGCGTCACCACGCCGCGGTAGGCTTTGTTGGTCGAGTCGCCGTGGCCGGTGGGAATCACGCACTGCAGATAGGCCGAATCGGGCAGGCTGGGTTCGGGACTCTTTTCGCGCCGCAGCCGCATGGCGGACAGATCCTTGCCCTCCATCCATGCCGGCGGCTGGATGCCGCACAGTCCAAGCGTGGTGGGTGCAATGTCGGGAGCGTTCAGCAGCACGGGCCAGCGGCCGGTGTTGCGGCCTTCATAGGACGGCTGGCCGCCGCTGATGAAGAACGGAATGAGGATGGACTCCTCGAAAGGATTTGTCTTACGGAACTGGCCGTGCGAGCCGAGCATGTCGCCGTGATCGGAGAAGAACACGACGTGGGTGTCGAAGTACAGGCCCTCCTCGTGCAACGTGCGGATGACGCGGCCGAGGTTGAAGTCGAGGTTCTCGACCATTGCTGTGTAGCCGGCCAGTTCGCGCGCGGCGCGGCCGCGGACCCAGGGCACGTCAGGGACGTTGGGACGGAAGCGGATGGAGGCGGGCGTGTGGCGCTGGAGGTTTTCCGGCGGCGCGACATAGGGATCATGAGGAGGCTGCACGGAGCAGACGGCGAAGAAAGGCTTGCCGGCGCCCGCGCGCTGCGCGGCTGCCTGCTCTTTCACATAACGGATGAGCAGATCGGTAAGCGCGTCGGTTTCATATCCGGGCAGGCGGTAGTGGAACGCGTCCTTGCCTTCTCCGCCGTGGACCCAGCAATCGTACTGCGAGTTGTTGTTCTCATAGCCGGTCCAGGTGTCGAAGCCGCCGCGGCGGCGCGGATCGGTAATGAAATGCGCTGCGCGGCCGTTTCGTTCCTTCCAGCCGCCGAGATGCCATTTGCCGAAATACGCCGTATGGTAGCCGGCCTCGCGGAAGGGCTGGGCGATGGTCGGCTGGTTCTCCGGCAGCGGGTATTCATGGCCGGGCACGCAGTGGTGCGGGTAGCGTCCGGTGAGCAGCGACCCGCGGAAGGGGCAGCACAGGGGGAAGCCGGAGACGGCGTGGGTGAACTGCACCCCCATGGAGGCGAGGTTGTCGATGTTGGGCGTGCTGACGTTCGGATCGCCGGAGATGCCGAGCGTCTGGGCGCGGTGTTGATCGCCGAAAAACCAGATGACGTTGGGGCGCCGCGCCGCGGCGGGATCCGGCGGCTGGGCCTGAGCGCCGGGCCACGGCGCGGCAGCCAGCGGCGATGCCAGGAAGTGACGGCGGTTCATGGCGGTTTCCTTCCTGTCAGTGAATCACATCGAGCGGCACAGAGCCGCGGCCCCTCTGTGACATAATGAGGGCTTCGAGGTCCTGTTTGCCATGGCGAACCCGAAGTATGCAGAGGCGACGCGGCCAGTGCCGCAGGCAGTCGAGATCGGCACGCTGAGCGACGGCACCAAGATCCTGAAGCGTGCGCCCCGCATCCGTTCCTGCGGGCTGAAGGACGAGAAGGGCAAGCTGTGCGCGGGGCACCTGAAGCGGTGGTATTTCTTCGGAGACGAGATCCGGCAGCGCTTCGGCCCGGATGCGGAAATCTACCGCTGCGAAAAATGCAAAGCCATCTATCTGCCGAATGAGGAAGAAGAGCCCCGCTCCGGCACGCTGTGCTGGTGAGGGCAAGAAAAAGCCGCATTGGATCGCCTCATGGCGGGGGTCACTCGAAATGAGTCAATCCAATGCGGCCCGCCCTGGCTGGGCGAGGGTCACGGCGGCGGTCACGCCAGATCCGATAAAGCCTTCGTTCCCTTTCGCTCCTGATGAAGCTGCCGCTTTCGACTACTCTTCACCACTCAGATCCGGAGAACCGCTTCCCGTTTCCCGGGGAGAGAACTCCGTCAAGCCGTCAGCCAATCCACGTAAGATGAATGCGAAAAAAAATGACCCTCTGCTGGGACCTGCCAGCGATCAGATGCAGTGGAAAAGATCTTTGAACACCGGCTCCCGCAAGCACTGCGTATCCAAGTTCCACTTATTCCTTTCACTGGCCCGTCACAGCAGAGGGCAGGTCTACAGAGACTTCATCAATTCGCCTTTGAGTGTAGCAAACGCGCTGCCAACCGTGCTGTCTTGCAAGTTGTTGATTCCTGACGCCGTCCTGAGGGGCGCCCAGGCTGTGGCGGGCTGCTTTGCCCCAAGAGGTGTGGCATGGTGACACAGGTGCTGGCGCTCGCCCTCTGGTTGGGCGCGCAGCAGCCGCCCGGCGCCCAGGATGTGGACTATCAGATCTACTCCGAACCGCCCCGCCTGCTGCTGAACCAGCGCCGCCTGCGGCTGCTGAAGCGGGAAAAGGAGCGCGAATCCATCCGCTGGCAGCAGTTTGACTCGCTGATGCGCGGGCGCGCCCGCATGAGCGAACCCGGCTTCGCGCTGGCGCTGTGGGGCACGGTCGCCGGGCAGCCCGGCGCCTGCCGTGAGGCCGCCGAATGGGCCGCCAGGGCGAATGCCTCCGATCCTGGTGAGCTGCGCCAGATCGCGCTTGTCTACGACTGGTGCCAGCCCCAGGCGGGCGAGGCTCTCACCCAGATGATGGGGCGGAAACTCGCCGCGGCGCTCTCTTCCCGGGCTGGCGATGCGCGCCATGTCCGCTCCCTGGCTTTCGCGGCCATTGTCATGGCCGATTCCGAACCGAAGGCTTCCGAGGCGGCGCTGCGCTTCGCAGTCGAAACCTGGTGGCAGCGCCGGATCGCTCCGGATCTCCGGCGCGGCGCCTTTCCCTTTTCCTCCCGCGAGCAGCTTTATGCCATGACAGAGTTTCTCCACGTCATCCGGGATAATCTCCGCCTGGATTTGCGCGAGGGTCTGAATCAATGGTTTGAAGAATTGCCTCCTCTGCTGCTTCTTTCCTACTATCCTCAACCGTGGCCCGCGGCCGAAAATGAGTACCGGATTCCGGCCTATTGGGAGCCGGGCGAGCCGGATTTGCGTGAAGCGATCTTCTCCCGCGCCGCTGAATTCGCCCTTGTCGCCTACGACGCCAACGCCCGGCCGCATCAGTTCCTCCAGGGCTGGCTGATGATGGACCGTTTCCTGATGCGGGGCGAGTCCGGCATCGCTTATGAGTTTCTCTGGGCCAATCCGTATCAGCCGGGGCTCAGCTTCACGTACATGCCCGACGTGTACCATGGCCGCGGGCGGCTGCTGGTCCGCTCCGGATGGGACGAGGAGGCGTCGTGGTTCGGCCTGTGGGAGGGCCGGGCTCAATTGTTCGCCGGCGGCAAGCGCATTCTGGTGCGGCCGGAAGCACAGCCCCGCCCGCTGGAACTGGGGCCCGTCCGCATCCTGTTCGCGCCCGGAGGGCTGCAATTCGAAACCGGCTGGCTGCCACCTCCCGAGGAGGGCGAGAAGCCGGTTGAAGAGGTGGCCTTCATTGTCGGACTCGAACCGGACAAGCGCTACGACGTCGAAGTGGACGGTGAGGAGATGTTCGAAGCAGCCTCCGATTCCGGCGGCATCCTCGAACTGCGCTTTCAGCCGGGGCGCAGGGCTGGGGTGCGCGTCCGGAAAGCGCCATAGGGGCCAGGGAAGCGGGGCAAGGTCGGCCTATCCTGCTTCTTCTAAGATCCTGGGCGCGCCATTGTCGCGGTTGTTTGCGCGGAGGAGCCGCGGGAGGAGGCCGCGCAAGCGGCCGGAACAAGCGGCCTGCGGCATGGATCCGCGCCGCGGGGCCGCTCCCTTCGCGGGCCTTCGGCCCGCTCCAGTCGCGGCTCAGAACGCGCTTCGCGCGCTCCAGCCGCGGCACAGAAAACGGCCTTCGGCCCGCTCAGTCTCGGTTCAGATGACGATGCCGGCTACTTCTTGCGCTCCTGGATGGGGATGAACTGGCGCTCGCCGTGGCCGATGTAAATCTGGCGCGGGCGGGCGATCTTCTGTTCGGGATCGCGCAGGAGTTCGTCCCACTGGGCCAGCCAGCCGACCACGCGGGGGATGGCGAACAGGACGGTGAACAGGCTGGGCTTGAAGCCCATGGCTTCGTAGATGATGCCGGAGTAGAAGTCGACGTTGGGATAGAGCTTGCGCTTGACGAAGTAGTCGTCCTCCAGGGCGATCCGCTCGAGTTCGCGGGCGATTTCGATCTTCGGATTGTAGCCGGTGACGGCGAAGACCTCATCGGCGGTGCGCTTGATGATCCTGGCGCGGGGATCGTAGTTCTTATAGACGCGGTGGCCGAAGCCCATCAGGCGGACCTCGCCGCGCTTGACCCGCTCGATGTAAGCCGGAACCTTGTCCTTCGTCCCGATTTCCTCGAGCATGTGAAGCACTTCCTCATTGGCGCCGCCATGCAGGGGGCCGCTGAGCGCGGCGGCGGCGGCGGCGACAGCGACATAGGGATCGGCAAGCGAGGAGCCGACGGTGCGCATGGTGGAAGTCGAGCAGTTCTGCTCGTGGTCGGCGTGAAGGATGAACAGGATGTCCAGGGCGCGCGCGAGCACGGGGTTGGCGATGTACTTGGGCTCGAGCAGGCGCCAGAGCATGTTCATGAAATTTTCCGTGTAGCCGAGTTCGGGATCCGGATAGACATAGGGCAACCCGAAGTGGTGGCGGTAACAGTACGCCGTGATCGTCGGCATCTTGGCTATGAGCCGGACGATGTGCTTTCGGCGCACGGCGGGGTCGTGGACGTTCTTGGCGTCCGGGTAGACGGTGGAGAGCGCCGCGACAGTGGAGATGAGCATGCCCATCGGGTGCGCATCGTAGCGGAACCCCTCGAGGAACTTCTTCGTGGTTTCGTGGATGAGGACGTGTTTCTTGACCTCCGCAACCCAGGAGTCGAGCTCCTGCTGCGTGGGCAGTTCTCCGTTGAGGAGGAGCCAGGCGACCTCGAGGAACGAGCAATGTTCCGCCAGAACATCAATCGGGTAGCCGCGGTAGCGCAGGATGCCCTTATCGCCATCGATGAACGTTATGGAACTGCGGCAGGACGCGGTGTTCAGGTAGGCGGGATCATAGCTCATCAAGCCAAAGTCATCACCAGAGACCTTGATCTGCCGCAGGTCCGTGGCGTGGATGGTACCGTCCGTGATGGGCAGTTCGTATTGCCGGCCGGTACGCGTATCAGTAACAAGAAGACGGTCTAGTGCCATTTGCACCCCCGATGGGAATTCGCGGCGGACGATGCCGCCGACACTCCATGCGTATCAAATGACGCGGTCCCGGTCAAATGGTGACATTCGGATCCGGAAATAATGTGCCGGGGCTGAGGCGCCATTGGGGGTCGAGGCGGGACTTGACGGCGCGCATGGAGGCGATCTCGGCGGGAGAGTACATGAGTTCCAGCAGCGCGCGCTTGCGCTTGCCAAGTCCGTGCTCGGCGCTGACGGTGCCGCCGAGGCGGACGGCTACGCGGGCGGCTTCGAGCATCCAGGCGCGGCCGCGGGCTGAGTCGCCGGCCGTCTCCGGCAGGATGTTGACGTGGACGTGGGCGTCTCCGATGTGGCCGTAGATGGTGTAACGCCCGGCGAAGCCGCTCTCCAGCTCGCGCCGGTAAAAATCCATCATCTCCGTGTTGCGCGCCAGCGGCACGGCGAAATCCGAGCTGATCTTCTCAAACCCGCGGCTGCGCACCCGGGCGTTGACGGCTTCGGGCAGGGCGTGCCGGAAAGCGCGGAAGCGCTCGCGGCCGGCCGCCGTGGTCTCGAACCAGGATTCTTCCAGCGCGCCCGCCGCGGCGAGCCGTTCGAGCCACATGTCGACCGGGTCGCCCTCCAGACCGTCGAGCTGCTGCTCGATCATGAGGCAGGCGCGGGCAGCCGGGGGCGCGGGGGCGGCGGCGTCCTGCCGGAGCACGGAGAGCGAAGCCTCGTCCATGAACTCGAGCATGCGAAGTTGCGGGACCGGGCGCCACTGATCGACGGCTGCCAGCGCGGCGTCGAGCTCGGGGAAGAAGACGACACCTGAAAGCAGGGCCTCCGGCTGAGGCAGGAGGCTGAGCTCGGCTTCCGCGACCAGGGCGAGCGTGCCTTCGCTGCCGCAGAGCAGATCGATCCAGGTGGCGTTTTCGGGCAGGCAGTAGCCGGCGGTGTTCTTGGTGGTGGCGGGCTGGCGGACAGGCTGGTAGGGGAAATCGAGCGGCTCGCCGCGGCGGAAGGTGCGGACCGTGCCATCGGCGAAGACGGCGGTCAGAGAGAGCAGGTGGCGGCGGGTGGAGCCGTACAGGAAGCTGCGCGCGCCGCTGGCGTTGGTGGCGATGTTGCCGCCGATGGAAGCAGTCCACTCGGTGGGATCGGGCGCATAGAACTGGCCTGTGCGGGCGGCGGCGGCCTGGAGATCCCTGAGCAGGACACCGGCCCCGGCGATGGCGCGGCCGCGGCCGATTTCCAGGCGGCGGAGGCGCTCGGTGGAGACGAGCCAGCCGCCCTGCGGGCAGCGTCCTCCCGTGATGCCGGTGCCGGCGCCGGAGGGCGTGACGGCGGCGCCGAGCGCGGCCGCGCGCTGCATGGTTGCAGCCAGATCTTCGACGGAGGCAGGGGCGACGACGCAATCGGCGCAGCCCTGGTAGCCGGAGGCGTCTTCGACAACGACCACGGCGGTCAGACCTCGAGGATGACGGGCAGCACGAGCGGGCGGCGCTGGGTCTGCTTGTTGAGGAAGCGCTTGAGGTCGGCGCGGATCTTTTCCTGGATGACGCCCCAATCGGAGCGCTCTTCGCTTGAGGAGCTTTCGATGGTGCGGACGACCACATCCCGCGCGGCGGCGAGCAGGTCGGCCCGGTCTTCGGGCGAGACAAAGCCGCGGGTGACGATTTCGGGCAGTCCTTCGACGCGCCCGGAGTGCTTGTCAATGGCGATGATCGGGATGAGGAAGCCGTCCTCGCTGAGGTGGCGGCGGTCGCGGATGACCATGTCCTCGACGACCTCGTCGATGGAGCCGGAGTCGATGCAGACGCGGCCGACGGGGACGGTGTCGCCGCGGCGGGCGCCCTGATCGTCGATCACGAGCGTCTGGCCCGTTTCCAGCACGAAGGTGTCTTCCAGGCCATAGTCGGAGAGGTGGGAGGCCAGGGCGGCGTGTTTCGACATCTGCCAGTACTCTCCGTGGATGGGGACGAAGTACCGCGGGCGGACGAGGTTCAGCAGCAGCTTGAGCTCCTCCTGGGAGGCGTGGCCGGAGACGTGGACGGGCGGGTTCATCTGGCCGGCGATGACTTCGGCGCCGCGGCGGGCGACATGGTTCATCATGCGTGCGATGGCCTTTTCGTTGCCGGGGATGATGCGGGCGCTGTGGACGACGAAGTCGCCGCGCTCGAGGCTGAGGTGCTTGTGGTTGTCCACGGCCACGCGGCTCATGGCCGACATCGGCTCTCCCTGGGTGCCGCTGACGACGGCGACCACGCGGTGGGGTGGGGCGCTCATGATGTCCTGCGGGCGCAACAGCAGGTTGTCGGGAATATGCAGCAGCCCCAGGCTATGGGCGATTTCGGTGTAGCTGAGCATGCTGCGGCCGATGAAGCCTACTTTGCGGCCGCTCGAGTGGGCGATGTCCAGAATCTGCTGGATGCGATGGATGGAGCTGGCGAAGCAGGTGACCACAATGCGGCGCTGGGCCCGGTTGAAGATCTCTTCGAAGCGGGGCAGGACGGCGCGCTCGGAGGGCGTGTACCCCGGGCGGTCGACGTTGGTGGAGTCCGACAGCAGGAGCAGGACGCCGCGCTTGCCGTATTCAGCCAGCGTGTGGAGGTCGAACAGTTCGTTGTCGGTGGGAGTGGGGTCGATCTTGAAGTCGCCTGTGTGGATGATGACGCCCAGAGGCGTTCGGATGGCGAGCGCGACGGACTGGACGATGGAGTGGGTGACGTGAATGAACTCGACTTCGAACGGGCCGAGGGTGATTTTCTCGCCCGGCTTGACGCGGTTCAGGCGTACCTGACCGGCCATTTCATGCTCCTCGAGACGGCGCTCGACAAGGGCGAGAGTAAAGTCCGTGCCGTAGACGGGGACGTTGATCTCCGACAGCAGGAAGGGTACGGCGCCAATGTGATCCTCGTGGCCATGGGTGAGCACGAGCCCGCGCACCATGCCGCGGTGCTGCTCGAGATAGGAAAAGTCCGGAGTGACGATGTCGACGCCGAGCAGTTCGGCGTCGGGGAACATCATGCCGGCGTCGATGACGATGATGTCGTCGCCGTAGCGCAGGGCGAGGCAGTTCATGCCAAACTCGCCCAGCCCGCCGAGCGGGATCACCTGGAGCATAGGATCAGCCATGGGTGGGGGGACTCTCCTGAAAATACAAGGCTAACACGCAAAGGGCCCGTCCCATGGGACGGGCCCGTTCTGATGTTCAATGGGAGAAACAGATTCGACGGTCTCGCGACCGAAAAACCTGTATGTGATTTGAGGGTAGTCGGTGGCAAACGCCTTGTCAAGAAAAAATGGCCGCCGAGCAAAATCTATAGTAACTATATGAAAAATAATGACTTGCTGGCTTTGGGCGAGGCTGGCCGGGAGTGCGCCACCCGGTGAGGACCGGCCAGTTTGCCGTCAGGTTTTGCCTCTAACTTTGAGATATCGGGTGGCTTATTCCGCTTCTGGAGCTCATGGTGGTTCTCCGGGCCCTGATCGGTGCTCCCAGACGTATTCTAATAGTCTATAGGCATTCGGTAGATGCGTCTGATTGGCGAGCAAATCTCAGTCGAGACGAATGACCGTGTATGGATCGTCGTTTCCGTACAGCCGGATGCGCCGGCGGCGCGCAAGGGCGACGAAGCAGGCGAAAACGGCGCCGCCGCCAATGCAGATGAGCAGAAGGACTCCGGTGAGCTTGAAGATGCCGATCAGGAGCCCGAAGACATCGGGCATGGGCGGGGGGCCGGTGGCCTCGTTCCGGATCACCTCAGCTTTCCACTCCAGAGCGTCCAGAACAGGCCTGGCGAGGGCTTCCGGGGCGCCAGGGGGGAAGACAGCGACGAGGACGTAAGAGCGTTTGACGAGCCATCCGGGCTGTTTGCGGAACTCAGCCTCTTTCAGCCGGGCAAGCTGTGGCGTGTGGAAGTAAAAGATGGCGTAATCGGTGACGGTGGAGCCAAGTTCGAGCTTGCCGGTCTGGATCTCGGCACCCTCCTCGAAGCCGGCCAGGGAGGCGGGGACCCAGGGGAGGAACTTTTCCAGCGAGCGGATGCCGAGCAGGTATCGTTCGCTGTTGCGGACAAGGCCTTTTTCGGGCAGGTAGCCGGGCAAGGGAGGCAGGCCGCCCCCGGAGCGCATGGCGGGGGCCAGCCGGGAGAGTTCCTCGAGTTCCCTGGGCAGGGGGCGCCAGCCTTCGAACAGGAAGACGTAATTGAGGCGCGCGAGCATGAGTCCGTCAGGGGTGACACAACTCGTGAGGGAATCGCGGACGGGCGTGCACCTGGCGGGACGGCTGGCCTGATACCAGGCCAGGGCGCCCGTCGCATCCTGAAACCGCCAGGCCGAGGCGGAAAAGCGGCCGACGGGTCCGTCATAGAGAGCGCGTTCGGCGGCTTCGCCACCGTACTCTGCCCAGAGCAGGGGGTCTTCAGGCTCGATGGGGGCGGAGTTCAGCCTCCTGGATCCATGCCAGGTCTCCGGCCAGAGGCCGGCCCATGCGCAGGATGCGGCCAGCAGGAGGATCAGGCGCCGCAGCATTTCTTGTATTTCTTGCCGCTGCCGCAGGGGCAGGGATCGTTGCGGCCCACCTTGGCGCCCTTGATGACTTGAGACTTGGGGGCGCTGGACGCCTCGCCGCCGGCGAACTGGAGCATTTCCATTTCGCGCTCTTTCTTGCGCTGAAGGTTGCGGGTGAGGTCGACGAAGGAGGACTGGGCTGACTTGCGGTCGGCACTTTCGGGAGGCGCGTGGCCGCCGCCGTCGCCGCCAGCCCACTGTTCCTCGACGATCGTCTGGGGCCTCTCCGAGACCGGCTGGAGGAAGAACAGGAAACGGACGGTTTCGTCCTCGATCCGGTCCATCATCTCCTGGAAAAGCTGGAAGCCTTCCTTCTTGTACTCGATCAGCGGGTCCTTCTGGCCGTAGGCCCGCATGCCGATGCCCTCTTTGAGGTGGTCCATCGAGAGCAGGTGGTCCTTCCACTGCTGGTCGATGACGCTGAGCCAGACCATGCGTTCGGTTTCCCGCATGACTTCGGGGCCGACGAGAGCCTCTTTCTCTTCGTAACGGCGGCGGAGCTTCTCGAGGATGTATTCCTCCATCTCGAGACGCGACATGTGCTGGATTTCGGCAGGCAGGATCTTGACGCCAAACTGCGAGTTGATGTCGGTCTGGAGGCCGACGAGGTCCCATTTGTAAGGATCCGCGCCTTCCGGGCAGCGCATATCGATGAAGGAGGCGAGGATGCCGTCGGCGATTTCGAACAGGCGCTCCTTCATGTCGAAGCCTTCCAGCAACTGGCGGCGCAGGCCATAGACGGCCTTGCGCTGCTTGTCCATGACGTCGTCGTATTCCTTGACGTGCTTGCGGATGGCGAAGTTCTGTGCCTCGACGGCCTTCTGGGCGGCCTCGATGCGCTTGGTGATGAGGCGCGACTCGATGGGGACGTCCTCTTCCATGCCGAGGCGGAGCATGAGGTTCTGGATGCGGTCGCCGCCGAAGACGCGGAGAAGGTCGTCCTGGAGGGAGAGGTAGAAGCGGGATTCGCCCGGGTCGCCCTGGCGGCCGGCGCGGCCGCGGAGCTGGTTGTCGATGCGGCGGGACTCGTGCCGTTCCGTGCCGATGATGCAGAGGCCTCCGGCGGCGACGACTTTTTCATGCTCTTCGTCGCACCGGGCCTTGAATTTTGCGAAGATTTCTTTCCAGGTTTCGATGCGGACCCGGTAGTGGAGATCGCCGCGGATGAAGTAGTAATACTGGGTGTCGGCGATGGTGCTGGAAAGCTCGGCGGGGATGGATTCGGCGGCTCTGGACTTGAGAGCCTCCTCCTGGGCGAGAAATTCGGGGTTGCCGCCGAGGAGGATGTCGGTGCCGCGGCCGGCCATGTTGGTGGAGACGGTGACGGCGCCGAGGCGGCCGGCCTGGGCGACGATGTATGCTTCCCGCTCGTGGTTCTTGGCGTTCAGCACCTCGTGGGGAACGCCCATTTTCTTGAGAATGCTGCCGAGTTTTTCGCTTTTTTCCACGGAAATCGTGCCGACAAGCACCGGCTGGCCTGTCTTATGGCGCTCGGCGATATCCTTGGCGGCATTGCGCCATTTTTCGACTTCCGTGCGGTACACGATGTCGTTGTGATCCTTGCGGATCATCGGCTTGTTGGTGGGGATGACGACAACGTCGAGATTGTAGATCTTGTTGAATTCGGCGGCCTCGGTGTCGGCGGTGCCGGTCATTCCGGCGAGCTTCTTGTACAGCCGGAAGTAATTCTGGAACGTGACGGTGGCCAGCGTCTGGTTTTCCCGCTCGATTTTGACGCCTTCCTTGGCCTCGATGGCCTGATGAAGGCCGTCGGACCAGCGCCGGCCGGGCATGAGGCGGCCGGTGAACTCGTCGACGATGATGACCTCGCCGTCCTTGACGATGTAGTCGCGGTCGCGCTGGTAGAGGACGTGAGCCCGCAGAGCCTGCTGGACGTGGTGGTTGAGTTCGATGTACTCGGGGTCGTAGAGATTGGGGACGCCGAGGAGGCGTTCGACCTTGGCGACGCCTTCTTCGGTGAGCGCCACGGTGCGGTTGCGCTCATCGACGGTGTAGTCGCCGGTGGTGTATTTCTCGCCGGGCTCGCGGCCCTCGATGACTTCGCCGCGGACGAGGCGGGGAATGATGCTGTTGACGCGGTAGTACTTGTCGGTGGACTCTTCCGAAGGGCCGCTGATGATGAGGGGCGTGCGGGCCTCGTCGATCAGGATGGAATCGACTTCGTCGACGATGGCGAAGTTATGCGCGCGCTGGACGCAATCCTCCAGGCGGAACTTCATGTTGTCGCGGAGGTAGTCGAAGCCGAACTCGTTGTTGGTGCCGTAGGTGACGTCGCTGTGGTAGGCGGCGCGGCGCTCTTCGTCATCGAGGCCGTGCACGATCAGGCCGACGCTGAGGCCGAGGAAACGGTAAATGCGGCCCATCCACTCCGAGTCGCGGCGGGCGAGGTAATCGTTGACGGTGACCACGTGGACGCCGTCGCCGGTGAGGGCGTTGAGGTAAACGGGGAGTGTGGCGACGAGCGTTTTTCCTTCGCCGGTTTTCATTTCGGCGATCTTGCCCTGGTGGAGAACGATGCCGCCGATCAACTGGACGTCGAAATGGCGCATGTTGAGGACGCGCCTGGATGCCTCGCGCACGACGGCGAAGGCCTCGATCAGCAGATCATCGAGGCTTTCGCCGTTGGCGATGCGCTGTTTGAATTCGGAGGTCTTCGCGGCCAGCTCCACGTCTGACAAATTCTGGAGCGAAGGCTCCCGGCTGTTGATGGCGTGGACGATGGGCCAGAGCTTCTTGACTTCGCGCTCGTGTTTGGTGCCGAAGATCTTCGCCAGAAGGGTATCAATCATGGATCAGGGGCTTTCTCTTCATTCTAGCGCACGGGTCCGCGAGAACCGTCTCTTCGCGCCTTTACGCACGGGAGGATTGCCCCTGCGCCGGCAGGCACGGCGCGGAAAGTCCGCGGCAAATGAAGCGGCGCGGAACGGCTACGCCACCGTGAGCGGATCACGGAATTCGCCCTCCGGCTCCTGCCAGTCCCGGGAGGGTTCAGGGAGCTTTCCGGCAGCGTTGGCCCAGGCCCAGAAGACGGCGGTGGAGGCGCTGAGGGCGCCGGCCACGAAGCCGATTTGCCTGGGCGTGTAATGACCGGCCGCCATGGCGGCGGCAGCCATGGAGATCATCATGACGCCGTTGACGATGCCTTCCGAGGCCGTGAAGACGCGTCCGCGCAGCGGGTCGGGGACATGGAGCAGGAGCATGGTGCGGTTCATGACGGAGTTCATGGCCACGCAGAGCCGGGAGAGGAAAATGAACGCGGCCGCCTGCCAGATGACGCCGGAGACGCTGGCCATCATGTAGAAAAGGCCGTGCAACAGGAACGTGATGGTCACAGTGTGCTTGTAAAGGCGGAAATTGATGTGACTTTCCCATTGGCGCGCGGCCAGTCCGCCGGCGACGAGGCCGAGTCCGGCGAATCCCCAGAGGATCCCGGTGCCCGACGGGCCGCGGCCGAAGACGGTTTCGCCGAACAGCGTGAACAGGATCTGCGCCGCGCCTCCGCCGGTGGCCCAGCCGGCCCCAAGCAGCAGGATGCCAAGGATCAGAGGCTGACTCCGGATGTAGCGGATGCCGTCGCGGAATTCACTCCACCCGGAACGCGGCCTCGCGGCCGGACGCGTGCTGCGTTGCGGCGCGAAGCCGCCCTCGGCTTTCAGCGAGGAGATCGCCCAGGCGCTCCACAGGAAGCTGGCGGCGTTGATCAGGAACGCGCCCTTGTAGCCGAGCCAGCTTGTGCTGAAGCCGCCGAGCATGGTGCCTGCGGCGACGGTGAGCCAGCCGGTGGTCTGGGTGAGCGCGTTGGCCAGATGAAGGTCGCCGCGGCTCACCAGGCGGGGCAGGATGGCCGCGCGGCCGCTGTTGAAGAAGGGCGAGGAAGCTGTGAGCAGCGCGCTGAGCAGGTACAGGAGCCAGGTTTTCGGGTAGATCAGCAATAACAGGTGGGCGGCGGCGATGGCGGCGCGCAGCAGGTCCGAGCAGATCATCACGCGGCGCCGGTCGAGCCGGTCGAGCACGACGCCGGCCAGCGGCGCGGAAAGCAGCGCCGGAGCGACGCGCGCCAGCATGGCCCCGCCCACGGTGGCCCCGCTGCCGGTGAGGTGCAGCGCCATGGAGAGGACGGCGATGGAGTTGAAGTGATCGCCGATCTCGCTGACCACCTGCCCCAGCCACAGGTTCCGGTAATTCCGGTTCCGGCTCAGCAGGTGCGCGAAGCTGCTCACTCTTTCAATTAGACAGGCCCGGCGGGGGCGGACTCAAATGAGGGCAGCGGAAAGGCGTATCAAGGCTTGTTGAACCTGGCGTCGTCGATCTCGGCGTTGGCCTTGATATCCGTGAAGCGCATGATGATTTCGCCGACGGGAATGACCTGTTTCATCTGGTGGGCCATCTTCAGACCGGTGCCGGGCACTTCCCGGAAGTCGCTGAGTTCGGTGGTGATCTCGGCTTCGCCCTGGTCAGTGACGCGCACGCCGGAAGTCTTCAGCAGGAGAAACGACTCGGCGTCGAACCAGGCGTTCAACGGATTGCCCTTCTCGGGGATCATGGTGACAAGCCACGCTTCGCGCTCGCCGACCTTGCCCTTGCCCTTGACTTCGATCTTCGGATAAGTCTCCTTCCAGTGCAGTTCGGGATGCATGAGCGAATCCCGTCTGGCGTCCTCGAGCATCTGTCCGGTGAAATCGACCGAACCCATCGGGCTGACGCTGAATCCGCGCTCGCCGTCGAAGCCCTGGAAAATCTCGCCGAAGCCATCGATGTTGATCACCGCCAGCCTCTTGTTGGGCGCCTTGGCGTACACCGTAATAGCGCCGGAAGCGCCCATGGCAGGCATCTCGAATGAGCCGGTCATCACCATGCTCTTGACTTTCTCGAGAGCCTCGCGCCCGCCCAAGGCGGCGATGTGCTTCTGAATGAGTTCATCCACGGGGATGGTTTCCTGGGCCGCGGCCAATACGCCGTAGACGGAGAAAAGAATCGGGAGCAATCGATTCATGAAGCGGTGACCTCCTGAGTCGTAGCCATTATGGCATGCGCCGTGGCGGCCAGACATCGCAGCGGCATTGCGCGTGCGGACACCGCAGAGCCGGCGGAGGACGCGTCCTGGAAGCCGCTCGCTGCCTCCGGCGCCACAGGTCCGTTCACGGCCGGGATGTCTCCGAGGCGGCCTGGTCCTTCCCGGAGCCGGCAATGCGCTCGAAAAGGCGGAAGTACTGCTCGATCATGATCTCCTCGCGGAACTCACGGTGGATGCGATCACGGCCGGCTTCACCCATTCGCCTGCGCAGCTCGGAGTCCCGCAACAGGCGCAGAGCGGCCGAGGCGAAGGCATCGATATCTCCTGGTTCGCACAGCGCACCGGTTTCGCCGTCGACGATCATCTCCGGGACGCTGCCCACTCGCGAGGCGACGACTGGCTTGCCCAGCGCCTGCGCTTCCAGAACAGCCAGCGGCATGCCGTCGATTTTCGAGCACAGGATCACGATGTCGCACGCGTCCATCCAGCCATGAACCTCGCCGACAAAGCCGCCGGCGTGGACGATTCCGCCCAGCCCCATCTTGCGGATCTGCTTGCGCACGTCAGCGAGGTCCGGCCCGTCACCGGCCATGACGAAGCGCGCTTCGGGCATCCGGGCCACGATTTTCCTGGCGATACGCAGGAAATCGACAGGCGCTTTCTCGGGTGAAACGCGGCCGAAGAAGCCGGCCACTGGCTTGCCGGTGAATTCCGCCGGCCAGTCGGCGGGCGGTCTTGGGCCGGCGGGCCGCGGCAGCCGGATGCACTGGCGGACGACCGCCACCCGGTCCGGCGACTCGCCGAATTCCTCGACCAGGCGGCGGGCGAAGCGATCTCCGGGCACGCTGGTGCAGTCGATATACGGCGCGCAAACGCGGTTCATGGGGAGATGAACCTGATCGTTGAAGAGCTGATCGATCACGCGTATACCCGGGAAATGCCGGCGCACGGCGGGCAGGAAGCGGTAAAAGAAATCGCTGCCCGCGGTGAAGATCAAGTCCGGTTTGTAGCGGCGCAGGAGGAAATAGAGGAAGCCGGCCTGAAGGTCCTCGCTCCCGGCGAACAACTCCGGAAGCTCATACACGTGCGGCGTGAAGCCGCGGACCTGATCAATCCGGTTGGGCACATGAGGAGCCAGGCGCAGAGTGGTGACCACCACGATCCGCGTCTTCCGCCTGCGCCACTCCTTGAACAGGGAGAGGAAGATGCGCTCGGCGCCGCCGATCGTGAAAAACGGGATCACCAGCATCACGGTAGGTTCGCGGGGCGCATCGAAGCACTCCCATTTCAGGCGGCCGGACACGGGGCGCGGGCCGGCGGCGGGCGGCTTCCGGAGCGCCAGGTTCGAGTGCACTTTGGCCATGCGCCCGGCCAGTTGGTTCTGGCCGCCCGTGTCCCTGCGGGAGAGGCTGTCGGGACGGATGCGGTAGTGCATCAGCACGCCGGACAGCGCCTTGCCCCTGTAGCCAGCGGCCACGGCGCGGATCCAGAAGTCCCAGTCCTCCGCCACGTGCTGGCTGCCCACGCCCCAGTCTCTGAAGCCCTCGATCTTCTCCCAGACTTCCCGGCGGAACAAAGCGACGGTGCTGACCGAATTCTCGCGCACGATGTCCGGCCAGCGGGGATCCTGCGTGATCCAGCGCGCCGCGCCGGCGCCGAATTCCTGGACGGAAGGATAGACAAAATCGAACGCACCGAATTCGGCGGCGAAAATGGCCGTTTCCAGATAAGAGGGTTCCAGCAGGTCGTCGGCGTCCAGGCAACAGACGTAGCGGCCCCGGGCGTGGCGGATGCCGAAATTGCGATTGTCGCCGGCCAGAGAGGGCTTGTCCCGGAACAGCACGCGGACGCCCGGAAGCCCTGCCCTGGCGAGCCTCCGGACGCGCTCCGCCGTCTCCCCGTCCGTGGACCCTCCTTCCACCAGGATGATCTCGATGCCAGCCAGCGTCTGCCGCAGAGCGGAGGCGAGAGCCTCTTCGGCGTACCGCCCGAGATTGAAGCAGGGGATGACGACGCTGACCAGCGGTTCGGCAGTGGAGGAGCCTTCGCTGAAGCACTCTCGCGGGAACTCGTGCGGCCGCGAGGGCGCCCGGACCGGAATGGCGATCCTTCCCTCGTGGCGGCCGTAGTGCAGGAAGTGCAGCAGCGGATTCAGGCCGGCCTCTCTGACGTCCGGATGCCTGCGCCAGTACAGGGCGGTGCTGAACTCGGGCGATGCATCGACGTCCTCCCACGCGCCGGCGAGGGCGTAGTGGACGGAGGCGTGGATGCGCGAGCGGGCGACGTCGGGCCGCTGATCGCAGTAGCTGAAAGGATCGAAATAGCCGTACCACAGTTCCCGCAGTTCACGGGACAGGAGGGCCCTGGCGAGGAGCCAGAGGTTCTTCAGTCCGCGCCAGCGGAGGGCCTGTCCGAGCGACCACAGCACCGTGGCCGCCAGGGAGGGAGGAATCGGCGGCTGCTTCTTCTCATCTTCGGCCGGAGCGCCGCCCGGCGCAGCGGCGGGTTGCTGCCGGCGCATTGCCGCCTGCCGCCGCATTTCCCGCAATGCCCGCCGGAAAGCTTCTTCCTGACGGCTGATGTACTCGACATTTTGAGCAAAAAACAGGGACTTGAGGTGCACTAGATCGTTCAAGTATCGACGGTACAATTCCTCATGACGGGCATAAATCATTGCCGAAATTCTTGCATAATTGGCAGGTTTTCTGGTCTGGGAATACATCGATCCTGCCCGGACGCGGTAGTCGAAAAGCGCCTCCGGGAGCAGTCCGCCCTGCCAGCCCTTTTCGAGGATCGAAATCCAGAGATCCCAGTCCTGCATGGCGGGCAGGGACTCGCAGTAGCCGCCGGCATCGGTCCAGGCCTCGCGGCGGAACACGCTCGAAACGGCGGCTTCGTTCCGCGCCAGCATGCGCGGCAATCCGGGCCGCGGATAGCGGCAGGCCCCTTCGGCTTCATCAAACAGGTCATAGAAGCAGCTAATGAAGCCTGCGCGGGGGTTGGCATCCAGGGCCGCGGCGGCTTTCTCCAGATACGCCGGGCGCAGGCGGTCGTCGGCGTCAAGGCAGCAGATGAACGGGGCTCGGGTGTGCCGAATGCCGAGATTGCGAGCCGCGGGCAGGCCGCGGTTTTCAGTACGAATCACGCGCCAGCCGTCTTCGGCCAGCGCGTCGAGCCTGGCTACGGTGTACGGATCGGTGGAGCCGTCGTCGACCACGACGGTTTCCACCTCGCGCAATGTCTGGCTGCTGACGCTGGCCAGAGATTCATAGAGATACTGGCCGAGGTTGTAACAGGTGACGACGACGGAGACGCGCGGCGCTTCCGGCGGCGGAGGCGCTGCGAGCGGGCGGAACCAGATGGGGCGGTGCGCGGGCGGCGCGTCTTCTGGAATGGCCGTGTCCTGCAGGTGGAAGCCGAGCGCGGGCATCCTCCGGAAGGTCCAGGCGCCGATTTCGGGCAGGTCGTCACCCAGCAGGGAACGGATCGTGTGGAGGGCGCACAGCCGGAACCAGGTAGCCCAGACGTCGCCGCCGTTAACCCTGGCGCTGGTGGCGCGCCAACTGGAGAAGTTGTATCTTGCGCCGCCCTCGGCGCAGGCGTACGGAAAACTGCCTTCCGGAAGCTGCATGTTCCAGATGGCCCAGAAGGAGCGCGTGAGAGCCTGGCGGATCTCCGGTTCAAGCCGCCCGGTGGCCCTGGAGGCGTTGCACAGAAGATCGATGACGTCCAGATCCTCGCAGGCGCCGCCGCCGGGCGCGGGGCCGAACAGGCCGTCCTCCTGTTGCAGCTCGAGACAGGCATCGACGATCTTCGACCATCCCCGGACGGGCCTGCGCGCGTAGCGATAGAAGGGCACGAAGTGATACGCACCGGCCACGGCGTTCAACAGGGATGCGCCCTGCTTCACGCCCCAGAGCCCGGTGCGGGGATCCTGCTGCTCGTCCAGCCAGTCGAGCACATCATGGTAGCGCTCCGCCGCGGCTGGATCGTTTCCCCATTGCAGCCGGAAAAGCAGGCCGGCCAGGAATTGCATGACGCGGTTGCTTTCCCGCCACGGGTTGGACCAGTCGAGGCTTTCCAGCCAGTTCCTGACCGATTCCCGGTCTGGAAATGAATCCAGAAAGTGCAGAGCATATCTGGGTTTTTCGCCCAAAGCATCCAGCGCCTGCAGAGCGAAATATGTCGTCATCCAGTGAAAATACTCTTCACTGTGCAGCTCGCCTTCGAGCCGGACTCCGGGCGACAGCGGCTCGACGAACAGGCCCGAATCCGGATCCTGAGCGGACTGGATCGTCTCTGCCAAAGCCTGCCGGGCCACCGGCTGCCGGTCAAGCGCACCAAGCCCTTCTCCCAGCAAGACGCCGATGGCCGTCGACGTCACGGTCACCGGGCATTCGGGGGCGAAGCGGAAGCCGCCGGGGCCGGTGATGCCGGCGAGCCACTCCTCGGCGCGCGGCTGGATCTGGCAGGCAGACCACCTCACCGCGCCCGGGCGGCGTTCCGGGCGAAGGCTGCCGGCGTAGAGGAAGACGGGCGGCTCGTCCTCCGTGTCGACGCGCGATTCGATGCATTCGAACTGGGCTTCCAGGAGGCCGCGAACTTCCTCCTCCGTGTATTCGATCAGGTGCCAGGGGTTGCCCGAGTGCCTGGAAGCGGACCGCAGCGGGGTTGAGAGGACGATCAGTCCGCCGGGCCGGAGGATGCGGCGGCATTCGGCGAGAAAGGCCTCCGCCGATGACGGCTGGATGTGCTCGATGGCTTCCAGGCACACGACGAGGTCGAAAGAAGCTTGCGGGAAAGGCAGGCGTTCCATGTCAGCCGCGGCAAGGCGCCGGCCGAAACCCAGCCGCGCGGCTTCGTGCAGGGCATCCACGGAGACGTCGAAACCTGCGATGGAGCGGGCGTTGCCCAGATGGATCCATCCCCAGCAGGTGCCGCAGGCGGCATCGAGCACGTCTCTGCCGGCGGCATAAGCGGCAGCAAACCGGTAGCGGTCGTGCATCCGCCGCTCGTAGATGGTTCCCTGAAAGCCGGGATCGTCCGGGTGTGCGCGTTCAGCCAAACGGAATGCCTCCTCGTCGAAAGCAATGCAATCAAGTCCATTGTTCCATTGATGCCCCGGCATCTGGGGTCCTCGCCGGGGCCGGCATAAAGGAACGGACCGGCCCCGCCGATCAAAGAGGGGGAGGCGCAGCATGCGGCACCGGCTCATAGGCGCGGGCATGATCCTGGTTGGGGCGGCGGCTGGAGTAATGTCGGCCTCCGCCGCACAACCGGGTTCTGCCGCGCAGGCGTGGAAACTGGTCCACCCGGACGCGAAGTGGATTCTTGGCGTGGAGTGGGCGCGCGCCCGGAATTCTGCGGCGGCGCAGATCCTCCAGCGCCAGTTCGAGGGCGCGAAAGCGAAAGTGGAAAGCTCTGGTCTGGGGTTTGGCGCGCTGACCTCCATCGAGCGGATTCTCGTGTCGGGGACCGCGCTGGAACTGGCGGGAAGCGACGCGCCTGAAGGATTCGTGGCCGTGATCGAGGGCCGGATCGACCGCACGAGATTGAAGAGGGAATTGCCGCCGGGAACCGCGGTGGAGAAGTTTCGTGGCGCGGATCTCTTTGTGCCGCCGAAGGCTGCTCGGCGGGAACCCCTCCTGGCCGTGGTTTCAGACAGCCTGATGCTGATGGGGGACCGTGAATCGCTCGGCCTTGTGTTGGGCGGCAGGACGGGAGCGCAGGATGCTGAGCTCGCCGCGAGGGCAGTGCGTCTGGCGGGCGAATCGGAGATCTGGATGGTTGCCGGAGGCTGGACGGGGAGGCGTGCTGGCAATGCAGGCGGGATGGATCCGCTTCAGGGTCTCGAGCGCGTGGAGATGGGCGTGTCGCTCCGCGAAGGAGTGCATCTGACCGGTTTGCTGACGGCGGACAGCGAACAGTCGGCCCAAGGGCTGTCCGGGATGTTGCAGTTCGCGGGAGTCATGGGCGGGGACAACCCGGCGGCCGGATGGCTGAGGAGGCTCCAGGTAGAAACGAAGGGGAATGAACTGGCCTTGGCACTGCATCTGCCGGCCGCGGAACTGGAGCGCGGCATCCAGGCAGGCAAGGCAGCCGTGCAGCAGGCTGGCCGCCAGGGGCTAAAGGCGTTGATGGGAGGCGACACGGTGAAACCGCCCGAGGGAGTACGGCCGGCCGTGCGCGCCGGCGGCGGCGCGGCGGGCAGCCCTGGAGTGATTCCACTGCCGGAGGCTCTGCCCGCGCCGAAAGTGCGCACGATCCGGATCGTGGGCGCCGAAGACGGACCGAAAGAGATCCAGTACACCGCGGCCGGTCACTCAAGCCGGTAGGCGGTGCGGCCCGCGGCCGAGGCGGGAAACGGCCCCGGGCAAAATTTCGTATAACTGGATATGGAGGTCTGATTCATGCGCAAGTTGTTGCGGTTGTTTGTTCCCGTTGCTTTTGCCGGAATGGCCGTGCTGCCTGCCCTTGGCGCGGGCGATGCCGGAAAGGGCAAGGAGTTGTACATGAAGCGCTGCAAGACATGCCACGCCGAGGATGGCGCGGGCACGCCCGCCATGCAGAAGAAATATGGCGGGAAGCTCCTGCCGCTTGGAGGCAAAGAAGTGCAGGCGATGAAGGATGACGAGATCGCCAAGAAGTTCAATGAAGCGGCCACTCACAAGGCGTTCGCCAAGGCGCTTCAGCCAGGGGATCTCGATAACGTGATTGCCTTCATTCGAACTCTCAAGAAGTAGGGTTTTCCCGGGCAGCAGGATTCCTGGCGCCCACCTGCGATAAGAATCGCGGGTGGGCCTTTTCTATTTGCAGGCGCCGGAGGTGCGGCTGTCCACCCGGGTCGGCGGCAGCTCTGCCGCGGGTGGAGGGGCCATCGCGTGGCAAACTGGAAAGACACACGATGAGTAGCCGAGAACACCAACTCCGCCTGCTGTGCGTGGGCGGTGCAAGACCGAATTTCATGAAGCTGGCGCCCCTGCTGCGCGCGCTGGCTGCCGACAGCCATTTCCATCCACTGCTGGTGCATACCGGGCAGCATTACGACCATCAGATGTCGGGAGCCTTCTTTCGGGATCTCGGCCTTCCCGATCCCGACTTCTACCTGGGCGTGGGATCGGGGTCGCATGCACAGCAGACGGCGGAGATCCTGAAGAGCTTCGAGCCCGTCGTGCTCGATGCCAGGCCGGACGTGGTGCTGGTGGTGGGCGACGTCAACTCGACGCTCGGATGCGCACTGGTGGCGGCGAAGCTGTGCGTGCCGGTGATTCATGTGGAGGCGGGGTTGCGGAGCTTTGACCGCACCATGCCGGAGGAGATCAACCGGGTGCTTACCGACGCCATCGCAGATCTGCTTCTGGTGAGCGAACCGAGCGGGCTGGCAAACCTCCAATGCGAAGGCGTGGATGCTGCCAGGGTGTATCTGGTCGGCAACCTGATGATCGACTCGCTGAGGAAGCATCTGGACCAGGCGCGGGAGCAACGAATGGCGGAGCATCTCGGCCTGGCGCCGGGCTCGTACGGAGTCGTGACGCTGCACCGGCCTGCCAACGTGGATCAACCGGAGTCCTTCCAGGGTATCCTCGAAGCGCTGCTGACGATTGCCGCCGACCTGCCGCTCGTGTTTCCAGTGCACCCGCGGACGCGCGCCAAACTGCCTCCGGCTGACGCGCTGGACGGCGGCCGGCTGCGGTTGCTGGATCCGCTCTCCTACATCGAGTTCCTGAGCCTGATGGCGGATGCCGCCGCTGTCTTCACCGACTCCGGCGGCATCCAGGAAGAGACCACCGTGCTGGGCATTCCCTGCTTTACGCTGCGGGACAACACGGAGAGGCCGATCACGGTCGAGCAGGGCACAAACGTGCTCGCGGGCACCACGAAGGATTCCATTCTGGCTGCGTGGCGAAAGCACGGATTGCGCCGCCCTGGCGCCCGCACGCCGGATCTGTGGGACGGCGAATCGGCGCAACGGTGCGTTCGCGCGATTGGAGAGCGCTATCTTCGGGGCCGGTGAGGCGGGCGGCACTGAGACGCCCATCCACCGGGAGAATTGAAAAGCCGGGGCAGGCCCGCCCGGGCGCGAGTTTTTCCGTTGAGATTTTCCACAATCCGGTGCCTGGCCGCTCCGATCCCTGGCCTGCACTGCGGATCAAACACCCTGACGGCCTCACAGCGTCTCCACTGTCCCACGGATCTCTTCGCCCCGCCCACGCCCGTTTTCATCCCACCCGGCGCGAACCCGCTCATCCCCTATAGTCTGAATTGAGCTCCTGGGAGCCATGCAGAAGCCACGGAGCTGACTCTCCCTTGTGCGATTCTGGGGCTTTTCTGCTCTTTCCCGAACAAAGTAGCCTTCCGCCTCCAACCCTCAAGTTTTCAGCCTGTTGAGCCCGAACCACGCTGTGGCGGCCCTCCACAGCGAGCGCCATGGGCACATTCTGTCTGTCAGCCTCAGGCGCGGGGGATTCGCCACTGTCCGCTCTCGCCCGCGCGGGGAGTTGAGTTGCAGCCGGCCACGAAAAGCCAGCCACATACAGAGGCCAGCCTTCATCAAGAGCTCCAGGATCGGAAGGGGGACGCAGCGCTCCGCCTCGAACGCAAATACGCGAAGGGCGCAATTCAGGCTGTCCCCTTCGACCTCCATGGGGGCTTCGCGGGGAGCAGTGGATGCCGCGTCAGCACCCGGCGATCAGCGCCCCGCTCCCGTGATCTGGACGAGCGGAGGCTGGCTCTGCGCCTCGAGAGCGCGCCGCGGATCCGGCAGGGTCTGGGGAGCGCGCCAGAAGTCGAAGTAAGACGTGTAGTGCACGCAACTGATGGTGCAGTGCGGGGCGCAATCCTTCTCGGAGAGGTACTCGCGGCGGAAGTCGTCCATCGTGTATTCGGCCAGCGGCTTGGCCGGATACCCGCGCTGCTGCGAGCAGTAGTGGACCAGGCCGTCCTCGCAGATGTAGAGGTAGCGCGCGCCGGCGCGGCAGCGCCAGCGGTTGGGCAGCCCTTTGGCGATGTTTTCCTGGAAGAAGCTCAACTGCGAGTAGTTGCGCTTTTCGAGAGACTTCACCTGGAGGTAGATCTCGCGCTCGCGGTCGCTCAACGGCTTGAGCTGTCCAGTGTGATCGTGAATGATGCCGATGGTAGAGCTGAACCCGAGCGCGATGGCTCTCTTCGCGATCACGAGGGCATCTTCGGGGTGGCGCACGCCGCCGCCGACCACGGAGTTGATATTGACGTGGAACAGCGCGTGTCTGGCCAGCAGTTGCAGCTTTCTGTCGAGAACCTTCAGGCTCTTTTTCGACACGTCATCGGGCATGACGTTGTCGATGGAGATCTGCATGTGATCGAGTCCGGCGCGGTTCAGGCGCTCGATGCGCTCGCTGGTGAGCAGGTAGCCGTTGGTGATCAGCCCGGCGATGGCGCCGTTGCGCCGGATGCGGATGATGATCTGGTCGAGATCGGGATGCAGCAGCGGCTCGCCGCCACTGATGGTGATGATCGAAGTGCCGAGCCGTCCGAGCGTGTCGATGCGCTCGAACATCACTTCGGTGTCGACGGGACGGGAGACGTCGTCGTACTCGTTGCAGTAGGCGCACGACAGGTTACAGCGCCGGATAGGAACGATGTGCGCCATCACCGGGTGCTCGGCGTGGACCGCACCCCAGGCGATCATCTTCAATTCGCGCAATCTTCTCTTTAGTGCTGCCCAGTCTCGGCGGGCGCGGAAACCGTGGTCCGGCATGAACTACCTGCTATTATCTCCGACGCTGACGCCGGGGAGGAAGATTCAGAGCTCAACTGCAGCGGAGCGGCTCCGAACGGCGAAAAAACGGGGTCGAACGGCCGGTTACTGTTTCTTCGCCGGGGGCTTGGGCGCCGCTGACGGCGGCTCGTCGACCCCCTCGTACGTGATGGTAGTCTCCGCCTTGAACTGCTTGTAATCGCGGTAGGTGATGACGAGCTTGATGGGAATCTGGCCGGACTCGAAGTTCAGCACGTCGTTGGAGACAGTGTAGGTGGGGAACCAGAACTTGCCGTCGATCTGCTCGCGCCAGGTTTCGAACTTCGGGAACCGCTGTCCGGCGACGCGCTTGCCTGCGCCGACCCCGCGCCCGTAAGTCTTGACGATCTGGAGGTCGCGGTCGTCCACCCACACGATGCCCGCGAAGTAACGCTGGCCCTCGACCATCGATTTGGGTTTGACGGCGAAGACATAGCAGCCGATCTCGTCGATGGTTTCGCGGCCAAGATACCGGACGCGGTAGTTGGGCAGATCCTTCACGGTGAAAACGAAAGGCTGCACGTTGCGCATGTCCTGCTCGTCTTCCGGCGTGAAGATAATGTTGCGCAGCGTGTTCATGGGCGCATAGGTGATGCGCTCGATCCGCTTGCCGGTCTTGTCGAAGAGGATGTCGGCTTCCATCTCCAGCTTGCCCACCGGGCGGCGGTCCGGGCCGAGCTCTTCGAAGCGGTAGCGCTGGCGGTAGGTGTAGTTCTCTCGTGCGCGCGCGAACTCGGTCTCTCTCTCGGCGACCCTCTGGACGATGCGCTCGATCTCATCGGGGGCGGGATCGGCCGCCGGCTGGGCGGAGAGGGATCCGGCGGCGATCATCGCAGCAGTCAGCAGGAACTTCATGACCGGACTCTCATCCAGTGTAGACGCCGGCAGCATGCAGCGCGTTGCGCCTCAGCCGAGCAACTGCTTCGCGATGGTGAGCAGTTGCATGTTGGTGGTGCCTTCATAGATGCGTCCAATCTTCGAATCCCGGAACAGCTTCTCGACCGGATAGTCCCGGGTAAAGCCGGCGCCGCCGAAGATTTCGATGGCGCGCGAAGCAGCCGATTCGGCGATCTCGGACGCCCAGTACTTGGCCATGGCGGCTTCCTTGACGAAATCCAGACCGGCCTCGCGGCGGCGCGCGGCGTTGTACACCAGCAGCCGCGCGGTCTCCAGGTCCGTCGCCAGGCGCGCCAGATCCATGCGCACAGCCTGGAATTCCGCAATGGGGCGGCCGAACTGCTTCCGCTGCTTTGCATAGTCGATCGCGTGCTGCAAGGCTGCGGCAGCCAGTCCGGTCATCTGCGCGGCGATGCCGATGCGGCCCACGTTGAGCGCCTCCATGGCGACCTTGTAGCCCTGCCCGGGCTGGCCGAGCACGCTGCCGGCTGGCACGCGCACGTCATCGAGGATCAGTTCGCAGGTGGAAGAGGCCCGGATGCCGAGCTTGTCCTCCTTGCGCCCGGTCTGAAGGCCCGCCGCGCCGCGCGCGACGAGGAAACAGGTGATGCCACGGTGGCCGGCTTCCGGATTGACGTTGGCGAACACGAGAAAGAGCCCGGCCTCGGCGGCGTTCGTGATCCAGAGCTTGCGCCCGGTGATGCGAAATCCGCCCCCTTCCGGAACCGCGCGGGCGGCGAGCGCAAACGCATCGCTGCCGGCGCCAGCCTCGCTCAGGGCGAATGCGCCCACGGTGTCCGCGGCCAGCCGCGGCAGCCAGAGGCGCTTCTGTTCTTCCGTGCCCCATTGCTGGAGGGCGCAGTTGACCAGAGTGTTTTGCACGTCCACCACCACGGCGACCGCGGGGTCGGCCTTGGCGATCTCTTCGATGGCCAGCAGCGCCTGAGTGAACGTGCCGCCCTGCCCGCCGTACTCTTCCGGGACTTCAATGCCCATCAGGCCCATTTCGAACAGTTGCGGCAACAGAGCGGGGTCGAGCTTGCCGGCCTCGTCCATGGGGCGCGCCCGGGGAGCGACCTCTTTGCGGGCGAAGCCCGCGACGGCGGAACGGAACAGGGAGTCCTCTTCGTCCCAGACCAGCAGGGGCGGGGCCGCGCCGGCGATGGTCGGCTCGCGATTCGGCATGCCATCATTAAACCATGCCGTCACCGTTACTCCCGGACTGGAAGTCGATTGCGGAAGGGCAGAGAGTAGAGCTGCCGGAGATCTCGTTGCAGCGGCTGGAGGCGCTGTCGCGCACGATGCTGGGACTGCGCGGGATGCTCGATTGGGGCGAGGAGCCCGCAGAGGTTTTCCGCGTGGATCTTGCACAGCCGGAGCCTCGGTCATGACGCTGGTGGAAGCGGCTGCGGCGCTGCGGCGGCGCAGCGTCAGTTCGGTGGAGCTGACGCTGGAGTGCCTGTCGCGGATCGAAAAGTGGAATCCGGAGCTGAACGCGTTTCTCACAGTGACGGCGGATGCGGCCGTGGAGCAGGCGCGGAAAGCGGACGCGGAGCTGGCCTCCGGCATGGACCGCGGGCCGCTGCATGGCATTCCCATTGCGCACAAGGACCTGTTCTGCACCAGGGGCATCCGCACCACCGGAGGTTCGAAGACGTTTGCCGAGTATGTGCCGGAGTTCGACGCTACCGTGGTCGAGCGCCTGGCCAACGCCGGAGCGGTGATGGTTGGCAAGACGAACCTGCATGAGCACGCCTATGGGATCACTTCCGAAAACCCGCACTACGGGGCGGTGCGCAACCCCTGGGACCCGCAACGCAGTCCGGGCGGCTCTTCGGGCGGAAGCGCCGTGGCGGTGGCGACCGGCATGGCGATCGCCGCGACGGGCACCGACACGGGCGGCAGCATCCGCGTGCCTTCTTCCTGGTGCGGCATCACGGGCCTGAAGCCGACCTTCGGGCGGGTGTCGAAGTACGGCGTGCTGCCGCTTGGATACACACTGGATCATCCGGGTCCGATGGCGCAGACGGTCCGGGACACGGCGCTGCTGTTCGAGGCAATGGCCGGATATGACGCGAGGGATCCGAGTTCGGTGGACCGTCCCGTGCCCCGCTGCCTGCCGGAGGAGGGCGAGCTTTCCCTGCGGGGCGTGAAGATCGGGCTGCCGCGCAATTTTTATTTCGACCGCATCGACAAACAGGTGGACGCGGCCGTGTATTTCATGGCCTACACGGCGGAGGACCTGGGCGCGGAATTGCGCCGCGTGCAGGTGCCTGACGGGGAGCAGTTGAACGCGCTGGCGCACCTCACGTTGCTGGCCGAAGCGGCGGCGGTGCACGAGCCCTACCTGCGCAAGCGGCGCAAGGCTTACGGCGACGACGTGCGGACGCTGCTCGACATGGGGCGCGTGATTCCGGCGGTGGACTACCTGCAGGCGCAACGGCTGCGGAAGCGGATCCTTGGCGTATATCTGGACATCCTGAAGCGCGTGGACGCGCTGCTTGTGCCTGCCACGCCGATGACGGCGCCGCGGATCGGGCAAAAGCAGGTCGAGATCGGCGGCGAGACGGAAGACACGCGAATCGCGGCCACGCGCCTGCTGCGCGGCTTCAACCTGCTGGGCCTGCCGGTGCTGTCTCTGCCTGCGGGCTTCTCTTCAGAGGGACTGCCGATCGGGTGCCAGTTGGTCGGGCGACCGTGGGACGAACCGCTGCTGCTGCGGATAGGCGCGGCGCTGGAAGACCGCGTCCAGCTCCGCCGCACGCCGCCGCGCTACGCCTGAAAGCGGAAGCGTTCTTGCACCCCCGGGGCTCGGGCTGTCATCCAATGCATCATGAAGTGGTCTGCTGTGGGGAGCCTGATTCTTGCCATGAACCTCAACGCATCTTCCGCACCGTTCCCTGATCCGCCCATCGACGAGAAGCCCGCGCAGGGGCTTCGCAAAGCCGTGCTGGCCGGAGGCTGTTTCTGGTGCACGGAGGCCGTTTTCGAGCTGATCGAGGGCGTCAAGGATGTGGTGTCCGGCTACTCCGGCGGCGCTGCGGAGACGGCCAACTACAAGCGGGTGTCGATGGGAGACACCGGACACGCCGAGGCCGTCGAGATCACCTATGATGCGTCAGTAGTCACCTTTGGCCAACTCCTGCGCGTGTTTTTCGAGGTGGCTCACGATCCGACCCAGTTGAACCGGCAGGGGCCTGACGTCGGCCCTCAGTACAGGTCGGCGATTTTTTACCTGAACGAGGAGCAGAAACGAATTGCCGAGGCCTATATCCGGACGCTGAACGAGGCAAAAGTGTTCCGCGCGAAAATCGTGACCGAGGTGGCGCCCTTCAAGGCTTTCTATCCGGCGGAAAGCTACCATCAGGATTATGCGGCGAACAATCCAGGCAACCCGTACATTTACTATAACGCTGTGCCCAAAGTGGAAAAATTGAAAAAAGCTTGCCCGCGTCTCGTTCGCAGCGGCAAGAAATAAATCTCCGTTTCCGGGAGAAAAGGCGGATGAAAATCGCGGAATTCGATGACGCAGGCAAGTTTCTCGGCTATGCGGAGGTGGAGCCCGTCATGCGCAAAGACGAAGAGTGGCGCAAGGAACTCGCGCCAGGCGTCTGCCTTGTGACGCGCGAAAAAGGCACGGAACCGCCATTCACCGGAGCGCTGTGGGACAACCACGCGGACGGAATCTACCGCTGCGCCTGCTGCGGCACGGCGCTGTTCGGCTCGGGGTCGAAATTTGACTCAGGCACCGGCTGGCCGAGTTTTTTCGCGCCGCTGGATCCCGTCAATCTGCGCCTGGAAAAGGATTATTCTTACGGCATGGTGCGCGTGGAGGTGATGTGCGCGCGATGCGAGGCTCATCTGGGGCACGTTTTTCCCGATGGTCCGCCGCCGACTGGAATGCGGTACTGCATAAACTCGGCGGCGCTCCGATTCGTTGCGCGGCGGGCCGGTTCGTAAGAATTGGCGCTGGGGGCGCAGATCGGATATAGTTTCCGGCGGAGGGACCCCGCATGAACCGCCGCTCGTTTCTTGCCGCCGGCGCTGCCAGGCTGGCTGCACAGGCTGCTCCTGAATACGATCCCGTGATGCAGGCAGGAGTTTACGTCTGGACGCAGCACTACTCAAGGCAGGGGAAGAAAGCGCAGGACCATATCGCCGACATCTGCGCGGCGTTCTCCCGCGCGGGCTACCGTGACGTGGAATTGATGAGCCTGTTTTTCGAGCCCGGGCAGGACCGGATCACGTTGCGTGCGCTCGAATCTAGCGGGCTGAGGTGCTCGACGGTTTACAACGGCGGGCCGATGCACACCCGCGATGCGGCGAGGGCGACCATTGCGGCCACGGTGGATCTGGCGCAGCGCATTCTGCGCAGCCGGCCGCTGGACGCGGTTGTGTTCAATCCCAATCCGATAGGACGGGCCAAGACCGGCGAAGAACTGAAAGTGCAGGCGGAGGCGCTCGAGACGCTCGGCTGGGCGCTGTGGAACTCGGGGGTGCGGCTGATGCTGCACCAGCATGCGCCGGAGCTGGCCGAGAACGGCCGCGAGTGGCGCTTCATGCTGGCCAACACCGACAGGCGCTATCTGCGCGTATGCCTGGACACGCACTGGGTCTACCGCGCCGGGCTGGACGTGATGGAGTTGCTCAAGGAGTGCGGGCCGCGGCTTTACGGGCTGCACGTGCGCAACTCCAGGGGCGGGGTCTGGACGGAGGAGTTCGGCGACGGGGACATCGATTACACCCAGGTGGCGCAGCACCTCCGCAACACCGGCTTCACGGGGTATCTCTCCGTGGAGCTCGCCTGGGACAAGGAGACGCAGATCACCCATCCGCTCGAGGAGAGCCTGCGCCGGAGCCGCGAGTACGCCGAAAGAATCTTCTCCATCGCCGCCCACTAAACTGTAGACATGCGCAAGCTAACCAGCATCCTCTGGCTCTCCGCGGCGCTGGCGGTCACCCTGCCCGCCCAGAAGAGCGGAATCAACAAAGACGATCTCGATCCACGCTGCAAGCCGTGCGAGGACTTCTGGCGCTACGCCGCCGGCGGCTGGCTCGACCGCAATCCGATGCCTGCGCAGCAGGCGCGGTGGGGCACGCTGGCAGTGATCAACGAGCGCAACCGAGAACGGTTGAAGGCGATTCTCGACGAGGCTGCGTCTGCCGGCGCCGGCGCTCCGGCTCACGTCCGGCAGATCGGCGACCTCTACGCCGCGTGCATGGATACGGCGGCGATGGACGCGCGCGGCGCGGAGCCTCTCCGGCCGTTGCTTGAGAAGATCGACGGGATCTCCGGCCGGGACGGACTCCGGGCCGTGCTGGTGGAATTCCAGTTGACGGGGGTTTCGCCGGCGATGCTGTTCGCCTTGCCGGATCTCAAGAATAGCAGAGAGATGATTGCCAACATCGGTACGGGCGGCATTTCCCTGCCGGACCGCGATTACTATTTCCGTGAGGATGCGCGGTCGCAGAAGATCCGGGAGGAGTTCGTCAGCCATGTCGAGCGGATGTTCGTGCTGCTAGGCGAACCGCAGGACAGGGCGGCTGCCGCCGCACGAAAGGTGATGGCGTTTGAGAAGGAACTCGCCGGGGCGATGCTGACCAATGTGCAACGGCGCGACCCCTACGCCCGCTACCACAAGATGGACCTGGCGGGAGTGAACGCGCTGACGCCGGCTTTCGACTGGAAGGCGGTGTACCGGCTCTTCGATCTGCCCGAGTCGACCCCGGTGAACGTCAGCGAGCCGGAGTTTCTCAAGAAACTCAACGCGCAACTGACCTCTGTGCCACTGGAGGACTGGAAGACCTGGCTGCGGTGGCGCGTGGTCAAGAGCGGCTCGATTCTGTTATCGAAGCCGTTCCGGGATGAGGATTTCCGCTTTTCGAGCACGGTTCTGACCGGAGTGAAGGAGCCGTTGCCGCGCTGGCAGGAATGCGCGAACACAGTGGACCGGACGCTGGGCGATGCGCTCGGCCAGGAGTTTGTGAAGCGGTATTTCCCGCCGCAGGCGAAGAAACGCATGCTGGAGCTTGTGGAAAACCTGCGTGCAACCCTGCGGGAAGAGCTGGAAAAAGCCGACTGGCTTGCGCCTGAGACGAAAAAGAATGCGGTGGCAAAATTAAACGCATTTTACGCCAAAATCGGCTATCCGGACCGGTGGCGCGACTATTCCGGAGTGGCCATCCGCCGGGACCGGTTCTTCGAAAGTGTGCGCTCGGCGTCGGAATTCAACCGTAAGTACCAGATCTCGAAGATCGGCAAGCCGATCGACCGCAATGACTGGGGCATGACGCCGCCGACAGTGAATGCCTATTACAACCCGACCATGAACGAGATCGCGTTCCCGGCCGGCATCCTCCAGCCGCCGCTGTTCGACATGGAAGCTGATGACGCCGTGAACTACGGCTCGATCGGCGCCGTGATCGGCCATGAGATGGGCCATGGCTTCGACGATCAGGGGTCGAAATACGACGCGAACGGCAATCTGCGCGAATGGTGGACGCCCGAAGACCGGAAGAAATTCGAAGAGCGCACGGCGTGCGTGATCGAACAGTACAACAACCTGGACGTGGGCGAAGGGCTGCGGCACAACGGCAGGCTGGTGGTGGGTGAGGCGCTTGGCGATCTGGGCGGTCTCACGCTGGCATACCGCGCCTACAAGCGTTCGCTGAAGGGCAAGGAAGGGCCGGTCCTGGACGGCTTCACGGCCGATCAACGGTTCTTCCTGTCTTTCGCCCGCACGTGGGCCACTGTGGACCGGCCTGAAGCCATGCGGCTCCGGCTGAACACTGACCCGCATCCGTTGCCGCGCTTCCGGGCGATCGGCACGTTGCAGAACATGCCCGAATTCCACAAGGCATTCGGGTGCAAGCCGGGCGATCCGATGGTGCGCCCGCCGGAGAAGCAATGCAAACTCTGGTAATTCTCGCTCTCTTCGCGCTGGCGGCGGCGGGGCAGACCTTCACGGTCACCCTGCCCGCCGCGCGGGCGCAGAAACCTCTCGACGGGCGGCTCCTGCTGCTGCTCTCCACGGACGGCTCCGCCGAGCCGCGCTTCCAGATCACAGATGGACCGAAGACGCAGATTGTTTTCGGCATGGATGTGGAGGGCTGGCGTCCCGGCGCCACCGTGGCTTTTCACCCCGACACGTCCGGCTATCCCGTTGAACGCCTGACCGGGCTGAAAGCCGGCAACTATTTCGTGCAGGCGGTGTTCGACATTCACGATACTTACCGCCTGAAAGACGGGCGCGTGCTGAAACTGCCGGTAGACCGCGGCGAAGGGCGGCAGTGGAACCGCGCACCCGGCAACCTGTATTCGAAGCCGCAGCAGGCGGCGGTCTCGCGCGCGTCGAAGATCGCGGTCACGCTGGAGGAGGCGATGCCGCCCATCGAGCCGCCCAGGGACACTAAGTACATCCGCCATATCCGCATCCAGAGCCGGCTGCTGAGCGAGTTCTGGGGGCGCCCCGTTTATCTCGGAGCGCACGTGCTGCTGCCGCACGGCTTCGATGAGCATCCGGAAGCCCGTTATCCGCTGATGGTCTTCCATGGACATTTTCCGCAGGATTTCTCCGGCTTCCGGACTGAGCCGCCCGATCCGAACCTCAAGCCGGAGTACAGCGAACGGTTCCGGTTGCAGGGGTATAACCGCATCCAGCAGGAGGAGGCGTACGATTTTTACAGGAAGTGGACATCGGCGGATTTTCCGAGATTCCTGGTCGTGGAAATCCAGCATGCCAACCCGTATTACGACGATTCGTATGCCGTGAATTCCGCCAACCTCGGCCCGTACGGCGATGCCATCGTGCGGGAGCTGATTCCGGAAATCGAGCGCCGGTTCCGCGGCATCGGGCAGGGCTGGGCCCGCTTCACGTATGGCGGGTCAACGGGCGGCTGGGAGGCGCTGGCGGCGCAGATATTCTATCCCGATGACTTCAACGGGACGTTCGCCGCCTGTCCCGATCCGATCGATTTCCGTGCGTATACCCTGGTGAATATTTACGAGGACCGCAACGCCTACTACACGGAAGGGCCGCATCTGCGGGTGCCGCGCCCGGGAAAGCGGAACTGGCTCGGCGAGGTGTCGATCACGCTGGAGCAGATGAACCGGATGGAACTGGCTCTCGGGACGAGATCGCGCAGCGGGCAGCAGTTCGATATTTGGGAAGCGGTCTACTCGCCCGTGGGGCCGGAAGGCTACCCAGCGCGGATCTTTGACAAAATCACGGGTGTCATCGATAGAAAAGTAGCGGAATACTGGCGAGAAAATTACGACCTGCGGTATATCCTGGAGCGGGACTGGGCGAAGCTTGGCCAGAAATTACGCGGCAAAATCCACATTTACGTGGGCGACATGGACAACTATTACCTGAACAACGCCGTGTACCTGATGGAGGAGACCCTGAAGAAACTGAAGGATCCGCCCGCCGGGGCGACGGTGGCTTATGGGGACAGGTTCGAGCACTGCTGGAACGGAGATCCGAACGTGCCCAACGCGATCAGCCGCTTGCGCTACAACACCATGTACCTGCCGCGGATTCTCGAGCGGATCGAGAAGAACCATCCGCCGGGAGCGGATCTGAAGAGCTGGCGGTACTGACAACGAAAGGCAGGAACGGGGCCAGGCGCGTCCAGGCGGACCCTTCTGGAAAGTCGTGGGCGGCCTGGTATTGCGCCGCGCGGGTGACGTCTGCTCCGGAAGGCGGAACCTGGCGCGGGCCAGTGCTGCGGGCGAAGCGGCTGCAGGCCGCAGGAGCAAGCGGTCCCGACCCAACCGGGCATGGCAAGCGGAGCTGTGCGGGAGCCGCTGACTCAGGCCGCTCACGAGGCCTGCGTGCGCGTCGCAGAAGAGCCCTGGCGCGGCCTTCGCGCACGGAACAGACGAGCGGCGGGGCCCAGCCCCGCATTTTTCATGCTTCCACCTGAAGGTCGGCTCCAAGACCGGCGGCTGCCCCCGATCCTGGGGGGCATCGAAAGTGTCCCTTTGTCGGAGGCGAAAGGGATCAGGGCAGTTTTTCGGTGAGCGTAAGCGGCTCGCTGAGACGGAAGGTGAGCCGGGTCTCGCTGGGCAGCTCGGCGGGCTTGCCGCGGGTGGCCATTGCGCCTCCGGCGCCGGCGGCGCCGCCGATGGCTGCGCCGATAGCAGCGCCCCTGCCGCCTCCCGCGATGGCTCCGATGGCAGCGCCGATGCCGGCCGCCACGCCTGTCTTGGCCACATCGCCCTTCACGCCGCTCTCGGCTTCATGGCGGAAGGCGTCCGTGCGGATTTCGACCTTCTGGCCATCGGAAGTGGTCAGCTCATCAAGCTGCAGCACGAGCGCGGCGCGCCCCTTCACGCGGCCGGAGCCGATCGCCTCCACAACACGGCCGCGCACCATCGCGCCTCGCTCGGCGATGACGAGCCCTTCCACGATCAGCGGCGCGTCCAGGGTGGCATAAAACGCATCATGCGCGGAGTGCCGCTCGGTGCTCAACGCATCGCGGAGCCGCACGGTGACCAGCGTGCCGGCGGGCAGCGTCACCGTTCGCGGTTCGCGTTTCGGAGGAACCGGCCTTTCCACGGTGGCGGGCTTCGCCGCCTGCACAGATTCCTGCGGGGAAGGTGCTGGCGCGGGCGGCGGAAGGACACGGACATCCTGAGGTGCGGGCGCTTGCTGGTGGTGCTCAGCAGGAGGCGCAATCTGCGCAACTTCCACCTTCTTCGCCGCCTGCCGGGAGGACGCCGGCGGGCGCGGCGGGCGGGACGCCGCCAAGCGCGGGGGCTCCACCTTGGGCCTGGGCGCCGCAGCGGCCGGCTTCTCACTCCCCGCCGGCTCGGGCGGGGCCACTTCGCGCGCTTCTGCCGCTGGCACCGGTTCAGGCGCGGGCGCCGGAGCCTGCACCAGCGGCGCAGGTTGCGCGGGCATTTGCGCCTGGCGGTCTTTCAGGCCCAGATACACAACGGTTCCCACGGCGATGCCGCCAGCGAGGAAGGCCAGTCCGAGTTTCTGCCACATTTCCCTGATCCTCACTTACAGTGGACGCATTCGCAAGCCCGCGTGTTTCGGACAAGAAGGCCCAGCCCGGTAAAATGGAATTGAATGGTTCAGTTTCCCGCAGAGCTGCGCATCGGCACGGTACGGATCCAGCCGGCGACGGTGCTCGCCCCGATGGCCGGGATCACCGACACTGTCTTCCGGCGGCTGATCCGCGCCCAGGGCGGCTGCGGGCTGCTGATGACGGAGTTTACCAGTTCGCACGGCGTCGTGGCCACCAGGAAGCACCCGAACCGGAAGCGGCTCCAGAGCTTTCACTATCTGTACTTCGAGCCGGACGAGCATCCGATTTCCGCGCAGTTGTTCGGCTCCGATCCGGAGGTGCTGGCGGAAGCGGCGAGGATTTGCGAAGATTCGGGCTTCGATGCGGTAGACATCAATTTCGGCTGCCCTGTGAAGAAAGTGGTCCGGTGCAACGGCGGCAGCGGTCTGCTGCGCAACCTGCCCCTGATCGAGACGATCCTGAAGGCCGTGCGCGCGGCCATCCGCATCCCGCTCACGCTGAAGACGCGCGCGGGATGGAACGACTGCGAACTGGTGCACGTGCAGATTGCGCGCATTGCGGAAGACTGCGGCGTCGAGGCGATCGCGCTGCACCCGCGCACGCGCGAGCAGGGCTACAGCGGGCGCGCCGACTGGTCGCGGATCGCCGAGGTGAAGGCCGCGGTGAAGATCCCCGTCATCGGCAACGGCGACATCATCACGCCGGAAGATGCCGTGCGGATGGTCCAGGAGACGGGCTGCGACGCTGTGATGATCGGCCGTGCGGCGGCGTCCAATCCGTGGATCTTCCGCCAGATCTCGGAGTACGTTGCCACCGGCGCATACTTCCATCCCACGGAAGAAGACCGCTGGCGCATCATGCACGCCTATTACGAGATGCTCATCGAGCACGAACCGCTCGACGCCGTGGGCAAGATGAAGCAGTTCGCCACGTATTTCACGCATGGCGTGCGCAACGGCGCGAGGCTCCGCACGGCGATCTATCATGCCAGGGAAGCGCGCGAAATCCTCTCCCTCGCGGACCGGTTCTTCGAAGGGGAACTGCTCCGCAGCGGTCCGCCCGAAGCAGCCGAGACGCCCGCCGCCTGAGGCGCCGATGAAGAAGGTTCAAGCGATCAGCGACGGCAGTTGCCTCGGCAACCCAGGCCCCGGAGGCTGGGCGTTCATCCTCCGATACGGCGGACGCACGAAGGAGCAGGCGGGCGGCGAGCCACACACGACCAACAACCGCATGGAACTCACCGCGGCCTTGCGCGCTCTCCAGGCGCTGAAAGAGCCTTGCGAGGTCGAGTTCATCACCGATTCGCAATACCTGAAGAACGGCGTCGAGAGCTGGATGGCGCGATGGAAGCGCAACGGCTGGAAGACGGCCGGCAAGAAGCCGGTGCTGAACCAGGATCTCTGGCAGGCGCTGGACCAGGAACTGCAGCGCCACCGGGTGCGCTGGGCCTGGACCAAAGGCCATGCCAGCCACGAGGACAACAACCGCTGCGACGAGCTGGCGCGCGCCGCCGCCGAGCAGCAGCGGCGCGGGGACGGATGACAGCCGCGCAACGCCTTCGTTACGATAGCGTTTTGCGGCTCGCGATCTTTGGCGGCACTTTCGATCCCATCCACACGGCGCACACTCGCGTCGCCCGCGAGGCCGCAGACCGGTTCGCGCTCGACAAGGTCTTGTTCGTGCCTGCCGCCCATCCGCCTCACAAGCCCGACGAACTGACCACTCCTTTCGAGCACCGCTACCGCATGGTGGAGATCGCCTGCCGCGAAGACGCACGCTTTGAACCGTCGCGCCTCGAAGAGGGCGACGAGCGCAGCTACACGATTCACACCATTGAAAAGCTCCGTGCCACGCTTGCTCCCGATGACGTGATCTATTTCCTGATCGGGGCCGACGCTTTCGCCGAGATCGGCACATGGCGCCGCAGCGCGGACGTGCTCCGCGCCGTCGAATTCATCGTGGTGTCGCGCCCTGGCTACGAGCTGAAGATCCCGGAGGGCGCGCGCGTCCACCGCCTGGAGACGCTCGCTCTGCCTCTTTCGTCCTCCGAAATCCGCAGGCAACTGGAGACGACAGGCGAGGCGGAAGGGCTCCACCCGGACGTGCTCTCTTACATCCGTGAGCACGGCCTCTACCGCTGAAGCGGCTTCGCTACGATGGTAGAAAGCCTGTCTCGCCAACCATGAACTGGAATTCCCGCCAACAGGAGCTGCTTGCCGCTTTGGAAGAGCGCATTCTTGTGCTCGACGGCGCCATGGGCACCATGCTCCAGCAGCGCGATCCGGCGATCGAGGACTGGGGCGGGCCGCAGTACGAGAACTGCACCGAGCACCTGCTGTTCACGAGGCCCGAGTGGATCCGCGACATCCACCGCGCCTATTTTGAAGCCGGCGCCGACATCGTCGAGACCAACTCGTTCGGCGGCTCGACGGTGACGCTGGCGGAATTCGGTCTGGAAGAGCGCTGCTACGAAATCAACCGCAAGGCTGCGGAACTGGCCCGCGAAGCGGCCGCGGAATTCGAGCGCGCGGGCAAGCCGCGTTTCGTGGCTGGCTCGATGGGGCCGACAACGAAGGCGATTACGGTGACCGGCGGCGTGACCTTCAGCCAGCTTCGCGATGGCTACTATGAGCAGGCGCGCGGCCTCATCGATGGCGGGGCCGATCTTCTGCTCGTGGAAACGTGCCAGGACACGCGCAATATCAAGGCCGCGCTGCTGGCCATCCGGCGCCTGGCCGATGAACTGGGCCGCCGCATTCCGGTGATCGTTTCCGGCACCATCGAGCCGATGGGCACGATGCTCGCCGGGCAGCCTGCCGATGCGCTGGTGGTCTCTCTCCAGCACGCTGACCTGCTCGCCGTGGGGCTCAACTGCGCCACCGGGCCCGAGTTCATGACCGACCACATCCGGACGATCCATGAGCTCTCGCCGGTGCGCGTGAGCTGCTATCCCAACGCCGGGCTGCCCGACGAAGAGGGCCGCTATCTGGAGACGCCGGAGTCGCTGGCGGCGCAACTGGAGAAGTTCGCCGATCACGGCTGGCTGAACATCGTGGGCGGCTGCTGCGGCACCACGCCCGCGCACATCCGCGCCATTGCGCAAATGGCGGAGGGCAAGCGCCCGCGCGCCATGAGGCCGCCATCGCACCGCGTCTTCTTTTCCGGCGTCGAAGCCGTCGAGGCCGACGACTCGACGCGCCCGCTGCTGGTGGGCGAACGGACCAATGTGATCGGATCGCGCCTCTTCAAGCGCCTGATCGCGGAAGAGAAATGGGAGGAAGCGACCGAAATCGCGCGCCGCCAGGTGCGCGCCGGAGCGCACATCATTGATGTCTGCCTCCAGTCTTCCGACCGCGACGAACTGGCCGACATCCCGCCCTTTTACGAACTGCTGATCCGCAAGATCAAGGCGCCGCTGATGATCGACACGACCGATCCGCGCGCCGTGGAGCTGGCGCTCACCTACTGCCAGGGCCGCAGCATCATCAACTCCGTGAATCTGGAAGACGGCGAAGAGAAGTTCGAGCGGATTGCGCCGCTGGCCCGCGCTTACGGCGCCGCGCTGGTGGTGGGGACCATTGACGAAGATCCCGTGCAGGCGCAGGCATTCACGCGGGAGCGCAAGCTCGCCGTGGCGCAGCGCAGCGTCGATCTGCTCGTCAACAAGTACGGCATGCGGCCCGAGGATCTGATCATCGATCCGCTGGTCTTTCCCGTCGCTACCGGCGATGAGAACTATATCGGCGGCGCCGTGGAGACGATTGAAGGCGTGCGGCTGGTGAAGGAGAACATCCCGTACGTCCGCACCATCCTCGGCGTCTCCAATGTGAGTTTCGGCCTGCCTCCGGCGGCGCGCGAGGTGGTCAACAGCGTGTTTCTGTATCACGCGACGAAGGCCGGCCTGGATCTGGCCATCGTCAACACGGAGAAGCTCGAACGTTTCGCTTCCATTCCGGAGGAAGAACGGATCCTGGCTGAGCGGTTGCTGTTCAACTGGCCCGACCCGGAGAAATTCCCCGGCGTGAGCGAGGACTGGCGCGAGCAGTCGCGCGAAGAGCGCATCGTCGTCAGCCAGCACACCATCGCGGCCATCACCGAGTTTTTCCGCAAGGCGGGCGCCAGGCAGCAGAAGTCAGTGGCGCAGCTCCCGCTCGATGAACGGCTGGCCCGCTACATCATCGAAGGCACCAAGGACGGCTTGATCGACGATTTGAACCGGAAGCTGGCCGAGGGCGCGGCGCCGCTTGACATTATCAACGGCCCTCTGATGCGCGGCATGGACGAGGTGGGCCGCCTGTTCAACAACAACGAGCTGATCGTGGCCGAGGTGCTGCAGTCGGCCGAGGCGATGAAGGCCGCCGTCGCGCACCTCCAGCAATTCATGGAGAAGAGCGATGTCCACACGCGGGGCCGCTTTCTGCTGGCCACGGTGAAGGGCGACGTCCACGACATCGGCAAGAACCTGGTCGAGATCATCTTTGCGAACAACGGCTATGAAGTGATCAATCTTGGCATCAAGGTGCCGCCGGAGGAGCTGATCCGCGCCTTCCACGAACACAAGCCCGACGCCATCGGACTCAGCGGTTTGCTGGTGAAATCGGCGCACCAGATGGTCGTGACGGGCGAAGACCTGCGCGAAGCGGGCGTTCGCGTGCCGCTGCTGGTGGGCGGAGCGGCGCTGAGCGAGAAGTTCACGGTGTCGAAGATTGCGCCCGCCTATCAGGCGCCGACGTTCTACGCCAGGGACGCGATGTCGGGGCTGCAAATCATGAACGCGCTGATGGATCCCGCCTCGCGGGAGACGCTGACATCGCGCACCGGAGCGGCCCTGGCGGCTGAAGCGCAGCCGGCGCCGGTTCAGGAGAGGGTCGTAGTCGACGCGGGCTCGGAGCGCTCTCCGAAAGTCCGCACGGACGTGCCCGTTCCGCCCGCTCCGTATCTCGACCGCCGCGTGCGCACGCTGGCCAATCTGGCCGAGATCTGGAGCTACATCAATCCGCACATGCTCTACGGGCGCCATCTCGGCTTCAAGGGCAATTTCGAACAGGCGCTGAAGGAGCGCGACGAGAAGGCGCTGGCCCTGCACCACGACGTGGAAGAGGTGAAGCGGAAGGCCGCACGGTTCATGCGTGTGCGCGGCGTGTGGCAGTTTTTCGAAGCCGAACGGCACGGCAATTCCATCGCGCTGTTTGAGGCCGGCGCGCCGTCGCCGCTGCACATCTTCACTTTCGAGCGGCAACGCAAGAAGGACGGACTCTGCCTGAGCGATTACGTGCTCGATTCCGATCCCGCCGGCCGGCGCGACCATATCGCTCTGTTCGTGGTCACCGCGGGCGAAGGCGTGCGCGAGGCTGCGGAGGAGGCCAAGCAGGCGGGACGGTTTTTCGAGGCGCATTGTCTTCAGGCGCTCGCCATCGAGACCGCGGAGGCGGCCGCCGAATGGCTCCACCGCCGCCTGCGAGAAGAGTGGGGCTTCCCCGATCCTCCCGGCATGACCATGCAGCAGCGCTTCACGTCACGCTACCGGGGAAAGCGGTACAGCTTCGGCTATCCGGCGTGTCCGAACCTCGACGATCAGCAAGGCATCTGGAAGCTGCTGCGTCCGGAAGAGATCGGCGTGCGCCTGACCGAAGGGATGATGATGGAGCCGGAAGCCAGCGTCAGCGCGCTTGTCTTTCACCATCCCGATTGCGCGTACTTCTCGGTGGAAGCGACAGACTGAGCCAGCGGCCGCGGAGAGGGCGTGTCAGCCGCGCCCTGCACCGCCATTGGAGGCGCGCGGGATCATAATAATGTCTGCGGTGCCGCGAGGACGCGGAAGTTGGCGAGCTGGACAGCCGGGCAAGCGGGCCGCACGATGGGCTGCGGCTCGTCTACGGAACCGCGGCTGACCGCTTTTGCAGGGCGGAATCCCAGCCGATTCCTGCCTTCGCGCGCGGCTCGGAAAGACCGGCGCGGCCGCGCCGACGCGGCGCGGAAAGGGGAATCGCGTTCGTCCCCCTTTTGTCACCAGTCAACGCGCTTGCCTATCTCGAGCTCCCAGACGCGGATGTCCGAGCCTTGCAGCAGCGCGGCGAGGTCGGCGGGGCGTCCGGCCAGCACGGGGAACGTGCCGAAGTGCATGGGGATCACGGTGCGGACTTTGAGCAGCCGGCTGGCCAGCGCCGCCTGCTGCGGGCCCATGGTGAAGTGGTCGCCGATGGGCAGGAACGCCAGCTCCGGCCGGTAGAGTTCAGCGATCAGGGCCATGTCGCCGAACACGGAGGTGTCGCCCGCGAAATAGGCGCGGCGGCCGTCGGGAAAGTGCAGTACGTAACCTGCCGGCTCGCCGCCGTACACGAACTTGCCGTCATCCAGGATGCCGGAGGAGTGTCTGGCGTCGGTCATGATCACTCTCATCGCGCCTGCCTGCTGCGTGCCGCCCTTGTTCATGGCGGAGGTGTTTTCGACTCCCTTGGATTCCAGCCACGAGCAGATCTCGAAGTTCGAAATCACCTGCGGCCTGAATCGTTGCGCCAGCGCGATGGCGTCGTTGATGTGGTCGAAGTGGCCGTGCGTGATCAGAAGGGTATCGATGCGCGAAAAATCACGGCCTTTAGGGAAGGAAGGATTGCCGTTGACCCACGGATCGATGACGGCCGTCTGGCCGTTGTCGAGAACGAGTTCGAAGGTGCCGTGTCCAAGCCAGGTGATGCCGGTCATGCCACCATTGTATGCAGGCTGGCTCGCGGCTTCTATTTGCGCTCGTAGCGCCCCATGGTGACGGCTTCGTCGATGATGTGGCCGCGCAGAGCCTTGTCGAACTCGCGCCGTTTCACGCCGCTCGACACCATCAGATGCCGGGTGTCGAGCGCGTAGAGCCGGAAGAAATAGCGGTGCGGGCCGTGGCCGCGCGGCGGCATGGGGCCGTTGTAGCCTTCTTTGCCGAAATCGTTGACGCCGCTCAGCCCGAGCCGTCCGGGCTTGAACCCCTCCGCCAGTCCGGTGTCTGTCACCGGAATGTCCCACAGGATCCAATGGGTCCAGACGCCGCCTGGCGCGTCGGGGTCATCCATCACAATCGCCAGGCTGCGCGTGCCCGGCGGAATATCCTGCCACTCCAGCGCAGGGCTGAGGTCTTCTCCTTCTCCCGTGTGGCGGACGGGGATCCAGCCGCCTTCGTCGAAGGCGAGCGAGCGAATGCGGAAAGCCATGAGAACCTCCTTCGGCGAATTACTCCGGCTTCTCTATCATGATCCCGAAGCCCGCCGTTGCCAAGCCGGGAATCGTGACCGGCAGTCGCCCGGTGACGGGCGCCTCTCCCAGCACGGCCCGCACGGCCGCCTCCTCACTGACCCGGGCGGTGCTGAACGTTGCCAGATACGCGGCCACATCGGGGTAGGTCCGCAGCAGGTAGGGATTGCCCAACGCCAGGAAAACCACCGGGCGGCCGCCCGCCAACAATTTCTTGACAAAAGCCGGATAATTTCCGGCCAGATCCACGTTTCCGCGATAGGCCGACGCCGTCACGTATGCACCCAGGATGGCCGTTTCGCAGGCGGCGGCTTTTTCCGCCTGCGCGGCGAACTCCGTTTCAGGCAACTGAGGATCCAGCAGCGTCACGTTCCGGACGCGCCGGGAGCGCAATTCCTCCAGCAATCCCTGGCCCTGCGTTGAAAATCGGCTGCCGGACAGAATAAACCAGCAGGACTTTTCGCGGTTTTTCAGAGGAATCAGGCGGTTATTATTCTTGACAACGGTGATGGCGCGCTGCGCCGCCGTCCGCGCGGCCGCCAGGTCGTCCGGATCCAGAAGGGCGTCAGGAATGCTTTCGATCCGCACCTCCCGCCTGACGTGCAATCCCACGCGGACCTTGGCCTCGAGAATCCTGATGACGGAGCGGTCCACCTGCCGCCGGTCCAGCCGCCCGCTGTTGAGCGCCTCGAGGACGGCGCGCACGGCAGCACGCGGATCCTGCGGGATCAGCAGGAGGTCGTTGCCGGCTTCCAGGGCGCGCACGGCGGCCTCGCCGGGCGGGAACATCTGAGTCAGCCCCTGCATGTCCATCGCATCGGTGGTGAGGATGCCCTGGAAGCGGAGCTGTTCGCGAAGCAATCCGGTCATGATGCGGCGAGAAACGGTGGCGGGAATGCGTTCTTCTTCCAGCGCGGGCACGGCGAGATGCGCCGTCATGATGGCGTCCACGCCGGCTTCGATGGCGGCGCGGAACGGGGCGAGTTCCACCCGTTCGAGCCGCTCGCGAGAAGCCTCGATGACGCCGAGGCCAATGTGGCTGTCCACGGCGGTGTCGCCGTGGCCGGGGAAGTGCTTGACCGTCACAAGCACGCGGTTTGCCGGATCGGAGTGCGCCCCCTCGATGAAGGCGCGCACGAACGCCGCCACCTGTTGCGGATCCTCGCCGAAGGAGCGGATGTTGATGATCGGGTTGTCGGGATTGTTGTTGACGTCGGCATCGGGCGCGAAGATCCAGTGCACGCCCATCGAGCGGGCTTCGCGCGCTGTGGCGAGGCCGAGGCGGCGGACGCCTTCCAGGTCGCCGCCGGCGGCGAATGCCATCGCATGCGGGAAGGGCACGGTGGAGGTCATCCGCATGCTGGCGCCCCGTTCGAAATCGCCGCCGACGATCAGGGGCACGCGCGCCAGGCGCTGCATGCGGTTCAGGAACGCGGCCATCTGGTACGGGTCGGCGCGCTCGACAACGCCATCACGGACGCGGTTCAGCACGATGAGCCCTCCCACGCCGAGCTCGCGCACCAGAGACTCATACTCGCGCCAGGCGGGGCTGCGAGGATTGGGCGCATCGCCGTAGAAAGGGACCATGACGAGCTGCGCGACGCGCTGCGCGGGCGTCAGGGAATTGAACCAGGCCATCGCGGAGCGGTGGACCGCGCGGGGACCGGGGGGCTGCGCGGCATGGACCGCTGTCAGCAGGAGCATCAGAAGGACCGGCGAACGCAGCACAACCTCAGGCTAGCGCAGCACCGGAGCGCGCCGCGGCCCGGAGGATCAGGCCTTGCGGGTTTTCTTCGACTTCTGGGAAGGCGCCGGCTCGCTGGCCGGGGGCTTGCGCGCGTTCCGCAGCAAACGGTTGACGGCGCTCGTCAGGTGCTGCACCTCGCGCGAGTTTTTCATGATGACAAAATCGGCCCCGGTGTTGTGCTCGTTCAGGCCGAGCGGTTCGACAAAACCCGACAGCAGGACGATCAGCGCGTCCGGCTTCCGCTTGCGGAGCTCGGTGATGAAGCGCGCGCCGTCCATGTCCGGCATGCGGAAGTCGGTGACCACGAGCTCATGGCTATGCTTGTCAAACAGCTTCAGCCCGCTGGCGCCGTCTTCGGCGCAATCGACGGTGTAGCCCAGCTCGGCGAGGATCGCCTTCCGCGCGGCCAGGCCCGAGCGGTTGTCATCCACCAGAAGAATGCGCGCGGGAATTGGAGGAGGAGTGCTTTTCCGCAGGGTCATGCGCGAAAACCATGCTGAAAGTAACAGACTGGTGAAGCGGGTGTCAATGCTCCGCTAACACATTGTGGCGGCGCTGGATTTAGTACTTGACTTCGCTCCCGGGCTGTGGCAACGCTACTCGACTTCGCGCGGCGCCGTGTAGCCGGTCTTGTGGATGATCTGGTACTTGATCGGTTTGTTGCGTTCGTCGACCACGCGCAACGGCTGCCCGCCCTCGCCGACCAGTTCCACCTTGATCTTGCGCTGCTTGCCGTCGCGCGCCACGTTGGTGGGCTGGTAGGCGAGCGAATAGGTGTTGCGGAGCGCCTCGTTGATCTGGCGGAAGATGCCGCCATATTCGCCGAAGAAGCGCGGGAACCAGGCATAGCCGCCGGTCTCGCGGGCGAAGGTGCGGAGCTGGTTGTCCGCCTGGAGGAAGTCCAGGCGCGCGATCGGGCCCAGATAGCCGCGGGAGTCGTACCACTCGCGCAACGCCTGGAGCGTGCCCAGGGCGTAGATGGGCACGCCCGCCGTCTGGAGCTTGCGGCGGCACTGGTCGAAAGTGATCTTGGAGAAAGTGTCCATGCCGCTGCCGATGTACAGGATGGCCTTGCGTCCTTCGATGTCGCTCATGCGCTCGGCCACTTCCGTGAGCGCATCGTAGAGGTTGGACTCGGAGAAGCCGGGCACGCGGAGGCGGCCCAGCGCCTCATAGGTTTCCTGGCGGTTGTTGGTGAAGTCGCTGAGGATCTCCGGGCGCAGGTCGAAGGCGACGACGGCGATCATGTCCTCCGGCTTCAGAGTCTGCACGAAGCCGTATGTGGCGGTGAGCGTTTCCTGCCAGCCATAGGACCAATATTGCTGGAACAGCCCGCTGAATTCGATCACCATTGCCAGCGTGATGGGCTGCTCGCCGGTGCCGAAGCTGATGACGCGCTGCGGAACGCCGTCTTCGAGGACGCGGAAAGCCTGCTGCGGGATGTTCGGAATGAAGCGCCCGCGGTTATCGAGCACCGCCACGTCGACGTTCACCGTCCAGACATCGGTCCGGAAGGTGGGCCCCTGGACCGGCCCCTCTTCGGCTTTCTTGCGGAGCTTGGAGGGGATTTTTTCGCCTTCCTGCGCGGCCTCTTCCTCGGCGGGCGCCTTCTTCTTGGGGCGGGCCACGGTGTCGCCCGTTTCCTTCTTTGGGCCAGCCTGCGGCAGCAGAACGGTTGGCGCCGCGATCATCAAAATGACAGCCAGCGGCAGGAGCAGCCGGAGAAGCCTCATTGCTTCCATCCCTCCCTCATTCAAATAAGACGGCGCGGAGCGCGCGCCGGGTTGCCAGACTCAGTGAAGGCGCTCGTCCCAGTCGTCGCTGCGGGTAGCGCCGTGCTTCCTCAAATACACCTGAAATCTCTTCTTGGCGCGCCGGATTTTCCAGTCGCGGTACCGGGCCTCGAGCGAGCCGATGAACCCCGGGCCGGCCGGCGCCCGCGCGGGGCGCGCCTTGCCGTAGAACCGCAGCCACAGGTAACCGAACAGCAGTCCGCCCAGATGGGCAAAGTGGCTGACGCCGCCGCCTGTGTCGCCAACCGCGCTGAGGAACACGATCGCCCCCAGGATCAGCACAAACCAGCGCGCTTCAATGGGGAACATCAAGAACAGGTAGATGATGGCCCGCGGGAACAGGATTCCGAATGCGATGAGCACGCCATAGACGGCGCCGGAAGCGCCGATGGTGCGCGAGTCCATGCTGCCCGCGAGCGTGTTCATCACCACCACGCAGACACCGGCGCCGATGCCGCAGAAAAAGTAGAAATGCAGGAAGCGCCGCGTGCCCCAGGTGTCTTCCAGCGGTGCGCCGAACATCCACAGCGCCAGCATGTTCATCAGGATGTGGCCGAAGCCGAGCGGGCTGTGGAGGAACATGTACGTCACCAGTTGCCACACCTCGAACTGCGTGAGCACCGCGCGCGGCGAGAGAGCCAGGTGGCCGAACACCGCCGCGAACTGCGTCCTCGCCGCCAGGAAGTACAGCACGAAACAGACCGCATTGGCGATAAGGAGCCAGCGTACGCCGGGCGTGACGCGGAACATCGAAGGCGGCCCAGGCAACCGGTTTGGGTAAGAGTAGCCCATCGGCGCAGTACGATCTCTGCTTCAACCATACCATCCCCGGCCGCGGTACTCCGCGCTTCTGTGCCGCGCGCGAAGGCCGCTTGAGCGGCCGGAGCAAGCGGTCAGCCGCGCTGCCGTGGAGCATATGCAAGCCGCGCGGGGACCGCTCCTTCCGGGCGCTCAAGCGCCCTTCAGTCGCGGCACTGAACGCGGCCCGCGGCCCGAGCAAGCCACCATGACTCTGCGGGACATCAGCATGGATGAAAATCGCCGCGCCCTGTGGCGGGTTCAGTGCCGCGAACGAAGGCGGCGTCAGCCGCCGAAAGTGAGCGGTCACCAGCGCAGCCCCGCCCAAGGGCGATTTTCGAGCAGGCGGTCAGCCGCGCTCCTGTGCAGCATATGCAAGCCGCGCGGGGACCGCTCCTTCCGGGCGCTCAAGCGCCCTTCAGTCGTGGCACTGAACGTGGCCCGCGGCCCGAGCAAGGCGCCATGACTCTGCGGGACATCAGCATGGATGAAAATCGCCGTGCCCTGCAGCGGGTTCAGTGCCGCGAACGAAGGCGGCGTCAGCCGCCGAAAGTGAGCGGTCGCCAGCGCAGCCCCGCCCAAGGGCGATTTTCGAGCAGGCGGTCAGCCGCGCTCCTGTGCAGCATATGAAAGCCGCGCGGGGACCGCGCCTTCCGGGCGCTCAAGCGCCCTTCAGTCGCGGCACTGAACGTGGCCCGCGGCCCGAGCAAGGCGCCATGACTCTGCGGGACATCAGCATGGATGAAAATCGCCGTGCCCTGTGGCGGGTTCAGTGCCGCGAACGAAGGCGGCGTCAGCCGCCGAAAGTGAGCGGTCACCAGCGCAGCCCTGCCCAAGGGCGATTTTCGAGGGAGCGGTCAGCCGCGCTCCTGTGCAGCATACGCAAGCCGCGCGGGGACCGCGCCTTCCGGGCGCTCAAGCGCCCTTCAGTCCCGGCACTGAACGTGGCCCGCGGCCCGTTCCGCCGCGGTTCATTGCACGGCAGCAGGGGCGGGCGCGGCGGTGCATGTCTTCACTCCGCGCCTGCCGGTTCAGTTTGTTCCGAGAAGGTCAGCGCCGCCTGTCCTGGTGTGCACAAGTGCGAGCGCCTGCTGATAGAAATTGGCCCAGCGGGGCGGGGCGCTCCGGACTTCGTTCAGGCGTTGCCGCGCATCCAGCCATCGTCCCCGCCGGATGTATTGCGAGGCCAGCGCCAGCCGCGCCTCCTCCTGCGTCGGATCCATGGCGAGAATTTTCTCGAGCACAGGCGTCATCTCGCCGCCGGGCAAGTCCTGCTCGAGCACGGCCAGCCTGAGCAGCGTGCGCACGTCGGCAGCGTCCCGCGCCATCGCCATGCGCCAGGCTCTCCGCGCTTCTTCCAGCCTGCCGCGGCGGTATTCGAGATCCCCCAGCAGGGAGAAGGATTCGGGCGCCACCAGCCCTGCCTTGCGGAGATGCTCCTCCGCGGCATCCAACCGGCCCAATTGCATCGAGACACGGCCCAGCACGGTCCACACGAGCCCTGCCGGCGCGGGCGCGACTTCGTAAGAGAGATTCCCCGGCGCCAGCTTCCAGTTGCGGCCCACGGGGCGCGGGCGTTTGAGAAACCTCCTGATCAAGGCTTGCGCAGCCTGTTCCTCGCTGGGGCCCATCGCAGCCCACTCGTCCAGGCGCTCCGGATCCAGCCTGCCTTCGGCGCTGTAAATGAGGGCTTCGGTCAGAAGCCAGCTCTGCGCGTAAAACAGCCGGGCCTGCTGCCAGTCCTGATAGAGCGCGGCTGCGGGCTTGGCCGCGAACAATTCACCCCAGTTCATCAGCGGGCCGCTCCGGAGCAGGCGCACACGCCGGTCGGCTTCGCGCCTGGGCAGCGGCGAGAGAGCGTCGGCGAGACCTTCCTCGAGCCAAAGCGGCAGCTTGCGGCCGCTGGATCGCAGCAGATAGTGGATGTACTCGTGGCGCAACGAAGCGGCCGAGCCGGGGTCCAGCCGCGCCAGCACGATGACCGACCATTCGGAGCCACCGGCGAAGTAGCCCGGCGAATGCGGGTTGATGCGGTAGTGGGAATACTCCTCCTCGCTCGAAAACGCCACAATGCGGAGCGGCGCGCTGGCGGCGGCCAGCCAGGGCGCGGTCTGGGCCACGGCTCCACGCAACGCCTCCAGTTCCGCCAGCGCCCATTGCGCCGTCCGGGCGTCGGCGGTGGTGAGCAACTCTACGCGCCCCTGTGCGGCGCGCAGCCACACGGGCTCCCGCGCCAGTGGAGCGTCCCAGGACGGCAGCGTCCCGCATGCCAGCCACAACAGAGCTGTGTTCCACATAACCTTCTGCTGGTTCCATCGGCAGAAGGAGCGGAAAAGTTGAGGGGACTCCGGCCGCAGCCCTCGCGCCCTGCCCGGTGCGTGATGCTGGAAGGGATGTCACACTCCTGGCCGCTCCGGGGCCGCCTGCCCAGCCGGACCGTGTCGCTGTTTCAGGCCCCGCAAGCCCAGTGGCGCGCACCGGAATCGGTGCTGGGCGCGCTGACCGGGGAACCGCCGGCTCCCGGCGGCCTCCATCCCCGTTTCGAGAGTTCCGGCGCTTTCAATGGCCCGGTCTATGCCATGCGCCGCCTGCGCACGGAACCCTGGCTACGCATGGACTGCCGCACGGGCTGGTATTTCGACTCTTTGAACACCTGCGAGCGGCTGGAGCTGGAAGGGCGTTTCCGGCGGTCTCCCCCGTCAGAGAAGCGAAGCCTGGATGGATCCGGCAGGACGGCGGCCATCGGGATCTCCACCGTGGTGGCGTGGCCCGAGGGGGGCTCGTGGAGGGCGCTCGCCGCGCCAATGCAGGCGCGGGCCATGCGGGAGCGCGCGGGCCTGCTGCACGTGGTTCCCTCCGGCATGTTTGCCCCGCCTTACTCCGTGATCGGGAACGTGCGCCGGGAACTAGTGGAGGAACTGGATGTGGATCTCGATCCGCGCCGGTTGCGGCTGACAGGCGTGGCTCTGCACACCCTCAATCAGCGGCCCGAGATCTGCACGGCGCTGCTGCTGCGCCACCGGCCCGCAGCGCGTCTGAGCCGCGAGGAGTTCGCGCCACGCCTGTTCGAAGTGGAACTCCGCTCCGGCCTGACGCCGGAAGCGCTGCCGGGCTTCTTCGCGCCCGGAGCCGGGGCGATTGTGCTGGCCGCGCGGCTGCTCGGGATGGCTGGATTCGCTTCAGAGTGACGGGCGGATCCTGGAAGCGGCGGGGCGGCCCGCTGCCATCCGGTCCGGAGCGGGAAAGGCAGAACCGGAGCGCAATCTGGGGCAAGATGGTGACATGCGGTTTTTCACATTGCTGATGTTGGGTGCTTCGCTCATGGCAGGCGGCCCGCTGGGCAAGCCTCTCGAACTGAAGCAGCAGACGCCGATCTCCGACCTGGAGAAGAAGCCCGGCGACTATGCCGGCAAGACCGTGCAGGTGCGCGGCAAAGTCACCGAGGTCTGCGAAAAGATGGGCTGCTGGATGAATCTGGTTGATCCGGCCACCAACGTGCGCGTGCGGATCAAGGTAAAGGACGGCGAGATTGTCTTCCCGAAAGAGGCGATCGGAAAGATGGCGGTGGCCGAAGGCAGGTCCGTCAAGATCGAACTGACGCGCGAGCAGGCCATCGAGCGGGCCAAACACGAGGCGGAAGAAAACCACAAGCCTTTTGACCCGTCCTCAATCACCGGACCAGTGACGATCTACCAGATCCAGGGCACGGGCGCCGTGATCGAATAGCGGCGGCGGCCTCCGCCGCGGCGGGCGATCTGATAGCATGACTCCGCTATGCTTCTGATCGCGGACATCCTCGGGATCTTCACTTACGGCATGATCGCCGCCATGCTGGGCACGATCCTGCCTGAGCTTTCGCGGCGCTTCCAGTTGACGCCGAACCAGAACGGCAAGATCGGCATGATGCAGGCCATCGGGCTGATGTTCGGCGGCTTTTTCGCCGGTCCGCTGCTGGACCTGCAAGGCAAGAAGGTCGGCATGCTGCTGTCGCTGGCCCTGATCGGGCTGGCGCTGATCGGGCTGCGTTCGGCCAAAGGATTCGTGCCGATCGCCAGCGCGATGTTCGTGCTGGGCACGGGCGGCGGCGCGCTGGTGACGTCGGCGTTCGCGGTGGCCAACGACATTCAGGTGTCGTGGCTGCAGGGCGCGGCGGTGTTCAACGCCGTCAACCTGTTCTTCGGCCTGGGCGGCCTGGTGACGCCGCTGATTGCGGCGCGGCTGTTCCGCAACGACGTGCCGAAACTGCTGCTGTTTGCGATGACGGTGGCGTTCGTGGCGCTGGTGTTCAATGCGCTGACGGAGATGGCGCCGCCAAGCGGAAAGGTCTCGTTCCAGGCCGAGCAGGTTTCTTCGCTGATCACGAGCCAGGTGCTGCTGCTGCTGTCGTTCGCGCTGTTCCTGTATGTGGCCTGCGAAGTGGGCGTGTGGAACTGGCTGGCGCGGCACCTGATCGCGCAGGGCGTGCCGGACTCGAAGGCGCTGACGATCCTCTCGCTGGGTTTCGCCCTCGGGCTTCTGCTGGGGCGCGTGGCCGTGGTGCCTGTGCTCGGCAGCGTGACGCCGAAAATGGTGTTGCTGGGCGCGGCGGTGCTGATGGCGGTCACCACCTACATCATGTTGCAGACGTCCCACGCCTCCACGGCGTGGGTGCTGGTGTTTCTGGCGGGCCTCGCCATGGCGCCGGTGTTTCCAACGGCGCTCGGGCTGGTGGGCACGGCGTTCAAGCCCGCCGGGCTTGACGCCACCGCTACCGGCATCGCTTCCACCTGCGGGTGGCTCGGCCTGGTGGTGAGCTCGCCGATCATCGGCGGCATTGCCGGCGACGATCCGAAGCGTTTGAAGAAAGCGCTGCTGCTGCTGCCCGTTGCCTCGCTGATTCTGGCGGGCGTGATTCTGGCTCTGCCACAGATGTAACGGGAGGCGGCGGATCTTTCGCAATATGCGGCGGCGCGTTGTTCAACTGGCCGGTTCCAGCGCCTTTCAGATCGCCGCTGCGTATTTTGTTCTGGCGGGGTTGTGGATCATCGTGTCGGACACGGCAGCCGCGAGGCTGTTTCCTGACACGGCCACGCTGGCGCGGGTGAGCCAGTACAAAGGGCTCGGCTTCGTCCTCGTGACTACGCTGCTGCTGTACGCCGTGCTCCGGCGCCGGCTGGAGGCGATGGAGGCTTCGCGGCGGGAGGTGGAGGCGAGCGAGCGCCGGTTCGCCGCGTTCATGGACAATCTGCCGGTGGCGGCGTTTCTCCGCGACCGGCAAGGGCGCTATGTCTACGTCAACCGGTACTGGATCGACAACCTTGGCCGGAGCGAAGGGTGGGTGGGCCGGACGCCCCAAACATTTTTCGAACCGAATGTTGTGAAACTGGCCGACGAGGATCACGCCCGGATTCTGGCGGGGGAGCCCATGGCCGAGCGGGTGATGACGATCCGCATCCGGGGGGAAGACCGCACGTTTCTGGTGCGCCGCTTCCCCGTGCCGGCCGGCGAAGAGCTTCTGGTGGGCGCTTTCGCGGTGGATATCACCGAGCAGCGGCGGCTGGAGGAACACCTGCGGCGGGCGGCCCGGATGGAGGCCATCGGGCTGCTGGCATCCGGAGTGGCCCACGACTTCAACAATCTGTTGACGGTGATCACCGGCTATTCGGCGGTCCTTTCCCGGCCGGATGCCGGCCCGGGCGAACTGGCGCGCGCCGCGGAAGAAATCCGGCGGGCCTCGGAGAGGGCTTCGCAACTGGTGTCCCAGCTCCTGCTGTTCAGCCGCCGCCAGAGCGCGCGGCCGTTCGCCTTCGATCTGAATGCGGCGATCGAATCCCTGGTGTCGCTTGTGGAGAAGCTGCTGGGCGGCCGGATCACGGTCGTGCGGAACCTCGATCCGGCTCTGCCGCTGGTGCTGGCCGACCGCTCCCAGGCCGAGCAGATCCTGTTGAACCTGATCGTCAATGCGCGGGACGCCATGCCGGAAGGAGGCCGGATCGAGATTTCCACGCGTGCGGTGACGGTGGCCGATGCGGCGGAGGCGGAGCGCCTGGGCCTCGTGCCGGGCGTCTACGTCCGGCTCGCCGTGCGCGACGAGGGGCACGGCATGGACGAGGAGACACGCGCCCGGATTTTCGAGCCTTTTTTCACCACGAAAGAGCCTGGGCGGGGCACCGGGCTGGGACTGACGTCGGTGTACGGCATCGTGAAGTCTTGCGGGGGCGCTATCCGCGTGGAGTCCGCGCCGGGCGCCGGGTCGAAGTTCGAAATCGACCTGCCCGCGGCGGAAGGCGCCGGTGCCGCCGCCGGGACGCTGACCAGGGATACGGCGCCGGCGCGCATCCTTCTGGTCGAAGACGACGACGCCGTGCGCCTCCTGACACGGCAGTTGCTGGAACATTATGGCTACGTGGTCGCCGATGCACCCTCGGCGGCGCGGGCCCTGGAGATGTACGCTTCCGCAGACCCGCCCTTCCGTCTCCTGATCACAGACGTTTCCATGCCGGAGATGGACGGCATCGAACTCGTGCGCCAGTTGCGCCGCGTGGACCCCTCGCTGCGCGCGCTGCTGTTCACCGGCTATTCTGAGGAGTTGAGCCGCCACCCGGCGGACCTGCACGGCGTGCCGGTGCTGGCCAAGCCGTTTTCCGCCGAAGCGCTCGCCGCGGCGGTGCATCAGGCGCTGGGCGATTTAACGGACTCCTAGGCCGCGCTCCCACTCCAGCATGATTCCGGCCGCGGGAACTACGGGAAACAGCTTCAGAAAGCCGATCCGCGCCTCTCCGGTGCGCGTGTTGAAGCCGTTGAAGGCGTCGAAGGTGGTGTTGTGGCGGTTGGTGGCGTTCATGACCTCCGCATACAGCGTGCCCCGCCATGTCCAGCCGCGGCCGGTCTCCACGTGGAAGGATTTGTTGATGCGGAAATCCAGCCGGTGATAATCGGGAAGACGGATGGAATTCCGCTGATCGCTGAGGAAATACCGGCCGTTTTCCCAGCGGAAAAAACCGGGAATCGGGAAATTGCTTCCATATCCATAGCGCGCGCTGGCGTGGACCGACGGCGCGATCCGCAGGCTGCCGAACAGCGTCAACGTATGCCGCTGCTCGCTGTCGGCAGGGTACCTGGCGCCGGTGACCGAGTCCCGCATCCGCGTCTTCACCCAGCCGTAGGAGATCCAGCCGGAAAGCCGGTTGGCGGACCGCCTTTGCAGAAAAATCTCGGCGCCGCGCGCCGTGCCGCGGACGGAATTCTGATACAGGGGCGCTTCCGGCGGGATGAAAATTGCGCCGGAATCCAGGAGGCGCGGTTCGAGCAGCGGTTGCGTGACCAGATCGCGCTCGGCGCGGTAAAACGTCTCCACGCGGAGGCGCGTGCGGTCGTCGATCCTGTATTCGACACCCGCCACGGCGTGATTGGCGCGCTCCGGCGCCAGATGGCGGTTGCCCATGTTGGCCACGCGCAGCGCCATCAATGATGGATACTGAACCGCCTGGCTCCAGGCGGCCTGCACGCGCAGGCGCTGTCCCAGCCGCGCCGCCGCCGACGCATGCGGAGAAATGGCCGCCGGGCCGGCCTCGCTGTCGGCGTCGATGCGCGCGCCCGCGCCCAGCGTGACGGGGCCCGCGGTCCATCCCTGATGCAGGAAGCCGCCGCCGCGCGCGGCCGTGCCGCGCCAGTCATCCTTGCGCCGCAGGGCCAGCGGGTTGAACTGGTAGCGCGCCGTGAAGCCGTCGTCGTGCAGCCGCCGCAGCACGCCTCCGGCCTGAAGGGGCGCGCGCGGGCTCCAGTTCCAGGAAAGGCTGCCGTTCCACGTCCATTCGGCGTAGCCCATGCGGTTCAACTCGAGCTCGAGATTGTTGACGTTGTAAGCACGCTCGCGCATCCAGGCCAGCCGATGGGTCATCAACGCCCGCGAGGAAGGCGCCCAGCGCCAGGCCGCCCCGGCCAGGCTGACGTGGTATTCGCCGTTCATGATGGCATTCAGGCCAAGCCGGTCGCGCACGTGCGTGCGGTCCAGGTCCGATCGCCCGTCGAGCACGAACAGCGTCACCTGCTGCGAGGGGGACAGATCGTAGGTGAGGCGGCCTTCGGCGTCCACGAATCCGAACGCCAGCCAGTCGTCGGCGGTGCTGCGCCGCAGCAGGTATTGCAGGTAGCTCTTGCGGGCCGCAGCAAGCCACGAGCCCCGCCGCTGCCTGCCGGCAGGGCCCTCCACGATGACGCCGGTGCTCGCCACGCCCGAGTTGATCCGGATTGTCGGGCCCGCACGGCTGCCATCCCGCAGCCGCATATCGACGGCCCCCGCCGTGCGGTCGTAATACGTCACCGGCGGCGCGCCGGCGTGCAGGGCGACTTCTTCGACGAGGTCGGCGTTGATCACCGACATCGATCCGGTCTTCTCCTGGCTCTGCACCGTGTGGAACGGGCTGCGCAGCAGAATGCCATCGAGCCATACGCCGGTCCGCTCGAACGCGGCGCCCCGCAGGCTGAACTGCGCGACATAGTCCCTGGATGACGCTACGCCGGGCAGCGCCTGCACGGCGCGCAGCGGATCATCCACAAGGACCCCGGCCAGCGTCTTCATCTCCAGGCCGCTGAGGACGCGCTCGCTCGGGCTGGACTCGGCCTGCACGGCGTAAATGTCCTCGCGCACTTCCACGCTCTCGCGGCGGGTCAGCGTGTCCGGCGTCATCGCGATTTCGATCTCGCTGTCGCCGCTCAGTTCCACGCGCACCGGGCGGTAGCCGACCATTTGTGCGAGCAGGGAGCAGCCGGCACGCGCGGTGTTGCGGAATTCGAACCGCCCTTCCATTCCTGTCACCGCCGTCTCCGCGCTGCCGCCGCAGTCGAGCGTCACTTTGACCCGCTCCAGCCGCTCGCCTCCAATGGCGTCCCGCACCGTGCCGCGCGTGCCTCCCCATGCCGCCGCGGACAGCACCACCAGCGCTCCCGCTACGAGCCGCATGCTGTCATGATAGTGCGCGTGCGGGCGCAGGGGACAGGAGGTTCCTGGAAGGACTGGCCGGCGGCTCCGGGCTCCTACGTGTTGGTGCTGCGGCTGGAAGAATTTCTCCCGCTCCGTATCGGCGCTCTCGGAACCTTCGGCTTTCCGGCGGGCGAGTACCTGTACTGCGGCAGCGCGCTCGGGGCGGGCGGGGTCCGGGCGCGTGTCCGCCGCCACGTGGAAGGCGGGCGCAAGCGGCACTGGCACATCGATTACCTGTTGCGTCTGGCGCGTGTTCATGAAGTCTGGGGGCGCCTCGATCCACGACGGCTGGAATGCGCGTGGGCGCAAGCTTTGAGCCGCCATGGGAGTTTCGCCTGTCCCGCGGCGAGGTTCGGAGCCTCGGACTGCCGCTGCCCGGCGCACCTGTGGCGGGCGGAGGTGCCCCATGCAGGGCTGGAATCCGTTCTCCGGCGCCTGCCGGCGCCGCCGCGGCCCTTGTGGCCCGGTGAATCCCCGGCGGATATGCTGTAAGGCAAATGCCGCCGCTTCGTCCTGCCATGATCGCGTTCTGCGCCGCCTTGCTGCTGGCCGCGCAGCAACGCCCCCTGCCCCGCCTCCAGGTGAGCGAGAACCGCCGCTTCCTCGTCACTGCGGAAGGAAAGCCGTTCTTCTGGCTTGCCGACACCGCCTGGGAACTGTTCCACCGCCTGAACCGCGAAGAGGCGCTGCATTACCTGGACACGCGGGCCCGGCAGGGATTCAACGTCGTGCAGGCGGTGGCGCTGGCGGAGCTGGACGGGCTCACCGATCCGAACCCCTACGGGCAGCTTCCGCTGATAGACCGCGACCCGGCGCGTCCGGCGGTCACCCCCGGCGCCGATCCGCGCCGGAAAGGCGCGTACGACTACTGGGACCATGTGGACTTCATCGTCGATGCCGCCAACACGCGCGGCATTTATGTGGCGATGCTGCCTACGTGGGGCCGCTGGGTGAAAGACACGCCGATATTCACGCCGGAGAAGGCGGAAGTCTACGGAAAATGGCTGGGAGGACGGTATAAATCGAAAGCGATTATCTGGGTCCTCGGGGGCGACCGGCAGGGGGACGGCTTCGAATCCGTGTGGCGCGCCATGGCGCGCGGTATCGCCATTGGAGCGGCGGGACGCGAGGATTATTCCGGGCTGCTGATGACCTATCACCCGCAGGGCGGCGCGAAATCCTCCACATGGTTCCACAATGAACCGTGGCTTTCCTTCAATATGCAGCAGAACGGGCACGGAATTCCAGGAACCCGGCAGCCTTTTCTGCATATCGCCCAGGACTACGCCAGAACGCCTGTGAAACCGGTGCTCGACGGAGAACCACTCTACGAAGACCACCCGCTGGCGTTCCGCGCGAAGGATTTCGGATATTCCTTCGACGCGCACGTGCGGCAGTATGCCTGGTGGGACGTCTTTTCGGGGGCTTTCGGCCACACCTATGGAAACCACGCCGTGTGGCAGATGTACTCCGCCGGACGCAGGCCCGTCAACGGACCGCTGATGGAGTGGCGGCAGGCGATCGAGCGCCCCGGCGCGGGACAGATGCGGCGCCTGCGCGCGCTGGTGGAATCCCGCCCGTTCCTGTCCCGGGTGCCGGACCAGGCATTGCTTCAGGAGGCGCTGAGCGGAGCCGACCACATCGCCGCCACGCGGGGCGACGGGTACGTGGTCGTCTACAGCGCGCAGGGGCGTGCGATCCGGCTGCAACCGCTGCCGTTCGCCCGCGCCCGCGCCTGGTGGTTCAATCCACGCTCCGGCTCCGCCTATGAAGCCGGCGAACACGATTCGTCGCAGCCGCTCGAGTTCCGCTGCCCTTCGGAAGGCTTCGGCAGCGATTGGGCGCTCGTGCTGGACGACGCCTCGCGCCGCTTCCCGCCGCCGGGGGCTCCGCCGCGATAGGCCGGCCCGTTACCATACGGGAGGGTCATGCCTGAGCCGCTTGTCTCGGTGATCATCGTCAACCACAACCGCGCCGCGCTGCTGGAGTCGTGCCTGCGCTCGCTGCTGAAGCCGCAGGGCGTGCCATTCGAGGTGGTGGTGGTGGACAACGGCTCGCAGGATGATTCGGCGGCGGTGGTTCAGTCCTTCGCCGCGGCGGCGCCGTTCCACGTCCGCCTGTTGCGCAATGCGGAGAACCTCGGGTTCTGCGCCGCCAACAACCAGGGCATCCGCGCATCCGCAGCGCCGTTCGTGGCCCTGCTGAACAACGACGCGGAAGCGGAGCCGCAGTGGCTGGCGCATCTCTGCACGGCGTTTGAAGATCCTTGTATGGGGATGGCCGCGTCGAAAATCCTTGTCTATGGTGATCCGCGCATTATCGACAAGGCGGGGCACCTGATCTGGCTGGACGGGCAGAACCGCGGTCGCGGCACGGGCGAAGTGGACCGCGGCCAGTACGACCGGATCGAGGAAGTGCTGTGGCCGGACGGCTGCGCGTGCATGTACCGGCGGGCGATGCTCGATGAGATCGGACTGTTCGACGAAGACCTGTTCGCCTACGGCGACGACGCCGAGTTGGGGCTTCGCGCCCGGATCGCCGGCTGGCGGTGCCTGTATGTTCCGCAGGCGGTGGTGCGGCACCACCGGGGCGCGACGCTGGGAGTGGCCAGCCCGCGGCGGCTGGCGCTGATCGAACGGAACCGGGTGCTGCTGGCGGTGAAACATTTTCCGCCGGATCTGTTGCTGCTGAATCCGCTCTTTTTTGCGCTGCGGGCGGCGGCGGGCGCCTGGGCCGCGCTGCGCGGCCGCGGCGAGGCCGGGCGCATCGAGGGGGCGGGCGGCAAGCTGAAAGCGTTTCTGGCGGTGCTGCGGGGGGACATGGAGGCGCTGGCGCTGCTGCCGCGCACCTGGCGGAAGCGGCGCGCGCTGAGGCCGCTGCGGCGGCTGTCGAACGCGGAGGTGCGGCGGCTCCTGCTGCGGCACCGCATCCGGCTGCGCGAGCTGAGCGAACAGGCGGCGTTTCCGCGGGGCGCGGATCAGCGCGCGTAGCGCAGCAGCGCGAATCCGCCCGCCAGCAGCACGACAAACGCCAGCGCCAGCCAGTCGAAGTATTTGTCGATGAAGCGGCGGACCGGTTCGCCGAACAGGCGGAGCAGCCCCGCCACCAGCAGAAACCGCGCGCCGCGCCCCGCCAGCGAGACCGCCGCGAAGGCCCAGATGTTCATGTGGAACGCGCCGGAGGCGATGGTGAACACCTTGTAGGGAATGGGCGTGAGGGCGGCGGTGAACACGATCCAGAAATCGTACTGCCGGTACCAGAGCATCACCTGCTCGTAATATTGCTGCGCCTGGTAGAACTCGATGACGCGGAGCCCGACGGTGTCCATCAGAAAGCGGCCGATGCCGTAGCCCGCCACGCCGCCGAGCACGCTGCCCGCTGTGCAAACGCCCGCCAGCGCGAGCCAGCGGCGGGGCGCGCCGAGCACCAGCGCAATGAGCAGCGCGTCGGGAGGGATCGGGAAGACACTCGATTCGGCGAAAGCGAGCAGGAACAGCGCCGCCTGGCTGTGCGGGCTGTGCGCCCAGTGCAACATCCAGTCGTAGAGGCGGCGGTGGACGCGCCAGCGCGCGACGGGCAGGGCTTCTGTCTGCATGAGGGGAACTTCCAGTGTAGCCTGAAGGATTCCCGCGGCAGGCGTCCCGCGGCGGCAGGTACACTGTTGGCTGAGACTTGCGATTGGAAACGCCCTCCGGAAAGACCGTTTCTTCCGTCCCGGGCGCCGGCAGCCCGGCCGCGCAGCCGCGTCCCGCCAACGGTGCGGCGCGCGACGCCTGCCCGGCGTGCGGCGAGGCGAATTTTCGGACGCTGTTTAGCGCCCATGACCGGCTCTTTGCGACGACGGACGAGGAGTTCCTGATCGTCGAGTGCCGCCAGTGCCGGCTGATCCGGCTGCTGCCATGGCCGGAGCCGCAGAAGCTGCATCAGTATTACCCGCCCGACTACTGGTTTGATCCCGCGGCGTCGGCTGCCGACTCGCTGGCGCAGGCGTGGCGCAGGTTGACGATTCAGGATCACGTGCGGTTCGTGCGCAGGGCGCTGCGCGGCTTGCCGCCGGACTCGCTGGTGCTGGACGTCGGCTGCGGCGGCGGACTGTTCCTGCGTGAACTGCACCTGCCCGAGCACCGGGCGTTCGGGCTGGACTTTTCACTCGACGCGGCCTCGGTGGCGTGGTCAGGCAACGGCGTCCCGGCGGTGTGCGGCGCGCTGACGCGGGCGCCGTTCCGTCCGGCGTCGTTCGGCCTGATCACGATGTTCCATGTGCTGGAGCATCTCTACGACCCGACGGCGTATCTGGATGCGGCACGCGAGCTGCTGATTCCCGAGGGGCGTCTGGTGATCCAGGTGCCCAACGCGGGCTGCTGGCAGTTCCTGCTGTTCGGCGCGGCGTGGAACGGATTGGACGTGCCGCGGCATCTGATCGACTTCCGCGAATCGGATCTCGAAGTGCTGCTGGAGGCAGCGGGCTTCGAGATCGTGCGCCGCAAGCATTTCTCGCTGCGGGACAATCCGGCAGGGCTGGCTTCGACCGTGGCGCCGGGGCTCGATCCGATGGGCCGGCGGGTGCGGCGGGCGGACGCGTCGCCGCGGGCGCGGCTGCTGAAGGACGCCGCGTACTTCCTGCTGGTGCTGGCCGCCATCCCGTTCACCGCGCTCGAAGCCGCCTGCCGCGCCGGCTCCACTGTCATGATCGAGGCGCGGCGGAAGCCATGACTTACGCCGAAGCGCGCCGCCGCCTGCCCGGATGGCTACGCAGGCGCATCTTTACGTTCGAAACATTCATCGAGGAATCTGTTTCAGCGTTCGCGCGCGGCCTGCCCGCCGGCGCGCGGCTGCTGGACGCCGGTGCGGGAGAGGCGCAGTATGCGAGCTTCTTCCCGCATGTCCGCTACGTAGGGGTGGATCTCGCCATCGGCGATCCGGGATGGGACTACCGCCGGCTGCACGCCATCGCGGATCTGGAGCATCTCCCGTTTCCCAACGCGGTTTTCGACGCCGCTCTGCACATCGTCACGCTAGAGCACCTGGCGCGTCCGGCGGAGGCGCTGAAGGAGCTGGCGCGGGTGATGCGCTCCGGCGCCGCGCTGCTGCTGGTGGCGCCGCAGGAGTGGGAGGTGCATCAGGCGCCGCACGACTATTACCGCTACACGCGCTTCGGGCTGGAATACCTGCTGGCGCAGGCTGGGTTCCGGATCGAGGAGATCCGCCAGGCGGGCGGGCTGTTTCTGGTGATTTCGCGGCGGCTCTTGAACGCCTGCCAGCTCGTGCCGTGGCTGCTGCCGCTGTTCGCGCCGCTGGCGCTGCTGGCGGCGGCGCTCGATCCGCTCGATCCCCGCAAGGACTTTACACTGGGCTATAGATGCCTCGCCCGCCGCAACTGACCGCCGCCTGTCTGCTCGCGCTGATGATGCCCGCGCACGCGCAGTTCAGCGGCCGCAACGCGCTGGAGCACACCCGCGCGCTCGTTTCGTTCGGTCCGCGCCCGCCCGGCTCGCCGGGCATGAAGAAGGCGCAGGACTATATCGTCAGGCACCTGAAGGCCCAGGGCTGGCAGGTGCATGAGGACGATTTCACCGCCCGCACGCCCGCGGGACCGATGGCGATGAAGAACATCATCGCTCACCGCGCGGGGACCTCCGGCAAAGCCGTGGCTCTCACCGGCCATTACGACACGAAGATCTTTCCGTTCCGTTTCGTCGGCGCCAACGACGGCGGCGCCTCGGCCGGCTTCCTGCTGGAGATGGCGCGCGCGCTGAAGGATGTGCCGCTGAAGAACTCCGTGTACCTGGTCTTCTTCGACGGCGAGGAAGCGGTGCGCGAGTGGACGGCCGAGGACAGCCTGTACGGCTCGCGGCGGCTGGCGGCGCAGTGGCAGCGCGACCGCACGCTGTCAACGTTGACGGCGCTGATCAACGTCGACATGATCGGCGACCGCGATCTGCGCATCGTCCGCGAGCAATACTCCTCGGACACGCTGATGAGCCTGATCTGGAGCGTGGCGCGGCAGCTCGGGCTGTCGAAATACTTCAGCGGGCCGGCGCTGGCCATCGAGGACGACCATGTGCCGTTCCTGCGGCTCGGCGCGCGGGCGGCGAACCTGATCGATTTCGATTACGGGCCGGATCACTCGTGGTGGCATACGAAGGAAGACACCCTCGACAAGCTCAGCCCGGACTCGTTTGAAGCCGTGGGGCGCGTGCTGATCGAGACGCTGCGGCGTCTGGACGGGTGAGACAGCCCGTCAGGGCTTGCTGGTCCACTCGGTGACCCAATCGAGGAAGGTGCGGTACCAGAACAGCGAGTTCTGCGGCTTGAGAACCCAGTGCCCTTCGTCGGGGAACAGAACGAGCTTTGAAGGCACCTTCTTCACCTGAAGCGCAGTGAAGAGTTGCAAGCCCTGGCCGTAGGGCACGCGGTAATCGAGCTCGCCGTGGATGACTAGCGTGGGCGTCCTGAAGTTTTCCGCATAGCGCGAAGGCGACCAGCGGTCGTACATCTCCGGGTTCTCCCAGGGGTGGCCTTTGAATTCCCAGGTGGTGAACCACAACTCCTCGGTTTCACCGCCCATGCTGTAGAGGTCGTAAACGCCCGCGTGGGAGACGAGGGCGCGGAACCTGTCCGTATGGCCGAGGATCCAGTTGACCATGTAGCCGCCGTAGCTGCCGCCGGCGGCGGCCATGCGCTTCGGGTCAGCGAACGGGAGCTTCTCCACGTGCTGCACGACGGCGAGGATGTCCTCGTAAACCTTGCCACTCCAGTCGCCGTTGATTTCGTCGGTGAACTTCGTGCCGTAACCGGTGGAGCCCCGGGGATTGGGCATGACGACCAGGAAGCCGGCGGAGGCGAACACCTGCGGATTCCAGCGGAAGCTGAACGATTCGCCCCACGCGCCCTGCGGGCCGCCGTGGATCAGGAACAGAACCGGGTACTTTTTGTTTGAATCAAAATCCGGCGGTTTCAGCAGGAAGCTGTGCACGGGAGCGCCTTCGGCGCCGGTGACGGTGAAATCCTCGAGCGGGCGCAGATCGTGCGCCTGGAGCACGGAGTCGTTGAGCCGGGTGATGGGAGCAGGGGCGCCTCCTCCGCTGGCGGCGCGGTACAGCTCGGGCGGGCGCGAGCCGCTCATTTCGCTGTAGACGAGCGTGCGGCCGTCAGCGGTGAACTGAAGATCGCCGACATGCGCCGCGCCCTGCGTGATGACGCGTGAGCCGCCGCCGGTGACGGGAATCAGGTGCGCCTGCTGGCGCCCGCGGTCCTCCACGGTGAAGGCGAGCCGCTTCGAGTCCGGGTGCCATGTGAAGCCGGTGACGTGGCGGTCGAGGTTCTCGGTAAGCACCGTAAGCTGGCCGGTTTCGCGCTCGAGCACGGCGAGGCGCCAGCGGTCGCTTTCATAGCCCGGGCGGACCTGCATGCGCCACGCGAGCCACTTGCCGTCGGGCGAGTACTGCGGGCTCGCGTCGGCGCCGGGGCTCGAGGAGATCTTCACCGGCTCGCGGCCCTCGCCCGGGCCTTCGATGGGGACGACATAGAGCTCCCAGTTGGTGCTCAGAGCCTGGTCTTCGTCGAAGTTGGCGGCGTAACAGACCTCCTTGCCGTCCGGGGAGACGGCGTAGTCGCCGCCGCCGCTGAGCGAGAACGGGGGCACGTCGTGGCGCGCTCCCGGCGTGAGATCGCGCACCGTGCCTCCGGCGGCAGGCACGGCCATCAGGTGGCGCACGCGCCTGCCCTTCCACTGGTTCCAGTGCCGGTACAGGAGGCGCTCATAGACGCGCGCCTTGACCGGGTTTTTCGCTTCTTCATCCAGGCGCTTCTGGTTGCAGGCGGCGTCGGCGTTGCACTCCGGGTAAACGTCGCTCGTGAAGATCAGGTTCTTCCCGTCGCCGCTCCAGATGACGCCGTCGGCTTCGGTGGGGAGGCTGGTGATCCGGCGCGGATTCTCTCCGAGGGCGTCCATCACCCACACCTGCGCCGAGCCGCCGCGGGTGGAGATGAAAGCGATGTGTTTCGAATCCGGGCTGAAGCGCGCGCCCCAGTTGCGGCCCTCCGTGGTGGCCTTGCGCGCCGGACCACCCGCCAGAGGGCTGATCCAGATCTGGCGGTCCACGGTGTTCTTCGCCAGATCCGGCTCGCCCACGGTGTAGGCGACCGCGGAGCCGTCCGGCGCCACGGACGGATCGCCGATCCGCTTCAGCTTCATCATGGCTTCAGCGGTGAAGGGCGCTTTTTGCGCGGACGCGGCGAAGGCCGCCAGCGACAGGGCAAGGACGGTCCGGGTCAACATACCTCAATGATACGATGGTAGTTTCGCGCTTACCTATGATTCGTCCTTACCGCGGAATTTACCCGAAAATCGCTTCATCGGCCTACGTGGACCAGGCGGCGACGGTGATCGGCGACGTTACTCTCGGCGAACGGTCGAGCGTCTGGCCAGGCGCGGTGCTGCGCGGCGACGTCAACCGCATCGAAATCGGAGAAGAGACCAACATCCAGGACGGCTCCGTGCTGCACGGCGAGCTGGACCGGTATCCGGTGATTCTCGGAGCGCGCGTTACGGTGGGGCACATGGCGTGCCTGCACGGCTGCATGGTGGAGGACGACGTGCTGGTCGGCATCGGGGCGATTGTGCTGAACGGGGCGCGCGTGGGGCGCGGATCGGTAATCGCCGCCGGATCGCTGGTGCCCGAGGGGATGGAGATTCCGCCGGAATCGCTGGTGATGGGCGTGCCGGCGATGGTGCGGCGGCAGGTGGCGGAGGAGGAGAAGCTGCGCTTCCGCGAAAACGCGCAGCGCTACATCCGCTACCGCCAGGACTACCGCGACGAGGCGGCGCACTGAGATGATCCGGGCCATCCGCGGCACGCGCGACATCCTGCCGCCGCAATCGGCGCTGTGGAATTACGTCGAATCGCAGGCGCGCGAGGTGTTCCGCACCTACCACTACCAGGAGATTCGCACGCCGGTCTTCGAGGAGACGGCGCTGTTTGCGCGGGGCGTGGGAGAAGATACCGACATCGTGTCCAAGGAGATGTACACGTGGACGGACCGCGACGGCACTTCGCTGACGCTCCGTCCGGAGAACACGGCGAGCGTGATCCGCGCCTGGATCGAACACCGGCTGGACCAGATCCCGGGGCTCAAGAAGCTGTACTACATCGGGCCGATGTTCCGCCGCGAACGCCCGCAAAAGGGGCGCTACCGGCAGTTTTCGCAGATCGGCGCCGAGTGCATCGGCTCGGAGTCTCCGGTCGTGGATGCCGAGATCATCGAGCTGGCGCTGGACGTGCTGAGCCGCTGCGGGGTGCGCCACGCGCATCTGCTGCTGAACAGCGTGGGGTGCCCGGCGTGCCGGCCGGCGTTCATCGGGAAGCTCCGCGAGCGGCTCGCCACGGTGAGCGGGCAGCTCTGCCAGGACTGCCAGCGGCGCTCGGTGACCAACCCGCTGCGCGTGCTCGATTGCAAGGTGCCCGAAGACCAGAACGTGATCGATTCCTTGCCGTCAATTCTCGAGCACCTGTGCGAAGCCTGCCGGAAGCACTTCGACGCGGTGCAGGAGCTGCTGGCGGCGGGGGGCATCGAGTACGAGATCCGCTCGCGCCTGGTGCGCGGGCTGGACTATTACACGCGAACGACATTCGAGGTGACGCACGGCGCGCTGGGAGCGCAGAATTCGATTCTGGGCGGCGGGCGTTACGACGGTCTGGCGGAGGCGCTCGGCTCGCGCGTGCCCGCGCCCGGCATCGGCTTCTCGATCGGCGAAGACCGGCTGGTGCTGGCGATCGAGGATCAGGTGTCCGCTGAAGAGCTGGCGCGGCTGGACGTGTTCCTGGTTCCGATCGGACAGGCGGCGCTGAAGGAGTGCGCGCGGCTGGCGCGCGAGTTGCGCGGGGCGGGTTTCTCGGTGGAGCTGTCGGCGGACCAGAAGGTGAAGCGCGCCATGGAGCTGGCCAACAAGGCGGGGGCGCGGTTCGCGGTGATCGTGGGCGACGACGAGATCGCACGCGGCCAAGTGGCGCTCAAGGACATGGCGAAGGCGGAGCAGACGACCGTGGCGCAGAGCGCGCTTGTGGATGCATTGCGCGGGCGCCGCGGCTCAGCCCCGGCGTAAGTAGGCGTCGTCGCCGCGGATCCAGTCTTCGCGCGGAGGGCTGAAGAGATCCAGCACAATGCTGTCTTCAAGGACTTCCACGCCATGAGGCTCGTTCGGGGCAAGCCGCATCACCTGTCCCGGTCCCACATCTTCCGTGGCGTCACCCAGAAGGAACCGCAGGCGCCCGCTGAGCACCATCGAAATCTGCTCGTTTTCGTGGGAGTGGACAGGAACCGTGCAGCCGGCCTTCATCTCCAGCCGCGCCAGGGTCAGCCGCTGCGTGTGCACCATCTGGCGGCGCATCTTCTCGTTGAGCGGCTCGGAGGGGATCTCGCTCCAGTCGAAAGGCTTCACAGCCCGGCAGTGTATCATATGGGGTGTTGCGCCCACGCGCGGCGCCGCCCGGGGAGGCATGCATGAAAGGCGTCATTCTCGCCGGAGGCAAGGGCACCCGCCTGTATCCTCTGACGAAAATCACCAATAAACACCTTCTGCCGGTGTACGACCAGCCGATGATTTACTACCCGATCCAGACGCTGGTGGACGCCGGCATCCGGGACATTCTCATCGTGACGGGCGGCAATTATGCGGGTGATTTCCTCCAGCTTCTCGGCAACGGGCGGCAGTTCGGATTGACGAGCCTGAACTATACCTATCAGGAGGGCGAAGGAGGCATCGCCGATGCGCTTTCGCTGGCCGAGCACTTCGCCGACAATGAAAAGCTCTGCGTGATTCTTGGCGACAACATTATCGAGAAGGGCATCCGGGAGGCTGTGGAGGAATTCCGGCGTCAGAAAAAGGGCGCGAAAATTCTTCTGAAGGAAGTGCCGGATCCGGAGCGGTTCGGCGTGGCGGAGGTTCGCAAGGGGCACGTCGTCAACATCGAAGAGAAACCGAAAGCCCCGAAGACAAACTACGCGGTCACCGGCATTTACATGTACGATTCCACGGTGTTCGACAAGATCCGCACGCTCGAGCCGAGCGCCCGCGGCGAGCTGGAGATCACCGACGTCAACAACGCCTATATCCGGGAAGCCTCGCTCTCGTTCTCGTTTCTCGACGGATGGTGGACCGACGCAGGCACGTTCGATTCGCTGCTGCGCGCCGCCACTCTGGTGGCGCAGACGCGCCGCAGGGAAGGGGCGAAGGAATGAGCGCTGAAGGGTTGGAGATCCGCGTGCCCCAGTGCGGGGCGGGCATCGGGAACGTGATCGCCAGACCCGATTCTGCCGACCTGATCGAGGGGGTCCGCGTTTCGCCGGTCTCTCTGTGGGGAGACGACCGCGGCTACTTCCTGGAAGTGGCGCGCATGAAATGCGGATTGCCTGCCGGTTTTCCTCCGGACTCGACGCAGGTGAGCGCGGCTCTGTCGTATCCTGGCGCGATCAAGGCGTTCCACTTCCACCGGCGCCAGACGGACTTTTGGACGGTGGTGGAAGGGATGTTCCAGGTGGCGCTCGTCGACCTGCGCCCTGGCTCGCCCACGTTCGGGCGGAAGAACACCCTGTATGTGGGCGTGCTGCGGCCATGGCAGATCCTGATTCCGCCGGGCGTGGGTCACGGCTACAAAGTGATCGGCACGGCGCCCGCGCTGCTCGTGTACCTGACGGACCGCTTCTATGATCCGTCGGACGAGGGCCGCATTGCATACAACGATCCGGGCATCGCCTACGACTGGGAGCTGCAGCACAAATGAAATGGCTCGTCACCGGAGGCGCGGGATTTATCGGCTCAGCCTTCGTCCGTCTCGCGCTCCGCGAGGGCTGGGCGGACCGTATCGTGAACCTGGACAAGCTCACTTACGCGGGAAATCTGGAGAATCTTGCCGAGGTCGAGGGCGACGAGCGGCACCGCTTTGTGCAGGGCGACATCGGCGACACGCCGCTGGTGCTCAGCCTGCTGAAGGAAGAGCGCCCGGATGCGGTGGTGCACTTCGCCGCCGAGTCGCACGTCGACCGTTCGATTCTCGGCCCCCAGGCTTTCATCGAGACGAATGTCCGCGGCACGTTTTCTCTGCTCGAGGCGGCGCGCGCCGCAGGCGTGGAGCGGTTCCTGCACGTTTCCACCGACGAAGTGTACGGCTCCATCCCGGAGCCGGACGAAGCGGACGAAACCTGGCCGCTGCGCCCCTCCAGCCCGTACTCGGCGTCGAAGGCGGGCTCGGACCTGCTCGCGCTGTCTTACTGGACGACGTTCCGGCTGCCGGTGATCGTAACCCGCGCCTCAAATAATTACGGGCCTTATCAGTTTCCGGAGAAGCTGATTCCCCTGATGATTTCCAATGCCATCGAGAACAAGCCGCTGCCGATTTACGGCGACGGCATGCAGGTGCGGGACTGGCTTTTCGTCGACGATCACTGCCGCGCGGTGCATGCGGCGCTGGAGAAGGGAACGCCCGGGGAGATCTACAACATCGGAGGCTCGCGCGCCCTGCCCAACCGGCGGGTGGTGGAAATGATCCTGGATGCCCTGGGCAAGCCCCGCAGCCTGATGAGGGAAGTCGCCGACCGCCCGGGGCACGACCGCCGCTACGCCATCACGACGGCCAAGCTCGAGCGCGCCTCGGGCTGGCGCGCCGCTGTCTCCTTCGAAGAGGGGCTGGACCGGACGATCCGCTGGTACCGGGAAAATCCCGGCTGGGTTGCACGGGTCAAGTCTGGAGAATATCAGCAATATTACGCGCGGAATTACGCGAATCGCTGAGATTCATTCCGGCCCTATTCTTGCAGAAACGGGTTCAGTTCTTTTTCGCGGCCGATCGTCGTCTCGGCGCCGTGGCCGCAGATGACGCGCGTCTCTTCCGGCAGCACGAGGAGCTTGGTGTGGATCGACTTCAGGATCTGTTTGGCATCGCCGCCAGGCAGGTCCGTGCGGCCGATGGAATCGCGGAACAGGGTGTCGCCTCCCACCAGCATCTTTTCCGCGGGGATGTAGAGCGCGACGCTGCCCTGCGTGTGGCCGGGCGTGTGCAGCACGTGCATGACGGTTCTTCCGAGGGTGAGCGTGTCTCCTTCTTTCGGGTTGACGTCCACGTCGGTGCGCGGGGGCGCGGGCATCCCCAGCCACTGCGCCTGAAGACCGATGTGGTCATACTGGTCCTGATCGTCGGCGTGCATGAAGATGGGCGCCCCGGTGAGGTGTTTCAGCTTCGCGGCGCCTCCGATGTGGTCGATATGGGCGTGCGTGATGAAGATCGCCTTGACCTTATACTGTTTCTCCTTGAGCAGGTCCAGCAGCCGGTCGAGGTCTGTGCCGTCGCCCGGGTCCACCACGATGGCATCGCCGCTCGATTCGTCGCCGAAGACCGAGCAGTTGCATTGGAGCATCCCCGTCGGAAGAATCTCATGGGTCATTTCCACATCAGTATAAACGTGGAAGGATGATTCCAGGCACATGAATGACGCACTTCTGTACATGCATCTGGTTCTGGCTGTCCTGATTCTTGTCGTTCTGATCGCATCCCGTGTGCGGCAGTGGCGGGGGCTGGCCGCGACAGCCGCGCTGCTGCTCATGCTGAGCGGCGCGCACAATTTTGTGACGCGGATGAAGTCTCCGCCGCCCGGATGGCACGCGCTCATCGGCCTCAAGATCCTGCTCGCGCTGCACGTCATCGCGATGGTGTTCCTGCTGGCGCGCGGCGGAACACCGGAGCGGGAGAGGCGCTGGCGGCGGGGCGCGCTGATCAGCGCGGCGGTTACGATGGGAATTGGGCTGTACTACAGCAATTTCGCCCGCTGAGCGCCATGACTGGTTACGAAGCCCTGAGGCAGGGCGCTGCCTGGATCGATCTCTCCGCCCGCGGCCGGATCCGCGTCACCGGCGAGGACCGCAAACGGCTGCTGCATGCGATGACGACAAACCACGTCGAGCAGATGCAGCCGGGGGACTCGCTCTATGCGTTTTTTCTTAACGCGCAGGGGCGGATCCTCGCCGACGCGTGGATCTACTGCGCCGCGGATCATCTTCTGGTGGGCACCGAGCCCGAGACGCGCCGCAAAGTGTTCGAGCACCTGGACCGCTACATCATTGCCGACGACGTCGCTTTGGAAGATCTCACGGAAGCGACGGCGGAGCTCGCCATCGAAGGCCCTCAGGCGGATCAGGCGCCGCGCCGGGGCACGGTGATCCAGGCCTCTATGACCGGGCAGCCCGGCTTCCGCATGCTCGTGCCGGCCGAAGAAAAAGATGCCGCCGTCGAAGAGCTGCGGGCGGCGGGGATCGTCGAAGCCACGGCCGAAGAGGCGCGCATCGTGCGCATCGAAAACGGCGTGCCCCGCTATGGCGAGGACATCACGGAAGCCCAGATCGTTCAGGAAACACGGCAATTGCACGCCGTGCATTTCAACAAGGGCTGTTATCTGGGGCAGGAGATTGTCGAGCGCGTGCGCGCGCGGGGGCAGGTGCACCGCATGCTCTATCCGATCCGCATCCAGTCGCAGGCGCCGCCCGCGGCCGGCGAAAAAGTGCTCTCGGCGGGCGAGGAGTGCGGCTTTGTGACTTCGGCGGTGTGGTCCCCGGCGCAAGGCTGCGTCCGCGCTCTGGCGTATCTGCGGAAGCTGGACAACCTGTCAGTGGCCGGCGCGCCGGCGCAGCTCGTCCAGCACTGATTTTCTGACACGAGTCCCGCCCGCGTCGCCGAGGCGCAGGTCCGGCGCACGCGCCCCGTGGTAGTCCGAGCCGCCGGTGGCGGCCAGCCCGTACCGGCGCGCCAGTTGTCCATAGCGCGAGACCGCCCGCTCGTCGTGATCGGGGTGCCAGACCTCGACCGCCTGGAGACCGGCATCGGCCAGCGCGCGGAGGATCGCGTCCTCCTGTGCCGGGTCGCCGTTGCCGAGGCGGCGGGGATGAGCCAGGGAGGCGACACCGCCGGCAGCGCGGATGCGCTGGATGCATTCTTCGGGCGAGGGATCCTCTTTCTCCACGTAGGCGGGGCGGCCCTCGGCGAGGAGGGCGTCGATGGCGGCGCGCACGGTGGGGAAGTAGCCTTTACGCACCAGCACTTCGGCGAAATGCGGCCGCGCGGTGATGCGGTGGGCCAGCGCTTCGGCCTCCTCCAGACGGATGTCGAAGCCGAGCGACTGAAGCCGTTCCGCCATGGCGCGGTTGCGGGCGCGGCGCTTTTCCGCGATTGCCTCGAGCCATCCGGCCAGGGCGCCGTCAGGGGGCTCGAAGAAGTAGCCGAGGATATGCACCGCGCGGCGCAGTTCGTCGGGTTCGTCCTCGCGGCGCGCGCTCAGCTCGATGCCGCGGATGAAGAGCAGGCCGCGGCGTTCGCTTTCCGCGGCAGCCTCTTCCAGCCCTTCCAGCGTGTCGTGGTCAGTGAGGGCGAGCGCTTCGAGACTCAGCTCCGCCGCCCGCCTGACCAATTCCGCCGGAGAGTCGGTGCCGTCGCTACAGGAAGAATGCGTGTGCAGATCGACCAATGGAACATAATAGCGGGCCGCGCCTGTGCAAGGCCAATACGTTTCAGGGCCTGCGGATCAGAGTTCCGGGGTGATCGAAAGCCCCGACGCGGAACTCGAACACCTGCTCGCCGATGGTGGCGATCAGGCGCCCGTCTCCCAGCTTCTTTTCGGGCGCTTCAAAGAACACGGCGCCGTCGGTGGATTCACCGGGCTGGAGCTTCACCGGAACGAGCACGATGGCGGAGGCGGAGGCGGCAGCCTTCAGCCGCGGGTTGGAAACTTCGGCCAGCGCCTGCTGGCGGCGCTGCTCGTAGCCGCTGGTCGAGCGGAAGCGCGACATGCCATAGAGGCCCATCTCGTAGAGGGTCACCATGCGGATGACGTCGTTGCGGCCGGCTTTGTCCAGGAAGCCCTGCACCACCTGGCGGGGCGGAACGGCGCGCAGCACGCGTCCGTCCTCGCGCACGAAGCGAAAATCTTCCGGCCGCACCATGTGCGCGAACTGCGAGCCATTGGAAACGGCCACCTGGAGGATGACGTAATTGCGGATCTGTTGCGGCAGAGGAGCGAACATCACCGTCAGCCCCTCGTGCGAAAGCGTCTGATAGCGCAATCCGCCGGACTCGAATTCAATGACCTGGCCGTGCAGCAGCGGCGCTGCCTGGAGCACGGCGAGCGCGAATGCGCGGCGGAGCAAAGTCATCCCACCTTCATGATAAACAGGCGCCTGCCATCTGCCGCGGCCGCCGGCCGCTGTCAGTAGAACAGATATTTTTTCCAGCGCTCGTCGCTCTTTCCCAGCAGGCGCATGAGATGGCGGCCCGTGTGGAGCGTGTATGGCCGGGGCGGATGCAACAGCCTCATGCCCGCCTCTTCCGGCGTACGGTTGCCTTTGCGGTTGTTGCAGGCATGGCAGCAGGCGACGAGATTTTCCCAACTGGTTTCGCCGTTGCGGGAGCGGGGGACGACGTGATCGAGAGTCAGCTCGGCGGCGGGGAAAGTCCTGCCGCAATACTGGCACGTATAACGGTCCCGCATCAGAATGTTCTTGCGGCTCAGCGCCCGGCTCTGGCGCGGGATGCGGCGGTACTCGAGCAGGCGGATGACGCTGGGCAGCGGGAACGAAGCGCGGGGCGCATGGAACATCGCCTGGCTGTGCTCTTCGGCGCGGGCGACGCCCTTGAGTATGAGGATGAGGGCGCGCCGCGCGGCACAGATGTTGATCGGCTCATAGCTGGCATTCAGCACGAGCACCGGGCTGTGAAGTCGGTCAATATTCGTGTTCATGCGCGGGAACCTCGGCGTGGAAATAGCGGATGGGCGCGGCGGCGGATCCTGCGGCGCGATCCGCACGGGCGAGCGTGAAGACGCCCACGTGCGCCGCGCCGGCGGCCTTCAGCGCTTCGGCAGCGGCGTTGGCCGTGGCGCCGGTCGTGAGGATATCGTCAATGAGCAGCACGCGGCGGCCGCGGACCTTCTCTGGCAGCACGGTTCGAAAACAGCCGCGGATGTTCAGGCGGCGCTGGCGGCGCGTCAGCCCGGCCTGCGGATTCGTGTGCCGCGTGCGGCGCAGCGCCTGCGCCGCGGGGATTCCCGTCAGGCGCGAGAGCTCGCGGGCGAGCACCGCGGCCTGGTCGAAGCCTCGCCACAGCCGGCGGCGCCAGTGGGAAGGCACGGGGACGATCACTTCAAAGAGCTGATCCCGGGGATAGGCGCGTGCCATCCACCGGCCGAACAGGCGACCCAAAGGAAGCATTCGGCCGTACTTGAACAGGTGGATCAGGCCGCGCAGCCTGTCCTCGTAAGAGCCGCATGACCATGCGCCTTCGAATGCCGTGACGCCGGCGGCGCACAGCCGGCACAGGCCGTGTTCGTTGAGCGGGCGAGGGTTCAGAAAAGGCGTGCGGCAGCGGGCGCAGGCATATTCGGAAACGAGCGGCTGGGGCGGTTCGAGGCAGGACTCGCAGACGGGGACGGTGGAAAAACCATCGAGCGGGCTGCCGCACAGGCGGCAATCAGAGGGGAAGAGAAACGCAAAGATGCGGGCGCCGGCTCGAGCCAACAGGCCAGCCGGAGGAGGACACTCTGCTTTGGCAGTGGGACTACTGGGGAAGACCCACCTCCTTGATCTGTTTATACCATGCCCGCCGCGGACGCGGCGTGGCGTGGTTCACTGAAGATGACATGGGCGTGTTGCTTACCTGCGAAGGCGTTTCGCGCCAGTTCGGCGCGGCGGCGCTGTTCGAAAATCTCACGCTGGCAATCCATGAACGAGAAAGGCACGGCCTGGTGGGGCCGAACGGGGCGGGGAAGTCCACGCTGTTGCGGATTCTCGCGGGACTCGACGCGCCGGACGCGGGCGCGGTGTCGCTGCGGCGGGGGGCGCGCCTCGCCATGGTGCCGCAGGAACCCGAATTCCCCCCTGGCAGCACCGTGCGCGGAGTGATGGAAGCGGCGGCGGCGGACGCCGTGGCGGCCAAAACATTTCTGGGCCAGGCTGGTTTCCGCGATCCGGAGGTTCCGGTGGACTCGCTCTCCGGAGGCTGGAAAAAACGGCTGGCCATTGCCGCCGCGCTGGCCGCGCGGCCCGATCTGCTGCTGCTCGACGAGCCCACCAACCACCTCGACATCGCCGGCATCGAGTGGCTGGAAGAGGTTCTCAGCGAGGCGCCGTTCTCCGCCGTCGCCGTCAGCCATGACCGCTACTTTCTCGAAAACATCGCCACGCACATGATGGAGCTGAACCGCGCTTTCCCCGGCGGACTGTTCCGCTCCGAGGGCAATTACAGCGCATATCTCGAGAAGCGCGAGCTATTCCTGGCGGCGCAGGCGCGGGCGCGCGAATCGCTCCAGGCCAAGGTGCGCCGCGAAATCGAATGGTTGCGGCGCGGGGCCAAGGCGCGCACGCGCAAAGCGAAGGCGCGCGTGGATGCGGCGCAGGCGATGATCCAGGATCTCGAACAGGCCAGGGCGCGGGCGGTGGCCCCGACGGCGCGCATCGACTTCAGCGCCACTGACCGCAAGACGAAGCAGCTCGCCGAACTCGACGGCGCTGCGCTTCGGATTGGCGGACGCGAGCTGTTCAGCGCATTGACGCTGGTGCTCTCGCCGGGACGGAGGCTGGGGGTGGCGGGGCCGAACGGCAGCGGCAAGACCAGTTTCCTGCGGCTGTTGCTGGGAGACCTCGAGCCGTCGCAGGGCGAGGTGCGGCGCGCACCAGGGCTGCGCATGGTCTACTTCGAGCAGCACCGGAGGCAGGTGGACCCCTCGCTGCCGCTGCGGCGGGCGCTGGCGCCCGAAGGCGACACGGTGTTGTATCTGGGCCGCCCCGTGCATGTCAACGGCTGGGCCAGGCGGTTCCTGTTCCGCGAGGAACAGCTCGTGCAGCCGGTGGCGAGCCTGTCCGGCGGCGAACGCGCACGGCTGCATCTGGCGCGGCTGATGCTCGAGCCAGCCGATGTGCTGCTGCTCGACGAACCGACCAACGATCTCGACATCCCAACGCTCGATGTGCTCGAAGAGAGCCTGCTTGAGTTTCCCGGCGCCATCGTGCTGGTTACGCACGACCGTTACCTGATGGACCGCGTCGCCAACGGCGTGCTCGGTCTGGACGGGGAAGGCGGCAGCGGGCTGTTCGCCGATCTGAACCAGTGGGAAGAGTGGATGGAAGAGCGGCAGCAGGCGCGCAAGCCGAAGCCCGCCGCGGCGCCGCGCAGCGGCCCGCCAGCCGCGCAGAAGAAGCGCCTGTCATACATCGAACAGCGCGAGTACGAGCAGTTGGAAGAGCGCATCGCATCCGCTGAAGCGCGGCTCGCCGAAGCGCAGCGCGTGTTGCAGGCCCCCGAGACGGTCAGCGACGCACGCCGGATGGAGGCGGCGTGGACCGAAGTGCAGCAGGCGCAAGAGGAAGTGGACCGGCTGTACGCGCGGTGGGCGGAGCTCGAGGAGAAGATCGAGGCGTTCGGGGACGCTTAGGGCCAGGGCGGATTTCTCGCGAAGCAGAGGGAAGCCGGGAGCACGGCTGGAGGCGAACGGCGGGGCTGCAACGTGCGGGTGCCCCTCATTCCCGGCGGCTTCGCCGCCTTCATTCGCGGCACTGAACACGGGAGCGAGCGCGGCGCAGGACCGCGCATCCGGCGCGGCACGAACAAGCGGGTTTGGTGCCGCGAGCGGGAGCGAGCGGTCCCAACGGGGACGCACTGGGCCGCCTGCTCCGCACCTGCGGCGCTTCACGCGCGGCAATCATTCCGGCGCTTCACGCCTGGCACCTTGGCATGCAGCCTTCGTTCGGGATGCGGAGCGCGCGTCATCGCCCGCAGCATGAAATCCGCACTGATGCGATTCCTGCCGGCGGCGGCCGTCTTCGTGAAAGGGCGCCCCGGCTATTGCAGCTTGCCGCGCGCTTCCACGCGCCATTCGGCGGCGACTTCGTCTCCCTCAATGCCATAGACGCGCTCGTGCAGGTTCATGGCGACGCAGATATGATTGGGCACGATGCGCAGGCGGTCGCCGGGGCGGAAGGATTGCGGCGCGCCGTTCAGGTCAATGAATCCGTGCTCCTCGTTCATCTTGTGGAAGCGGAGCTGCGGGTGGCCGAGGACCTCGCCGAATGTCACCTCCGTGGAGGAGGCGAGGCGGTCGGAGGAGAACGTCTTCGAGCCGCCATCGACGATGATGCGGTCCGGGGCGGTGCTGACGACGGTGACGAGCACCGTTGCGGCGCAATCGGCGGCAGTGCAGGCGCCGGAGAGGACGGTGTTGCGGTCGTTGAAGATGTAAGTGCCGGGGCGGATCTCGTTCAGCTCGGGCAGCGTGTGCGATTCCCATAGCAGCGGCGTGGAGCCGCCGCTGACAATCTCGGGCGCGAGCCCGCGCGCCTTCAACAGGCTGACAGTGGACCACAGGGCTTCGCGCAGCGAGCCGAGCTGCGCGCGCCCGCCTTCATCCAGCGTCTTGATGTGGCCGGGATAGAACGCGAGGCCGCGCCAGCGGAGACCTTCAAGGGACAACAGGCCGAGCACGAGGTCGAGCACCGCTTCGCCCGGCGGCACGCCGACGCGGCGCAAGCCGACGTCCATCTCGGCGAGCACGCCGATTTCGACCTGCGCGGCGCGCGCGGCTTCCGCAATGGGGCGCGCCGCATCGAGGCTGTCGAGCGCAACCGTGACGGGTACGCGGCGCGCCAGTTCGATGAGCCGCGCGATTTTCTGCCGGCCGATCACCGGGTAGGCGATCAGCAGATCGGGCGGGTCGCAGGCGAGCATGGCCAGCGCCTCGGTGGTTTTGGCGCAGGTGATGCCGCTGGCGCCCAGTTCAATCTGGCGGCGCGCCAGAGCCGGGATCTTGTGGGTCTTGATGTGCGGGCGCAGCCGCAGGCCGTGCGTGCTCGCGTATTCGGCAGCGCGCGCGAGATTGCGCTCCATGACGGCCAGGTCGATGAGGACAGCGGGGGTATCGATGTCAGACAGGCGCATACGGCGTGGTTATTTCTTCGTTGGATCTTTGAAGCGGACGCTGAGGCGCGGCGGCGCCTTGCGGTAGACGAGTTCGAGATCTTTCGCGCGGAGTTTTCCCTCGATGAGGAAGTACAGCAGTCCGCTGGCGGGCTTGTCGAGCTCGCCGTCGGGCAGCAGCTTTTCCTTCAGGGCATCGAGCAGCGGATTGGACTTCTTTGCGGTCTCTTCCACACTGGCCACAGCCTCGCTGGTGTCCGCAGTGGCGGTGCCGACGTTAGGCGACTGCCCGGGCATGGGCAGGCCGCGGGGAGGACCGCCCGTGGGGGAGCCGCCCGGGATGCCGGGCACGCCCCACGGCACGCGCCGCTCTTCGGCCATGCCGGTGCCCTGCGTGCCGCCCCGCGAGCTGATGACGAGAACGGCGGAGCCGGCGATCTGCGCCGGGTCGAGCGGGCGCGAGCGCTGCCCGTCGCGGTCCGAGCGCAACAGGAAATCGTCGCGGTCGAGCTTAAGAGTTGTGCCGGGCGCGGGCGTCACGGTGATCTGGACAATGACGATGCTCGGGCCCGGATCGTGGCCGAGCACCTTCTTCATTTCGTCCTTGTCAATGAAGAGGCGGGCATCGAGCGAGACCTTCGCGTCGGAGGCGCTGCCGCGCCATTCCGTCTTGTCCGCGCCGGAAGCGAGCAGGCCCAGCAAGGCCGCAGCGGCAAGGATTCGCATCATTCGCCCTTGACTCCACCATACACCCCCGCGCGGGCCTTGGCCAGGGGAATCCGGGATCCCGGACGCCGCGCCGCCGCCGGCCTGCGATATGATTCCTGCGATTCCCGACAAGATACGAGGAGGCACGATCATGGCACGAGTGGAACGGAGAGGGTTTTTCCGGGGCGCGCTGGCCGCGCTCGGGCTGGGAGCGGTTTCCAGGACGGCGGAGGCGGCGCAGGCCCAGCCGCAAGCGCAAGGCCCGGTGGCCTCAGGCATCCTGCCGGCGTATTGCCGCGCACAGAATTACCGGTCGCTGAAGCAGAGCAGTCACGATCCCACCGGAGGCAACTCGGACCGCTGGCCGATTCCGCCTGGCAAGGAGATCGAGATCTTCAACCAGAAAGGGCCGGGCGCGATCACGCACATCTGGTTCACCATCGCCGCGCAGAGCGTGCATCACCTGAAAGAGCTGGTGCTGCGCGCGTGGTGGGACGGAGCGGCGAAGCCGAGCGTCGAGGTCCCGGTCGGCGACTTCTTCGGACTGAACCTTGGCGACTACGTGCTTTACGAGAGCGCGTATCTGTCCTGCTCTCCCGGCCGGTCGCTGAACTGCTACTTCGTCATGCCGTATTTCCGCAGCGCGCGGATGACGGTGACCAACGACGGCTCGCGCGACGTCAGCAGCTTCTACTCGAACATCGACTTCATGACCGTGCCGGCGCTGGGCCCGGACACTCTCTATTTCCACGCCCAGTACCGCCAGGCAACGCCCCACAAGGCCGTGAAGGGGCCGGATGGCAAGACGCCGCCGAACCCGGACGGGCGCTTCAACCATGTCTACGTCGAGACGCGCGGGCGCGGGCACCTGATGGGCGTGACGCTGGGCGTGATCCAGAACAGCGAGTACTGGATGGGCGAGGGCGACGACATGATTTTCGTCGACGACGAGGCGAAGCCGCTGATCATCGGCACCGGCAGCGAAGATTACTTCCTGGGGAGCTGGAATTTCGGCGGGCGCGACAACGCGAGGGCGTTCGCCTATCATCAATGCGGCGCGCCGCTGATCCAGAGCCCGGAGCGCACCGGCGGGCGCTACTGCTGCTACCGCTTCCACGGCGACAATCCGGTGACGTTCACGCGCTACCTGAAGCACACCATGGAGCACGGGCACGGCAACGACCGCGCGGACAACTATTACAGTTGCGCCTACTGGTATCAGGACAATCCTGCGGGAGACTTTCCGCCGCTGCCGCCGGTGGCGGAGCGGATTCCGCGCGTGATTCCGGCGTGACGGGCCGGCGCCTCAGCGGGGCAGGATTCCGGACCTGGCGCTGACGATGCCGCGCAGCTCGTTCCACGGAGCGAGCAGCGTAGTGGGGCCGGTAGCGGGCGGCGCCACTTCGCCGGCGTTGTAATGCAACAACAGGCCGCGGCTCGAGAAGCCCCACTGGCGGGGCAGCGAGAAAACGTCGCGCTCGAACGTGAAGCCGGCCTGCGAGAGGCTGCTGTCTTGGGGAATGCGCCTCTCCTGGCGGAACCGCCACTCGGCGAGCCGGGTGAGATCTTTCAGTCCCTTCTCCTCCAGCAACGACTCCAGATCGACAGGCAGCCCCGTGCCGGGCGAGAGATTCAGAAAGGATCGCGCGGACGCCGGTTCGGGCCCCCCATGAAACTCGTCCGTGCGGATCTCGATCGTGATCAGAGCCGGGGAGGAGAAGATGACCTCCGCGGTGCGGCGGGCGAAGTAAGTGATGCCGGAATCGGGGAACTCGGCGCGTAAGCGCTGGTAGTCGCGGAGCCATTCCTCAGCCTCGGCCTCGAAGCCGCGCGGCGCTTCCAGAGGTTGCAGCGCCGCAAGCACCGCTGCGTTGATGCGGGCGCGGGCGCCCTCGGAGCCGCCGGAGACGGCTTGCGGCCAGACAATCCGGAAGGAGACGCAAGGCTCGGGGCGTTTCGATGCATCGCCGCAGCCGGGCAGCGTTTTCTCAAAGCGGCTTGTTTCGAAACGGATGGGCGCAGGCTGCGGCGACGGCCCGCGGCAGCAGGCGCACAGCAATGACAGGCACAGGGATGCCGTCAGGCAGGTGACAGGAAACCGCATCGAAGACGGGGTGCAGCCACTGGCTCACACCCGTCTGATTCTACCGTCTCCGCAGCCTGAGCGTGGAGCGGCCGCATGCGGCTGCTCTGCGAGGCGCGCGGCTATTTCTTCGCTGCCGGACGCACGGCCTCCACGTCGATGGTGATCGTCACTTCATCGCCCACCACGACTCCACCCGTTTCCAGCGCGGCGTTCCAAGTAAGGCCGAAGTCCTTGCGGTTGATTTTCGCCGCCGCGGTGGCGCCGCGGCGGAAGTTGCCCCATGGATCGCGCACTTCCGGCGAAGGCCCTTCCACCTGAAGGATGACTTCTTTCGTCACCCCATGGATGGTCAGGTCCCCGGTGACGGCAAGGCCGTTCGCGGTCTTGCGGGCGCTCTTCGACCGGAACGTGATGACGGGATACTTCGCGGCATCGAAGAAGTCGGGGCTCTTCAGGTGCTCGTCGCGCTTCGGCTCGCCCGTGTTGATGGAAGCCACTTCGATGGTGGCTTCGATGCGGATGGCCGACGGGTCCTTCTCGTCGTAGTCGATGGTACCCTTCATCTTTGAAAATTCGCCGCGCACATTGCTCACCATCATGTGGCGGACGGAGAACTGCGCCTTGGAATGCGCGCTGTCGATGGTATAGCTCTGAGCGAGCGCCGCGGGCGCGGCGGCCAGAGCAAGGGCTAGTGTGAGAACCGGCTTCATCTGCATCATTCTTTGCTCCTCTGATCGGCGTTGCGTTCTGGCAGGCTGGAGCCGGTCATCGCCTCGCGGGCACGGTCCAGCAGTCCGATCAGCGTGCGCGCCTGGGCGGAATTCCAGACAGCGGCTAACCGCTGCTCGGGATCCGTGATCACGGCGTCGGTCTGTTTGAGCAGACGCAGTCCTGCCGGGCTGATCCGGCACAGCACCTGACGGCGGTCGGCCTTCGGCCGGGTGCGCTGGATCAGCCGCTTGTGTTCGAGGCGGTCCAGCAGACGAGTGACGCCGGGCGTCTCTTCAATCAGCCGCCTGGCGATCTCCAGCGTGGGAAGCCCCTCCGGCTCCGCCCCGCGAAGGATTCGGAGCACATTGTATTGCTGAGGCGTGACGCCGAACGGGCCGAGCCGTTCCGCCGCGGCGCGGCGGAAGACGTCCGCCGTCTTCAGCACCGAGAGAAAGGCCTCCTGGTAGACGCTGCGGAAAGGCCGCGTCTGCCGGATCTCCTTCTGCAACCGGCTGGTTCTTCCTGCCATGGATTTAGCTTACACGACAATAGATCACTAGTCAACTAATCTGGATGCATAAAAATCGGTCGGCCAGGCGCGGCTCAGGCGGAGGCGCTGGGCAGTTTGTGCGCCGGGCCGCGCTTGCGCCAGAGTTCGAGGATCCTGTCGCGGGCTTCGGCGAAATCATCGCGGAGCTCGCGCGGGCAGAGGTAGACGATCACCTGCGCCGCGTCCAGGAGGTAGGGCGCCGCGCGGGAGCCCGCGATGGCCGATTCGAGCGGCTTCAGATGGAAGGAAGAGAAGATCAGCACCAGCACGGCCGCGCTCAGCGCGCCGTTGACGGCGCCGCCGGCTGCACCCAGCAGCCGGTCGAGCCAGCCGAGACCCGTCCATTTGAAGATCCGGGAGCAGATCCATCCCAGCAGCGCCCCGGCGGCCTGCACGCCGATGAAGACCAGGAGGAACGCGGCGATGTGGGCGATGGATTCCGATTCGATGAACGGTTTGAGATAGGTGGAAACGGCCCCGTAGAACCATGCCGCCAGAATCAGGCCGGCGACCGTCGCCAGCAGACCGATGACCACGCGGGACAGGCCGACGCGAACCCCGTTGATCACCGCCCCGATCAGGATGGCTACGAACAGGAAGTCGAGCCAGTTCATAAAGGTCTGCCCGTGAGCCGGCGGTAGGCCTCGTGATACTTCTCCGAGGTCTTCGCGATGACGTCAGGCGGCAGTTCGGGCGCGGGCGGCTGCTTGTTCCAGGCCAGGGATTCCAGGTAATCGCGCACGTACTGTTTGTCGAAGGAGGGCTGCGGTTTGCCGGGCTCGTAGGCATCGGCGGGCCAGAAACGCGAGGAGTCCGGCGTGAGTACCTCGTCGGCCAGCACGAGCTTGTCAGCCACCCAGCCGAACTCGAGCTTGGTGTCGGCCAGGATGATGCCCCGGCTCTCGGCGTAGGAAGCGGCGCGCGAGTAAATGGTCAGGGTCAGATCGCGGAGCCGTGCGGCGGTTTCCTTGCCGGCGAGCGATTCCACTTTCGAGAACGGGATGTTCTCGTCGTGGCCCGACTGCGCCTTGTAGGCGGGCGTGAAGAGAGGCTCGGGCAGGCGGCTGCATTCGCGCAGCCCGGGAGGAAGAGGAATGCCGCACACGGTCTGGCCGGCGCGGTACTCCTTCCAGCCGGAGCCGGCGAGGTATCCGCGCGCGACGCATTCCACCTCCACCATGCGGGCGCGGCGCACAAGCATGGAGCGGCCTTCAAGCTGGTCCCTGTAGGCGCGCAGCGGTTCCGGGTACTCGTCGACGTCGGCCGTGATCAGGTGGTTGGGCGTAAGGCCGCCAAGGAAATCGAACCAGAACAGCGAAAGCTGTGTGAGGATGCGCCCCTTGTCAGGGATCGGGTTGGGCAGGACGCAGTCAAAGGCGGAGATGCGGTCTGTGGCCACCATCAGCAGGCGGTCTTCGCCAGCGGCGTAGATGTCGCGTACTTTGCCCCTCGCGAGCAAGGGCAGTTCGGGAATGGAGGTTTGCATCAAAGCAGACATCAAGGGTTTCCTGTCAGGCCACAGGCTGGAGCGGAGCCGCCGCCAAGTTCGTCACCGAGCCGGGCGAGCGTGTCCGGGCGCAGCCTGTCCTGGATCTGTTCGAACAATTCATTTTCCTCCACACGGACGTGGGCTCGCAGCAGTGCCGCGAATGCTGCGAGCGAGGCCGGATTCCGGGACCTGGCGATCTCGGCGGCGAGCTGCCCGAGGCGGCGGTGCTCGCCGAGCAGGCGGTCAATGAGAGGCTCGGGTCCCAGCTCGGCGGTGATGGCCGGGAACAACACCTGTTCCTCCAGAGCGAAGTGGGCGCGGATGTCGCCTTCAAATTGCTGGACAGCGCGGCGGCTCAGCATCTCCAGGTCCGGCGTGGCGCGGGCGAGTTCGCGGCTGATGAGAACGCAAAGGGCCAGGGCGTGATGGTGCTGGCGGGACAGGGGGCGGAGGCTCGGGTGGCGGAGCATGGTGCGGGGCTGGGGTTCCGGCTCCCATCGTCGCATCCGGGCGCGAGGATGGAAAGGGGGCGCGGCGGAGGCTACCCTTTCGCTCGTTCCTGTTCGCGCCGGGTCCTTGCCCAGCCTTCCCGGTTCACCTGATGGGCGCGTCCAATGGCGAGGGCGTCCGGCGGGACGTCTTTTGTGATGATGCTGGCGGCGGCGACGAAGCTGCCGTCGCCGATGACGACGGGAGCGACGAGCGTGGCGTTGCTGCCGATGAATGCGCCCGCGCCGATCGTCGTGGGATGCTTCCGGAAGCCGTCGTAGTTGCAGGTGATGGTCCCGGCGCCGATATTCGAACGGGCGCCGATGGTGGAATCGCCGAGATAGGCGAGGTGCATGGCCTTGGCGCCTTCGCCGAGGGTGGAGTTTTTCATCTCGACGAAATTGCCCACATGGGCGCCGGCGGAGACGGTGGAGCGCATGCGGAGCCGGGCATAGGGGCCGACGCGCGCGCCGGGCGCGAGCCTTGAGTCCTCGATGTGGCAGAAGGGCAGCACTTCGGCGCCCTCTTCGAGGACGGCGTTGACCAGGATGGAGCAGGCGCCGACGCGCGCGCCGGCGGCGATGCGCGTGGCGCCGAGCAGTTGCGCGAACGGGCCGATGACGGCGTCGCGGCCGATTTCGACGTCGGGGTCGACGGTGACTGTTTCGGGCTTCTCGATGGTGACGCCACCGAGCATGAGGGCGCGCGCCTTTCGGGCGCGGAGGATGCGGTCAGCCTCGGCAAGCTCGACCCGCGTGTTGATGCCAAGCACTTCAGCGGGGTCGCCGATGAGGAGGGGGACGGTGAACAGCCCATCCTGGCGCAGCAGGGCGATGACATCGGTGAGGTAGAGCTCTCCGGTGGCCGGGCTGGGCTGAAGGCGGTCCAGGCGGGGCCAGAGGGCCGCCGCGTCAAAACAATAGATGCCGGAATTGATTTCATCCACGGCGCGCTGCTCCGGCGTGGCGTCTTTCTGCTCGACGATCGAGGCGACACGGCCTTCCGCATCGCGCAGGATGCGGCCGTATCCCGCAGGGTCGGGCAGGCGGGCGGTGAGCACGGCGGCGGCGGCGGCGGAGGCGCGGTGAGTCTCGATCAGGCGCTCCAGCGTGGCAGGCTGGAGCAGCGGGCAATCGCCATAGAGCACGAGCAGGAGGCCCTCGGCGAGGCCGGGCTGGGCTTGGCAAACGCAGAGAGCGTGGCCTGTGCCCTTCTGTTCGGCCTGGAGCTGGAAGCGGACGCCGTGATGACGGACGGCGGCCTCGACTTCGTCCGCCTGGTGGCCGGTGACGATGACAATACGCTCCGGCGGCGCGACGGCGCGCGCAGCGCGGACGACATGCTCGATGAGCGGGGCGCCTCCGGCGCGGTGGAGCACCTTGGCCACCGACGACTTCATGCGCGTGCCGAGGCCGGCCGCGAGAATGACGACAGAGACATCTGCATGCATGGGGATGGCGGACACTCCTCTCCGGCAGTTTAGCGGGATGCGGAGCGGCGGCGGGGGGCGGTCTGGAGAAACCGTGCGCGGCGGCTGTGGAGGGCAAGATCGACGACGGCGGCGGCGAGCAGGGCTGGGTCGTGCCGGATCTTCTCGCCGCGGGCCAGCAGCGGGAGTTCGATCACATTGAGTCCCAGGGCTTCCAGGCGGCCGTAGTCGAGCTTCACCTGTTCGGCGCGGGCGCGGACGTAGCGGGCCAGCGCCGGGCGCGCGATGGGGGACGTGTTTGCGATGGCGAACTGAACCAGCGGGGCGCGGGCGTGCCGGTGGATGGCTTCGATGTGATCGGCGGCGGTCAGACCCGTCGTTTCGCCGGGCTGCGTCATCAGGTTCAGGATGCAGATCTTCCAGGCGGGGGAGCGCTGAATGGCGCGGGCCACGCCGCGCACGAGCAAATTGGGAATGATGCTCGTGAGGAGGCTGCCCGGTCCGAGGGTGATGACGTCGGCGCGGGCGATGGCTTCAAGGATGCCTGGGGAGGGCCGGACGCCGGAGGGGATCAGCTCAATCCGGGAGATGGGGGCATCGCTGCGGCTGATGCGGGTTTCGCCGTCGACAATGCGCCCGCTGGCGAGGTGCGCGCGCAGGCTGACGTTCTGCCGGGTGGAGGGGAAGATGCGGCCGGCGATGGCGAGCACGGCGGAGCTGAGCTCGACGGCGCGGGCGAAGTCGCCGGTGATCTGGGTCAGAGCGGTGAGGAAGAGATTGCCGAAGCTGTGGCCTTTGAGTCCGCGGCCGCTGGAGAAGCGGTATTGAAAGAGGCGCGCCAGAAGGGCTTCGTCTTCGCTCAGGGCGACGATGCAGTTGCGGATGTCTCCGGGCGGGAGCATGTCGAACTCCCGCCGCAGCCGCCCGCTGCTGCCGCCGTCGTCGGTGACGGTGACCATGGCGGTGATGTCGACGTAAGGCTCGCGGGCGGTGGCGCCGATCTGGTGCGCGTACCGCTTGAGGCCCTTGAGCAGAGTGGACAGGCCCGTGCCCCCGCCGATGGCGAAGATGCGGAGCGGATCGTGAACCCAATCCACCGGAGACCCTGCCGGCTTGGAAGGGTTGCTCCTGAGTGGCATGGAATACTTCCTATGAAGCGGGCTGGGAAGGTTCCAGAACTTCCCGGATGGCCGCGTCTCCGAGCAGCGGCGCGAAATCAGGGTCGTTCTTCGCGGTGTTGCGCAGACTGCCGTCTGCCGCGAGAGCGCGCCGGAGGGCGTCGGCGGCGTCCGCGGTGCGGCCCAGGCGGCCGAGAGCCAGGGCGAGCGCATACTGATAATCGCCGCGAGGGTCGGCGGCGACCGCCTTTTTCAGCCAGGGGAGAGCGTCCTCAAAGCGGTGCTCGTTGATCAGGCTGAGGGCGTACAAATGCTGCTGTTCGGGTGTCTTCAGGTCCGGCTGGGCGCCCTCCATGCGGCGGCGGCACATGCGGATGTGCATCTGCGCCGATTCAGCGATGGAGAGGTCGCGGCCCTTGGCGGCCTGTTCAAACAGCGGGATCGCGCGGTCGTACTGCGACGACCAGAACAGGCGCATGGCTTCGGCGAAGGTCTCCGCCTGCGTCCGGGCAGGGGCGGAGGCGGCCTTCTGGGAAGGCGCCGGATTCGATGGTTTGCTGGTCTTGCCTGGCTTTTTCATGTTCATGCGGCGAGGCCGTCGAAGATCGGCGGGCCGGGCGGGCGGGCCGGCTTCTTATCTTAGGTAGCAGAAGGGAGCGCCCGCTTGCAAGGAGGGCCGGGCCTGGACAACATGGCAGGCGGGCGTCTGCTATACTTGAAAGGTATTTGATCGCTTCGCTGGACCGGACCGAGAACCTACCCGCCGAGTTGAGCCTGCCGTCAAATTCAGAAAGAGAATAACACTTGAAGAACATTTTTGTTGGCAACCTGGATTTCGGGGCCACGGAGGCGTCCGTGCGTTCCTGGTTTGAAGAGTACGGCACGGTCGACCGCGTGCAGATCATCACGGACAGGGACACCGGGCGCAGCCGCGGGTTCGCGTTCGTCGAGATGGCGGATGCAACCGAGGCGGACCGGGCCATCGAAGGCCTGAACGGCGCATCGGTGAACGGCCGCTCGTTGAACGTGAACGAAGCCCGCCCGCGGGAGACCGCCGGCCGGGGCCAGGGTCAGGGCCGTTCCAACTCATACGGGCAGCGGCGCCAGAGCCGCTGGTAGCTATCCTCGGGCAGGGGCGGGCGGCGCCGCCCGCCTCTGGCCGGAAAGGAGACCGAGTGGCGCACCGATCCAAGTCGACATTTAGCAAGAGACAGCGGGAGGCGCAGCGGATAGAGCGCCGGCAGGAAAAGGCGGTTCGGAAACAGCAGCGCAAGGAGCACAAGGTCAGCCCGGATTCGCCCGAAGCAATCGGATCCGTGGAAGAACTCGTTCCAGAGTTGCCTGCAGCGCCCGCTTCCCTCCTCACCGATTTCCCGCCTGTCCGTTATTAGCCCGTCTCCCGGCGCCGCGTTCCGGCGCGGCAAGCACGCAGAGCGGCGCGAATGAGGCATTCGCGCCGGGCCGCGTAAAATAGGGAATGATGAGCGACCGCGAAGTTCCTTTGCCTCCCCCGTCGTTTGAATTCTTGGTATTCAGCCTGCGCATGCAGGCGGAAGCTCAACTGACCGAGCCCAGGGAAGGCGCCTCCGAGGGCGCCGAAGGCGGGCCGGATCTCCGGCTGGCAAGGCACTTTATCGACCTGCTGGCGATGCTCCAGGACAAGACGAAGGGCAACCTGAGCCTGGAGGAGCAGCGGCTCCTGGACAATACCGTCACCGAACTGCGCTTTCGGTATCTGCACGCCTTCGAGGCCGCGCAGAAGAAGGCTGCCCGCGCGAGCGCTCCCAATGAGTGACCGGCGCCGGGTCCGGTTGACCGTGCTCGGCTCGGGCACGAGCGTGGGGGTGCCTACCATCGGCTGCTCCTGCCGCGTGTGCCGCAGCGAGGACCCGCGCGACCGGAGGCTGCGTCCGTCGGTCTGCCTGCGCTGGGACGGGCACACCGTCGTGATCGACACCGGGCCCGATTTCCGGCAGCAGGCGCTGACCCACGGCATCCGCACGGTGGACGCGGTGCTGTTTACGCACGCCCATGCCGACCATGTGCTGGGCCTCGACGACTTGCGCCCGTTCAACTACCATCAGCGCGGCCCCATCCCGGTGTACGGTTCCGCGCACACGCTGGACGTCATCCGGCGGATTTTCAGCTATATTTTTCACGAGGGACCGACCGAATCCTCGCGGCCAAAGATTGAAACTCACGTTTTCCCCGACGAACCTGTCGCTGTGCATGGCCTGGAATTTCTGCCAATTCCCGTCAAGCACGGCAGCGGCGGCTGCCACGGGTTCCGGTTCGGCAACCACGCCTATCTGACCGACCACAGCGAGATTCCCGAAGAATCGATGGCGCTGCTGGAAGGCGTGGAAGTGCTGTTTCTGGACGCGCTGCGCTACAAGCCTCATCCGACTCACTCGACCGTGGAACGGAGCCTGCGGACGGTGGAGCGCCTGAAGCCGCGGGCGGCGTATTTCACGCACATTTCCCACGACCTGGAACACGCCCGCGCAGAGAGCCTGCTGCCGGAGGGCGTGCACCTGGCCTATGACGGGCTGGAACTGGATCTGGAGGTCTGAAGCGTGCCGTCGAGCCTGCGCATCTTCCGTTCGCTCGAAGAGGCGCGGCACGGCTTTGCGCCTTCGGCGGTCACCATCGGCAACTTCGACGGCGTGCATGCGGGGCACCGCGAGCTGATGCGGAGGACGGTGGCGCTGGCGCGGAAACTCGGCGTGAAGCCGTCGGCGCTGACCTTCCACCCGCACCCGTCCACCGTGGTGGCGCCGGAGCGGGCGCCCCGCCTGTTGTCGACGCCCGATGAGCGGTGCGCGCTGATGGCGGCGGAGGGCATTGAACAGGTGCTGATCATGCCGTTCGACGAAACGATCTCGCACCTGTCGCCGGAGGCGTTTTTCCGGGAGGTTCTGGCGGGAACGCTGGGCGCGAAGGCGGTCGTCGTGGGCGAGAATTTCCGCTTCGGCCATCAGCATTCTGGAACGGTGGAGGACCTGAAGCGGCTGGCCGGGCAGGCCGGCATCGAGGCGGAGATTGTGCCGCTGCTGAAGACCCGCGGCGTGAAGGTGTCGTCGTCCGAGATCCGCCGTCTGCTGGCGGAAGGCAACGTGTCGCGGTCGAGCCGGCTGCTGGAGCGTCCCTATTCGATCTCGGGAAACGTGGTGGCGGGGGCCGGGCGCGGAGCCCGCGAGGTGGTTCCGACGCTGAATCTGGAGACGTCCTCGCTGGAGGACTCGACTTCGGCGCTGCCGCAAAGCGGCGTATACGTGACCAGGACCGAGGATCTGGATGCGGACCGGAGATGGAATTCGATTACGAATATCGGTTACCGGCCGACATTCGACGGCAGGCACCTGACGATAGAGACATATTTGCTGGAGCCTTTGGAGCCGCCTTCGCCGAAGCGGATCCGGGTGGAATTTCTGCGGCGGCTGCGGCCGGAGATGCGATTCCGCACGGCTGCGGAGCTGAGGGGGCAGATCGCGGAAGACGTGGCGAAGGCGAAGGTGTTCTTCGCGCGGCTGGAGCGGTTCAGGCCCGCGCTATTGTCCAGGCCAGCGCCGCGGCGAACATCGCCAGAAACGCCCCGATAAGCGGACGGGCGAAGCGCGCGCCGGCCACCGACCAGGCAAGCGCGGACTTCAGCACGGCGTTTGCGGCCAGGGCGAGCAGCAGGCCCCAGAGCGCAAGCGCTGCTTCAATGCGCGACTCCCGGAGCAGGCCGGCGAGGGAAAAAACGATGGCATCCACGTCCGCCGAGCCGCCGATGGCGCTGCTGGCCAGTGTGCCCGCATTGCCGTAAAGAGCCACGGCGGCGCGCGCCAGCAGGCGCACGGCGGCGAAGAGCAATCCGAACTTGATGGCGGCGGCGAGGCGGAGCGGGTTGCCCACCCTGGGCACGGGCAGGGGCGACTCCGGCGCTTCCGGCGGCCGCATGCGCCACGCGAAGAGTCCCCCGGCCAGAGTCATGAGCCCCAGCGCGGGAATCGAGACGGCAAACAGCGCTCCTCCGGCCAGCCACAGGATGGCGGCCACGCGCAGATTGAGGATCACGTTGGCCACGATGGCCGCGTAGCTCCATTCGCGCTCCCGGGAGGACTCCGCCACGCACTGCCGCGCGAAAGCGAGCGTCGAGGCGGTGGAGGAGCCGATTCCCCCGACCACGGCGGTCAGGGCAAGGCTGCCTCGCGCGCTCAGGAACTTCTGGAAGAAGTAGCCGAGGAAATTGATGCCGCTCACGAGGATGACGAAGATCCAGGTGCGGTAAGGATTGAAGCCGCCGAAGGGGCCAAGGTCCCGGTCCGGAAGAATGGGGAGGATGACGAAGATGACGGCGAGGAAGCGCAGCGTGTCCCAGTATTCCTGATCGGTGAGCGTCTCCCGCGCCAGCCGGCGCAACGGCTCGCGGGCGTCGAGAAACAGCGCCAGCACGACGGTGAGCGCAATGGCGAGCGGCGCGCCGAAATCGAGGCCTGGCGTGGCGGCGAGCACACAGAGCAGGAACGTGACCACGGCGGCGAGTTCCGTCGTGATGCCCGTGCGCTGCGGCGTCTGAAAGCGGAAGATGACGAGCATGGCGGTCAGCGCGGCCAGAGCGCCCACGGTCAACCAGGGCTGTCCGAGAAGCCCGCACAGGCCTCCGGCCAGTCCGATGCTGACGAAATCGCGGAGTCCGGCGTGGCGCTCTTCTTTGTCCGACTCACGCTCGATGCCGACGATGAGTCCGATCAGCAGCGCCTCGCCCATGGCCACCCAGGCATGGTTGAAAGGTTCCACGGGAAGCACTGGCCGTATTGTGCAACAAAATGCGGCGGTTTTGTGGAGTGACCAAAGGGCGGGGCCGAGGTCGTTCCAGAGTGGGCTGGCGGAGCAGGCTGAGAGACGGCGCCTGGCGCAGGCCGGCAGGCTGCTAATTCAGGGCGAACAGAGGATCGTCCCAGCGGAAATCGCTGAACTGGATGTCGAGCTGGGCGAGGCCCCAGAAGCGGGTCTCGATGGAGGTCTGGAGGGTCTTGGGCACTGCGACGCCGTCGAGGATTGCATACTCGCGGCTGAACTGCACTTTCTTCAGGAACACCGACGGGCTCTTGACGAAGCGGCCGGTTTCGTAGACGGTGAGGGCCGTTTCCGCGTCGATCCAGATCTCACCCTTGAACAGGCCCTGGCGTTTCTTGCGGGGGCTGACCTCGAAGACATGGGCGGTGCGTCCGTCGCGCTCGCGCTCGCCCTTGTACTTGAATTTGTAGTTCTCCGGGGTGACGGCGACCTTCGTGTTGTCCTTGCCCGCATTGTCCATCTCGCCGTTGATGTAACGCAGGATGATCTCTTTCCAGACCGTGGAGTCGCCACGCCGGTCGGTGATCTCGTAGTTGACGCCGCCCTCGCGGGTGACGAGGCGGCGGGCGTTGACCGTGGCGGACTTGCCCATCTTCGGGAGACTGCCGGCGAACATGGCCGCCATCGTGAGGCCGCGCACCACCTTCGATCCGCTGGCCTGCACGTAACGGCCGAGGATGTTGTCGCTTTCGCGGGCCTTGTCGCGATCGGCGGGGGCCATCCCGGCGGTGTCGGCGGGCACGGCTGCCGGGGCAGGTCCGGCCGCGAGCAGGCCGGCAATCAACAGGGCTGGGAAGATGCTCATCAGTGCCTTTACCCGCTTAGATGCACATGCAATGCAACAGTTACACAACAAGACCGAATCCCGGCCCTGCCACACGTTACCATATTGACATGAAAGAGATCCCGTTGGGAACTACCGGCCGGCACCACCTGCTGGTGACGCCGGAAACGGCGATCGACTTCATTAGTGACGAGCGGGCGCGCGTGCTGTCGACGCCGCACATGATCGCCTACATGGAATGGGCCGCGCGGGAGGCGATCCGGCCGTTTCTGGATGAAAACGAGGACAGCCTGGGCACACTGGTCGATATCCGGCACCTGGCGGCCACGCCCATCGGCATGAGCGTCGAGTTCACCGCCACCGTGACCGCCGTCAACGGGCGCCGGGTGATGTTCCGTGTCGAAGCCCGGGACGAGAAGGAATTGATTGGGGAGGGACGGCACGAGCGGTTTGTGGCCGATATCGGCCGCCTGGTGGCCGGACTGGCCGCCAAGAAAACTACCTGAAAGAGGCAGACATTGCGAAACATGATTCCGACGGCCATCCTGGCCGGGCTGCTGGCGGCCCAGGCGGCGCCGGCGCAGATGCACCTGATCGAGGGCGAGAAGATCCGGCCTCACGTGCGGTTCCTCGCGCATGACCTGCTGGAGGGCCGCGGGGTGGGCCAGAGAGGCGGCCGGCTGGCCGCGCAGTACATCGCGGCGCAGTTTGCGGCCGCAGGGCTGAAGCCGGGCGCGCCGGGCGGCAAGTGGTTCCAGCCGGTGCCGCTGCGCGTGGTCAAGGTGGCGCCGGGGCCGAGTCTGAGCGCGCTGGCGGCAGGCAAGCGGATCGAGTGGCGCTGGCTGAACGATTTCGTGGGCACGTCGTACCGGCAGCAGCCGAAGGAGGAGTTCGACGCCGAGGCGGTGTTCGTGGGCCACGGCATTACGGCGCCGGAGTACGGATGGGACGACTATGCGGGCGCTGACGTGCGGGGGAAGGTGGTGGTCCTGTTCACCAACGAGCCGCCGTCGCAGGACGAAAAGTTCTTCAAGGGCCGGGCTCTCACCTATTACGGCCGCTGGACCTACAAGTATGAAGAGGCAGCGCGGCGCGGAGCGGCGGCGGCTTTGATCATCCACACCGCGCCGACGGCGAGCTACGGCTGGCAGGTGGTGCGGGCCAGCGGGCGGCCGCAGCCGCAGGCGCGGCGCAAGGATGGCGAGCCCGCGCTGGCCTTTGCCGGATGGATTACGGAACAGGCCGGCGCGCAACTGGCCGCGCTGGCGGGCGAGAAACTCGAAGATCTGCTGAAGGCCGCCGGCACCCGCGGCTTCCGGGCGCGGCCGCTGGGGCGCGTGAAGATCCGCGGCCGCATGCAATTCCAGGTCGAGGAGATCGAGACCCAGAACGTGGTAGGACTGGCGCCGGGGAGCGATCCGAAACTGGCGGAAGAGGCGGTCGTGTTCTCCGCGCACTGGGACCACCTCGGCGTGGGCGAACCCGTGAACGGCGACAGCATCTACAATGGCGCCCTGGACAACGCCACCGGGTGCGGGCTGCTCATCGAAATGGCGCGCGCCTGGGCGTCGATGGAGCCCAAGCCGCTGCGCTCGGCGTATTTCGTGGCCGTGACGGCCGAGGAAAGCGGGCTGCTGGGATCGCGGTATTTTGCCGAGAATCCTCCGCTGCCAGCGGCGCGGATCGCTGCCGCGCTGAACTTCGACTCCTACCCGCCTTATGGCCGGGTGCGCGACGCGGTTCTCACCGGGGCGGAGCGGACTTCCTTCTACACGGTGGTGCAGAGCGTGGCACAGCGGCATCAGCTTGCCCTCAAGCCGGATCCGAGGCCGGAGGCGGGCGGCTACTACCGCAGCGACCACTTCTCGTTCGCGCGCGTGGGCATCCCCGCTTTTTCGGTGAATATGGGCAGCGATTACGAGGGCAAGCCGCAGGGCTTTGCGGCGGAAGCCGGGAAGAAGACGGCGGCGCGATACCATCAGCCCACGGACGAATACAGCGAAGACTGGGACTTCAGCGGTATGGAGCAGTTCGGGCGCTTCGGGTTCGCGCTGGGGGTGGAGATCGCCAACCTGGAAAAAATCCCGGTCCGCGTGGACGCGCGCTAGGGCGGCGCGCCGGGCGGGTGTGGCGGCCGGCTTGAGAATGGGCAGTCTTGCAGGCCGCGGCGCGCGCACGGAAGCGTTCAGGCGGCGGTTCCGCTCAGCAGGGAGAAAAGAGGGCCGCGCGGCCTGACGGAACCGAGTTCCGCCACCAGGCGGCCCTGAATCCGGACTTCCAGTTGGAGCCCGACGGAAGACAAGGCATGGTGGATTTGCTGAGCGGCCTGAGCGCGCGGCGCAGCGCCGCGCCAGGGCGAGAACAGCCGGAGAGCGTCTTCGAGGGTATCGAAGTGAAGGATGATCCGGTTGGTCTCGGCCTCGGCTTTAGCGAGCGTCATGCGGTCAGCCTCGAACCACATATCGGCCGGGCGAGGCGAATCAATTAGGGCCGGGGCGGCTCCGGGGCAAGAATATCCGCGATGGCGCCGTGGCCGGCGTCGAGGGCGATCTGGCGGGCGTCCTTGCCGCTGCGGTTCTTCAGGCTGCGGCCGGCGCCGCGCTCGAGCAGCAGCCGGACGACAGCCTCGCGCCCCCACCCGGCGGCGACCATCAGCGGCGTCGAATCCGATTCGCGGTCGCGTGCGTCCACTGGCGCTCCGCGCTCGAGCAGCAGAGCGGCGACGGCGGCATGGCCGGCGAGCGCGGCTTCGTGCAACGCCGTCGTGCCGGCCGGGCTGTAAGCGTCCACGCGGGCGCCGTGGGCCAGCAGGAGTTCGACGATGGCCCGGTGGCCCTTCAGGCAGGCGTCGAAAAGATGCGGCTGGGGATCGGCGCCCAGGCCCAGCAGCAGCGCGGCGATATCGCTCTGTCCGCGCAGCACGGCCTCATGCAGGCGGGCGTCGAGATCGGCCTTGGCGCCCCGGAGCACGAGCACGCTGGCGGCTTCCGAGTGGCGGAACCGCAGCGCTTCGTCGAGCGGCGTCGAACCGGAGCGGTCGCGCACCGAGGGGTCGGCGCCGGCTTCCAGCAGCATTTTGAGAATGCCCGCATGGCCCTTGATGGCGGCCTCATGCAGCGGCGTCTGGCCGGTGGCAGGATTGGCCGCGTTGACGGGCGCGCCGCGGGCGATCAACAGGCGGGCGGCATCCTCCTGGCCTTTCCAGGCGGCCTCGTCCAGCGGCGTGAGTCCGGCGCCGTCGCGGGCGGCGGGCGAAATCCCTTTGTCCAGAAAAAGCTCGATCAGAGCCACGTGCCCGCGGTTGGCGGCCAGGTGGAGCGGCGTGGCCCCGCCGCGGAAAGGCGTGCGCAGGTCGGCGCCGGCTTCGAGCAATGCCTGCACGGCCTCGACGCGGTTCATGAGCACGGCGTAGTGCAGCGGGGTGGAGCCGGCCTCCTTGTGGCGCGCGTTCACGTCGGCGCCCCGGCGGGCGAGCAGGCGCACGATGGCGGCGTGGCCGCCCCAGGCGGCGTCGTGCAGCGGGGTGCCGCCGAGTTCGTCGTATTCGTTGGGATCGGCGCCCTGGTCGAGCAGTTCGAGGACACGGTCCAGCTCACCGCGGCGCGCGGCCTGGTGGAGATCGGAGAACAGCAGGCAGGCGGCGAGCAGGGCGAGCATGTCCTGCTCTGATGATGCCACTTCGGGCGCGGCAGGTATAATTCAGCCATGCGCGCACAAGCCCGTTTCCGATTGACGGCAATTCTTCTGCTGGCAGCCGCGGTGGCGGCGCAGGGGCCCTCCAGGCGCCCCATCACCCACAAAGACTTCGACGCGTGGCGCACGATTTCCGCAGTGACACTGTCGCCGGACGGCAGGTATCTGGCGTACGCGTTCATGCCCCAGGCGGGCGACGGTGATCTGGTGGTCCGCGAGGTGGCGACCGGGCGCGAGTGGCGAGAAAACGTGGGCGAGCTGCCTCCGCCGCCCATCACGCCGGTGGACACCGAAGGTCCGCCTCCGGAGCCGCCGTCGATCCGCATCTCGTTCACGAGCGACAGCCGGTGGCTGGTGGCGGGTACGTATCCGCGCAAGGAAGAGATGGACAAGGCGCGCAAGGAGCGCCGCCGCGCTGACGACATGCCGAAGCAGGGGCTGCTGCTGATGAAGCTGGGCCAGGCCGCGGTGACGAGGATAGAGCGCGTGAAGAGTTTCCAGGTCCCTTCGCGGGGAGGCGCATGGGTGGCGTACCTGAAAGAAGCGCCGCCAGCGCCGGCCGCGAACCAGGCCAAACCCGCGGCTGAAGCCAAGCCGGGCGAGCCGGCCGGCGACGACGCCGAAGACCAGCAGGCGCGCCCAGCGGCGTCCGGCGCGGCAGCCGCGCGCCAAGCATTCGGCACCGATCTTGTTCTGCGGGAGCTGGACAGGGCGGACAACAACGAGCGGGTGTTCCCGTTTGTCGGCGAGTACTCGTTTGCGCGCGACGGGAAGACGCTGGTCTACGCGGTGAATTCGCGCAAGGAAGAGGACAACGGCGTCTTCGCGTTCACGCCGGGTGCGGCGGGCGAGGCCGTGGCGCTGAAGGCGGGCAAAGGGAAGTACTCGAAACTCGCCTGGGACCGAGGGCAGAAGCGGCTGGCGTTTTTTGAAGAGAAGAAGGCCGTGTGGGTCTGGGACCGGGGAAGCGCGGCCGCGGCGGAGACGGTGACGAACCAGACGCCGGGAATCCCTGCGGGCATGGCGGTGAGTGAAAAAGGGACGCTGCAATTCTCGGCCGACGGGCAGCGGCTGTTCGTGCCGGTGGCGCCGTCTGCGGAAGAGCGCCCGGAGGGCCAGGCGCAGGCGCAGCCGCAGGAGGCGGAAGGCCGGGTGCTGCTGGACCTGTGGCACTGGCGCGACGACGTGGTGCAGCCGATGCAGCGCGTGCGCGCCAACAGGGAACGGAACCGCACCTGGCGCGGCGTCTGGCACTTCGACGAAAAGCGCTACGTGCAACTGGCCACGCCGGAGATGGCCGAGGTGATGCCGGCGCGCACGGGGCTGGCGGCGCTCGGCACGGATGACCGCGCCTACCGCCGGATGGTGGACTATGACGGCAATTACCAGGAGGTCTACGCGGTGGACACGCGCACGGGCGCGCGGCGGCGCCTGGCGCGCATGGTGCGCGGCGGCGGCTTCGGCGGCGGGGGATGGCAGATATCGCCGGACGGCGTATTTGCGGCTTACTTCAACAGCCGCGCGTGGTTCCTGGTGCGGCTGGCGGATGGGGCGGCGCGCAATGCGACCGGCGCGCTGCCGGTGGCGTTCCACCGCGAGGACCACGACTCGCCCTCGGAGCCGCCGCCGTACGGGGCCGCCGGCTGGTCGAAGGACTCGAAGAGCTTCTATGTCTACGACCGTTACGACGTGTGGCAGTTGTTCCCCGACGGCTCCGCGCCGCGGAACCTGACGGCGGGCGCGGGCAGGAAAGGAAAGATCCAGTTCCGCGTGCAGAGGATCGATCCGCCGGATGAGGACGAAGAACCGGGGATCGATTCCTCCAGGCCGCTGACGCTGTCCGCGGAGAGCGAGGAGACACGCGAGTCGGGCTTCTACCGCGCGCCCGCGGAAGGCGGCGAGCCGCAGCGGCTGTTGTGGGCGGCCAGGGCGTTCCGGTATGTGACGCGGGCGCGCGATGCGGACGTGCTGGCCATCACGGCGCAGCGGTTCGACGAATATCCCGACGTGCATCTGACCAACAGCGATTTCCGGAACCCGCAGCGGGCGGCGCGGGGCGGGGATCAGATGCAGCCGTTCCTGTGGGGCTCGGGAGAGCTGATCCGGTACAAGAACGCCGATGGCGTGCCGCTGGCGGCTGCCCTGTACAAGCCCGCGGGCTTCGATCCGAAGAAGAAGTACCCGCTGATGGTCTACATCTACGAGAAGCTGTCGCAGAACGTGCATTCTTTTGTCCACCCGCGCCCCAGCCATAACTTCAACTTCAGCCAGTATGTGAGCGACGGTTACCTGGTGCTGACGCCGGACATCGTATACACCGAGGGCCAGCCGGGCCAGAGCGCGCTGAAGTGCGTGCTGGCGGCGGTGCAGGCGGTGGAAGCGATGGGCTTTGTGGATCCGGCGCGGATCGGCATCGCCGGACATAGCTGGGGCGGCTACCAGACCGCCTACATGGTGACGCAGACGACGCGGTTCCGCGCCGCCGAGGCGGGCGCGCCGGTGGGCAACATGACGAGCGCCTACTCGGGCATCCGCTGGGGCAGCGGCATGCCGCGCCAGTTCCAGTATGAAAAAACCCAGAGCCGGATCGGCAGGCCGCTGTATGAGGATCCGCTGAAATACATCGAGAATTCTCCTGTGTTTCATGTGAAGCGGGTGCAGACGCCGCTGCTGATCCTGCACGATGACAACGACGACGCGGTTCCCTGGTATCAGGGTATCGAGCTGTTTCTGGCGCTGCGGCGCAACGGAAAAGAAGCTTATCTTCTGAACTATAACGGTGAATATCACGGGCTGCGTAGAAGGCAGAACCAGATGGATTATGCGATCCGCATGAAGCAGTTTTTCGATCATTTTCTGAAAGACGCTCCGAGGCCGGAATGGATGGGAAAGGGCATTCCATTTCTGGACCGCGAGAAGGAAAAGGAGCGCTTCCGGAAGGCGGCGGGGCTGGAGTGAGGAGCCGGCGCGCCCGTAATCCGTCCGTAGGAGTTTGGGCGACCGACGTGAAGCCCTGATGAATCGGAGGGCAGAGAGGGAAAGGGCCGGGCGGCGGGCATCACCCAATGGGTGCAAAATTGCTGGTGTTGT
>JBMOMB010000052.1:0-21585 GCA_049325215.1 Acidobacteriota bacterium
GCGGCATCAAAAACGGCTGATCCAGAGAACAAGCCCGGAATCTCTTCATTGCCTCTTCGATGCTGTCCCCCCGCTCCGAGTCGCAAAAAACCTGCCCCGCACCCCAATCTATTTCCGACAGGCACTCAGGCTGGCCCCTTCGGGTCGGAATACTTCCGGCACAGCGCGCGCAGTTCGGCCAGCAGGCGCGGCACCGCCGTGGCGGCGGGCTCCTTGGCTTCATACTCGAGCGACAGGTAGCCTTTGTAGCCCGTGGATGCCACCAGTTTCACCACCCGGTCCCAGTCCTGCGGCCCGCGCTTGCCATCCTCATGCGTCATCTCGGACTTCACCTGCACGTTCACCGCGTAAGGCAGGCACATCTCCATCTGGCGGAAGGGATCCTGCGGGAAGTTGCCGGTGTCGAGATTGATGCCCACCCAGGGCGAGTTGACCTTCCGCACGATCTCCAGGATGCGCTCGGCGCGCAGGGTGATGCCGCCGTGATTCTCCAGCCCGAGGATCACGCCCTGGGCGCCTGCGATTTCGGCGCCCCTCTGGAGGCACTCCACCACCCACGGCACGGCCTGCTCCTCCGTCACGCCGCCGCGCAGCGACCCGCCGAAAACCCGGATGTGGCCCGCTCCCAGCGCCGAGGCCACGTCCACCCAGCGCCGGATGTTTTCCACCTCCGCGTCGCGGTTTTTCTGTTCGGCGCGGGTCAGCTCGGTCCGCACCGCAATCGAATAGATCTCCACGCCGCAGCGGTAGGCCAGCCGCCGCAGCGAATGCAGCCAGGCGCGCTCCGTCGAGGGGACCCAATACACGGTCATATCGAGCCCATCGACGTCCCACTCCACACAGGAGCGGACCAGATCCTCATAGGTGCGCGCCTTCGACTGGAGATCCTGGCGGAACGAATAGGCGCACAGGGCCGGCTTGAGCCGCGCCCGCTTCGGCAGGTTGTCACCCGGTTGTGCGCAGGCAAGGCCCGCAGGCAGCGCGGCGGAGGCGGCAAGGAATGATCGGCGGTTCATGGCTTCGATACTATCGCAAGCGGAGAACGGCCACGGAAAGTAGGAGGAGCGGGGAAGCCCAGCAGGTCCGCAATCATCGGTGCGATATCGATGATGCGCAGCTCGGGCCATTCCGCGCCTGCGCGGATGCGCGGCCCTGCGGCGATGCAGATCGCCTGCATGTCGCGGCGCGTGGGCAGGAATCCATGCACCCCGCGCGGGCGCGCCTCCCCCGCGCCCCGGCTGCCGGGGCGTGCGGCCGGGCCGTAACCCGGCGCAAAGTCGAAATAAAGATCGCCTCCGGCCGGGCCGCCGATTCCGAGCCGCTCACCGTCCTGCCCGGGCGTAAAGAAAGACACAACGCCCTCCGCGCCGGCAAGCGCGCGGCGCGCCCGCTCCACTACGCTGTCCCTCTCCTCCGGCGGCACCACCCCGTTTTTCCAGTCGGTTGTGTTGACCAGAATCGAGTGGTACAGGTACGCCGCCTTTGAGTCCAGTTGCGCCGCCTCGAGCACCTGCTGGACCGGCACGAACTTCGCCACCGGCGCCATGCCGTGATCGGAGACCCACAGCAGATGATCCTTGTTCCTGTCTCCCGCGAGTTTGGCGAACTCGGCGGCGCCGCGGTCGATGGCGATGTAGCCCCAGCGCCGCCACTCAAGCGCCTGCCCGTCGCCGGAGCGCGCCGCCGGCAGCCAGATATGGTCGATTTCATCGGGGAATGGCAGGTAGCTCTGCATCAGCCGCGGCTGAAACTTCTTCTGGAGCCAGGTGGCGTGCCGCGTCATCTGCCGGACCACCAGCTCCATCGCCTCCAGATACTCGGCTTCCGAAATCAGCTTCTTCTCGAGCAGCGCTGTCGGCCCGTTGCCGATGAAGCCGCCCGCCTCGCGGAAGATCCTTTCCAGCGGCACCGACGAGCCGAGCTCCTGCCACGGCGTCACATAGAGCCGGAAGCCATCCCCGCCGAGATCGAACAGGCGGAAGTAGATGGCCGCCGGTGCCGGCGAGTCCAGCAGCAGCGGCACGCTGAACCTCCGCGCCAGACCGCGCTTCCGCGGCGGCTCTGATTCCACCGGCGCGTACGGCACGTTGACCGACTGCTTTCCGGATGTGATCGAGACCCGCACGGATTTCTTCCCGGGGATGACACGAAACGACGCCGGGCCATGTTCGAACAGATAGGAGCCGTCCGGCATCCGCTTGCCCGTGGCCGGCGTCCACAGCGCGTGCGGGGCGAGCAGGCGCGTCTGATAGCCGTTAACGACCACGGCGCCGGACGCGGAATTGAACCGCGTGAACGGGTAGCCCTGCGTCGGCTGGTGCGCAACCGACGCTATGCCCGCCCGCGCCGCCGCCACCCAGAACGTTTCCGCGGCTAATTGTTCCGCCCGGAAGCCGTTGCCCCGCTCGAACACGGTGTGCTCAGCGCGCGGCAGCACCGGCGGCGCATTGGCAGTGATGTGGTTCGCGTCGCCGTGGCAGCCCGTCCACAGCGCCGCGTGGGAGTTGGCCGTTGTGGAGGGGAACGCGGGCTGCACGCCGCGCGCCGCTGCCCCGCGGCGTGCCGTCTCTTTCAGCACGGTCAGCTCCGCCGCAACAGGATCATCAAAAAATGTTTCCGCCCCGAGGCCGTCGAAGCTGACGAGCACCACGCGCTGCGCACCAACGGGCAGCGCCCACAGCAGGGCAAGAGCCGGAATCAGCCGGCGCCGTGTTGTCTGGATCATGCGACCATCCGTTCCCGGCCGTTCTCAGCGGCCTCCTTGCGGCAACGGGCCGGCAGTCAGCAGGGAGGCCATGAGGGGCCGCCGGATACACAATGATATCGCCGGGCTTACGCGCTTGCTGAAGAGCGGCCCGCCTGCGCTCCTCATGCCCGGCGGGAATGCCGCGCCCGGCTTCCCACGTCCGGGGCAGCCGCTGGCCGCACGCTGGAGCACGAAGACGGGGCCGGACCGGCAGAGGGCAGTGCTGGAGAACCGGCTGGCCGATGAAGCAGGTCCAGGCGCAATCTGTGATGCGGCTGAAGCGGGCCGAAGGCCCACGCCCCTGGCCGGGAAAAGAATGGAAACTGGCGCTCGGCGACCTGTGCCGCTGGTTCTCTGGCGCTATTTCTGCGCCTTGCCCGCCTGCCGGATCGCCTTGGCCAGCTCGCCGGCGACGCGCTTCGCCGTGCGGTCCAGTTCATCGGGCATTGTGCGCCGGGGTCTCTCGTAGGTCGACCACACCACCGCGCGCGATCCGCGATGCACCAGAAAAATCGTCCCCTTGCCGCGCCCGAAGGTGCTGGGCCGGTCCATCGGCGTGACTTTCAGATCCATGGCAGTGGACGAGCGCGGTTCGGCCTCCTCTTCTTTCGCCGGCTTCTCCTCCTGCGGCTTCGGTTGGGGATAGAGCTCGTCGAGCTTGCTCTCGAACGGCTTGCCCAGGCGGTCCGTCAGGATCGCATCCGCCTTCGCCGGGTCCGCCACCACCTGCAACAGCCCCTGCCGCGTCAGGTGATTGGCCAGATGCTGGTCCAGCCCGTTGGCCATCGGCAGCAGGTAGACATGCCGGATCTGGAGCAGTTCGCTCGCGCCAGCCGCCGCGGGCGCGGCTTCCTGCGCGCCTCCGGCCGCCGCCACCATCGCCGATAGAATCAGGACACGGATCATCGCTTCGTTCTCTCCAGGGATCTGCAACTATACAATAGACGGTTTCGGGAGCCGGAAAGACGGGCGCTTGTACAAAGACCAGCGAATCACGGTAGTCATCCCCTGCCTGAACGAGGAGCAGGGCATCGCGGAGGTGCTCCGCCGCATGCCGCCGTTCGTCGACGAGGTCATTGTCGTCGACAACGCGTCCACGGACCGCACCGCCGACGTCGCCCGCCGTCTCGGCGCCATCGTGATCCGCGAGGACGTCCGCGGCTATGGACGCAGCTACAAGAAGGGCTTCAGCATGGCCACGGGCGATATCATCGTCACGCTCGACGGGGATCACAGCTATCCGCCCGACGCCATCAGCTATCTGCTGGAAGCGTTCTTCCATCTCGAAGCCGACTTCCTCAACGCCAGCCGCTTCCCCGTGCGCGACCGCCGCGCCATGAGCCTCAAGCACAAGATCGGCAACCTCATTTTGAGCCTCGCCATGTCGGTGCTCTTCTTCCGCTGGGTGCGCGATTCCCAGAGCGGCATGTGGGTGTTCCGCCGCTCCATCCTCGAGAAGATGAAACTCGAAAGCGACGGCATGGCCTTTTCCGAAGAAATCAAGATCGAAGCCCTCCTCCAGCCCGGCTTGCGCTTCGAGGAGATCTCCATCCTCTATTCGTCCCGCCTGGGCGAAATCAAGCTCAATCCCTGGCGCGACGGCTTTTACAATCTCTGGTTCCTTCTGAAAAAACGCTTCGCGCGCCGCTGATCCGGTGTTAGACTGGTATTTCCCGCCGGAGTTCCCTCTCCCTGCTGGCTGCCGCCAGGAAATGGCAACCGAACGTGGAGCAGGTCACCGCCATCATCCCCAACTGGAACCGGGCCGAGCTGCTCGCCCGCGCGCTGGATTCGCTCAGGCGCCAGACGGCGCCCTGCGCACGTGTGCTGGTGGTGGATAACGGCAGCACGGATTCCAGTTGCGAGGTCGCAGCGGCGGCGGGTGCGGACGTCCTCCGCCTGCCTGCAAACCTGGGCTTCGCAGCCGCTGTCAACCGCGGCATTGAAGCCGTTTCCACGCCGTGGGTCTGGATCGTCAACAATGACGTGGAGCTCCACCCCGGCTGCCTGGAGCAACTGCTGGAAGCTGCCCACGCCTCGGATGCCTCCTTCGCAGCGCCCCGCGTGCGGCAACTGGCCAACCCCTCCCGTATCGACGCCTCATACGACCTCCTCGCCCGCAGCGGCTGCGCCTGGCGCGCGGGAAGCGGCTGCCCGGACGGCCCCCTGTTCGCCGAGCCCCGTCCGATCCGCTTCGCCCCGATGACCGCCGCTTTGGTCCGCCGCAGCGTATTCACGAAATCGGGCCCGCTTGACGAGTTCTTCGGGTCCTACCTCGAAGACATCGAGTTTTTCCTGCGCGCCTCGCTCGACGGCTTCTCGGGCGTCTACGCGCCTTCTGCCATCGTCTACCACCACGGCAGCGCCACCCTGGGCGCCTGGAGCGCTTCCATGGTCGAGTTGCTCGCCAGAAACCAGGTGCTGCTCGCCGCCAAGCACTTCCCCGCCGCCTGGTGGTGGCGCGTGTTCGCCGGCCAGCTCCTCTGGGGAGCGCTCGCGGCGCGCCGCGGCCGCCTCGCCGCCTGGCTTCGCGGCAAGTGGCGCGGACTCCGCGACGCTCCGCGCGCCCGGCGTTCCTGCTGCCGCCCTCCCCGCGGTTCCATTGAGCCGCTGCTGGTCTCCTGCGAGCAGGAGATCCGGCGCCTGCAACAATCCACCCGCCCTGAGCCTTATTGGCGGTTCTACTTTGCGGTGGCGCGATGAAGCTGGCGGCGCTCGTCATCACCCACAACTCCGCAGGATGCGTGCGCGCCTGCCTGGAATCCTGCCTCCGCCACCGGGAGCAGTTCGCGGCCGGCATCCTCGTCATCGACAATGCGAGCCTCGACGAAACCTGTTCCACAGTCCGCCTCTTCCCGCAGGTGCGGCTGATCGCAAACACAGAGAACCGCGGCTTCGCGGGCGCCGTCAATCAGGGCTTCCACGCCCTTCCCGACGCCGATGCCGTGCTCGTTCTGAACCCCGACGTCGAGCTCGACTCGCCTCCCGCGGTTCTGCTCCGTGCTCTGGAAACCGATCCCAGGGCGGGCGCGGCCGGCGGCGTCCTTGTGGATGCCTCCGGCAAGCCCCAGCAGGGCTTTTTCGTCCGGCGCCTGCCCACGCCCGCCGCCCTCTGCTTCGAGATCCTGGGCATCAACCGTCTCTGGCCTTCGAACCCCGTCAACCGCCGCTACCGCGCCCTGGATCTGCCCCCCGGCGAGACCGCCTCCGGGCTTCAACCCGCCGGTGCCTGCCTGCTGGTACGCCGCAGCGCCTGGGCCTCGGTAGGCGGGTTTGACGAAGCGTTCCATCCCGTCTGGTTCGAAGACGTCGATTTCATCGCCCGCCTGCTCGCCGCCGGCTGGCAGACGCTGTTCCGCCCTGAGTTCCGAGCCGCCCACCTGGGCGCGCACTCCGTCTCGCGGCTGGAATGGGTGGAACGGCAGCAGAACTGGTATAGTGGTCTACTAGGATACGTTTCCAAGCACTTCCAGACACTCGGCCGTGTCCTGGTTTGCTTGTCTCTCATCTTTGGAGCCGTGCCGAGAATCGTTGCGGGGATGATCTGGAAGCGATCTCTTGGCCCTCTTGGCTTGTATGGTAGATTGGTTCGGCTGGCGGTCTTCGCCGCCGTCCTGCCCGGCAGGCGGCAGGCGGCGCCCCGGCTGGAGGAGAACCTGCGCGGTCCGGTGCGTGCGCCGGGCCGGCCCGGCATTTGATTCAGGCTGCTCTTTGCCATGGCTTCACACGACTTCGTCTCGGTGACCATCGTCACCTACAACAGTGGCCGCTACATCAAACGCTGCCTGGAATCGGTGCTGGCTCAAAAAGGGCCCCAGTTCGAGGTCATCGTCGTCGACAACAACTCCACCGACGGCACCCGCGACATCCTGGAGCAGTACGAAGACCGCTGCACCATCATTTTCAACGACCGCAACGCCGGCTTTGCCGCCGCCCAGAACCAAGCCATCCGCCTCGCCCGCGGCAACTGGGTTCTCACGCTGAACCCCGACGTGCTGCTGATGCCTTATTTCATCCAGGCGCTGCTCGAAGCCGGCAGGCTCGACAACCGCATCGGCACTGTCTGCGGCAAGCTGCTCGTGATGAGCCCGGACTTCAACATCGACGCCAAGCCGCGCGTCGACTCCACGGGCATCTACTTCACGCCGTATCTGCGCCACCTCGACCGCGGCAGCCGCCAGATCGACAACGGCCACTACCTCAAGCGTGAATACGTCTTCGGCGCCACCGCCGCCGCCGCTCTCTACCGCCGCGAGATGATCGAGGACATCTCCATCGACGGCGAGTTCTTCGATTCCGATTTCTTCGTCTACCGCGAGGACGCCGACGTCGCCTGGCGCGCGCAACTGATGGGCTGGCGCTGTCTCTACACTCCTTACGCCCGCGGCTATCACGTCCGCGCCGTGCTGCCCGGCAACCGCCGCGCTCTGCCCAAAGAGATCAACATGCACTCGGTGAAGAACCGCTTCCTCATGCGGGTCAAGAACATCACCGGCGACCTCTACCGCCGTTACTGGCTCCCCATCACCTTCCGCGATCTCGTCGTCGTCGGCTGCTGCCTCCTCTACGAACACTACTCTCTGAAAGCCTTCTGGCACATCCTCCGCTCCTGGCCGCGGCTGCTCGCCAAACGCCGCTGGATCATGGCCCGCAAGCGCGTCAGCGACGACTACATGGCCGCCTGGTTCCACTACCACCCGGTGAGCCGGCCCGCTCCCAAGAAGGCTGTCCCCTCGCTCAGTCCCGCCCGCTCCCAGGCGCAGACCGCCGGAGGCTGAGCCTCCCATCCGGTCCGGGGCCCATCCCTTCTCCGGACTTGGCGGCACCGTGCATCTTTCGCTTTACTGAAAAGCGGGCCTCATGCGCATCGCCATCCTCGGCACACGCGGCATCCCGGCTGCCTACGGCGGCTTCGAAACCTTCGCGGAAGAACTGTCCACACGGCTCGCCCGGCGCGGCCATGATGTGACGGTCTATTGCCGAACGCCGCATCCCGAGCCCGTCTGGCGGGGCGTGCGCCTGCGCTATATCCCGCCGGTACGGCACAAGTACCTCGAAACTGTCGCTCACACGTTCCTCTCAACGCTCGATCTGATGCGGGATCCCCCCGAGGCCGCCCTTTATTGCAACGCCGCCAACGCGCTGTTCGTCCCCCTGGCGCGCCGCGCCGGTACGCGCGTCGCCCTCAACGTCGACGGACTCGAACGCAAGCGGAAGAAATGGAACGCACTGGCGCGCCTCTGGTACCACGTCTCCGAAGGCCTCGCCACGTTCTGCCCCGACGTCATCGTCACCGACGCTGCCGAGATTCAGCGCTACTACCGCGACAATTACGGCGCCTCTTCCGTCTTCATCCCTTACGGGGCCGAAACCGGCAAGGCGCCGTCGCGCGCCGCGCTCGATTCGCTCGGCCTCGAGCCCGGCCGCTACTTTCTCTACGTCACACGGTTCGAGCCGGAAAACAACCCGCTCCTGGTCCGCCGCGCGTTCGAACGCGTGCATACGGATCTCCGCCTCGTTCTCGTCGGCGATGCACCCTATGCGGACGGCTATATCCGCGAGCTCAAGAACACGCGCGACCCGCGCATCCTGTTTCCAGGCGCCATCTACGGCCAGGGCTACCGCGAACTGCAGTCGCACTGCTTCGCTTATATCCACGCCACCGAGGTCGGCGGCACGCATCCCGCGCTCATTGAAGCCATGGGCCGCGGCGCGGCCGTTCTGTATCTCTCTACGCCGGAAAACGAAGAAGTCGCCGGCGGCGTGGCGCTCGCGTTCCACGGCGAGGATTCCCTGGTGGCGCGCATCCGCGAAGTCATCTCGATGCCGGATGGAGAACGCCGCCGTCTCGGAGAGGCGGCCATGCGCCGGGTGGAGCAACGCTACGGCTGGGAGGCCGTGACCGACGCCTATGAACAACTCTTCCAACGAATGCTCGCAGGCGCTGCGCACCTGGGCTGAAATCTCGCTCGCACGAATCGTGGCCAACTGGCGCGAGCTGCGCCGCGCCGCCCGGGGCGCCGAGGTCTGCGCCGTCGTCAAGGCCAACGCTTACGGCCACGGCGCCGCGCCCGTGTCCCGCGCCCTGGAGCGCGAAGGGGCCGCGTGGTTCGCCGTGAGCAATGCAGCCGAAGGCGCAGAACTCCGGCGCGCGGGCATCCGCGGCCGCATTCTTGTCATGGGTGGTTTTGTTCCCGCCGAGATGGACGTTTTCTTCGAACACTCCCTCGCGCCCGCTGTCCACTCCATCGAGTCTCTGCTCGAACTCGAACAGCGCGCAGCCGCGCTCGAACGCCGGCTTGCGGTCCACATCAAGCTCGACTCCGGCATGGGCCGCCTCGGCTCGCGCGAGCCCGCCGCGGAAATCGCGCACGCGGCCGCCAGCCTGCGCTTTCTCGAGGTCGAAGGCGTGATGTCGCATCTGGCCTCGGCCTCCGACTTCGAGTGCGGCCAGAACGACAAGCAGTTCGACGCCTTCGAGCAAGCCCTGGAAGCGCTGCGCGCCGCTGGCGTCCGCCCATCGATTGTGCACCTGGCCAGCAGCGCGCCCGTCTGCTACGGGCTCTCGCGCGCTTTTCATCAGATGGTCCGCACAGGCCTCGCGCTATACGGATACGCGCCTGAGGCCAGCGGCGGCGCGCCTCCCCTGCAGGTCCATGTAAGCCCCGCTCTTGTCTGGAAAGCCCGCATCGTGGACGTGAAGCAGATTCCCGCGGGCGAGCCCGTCGGCTACAACGCGCGCTGGCGCGCGCCGCGCGACTCGCGGATCGCCGTTGTGGCCGCCGGTTACGCCGACGGCGTTCCCCACACCCTCGCCGGCCGCGGCCATGTCATAGCCGCCGGATGTCTCGCCCCCATCGTGGGCGCCGTCTCCATGGATGTGATCACCGTGGATGTTACTGAATGCCCGCCGCTGCGGCGCGGCGATGCCGTCACGCTGATCGGCAACGAAGAGGGCGCAAGGCACGACGCCGCTGCCTTCGCCCGCGAAGCCGGGGTGATTCCTTACGTCATCCTCTGCGGGCTCGGAAACAGGGTGGAGCGAGTGTACGCGTGAGCCACTCTGTCACACGTCGAGGTTGCGCACGTCGAGGGCGTTGTCCTCGATGAACTTCCGCCGCGCCTCGACATCATCCCCCATCAGCGTCGTGAAGATCTCCTCGCACTCCACTGCGTCTTCCAGCCTCACCTCGAGCAGGGTGCGTGTCTCGGCGTTCATCGTCGTCTCCCACAACTGCTCGGGGTTCATCTCGCCCAGGCCTTTGTAGCGCTGCACCGTGCAGTCCCGCGTGCCCTCGGCCTTGAGGTACTGGATCAGTTCCCGCCAGGTCTGGATGGGCTCGCGCCGCGCATCCTTCACCACGGTGAAGGGCGGCTTGTTGTATTTCTGCGTGCTGCGAGCCAGCGCGCGCAGCCGCTTGTATTCCGGCTGCTGCGCCAGTTCCACGCCGATCGTGCGGTCGCCGTGCGCCTCGTCGTGATACACGATGCTCCACGCCGAGTGCTCTTCGTCGAATTCGACCCGCGTCTTGATCTTGCCTCCCTCGCTCATCGCCTGCGCCGCGCGCTCCACTTCCGCCTTGTTGCCGAAGTCCGCTTTCGTGTCCAGCGCGTAGGACGGATCGCCAAGCACCTCGACCACCCGCGGCTCGCGCAGGCGCTTCTCGAGACGTGTGTAGATCTGCTGCAACTCATCGAGCGCCATCAGGAAGCTGCGCAGCTCGCCGCCTTCGAGCCTGCCGGACTCGCCGTTGCCGCCCACCAGCACCTGCACGTTTTCCGTGGCGCGGCGCAGGATTTCGCGCACGAACTCCTGGTCGTTCTTGATGTACTTCTCGCTCCTGCCCTTCTTGATCCGGTACAGCGGCGGCTGCGCCACAAACACATGGCCGCGCGTGATCAGCTCCTGCATGTGGCGGAAGAAGAACGTGAGCAGCAGCGTCCGGATGTGGCTGCCGTCGACGTCGGCGTCCGTCATCAGGATGATCTTGTGATAGCGCAGCTTCGAGATGTCGAAGTCGTCCTTGCCGATGCCTGTGCCGATGGCGGTGATCATCGCGCGGATTTCTTCATGGCTGAGCATCTTGTCGTAACGGGCCTTCTCGACGTTCAGGATCTTGCCTTTCAACGGCAGGATGGCCTGATACCGCCGGTCGCGCCCGCTCTTGGCCGTTCCCCCGGCGCTCTCGCCTTCGACGAGGAACAGTTCGCACAGCGACGGGTCCTTCTCCTGGCAGTCGGCCAGCTTGCCCGGCAGCCCTCCGGAATCCAGGGCCCCTTTGCGCCGGGTCAGCTCGCGAGCCTTCCGCGCCGCCTCCCGCGCCCGCGCCGCTTCCACCGCTTTGCCGATGATGCGCTTCATCACCGCGGGGTTCTTGTCGAAGTACTCGGTCAGCTTCTCGTTCACCACCTGCGTCACGTAGCCGCCGATGTCGGAGTTCAGCTTGCCCTTCGTCTGCCCCTCGAACTGCGGCTGCGGCAGCTTCACGCTGACCACCGCCGTCAGACCTTCGATCACATCGTCGCCGGAGAGGTTGTTATCCTTGAGATCCTTCAGCAGCCCCGCCGAGCGCGCGCACGCGTTCAGCGTGCGGGTGAGGGCGGTGCGGAACCCGGTCAGATGCGTGCCGCCGTCGCGCGTGTTGATATTGTTGGCGAAGCTGAAGATCTGGTCGCTGTAGCTGTCGTTCCACTGGAGCGCGATCTCGATCGACAGCGTCCCCCCGCCTGGAAGCTCCCGTTCGCCTTCGATGACGATCGGCTTGTCATGCAGCACGTTCTTGCCGCGGTTCAGGTGCTTGATGAACTCGGCAATGCCGCCGGAATAGTAGAACTCGTGCGTCTTTGGGGGTTCCACGCGCTCATCGGTCAGCGTGATGCGCAGGCCCTTGTTGAGAAACGCCAGCTCGCGCAGCCGCGTCGCCAGCGTGTCGAAGTTGAACCGCGTCACGTCCATGATCGTGGCGTCGGGCTTGAACGTGATCTTCGTTCCCGTCTTCCGTCCCGCCTTGCCCGTCCTGGCCAGCGGCGCCTTGGGAATGCCGCGTTCGTAGTCCTGTTCCCAGGTGTTGCCGTCGCGCCAGATCTCCAGGTGCAGCCATTCCGACAACGCGTTCACGCAGCTCACGCCGACCCCGTGCAGGCCGCCGGACACTTTGTACGAATTCGAGTCGAACTTGCCCCCGGCGTGGAGCTTCGTCATCACGACTTCGGCCGCCGACACGCCCTCGGTGGGATGCATGTCCACCGGGATCCCGCGCCCGTTGTCCACCACCGTCACCGAATCATCGATGTGAATGATCACCTTGATGTCGGTGCAGTAGCCCACCATCGCCTCGTCCACGGAGTTGTCCACGACCTCGTAGACCAGGTGATGCAGTCCCGCTTCTCCCGTCGATCCGATATACATCGCAGGCCGCAGGCGCACGGCCTCCAGCCCCTCGAGCACCTTGATGCTCGATCCGTCGTACCTCTCAGCGTGATTCAAATCTTTCCTGTCCTCTTGGGGTTTTTCCATGCGCGGGACCGTCTTCAGATGCGCATCGGCATCACCACGTAACGGTACCGGTAACCGTGGTCGCCCTCCGCAGGCATCAGCTCGCCAGCGCTTTGCGCATCCTTGAAGTGGAACTCTACCTGCTCCTCCTGTGTGGCGCGCAGGAAGTCCAGCAGGTAGATTGCATTGAACCCGATCTCGGTGGTGGGGCCTGTGTAGTCCACTGCGAGGCTCTCTTCCGACTCGCCGCTCTCTGACAAAGACGAATGGATCGTCGCCTCGTTATCGCCGAAGCGGATCTTTACCGCGCGCGAGCGCTCATCGGAGAACTGTGATACGCGCTCGATCGCAGCCCGGAAGTCTTCCCTCGGCAGTATCACCGTATGGGCATGCGACCGCGGCAGCACGCGCTCGTAGTCCGGAAAGTTTCCCGCCAGTTTGCGGCCCGCCAGAAGGCGCGGTCCCATGCGGAAGAAAAGGTGGTTCTCGTCCATCGCAAACTGGATCTGCTCTTCGCTGCCGCCCGCGTCTGAAGCGAGCCTGGCCAGCTCAAGCATCGCCTTGCGCGGAATCAGCGCCCGGTGCTCGCCGGCAAGTGCTGCCGGGTTCGGGTACTCCACCAGCGCCAGGCGGTGCCCGTCGGTCGCCACCATGGTCAGTGTCTCCGGCTTCAACACCAGCAACGCTCCATTCAGCGTGAAGCGCGACTCCTCGGCAGCGATGGCAAAGACCGTTCTAGAGATCATCGCTGAAACCAGCCCCACCGGCAGTTCAGCCAGCGGTTCGGGCATGGCTGGCATCTCGGGATACGTATCCCGCGCAAGCCCGGCAATCCTTGTCTTGGAACGCCCGCAGGTCAGCGTCGCCCAGTTGGTATCACTGAACTTGACGCGAATCTCTTCATCCGGCAGCAGCCGCACATAGTCGAGCAGCTTCTTCGCCGGCAGCGTGCCGCCCCCCTCAGCGCTCACCTTCGCCGGCGCCTGGCAACGGATGCTCAACTCGAGATCCGTGGCCGAAATGCTCACCGTGTCGCCAGCCGCCTCGAGCAGCACGTTGGACAGAACGGGCAACGTCGCCTTCTTCTCCACCACACCTTGGGACAGGCCCAGCTCGCGAACGAGGTCGGCCTTGCTGACGGTGAACTCCATACGTCCAGTCCTCTTGTCCGATCAGCGCCTGCGCGCTTTGCTTCCTGATACTGGCTTGTTTTCTCTCGTAGACTCTACCTCTACCGCATTCGTAGGGGCTGTGAATATGTCAGTATCCAACCTAAATTATACAAAACTTTGACCATTCCAGGTTCACTTTGCTGTGATTCATGACCGCGGCCAGTGTGGCTGGTTTTCCCTCTCCGGCCAGGTTGCACATCATCCGCAAGCCATGCAGGGAGGCCGGTGTGGAAAACACAGGATCCTCACTGGAATGAGTCCATTAGGCTGTGTATGAGCCTGTTGATCTCCGGATCCTGCCGGCGCAACTGTTCTATCTTGCGGATGGCGTGGAGGACGGTGGTGTGGTGCTTGCCTCCGAAGTGGCGCCCGATCTCTGGCAGGGAGGCGCCGGTGGCTTCACGGCTGAGGTACATGGCGACCTGCCTGGGACGGCTGATCTCGTGCGCGTTGGTCTTCTGCTTGAGCTGGGCAGGCTGGAGTCCGAAGTGCTCGGCTACGGCGCGCATGACCGCCTCAATGGAGACGCGGCGCTCGGAGGTGTGCAGCAGATGCCTGAGCGCCTGCTGGGCCATTGGGACGCTGATCGGGGCGCCAGTGACCGAGGAATATGCCAGGAGCTTCGTAAAGGCGCCTTCCAGCTCACGGACGCTGGAACGGATTCTGGCCGCCAGGAGAATCCGCACATCCTCCGGAAGCCGGATGCCTTCGGCCTCTGCCTTCTTGTCGAGGATGGCCATCTTCGTCTCGAGATCCGGCGGCTGAACGTCCACCATGAGCCCCCATTCGAAACGCGTCCGGAGGCGCTCGACGAGCCCCGGGATGTTCTTCGGCATCTCGTCGCTGGAAATCACAATCTGCTTCTGGTGGTCGTAGAGGGAGTTGAATGTGTGGAAAAACTCTTCCTGTGTGCGCTCTTTGCCGCCCAGCACGTGGATGTCATCGATCAGCAGAGCATCCGCGCCCCGGTAGTGCTGCTGGAATGACTGCATTCTGCCCGCGCGCAGGCACTGGATCATCTCGTTCATGAACTGCTCACCGGTCGTGTACACTACACGCATTCGCGCGTGCCCATCGAGCAGCGCCCTGCCGATAGCGTGCAGCAGATGCGTCTTGCCCATGCCGCTGCCACCGTAGATGAACAGAGGGTTGTAGCGCATCGCCGGCTGGCGCGCCACCGCACAGGCTGCGGCGTGCGCAAACTGGTTGCACGAGCCCACCACAAACGTGTCGAATGTGAAGCGCGCATTCAACTGAGTGGCCGGGTCGGGAAAGGCGAGGTCTTCGCGCCCTGCTCCAGCCGCGGCTCCCTCCCCCGTGCGCAGTGTCTGGCCCTTGGCTGGAGCGGCAACATACCGGATTCTGACCTGGGGCACCGCAGCGGCCTGCCGCGCCTGCTCCACCGCTGGTGCGAGCTGCTTTTCCAGCCATGTCCTCGCGTACTCGTCGGGTACCGCCACCTCCAGGCAGTCCGGCGACTCCTCCAGCAACTCTGTCCTGGACACCCAGTTGTCAAATGCTTCTCCCGGGAGGATTTGAGACAACTGCGCCTTGATGCTCTCCCAAGTGTTCTTTGCCGCTGTTAGCACTGCAGAATCTCCACAACTTCCACACACGATTTCCACAGAGTGGAAACCGGGTACAATATTCTGTGCCTGATCCGGTCTGGGCTCCTCACGAGGCGGAGCTCGCTGGTAGGAAGTGACCTTCCCGGCGCCCCGCAGCCGCACCGGCGTTGTTCAGAATATCACAGTTGCCACTCTTCGTCGGGCAACTCGAAATCAATTTGTAACACACTGACATTCATTGAGTTACTACAAAAAACGTGTCTACGGAGCTCACTGTCATTTCGGCCCCGTTTTGTTCTGGAGTGTGGTGCAAGGCTCTGACCTGCAAAGCCGTATCCGGCTCCGCGCCCAGCCCTCCAGAGGTCCGATTTGACAGGCCGCGCGCCCTGCGCCAAAATGGGAATGAACTCCCGGGCGGGAGTAACTCAGCTGGTAGAGTGCAACCTTGCCAAGGTTGATGTCGCGGGTTCGAATCCCGTCTCCCGCTCCATTTTCCCGCCGATCACCTTTCCATCTCCCATCACTTTTCGGCAGTGTCAGGAGTCAGTCCCGGCTTGGGCGCCGCCGCAAGCGGTTCAGCAGCCTGCGCCTGCGCGACTCGGCCCGCAGCACCTGCCGCTCATCCATGCCGAAGTAGTGCGCCACCTCGTGCCAGATCGTTTCGCGCAGCAGGCGGCGGAGGTCTTCCTCATCGCGTGCCATGCGCTCGTGCGGCCCCTGGAAGATGGTGATGCGGTCCGGCATCCGGACCGGCTCGCTGACGGAGCGCTCGGTGAGGGGGCGGCCCTCGTACAGGCCCAGCAACCCAGGCCGGGGCGGCTCCGGCTCGACCACGAACACGACGTTGCGCAGAAGCCTGCGGAAGCGCAGCGGCACGACGTCCATGCACTCTTCCACAAGGCGGTCAAAATCCCGGGGTGACATTCGCGGCCCTCTGTTTCAGTTAACTTGGAAACTATGGGCGAAGCAAAGCTGGAGGGCAAGGCCGCGGCGCTCGGCATCGGTTCGCTGCGGCGTCACATCTTCCTTTGCGCGGATCAGACGGAGCCGAAGTGTTGCACGCGCGAAGAGGGGCAGCGCGCCTGGGAGTATCTGAAACAGCGCTTGCGCACAGAGCCAGGCATCTACCGGACAAAGGCGAACTGCCTGCGGCTGTGCGGGCAGGGCCCGATCGCGGTCGTCTATCCGGAGGGCATCTGGTACCGCGGGGCCACGGCCGAAGTGCTGGCCCGCATCGTGGACGAGCACCTGGTGGGCGGGCGGCCAGTGGAAGACTACGTGATCGCGCGGGATCCCCTGCGGGACCCCGGACAGCCGCCGGAGCCGCGCTAGACTGAGAGAAACACCACGTTGGGCAAAACAATCACGGTCGCCATCGACGGCCCGGCCGGGGCGGGCAAGAGCACGCTGGCCCGCCGGCTGGCCGAGCGGCTCGGCTTTCTCTACATCGACACCGGCGCCATGTACCGCGCCATCGCGCTCTCCGCCCGCCGCCTTGGCATCGGCTGGGATGACGCTCCGCGTCTGGAAAAGCTGGCCCGCGAGGCCCGGATAGAACTGCCGGGGGCCGGACGCGTCCTGCTCGACGGCGAAGACATCAGCCAGGACATCCGGGATCCGGAGATCTCGGAAGGCGCATCGCGCGTCTCGGCCATCCCGGGCGTCCGCCGCGCCCTGGTCGAGAAACAGCAGCAGATTGGCCGGGAAGCCTCCGTGGTGATGGAAGGGCGCGACATAGGCACTGTCGTGTTCCCCGATGCTGAAGTGAAGATCTACCTGGACGCCACGCCGGAAGAGCGCACACGGCGGCGGCTGAAAGATCTCGCCGCGCGGGGAGTGCAGGCCGATTTCGCGCAGGTGCTCAGCGAGATCCAGCGCCGGGATGAGCGCGACTCCACACGCGCCGACTCGCCCCTGCGTCAGGCGCCGGATGCGATCTACGTCGATTCCACCTCCATGAACGAGGATGAGGTCGAAGAGGCGCTGCTGAAAATTGTGCGCGACCGCACCAGCAACGGAAAGGAAGTCACTAGTTGAGGGACCTGCTTGTGATGAAATTCGGCGGAACCAGCATGGGCTCCGCCGAGCGAATCCGCTCCGCAGCCGCGCTTTGTGAAGAAGCCTGGCGGCAGCGGCCTACAGTGGTCATCGTCTCCGCCATGGCGAAGGTCACCGACATGCTGCTGGAGGCGCTGCGTCACGCCGAGGGAGGCGACGAGGCAGGGCTCGAGCGCCTGCTCGGGCAGCTCGACGAAAAGCACCGGCAGTGCTGCGCGGAGCTGCTTGAAGGGGAGAAGCGTGAGGAGACGCAGCGGATTCTCGACGGCATTCTCGAGGAGTTCTCCCGGATCGCGCGCGGGGTGTTCATGCTCGGCGAGCGTCCGCCGCGGTCGGTGGACGAAGCGGTGGCCGCCGGCGAGCGCCTCAGCGCGGCTCTGATGGCCGCGTGCCTGCAAAGCCGCGGCGTGGATGCGGCCGCCGTCAACGGCTGGGACGTCATCGTCACCGATGCCGTCTTCGGCAATGCCAGCCCGCTGATGCCGCAGACCCGCGAAAAAGCGCGCGCGCTTCTGCTGCCCGCACTGGAACAGCATCGCGTGCCGGTGGTCACCGGCTTCAACGGCGCCACGCTGGACGGCCGTCCCACCACGCTCGGCCGGGGCGGCAGCGATTTCTCCGCCTCCATCCTCGCCTCCGTGCTTGACGCCTCCGAGCTGTGGATCTGGAGCGACGTCGATGGCATTCTCTCAGCCGATCCCCGGCTGGTGCCGGGCGCCCGCGTGCTCGAGGAGATCACCTATCGGGAAGCCGCCGAACTCGCCTACAACGGGGCCAAGGTTCTGCACCCCCGCACGCTCGCGCCGCTGATGGAGAAGGGCATCCCGGTATGGAGCCGCAACAGCTTCAACCCGTCTTTCCCGGGCACCAAGATCGTCCCGGAGACCAAGGACGGCCCCATCGGACCGCGCGCCGTCACCTCCATGACCAACGTGGCGCTGGTGAGCGTCGATCCGGCCAGCGCCGTGCTGAACGGAACCAAGATCATGGCCCGGAGCCTGGAGGCGCTGGCCTCGGCCAACGCCGAGGTGCTCGCCCTCACCAGCTCCAGTTACCGCCAGAACTTCTGCTTCCTCATCCGGACAGCGGAACTGCCCGCCGTGATCGAGAAGCTGGAGGCGGCCTTCTCGCTGGAGCTGGCCCACGGCTACCTGCATCCCATCGACGTGGATCTCGACGTCGGCCTGATCGCCATCGTCGGCGAAGGCATGCGCGGCCACCCCGGCCTCGCGGGCCGAATCTTCACCGCCATCTCGCAGCAGATGGTCAACATCATCGCCATCGCCCAGGGCTCGAGCGAGCTCACCATCGGCATTGTCGTCCGCAAGGACGGGGTGGAGAAGGCCGTCCGGGCCATCCACGAGGAGTGCGGCCTCGGGCGGTGAGCGCCGCCCGGAGCTATAATAAGTTTTTCGCCTACTTTCAGGAGTTTCCCCATGTTTGATCTGTTCCGCAGCCGCGAGCGGACTGTGCGCTATCTGCTCGGCGCCCTGCTCCTTCTGGTCGCCGCCTCCATGGTCATCACCCTGGTCCCCGGATACGGCACCGGGTGGGCGGGCGGCTCGGAGCCCAGCATCCTGGCGGAAGTCGGAGACCACCGCATCACCGTCCAGGACGTCCGCAAGATCATTCAGCGCGAGGTGAAGGGCAACATCCCCGAGGGCATGGCTTCCGTATATGTCCCGTCGGTTGTGCAGCAGCTCGTCGCCTTCCGAGCGACGGCGCTGCTGGCCGAACAGATGGGTTTCCGCGTCACCGACGAAGAGCTGGCCCGCATTGTGCGCGAGCTGTACCCGCAGCTCTGGCCGGGCGGCACTTTCGCGGGCAAGGAGGCCTACTCGCAATACCTGGCTTCGCAGAACATGACCATCCCGGAATTCGAAGAGACGCTGCGCAGCCAGATCCTCCAGGCCCGGCTCGACACGCTCGCCCTGGAGGGCACGATCGTCACTCCACAGGAGGTGGAAGCCGAGTTCCGCCGCCGCAACGAAGCGATCAAGGTGCAGACCGTCGGCGTCAATCCGGCCATCGTCCGCTCCCGCGTCACGGTGAGCGACGCCGAGCTGGAGGCGTTTTTCGAGAAGAACAAGTCCTCGTACCGTGTTCCGGAAAAGCGTTCGTTCCTGATCTTCGCCCTCGATGAAGCGCAGGTCGGCGCCACGGTCCAGGTGCCGGAAGCGCAGCTCCGTGAGATGTACGCGCAGCAGCAGGACCGTTTCCGCACGCAGGAGCGCGTGCGCGCGCGCCACATCCTCATCAAGACCCTGGACCGGCCTGCCTCCGAAATCCCGGCTCTGCAGAAGAAGGCCGAAGACCTGCTGAAGCAATTGAAAGCCGGCGGCGACTTCGCCGAGCTGGCGAAGAAGAACTCTGAAGATCCCGGATCGGCTTCCAAGGGCGGCGACCTTGACTGGATCACCCGCGGCCAGACCGTTCCGGAATTCGAAAAGGCGGCGTTCACGCTCAAGCCGCGCGAGCTGAGCGGCGTCATCAAGACGCAATACGGCTTCCACATCATCCAGGTTCTGGAACACGAAACCGCCCGCCTCCGGCCGTTCGAAGAGGTGCGCGGCGAACTGGCTGCCGAGGCCAAGCGCGCCCAGGTGTACGACAAGATGCAGCGCGTCGCCGATCAGATCCGGGCCGCGCTGGTCCGCTCGCGCGACGAGGCGGAGAAGATCGCCCGCGAGAACGGTGTGACGGTGGTCCGCTCCGAGAACGTCGGCCGGGGCGACCCCGTGCAGGAGATTGGCGTCAACGAGCAGTTCAACAGCGCCGTGCAGGGTCTGCCAGTCAACGGTGTCACCCCGGTTGTACAGGTTTCGCCCTCGAAGCTCGTCGTCGCGCAGGTGATCGAAATCCGGCCCGCCCGTCAGGCCGAGCTGAAGGAAGTTCTGGCCGATGTGCGCAACAGTTACATCATCGAGAAATCCACTGAGCTGGCGCGCAAGATCGGCGCCGAGATGGAAGCGCGCGCGAAAGCCGGCGTCAAGGATCCGGCGCAACTGGCGAAAGAGTTCGGCCTGGAGGTGAAAACGTCGGATTTCGTGACACGCAACATGAGCGTGGAGGGAGTAGGGCCGGCCATCGTGCTCGAAGAGGCATTCCAGGCCGAGCCGGGCGCCTCCATCGGTCCGATCCGCGCCATGGGCGGCGTGTTTTTCGCCAAAGTGCTCGAAAAGCGGCCGGCGGACATGACGCAGCTTGCGGCGCAGCGGGCAGCCATTCTGCAGGAGCTCAAAGGGCAGCGGGCCCGGGAGCGCAGCGAACTGATGCGGGCGGGCATCGTCGAGGAGCTCACCCGCAAGAAGAAGATCAAGATCTACGAGCAGAATATCCAGAGGCTCGTCTCGGCCTACTCGAGCTGATCTGAGCCGCGCACACTGTCTTTGACCGCATCAGGCGGACTGGCGCCCCCTGACGGCTCCGTGCAGCACGGCTGGCTGGGCGAAGGCTGCCGGAGTAGACTCCAGTTCGGATGAATTCCGGGAGTTCGATTTGGGTGTCGGGCGGCGACGGAACGCTTTTCCATCTGCTGTGCCGGCTTGTGCCTCCCTGGCCGCCCATCGTGCTGACCCCCAGCGGACGGGGCAACGCGCTGGCGCGAGATGTGGGCGTGGGACGCGAGGCTTGCGTGGATGTGATCCGGGTGCGGGCGGCGCAGGTTGGTGGCGGGTCTCTGGAGTGCTACTCGCTGTCCTCGGTGGGCCTGGGTTACCCGGCGGATGTCACCCGGCGCTCCTTGCCGCTTCGCTTCCTTGGGCGGTTCAGTTACGCTGGCGCGGCGCTGTTGACTGTGCCGCGCTGGAGGGAGTTCGAGATTTCACTGGATGGCGGGCCGCCCCGCCGTATGCGGCTCCGCGGCGTGCTGGTGAACAACACCCGCTACACGGGCGGATTCGAGGCGCTGCCTGCCGCATCGAGTTCGGATGGCCAGGCGGAGTGCCTGGAACTGACAGCCGGATACGCGGCCCAGGTGGCGCACAACCTTTCCGTGATTTCCGGTCTTCATTGCTACGCGCCCGTGCGCGTGCACCCCGTGCGGGGAGCGTGCATCGCGCCATCCGAGCCGCTGGAACTCATGATCGACGGCGAATTGCTGGGAGAAGTGGAAGCCGTTGACCTGGAGGTCATGCCCCGCGCCCTTCGGGTCCGTATTGCACGGACTGCAGGGGGATGAAACGCTACCGGCTCTCGTCAGCCCGCTCCAGGGCGAACGCAACCAGCGTCTGTCCGCGCGCGCCCGTGGTCCGCTCCAGTTCTTCGAGCACGGCCGCCTCCACGCCATCGGGATCGAAATCCACCAGGCAGTCCTCGATCTGCCCGGGCGCCGCGCCCACATAGCAAAGTTCGCAGTGGCCGAGCGCATCGCCTGCGGCGCGCACCGCCGGTCCGAACGTGCGGCAGGTGATGGGGCGCTGACCTGCTCCCCGAAAACTCAGCCAGCGATAATTTGGAGAGCCCTCGAATGAAGAGCGAAGAGGAGCAATGCATGAAGCGAAGCCGATACACGGAAGAGCAGATGATCGATGCCGTCAAGCAGAT
>JBMOMB010000053.1:0-21394 GCA_049325215.1 Acidobacteriota bacterium
GGCCCGCCACGGCCCGATTCGGCCCTGCCGTGGCTGCACACCTTCCGCCCCCGCTGCCGAAATCCTCCACCTCCCCTCATCTCCGCCCTGCCCGCTTGGCACCATCGGGTTCATCCCGACAAACACCTGATCCGGCTCCTTCGTCAAAATCGCGTCCGGCAACAGGACATCGCGCGGATGGATAACCTGGTTCTTGAAGATTGCCGGTAAGCGTTTGTTTACCAGCCGGGTACGGGTATCACTCCAGTCCGGATCGAGAAGCCGGCTGGCAGCCGATGGTAGCCCGTCGCGCTCGGCCCTCCAATGCCAGGCACACAGAGGAGGGTGGCAGCCGAGAGAACAAGCCGCGTATCAACAACAGGATGCAACACCAATCCACGCGCCGCTTCGACTACGCAAGAATCGCGAAAGTGCCGGATCAGGCTGTCCCCTTGGAGTATGACCAGTGATGGGATTGGGTGATGGACGCGCGTGCTGAATTGCCGTAGCATGAAGCCGGATGCATGGACGCCGGCTGTGCGCCCTGCTCGCCGCAGCGGCATACGCCGTTCATGCCGCTCCGCCCGGCGAGCGGTGGGCGCCTGCATACAGCCAGACCTCCATACTCAACCTGGCCAGCGGCCTTCCAGAGCTGGCCCCGAATACGGTGGCCCTGATCATCGGGGAGCATCTCAGCCCGGTGGTGTCCTCGCGCGCCGAAGCGGCTCCCAATGCAGCCGTGCTGCCAACCGTCCTGCCCGGTACCGGGGTCTCGGTCAAAGTGAATGGTATTCTGGCCGCCATCGAGTACGCATCCCCCGATGCCGTAGTGTTCATCATCCCGCCTGAACTGGTGGCGGGTCCCGCCAGCATTGTGCTCACCCGAAACGGGCTGAATGGTCCCACCGTACGCGTCCAGTTGCAGGAAGCGGCGCCGGGGCTGCTTCCGCTGGAATCGCAATGGGCCCTCGCCCGAGACGCCGCAAACCTGGAATGGCGCCTGCCGGAGCACCCGGCCGCTCCCGGAGACGAGATCATTCTCTACGGCACCGGTTGGGGGCAGACTCTGCGCCGATCAATCAATCTGCAATCGGCGAGCCGCCCAAGCGAACTCAAGGCTCGCGACTCGCTCCAGGTGTTTCTCAATGGGACCGAAGTGCCGCGCGATCTCGTTTTCTACGCTGGCGTTTCGCCGGGCACGGCCGGCATCTACGAGCTGCGGCTTCGTCTGCCTGATTGGACGCCCGAGGATCCTGAGATCCGCATCTCCATCGGGGGCAAGCGGAGTCAGGAGGGGCTGCGCCTCCGCGTGGATCCATCACGCCTGCAACCGCCGGATGTGCGGGTGCGTTCCACACAGTGAGCAGCCGGCCGGGATGTTCCGGCCGCCGATCTGGGTTAGCCTTGAAACAAGGAGGCGTCATGCGCACCCTGCTATTGACCGCAGCTGTGATCCTGGTTCCGGCCTGTCTGCCAGCAGCCTGGCAGCAGGAACAGGCTGCCCCGAAGGCCGAGCCCGAGCCTGCCGAATCCCGGATCTACACCGTGCCGGAGGGCACCAAGATCCCGCTGCAACTGATCAGCAGCGTCAGCACCAAGACCGCAGCCATCGGCGACCGCGTCTACCTGCAAACCGCTTTTCCCGTGCTGGCGGGCGGCCGTATTGTCATTCCGCCGGGCTCTTATGTGACCGGCACCGTCACGCAGGTGAAGCGCGGCGGCAGGGTGAAGGGCCGGGCGGAGCTTTACGTCCGGTTCGACGCACTGACGCTGCCGAACGGCGTGACCCGCGACTTCCGCGCGGGGGTCCACTCCCTCGACGCATCCAATCCCGGCCGGGTCGACCGTACGGAAGGCAAGGTGGAGGGCGAGTCCAACAAGGCTGGAGACGCCGTCAAGGTAGGCGAGGCCGCCGGCTGGGGAACCATGATCGGCGGAGTGGCGGCCCGCACCGGAAAGGGCGCCGGCATCGGTGCGGCGGCAGGTGCTGCGGCCGGTCTTGTCGGGGTGATGCTGACCCGCGGCCCGGATGCCATCCTGGAACGCGGCTCCACCGTGGAGATGGTGCTGGACCGCACTCTCAGGTTTGAAGAGAGCGAGCTGGAGGGACTCCCGTCCGCCCCCGGCCGGACCTCTATAACGCCCCCGCGGAACCAGTCCGACCGGCAGAATCTGCGGCTTTCACGCCGTCCGTTCCCCGGGCCATAGCCGCACCCTGTCCCGCCACCTACTCACCAGGCTCGAGCGTCTCTCGCACCAGCTTGAGCAGCTTGTCCATCTGGATCGGCTTCGCCAGCGTCGCGTGCGCCCCCAGGTATGCGGCGATGCGAAGGTAGTCCCCGCCGAAGGCGCCGCTCATGGCAATCACCTTGATTTCCGGGTACTCCCGCCGCAGGGCTTTGATGGTTTCGATCCCCTCCTGCTCCGGCATCACCAGATCCGTGAGAATCAGGTCCGCCCGCTCCGACTTCAGCAGCCGCATCGCTTCCTTTCCATTCGCGGCCAGAAGGACAGAATAGCCGGAGGACTCGAGCATGCTGCGGATGACGTCGCGCACACCCGGATCGTCGTCCACCACGAGCACGCGACGGCGGTTATCAGCATTCATTTCCGGAGTCCTTGCAACATTTTAATGATGAACCCTGCCGGTGGGAACCCGGATTTCACACCAACTGGGTACTGCCCTGTTCATTACTTCTGTTGCGCCGCCAGCCGTTCCAGCGCCTCAATCTCCCGGCCGGCGTCAGCAAACCGGCCCTGCCCCATCAACTCCTTGTACCTTTGCAGACGCCGGGAAATCTCCTGGAGCAGGTCTCTCCTTGCGTCCCGGCCTGCCGGCGGAGCCGCCGTCACCGCGGGTGCGCCAGCCTCGGCCGGCTTGGCCGCCGGCGCGGACTGCCCAGTCAACTGGGCCAGCGCATCCTCATACGTATCGGCATAGATCAGGCGGTTGCCCATCGCCGCGACTACTTTTTTCAATTGCGGCATCCGTGCTTCAGCCGCCTGGATGTAGACCGGCTCGATATAGACCAGCGTGTTCTCGACCGGCAGCACCAGCATCTGCCCGCGCAGCACCTGCGACCCCTGCTGGTTCCACAGGGTCAGATCCTTGCTGATGTTCTGATCCTGGTTGATCCGGGCCTCGATCTGCATCGGCCCGAAAATCAACTGCTGCTTGGAAAGCTGGAGAAAATGCAGCTCGCCCAGCGCCTCTCCGTCGCACCGCGCCACCATCAGCCCGATCAGGTTGTCTTTGTTGCGCGGCGTGAAAGTAGTCATCAGCAGGAACTCAGGCTCGTCGCTGCCCGGCAGCGCCGCCACGATGTAAGTCGGCGTCACCGGCTGCGGCCGCCCGCCGGGGCTGTTCATATTGCGCGCCAGATCCCAGACGTCTTCCTTGTTGTAGAACGCTTCCGGGTCCGTCATGTGATAAGTCCGGTAGATCTCGGCCTGCACGCGGAACATCGTTTCCGGGTAGCGCGCGTGGGCGCGCAGATCCGGCGGCATTTCGCTTTTCGCCGTAAACAGCTTCGGGAACAGCCTGCGATAGGACGCCAGAATCGGGTCGTCCTCGTCGAACACGTAAATCCTGGTCGTGCCGTCGTAGGCGTCCACGGTGGCTTTCACCGGATTGCGGAGGTAGTTCAGCAGCCCCGGGCCCTGCAGGCGCAGCAGGCGCGAATACGGATGCCCGGCGCTCGACGTGTATCCATCCACGATCCACACCAGGCGGCCTTCAGCCGTAATCACCAGGTACGGGTCCTGGTCCCAGTAAATGAACTCCGCCAGCGCGCTGAGCCGCTCGGCCACCTTCCGGCGGATGATCATCCGGCTCTCGGGCGTCATGTAGGAGGTCAGCACGATATTCCAGTCGCCGTATTGCAGGGCCGCGGCGATGCGCAGCGGCATCGATGAGATCGGGAATCCCCCTCTGCCGGCGTACCGGGTCTCAACGTTGCCTGCTCCCGATGGATAGTCGAATTCCGGCTGCCTGGTATGCACGAACACGGGCTCGTGGGACACTTCACCGAAGTAGATCTCCGGCCGCGTGAGCCGGAGCGACTTCGTCCGCACCACCGGCGGGGCGTCCTGGATCAGCAGGTAAGGCAGTCCGTCGGAGGTGATCCGCGCCGCCTCCGCCGCCACCATCCCGTAGCCGTGCGTGTAGACGAAGTGCGGGTTGATCCACCGCGCACGCGCGTCGGGCGGCAACTGCGCCACGTCGATTTCGCGAGGCGTGATCAGGATCTGCCGCAGTTGCCCGTCGATCCTGTACCGGTCCACGTCGGTGTCCTGGAACACGTAGTACGGGCGCAGCGCCTGGATCTGCGTCACCGTGTCATGGAAGGCGCGCCAGTCCCACAGCCGCACGTTGTCGAACAGGGCGCGGTGCCGGTTGCGGTCGATCGGCGCCTCCAGTTGCGCTGGAAAGTCCATTTCCACCGTCTGCCGGTCCAGCCGGTAGGCAGCGCGCGTGGCCGCAATGTGCCGCTGGATGTACGGCCGCTGAATGGTGATCTCGCTCGGCCGCACGTAAAGCGAGCTGAACAACGGCGGCAGCACGGCCCCCAACAGGAGCGCCGCCGGAAACACGAGCGCCCACCGGTAACGTCCGACAAGAAACGCCACGCCCGCCGCCAGCGCCGTAGCGCTCTTCAGATAAAACAGCGGCAGGCTTATGTTCTCCGCCGTCCAGTCCACCCCCACCAGCGAGCCGTGGTCCTCAAACAACAGGTCGTAGCGGCTCAGGAGAATCGATACCGCCCAGGCCGTAAAGAACAGCGCCGCCGCACCGCGCAAAAAGCGGGCTTCAAACGAACCTGCCAGTTCGCCCAGCTCCAGTTCATAACGGAAGCCGGTCTCTTCGGCGAACCACGTCCGGTTCCGCAGCTCCCAGAATCGCGCCGCAGCCCAGTACACGAGCGCGGAGACAAACGAGACCGTCAGCACATACCGCAGAAGCACGCGGTAGAAAGGCAGGTCGAAGAAGTAGAAGTTCAGCGGATTGCCGAAAACCGGGTCCGTCCAGCCCGCCGGCGCGCCCCGGCTGCCCGCCCACCGCACGATCGTCCAGCCATCGACGGTGATCCACGCCAGCGCCAGCGCCACGAGAAACAGCGCCACCGTAGACAGCCGCGCATACACCGGATACTGCCGCAGCCCGGCGCCCGCGCTCTTCATGCCCCGCGCGTGCGACACCCAGAGCACGGCGAAGGCCAGCAATGCCGCTGCCGACATTGGAACCAGGTTGTAGGAAAGCATTTGCAGCCAGGTCTCCACCTGCTGCATTTCTTTCCACCACTGGTACTCGATGGCGAAGCCGGCGATCCAGCGGGCGCTCGCGAGCAGCAACAAGAGGACGATGACGGCTGTGGCACGGGCCATGCGTTTCTCCTCGCTTCAGTGTATGCTGCCCGGTGACCGGACGACATCCTCTCCAGGAGAGTATTTACATGACCCGCAGAGAATTCGCCGCCGCGCCCCTGCTGGCCTCGTTTCAGGCTGCGCCCGGCTCACGGCTGACGCAGCCGATGCGCTGGCTTCAGCTCGCCTTCGTTGAAGACGATCCCGGCAACTACGACGTGAAGTTCTGGCTCGACTACATCCGCCGCATCCGCGCCGAGGGCGTCTGCCTCTCCGCCGGCGGCTGCGTGGCATTCTATCCAACCCGTGTTCCGCTGCACTACAAATCGCGCTTCATGAAAGAGGGGCAGGATCCGTTCGGCGAACTCGCCTCCGAATGCCGCCGCATGGGCCTGGCCATTCTCGCCCGCGTCGATCCGCACGCCGCCCACGACGACGTATTCCAGGCCCATCCCGATTGGATCGCGCGCGACCCAGAAGGCCGTCCGCGCCGACACTGGGCCATGCCCGGTTACTGGGTCACCTGCGGCCTCGGGCCTTACAACTTCGAGTTCATGCGCAGCGTGGTCCACGAGATCGCGGAGCGCTACGACATCGACGGCATCTTTTCCAACCGCTGGTCGGGCTCCGGCATGTGCTGGTGCGATCACTGCCGCCGCAATTTCCGCGCCTTCGCGGGCCGCGATCTGCCGCGCACGGCGGACCGCTCCGATCCCGCCTGGGCGCTCTGGCGCGAATTCGCCAACCAGCGCCTGTTCGAGTTGTGGGACGTCCTCGACCAGGCGGTGCGCAACGCGCGCCCGCAGGCGGCTTTCATCCCGAACACTGGCGGCGGGGCCAACGCCGAAATCGACATGAAGCGCGCCGGCCAGCGCGCCCCGTTCCTCGTCGCCGACCGCCAGGCACGCTATGGAGTGCAACTGGCCTGGGCCAACGGCAAGAACGCGCGGGAGTACCGCGCGGCGCTGGGCCGCAAGCCCGTCGCCGGCCTGGTTTCGGTCGGCCTCGAGGCGCCCTACCGCTGGAAGGACTCCGTGCAGCAGGCGGCCGAGATTCAGCTCTGGATGGCGGACGGAATCGCTCACGGAATGCGGCCGTGGGTGACCAAGTTCAACGCGAAGCCTCTTGACGCGCGCTGGTTCCGGCCCGTCGAGGAGGTGTTTGCCTGGCACGCGAAACACGACCGCTACTTCCGCAACGAGGCCAATCTGGCTCGCGTGGCGATTGTGTTCTCTCAGCAGACGGCGTTGCGCGTGGCGGCTGATGCGGACGACTTCATCCGCGGCGCGTTCCATGCGCTGATCGAGGACCGCATCCCCTTCGAGATGGCTCATGACGGACTGCTGGACGCAGAGCATCTGCAGAGCTTCCACGCGTTGATCCTGCCCAACATTGCGGCCTTGTCCGATGCCGAGTGCGCACAGATCCGGGTGTTTGTCGAATCGGGCGGCGCCGTGATCGCCACCCACGAGACCTCGCTGTACGACGAAAGCGGGCGCCGCCGCGCCGACTTCGGCCTCGCAGACGTGTTCGGCTGCTCCTACGCGGGATCAACCATCGCGCGGCAGCAGAACGCTTACATCGACATCCGCTCGCGCGAGCATCCGCTGCTCGAAGGGCTGCGCGAGGCGGGCCGCTTCATCCACGGCGTGCGCCGGGTCGAGATCAAACCGCACGGCGGCGGGCTGCCGCCGCTGACGACGATGCCAAGCTACCCGGATCTGCCCATGGAGGAGGTCTACGTCCGGCAGCCGCCCACCGATATCCCGGCGGTCATTTGCCGCGCGTTCGGCAAAGGCCGTGTGGTCTACTTCCCCTGGGACATCGACCGCACGTTCTGGGAGGTGCTGTCGCCGGATCACGGACGGCTGTTCGCCAATGCCGTCCGCTGGGCGCTCAACGAAGAGCCGCTGCTGGGCCTGGAAGGTCCCGGGCTAGTGGACGCGGCCGTCTGGCGGCAGGCTTCATCGCTGACCGTGCACCTGGTGAACCTGACCAACCCTTACGCACTGAAAGGTCCCATCCGTGAGCACATCCCGCTGCCGCCGCAGCGGCTCGTGTTGCGCTGCGAAAGACGCCCGCGGCGCGCCCGCTGGCTGTGGCAGGAGCGCGAAGCGCATTTCGACTACCGCAACGGACGGCTGGAGACCCAGACGCCGCCCATCGCGTTCTACGACGTGCTGGCGCTGGATCTCTGAGCCTGCCGCGGGAAAAAGCGGGAGGACCCGGTTCCACGCCGCGGCTGGATGGCGCGAAGCGTTCTTCTGTGCCGCAACTGTGGGCGCCAAGCGTTCTTCTGTGCCGCGACTGAAGCGCCGGAGGCGCGCAAGGAGCGGCCAGCGGCACGGCGCGGGGACCGCTTGCTGCAGCCGCTTCCGCGGCCTTCGCGCGCGGCACAGAATCCGCGGCCATGTTCGGTGCCGCAACTGTGGGCGCGAAGCGTTCTTCTGTACCGCGACTGAAGCGCCGGAGGCGCGAAAGGAGCGGTCAGCGGCACGGCGCGGGGACCGCTTGCTGCAGCCGCTTCCGCGGCCTTCGCGCGCGGCACAGAATCCGCGGCCATGTTCGGTGCCGCAACTGTGGGCGCCAAGCGTTCTTCTGTGCCGCGACTGAAGCGCCGGAGGCGCGAAAGGAGCGGTCAGCGGCGCACAGCGCGAATGAGCCGGCGCCGCTGCCCGCCTTGTCTTTTCAGCGCGTGGAGGCGCGCAGCATCCAGGCCGCCTTGTCGTGCAGTTGCACGGCGCGGGTGAGCAGGTCCACGGTGCCCGGATCGCCGGCCTTCTCGAACTCGGGGATGGCCGTCTCGCGCATCTGGCGGCTCAACGCCTCGTGAGCCTGCGCCAGCGAGGCCAGCATCTCAGGCGCAGCCGCCGAGCCCGTCTGCTCGGCCGCAACCCGCGTCTCCGCCCGCCCGCCGAGAGCGCGAATCCGCTCGGCAAGCTCGTCGATGAGCCCGGCCAGTTCGCCGTACTGCCTGGCGAACAGTTCGTGCAGCGCGGCAAAGTGCGGCCCCTCGACATTCCAGTGGAAGTTCCACGTTTGCAGATAGAGGCTCAGTTCGCCGTTCAACAGGGAGTTCAGTGTCTTCATGGCACTCTGTTGGACGCCCGCGGCGCGGCCCGCGGAAGCGCATTCTCACCTATTCCACAGATAGTTCACAGCCTAAATGCTTCATCTGCTGATGGGCCGCATTTGCGCCTTGCCTGGCGGGGCGATCCGTGCGTACCTTGGAATATCATCCTCCGCGGCCATGTCGACCACAGTGAATCCCGACACCGCCTATGAGCGCGGCCTGCCCTCCAACATCTATGCCGAGCGCATGGTGCTGGGCACGATTCTGCTCAACCCCAACGCCTTCGTCACCGCTGGCGCCACGCTGAAACCTGAGGACTTTTCGCTCGAAAAGCACCGGATCCTCTTCCAGCGGATGATGGATCTGCACAACCGCGACGAGCGCATCGACCGCGTGACGCTGGCCAACGAACTGCTCCGGCACGGCGAGCTGGATGCCGTCGACGGCCTCAGTTACCTGGCATCGCTCGACGAGGGAATGCCGGAGATCTTCCACCTCGAAAGCTATGTCAACATCGTCCGCGACAAGAGCCTGCTGCGGAAGATGATCGCCGCCTCGCAGGAGACGATCCGCCGCTGCATGATGGCCGAGGACGAGCCCGCGCAGATTCTCTCGGCGGCCGAAGAAACGCTGCTCAGCATCGGCGAGGCCCAGGCCAAGAACACGCTGGCCAGCGCGCAGCAGGTATTCGATGCGGCCGAAGGCGGCATCAACAGCTTCCTGGATCCCGCCCGGCGCGTGCACGGCGTGAGCACGGGCTTCATCAGGCTGGACGAAATGACCGGAGGCTTCCGCCCCGGCGAGCTGATCATTCTCGCCGCGCGCCCGGCGATGGGAAAGACGGCGCTGGCGCTGAACATCGCCATGCACGTAGCCACCAACAGGCAGAACCCGCGGGCGGTGGCTGTTTTTTCTCTCGAAATGTCCAAAGAGTCTCTGCTGACGCGCCTGATCTGCTCGCGCGCGCGCGTGGACCAGCACCTCTTCCGAACGGGCTATCTGGGGCGGGAGGACCGCGAGCAGTTGAACGCCGCAGCCACCGAGCTGTACGAAGCGCCCCTGTACATCGACGACACCTCAAGCACGTCGCTGCTCGACATCAGCGCCAAGGTGCGCAAGCTGAAGCACTCGATCAACGTGCCGCTCGGGCTCGTAGTGGTCGATTACCTCCAGTTGATGCCGTCGCCCTCCCTCGGACGCAACGCCAACCGCGTGCAGGAAGTCAGCGCGCTCAGCCGGGGGCTGAAGCTGCTGTCCAAGGACCTGGACGTGCCGTTTCTTGTCCTCAGCCAGTTGAGCCGCGCCCCTGATCAGCGCGAGGGCGACCACCGCCCGCAGCTCAGCGACCTGCGCGAGTCCGGCTCCATCGAGCAGGACGCCGACATGGTGGCCTTCATCTTCCGCCCCGAGGTCTATCACAAGGACCGCGAGGACCTGCGCGGCAAAGCCGAAGTCATCATCGGCAAGCAGCGCAACGGCCCCACCGGCGTTGTGCATCTGGTCTTCCTCCACAAGTACACGAGGTTCGAAAATCTCGCCGAGGATCTCGGCGAGCCGCCGCCGGAAGGGTGAGGCGCGCCGCAGGCTTCAGCGGTGCGGGCATGCCGCTCGCGGAACATTTTTTGCAGGATCTGTTTCAGCGTCCCGGCTGCGGGCCAGTGCGGCACGGGCGCAAGAAAAAGCAGGAGTTCCACTCCGTGGATGAGCGGGTCCCGCCGGAGGGGGGGCCGGTGCGGAGTTCAACCCTTTCGGCCGAACCCGGATCGAAGCCTGCGAGCCTCTCCGCCACGCCCATGCTCCCTTCCGGCGGCGGCAGCCGCTCCAGCAGGGGCTTCATGAGAAGCCCGGGGCTCCCCGCGCGGCAATCCCGGAAGGGAAACGGAATCGTGGCATCGTAGGATAAGCTGGGCACGAGGATCGCGCCCACTGACCCGATGATGACCGCCGCGTCAGCGCTTCACCGAATCCCTGTGGCGGCGCGGAGGCGCATGTGAGTGCCACGCCGCCTCTGCTGGGCGAGCAGCTCTCGAAAGTGTTTCAGGCGCCCGCCGGGCCGCTCACTGTCTTCTCCGGCGTCGACATCGAAGTGCGCCGCGGCGAGCGCGTGGCCCTCACCGGCGAAAGCGGCGCGGGGAAAACCACGCTGCTCTATCTTCTCGGGCTGCTGGACCGGCCTACCGCGGGGCGCATTCACGTCGCGGGCGCCGACGTCTCGGCACTCGGCGAGACGCAACTGGCCGAGGTGCGCAACCGCACCATCGGCTTCGTCTGGCAACGCAACACCCTGCTGGCCGAGTTCACGGCGGTGGAGAACGTCATGATGCCGCTGCTGATCCGCGGGGAGCCCCGGGCGGCGGCCCGCGAAGCGTCGGCGGCGCTGCTCGAAGAGGTGGGGCTGGCGGCGCGCGCGGAACATCTGGCGGGCGAACTTTCCGGCGGAGAGCAGCAGCGGGTGGCGCTGGCGCGGGCGCTGTCCGGCAACCCGTCCATCCTGTTGGCCGACGAGCCCACGGGGAATCTCGACGAGCGGACGGCGGCGCAGGTGATCGAGCTTATCGAGCGGGTCCACGAACGGCGCGGGCTGGCGACGCTGTACGTGACGCACAATCCGGCTTTCGCCAGGCGGGCGCACCGCGTGCTGCGCCTGGAGGGCGGGAGGCTGTTGCCGGGCTGAGGTCTTGCCGATAAATGGAACGAGCGGGCGTTTTCCCGCTGCTTGCCGTGGCCCGGGAGCATCTTACAATTTAGGTAGGAGCTGCCGGCGCCACGTTGTCTTCCCGTTCGCGCTCGCCCGCCGGCGGAACCTGGGAGACCTGGGCGCGCTGTTGATTTGCCGCAGGTTTCCACGGAGAGGCTACGAACGTATGTTTGAACGATACACGGAAAAGGCGAGAAGGGTGATCTTCTTCGCCCGGTACGAGGCTTGCCAGTTCGGCAGCCCCTATATCGAGACCGAACACCTGCTGCTGGGGCTGCTGCGGGAAGACAAATTGCTCGCGAACCGCTTCCTGCGGTCGCAGGCGAACATCGAGTCGATCAAGAAACAGATCGAGGCGCAGACCACCACGCGCGAGAAGGTGCCAACGAGCGTGGATCTGCCGCTCTCGACCGAGTGCAAGCGCGTGCTGGCCTATGCGGCCGAAGAGGCCGAGCGGCTGGGCCACAAGCACATTGGCACCGAGCACCTGCTGCTTGGGTTGCTGCGCGAAGAGAAGTGCTTCGCCGCCGAACTGCTCCACGAGCGCGGCCTGCGCCTGAACCAGGTCCGTGAGGAGATCGCCCGTGCGACCGGCGAGCGGACCGCTCCTCCGTCGCGGGCGGCCAAGGAGGCGTCGCTGCTGTCCGAGTTCAGCCGCGACCTGACCCAGGCTGCCGCCGACGGGCAGCTCGACCCGCTCATCGGGCGCGATTACGAGGTCGAGCGCGTCGTCCAGATCCTCTGCCGCCGGACCAAGAACAATCCCGTTCTGATCGGCGAGCCCGGCGTCGGCAAGACGGCCATTGTCGAGGGGCTGGCCCAGCGCATCGTCGAAGGCGACGTGCCCAGCTTCCTCGCCGACAAGCGCATCCTGGCCCTGGACCTGAGCCTGATCGTGGCTGGCACCAAGTACCGCGGGCAATTTGAAGAGCGGCTCAAGACCATCATGAAGGAGCTGATGGAGAGCCAGAACGCCATCATCTTCATCGACGAGCTGCACACGCTGGTCGGCGCGGGCTCGGCCGAAGGATCGCTCGATGCGGCCAACATTCTCAAGCCTGCGCTCAGCCGCGGCGAAATTCAGTGCATTGGCGCCACCACGCCGGCTGAGTTCCGCAAGAGCATCGAGAAGGACCGCTCGCTCGAGCGGCGCTTCCAGGCGGTGAAGGTTCCGCCGCCCACCGAAGAGGACGCCTGCAGGATCCTGTTCGGGATCAAGGAGCGGTACGAGAAGTTCCACGCCGTGGCCTATACCGACGAGGCCATCCGCACGGCGGTGTACGCCTCCAGCCGTTTCATCCCCGACCGCTTCCTGCCGGACAAGGCGATCGACCTGATCGACGAAGCCGGCGCCCGCGTCAAGCTGAAGCAGACGACCCTGCCGGCGGAAGTGGCCGAGGTGCAGAAGCGGATCAAGTTCATCGTCCACCGCATGGAAACGGCCATCGCCAACCATGAGTTCGAGAAGGCGCGCTTCTTCAGCGACGAAGAACGGCGCGAGCGCGAAAACCTCCGCCTGCTGCGCGAGAAGTACAACCTGGACGACACGGCCACCGGCATCGTCACCAAGGAAGACATCGAAGAAGTCGTGGCCCGCTGGACAGGCGTGCCGGTGACGGCGATCAAGGAAGAGGAGGCGGCCAAGCTGCTCCGGATCGAGCAGGAGCTGCACAAGCGCGTGGTGAGCCAGGAGAAGGCCATCAACGCGCTGGCGCGCGCCATCCGGCGCTCCCGCGCGGGCCTCAAGTCGCCCAAGCGCCCCGCCGGCTCGTTCCTGTTCCTCGGCCCCACGGGCGTGGGCAAGACCGAGGTGGCCAAGGCGCTGGCCGAGTTCCTGTTCGGCAGCGAGAAGTCGCTGATCCGCTTCGACATGAGCGAGTTCATGGAGAAGCACTCGGTGTCGAAGCTGATCGGCTCGCCTCCCGGCTACGTCGGCTACGAAGAGGGCGGGCAGTTGACCGAGCGCGTCAAGCGCAACCCCTACTCGGTGATCCTGCTCGACGAAATCGAGAAGGCTCACCCGGATGTCTACAACATCCTGCTCCAGGTGTTTGAAGACGGCCAGTTGACCGATGGTCTCGGCAACACGGTCGACTTCAAGAACACCATCATCATCATGACCTCGAACCTCGGCGCGCGGTTCCTCGACAAGAAGGGACAGCTCGGCTTCCATATGCAGGAAGCGGCCGGCATCCCCCAGAAGATCGAGGAAATGGTGCAGGGCGAGGTGAAGCGGGTGTTCAACCCCGAGTTCCTGAACCGCCTGGACGAGATCATCCTCTTTACGTCGCTCACCGACGAGGACCTGGTCAAGATCATCGACCTGATGGTCGGGCAGCTCAATGCGAACCTGGCTGCCAAGGGCATCACGGTGCGGCTGCACGAGGACGCCTCCAAGTACATCCTCGAAAAGACCTGCACGGACCGCAGCTACGGGGCTCGTCCGCTGCGGCGTGCGCTCCAGAAGTACGTCGAGGATCCGCTTTCGGAGGCCCTCATCCAGGGCGCGGTCCGCGAGAACTGCGAGTACGAGGTCTACCTCGGCGATACCGGCATCTTCTGCCGCCAGATTTCGCCGGAAGGCGATGTGGCGACGGTAGGCGCGGGCGCAGGCACTCAGCCCATCGCGCTCTATCCTTTCTGAGCGGACGGCAGGATTGCCATCTCGGGCGGCGGCCCCCGCGCGGGGGCTGCCGCCTTTTTTCATGCGCCCGCCAGAGTATCTCTCAACCCTGCAGGACGTGGGTGTAAACGCTATGCAAAATCCCATTGAATCCGGATCCGGCCTCTGATAGAATCCCCCTACCTGCGTGTGAGCCGGGGGTCCGGTGACTCCGGAGGTTTGTACGCGGGGGTCTGATCCAAGAAAGAAGGGGGTTCTATCGAATGAGTCGACTCGCTCTGGCCAGAACAGGGGCGCTGCTCTGCGTTCTGGCGGCGTTCGCCATGTCGCAGGAGTTCCGCGCCACGATTTCGGGACGCGTCTTCGACTCCACCGGCGGCGTGGTTCCCAATGCGAAGGTCACCGCCCTCCATACGGCGACCAATGAGACATCGACGGCGACGACGGATTCCACGGGCACTTACTCCATCCCGTTCCTTCGTCCCGGCAACTACAAAGTCACCGTGCAGGCGGAAGGCTTCAAGCAGTTCAACCGCGAGAACGTGCTTCTGGAAGTCGGCCGCATCGTGCCGCTCGACATCACGCTCGAAGTCGGCATGGTGACCGAATCGATCAACGTCACCGCCGAAGCGGCGGTGCTCGAGACGCAGACCGCCAGCCGCGCGGCGATCGTCAACCAGCGGCAGGTGGCGGAAATTCCGCTCAATTCGCGCAACCCGTTCATGCTGGGCGCAATGATGAGCGGCGTGACGTTCCGCGGCGCGGCCATCTGGCAGCGCCCGTTCGACAACGGCGCCATCGCCGAGTGGTCGGTCAACGGCGGGCGGCAGTCCAACAACGAGTTCCTGATGGACGGCGCACCGAACAACGGCCAGGCCGGCAACAACAACATCGCTTACGTGCCCATCGTGGACGCTGTGCAGGAGTTCTCCGTGCAGCAGAACTCCTACGACGCGCAATACGGCAAGACGGGCGGCGGCGTGTTCAACGTGGTGCTGAAGTCCGGAACCAACGACTTCCACGTGACCGGATGGGAGTTCATGCGCCGTAAGCCACTGGACGCCAACACATATCAAAACAACGCCGTTGGTGCGCAGCGCCCCGATCACACGCTCGACCAGTACGGCTTCCAGCTCGACGGGCCGGTCTTTCTGCCGAAACTGCTGAAGAAGGACGGAGCTGTCCGCCTGTTCTACATGGGCAGCTTTGAGAATTACCGCGAGAAGTGGCCGCAATTCCTGCGGAATTCTTACCCGGAGCCGGAAATGCGGCAAGGCGATTTCTCCAAGCTGACTGCCGCGGACGGCAGGCCCATCACGATCTACAATCCATACTCCTACACGCTGGTGGGCGGAGACCCGCAGCGGACGCCGTTCCCCGGCAACATGATCCCCCAGAGCATGATCAATCCGGTGGCTGCCGCGGTGACCAAGTATATGCCGCTGCCGAACACAAAAACGCCGGGCGTGCGCTATTCCACCGACAACAATCACAACCCGCAGTACGCGGCGAAGGACAAATTCTACAATCTGATTCTGAAATTCGACTGGAATTTCGGACAGAATCACCGCGCCTTCTTCCGCCACGCCTCCAACGACCGCACCGAGGACCGCTCGGTAAACAACCTCGACAACAAGGTGGGCACCGACGGCCAGCAGCCCTTCCAGCGGATCAACGACGCCTACGTGCTCGACTGGGTCTGGACCGCCTCGCCGACCACGGTGCTGAACGTCCGCGGATCGTACAACCGGTTCATCGAAAAAGGCTTTGGCAGAGCGAACGAAAACTTCGACCTGACCAGCCTCGGGCTGCCCGCCTCCCTGATCAACCAGCTTCCCACGCCGCGCTATTTCGGCCGCTGGGAGATCCAGGGCTACAGCTCGCTTGGCCGTTACCAGTCCATCAACATCACCAACAACTACAACCTGATGGGCAACCTGACCAAGATCTGGCGCGGCCACACGATGAAGATGGGCGTCGACCTGCGGCGCATCCACTTTATTCAGCAGAACACGGGCAACATCCTGTATTTCCAGGGGCAGACGCAGTGGACGCAGCGGCTCTGGAACCAGGGCGAAGCCACCGCGGGCGACGCGTATGCGTCCTTCCTCATCGGCGGTGTCGGCGGATCGGTGAACATCCCGCTGTATCCGTTCAACCGGCAGTGGTACTTCGCACCGTACTTCCAGGACGACTGGAAGGTGACACGCCGGCTCACCCTGAATCTCGGACTCCGCTATGACTACAACGGGCCGCCGGACGAGAAATGGAACCGCATGAACCGCGGCTTCAATCCGTCGGCGCCCAGCCCGGTCGCCAGGCAGATCCCGGCGGCGATGCTGGCGCTGTATCCGAACCTGGCCAACCTCACCGGCGGACTGGAATTCGTCGGCACGGGCGGCAACCCGACGATCGCCGCCAGGCGCGATCTGAACAACTGGCAGCCCCGCGCGGGCTTCGCCTATCAAGTCGCGCAAAAGCTCGTGATGCGCGGCGGCTATGGCCTGTATTACATGAACCCCAACAACAACTACCTCCAGTTCGCCGGGTTCACGGAAAACACCCCGATGGTCAACAGCGAAGACGGCGGGCGCACGCTCGTCTCCAACACGCTGCTGACCAATCCCTATCCCGGAGGAATCAAGTTCCCCGCCGGATCCTCGGGCGGATACAACACCTTCCTCGGGCGCAACACCAACTGGTTCAACCCCGACTTCTGGACGCCGTATGTGCACCAGTTCTCCTTCGGCTTCCAGTACCTGCTGAGCGGCAACTCGACGCTGGACGTCTCCTACGTCGGCAGCCGCACGGTGGGCGCCAACGACGAGCGGGACTATAACATCCCGTCGGCGGCGTTCCGCAAGCAGTGCTACCTGATGGAGGGCGGCACGCCGGGCTACTGCAACGCTCAAATCCCGAACCCGTTCCAGGGGATCGAGGCGTTCCGGGGAACCTCCTTCTTCACGGCGTCCACGCTCTCGCGGTTCCAGCTCAGCCGCCCGTTCCCGCAGTTTTCGGGCAATATGCTGATGCAGGGCTTGAACACGTCGAAGATCTGGTACGACTCGCTCCAGATCAATTACAACCATCGCATCGGCCGCGACCTGACACTGATGTGGAACTACACGCTCAGCAAGATGATTGAGCGGTGGGGCTACAACGACGCCTACAACGGCGTCCCGCAGAAGGGCCTGTATTTCAACGACCGGCCCCACTATGTCAAGTTCAACACCGTCTATGACCTTCCTTTCGGACGCGGTAAGAAGTTCGGCGGCGACATGGGCAAACTGGCCAACGCTTTCGTCGGCGGCTGGACCGTCAGCACATACGCCCAGTGGTCTTCCGGCGAGCCGAACAACCTGCCGGGCAACGTGATCATGCTGAAGGATCCCCGCACAGTCGGCGGAGACTGGCAAGGCACGGTCGACTGGAAACTGCACCAGATCAAGGGCTGGAACCCCTGCGTGCTGCGCCAGTTCAATGACGGACGCATTGTCCCGCAGTCGTTCTCGATCGCCCGCGGGTGCTCGGCGACCGACTTCAGCCAGTACGCCTGGCTGATGACTTCCGATTATGCGCCGCGCTACACCCCGTACCGCAGCGGCCAGATCCGCAAACAGCAACTGTTCAACATCGACCTGGCCGTCTCGAAGACCATCAACATCACCGAGCGGCTGCGCGCCCAGATCCGCGGCGAGGCGTTCAACCTCACCAACTATTACTTCTTCGGGCGCGACAGCAACTTCAACACCAACCCCAACGATCCGAACTTCGGGACGATATTCCCGCACCAGGCGTGGATCGGCAACGGCTACCCGCGCCAGGTCCAGATCGGCTTCAAGGCCTTCTGGTAATCGGGAGCCACTGTTCGGACTGACCTTCAGCCGCCGGGCCGCCCCACCGGGCCGCCCGGCGGCTTTTCATTCTCGGTCCCACGCTCAAGTGCCGCGACTGAAGGGCCAAAGCGCCCGGTTGAAGTGATCCGCAGCCATCATCGGGGGCAGCGCAGATCTGAGAAACCGCTTCTCAACCGGGAGGCGGCTGCCTTGTCACGGTTTCCCCTGTGCGATTTGACAGGTTAGCACCCACAAGCCAGTGGGGCGTGGCATTGAATACGACTTCTTTTCATGTTCGAAATGTGCTATATATAAATCACCAAGGGGTATGGTGAGGTTTGGTCTCCAGCGAGACCCCGTGATCTTCGATTAGCCAAAGAGCATGCAGGGACGGGATTGCGGTGTCTCAATCCGGCCACTCCACGCCAGCCCAGGTTCTTTCAAGTCTGCACAGGAGATGAAGAAAATGAGCAAACAGCCTGTCGTGCGATGGGCGCTGGCGCTGCTGATGGCAGTGGCGCTGGCCGGCCCGCTAGCTGCACAGACGATCTACGGGTCTCTGGCTGGCACGGTGACGGACGCTTCGGGCGCAGTTGTGCCGGGAGCGGACGTCGTCATCCGTTCCATGGATCAGGGCCTGACCCGTGAACTGAAGACCGACGAGACGGGATTCTGGCGAGCCCCCTCGCTCCCGATCGGCCGCTACCAACTGGAAGTGGCGGCGAAGGGCTTCGAGAAAGTCATCCGCGGACCTCTGACGGTGGAATCTTCCGTCGAGCGCGCCGTGGACGTCACGCTGAAGCCAAGCGGCACGCAGGAAGTGATCACGATTACCGAAGAGGCGCCGCTGATCGAGGCCACCAAGGCGCAGATCAGCCGCGGCGTCGAGTCCCGCCGGATTCTCGAGTTGCCCGGCCTGAACACGCTGACCGGGCTGGCACTGTTGCAGCCGGGGGTTGTGCAGAACCTCGGCGGGCGGCCTGGCTCGGGCTTCGTGGTGAACGGGGCGCGGTCCCGTTCCAACAATTTCATGCTCGACGGCGCCAACAACAACGACCAGTCGCTCTCGATCCCGCGGCAGTCGCCCGCGCCGGAATACCTGGGCGAGTTCCGCATCATCACCAACACGTTCTCGGCTGAATACGGCCGCAACTCCGGCTCGGTGGTCATGCAGGTGACCAAGAGCGGCACCAACGAGTTCCACGGCATCGCCCGCTGGAGCTGGCTGGGCAACGGCTGGAACGCGTTCTCGGCCGGCGAGCAGCGGACGTTCAACGCGCAGAAAGCGGCGGGCGCAAGCGATTATGACGCCATGCGGCGCGCCCGCGGGGTGAACGTGAACAACCAGATCCTGGCCTCCGTGGGCGGTCCGATCATCAAGAACAAGCTGTTCTTCTTTGGCGGATATGATCTGGACCGGCTGCGCTCCACCGCAAACCCGGTTACCAGCACCTATTCCCAGCAGGCGTGGGATCTGCTGACCCAGTATCAGAACAACTTCGCGCCCGGCACGGTGGCGTTCCTGAAACAGTGGTATCCGGTGGCCAACGACCCGACTCCAGTCGGCACTGTCAGCGTGGCCATCCCGGGCGGTCCGACGCTGGCTCTCCCCGTGCAGCAGTACCGCCGTGGCGCCGGGCAGGCGCTGTCCTACGGGCGCGACATCCACCGCGGCCTGATGCGCTATGACTGGCGGCTGACCGACAAGGACAACGTCCAGATGCGCTGGATCAAGGACGACAACACCGACCCCGGCTCGCCGGCATCGCTGGCAGTGAACCAGGTCGGCTCCATCGTGGTGAACAACAACGCCACCATCAACCACATCCGTGTGTGGAGTCCGGCGGTGGTCATGGAGACCCGCCTCAGCTATGCCCGCCGCGAGGCCACCTTCCCTGAAAACTTCCCGGCGCAGTTCTCCATCTCCGGTTCCAGTTTGCCGACCATCGGCAACCAGAATTTTCCGCAGTACCGCACGGACAACCTGTATGAGCTGACCAACAACTGGTCGCAGATGCAGTCCAAGCACACGCTGCGCTACGGATTCAACTACCTCCAGTACCGCCTCAACTCCTTCTTCGCTCCCGCCAGCCGCGGCGTGATCAGCTATCCCAGCCTGGCGGACTTCCTGTTCGACCGCAACGCGCAGTTCAGCCAATATGCGGGAACGGGTTCGGTTCCGGCCAAGACGCATGAGTTCCAGGGCTTCTTTGCCGACGACTACCGCATCACCAACAACCTGATGCTGAACCTTGGCATCCGCTACGAGTACACGTCCGTGCCGTTCGGATATTTCTCGAACGCCAAGGCGGACGTCAACAACTGGGCGCCGCGGTTCGGTTTCGCCTGGAGCCCGAAGACGACGGACGGACTGCTGGGCTGGCTGAGCGGCGGCGGCAAGTTCGTGCTGCGCGGCGGCTACGCCATCAGCTACGACCAGGTGTTCCAGAACATCCTGGTGAACACCGCCCGCAACTACCCGCGCGGGGTGACGGTGACGCTCGCCAATCTGACCGGAACGCAGATCTTCGATCCGGCCAAGCGCCCGGCGCCGCCGCAGCCGAGCGACTACAAGGGCGATCCCAATCTGCTGCCTTACCGTTACTACTCGCCGGACAAGCGTGTTCAGCAGCCGTACTCGCAGCAGGTGAGCCTCGGCATCGAGCGGCAGCTCACCACCGACTACGCGTTCAAGCTGTTCTACGTCGCCACCCGCGGCGTGCGGCTGGTTCGTGAAGCCGAGCGCAACCTCGGTTTCTTCGACGCCGCTGTGAAGGCGAATCCGGAACTGCTCCAACCTGTGGTCCAGAGCTACGGAATGAAAGCCACGACCGTCAGCGGCCAGGCCGCGTGGCGCGTGGATCCAACCCGCGGCTCGATCCTGGTCGGCGACGGCTACGGCATGTCCAACTACCACTCGATGCAGTTCACCGTGGAGAAGCGATTCTCGAAGGGCTACCAGTTCGAGGCCAACTACACCTGGTCCACGTTCATTAGCGAGAACGACGACATTCTCGGCGGCCAGATCAACCGGACGCTGCCCTCAGTCCCGTTCAACATGCGGCTCGACAAGGCGCGTTCGGGATTCGATACGCCACACCGTTTCGTGCTGAACGGCATCTACCAGTTCCCCGAGTTCTTCAAACAGCGGGGGCTCTGGGGCCGGATTGTGGACGGCTGGTCGATTTCCGGCATCACCACGATGCAGCAGGGCTGGCCGTACAGCATCCTGAACGGCAACAACCCGCTGGGTATTCTCCCCGGGCAGATTTCGACCATCAACTTCAGCCAGCGGGCGGGCTTCAATCCCAACGGCACACCGGGCACGGGCACCAGCCCGACCGTGCCGAACCCGATGTGGATGGCCTACCCGAACAACTCGGGCCTCATCGGCGCGGGCGCCAACATCCGGCGCGTGGGCAACACCTACAACACCGACGCCGCGCTCATCAAGCGCGTGCGGACATTCGGCGAATCGCAGAGCCTGGAGATGCGGTGGGAGGTCTTCAACGTGTTCAACCACCGCAATTTCAACCTCTTGCCCGCCAATACGGCGTCGAACAATACGAACAACACGACGTTCCTGAACCTCGGCTACACCAACGCCGGCGGCCGGAACATGATCTTCACCGCCCGCTACAACTTCTGAGGCCGGTTCACGGCTGACCTGGATCACGGCGCCCGGGGGCTCGCCAGAGTCCCCGGGCGCTGTGCTTTTGAAGCCGCGTGTGTATGCGGCGCCAGCGGCTCAAACCGCGACTGGAGGCCGCGCCAGCGGCTGGAACCGCGACTGGAGGCGGCGCCAGCCGCCGGAAGAAGCG
>JBMOMB010000054.1:0-21368 GCA_049325215.1 Acidobacteriota bacterium
CCCACAACACCAGCAATTTTGCACCCATTGGGTGATGCCCGCCGCCCGGCCCTTTCCCTCTCTGCCCTCCGATTCATCAGGGCTTCACGTCGGTCGCCCAAACTCCTACGGACGGATTACGGGCGCGGAGATTCCTGGTGAATCGGACCGGATTCTGGCAAAATGGTGGAGTCAGCGGGGCATGAGGAAATCGACCACGCAAGCCGGCGCGGATCTCATCGATCTGCTGTTGGGCGAACACGGCTGCATTCTGGCGCTGATGCACCATCAGGAGCGCCGGATGGCCAGGATGAGCCTGCGCGAATTGCAGGAATGCGGCGCGGCGCTGGAGGCAGTGTTGCAGGCGCACGCCACGGAGGAAGACCAGCTCCTGTTCGGGGCGCTGGGCGAACTGCCCGCCCCCGTGCGCGGAACGCTCGAAGCCATGTACGGCGAGCATCAGGAGATGCGGGCGCTGCTCGAAGAGGTGAAGCGGCAGCGGCAGGCGGTGCGCGCCCGGGCATCGCTCAAGCGCCTGATGGAGCTGGCGCGCGAGCACTTCGCCATCGAGGAGCGGGCGCTGTTCGGCCTGATGCGCCAGTGGATCAGCCCGGAGAAGCTCCGCGAACTCGGCCTGCGGTACGCCAGAAGGCGCGGCATGCAGTTGTCAGGCTAGGCGGCGCTATTCGATCCAACCAGCCTTCCTGAGCATGCCCGCGACGTCTTCCCCTTCGGCGAACGTGAACGTGCCCAGCACCCGGCCGTTCTCGATGGCCGCTCCAAACGGCGGGTCGCCGAAACGGAACGTCGCCCGCAATGGCGCGATGTCGAAGGTGACGCCGGCGCGCAGCCCCGTGTCGCGCAGAAACGCCGTGGCCCAATGGGGATTCACCGTCGGCGCCACGACCACCTGAACATCCTTCCAGGCGAACGAACTCAGCTCTTTCGCCCCCTGGAAGCAGTGCATGCACTCCGGATCGAAGAAATACAGGAACACCCGCCCGTTATCGAGCGCGAGCGGCTTGCCATCCACCGTGATCTGCGCAGGAACCCGCACGTTGCCGCGTTGCGTCAGCGTCGCGCCGTAGACAGCCAGCGCCATTACCACGATCGCGGCCAGAGCCATGCCCGCCTGCTTCATGTGCGTCGGCCGCACCGACCACAGCCCCGCCAGAACAGCCGCCGCCAGCATCAGCGCGTCGCTGACGAAAAACTCCGCTCCCACGACGCGCTTCAGCCACGGAAAGCAGGTGCAATCTTCGCCGCGGAGCTGGTTGTAAAAGACGGCGAAGTAGACCATGAAGGCCACCAGCGCCAGTCCCGCCAGCCATGCGCCCCACCGCCTCCACCGCGGCACCAGCAGCATCACCCCCGCCCAGGTTTCGCCGATGCCCGCCAGCAGCGCCACGGGCATGGCCAGCGCCTTCGGGATCAGCGCCTGCGTCATGCGCGCTTCCGTGGCGAACGGGTCGCTCAGCTTCCAGATCCCCGCCACCAGAAACAGCACGGCGAGCACGACCGCCGAGCCCGCGGCCACCCATCCGCGCCAACCCTCCTGAGCGGCCGTACTCTGCGCGGATGCCTGTGGAATACTGTCATCCATGCTCCTCATTTTAGTCCCTGCGGCCCTTCTATTTGGGGCGCAGCCGCCTGCCGGAGCCGATCTCATCATCGCCAACGCCCGCATTTACACCTCGGCCCGCTCCGCTCCCGTGACCGCCATGGCTGTGAAAGACGGGCTCATTCTCGCCCTCGGCGAGGAGGCTCTCCGCCACGCCGGCCCGGCCACGCGCAGGCTCGACCTCGGCGGCGCTCCGGTATTTCCTTCCTTCATCGACTCGCACGCCCATATGCGCGGCCTGGGGGCGCTGCTCGAGTCCCGCGATCTGCGGCGTGTGGCCACGGTGGCCGAGATCGCCGCCTATGTGAAGGAGCGCGCCGCCGCTACGCCCGAGGGCGAATGGATCGTTGCCCGCAACTGGGACCAGACCAATTGGGGCGGCGCGTTTCCCTCCGCTCGCGACCTTGACTCCGCTGCGCCCCGTCATCCCGTGTTTCTTTCGCGCGTGGACGGCCACGCCGCCTGGGTCAACTCGCTGGCTCTGAAGCTGGCGGGCATCACCGATCAGACTCCCGATCCGCCCGGCGGCAAGATCATTCGCGATGCGCAGGGCCGCGCCACCGGCATCCTCATTGATCGCGCCATGGGGCTGGTGCGGGAAAAAATCCCGGCGCCCTCGTTCAATCAGATCAAACGCCAACTGGAACTGGCCGCCCGCGAATGCGCGCGGCTCGGCCTGGCCGGCGTCCACGACGCCGGCATCTCCGCCGAAGACCTCCGCGCCTACCGCGAGCTTCTCGCCGAGGGCAAGCTGCCGGTCAGGATTTACGCCATGATCGGCGGGCCCGGCCCGCTCTGGCGCGAGTATCTGCGCAAAGGCCCCGAAATCTCGCCTTTCCTCACCGTTCGCGCCATCAAACTCTACGCCGACGGCGCGCTCGGCTCGCGCGGCGCCGCCCTGTGGCAGCCCTACTCCGACGACAAGACCAATACCGGCCTGCTGATCACCCCCAAAGAGAGCATCGAAAAGACCGCCCGCGAAGCCGCCGCGCACGGCTTTCAGGTCTGCACCCACGCCATTGGCGACCGCGCCAACCGAATTGTGCTGGATGCCTACGCAGCCGTGCTGGGCGGAAAGAATGACCGCCGTTTCCGCATCGAACACGCCCAGGTCGTCTCTCTGCCCGACTTCCGCCTCTTCAAAGAGTACTCCGTAATCCCCGCCATCCAGGCCACGCACGCCACCAGCGATATGCGCTGGGCCGAAGCGCGCCTCGGGCCGGACCGCGTGGCCGGCGCCTACGCCTGGAAACGCTTCCTCGCCCTCGGAATTCCCGTGCCCAATGGAAGCGATTTCCCCGTGGAAGAGCCCAATCCTTTTCTGGGATTTTACGCCTCCATTACGCGCCAGGATTCGGAAGGCCGTCCCCCGGGAGGCTGGACGCCGGATCAGAAAATGACCCGCGAAGAGGCGCTGGAGTCCTGGACCATTCACGGCGCCTATGCCGCATTTGAAGAACATCTGCGCGGCACCCTGGAGCGTGGGAAATATGCCGATTTCATCGTGCTCGACCGGGACATCATGACCGTGCGGCCCAGAGAAATTCTGGGCGCAAAGGTGAAGATGCACTTCGTCGGCGGCCGCCTGGTGCATGAAGATCGATGAAAGCCTGTACGCTGCTGTGCCTGCTCACGGCTCTGGCCGCTGCGGGCGGGCCTTCCGAAACCCTTTTTGACGATCTCGTGGAGGTTGCTCCCGGACAGGCGCGCACGCTGGCCATCCCCGCCCGGCAGGGGCCCGCCCGGCTCGCTGCTTCCTTCCGCGTGCTCCGCGGCGCCGAGGCGCGCCTCATCCTGCTGCCCGCGGAAAGCATCGACGCCTGGATCGAGGGAAAGTCTTACGAGGAGCTCTCCGCCACCGGGTACGGCCGCTCTGGAGCGCTCGCCTGCCTGGCGCCTTCAGCCCGGGAGCTGGTCCTTGTGGTGCAAGCCAGAAACGGCGGCGGACGTCTGACGCGCCTCAGGCTCCTGGTCCGCGCCCTCGATCCCGCAGCTCCGTTCCCTCCCGTCCCTCAGCCGGCCGACCGCACCCGCGGCGCCCTGCTGGTTTGGGGATCGCTCGTCTTCTTCGCCTCCGTAGCCGCCGCCGGGGCCGTCCGCCTCCACCGCCTTTTCTCCGCCCGCCATTGAAAAGTAGGGACAGGCCCGCCTGGCACCAATTTCACCTTTCAAAAAATCGGGACAGGCCCGCCCGGGCGCTATTTTTCCGCCGGCCCGGACAGAACCACGGCTGCCGCCCGGACGATCGGCAGGAAGGCGCGGCCTCCTCCAGCCGTGCGCACTCAGAGCCTCTGCCTGCCGCCGGCGGGCCATGGGCCCCCAGGCCGCGGCACAAACAGAGGCCCGCGGCAGTCCAACCGCGTTCACTGACGCGCTGTCGCTCGGCCCCTGCGTGCTACACTCAAGGGTTTACCATGCTTTGGTCCCGTGCCTTCATCCCCACGCTGCGTGAGACGCCCGCCGAAGCGGAGGTCGTCTCCCACCAGATGCTGCTCCGCGCCGGCTATATCCGCCAGCTTGGCGCAGGCATCTACAACTACCTCTATCTTGGCCAGCGCTCCATGCTGAAAATTCAGCAGATCATCCGGGAAGAAATGGATGCCATCGGCGCCCAGGAATTCCATCTCGCCGCGCTGAATCCGGCCGAAGTCTGGCAGGAATCGGGCCGCTATGACGTGATGGGCGACAATCTTTTCCGCCTGAAAGACCGCTATGGCCGCCCGCTTTGCCTGGGCATGACACATGAAGAGGTCATGACCTTCATCGCCCGGGGCGAGTTGAGGTCTTACAAACAACTGCCGCAGATCTGGTATCAGATCCAGACGAAATTCCGCGACGAACCCCGCCCCAAATCCGGCCTGCTGCGCGTGCGCCAATTCATCATGAAGGACTCCTACTCCTTCGACCTCGGCCCCGAGGGGCTGGACGTTGCCTACGAAAAGCACCGCATCGCGTACTGCCGCATCTTCGACCGCTGCGGGCTGGAATACGTCGCCGTCGAGGCCCACTCCGGGGCCATGGGCGGCTCGCAGTCGCAGGAATTCATGGTCGCCACGGAAGCGGGCGAGGACTACGTCGTGCTTTGCCGCCAGACCGGCTACGCGGCCAATCTCGAGAAGGCCGTCTCCCGCCCCAGGCCGCCCGAGGCGCCCGACCCGGAGGGAAACCTGGAGCCGGAGCTCGTCCACACGCCGGACCAGAAGACCATCGAAGAGGTAGCGCGATTCCTTGGCCTGCCGCAGACATCGCTGATCAAGACTCTGTGCCTCATCGCCGACAGCCGCCCCGTGGTGGCGCTGCTGCGCGGCGATCATCAACTCTCCGAGACGAAGTTCCAGTCCGCCACGGGCTGCCAGGAGTTCCGCCCCGCCCATCCGGAAGAGATCCGCGACCTGTTCGGCGCTTCCGCCGGCTCGCTCGGTCCGGTGGGCCTGAAGGACGTGCGCATTCTCGTCGACGAGGCTCTGCGCGGGCGCCGCAACATGGTCTGCGGCGCCAACCGGGACGACTACCACCTGAAGAACGTCACTCCGGAAGAGGACTTCCAGGGCGAGTGGCACGACCTGCGCCAGGTCGCAGCCGGCGACACGGAACTCGAAACGGGCGCGCCTCTGGAAATCATCAAGTGCGTCGAGATCGGCCACATCTTCAAGCTCGGCTACAAGTACGCCCATGCGATGGGCCTCAACGTGCTCGACCAGAACGGCGCCGAGACGCCCGTCATCATGGGCAGCTACGGCATCGGCGTCGAGCGCGTCCTCTGCGCCGCCGTCGAGCTGTATTCGGACAGGGACGGCATGTCCCTGCCCGTCTCCATCGCGCCGTTTGAAGTGGTCCTCACACCCGTCAAGATCAGCGACCCGGCGCTGCGCGAAGCGGCTGACCGGCTGTACGGCGACCTTCAGAAAGCGGGCGTGGATGTGCTCTATGACGACCGCGACCTCAGCCCCGGCGTGAAGTTCAAGGACGCCGACCTGATCGGCATTCCCTTCCGCGTCAACATCGGGCGGAAACTCGCCGAGGGCAAGCTCGAACTCGTCAACCGCCGCACGCGCCAGACGGCCGAGATCCCCGCCGAGGGCGCCGTGGCGGCGATCCGCGAAGCCATCGAGCGCGCCCGCCCGCAAGCGAGGCACTGATGCCGGACTGGGACGCGGTACGCGCGCTCTTCCCTGCCCTGCGCGAGTGGACCTTTCTCAACACCGCCACCTTCGGCCAGCTCTCCACCCGCACCGTGCAGGCCATCGATGAGCACCTGGCGCGCCGCGACCGCACCGCCTGCTCGGACTTCCTCACCTGGTTCGACGATCACGACCGGTTGCGGGCGAAGATCGCCCGGCTGATCCACTCGACGCCGGACGACATCGCGTTTTTCCAGAATGCCTCCTCCGCTCTCGCCGTTCTGATGCACGGCATCCGCTGGCGCCAGGGCGACCAGGTGCTCACCTTCGAGCACGAGTTCCCGAACCAGATCTACGCTCCTTTGTTTCCGGGGCTGGAACTCGTGGAGACCCCGCCGGGACGATTGCTGGACGGCTTCACGCCGCGCACGCGGCTGGTGGCGGTCAGCGCCGTGAACTATACGACAGGCTACCGCGCGCCGCTTGAGCAGATCAGCGCGGAGTGCCGCCGCCGCGGCGTGCCGCTCTATGTGGACGGCACGCAGTTCTGCGGCGCTCTGGAGTTTGATTTCGCGCGCATCCAGCCGGATATGCTGGCGGTGAACTGTTACAAATGGATGCTGGCGCCGAACGGCGTCGCCTTCGCCACCGTCCATCCACGGCTGCGGGCGGAAATCAAGCCGCTCGCCATCGGCTGGCGCTCCCACCGCGACTGGCGCAACGTCAACAATCTGTGGCACGGCAGGCCGGAGCTGAAGGATTCGGCCGAAAAATACGAAGGCGGGATGCTGCCCTCCGCGCTGCTTTACGGGCTGGAGGCGAGCGTGGATCTGATGCTGGAGCTGACGCCGCCGGCGATCGAGCGCCGCGTGCTCGAACTCGCCGCGCAGGCACGGGCGCTGTTCGTCCATGCGCTGCCCTACGAGGATTCTCCGATCATCGCCGCCCCCGTGGAGGACGCCCCGGCGCTGTCAGCGCGGCTGAAGGAGAAGCGCATTCTGGTCTCCGCGCGCCACGGGCTTCTGCGCATCTCCACGCACTTCTACAACGGCGAGAGCGATCTGGCACGGCTGAAGGAAGCGCTCTGACGGGCGTGCGGGGCGGCCGGGCGGCCGCCCCGGGCGGATGGGTCAGAACGTGAGCCGCAGGGCGAGCTGCAGAATGCGCGGATCGCCCGCGGTGGTGTCGAACAGGTAGGCCGCGTTGGGGCGGAGTTCGAAGTTGGTGAGATTGGCGTTGTACTTCACCGCGTTCTTGCCTGTGATGTTGACACGGTTGGTGATGTTGAATGCTTCGCCGAGCAGCTTCAGGTTGACGCGGGAATCGCGCCAGAGCGGGATGTCCTTGGCCAGGCGCAAGTCGATCGTGGCGAAGGCCGGCAGACGGAGCGAGTTGCGGGCGGCAAAGGGAACGCGCTCGTTGGCAATGTTGCCGTCGTTGTTCAGGTCCTGGCCGATTCGCGGAGAGAAAACGCGGCCGGACTGGACCTGGATGATCGAGGACAACTGCCAGTGGCCGAGCAGCGTGCGGAGGGCGGGATTGGCAGCGCTGTTGGCGTAGCCGATATCCCAGACGCCGGAAAAAACCCAACGGTGGCGGGTGTCAGCGTCGCCAAGGCCGCGGTCCAGGGCGATATTCAGCGGATCCCACACGATCTTGGAGTCATCGCCGAAGTTCCCGGGAAGGACGGCGGTGCCTTCAGGCGCGTTGTCGATCACTTTGGAGAAGGTATAGGAGGTCTGGAGCGAGAAGTCGCGTGCCATGCGGCGGCTGGCCTGGATGAAGACGCCGTTGTAGTTCGACTCGCCGGTATCCTCGGCACGCGTGATGCGCTGGTAGCCGGGGATGGGCCGCGGGGCGGTGCGGCGGAAAATGGGAAACGGTCCCGAAGGATTACAGGGGGCGCTGGCGATGGTAGTGGTGCACAGCGAGCCTGTAAGGGGCTGCATGGGAGCGAGGTTGATGTCGCGGGAGCGGTTCAGGTGCCTGCCGAAAACCCCGAGGTAACCGGCGCTGATGAGCATGCCCGCGGCGCGGCCTTCGATGTTGAAGCTCGCCTGCTGGCTCTGGGGCTGGTCGAAACCAGGCGCGAAATGGAAGATGTTGACGGGCGTGCGGCCTGAGGGTGGAATGGCGGTGAGAATGTTGGGATAGGTCACCGGGATTGCGGCGCCGGTGAAGAGGTAGTTCTGCACCTGCATGCCATTGTTGGTGTGCACGGTGCCGGTGAGGATGGCGGGAGTGCGGCCGTAGAACATCCCCCAGCCGGCGCGGAGGACCAGACGATCTGAATCCAGCAGGCGCCAGGCGGCGCCGAAGCGCGGGCCCCAGTTGTTCTTGTCCAGGTCGAGGCGGTTGGTCTGGATGCCATTCTGTGCGAGCACGGGGTCAGGGTTCAGGAACGGCGGGGGAACGGCATCGAGCAGATCGTAGCGGAGGCCGTAATTGAGCGTGAGCCGGCTGCTCACGCGCCACTGGTCCTGGATGAAGAAGGCGTATTCGTTCATGTTCGGCTTCGACAGCGGCCCGGTGGTGCCGGGTCCGGGAAGCGCCTGCTGGAACGTCGCCGGACGCTTCTGGGCGTAATCGAGCAGGGAGCTGAACAGGAACACGCCCGAAAACTGGCCCGGGAAGAAATTCTCGATACGCTCGAAATTCAGGTCGCCGCCGAATTTCATGGTGTGGCGGCCGAAGGTCCAGGTGAAGGTGGAGACGGCCTGATTTCGCTTGCTGTTCGTGTAGCGCGGGCTGAAATTGTTGCGTCCGAAGACGATCACCGTCTGCCCCCCCTGCTGCACGGTGGTTTCGGGCGCGGCGGAGTTGGCTGCGCCGGGCTGGTCGTCCCGCGTGTAGTTGTAGCGGACCTCCCAGAGGCGGCTGGAGCCGAGCGTGCGGGAGTAGGAAGCCACCAGGCTGTCGGTGATCGCCTTGCTGTCGCCCGTGGCTTCGGCGGCGCGCTGCGCGCCGGCATTCTCGAAATTGCGGCCGGTGAAGCGGTTGGCGTTCCAGCGGACATTCAGCGTCTGGCCCGCGGGAAGGAGAAAGTCGCCTTTCAGCAGGAAGACGTCGTTGTCCAGACCCCGTGAATAATCCCTGTAATATTTCGAGGTCAGCTCGCTGTAGGCGGCCTGGGCTTCCGGCGGAAGCGTGGGCAAAGCCGCGACGACGCCCGGCGGCGGCACCAGGACGACCGGCTCCGCATTCCGCTGCCCGTCATAGTTGAAGAAGAAGAATGCACGGTTCTTCACGATGGGACCGCCGACATTTCCCCCGAATTGCCGGAACTTATAGGGCGCCCGCGGGCGGTTGTTCGCCTTGTTGATCGCGTTGTTTGCATTCAGGTTGGTGTCGCGGTAAAAGAAGAAGCCTGTGCCGTGGAGCTCGTTGGTGCCGGATTTGGTGATCACATTGACGACGCCAGCGGCGGCGCGGCCGATCTCCGGCGCAAACGAGTTCGTATTCACCTGGAATTCCTGCACGGCGTCCATGCTGACCGAGTAGGGATTGCGCACTCCCTGGCGCCCGGTAGACTGGCCGAAGAACAGATTGTTCGAGTCGGCACCGTCGATCAGGAAACTGTTCACCGTGCCGCGCTGGCCGCCGAATGAAAGATCGCCGCCGCGGGGGTCGCGCACCACGCCGGGTGTCAGAGTGGTGAAGTCCAGGAAATTCCGCCCGTTGATCGGCAGGTCGCGCACCAGCTTCTCTTCCACCACCGTGGAGGTCTGCGACCGCGTTGTCTCCACGACGCCCGACTCCGCGGTCACCGTGACCGCTTCCGTGACCGCGCCGATCTCCAGCCGCGCGTCCAGCGGCGTCACGGAACCGACGTTCACAATCACATTGCTCCGGCGAAGGAGCTTGAAGCCCTGCTTTTCCACCGTCACTTCGTAAGGACCAGCCGGAAGGCGCACGAGCGTGAAGATGCCGCTTTCCGTGGTCTCCGCCACTCGCTGAAAACCGGTCGTGGTGGAGGTGGCGGCCACGCGCGCTCCGGCCACTGCAGCCCCCGAAGGGTCGGTTACCGCGCCAGAGATGGTGCCCGCGCCGGCTTCGGACTGCGCCGACAGAGTGGCAGCGCACACGAGCACTAAAAGCAAACACAGGGTCAGAATTCGCATGGGGCTTATTATCTCATACCTGTATGAATCTTCATTAACAGCGTCGTGCGGATTCGTGGATGGCCGAGGCGGGCTCAGGCCTCGCCCTGCCGCGTGTAGATGCGGAAGCCGAGCGCTCTTTGCAGGCCCTTTGACCGCTCCCTGATGCGCGCGGCGATGGCGGTGATGCCGGTCAGCGTGAAGGTGAATTCCTGCATGGCAGACAGCACGATGAGGTCCATGGCTGCGGACATCATCCAGTCGACCTCGCGATGGTAGCCGCACACCGCCAGCGCCTGGGTCGCATCCAGGAAGTTCTTGCGCTGCCACGGTATCGCGCGGATCGTCTCGCAACTGCCGAACAGGATCACCCGCCCGTTGCACCTGCCGGCCAGGGCATCGCCGATCTCCTCCAGCGATACTCGCGGCGCTCTCTTGCCGCTGCCCAGCAGCAATTCGCCCTGCTTGCCGTGAAAGCCCAGATACAGCAATGGGTGGGAGGCGTAGCGCTTCTGGGCCCACTTCTTCAGCAGGAAGAAGAACTCCTCGCGCGTCGAGACATCGTAATGGATGTGGCGGCAGCGCGGCGGCGTGAGCTGATCCAGCAGGTCGAGCAGGTACTCCATGCTGTAACGGCGTCGCGCGTCGCTCCACCAGTCGCATTCCAGACAGAAGACGCCTTTCGAAATGGGGTGGGCGGGCACGATTCAGCGCTCCTCCACAGGTGCACCGCGATGATCCTCCCAGAGTGCGCGCGGCATGTCAATTCCGGCGGTCCGCAGCCCCCGAGGCTCACCGGCCGCGGCTCAAGCGGCGGAAGTACTCGGCCACCGCCTCGGCGTAGCCCGGCGGGGCTTTGGCCGAGGGCGCGGCGCGTGGCGCGCCGCCCTGTTCCGACAACTCTTTCCGCAGCCGGAGTTCCACCTGCTCGAGTTGCGGCAGGAACTCGCTCTCGATCCGCGAGGACAACACGGGCGAGCCGAACCGCGCCGGGTCGAGCTGTTGCATGCGCCGCAGGAGCTGCTCGATCTCGGCCTGTGTCTCGTCGCTCACCGCGCCCTCTTGCCGCAACTGGCGCAACTGCCGCATGGCTTCTTCCCATGCCTGCCGTCCCGCGCCGGCGTTGCGGTCCCAGCCGGGCTGCAATGAGCCGTCGTTCAGCGCGCCGTAGTCGCCGCGCCAGAAGGAAGTATCGCCGCCCGTCTGCCGGCGCTCGCCCTGGCGGTTGCCACCGGCCATGGAGTCTCCCGCTTGTCCGCCCTTGCGTCCCTCGCGCCCCTGTTGCCCGGACTCGCCCTGCCCCTTCTGGCCCTCGCGCCCCGGATCGCCCCGCTGCTGGCCTTCCTGAGAGCCGCGCTGCTGCCCCTGTCCCGCCTGCCTGCCGGCGCGCGCCTGCCGCTCAAGTTGCCCGCGCAGGTTCTCGATCTGCCCCAGCGCGCGCTCCACCTGTTCTCGCTGCTCGCCGCCGCCTTCGCGGCCGGCGAGCTGGCGCGCCTGCTCCACCTGATCGCGCAACCGGTCGAGCGCCTCCGTCACCACGCGCTCGCGCGGGCCCAGGTAGGGGCCAAGGCCGCGCCGCATCCACTCCGCCCCCAGCCTCATGCGCAGCCCCAATTCATTTTGCTGCGCTTCCCCGAGCGCTTCCCGCAACCGCTGCGCCGCGCCCCGCTGCGCGGAATCCAGCGCGCGCGCCGCCTCTCGCAGATCCTGCTCCAGCCGCTGGTAGTCGCGCTGCATGGACTCCTTCTCGCGGCCAAGCCGCTCGGACTCCGAGGCAGGCACGGCCGGCTGGCCCGGCTGCTGCACGCCCGCCTGCGGCGGCGGGAACATCTTGCGCACCTGCTCTTCGTAACGGCGCTGCCGTTCGGCAAGATCGGAAGCACGGCGGCTGAGCGATTCCATGCGGTCGCCCGTCTGCTGGCGGCGCATCCGCCCCAGTTCGTCGAGCGCCTGCGCCATCCGCTCCGCGGCGCGGCGCGCGTTCTCCTGCGCTTCGGCGCCTGGTGCGCCCTGGGCGCGGCGCATGTCCTCAAGGGCGCGCTCGATCTGCTGCCGGGCGCGGCTCAGCCGCTCGCTTTGCGGACTGCCGGCGCGCGGCTCTCCCTCCGCACCGGAGGAGCCGCTTTGCGAACCCTGGCTGGCCTGGGCGCTCTGGCCGCTTTGCCCGCTCTGGCCGCGCTGGTTCCGCTGGAGCTGCTCGAGTTGCCGCCGCAGCTCTTCGGCCTCGCGCCGCAGCATCTCCTGCTGCCACCGCTGCTGGAAGCTCTGCTCATTGCGGCGCTGCTGTTCGGCCTGCTGCTGCTGGCGCCGGGCCAGCTCTTCGAGCTTCTTCAGCGCCTCGTCGATCTGCCTCTCACGGCTGGCGCTCGTGGAAGCCGTCTGCACGGTCTCATACTGGTTCTTCTCGAGATCGAGCTCAAGCTCGAACAGGCTTTCGAGGTCGCGCATCTGCCCGCCACTGCCGCCGCGCCCGCCGCCCTGCTGGCCGAAGGCGACCTGGATCTGGCGGAACAGGCTCTCCGCGCGCAAGAGATGCTGCAACGCGCGCTGCTCCGGGCTGAGCGCGTCGCGCCATTGCTGGTTGCGCAGCTTCGCCGCCGCGTCCTGCATGGCCTTTGAGGCGCTGCCCATTTCGAGCGAGAACTTCTGGAACTCCTCGTTGGCGGCCGCCAACTGCCGGCTGCGCATGCGCTGCGCCAGCGACTGCGCCTGGGCGGCGAGCTTCTGCTGCATGCCGGAGAGAAAAGCCGCGTCCTCCCGCGTTTCGGCCCGCCCCTTCTGCGAGCGGATCTGGTTCCAGGTGGCGGAGATGATCTCCTTCTGCCGCTGCACGATGTCGTTCTCTTCCTCGCCTTCTCCTTCCCCGCCACCGCCGGCCATGACCTGCGACTGCTGGAACTCGCGCTCGAAGGGCTGCGCTTCGAGGAAGAAAATGTCGGTCTGCGCCGCCGTGCGCGCGTCGCGCGCCGTAGCCGAGACGGCCACGATGTCCCCCGGCTGGAGCCCGAATTCTTCCAGGGCGATCACCGCGCGTCCGCGCGCCTCTTTGACGCCGCGCTGCACGGCCAGCCGCAGCGGGTGCGGCTCGCCGCCGTTGACGCTGTATGTGATCTCCAGCCCGTGCAGCCCGTAGTCATCGGAGGCTTCCGCCTCCACGGTGACTTCTTCGATCGGGCTCACCCTTGAGTCGCGCCCGGGCCGCGTCAGCCGCACTTCGGGGGCGCGTTCCGGCCGCGCTTCGATGAAGTAGTCTTCGCTGAGCCGCACTGGCGCGCCGCCGTCGAGGGCGGCGAAGTAGAAGGAGCCGTCGCGCTTCACCTCCATCTCGGCGCGCGACACGCGCCCGCTGGACTCGAGCGTCAGCCGCGTTCCATCGTCGAGCACAAGGACGCCATTGGCGAGCGGCTTGTCGGTTTCGATTTCGAGCACCGCCCGCGTGTTCTCCACGGCGCGGATGTCGCCGCCGGGATCCTCTTCCGCATCGGGCAGCCCGAGATAGGCGGGATAGCGGTAGCGGACCCGGTACTTCTCGATCCGCGGCAGGTCCACGACCGACAGCCGGTAGACCGGCGAACGCATGCGCTGCGCGTCCACCTGGTACTCGACGTCATCCGTGATTCCTGCCAGAAGGAACACGAAGCCCGTGCCGGAAGGATTCGGCTCCATCGCCAGCGTCTCCCACTGCGCCGAGCCGGGGCGGCGCAGCCGGAGCCTCAACCCCGTCATGTCGAAGCCGGCGGCCACCGCTTCAATCAACTGGTCTCCGCCGCGGCGCACCTTCGCGTTGCCGGGCTTGACAGTCAGCTCGAACAGCGCCTGCTGTCCCGCGGGTGGCGCGCCCGCCCACAGCAGGTGCGCGCTGTAGCCGAGCGAGCCGGGGGCGGCGGTGGTGAACCAGACGAGCGCGATCAGCGCCGCTCCAGCTGCCGCGCCCGCCGACACGGTGGCCGCGTTGCCGACGAGCACGCGCGGCGGCACGGTTTCCGCGCGGCGCAGCGCCTCCTCCGCCACCAGCTCCGCCAGAGGCGAATCGGCCACAGGACCGGCGAGCGTGGCGGCCCGCTCTTCGAGCCCTGCCAGCTTCGCCTCGGCCAGGCGTGCGGCGCGGCGTCGATTGATGCGCAGCAGCGGCGCAGCAACGCCCAGCGCCAGCCCCGCGCCTGCGGCGAGCACCAGCGCAAGACGCCCGGCCAGCAGCACACGCGGATCGAACGCATGCCGCAGGCCGAACCACGCCCCCGCCGCCGTCACCGCCAGCAGCAGCGCCACGGCCAGCGCCAAGCCCACAGCCAGCGAGCGCATGCGCAAGCGCTGCTCGATGGCGCCCAGATACTCGAAGAACCGTTGCCTCGCGCTCATGCCGCCTCCCTGCCCAAATAGTAGGATTCGAGCACAGCTTCCACCAGCGCCGCCGCCAAAGCTGCTGCCAGCACCCACAGCGCGAGCGGCTTGGCCGGCGGGGTTCCGCCGCCTGCCTGCCCCGCCGCGGATGCCGCCGCGGGCCACAGTTTCAAAGCCTCTTCGGGGACGGGTTCGAGATCGGACTCGCGGCGGTCGACGTTCACGGCGATCATGCGGTCCCGCCCGCCGCCGCGCAGCACGCGCCAGAAGCCCGTCCGGTCGAGTTCAACTGAAGCGCCGCGGGCGCGCTCCGAGAAGCTGAGCGCGCGGCGCCCGCCCGGATCCAGAACCTCGAAGGCGAACGCCCGGCCGCCCGAGCCCACCGCCAGCAACTCGCCTGCGGGCAGCGCAGCCGTCGAGTCCTCCCACCCGGTCAGCAGCCGCGCCGCCTGCTCGACGAACGGCACAAAGGCGGGATGCAGCGGGAAGTCGTTCGCCACGCCGTCCAGCGGCGAGGCGAGGATCAGAACCATGCCCTCGCCCACGCGCTGTTCGAGCAGCAGAGGAGTGCCATCGCTGACCGCTGCCAGCACCCGCGCTTCCCCCGGTTCGACGGCCAGCACCTGATAGAAACGCACGCCCTGCCAGCCGCCGGACCTTTCGATCAGCGGCGAAGTGGGATCCGTGCGGGAAGCGAGGAAAAAGCCTTCTCCGGTGCGGGCCGCGTAACGCGTGCCCGTGATCTTGTGCCCGGTGACCGGCACGCGGCCGCGCGCCGCGTCCGTTGCGTTCAGCACCAGCAGCAGGCCCATGCCTCGGCGCACGGCGGCGGCGAGCTCGGCCTCCGCGGGCATCGCGCCGGCGGCGACGACGGCCCGGGCCTGCTGCCATCCGGCGCCGCTGCCCAGCGTGAACACACCGCCGGCTGCGGCTTCCAGAGCATTGCGCACATACGTCTCGGCGCGCCGCTCTCCGAACCAGGCCAGCGCGAGCGGATCGGTGCGCTCGATGGCGAACAGGAAACTGTCATCAGCCGCGAGCCCGTCGCCCGGCTCGATCCGCACCGAACACTCGGCGAAGCCGTAGGGCAGATCCGGCCCCTCGAACTCCACGGTGGCGCGTCCCTCCGGGGGCGCCTCGACGGGCTTGCGGGCCACGTCCCTGCCGGCCACGCTCAGCACGGCGGTCTTCTGCGCGGCCGGCGTGCGGAAGCCGGCGACCACGGCCTGAATGCGCGCTTCGCGCCCTTGGCGGACGCGCGCCGGCGCGCGCACGCTCTCCACCGTCCAGTTCGGCTCTGCGCGCTGCGCCACCGGATGCAGTTGCAGCGCCACGCCCTCCGGCAGCTGCAGAGCGGCGAACCCGCCCGCCAGCGCGGAGCGCTGGAAATCGCTGATGAGATGCACCTCCACGGGCTGCTTCTGCTCGTCGTGGAAAGCGCGCAGCGCGCGCGCCAGTTCGCCGAACGAGGTGGCCGCCGGCCCCGCCTCCAGCCGCGCGAGTTCGGCGCGGTCCAGCAGCCGCAGCCGCGAATCGAATGCTGCCAGCCGCGCCTGCGGCGTGAGCAGATCCGCGGCGATGCGCCGCGCTTCCTGCATCCGCCCGCGGAAGCCCATGCTGGCCGAGGTGTCAACCACGACCAGGCGCAGCGCGGGCGGCCCCGCCTGCACGGAAGAGGAACGGATCACCGGCTGCGCGAAGGCCAGGATGATCAGCGCGAGCAGCAGCAGGCGCGCGGCGAGCAGCGCCAGGTAGTCGAGGCGGCGGCGGCGCAGCTCGGCCTGGCGGCCCGGCTCGAAAAACATGAGCGAGCTGAAATGTTTCGAATCCGGCCGGCTCCGCCGCAGCAGGTGCAGGTACACAGGCAGCGCCAGCAGCCCGAGCCCGGCGAGGAACCAGGGAGCGAGCAGGCCCATCTACGGCCTCCCCTCGCGCACGGCCAGGTAGCGGCGCAGCGCTTCGTCCAGCGGCTCCGATGTGAGGCTGCGATAGTAGCTCATGCCTGCGCTCTGCGCCAGCGATTCCAGATCCTCGAGATGCCTCCGCATCTTTTCGCGGTACGGCCCTGACGCATAGGCCGGGTGGACCTCCACCTCCTGGCCCGTTTCCATGTCGATGAGGACGCGCGAGCTGTCCAGTTCGGGCGCGACTTCTTCCGGATCGAGCACGTGCATCAGGATGACGTCGTTGCCGCGCTGCCGCAGCGGGGCGACGGTGGCGATGACATCGCGGGCGGGCGCGAAGAAATCGCTCAGGACGAGCACGATGCCGCGCCGCCGCAGGAACTGCTGGAAGTGCCAGAAGGGCCGGGTGTAGTCGGTGCTGCGTCCCGGCTCGGCGCGGTCGATGGCATGGAGGACCTTCAGCCACTGCCCGTGCCGCGAGCTGGGTTCAACGTAATCACGCACCTCGTCGTCGAAAGCGATCAGCCCCACGGCATCGCGCTGCCGGTGGGCCAGGTAGCCGAGCGAGGCGGCGAGAAAGCGGGCGTAATCGATCTTGCGCAGGCCGCGCCCGGCGAAGCCCATCGAGGCGCTGCGGTCGAGCAGAATGGTGAGCCGGGTGTTGGTCTCGCCGCGGAAGCGTTTCAGGTAGAGGCGGCCGGCGCGGGCGTAGACGTTCCAGTCAACGTAGCGCAGATCGTCGCCGGGCACGTAGGGGCGGTACTCGGCAAACTCCTGGCTGAAGCCGTATTCGGGCGAGCGGTGCAGGCCGCTGACAAAGCCCTCGACCACAGTCTTCGCCGTCAGCTCGAGATTGGCGATGCCGGCGAGGATCTGCGGGTCGAGGAAGCGCTGCTGCATCAGCTCCTCCGGGGCGGAACGGCGTCGAGCAGGCGCGCGAGGATGTCGTCCGGCGTGAGCCGGTCGCTCTCGGCCTGGAAGTTGAGCAGAATGCGGTGGCGCAGCACCGGCGGCATCAGGGCGCGGATGTCATCGAAGGTGACGTGGTAGCGGCCGCGCATCAGCGCCCGGGCCTTTGCCGAGAGCACCAGGTTCTGCGCGCCGCGCACGCTGGCGCCGAAGTTGACGTACTTCTTCACGAAGTCCGGCGCGGCGCCGTCGCGCGGGCGGGTGGCGCGCACCAGCGCGATGGCATGGCGGGCTGCGTCTTCGGCGATGGGCACCATGCGCACCAGTTGCTGGAAGCCGAGGATCTCCTCCGCGTTGGTCACCGGCTGGACATCGGGCACGGCGGTGGTGGTGGTGCGCTCGATGACCTGCATTTCTTCCTCTTCGCCCAGATAATCGAGCAGCGTATTGAAGAGGAAGCGGTCCAGTTGGGCTTCGGGCAGCGGGTAGGTGCCTTCCAGCTCGATGGGGTTCTGCGTGGCGAGGACGAAGAACGGCCGGGGCAGATCATAGTGATTGCCGCGCACCGTGCAGGAGAGCTCCTGCATGGCCTCAAGCAGCGCGGCCTGCGTCTTGGGCGGCGTGCGGTTGATTTCATCGGCCAGCAGCACGTTGCCGAAGATGGGGCCTTTCACAAAGGTCCAGAAGCGGCGGCCGGTGCCGGGCTCCTCTTCCAGAATGTCGGTGCCGGTGATGTCGCTGGGCATCAGGTCGGGGGTGAACTGGATGCGGCGGAATTCGAGCCCGAGCGTCTGCGCCATGGTGCGCACCAGCAGCGTCTTGGCGGTGCCGGGCATCCCGGTGATGAGGCAGTGGCCGCCGACGAAGAGCGCGATCATCAACTGCTCGAGCACCTCCTCCTGGCCGACGATCACCTTGCGCACTTCGCGCACCAGCGCGTCGTGCACCTCCTGGAACCGCTCCACCTGGCTCCGCAGAGCCGCCGTGTCCACAGTCGCCATGTCAGTCGTTCTTCCTTTCTTCAGCCCCTCGATTCAATTCCAGCAGAAGCCGCTGCGCGGGGCGGTAGCCGGGCGCCTCCTCCAGCGCCGCCAGCACGGCGTCGCGCGCTTCGTCATTGCGCTTGAGATTCCTGTAAGCCAGCGCGAGCCCATACCAGGCGGATGCGGGATCCACGGTGTTGGACGCAAGGACCGCGCGCCATTCTTCGGCCGCGCCCTCCCACACGTTCAGCTTCGCGCGCAGTTCGGCCAGTCCGCGGTGCAATTGCTCGTCCTTCACCGGATAGATCCAGAGGAGCCGCGACAGCGCGGCTTCGGCTTCGCGCGCGCGGCCGGCGCCGTCAAGCAGCCTGGCGAGTTTCTTCAGGGCTTCAGGGTTGCGGCCGCCCTGTTTCATGTACCGCTCCAGGGCATCGATGGCGCACGGAACGTCTTTGAGCTGCTCGCAGGCTTCGGCCAGAACCTGGTATGCGTTGCCGGTTTCAACGAATTCGGGAAACGCGGCGATGACGCTCCGCGCCATGGACCGGACTTCCGGCCATTTCCCCGCGCGCCGGGCTTCGTGCAGGGCTTTGAGCTCCTTCGGCCAGCGCTCGAAGTTTTCGAGCGGCGTCTTGTGCCGCTCCTTGAGCCAGGCAAGGAATTGCGCGTCGAATTCTTTGGCCGGAACGCCCAGCACGCGGGCGATGACTTCGCCCGTGGCCGCAGGTTTCTCGAAGGCGCGGATCAGATCGAGAATCTTCGGCCAGCCCCACCGTTCGACGATGTAGTCGCAGATGCGTCCGGCCTGGAAGTAACTCAGCGTCACCTGCCCCGGGCTGCGCGGGCGCTGGAAGCCGCGGTCGAGCTCCTCGACCGGGAGCAGTTCGCCCTTGCGGATGGCGGCGATGATGTCCGGCGTGAGGCGGTCGCCCCATTCGGGGTTGGCCGCGGTCTCCTCGTGAACGGAGAGGCCTTCCGTGAACCAGCGCGGCACGCGGTGCCGCGTAGCCGTGATGACGAAGACGTGGCTGAGCTCGTGCCACAACGTGCTGGCCCAGTGAAACGCGGCCGGCGCGCGCGCCGAGGGGCTGTCCATGGCCACGCTGAGCCCGAAGGCCACGCCGAGCGCGCCGAGGCCCGGCACGCCGAGCGTGCGCACTTCGAAGTCGGCGTGATTGCTGTAGACCTCCACCTGCACGGGCCCGGGAAGGAGGAAGCCGTATTTTTTCTCGTAGGCGTCGAGCGCTCGCTGCACTTCCCGCTCGAAGTACGGCGCGAGCAGCTTCGCTTCGCTGCCGTGAAACCGCAGCACGTAGCGCGGGCGGCGGGTGGTTTCGAATTTCGCCAGCGTGTCGAGCAGTTTGAGCGAGTTGGCAGTGGGCGCGCTGCGGTAGCCGGCTTCGTAGGCGGTCTCGAGCTCGCGGCGGGCCTCGCGGTCACGCCCCACGCGCATGAGGTTGATGCCCAGCTCGCTGCGCGCCGCGTGGAAGGCGGGATCGATTTCCAAAGCTTTCTGGTAATGCTGGATGCCTTCTTCGTACCGGCGGTTCAAGACGAGGTGCCGGGCGATGCGCGCGTAGCCGGGCGCGTAGCGCCCCATGGCGGCGAGCGGGGCGGAGGCGTCCTGATCGCGGAGCAATGCGATGGCGGCGAGCACGGCCTGCGCGCCGGGGCGCGCGCCGAGCTTGCGCGCTTCCTCGGCGGCCTGGTCAAAGGCGCCGTCCTCGAGCAGCACGTGGGCCAGCAGTTCGCGCGCCTCGTCGAGCGATGGGTCTTTCGCGAGCGCCTTGCGGCAAAGTTCGGCGGCCTTCGGATCCAAGCGCTCGGCGGCTACCCTGGCCAGGCCGAGCAGGGCTGGCGGGTAGTCTTTTTCGAGTTCGAGCGCTTCGTTGAACAGATCCGCCGCTTCGCCCGGATTGAACCGCTCGAGCAGCAGCAGGCCCCAGCGGACGCGCAGGGCGGGGTTCTTCGGATCCGCCTGGACAGCGGCGCGGAAGGCGTCGTTGGCCTCCTGCCAGCGCTGCTGCTTCCAGTAGCGCTCGGCCAGATCGGCGGCCGGTTGCGCGAGAGCGCCTCCAGCCAGCAGGACGAGCAGCAGCAACCGCCGCATCATCGCTCGATCTCCTCCTGGATGCCGGCCAGCGCCACCAGCAGGGCCTGCAACCGCTTCTTGTACTCGTCGAGCGGCATCGCGGCCTTTTCGCGCTTGAGCTTCTCGATCTCCGCTTCGAGCTTTTCGCGGTACGCGAGCAGCGCGCGCTTGGCAGGATTGGCCAGCGCCGCCTGCGCGGCGCCAAATCTGACGATGGAGGCGCGGCCGATGCCGGCGGGATCCTCCATGGAGGCGTGTTCCGTGGCGATGCGCTTCTGCGTCTCGAAAAACGCTGCCGTTTTCTGCGAAGCGTAGCGGAAGGCCTCCACAGCGCTGACGGCTTCATTCTTGTCGGTGTCGGCGGCGGGGTCGCGGAGCGCTTCGACAAAATAGCGCGGAAATGTTACGGCGTTTTTCTCCATGCCCGAGCGGGTGGCGGCGAAGACGGCGCGGCGAGGATGGGCGAGCTCTTTCAGCGCGGCGCCGGAAGCGCTGGTGGCCAGCACCACGATCTGGCGCGCTTTGACCGTGTCCAGCCAGGAGCGCAGCTCATCAGTGGCCACGTCGGGGCCCGGGACATTGAATTTGTAAGCGAGGCCATCGTAGGTTCCGTGCCCGATGAGAACAAGCAGAAACGTATCGTCTTCGCTGAGCTCCGAGGCGGCGCGGGCGATCGCGCCCCGCAACGCCTGCTTCGTCGCCTGCGGACCGGCGAGGGCTTCGCCGCCGGCCAGCCTGGCGCCCTCGCGCGCCAGGCTCTGGAAGCGCTGCTCGTAATCGGACTCGCCGCCGAGCCCGGCGACAAACAGCGCGCGTTCGGCGGCGGACGCGCCGAGGGCGAGGCTGAGCAGGAGCAGACAGAATTTCATATGGCCCCCCAGCGGCGGCGCACCAGCCATTCGGCGGCCTTCAATCCGGCCAGCAGCAGGAACGCGGCGGGCGCGTTCCAGACGGGGCGGGTTTCGCGCACGGTGATGCCGGCTTCGGAGAGTTCGATTTCCTTGACCAGACCTCCGGTCTCCGCGGGACGCCAGTAGCGGCCGCCGGTCTGCTGCGCGAGGCGCTCAAGCAGCTCGCGGTTCTGCTCGGTGCGGAAGAACTCCTCTGTGCCGTCGTCGCGGCGGAAGGTGACCGTGTCGCGGCCCAGCTCTTCGAGTCCTTCGCGCGCGACGGCCTCGGCGAGATAGGCGCGGGGCCGGGGCGCGCGCCAGCGGGCCTCGTAGACGCCCGGCTCGCCGCGCGCGGGCGAGAGCTCGAGCTGATCGCTGACGCCACCGGGGCCGATCATCTGCACGGTCACAACCGCGCTGGAAGCCGG